>JAWKMU010000003.1:0-592174 GCA_041392065.1 Flavobacteriaceae bacterium
AATCTCAGTACAAAAATTGTTCTTATAACCTTCGAAAAAGATAAAACCTTATACGACCAAGCGAAATCTTTAAATGTTTCAGGTTATATTTTAAAAGAATTTGCACTTGCAGAAATTGAAAACTGCATCAAAGCCGTTAATAATGGCAAGTCTTATTTTAGTGAGGACTTAACCCAGTATTTACTTTCAGATACCATTTGCGAAGAATTTAACCTTCTTACCTCAACAGAACAAGAAATAGTAAGACATATAGCTCTTAATAAAACTGGAGTTGAAATAGGTGATTTGTTAAATATTTCAACTAGGACAGTAGAAAAACACAAGAGCAACATTATAAAGAAATTAAACTTGCTCCCAAAACAAAATAGCCTTTTGGTTTGGGCAAAAGAAAATGAAAACTACTTAATAAAAAATACGTAAAGTTACGTATTGACACGAGTTTAATAATACACGATATTTGTAACGCTATTAATCAATACCTAGAGGTTTTTTTAGGTGTAAAAAGCTTTGAATGACGTTGTTCAAAGCTTTTTTTATTCTTTTTTGCGTTTTATTGAAAAATTAATTTTCTGATAATTAATTGGTTACAAAATTGTTTCTAAAAAATACGTAAAGTTACGTATTGTTTTGCATTAACTTAATCAGGATATTTACAGTGCTATTAATTATTTATTAGGGAGGATTAAACGAAAGCCCTGTAATTTAGGGTTCAGGGCTTTCAATTTAAGCACCAAATGCTATCAAAATAATATACCTCAAATTTATTATGGACAAAAAAACCATCAAGGGTAAAATAGTGATTGTTGGATTAGTCATTATTACTATTGTTGTTATTTCTTTCAATATTTTAGTTAGTTTTTTGTAAGAAAAAAGGGCAATCTTAATTTGAGATTGCCCTTTTTAAATTATTCGGTTTTGTGTTTAAAGTTCTAAAGCTTTTTTAACATCATTATTCATTAATAGTTCAGTAGGATTTTCTAAAGCTTCTTTTACAGCTACCAAAAATCCGACAGACTCTCGTCCATCAATTATTCTATGATCGTAAGATAAAGCCACATACATTATTGGTCTGATTTCTACTTTGCCATTAACAGCAACAGGACGTTCAACAATATTGTGCATTCCTAAAATTCCACTCTGAGGCGGATTTATAATTGGTGTAGATAGCATACTTCCAAAAACTCCTCCATTTGAAATAGTAAATGTTCCACCTGTCATTTCGTCAACAGTAATTTGTCCATCACGTGCACGTATAGCCAAACGCTTAACCTCAGCTTCAACTCCTCTAAAAGTTAGCTTTTCTGCATTTCTTATAACAGGAACCATTAATCCCTTAGGCCCTGAAACAGCTATACTGATATCACAAAAATCATAGCTAACCATTTCTTTGTCATCTATCATTGAGTTCACAGCTGGAAACAATTTAAGTGCTCTAACTACTGCCAAAGTAAAGAAACTCATAAACCCTAAACTTACTCCATGTTTTTCTTTAAAAGTTTCCTTGTATTCATTTCGCAAAGCGAATATTGGAGACATATCAACCTCATTAAAAGTGGTTAACATTGCTGTTTCATTTTTTGCTGAAACCAATCGTTCTGCCACCTTACGACGCAGCATAGATAATTTACTTCTTGTTACACCTCGACCTTCAACATTAACTGCTTGTCCCATTGATGGTACTGCATTAACAGCATCTTCTTTTGTAACTCTACCATCTCTTCCTGTACCTTTTACCTCAGAAGCATCAATTCCTTTTTCAGCTAAAATTTTATTTGCTGCTGGGCTTGGTGTTCCAGAAGCATAAGTTTGGTTTGAAGATGTTGTCTCAGTTGTAGTTTTAGGTGCTTCAGCTTTTTCAACTTTTTTGGCAGACTCTGCACCTTCTGGCTTTTCAGCACTTGTGTCTATCAAGCAAACAACTTGTCCAACTTCAACAGCATCTCCTTCTTCGGCTTTTAAGGTAATTGTTCCGCTGGCTTCTGCAGGCAACTCAAGTGTTGCTTTATCACTATCAACCTCAGCTATTGCTTGGTCTTTTTCAACATAATCACCATCTTCAACCAGCCATGTTGCAATTTCAACTTCTGTAATGGATTCGCCTGGCGAAGGTACTTTCATTTCTAAAATCATGTGCTACAATTTTATATTTTGGATTTTATCATTTTTTACTGGCAAATAATCTTCTTTGATTTCGCCATTTACTAATATTTTATCAAAAAACAACTTGCCACCAGTTGCTTCACTCATCTCAATTGTGTTTTGTAAACTTAAATGTAAATGAGCTTCTGTTGTGTTTCCAGAATTTCCGCATTGTCCTAACAAATCTCCTTGCTTTACCATCTGCCCTTCTTCAACGTTTACTGAACCTAGTTTTAAATGAGCAAAAAGTAAATATTCTTTATTTTGTGTCTCTAATACAACTGTATTTCCTGTAAGCTGCTGTGGATTAAGTTCTCCTGGAATATTATCGTGAACTCCAGTAATAACCTTGACAACTTTAGCCTCACATGGAGCAATTATTTCTTTTCCGAAAACATAATAGCTTTCATTCTTTTTCGGATCGCCTTTATATGATTTACCGTCTTTAACCATCATAATATCATAAGCATATTTCTGATTTGGATAAGCTACATGATAATTTTGTGTTACTTCTGTTCCGCCCCAAAATACAAACCATTCTTCTTTAAAGGGAAGTATCATTTTTGTTGTATTTCTTTCTATAACTTTAATACTCCTATCTCTGTATTGTTGTGGTCGAAGTCCAGTGATTTGATTGTTTGAATTTAAAACTATAGAGTATTCCATAACCATAGATTCGTGATTTACTTTATAAATCTTAACTCCATTAACATCTTCAATAAATGAAATATCACCAACTGCTCCTATTTGTTGATGCAATCCATCCATTTGTTGTTTTAAAACTTCCAAACTAATTGCTTTTTGCATTTCTTGTGCAAACATATTATAAAGCGAATCGTAAGAATGAGAATTGTAATAGAGCTTGTAAGCTTCAATCGCTTTTAAATAATTATCAGACTCCGATTGGCTAAAACAAACCATTGGAAAAATAATTAAAAGTAATGCTCTAAGTAGTTTCATCTGTTAACGTTTACTCTTTGACTGTTTACTAATACTGATTATTCTTAGATTTATCAAACACAAAATCTATTACCTGTTGGTGTCTCTTTTTTGATCTAACTGAACTTCCAGCTGCAGGTGCACCATAAGGTCTTCTAGTTGCTGCCCTAAAGTTTTTTGCCTCCTCAAAATGCATTAACATGTGACTGTAAGCACCCATGTTTCTTGGTTCTTCCTGAGCCCAAACAATATCGTTTGCATTTTTGTATTTCTTTAATATCTCTCTCATTGCATTTGCTGGTAAAGGGAATAGTTGCTCTACTCTTACCAATGCTACATCGTTTCTGTTAAGGTTTTCTTTTTCTTCAAGTAGATCATAGTAAAATTTACCTGTTACAAAAACAAGAGTTTTTATTTTGTCTACATTAGCTTCGGCATCGTCTATTACTACTTGAAAACTTCCGTTTGCAAACTCATCAACCGTTGAAACAACTTTTGGATGTCTTAGCAAACTTTTAGGAGTAAACACAATTAATGGCTTTCTGTAGTTTGCTTTCATTTGTTTACGCAACAAGTGATACATGTTTGCAGGTGTCGTGCAATCTGCAACAAACATATTGTCTTTAGCACAAAGTTGTAAATAGCGTTCCATTCTTGCGGATGAGTGCTCCGCTCCTTGACCTTCGTAACCATGAGGCAATAACATAACCAACCCGTTTTGAAGTTTCCATTTATCTTCAGCAGCTGAGATGTATTGATCTATCATTATTTGTGCTCCATTGCTGAAATCTCCAAATTGTGCTTCCCAAATGGTAAGTGTTTTTGGTCTTGCCATAGCATAACCATAATCAAAACCTACAACTCCATACTCTGACAACAAAGAGTTATAGATAAAAAACTTTCCTTGTTTGTCGCTAATGTTATTTAATAAGATTATTTCTTCTTCGCTATCTTCAACTTTTACTACTGCGTGACGATGAGAGAAAGTTCCACGTTCTACATCTTGACCTGAAATTCTAACATCGAAGCCTTCTTCAAGTAAGGTTCCGTAAGCTAGGTGTTCTGCCATAGACCAATCTAACTTATCATCATTAAACATTTCTTTTCTTGACTCAACCAATCTGGAAATTTTACGAATAAACTTCTTATCCTTTGGTAAGCCAGAAATAACATCTGTAATTTTTGATAACCCTTCTTTTGAGTAAGCTGTATTAATGGGTTTCATCATTTCAGATTCAGTCGCATATTCATAGCCTTTCCATTCATCTTGCATAAATGGAGTAATGACAGTTTTTTCAATTTTGCGTGAATCTTCTAGTTTTTCTTCTAACGAATCTTTATAATCTTTTTCTAATTTTTCAACATAACTTTTATCAATTACACCTTCAGCAATAAGTTTTTGGGCATAGATGTCTCTTGGATTGTCGTGTTTTGCAATAGCTTTATACAATAAAGGTTGAGTAAATTTAGGCTCGTCTCCTTCATTATGCCCATATTTTCTATAGCCTAATAAATCTATAAAAACATCTCGTTTAAACTTCATTCTAAAATGCAAAGCAAACAAGGCCGCATGAACTACAGCTTCTGCATCGTCTGCATTTACATGAAGTACTGGTGATAAGGTTACTTTTCCAACATCTGTACAATAAGTACTTGAGCGAGCGTCTAAATAATTGGTTGTAAAACCTATTTGATTATTTACTACGATATGTATGGTTCCATTAGTCTTGTAACCGTCTAATTTTGCCATTTGAATAACTTCATAAACCAATCCTTGACCAGCAATAGCTGCATCACCATGTACAATAATTGGTAATACTTGAGATGGATTATCTGAATATTTATCATCTTGTTTGGCTCTGGCTATTCCCTCTACCACAGCTCCAACTGTCTCTAAGTGCGATGGATTGGGTGCTATACTAAGATTGATTTTTTTACCACTATCTGTTACTCTATCACTTGTCCATCCTAAATGGTATTTGACATCGCCATCAAATATTTCTTGCTCATAATCCTTACCATCAAATTCACTAAAAATATCTTTTGCAGATTTGCCAAAAATGTTGGTAAGTGTACTTAAACGACCTCGATGAGCCATTCCCATAACAAACTCCTTAACATCATACTCTGATGCTTTTTCAATTAAAGCGTCTAGTGCTGGAATTAATGATTCACCACCTTCAAGAGAAAATCGTTTTTGACCAACGTATTTTGTATGTAAAAAATTTTCGAAAGAAACTGCTTCATTTAATTTTTTAAGAATGTGTCTTTTCTGTTCTGCCGTAAATATGGTATGGTTGTCATTTTTATTAAGCTTGTCCTGAATCCACTTTATTTCATCAGGCTGCCTAATATACATATATTCAACACCAATAGCATTGCAATAAATAGCTTCGAGATGATTAATAATTTCACGGAGGGTTTGAGCTCCAATTCCTAAAATTTCACCTGCATTAAAAACAGTGTCTAAATCATTTTGGGATAACCCAAAATTTTCAATATCTAAAGTTGGTTCGTATTGACGTCTGGCACGAACTGGATTAGTCTTTGTGAACAAATGACCTCTGTTTCTGTAACCATCAATCAGTTTTATAACTTGGAATTCTTTTTGGACTTGCTCTGGAATTTGTGTTGAAACACCTTCGATTATTTCACCATTTAATCCATAATTTTCACTGCCAAAATCGTAGCCTTGAAAAAAGGCTCTCCAACTAGGTTCGATGGAGTCTGGATTTTCTAAATATTGTTCGTATAAATCAGCGAAGTATGCTGTATGTGCTGCGTTTAAAAAGGAATATTTATCCATTATTTATTATGAGACGTTCTCGCTTCAATAAAATTTTTTCAAAAATACAACTTTTGGTAAAATTAGATGTTGTTTTAGTATATTTATATTCAACTTACTAAATATTTAGTCTTATCATGAAAATTGCTCCAAAAAGCTTCCATAAAACAACTATTGTTCTAATTATTCTTAGTTTAAATTTGTCGACTTTAAATGCTCAGGAATCTCAAAATACTTTTTGGGATAACGTAAGATTTGGTGGTGGTTTGGGATTGAGTTTTGGCAACGGTTTTTTTAGTGGCACCATTGCTCCAAGTGCTATTTATGAGTTTAACAACCTATTTGCAGCAGGAATTGGACTTAATGCAACGTACGCAAAAAGAAAAAACTGGTATAAATCTACCATTTTGGGAGCCAGTGTGATTACTTTATTTAACCCAATTGAAGAAATACAGCTTTCTGCTGAATTTGAAGAACTTAATGTTAACAGAGATTTTGACGAAAATTTTGTGACTAATGCCGATGACAACTATTGGTATCCTGCGCTTTATTTGGGTGTTGGTTATAGAACCCGAAATGTTACTGTTGGTATAAGATATGACGTTTTATATGATGAAGACAAAAGCATTTTTGCCGATCCTTGGATGCCTTTTTTCAGAGTCTATTTTTAGTACTTATTTCTATACCAAACTTTTTGCCATTCGCGTTGCAAAATCAAAAACGCAACTTGTTCTGAAAGCTCAACAATATCACTTACATCAAGTTGTTTTACTTTGTGTTCTGGTACATCAATTATGTAAAGCGAATTAAGGTACTCTGCAAATTTTTCTTGTATGAGTTTAAAAACCGTGTCTTGTAATATATACTTTAAACTTGTTGGTAAAATATCCTCGTCAAAATCAAGATTAATATTGGCTAATAAAAAATCTTTGTTGAGTTGTTTTATTAACTTTTTGTATAAGCTTTGGTCGTTCGCTTGAGATATTAGTTCTTCAAAATTTTTAGGCAGTAGCATTAAACTTTTCTATTCATTAAGGCTATTCCAAACTCTTTTAGTAATATTTTCTTTTCTGAAGAAATATTAATAGTTTCTAAAAGCTCAAAAGCATTTTTTGTGTATTGCTCTATCATTCTTTTGGTTGCCACAGAAGCTCCAGTAACATCAAAAATATGCTTAGTTTTTGCAATTTTATCTTCATTATTTAAATTGCGAATATTGTATAGCATCACTAATTCTTCTTTTTGATTAGCGCCAGACAATTCTAATGCTTTTAAAAACAAATAAGTTTTTTTGTTTTCAATAATATCTCCACCTACTTGTTTACCAAATGTTTCTGGATTACCATAAGCATCTAAATAATCATCTTGTAGTTGAAATGCGATACCAAGGTTTTTACCAAAATTGTAAATTTTATTTTGATCTTCAATTGATGCATTTGCAATTATAGCTCCCATTTTCATAGCAGCACCAACTAAAACTGCAGTTTTATATTCAATCATTTTTAAATACTCAGGAATAGTTACATCATTTCTATTTTCAAAATCTATGTCATATTGCTGTCCTTCACAAACCTCTAAAGCAGTTTTACTAAACAACTTAGCCAAATCTTTAAACGTTTGCCCTTCGTAGTTTTCAAAAAGCTGATAGGCTAAAATAAGCATGGCATCACCAGATAAAATTCCTGTGTTTACATCCCATTTTTCATGAACTGTTTGCTTTCCTCTTCGCAATGGAGCATCGTCCATAATATCGTCATGAATTAGTGAGAAATTGTGAAATACTTCAATTGCTAAAGCTGCATCCAAAGCCTTTTCAAAGTTTTCGTTAAAAACTTCTGTGGTCATTAATGTAAGCACAGGACGCAAGCGCTTACCTCCAAGTTGCAAGATATATTGTATTGGTTGGTATAGGCTAATAGGTTCTTTGGGAGTTGAAAACTCTTCCAAATAAGCTATAAAGGACTTTTGATAATTTTCAATTAATAACATGTCGCTAAAATAAAGCAATTCACAACAATAAAAAGCACATATAAGAAATGCAATGTTAAAAAATCATTAAAACTTTGGAAACTATTTTTGTTTCCAAAGTTTCCTTATGTATTTTTGCACTCTAAATATGAGAGAAAAAATAATACATAAATCTGCTGATCTATTTTTAAGCTACGGATTTAAAAGCGTTACAATGGATGATATTGCTAACGCTTTAGGCATTTCAAAAAAAACCATCTACCAATATTTTGAGAATAAAACAAAGCTTGTTGAAGCTACCACCTTAGCAACTTTTGATATTATATCTCATGGTATTGATTGTATTTGTGCTCTTGGTAAAAATCCAATAGAAGAAGTTTATGAAATAAAGAGATTTGTGATGACTCATTTAAAGGATGAAAAATCATCACCTCAGTTTCAGCTTCAAAAATATTATCCAAAAATTTATGCAACGTTAAAGATAAAACAGTTAGAAAAAATGCTCGGATGTGTTAGAGAAAATCTTGAAAAAGGTGTTAATCTAAAGTTATATCGAGATTCAATAAATATTGATTTTATCTCAAGAATTTACTTTAACGGCATGACATCTTTAAAGGATCAAGATGTTTTTCCATTAACAAATTATTCTATGAATTTGCTTATGGAACTCTTTTTAGAATATCATTTACGTGGTATTTGTACCCAAAAAGGTCTAGATTATTTAAACACCTATTTAAAAATCAATCAAAATAATAATTAATGAAACAAATCACAGTCATATTTTTAGGACTACTGTTCTCTTGGACAGCTCTATCACAAGAAATTCCACAATCACTAAGCTTACAAGAAGCTATTGATTTTGCTCTTGAAAATAACAGAGCAGCTAAAAATGCACAACGCGATATAGAAGCAGCAAAACAACAAAAATGGGAAACCATTGCCACAGGTTTGCCTCAAATAAGTGCGTCTATTGATTATAACAACTGGTTAAAACAGCAAGTTTCTTTGATACCTGCTGAATTTTTTGGAGGCAATCCAGGTGAGTTTGCTGAGGTTACTTTTGGCACAAAACAAACCATAAATGCGACAGCAACCTTAAATCAAAAAATATTTGATGGTTCATATTTGGTTGGTTTACAATCTGCAAAAGTGTTTCTGGAAATCTCAAAAAACGCCAAAGAAAAAACCGATTTAGAACTTAGAAAAGCAGTAATAAATGCTTATGGCAATGTTTTACTTGCTGAAGAAAGCGTAAAAATCCTCGAACGTAACGTTGCAGTTTTAGAAAAAAACTTAAACGAAACTACAAAAATTTACGAAAATGGACTTGGAGAAGAGGAAAGCGTAGAACAATTGCAAATAACTCTTTCTGGTATAAAAAGCAGTTTAGCTAACACTGAACGACTAAAGAATTTGGCTTATAAAATGTTGAACATCACATTAGGAGCGGACTTAAATTCAAACATTCAACTAACTGATAACCTGAATAGTTTAACCTCACAAAATGTAGTACTTAGTTTGTTAGATGCAGAAGAGAATATAGAACAAACTATTGATTATAAAATTGCAGAAAATGATAAGGTTTCTAAAGAATTGCTTTTAAAACTTGAAAAAAGCAAGGCTTTACCAACACTTAACGCATTTATTAATGGAGGTTATTTAGGTAATAATGATAAGTTTCAATTTTTAAAAAGTTCACAACAATGGTTTGGGACATCTTTACTTGGAGTAAATATGAGTATTCCCATTTTTAGTTCAGGAATGAGAGCTGCAGCTACTCAACGAGCAAAAATAAACTTAGAAAAAGCAATAGATAACCTAACTGAAACTGAACAACAATTAAAATTACAAATAGAATCTGCAAAAAGTGAGTATAAATTTGCTATTGATGACTACCAGAATAAACAAGAAAACTTAAATCTTGCCGAACGTATTGAAAGAAAAAACCAGACTAAGTTTTTTGAAGGCTTAGCATCAAGTTTTGAGCTTCGTCAAGCACAAACTCAACTATATACATCGCAGCAAGAATTGCTTCAGGCCATGTTGGATGTCATTAACAAAAAAGCAGCATTGGAAACAGTACTCAATGAAATACCAAAAAATTAATCAATCAAGAAAATACAAAAAAATGAAAAAAATATTCATCTTATCAACATTAACTTTACTTGTTCTCTCTTGTGGAAAAGGGAATGAACAATCTGTAGATGACATCATTGCTTCAAACAATAAAACAGCCATTGAGGCTAAACGAAGTGAGTTAAAACAACAACAGCAACAAATATCAACTGATTTAGAAAAAATTGAAGCTGAATTAGATAAACTTAATGGCAAAAAATTATTGCCTTTAATCACAACCTTAACCGCTGAAGAAGTAGAGTTTAATCACTTTTTAGAACTTCAAGGTAATGTCATGACTAAACAAAACATTGTATTATATCCAGAATTTGCAGGAATATTAACAAATGTATATGTTAAAGAAGGACAAAAAGTTAATAAAGGCCAAACTTTAGCTAAAATTGATGATGGTGGTCTTAGTCAACAATTATCTCAAGCTAAAACACAAGAAGCTTTAGCAAAAACAACTTATGAGCGTCAAAAACGTCTTTGGGATCAAAAAATAGGAAGTGAAATTCAATTTTTACAAGCTGAAGCGACTTATAAAGCATCTCAGGATGCTGTAAAACAAATACAATCTCAATTAAGTAAAACATATGTTAAAGCACCTTTCTCTGGTATTGTTGACGATGTCATTACAGAACAAGGAAGTGTTGTAGCACCTGGACAATCAGCTTTAGTTAGAGTTGTAAACTTAAACAATATGTACATTGAGGCAGAAGTTCCAGAAAGTCATTTACCTAATGTAACTGTAGGAAAAAAAGTAGAAGTAACCTTTCCTATTTTAGGCAAAACGGTTGAAACTTCTATTCGTCAAGTTGGCAATTTTATAAATCCAAATAATCGAGCATTTAAGATTGAGGTTAGTGTTCCAAATTCAGATGGTGGTATAAAACCTAACCTTACTAGTAAGCTTAAAATTAATGATTATACAAACCCTAAAGCCATACTAATTCCTCAGAGTATCATTTCTGAAAACAGTGATGGTGAGCAATACGTTTTTGTGGTTGATAATGTAAGTGAAAATAATATTGGAAAAGCCAAAAAAACAATCATTACTACAGGTAAAACTCAAGGTGATTTTATTGAGGTATTAACTGGTTTAGAAACCGGAAATCATGTTATTAAAGAAGGCGCAAGAAGCGTCCAAGATGAACAAGAAGTTGAAATTTCAAATTAATAAAAATGAGCAAACTAAACAAAGAATTTAAGCCTTCATCGTGGGCAATAAATAATAAAACAGTAATATATGTTATTGTTGCCATTTTCTTGTTCATGGGAATTTCAGCTTATTTTAACTTACCTCGTGAAAGTTTCCCAGAAGTTAAAGAAACTAAAATCTACATAAGTGCTCCATATCCAGGAAATACAGCTGAGGATATCGAGAAATTAATTGTAGATCCACTTGAAGATAGAGTAAAAAACATCAGTAATGTTACTGAAGTACTTTCAACATCTCAAGAAGATTACGGAATGATTGTAGTTGAGTTTGATGAAAACATTGCTGTTGAGGATGCTAGACAAAAAGTGAAGGATGAAGTCGATAGCGAAAAAGCATCAGAAGATTGGCCTACATTTAATGGTGCTAAAGTAGAACCAGATGTTTTTGACCTCAATTTCTCTGAAGAAATGCCAATTTTAAACATCAACTTAACTGGAGATTATCCTGTTGATAAACTAAAAGCGTTTGCTGAAATTCTTCAAGATGATATTGAAGATTTGGAGGAAATTAAAGCTGCCGATATTAGAGGAGCTCAAGAAAAAGAAGTTGAAGTTGCTGTAGATATCTATAAAATGATGGCAGCAAAAGTGAGTTTTAACGATGTCATTTCTGCAATACAAAATGGAAACATGACTATGAGTGGCGGAAACCTCATAACAAGTGGTCAGCGTAGAACCGTTCGTGTTATTGGTGAGATTGATGCACCAAAACAGTTAGAAAATTTCGTGGTGAAATCTGATAATGGCGCTGTGTATTTGCGGGATATTGCCACAGTGAGATTTATTGATGAAGACCATACTACTTTTGCTCGTGATTTTGGTAAAAATGTTGTAATGTTAGATGTAAAAAAGCGTGCAGGTAAAAACATGGTTGCTGCAACAGAAGCTATTTACGAAATCATAAAAAGTTCTCAAGAAACCAATGCAATTCCAAAAGATGTAAGTATTACGACAGCAAATGATCAATCAGAAATTACACTTAATCAAGTTGAAGACCTAGTTAATAATATCATTTTTGGTATTATTCTGGTAACAACCGTTTTAATGTTTTTTCTTGGTTTTAGAAACGCTCTCTTTGTTGGTTTTGCAATTCCAATGTCTATGTTAATGGCTTTTATGATTGTTCAATTTTTGGGTTACACCATGAACACCATGATACTTTTTGGACTTATTATGGGACTAGGTATGTTGGTAGATAATGGTATTGTTCTGGTAGAAAATGTATATAGATTAATGGACGAAGAAGGAATGAGCCGAATTGAAGCTTCAAAAAAGGGAATTGGTGAAATTGCTATGCCAATCATTATTTCAACATTAACAACTGTTGCAGCATTTATTCCTTTAGGAATGTGGCCTGGAATGATGGGAGAATTTATGATTTACTTCCCAATTACATTATCAATAGTTTTAGGTTCTTCTTTATTTGTTGCTGTATTTATAAACTCAGTAATGGTATCTCAATTCATGAAAGTTGAGGAAGACACTATCCCAATGAAACGTCTAATTAAACTAACCATTATTTTAGTTGTTTTAGGTGTATTTATCTATTTCGTTGGTGGCTCTTATCGCGGATTAGGTACATTATTTATGTTTAGTGCAGCTTTACTTTGGTTATATAAATATGTCATTAAAGGACTAACACATACATTTCAAAACAAGTTTTTACCTCGTTTAGAAAACTGGTATGAAAATCGTTTACGAGCAGCTTTAAAAGGTAGAATGCCTATTGTATATGTTGGTGGAACAGTTGTGCTTTTAATTATTTCTTTTATGGCATTTGGGATGTCAGTTGCTAGCCAACGTACAAATATTGAGTTTTTCCCAGACAATACACCAAAACAAATTATGGTTTATATAGAATATCCTGAAGGGACAGCTATTGAAAAAACCAATGAAATTACTAAAGATATAGAGAAGCGAGTTTATGATGTAATTAGAAGCGATAAGTATTCCAATTCTGATGATGATAGTAAAAACTTTTTAGTTGAATCTGTTGTGTCTCAAGTTGGTGAAGGTGCAGGAAATCCATTTACTGATGGTGGTTCTACAGCTGAAATGCCAAACAGAGGAAAAATTACAGCTACAATGCGTGAATTTAAATTCCGTAGAGATGCTAACAATAGTATTATTGATAGCGAAGATTTAAGAAAAGATATTCAAAATGCATTAAAAGGTATTTATCCTGGCGTTTCCATTTCAGTTGAAAAAGATCCTGTTGGTCCACCAGCAGGTTATCCAATCAACATAGAAATTGAAGGACAAGATTATAACCAATTAATTTCAGTAGCAGAAAATATCAAGAAATATATTGACAGTAAAAATGTTCCTGGAATTGACCAATTAAAAATTGATGTAAATCGTGGAAAACCTGTTACAAGAGTTGATATTGATAGAGAGAAAGCTGGAGAATTAGGTGTTTCTGCTGGTCAAGTTGGACAGCAATTACGTAATTCACTTTTTGGCGCTAAAGCTGGTGTTTATAAAGAAGCTGGTGAAGATTATGATATTAATGTTCGTTTTAATGAAGATATCAGATACAATACGAGTGCATTATTTAATCAAAATATCATTTTTAGAGATCAAGCTACAGGTCAGTTAAAAGAAGTACCTGTTTCTGCAGTTGCAAAACAGGTTAATACATCATCTTTTAGTTCAATAAAACATCGTGATTTTAAACGTGTAGTTACGGTTTATTCGGCATTAGCACCTGGATTTATTGATGCTAATGTGGTTGTAGCTCAAATTAAAAATGAAATGGAATCTTACGCTGATGCTTATGGTGAACTTCCAAACGATATTAAAATTGATTATACTGGCCAATTAGAAGAACAAGCTAAAGAACAAGCATTTTTAAACAAAGCACTTTTAGCTGGTTTAGGTTTAATTATGTTGATTTTAATTTTCCAATTTGGTTCGATTTCAAAACCATCCATAATTATGGGAGCCATCTTCTTGAGCTTTGCTGGAGTATTTTTAGGTTTAGTATTTACTGGATGGTCTTTTGTTATTATGATGACCATGATGGGAATTATCTCATTAGCTGGAATTGTAGTAAATAATGGTGTTGTACTACTCGATTACACTCAATTGCTCATAGACCGAAAACGTGCTACAATGGATGATATTGATGCTGATGAGCGTTTACCAGTTGAAGATATTAAAGAAGCTATTATAAAAGGAGGAAAAGCTCGTTTAAGACCTGTATTATTAACAGCAATTACAACTGTTTTTGGGTTGATTCCATTAGCAATTGGGTTTAATATTGATTTCTTTTCGTTATTCAACAACTTTAACCCTAATATTTATATTGGTGGAGATAACGTGATATTTTGGGGACCATTAGCGTGGACAGTAATTTTTGGATTATTGTTTGCAACTTTCTTAACGTTAATAATTGTTCCTGTTTTATTCTTTTTGGTGAACAAATTGAAGCGAAAAATATTTTTGAGAAAGCAAATTAGTGCTTAGTTATTAATAGAAGAAAGAAAAACCTCTGCAAATTTGCAGAGGTTTTTTAGTTTATTATAATTTTTTTGGTCTCAGATATCCCGTCAGAAAGAATACTTAAATAGTAAACTCCTTTACTTAAAAAACCTAAATCTATTGCTGTTTGATTTGATAGATTAAGTTTTGAAAACACTTTAGCTCCTAAAGTATTATAAGCTTCAACATTATAATTAACAAGTTTAGTCTGTATTTGAAATTTCCCATTACTTGGATTCGGATAAACTTTAGAGGTTTCAAAATTATTTTCTAAAACTGATAGTGTAGACCCTTCAACAATATGCAATTTTTGATTTGATGAAACATTATATAAAATATCTTCTACTCCGCTTAACCAAGTAACTTTTACATAATCTACTATGGTGTTATTTCCTAAACCAAAAAATTCTGCTCCTGAATTTTGACTTGTATAACCTTCTCCATTAAGTGTGTATCTATATTGTTTATTGCCTCCTAAAGAAATTTCTATCCATGAGCCTATTCCCATTCTATTACTTGTGGTACCTTCAAGAGTTACTTTTAACCAATTATTACCATCATTATTGGTGTTCATCCAAAGAAAATTGTCTCTTGGTTCCTTATTTAAAACTGAAATATCTGGCAATCCATCATTGTTAATGTCTCCAATGGCATTAGAATAGCTTTCAGCAGTATCATTTGCAAAACCAGCACTCGCTGGAATACTAAAAATACCTGAGCCATTATTTTCATAAAATGCCGAAGGCAATTGCCCATTTGTACCATCGCGCATACCACTTACATAAAGATCCAAATCTGTATCATTGTCTGCATCTAAAAATACTGCTCCCCAAGCTATACTATTAAAAGTAGTTCCTGTAGTGCTTGCTATATTTGTAAATGTTTCATTGCCATTGTTTCTTAAAAAATAATTACCACTTGCTGTATTGGTAATGTAAATATCTAAATAACCGTCATTATTATAATCGTCAATAGTTGTAGACATTGCATCCATAATGATGTTTGTTCCTGAACTTGCACTTACATCTGTAAATGTCCCATTACCATTATTTTTATAGAGAATGTTTGATGTAGTAAATCTATCATTAGCAATATAAATATCTTGCCAACCATCATTATTGAAATCAAAAAAGGAAGCACAAAAAGACAAATGATTTGAACTACTTATTCCAGCCGAGTTACTAACATCAGTAAACGTATTATTACCATTATTTCGGTAAAGTAAATTAGGCTGAAGTCCATTAGCAATATCTCTGTTACTTAAAAATAAATCTAAATAACCATCATTGTTATAATCTCCCCAAGAACCTCCCCAAGATCTCATTGTTGCTGTGGATATTCCTGATGAAACAGTAATATCAGTAAAGTTCATACTTCCATCATTTAAATACAATCTGTTAGATGCATTATTACTAACAACAAATAAATCGTTATCACCATCATTATCAATATCAACCCAATTAATTTGTCTGGTATCATTTAAATTATCTACAAGGTTCAAGCTAACAGAACTTAGCGTTCCATTATTGTTTTGGAAGAAATAGACAGGGTCTCCATTGTTAGATGCAAAAGTTAAATCGTCCCAACCATCATTATTAAAATCAAAAAAAGAAATTCCTCCTACAAATGCACCTGTTCCATGAGATACATTGATATTTTGAGAAGATGAACTTTCAGTAAATGAAATTTGGGCAAAGATGCTTTGGATAAAAACCAAAAGAAAAACGTTTGTTAAAAAACATTTAATTTTCATTGTAAATCATTTACGCATTTTATAATTTCCTGAATTCCGTAATAAATTGAAGGGCACTGATTTTTAATAAATTTATTGATGTCGCCATCAAAGTCTTTAATAGCGTTTAGTGCTTTTTCTCCATTAAAATCCACAAAGGCTAATCTAAAAAATAATTCTTCTTTTTGAAAATAAAAATCTGTAGAGGGTAAAAGTGCAACACTATAATTTTCAAGCAAATAATCTGCAAGTTGGTTGCTTGTTTCAATCCCAATAGTTTTAAGTTCATTTTTAAAGTTTTCAAACCCAATCATCATATAAAATGCCCCTTTAGGTTTTGTACAGCTAACACCAATATTTGTTAAGTTTTTATAGACATAGGTAGATATCATTTTTAATATATCTGAACTTTGTTTTACATAATCTTGTATGGGTTTTTGATACATATAAGCTGTAACAGCAGCATATTGAATTGGAGAAGCAACAGCACTAAATGTTTCGCTAAATAAAGAAGTATATAAGTTTTTAAGTTCTTGTAATCCTTTTGGTAGTGCCATAAATCCTAATCTATAACCTCCTGCTGAAAACACCTTACTTAAACCACCAAATACAATAGTTAAGTCAGGATGATACTTTGCCATACTTGGTGAAAAGTTTTCATTAAAATTTATTTGAGAATATATCTCATCAGATAAGACAATAATATTATATTCTCTACATATAACAGCCAATGCTTTAAGTTCTTCGTCACTGTAAACTGCTCCTGTAGGATTATTTGGTGAATTAAGAATAAGCGTTTTTTGTATGTCTGAATTTTGCTTACAATACTCTTCAAGAACTTTAGCAGTTAATTTATAATCATTATCAAGTTTAGTCTCTAATATTTCATAGCTTCCATTCTTTGATTTAATTTGAGGCAAATAACTTACCCAACTCCCTTTTGGGATTAAGAAAACCCCTTCCAAAATTAAGATGGTTTGATATAATAGCTCTTTACTTCCTGGACCTATAAATATATCGTTGGGATTAAACGATACTCCTTGATGGTTTTTAAGAAAAACACTAATTTCTTCACGTAATAATTCTAATCCATTAGTTGGTAAATAATTATTGTCTTTGGCATAACTCTTTAATGCATTTGTTATAGAATAATGAATAGGAAAAGGCGATTGCCCAAAACCAAAATGAAAAACCGTTTTACCGTCAATCTTAAGTTTTTTGACTTTTTGATTTATTGCCAAAGTAGAGGATGGTTTTAAACTCTGGATAAATTGATTTACTTTTATCATAATCAAATCATATAAAAAAAGAGCTTCATCTCAAATTGAAGCTCTTTTTATATTAAACTATTTTAGTCTTTAAAGCGGAGTAATATCATATACTGGATTTCCTTCCTCGTCATAAGAAGTGTCTATTAGAAGAACAAATTTGTCCATATCCATAACTACATCATAAACTGTTACTTCACCATCAATTTCTACAAACATAACCACATCAATACTAGCGTTATCATTCCACCAATCATCAATAAAGACTGAGCTATAACCCTCAGGAGGGTAAACTTCAAAAGTTTCAAATGCTATTGTATCAAATGTATTAGCTAAAATTTCGCCATTTATATCTTGGTTTCCTTTTATAAGGTACAAGTCATAATCATAAAAAGAATCTGCCCAAGAAATGGATACTGTTACTGCTGGAGGAACATTAAAAATTGCTTTATTGTCTACAGGAATTAGATAGTTTGCACTTGCGTTTGAAACCGTTACAACATATATTCCTGAAGTCATAAAAGTAACTTCTGTACTACCAAAGTAATCGCCTGCTAAAATTGTAGCATCAGCAATAGTATAATCAACTCCTGCCACAGCAGTCGAACCATCTTTAGTAACATTAAATGATACCGTTACGTCATTAGGGTCAGCATTGTTAATGCCTACTTCTATTGGCTGAGCAACATTACCAGGTACTGTTCTTGTTATTTGTGAAGCGTCATCAGTTTCGATAAAAACTGTACTTTGCTGAGTAAATTGGTTTGATTCTGGATCGTTAAAATCATCAGTACCAATACATCCTACCATGAACATTAATGGCAGTACAAGAATAAACTTGTATAAGTATTTAAAATTTTTCATGTTTTTTTATTTTAATTTAAATGATATTCTACCAAACACATATCTTCCGTTAAAACCAAATTGTGAAGTTCTACGCGAGAAGATAAATTGGTCTCCGTAATTACTTGCTGTAGGCACTTCATCTGGATAAACATCCAATAAGTTATTAGCTCCTACTGTTAAGTTTAAATTGTCGTTCAAAGCATAACCTATAGATAAATCAGTAACGATTTTTTCACCATAAACAACTGGGTTAGCACTACCTTCAAAATCAGGATCGTTTACTTCACCAAAGTAAACATTTCTCAGTAAGAAATTCCAATTACCTGTTTTATAAATATTTGTTAAGTTAACTTTAGTTCTTGGCATTGCTGATTCAATAAAACCTATGGCTCTTGCATCTAAAACTTCTTCTCCAAGTACTTCTACTACATCTTTAACTTCAAACTTTCTAAACGAAGCTGCCAAACTATTATTTAATGTACCTTCTCCTAACCCAGTTTTATGGTCTATTACAACATCAATACCTGAGCTCTTTAAGTTATAAGAGTTCATGAAGAAAGTAGCGGAACCTGCTGCGGCATCTGAGAAAATTTGCTGTACTTCTGCGTTTTGTCCAGACGCACTATAGCTTCTTGTTTGTGATACTCTATCGTCAACATTTACTATATAACCATCAACAGTAAATTTCAATCCAGCAGATGGTACTTTTGCAGTAAAACCTAAACTATAGTTATTAGATCTTTCTTCCTTTAATCTAGGAATGCTTAACAATTGAGCCAATCTACTATTATTAGCGAAAGTTCCAACTTCATTTGGTACTCCAGCAACAAATAAAGTAGCTGTTGCATTAAAGTAAATTTGGTGTAAGTCTGGCGCTCTAAAGCCTGTACTTGCAGCACCTCTTATAGCTAAATTATCTGATACTTTATAACGTGACGCCAATTTCCAGTTAAAGGTGTCTCCAAAATCATTATAGTCTTCATAACGTAAAGCAGCACCTAGCAAGAAATCTTCAGTAATATCAGCTTCAACATCAACATAACCTGCGTAACTGTTTCTGTTTTGGTCTAAAGCATTTTCTGGTCTGTAACCTGGGAAAACTTGAGAACCTCCTGGAACTAAACTTCCAAAGTAGCTGTATTGTTTATCGGCATCTGGAGTTGATGCAGTAACCACATCACCATAAATATCATAACTTGCCCAAGATGCTTCTTCTCCAGCTATTAATTGATAGTTTTCTAATCTATACTCAGCACCAAATGCAACATTTAAGCCTTCAAATATATCATCGTATTTATTTGAAATATCTATGTTAGTTGTATTTTGAGCAAATGAAAAACCTCCTGCTTCAAACTCTCTTGGAGTAGAAGACAATAAGGTTGCGTTAGCAGTATTTTTAATAGTGTAGTCAAAACTATTAGTTCCATAAGTATTACTAAAATCAACATGCCAATCTCCTATCATACCTTTTATCCCAGCAGCAATAGATTTATCTAAAATCCTTGAACCTATGTGAGGTAAAAAACCATTTTCTAATGCTGAGGTTGTTCCTCTTCCATCAGTATAAGCAGGTCTTCTAAAAAACCCAGCTGATAAACCATCTCTAAAACTCAAGCCTCCAAAGGAGTAAAAAGTTGACCCATTATCGTCTAGAGGCAACTCCATATTCATCATGAATTTTCCTCCACGTAATTTAGATTGTCCAACTTTCATTCTAAAATCGTCTCTAGTTAACCCTCTTTGTCTCAACTCATATTCGGTAATTGGTTGAGCTCCACCAGGTCCAGCATCAGATGCAATAATGTCTAAGAAGCTGTCTCCATTTGCAATACCATTGTCATATACATTTTGTAAGCTAGAATCTAAACTGGCAACATAAGCTGATAATGCACTTGGGTTCATTGCAAAAGCTTGATCATATCCCAACATTCTTGTTGCAGTATCAAACATTGTGAAAATAGGTTGTTGCATAGAATCTGTTCTATTGGTTGCACCTCTATTTTCTAATGACCCAGTAAAATTAATATAACCACCATTTTTACCGAGATCTAAACCATAATTTGCAGCGATTTGAAATTGCTCACCATCCATTCCTCCTTCATCATATTGTTCTGAGTGCTTACTTATATTGGCCCCAGAATTTACTTGCAAGTTTAACTCATTTGTGTTTTTTCTTAACACAATATTAATAACACCTGCAATTGCATCACTACCATATTGTGCTGCAGCACCATCTCTTAGCACTTCAATTCTTTCAATTGCAGCTGCTGGAAGAGAGTTTAAATCTGTTGCAACAGACCCTGTTCCAACAGTACCATTAACATTAACCAAAGATGACTTATGCCTTCTTTTTCCATTGATTAAAACTAAAACTTGATCTGGTCCTAAACCTCTTAATGAAGCTGGATCAATGTGGTCTGTACCATCTGCAACTGTTTGCGTTGTAGACGTAAAAGACGGAGCCACATAATTTAAAATTTCGTTCACTGTAACCTGAGGCCCTTGTGTTGCAAGTTCAACAACATCAATAACATCAACAGGAACTGGTGTGTCTATAACGGTTCTCCCTGTACTTCTAGAACCAACTAGCACAATTTCATCTAAGGCAACGCCATCTTCAAGAGCAACACTAATACTTTGAGCAGAATTAACATTGATTTCTTGTGTTGTAAATCCAACTGAAGATACAACCAAAGTGGCTGGAAAAGCATTTACATTAATATTAAAGTTACCGTCAAAATCTGAGGTTGTCCCATTTGAAGTTCCTTTAACAACAACGTTTGCACCAGGCAAAGGGTTGCCAGTGCTTGCTTCTGTAACCGTTCCCGAAACTGTACCTTGTGCAAATGCACATAACGGAAACATGACCATCAAATACATGAATAGTCTTAAACAGTAAATTTGTTTCATAATAAATTTTTATTGATTAGCGTTGCCAAAGTACTAATAATCTACTTTCTATGCAACATTTCTTACATATTTGAGGTATACAGTATAGCTCCAATTTTTTTAAATAATGAAATAACCTGCTGAAATTAATCTGAAAATCTATTATCTTATTAAATTTGCACATCTAAAATTTAACTATGTATAGAAGTCATACTTGTGGTGAGTTAAGAGCATCACATACAAATACAACAGTAACACTTTCTGGTTGGGTACAAAAAGTGCGTGATAAAGGATTTATGGTTTGGGTAGATTTACGCGACCGCTATGGAATTACCCAATTAATCTTTGATGAAGAACGCACACCTAAAGCTATTATGGAACAAGCTCAAAAATTAGGAAGGGAATTTGTTATTCAAGTTGAAGGAAAAGTTATTGAGAGAGCATCCAAAAACCCAAACATCCCAACAGGTGACATAGAAATATTGGTAGAGGAACTAAATGTTTTAAACAAAGCTAAGCTTCCTCCTTTTACTATTGAAGATGAAACTGATGGTGGCGAGGAACTGCGTATGAAGTATCGATACCTAGACATTAGAAGAAATACAGTAAAAAATAATTTAATCTTTAGACACAGAGTTACTCAAGAAGTTCGTAACTATTTATCAAAAGAAGGTTTTATAGAAATTGAAACACCTTACCTTATTAAATCAACGCCTGAAGGTGCACGAGATTTTGTGGTGCCGAGTAGAATGAATGAGGGTGAATTTTATGCCTTACCTCAATCACCTCAGACCTTCAAGCAATTGCTTATGGTTGGTGGTATGGATAAGTACTTTCAGATTGTAAAATGTTTTAGGGACGAAGATTTACGTGCTGACAGACAACCAGAATTCACTCAAATAGATTGTGAAATGGCGTTTATTGAACAAGAAGATATTTTAAATGCTTTTGAAGGTCTTACACGTCATTTACTTAAAGAAGTCGTAGGTGTAGAAATTGAAAAATTTCCTCGAATGCTTTACGATGATGCCATGAAACTTTATGGAAATGACAAGCCAGATATTCGATTTGGGATGACTTTTGGCGAACTTAACGAGGTTACTCAACACAAAGATTTTGGTGTATTTAATGCTGCCGAATTGGTAGTAGGCATTGCAGTTCCCGGAGGAAATAGTTATACACGTAAAGAAATTGACAGCCTAATAGATTGGGTTAAGCGTCCACAAATTGGTGCTTTAGGTATGGTATATTGTCGCTGTAATGAAGATGGCACGTTTAAATCTTCGGTTGATAAATTTTACGACCAAGATGATTTAGCTAAATGGGCAGAAGTTACAGGTGCTAAACCAGGCGATTTAATTTGTGTGCTTTCAGGCGAAACTAATAAAGTAAGAACCCAATTAAGTGCGCTCAGAATGGAGTTAGCAGAACAATTAGGTTTAAGAAAACCAGATGAGTTTGCTCCGCTTTGGGTTATGGATTTCCCTTTATTAGAGTGGGATGAAGAAACCGAACGTTACCATGCTATGCATCATCCATTTACTTCTCCAAAACCAGAACAATTAGAACTTTTAAAAACCAATCCTGGAGCTGTAAAGGCAAACGCTTATGATTTGGTATTAAACGGAAATGAAATTGGTGGAGGTTCTATAAGAATTCACGATAAAAAAACACAAGCTTTAATGTTTGACTATTTAGGTTTTACAGAAGAAGAAGCCAAAGCGCAGTTTGGTTTCCTTATGAATGCATTTGAGTATGGTGCGCCACCTCATGGTGGATTGGCTTTTGGCTTAGATAGATTAGTTGCTATTTTAGGTGGACAAGAAACAATACGTGATTTTATAGCATTCCCAAAAAATAATGCAGGCAGAGATGTTATGATTGATGCACCTGCTCCAATTGACAAAGCCCAACTTAAAGAACTAAATCTAAAATTAGATTTATAAATCCTTCATAAAATAAATTTAAAACCTGTCTCGCTAAAAAATCTTGACAGGTTTTTTTCTTACTTTTATTAAATGTCTAAAAAAGAATATGTAAAGCGTTTTTTAATTTGGAAATACAAACGTGTTTCTCAACGTAACTTTATTCTTATTTTAAGTGGTGTAGTAGGACTAATTGCAGGATTAATCTCAGTTTTACTAAAAAACCTTACGTTTGGTATTTCGTGGCTGCTCGAACATACCATTATATTTTCGCAAAACAAGATTTATTTTATCCTGCCAGTAATTGGGCTAACCTTAGTCTATTTTTTTGTAAACAAAATTTCAAAAAAACCTTTAGAACCTGCTATACCTTCAATTTTATATGCCTTATCAAAAAAAGATGGTAAAATTGCTTCTAACAAAATGGTTTTACCTCTTATTACTGCACCTTTAACTGTTGGTTTTGGAGGTTCTGTTGGGTTGTTAAGTCCAGCTATTTTTTCAGCTTCTGCTGCAAGTTCAAGTCTTGGGAAATTGCTACATATCAACCGAAAAACAAGAACATTACTTATAGGTTGTGCAGCCGCAGGAGTTATTGCAACCAGTTTTAAATCGCCTCTTGCTGCTGTTATTTTTGCTATTGAAGTTTTTAGTCTCGACCTAACTTTTGCGTCACTATTACCTTTACTTATTGCTTCGTTAACATCAATAATAACGTCTTATTTTTTTGTAGGTAATGAAATTCTTTTCAAATTTCAAGTTTCTGATGCCTTTCAGGCAAAAGATACTTTGTTTTATATTGTTTTAGGCATTGGTACAGGGATTGCATCTGTTTATTTTTCTAAAATATACTTTGCCATATTTGGCTTTTTTAACCACTTTAATAATCGTCTAAAGAAATTAATAGCTGGTGGTTTTGCAATTGGAGTCATGTTGTTTTTTATTCCGCCTTTATATGGTGAAGGGTTTAGTTTTATTAACGATTTACTTGCAGGCGACCACCTTTCTGCAATTGGTTCTACACCTTTTGATGCTTATATAGATAACATTTGGGTTGTCATTGCATTATTGTTTGGCATAACGGTTTTTAAATCCATAGCCATGACTACTACTTTTGCGGCTGGTGGAACCGGCGGAATTATTATTCCAACATTAGTCATGGGAAGTGCGTTAGGTAATGTTGTGGCAAAAATTATAAACAATTTAGGGCTTAACTTTAGTGTTTCTGAAGCTAATTTTACTTTAATTGGTATGGCTGGACTTATAGCTGGTGTGTTGCACGCTCCTTTAACAGCCATTTTCTTAATTGCAGAAATTACTGGCAGTTATGAACTTTTTGTACCTTTAATGATTACAGTTTCAATGTCTTTCATTATCACCAAAAACAGTTTAGAACACACAATTTATACTAAAGAGTTAGCCGAAAAAGGTCAATTACTCACTCATGATAAAGACCAAAGTGTATTGACTTTAATGAAAATGGACTCTGTTATAGAAGACAATTTTGTTAAACTTTATCCTGAAATGACTCTTGGTGAAATGTTACATGAAGGTGTGGCAAAATCTAACAGAAATTTATTCCCAGTAATTGACGATGAAGAAAATTTAGTTGGCATAGTACTTTTGGATAGCATTAGAGATGTAATGTTCGACCAAACTTTGTATGAGACCACAACAGTTGAAACTTTTATGCGAAATCCACCAGATATTATTAGCTACGAAAAGGACTCTATGCAAAAAGTAATGCAGAAATTTCAAGATTCTGGAGCTTGGAATTTACCTGTTTTAAAAGATGAAAAATACTTTGGTTTTGTTTCAAAATCTAAATTATTAACCGCCTACCGAAGGGAATTGATTAACTTTACATCATAATGAAATATCTCATCTGGTTTTTTTTTCTTGCTTCAGTTAGCTGTATAGCCACTGGCTATTTCTTAGAGGAATCTTACTCCGAAAAACTTATTGGATTTGGAGTTGTTATCTTATTTTTTATAGTATTTCCTTTGTTTTCTTACTACAGATGGAAAGACAAAAAAGTTGAAGATTACATGATTACTAAAGAAAACATTGAGAAAATGAGAAATCACGAAAAATGATTCTCTTAGTTTAAATTTCGCTTTTCAATAAAAAACCGTTTTATAACTGTAGAAGCCTCTTCGGCTAGAACTCCTCCAACCATTTTGGTTTTCGGATGTAATTTTGTCTTTAAATTAATACAACCTCTTTCCTCATCTCTCGCAGCATAAACAATTTTACTTATCTGACTCCAATATAAAGCTCCAGCACACATTTGGCATGGTTCTAATGTTATATAAAGTGTACAGTTGTGTAAATACTTACCTCCTAAAAAATTTGCAGCTGCAGTGATGGCTTGCATTTCGGCATGAGCTGTTACATCGTTTAAGGTTTCTGTAAGATTGTGAGCTCTTGCAATTATTCTATCTTCAATCACAACAATAGCACCAACAGGCACTTCACCTTTATCAAAAGCAATTTCAGCTTCCTGAAGTGCTTTTTTCATAAAATAAGTATCATCAAAAGGATTCTCCATAAACGTAAAAATACAATTTCATCTTGTACATTTGTAAACTGATGCAAAAATTATTAGATAACATAAATTCACCTCAAGAACTACGTCAGCTTATTATAGATGACTTACCTCAACTTGCACAAGAATTACGTGAATTCATTATTAACATAGTTGCTACTAAAGAAGGCCACTTAGGGGCAAGTCTTGGTGTTGTGGAATTAACAATAGCCTTACATTATGTGTTTAACACTCCAGAAGATTTTCTTATTTGGGATGTTGGGCATCAAGCTTATGGTCATAAAATACTAACTGAACGAAAAGATATTTTTGATACTAATAGGCAATTTGGTGGCATTAGTGGTTTTCCAAAAAGAAGTGAGAGCATTTACGACACCTTCGGAGTTGGCCATTCATCAACCTCAATTTCTGCAGCTTTAGGAATGGCAATTGCAAGTGAATTAAAAGGTGAAAACAGACACCATATCGCTGTAATTGGTGATGCATCTATAGCAAGTGGAATGGCTTTTGAAGGCTTAAATCATGCTGGAGTTACTAATGCAAATTTGCTCGTCATTTTAAACGATAATGCTATTGGTATTGATCCGAGTGTTGGTGCATTAAAACAGTATTTAACCAATGTAAAAATTGGCAAGCAAAAACAGGATAATATTTTTGAGGCCTTGAATTTTGATTATTCAGGACCAATAGATGGTCATAATATTTTCAAAGTTATTTCTGAACTTGAGCGTTTAAAAACCGTTGAAGGTCCTAAGTTATTGCATATAATCACTACCAAAGGTAAAGGTTTAAAACAAGCAGAAACCAACCAGGTAAAATACCATGCTCCAGGAAAATTTGATGCTAAAACTGGAGAAATTTATGTAAAAGCTGAAACTGTTGAGCCTCCAAAATACCAAGATGTTTTTGGGCATACTATTGTTGAACTTGCAAAGCAAAACAAAAACATTGTTGGTATTACACCAGCAATGCCAACCGGAAGTTCATTAAAGTTCATGATGGATGAAATCCCTTACAGAGCCTTTGATGTTGGTATAGCAGAACAACATGCTGTAACTCTTGCCGCAGGAATGGCTACACAAGGATTAATTCCTTTTTGTAATATTTACTCTACATTTTTGCAACGTGCTTACGACCAAGTTATTCATGATGTTGCGTTACAAAACTTACCTGTGGTTTTTTGCCTTGATCGTGCAGGATTGGTTGGTGAAGATGGAGCAACACATCATGGTGCATATGATTTAGCCTATTTACGATGTGTTCCAAATCTTATCATTTTTGCCCCAAGAAACGAAATGGAACTTAGAAACATTATGTACACAGCACAATTAGGGTTAAATCAGCCTATTGCTATTAGATACCCAAGAGGAAAAGGTGTTACTATAAATTGGAAACAGCATTTCAAAAAGATTGAAATTGGGACAGGAACCCAAATTAAAAAAGGACAAAAACTTGCAATTTTGAGTATTGGAACTATAACTAATGTTGTTTCTGAGGCTATTGCAGATGTAAATGTTTCACATTATGATTTACGTTTTGTAAAACCCCTTGATGAAAGTTTACTACATAAAATTTTCTCATTTTATAAATACATAATAACAATTGAAGACAATTGCGTTAAAGGCGGATTCGGAAGCTGCATTTTAGAATTTGCTGCTGAATATAATTATAAAACCAAAATTTCAGTTTTAGGAATTCCGGATGAGTTTATCCTACATGGAAGTATAAATGAACTCCAAAAGAGTATTGGTTTGGATGCAAAAAGCATCAAAGAGAAAATTAAAGCTATACTTAATACACTTTAATTTTCAATTACGTAATAATTGGTTTTAACCTCTGGATTTTTTGTGTTGTTTATGTCGCTCATTACTAAAAACACTACAAGAGTAAATAAAAAAACAACTATCGCAGTTAGCAGATTTTTTTTCATGGTCAAATTATTTAGGGTTATTTAAGTGTAAATATAAATATTTTATCGATTAAATGCAAATTAATTAGATTAAATACATCGCAAGATAACTAAATCCCTATAAAATAAAAAACAGAGATTCAATAAGAACCTCTGCTTTAAAAAGTTAAACCTAATGATATAAAGCTGTTATTTTTTAATAAACTTTAATGTTTGTTTTATGCCATTAGCATTTATATTCACAAAATATAGTCCTGTATTTAATTTAGAAACATCAACCTTTTTGTTGCTAATTGTTCCTGAAAGAACAACCTTTCCATTGATATCTACAATATTATAGTTTGAGTTTTCTATTAAATTAAAGTTATTGCTCTTGAAATTTATTTCAGATAGAGCTGGATTAGGATAAATAGTAATTTTGTTTTCAAGTTCATCAAAACTATTTACGGAAAGGGTATTTTCAACTGTAGTTTCCCACATACCATTCCCATGAGTACCAATGATTAATTTATTATCAGCAGGTCTGTAATCCAAACCACTTATTACAGCAAGTCCCATTTCGTTTTGTCCTTCAATATCCCAGTTTTTAGTTGTAGGATCATTATTAGAATACAATCCTCTAGCAGTACCAACAAAATAAATAGTTTCTGCACCTACCTCAGCAATCGCAGCCGAACGAATAGAGTGAGCACTTAAATTTTGCTCTACTAGTGTCCAAGTTGGTGAAGCTGCTGTAACATTTGAAGTAATGTAAATACTAGTAATACCATAATTTGCATAAACAGCCATAGCTATATCAGGATTTGTTGGATGAATTGCTAAACCACTAACAACAGAACCAGAAGCTGTAGAAGCTCCAGCAGGAGTTATATTAACAGCTGTGTTAGCAGCAGTTGCATTATGAGGATCATCTAGTCTAAAAACACCTCCATTTTGACCACCAATTAATAAATAACTCGTTGATGCATTATAGGCTCCTGGAGAGGTAGCAAAACTTCTTATATTTTGATTAACTGGGAGAACTCCCATATTTTGCCAACTTGCAGGGCTAATAGCTGTTGTCACATTTTCAGCATCGGTAGTTCTATACAAAATATTTTGCCCAGCATAATATAATGCATAGCTATTTACTGGATCAAGGTAAAAGTATGTAACAAATTGACTACTAGATCCAGCTGGAATAATCGATCTAAAACCAGGATAATTGGTTCTTATATTTCCATTTTGACTACCGTAATAAAATTGATAGTTCGCGCCTCCATTCCTCCTGGTAATTCCAACAGCTACTCCATCTCCTCCATAATATCCAGACATGGTTGTAGCATCAGGAAGACCTAAGTCTGTTCCACCTATTTTGGTTCCATTATCTTGAGTACCACCAATTACACTATTGCTTCCAGTTGTATGATCCATTGCAACATGATAAAATTGATAGGTTTGATAATCGTTATTTAAGCTTGTCCATGGTATTGAACCTACAGTTATATCTGGTGTACTATGTACACCTCCATCAGTTCCTGTGTAAAAAACATCATTATTGTTAGGATCAAACTCTAAAGCATGAATATCTGGATGATGCTCTGTACCACCTACACTATATAAAGCATAGCTAGCATTACTTGCATAACCTCCAATTCTAACAAAAGTTGGATCGGTTGTGATATCTTCAATTTTATAAACATTTGTTCCACCTATAATAACAAAATTTTCATCGTTTGGTTTGACTGAAACAACCAAATCATATCCTCCTTGAATTGCTAAAGGGTCGTTACCAGCCAAGTCTCCGCCTGGCTCATCAGGTAACGTAGATGAATAGTCTGTCCATGTCGTAGTATTGGCGTTATACTGCCATAAATCAGCTTCAATACCTCCTGAAATACCATTAGCAAAATAAGCATAAACAATATCGTTATTACTTGGCGCTGTTGCTAGTACCATCCTTCCGTTGGAAAACCAACCTGAAGGTGTACCATTTTGCGCAATTCTTGTCCATGAACCATTGCCAGTAGGTGAGGTCCAAACACCATTAATAGCAGCACCTGAATCACCTTGCATACTAGCATAAACAACTCCAGCACTATTTACTTTTACATCTGTCCAGCCAACAGCTCCTCCAGGCATTTCTAATTCAATAACTGCAGTTCCTGTGCCTCCAGGAAGTCTGTATATTTTACCTGCTGTTGCAACCATTAAGTCTCCATTAATTGGACTTACAGTTATTGCATTAACATAATCAAAATAATTATCATATGATTCATAAGAACCAGCAGCTGTAGCTGCTATTTGTGACCAAGTAACGCCACTATCGGTAGACCTCCAAACACCAAAGCCTCTATAAGAAGAACCTAAACTTGCACTATTACCAGACCACTCACCAGTTCCGTAGTACCATATGTTTTGGAATCCAGATCTAGGATCTTGTGCTATACAACTAACATTATGTATTTCTCCATTAGAAGATACTTTAGTCCAGCTAGACCCTCCATTAGTAGTTCTAAACATTCCGCTACTAATACCTCCTGCTAAAATAGTATTACTTGTAGCATCAGAAATATCAACAGCCATAGCTCTTGTTCTTCCTCCAAAATTTGTTGGTCCTCTTGAGGTATAGGTACTAGAGGTAACTCTATTGTTTGAAGCAGCTTCTTTTGCTAATAAAGCGTTTTGGTATTCTTTTTCCTTCTCATCTTCAGGTATTTCTCCTGTAATTGGATTCTTTTGTAAATTAAATTCGTGTCTTAATCTTTCTTCAGTATATAGTCTTCTTTCTTCTTCTGTTTTCTTTTTAGTTTTAACAGTAATGTCAGCTTGTAATTCAGAGGTTTCTACCTTTTCATCTGAAAAGTTAAAAAAGTAGAATCCAGCTAAAGCAAAGATTACTAATAATGAAGTGTTGCGTAGTTTGTTTTTCATAGTGTTTGTGTTTAAATGTATGGTTATTTGATAGTTAGGATTGCTAAATTTAAGAATTCATTTTGTTTTTTTCTAATTTATTGATAATCCTTTTACTTTTTTATAAATTAAAATTGCGTTTCTGTCAGAAAGCAATGAAATATAATGACAGATATTTATTAGTCTTGTATATAAATCACTTTTATTAAAATCTATAGTTTCAGGTAGAATACGTAAAATGAGTTTATCATAACTAGATGCTTGATTATTGAATTCATTATTAACTGACATACAAAATGTACTTAAAAGTGTATTAATTACTTCAAATCCAGAAATTTCCTTTTCAATAACTTCTTTTGATTGATAGATATTTTTAACACTCAACTTTATGATATCATTAATTTGAGCTTCGTATTTACATTTATCTAATAGAGCGTGACTAAAATCTCCTTTAAGTATGTGTTCTTCGTTTTTCATAAAAACATCAACTGCTTCATTTATGAGTGCATTAATGGCTAATGCTCTTAAATAACTAACTCTGTCTTGTGTGTTTTTTAAAGCATGATATTTTTCAACATTTATAGTTCCTCTTACTAGGTTTATTAGATATTCTAATGCAAATTCTTCTGGTATGAGACCTAAATTAATGCCATCTTCAAAATCAATAATAGTATAACAAATATCGTCTGCGGCTTCAACTAAAAATGCTAATGGATGCCTAGAAAAACTAACATCATTACCTTTTAGAACAGGAGTTAGTTTTAAATCATTTACCAAATCGACAAATGAATCTTTTTCACTTTGAAAAAACCCATATTTTTTATCAGCAATGTGAGTTGATGGTTTTTTAGGCAACGACTCTTTTGGGTACTTCATAAACGCACCAAGTGTAGCATAACTTAAACGCAATCCTCCTTCTCTACCTTCTCTATCTTGTGTAAGTATTTTAAACCCATTAGCATTACCCTCAAAATCACAGAGGTCTTGATATTCTTTTGGTTTTAAATTTTGAGCATACTTTTTTCCTTCACCTACTTTAAAAAAATGACCAATTGCTTTTTCTCCTGAATGACCAAAAGGTGGATTTCCAATATCATGGGCTAAAGCAGCTGCTGCAACAATAGCTCCAAAATCATTGGTTTGATAGCCATGAACTTCCCTTAAATGCGGATGTTTTTCTAAAAGTTTAGCACCTACTTGCCTTCCTAAAGATCTTCCAACAACGCTAACCTCTAAACTGTGAGTTAATCTTGTATGTACAAAATCTGTTTCAGATAACGGAATCACTTGGGTTTTGTCTTGAAGACTCCTAAATTCAGCCGAAAAAATAATCCTATCGTAATCAACTTCAAAGCCTAAGCGTGTTTCATCTTGTTCTATGCGAAGTCGTTTATTAGTGTCTCCAAAACGTTTTAATGAGAGTAATTGTTCCCAATTCATAATAAAATAATTAGGCGCAAGATAAATATTTCAATGTTAAATTATCGTTTCCAATAGGAAAATAAAGTTGGTTTTTCATAACCTTTTCATAACCCTTATGTTACCAAGGTTTAACCTGAGATTAACCTCTACTTTACACTTTGTGAGTTTCTTTGTGCCGATAAATAATTCAGAAAAAATTAAATCAAAATACAATGAAAAAATTATTATTATCAAGTTTATTAGCAAGTACGTTAATATTTACAGGATGCTTTAAAGATGATGACACACCAATTATTATTGAAGAAACAACAATTATTATACAAGATGGTGGTGGAAATGGTAACGGAAGTAATATTGTAGATGTTAGTGGTGCCATTACCGAAAATACTACTTGGACTAACGATAACATATACAAACTTAACCAAAAAGTTGTGGTTGATAATGGTGCAACGCTTACTATACAAGAAGGCACTATTATTAAAGGCACTCCAGGTACTGGATCATTAGCTTCAGCTTTAATTATTGCAAGAGGCTCAAAAATTAATGCTGTAGGAAACGCTTCTCAACCTATTATTTTCACTTCTTCTACAGATAATATTGAAATTGGTGAAACTGCTGGAACTAATTTAGATGAAAATGACAGAGGCCTTTGGGGAGGTTTAATAGTTTTAGGTTATGCTCCTTGTTCTTTATCAGGTGATATTACTGAAGCTCAGATAGAAGGAATTCCTGCTGATGATACTTTTGGTCTATACGGAGGAACAGACCCAGGAGATAACTCTGGTGTTTTATCGTATATCTCTATTCGTCATGGTGGTGCTTTAATTGGTGAAGGAAACGAAATTAATGGTTTAACTCTTGGTGGAGTTGGAAACGGAACTATTATAAACAATATTGAAGTTGTTGCAAATGTTGATGATGGTATTGAGTTTTTTGGTGGTACAGTTAACGCATCAAACTTAATGGTTTGGGCTCAAGGTGACGATGCCATAGATATTGACCAAGCTTACTCTGGAACTATCGATAATGCTGTTGTGGTATTAGGAGATTTTTCAGATCATGCATTTGAAATAGATGGTCCTGAAGGTTCTGCTACAGGTTCTTTTACCTTACAAAATGCTACAATTATTGGCAATATGGTTACTGAAAATGGTGAATATGCTGACTATAGAAGTAAAGCAATGGGTCATACAGCAAATATTTTTGCTTATGGTTTTAAAGCCTCTTCAGATATAGAACTTGATAACGATGGTGTTGCAACTAATTATAATGATGGTCTTTTAACTTTCGGAACTTGGGAAATTGTTTTACCAGATGGCGTAACAGACGTTACAAGTTTATTTTCCAACAAAGCAGAAAATGTAACTGTCATAGGTTATGGTAGTACTGCATCAGCAGTAACATTAGGCTCGCAAACTGTTGGTGCTACGACTTCAAATTTAGCATGGACTTATGCAAATGCAGCTGGAAACCTTGGTTTTTAATCTCGGCTTGCTGTAGTACAAAAGACTCTAAATAAATAGCTTTATTACTACTCGTTAACTTATTAACGAGTAGTATAGTTTAGATAATTAACTAATTATGAAAGAAAAGATTTTTTCACTATTTATACTTCTACTTTTAACATTAAGCTATGCCAAAGCTCAAACTGGATCTATCTCAGGTACAATTATAGATGGCGAGTTTGTAGAGCCAATGGCTTTTGCCAATGTTTTGGTAAAAGGCACAACTATTGGGACAACTTCAGATTTTGATGGTAAATATCAATTAGACCTAGAGCCTGGTACTTATACAATAGTATTTTCGTTTGTAGGTTATACCACTCAAGAAATTAGCGATGTTGTTGTTAAAGCTGGAGAGGTTACTCCTTTGGATGTTACTTTAGGTACAAATTCTTTAGACACAGTAGTTATTACTACTTCAGCAAAAAGAAACACAGAAACCTCTGTTTTAAGTATGCAAAAAAAATCGGTTGTGGTTTTAGATGGTTTATCTGCACAATCTATAAAAAGTACAGGAGCAAGTAATTTAGCAAGTGCTGTAAAAAACATTCCTGGAGTATCTGTAGAAGGAGGAAAGTATGTGTATGTTCGTGGACTTGGTGACAGATACACAAAATCAATATTAAATGGCATTGACATTCCAGGTTTAGATCCAGATAGAAACACCATTCAAATGGATTTATTCCCAACTAATATTTTAGATAATGTTATTGTGTTAAAATCGGCTTCGGCTGAATATCCAGCAGACTTTACAGGAGGTATTGTAGATATCGTAACCAAAGATTTTCCAACTAAACCTGAATATACTATTTCATTAGGAACTGGTTACAACCCAGACATGCACTTTAACGACAAGTATTTAACGTATACAGGAAGTGATACTGATTTTTTTGGATATGATGATGGAACAAGAGATTTGCCAATACACAGATACCAACCTATTCCTGGTACATTTGAGAATAAATTACTTTTAAATACATTAACAAGTCGTTTTCAAAGTGAGCTGATGGCAAAACAAGAAACCAGCAATGCTAACTTTGATTTTGGTTTCACATTAGGTAACCAATACGCAATTGGTGATGATAACATTGGATACCAAGCATCTTTTTCTTATAAGAATGAAACTACATTTTATGAGAACAGAAAAGATGGTGCTTATGTAAAAAATAACTCTGACTCCTCTATTAACGATTTAAATTTCGTTTTAGATTCCAATGGTGCTGAAGGTATAAATAACGTGATTCTTAATGGAATGCTTGGTTTGGCTTATAAAACTGAAAAATCTAAGTTCAAAGTAAATTTATTGCATATACAGAATGGCGAATCTACTGCTGGAACTTTTGATCAGGTTATTTCACAAGATGGTGTTGGTGGTGGTTTAGAGCCATTATCTAAAAATGCTTTAACTTATACTGAGCGTTCTGTAACTAACCTTTTGCTTAATGGTAGTCATCGATTAAGTGATGATGAAAATGCCTTTAATTTAGAGTGGAAATTTTCTCCAACTTTTTCAAAAGTAATGGACAAAAACCATAGAATTACTCCTTTACAGCAATCAGGAGAAGGTGATTATTTTATTAGTCCTTCGGCTTCTACTTTCCCTCTTCAACTTTGGAGAAATCTTATTGAAGAAAACTGGGCTGCAAAAATTGACTTAGATAAAACCATTGAGCTATTTGGTAAACCTGCTAAACTTAAATTTGGTGGAGCTTATACTTATAAATTTAGAGATTTTAGTATTGATGATTACACGTTTAACATAAGTGGAGACGATTCTTTTATTGCTGATGGTAATGTAGATAATTTGTTAGCTCCAGAAAACATTTGGAATCCAACAACAGATTCTGGGACTCATCTGGTGTTTGGAGATCAATTTAATCCAAATGATGCTTATGAAGGAGAACATGCTATAGGAGCCACTTATTTCTCTGCAGAGTTTAATCTTACTGAAGAGTTAAAAACAGTTTTAGGAGTTAGAACAGAGTTTTTTAATTCATATTATACAGGTCAAAACAATTCAACTACATACAACAGACAACTTATTTTAGATGAATTTGATTTTTTCCCATCTGCTAACTTAATTTATGCGCTTTCAGATAATGCTAACCTTAGGTCTTCTTATTCTCGTACAACTGCAAGACCTTCGTTTAAAGAAGCTTCTGTAGCACAAATTTTTGACCCTATCACAAACAGACTTTTCATTGGTAACATTGACTTAGTCCCAACATACATAAACAATTTCGATTTAAGATATGAACACTTTGGCGAGTCTGGACAGATGTACGCAGTTAGTGGCTTCTATAAAGACTTTACAGATCCAATAGAACAATCATTCTTTTTACAAGCACCAACTCAATTAACAGTTGATAACTTAGGAAATGCCAAAGTTTATGGAGTTGAATTAGAAGTTAGACAACGATTAGGTTTTATATCTGAAGGTTTAAACAATTTAAAGTTTAATGCCAACTTATCATTTATTAAATCAGAACTTACCATGTCTGATGATGAATTTGATAGTAGAACTCTAGCAGCAAGAGATGGTGAAACCATAGACAGAAAAAGAGATTTACAAGGGCAAGCACCATTTTTATTAAACTTTGGATTGGATTATAACGATTCTGAAAAAGGCTTACAAACAGGTTTGTTTTTCAATGTACAAGGTGAAACTCTAGAAGTTGTTGGTATTGGTTTAGTGCCAGATGTTTACACACAACCTTTTGAAAGTTTAAACTTTACCTTTAATAAAGCTTTTGGTGAGAAAAAGCGCTCTAGTATTGATTTTAAAGTTTCTAATATTTTAGGAAGCGATAGAGAAAGTATTTACAAATCATTTAGCACGCAAAATGAGATTTATTCATTAAGAAGCCCAGGAACAGAGTTTTCATTGGGTTATTCTTTTAAGTTTTGATATAAATAAAATTGAATTAGTCATAAAAAAAGCTCCTAGTTTAGGAGCTTTTTTTATTATGGTTTGGTTATTTATCTGTTTCTAACTGCAACCTTAGTTTTGTCTTTCCACTCATTAACACTCACGATTCTCGAATCGATATAATCAACTTCACTCAGCTTACCATCTGTCCAAAAAAACCATTTACCAACTTTTACATTGTTATCGTAATTACCAACTGCAAGTTTGTTTCCGTTGGTGTCATAACTTGTCCAAGTTCCATGTAGTTTTCCTTCAGCATTAAACGTACCTTTTTGCTGTACAGTTCCATCAGCATAAAAATAAGTTGCTTCAGTTAAATCTCCTTTTTTTTCTGTTTTCACTTTCGTGTCAGCTTGTCCATAAGATGAGGCTGCGACGAAAAGAAGTGCTAATAATAAAATACTTTTCTTCATAACGCGTAATGTTTAAAATTAATTTGCCGACAAGTCAAATATAAACATTGGTTAACATTTAAGCAATATTTACATAACATTAAATTTACATTAAAATGTTATTAATTTGATTTACAGTGTTTTAATATATTAGCCTCTCAAATTATTGCTTAATGTTTTATTAATATTCTGGTTACAATTATCTTATTTATGTGTTGCATATTTGCTCCAGTCTTAAGACAAATAATTAGTTTCATATAATCTATTAGTTTTTGTCGACTACATTATCATGAATTCTAATGACTGCCTTTGGCCAAGGCAGTTTTTTTATTTTCAGTATTAATGTTAATGTTTTGTTTACGTTAATTTAACATTAGTGTTGGTTCTTTGCAGCGACAAAAACTAATACTGAAATATGAAATTTAACATTATCTTAGTTGCTATAATTTGTCTAGCAACAACCTCGCTAAAAGCTCAAGAAATTAGTGACACTTCATTTGGAAAAGGTTTAATCAATTTTATTGCAAAAGACAGTTCATTTAGTGTAAAGTTTGCACCGCGTTTTCAAGTTCGTTCAATGTCTTCTTGGGATCATGATGGTAATAAATACATAAGCCCTGACCATAATTTCATAGTAAGACGTGCTCGACTAAAATTTGATGGTTACGCATATAGCCCAAAACTAAAATATAAAATTGAGCTTGGGCTCTCAAATAGAGACATTGCAGGAGCAAATGAGTTTAACAGAAATACACCTCGTTATATTTTAGATGCTGTTATCATGTGGAGCTTTGCTAAAAACTGGGAGCTATGGGCAGGACAAACTAAACTTCCTGGTAACGTTGAACGTGTAGTTTCTTCTGGAGATTTACAACTCATAGATCGATCTTTATTAAATAGTCGTTTTAATATTGACCGTGATTTAGGTATTCAACTAAGACATAATTCTGATTTAGGTGGTAATTTTTTAATGCGTGAAAAACTTTCAATTTCTCAAGGTGAAGGGAGAAATGTAACTGAAGGTAACGAAGGTGGTTTACAGTATACGGCAAGATTAGAATTACTGCCTTTTGGTAGCTTTAAATCAAAAGGAGATTATACGCAATCTGCAATAGTACGTGAGGAAACTCCTAAATTAATGTTGGGATTTACTTACAATTATAACCAAGACGCAGTTAGAGAAAGAGGATTTGCAGGTGATTATATGATGAGAACCGATGGCTCTTTATACGAAACTGATCAAACTACAATTTTTGCAGACGCTATGTTTAAATACAATGGGTTTTCATTTATGGGTGAATACGCCAAACGAACTGCAGATAATGAAATTGCTACAGAAGCAGATGGTATTACTCCAACAGGTGATGTTGTTTTAACAGGAAATGCTGTAAATTTACAAGCAGGATACATGTTTAAAAGTAATTATGAAATTGCAGCGCGTTTTACAAATGTTGCTTTTGAGGAAGTAACAGGTGTTTTACCAAGTAAACAATATACATTAGGAGTGAACAAATTTATTGTAGGTCACAAATTAAAAGTACAAAGTGATATTAGCTACACAACCTTAGATGGAAATGAAGATAATATTACTTTCAGAATCGGATTTGATCTTCATTTTTAAAACATAACATTAAGATAACATAGTAACAAAACTTGCATAAGATATTTGCAAAATAATTTAAGCTAATTATGGAAAACATATACTTATTAATGATAATAGCACTTGCCTTTCTTGCTGTTGCAGATTTGGTGGTTGGTGTTAGTAATGATGCTGTTAACTTTTTAAATTCTGCCATAGGTTCAAAAGCAATTTCTTTTAAGACCATTATGATTGTGGCTAGTTTGGGTGTGGCAGTTGGAGCAATATATTCAAGCGGATTAATGGAAGTTGCTCGAAAAGGCATTTTCAATCCTGGTGAATTTATGTTTGATGAAATTATGGTCATATTCATGGCTGTAATGATTACAGATATTTTACTTCTGGATTTTTTCAATACAGTAGGTATGCCTACTTCAACCACAGTTTCTATTGTTTTTGAATTATTAGGTGCCTCAGTTGCAATGGCTTTAATAAAAATTGGAGCTGATGGTGGTAGTTTTTCAGATGTTATAAATTATATTAACACCTCAAAAGCAACAGAAATTATTTTAGGAATACTGCTTTCAGTAGCTGTAGCATTTTCTGTTGGTGCACTAGTTCAATGGGTGTCAAGGTTATTATTATCTTATAATTTTGAAAGAAAAGCCAATTGGGTAGGAGCCTTGTTTGGAGGTATAGCTCTTACTGGAATTACCTACTTTATCTTCTTAAAAGGTATGAAAGGCACTCCTTTTGCAAAAGATAGTTTTGATATTCTTGGTGGTGCTACCATTCAAGAGTTTTTGGAGACTCAAGTCTTAACTATTGTTGGTATAAGTTTAATTGTTTGGTCAGTACTGTCCTATTTAGTAGTTACTGCTTTTAAATACAATATATATAAACTAATCATTATTGTTGGGACTTTTGCATTAGCACTAGCTTTTGCTGGTAACGATTTGGTAAATTTTATTGGTGTGCCAATTGCAGCATGGCAATCATACGAAGCTTGGATTGCTTCTGGTGTTGCACCAAATGAATTTAGTATGGAAGTATTAGCTTCTAAAGTACCAACTCCTACTTTACTATTATTTATTTCTGGTTTGGTAATGGTTTTAACTTTGTGGTTTTCTAAAAAAGCTAAATATGTTACTGAAACTGAGATAAACCTATCAAGAGAAGGTGAAGGTAAAGAGCGTTTTCAACCTAACTGGATGTCTCGAGGATTAGTAAGATTAGCGATGGCAATGTCGCAAATGTCTTCTGCTATATTACCAGAGTCTTGGCAAACTAAAATTGAAAAGCAATTTAAAAAGCCTGTTATTACGCTATCAAAAAACAAAGTACACGAATTGCCTGCTTTCGATATGGTTAGAGCTGCTGTTAACTTAATGGTAGCCTCAGTGTTAATTTCTGTGGCAACTTCAATGAAATTACCACTTTCTACTACTTATGTAACATTTATGGTTGCAATGGGTACCTCTTTAGCAGATAGAGCTTGGGGATCAGAAAGTGCTGTATACCGAGTTGCTGGTGTTTTAAATGTTATTGGTGGATGGTTTTTTACTGCATTTATTGCTTTTGTTGCTGCTGCTACAATTGCATACTTATTGCATTGGAATGTAAATATCATGGTTCCTGTCCTACTTTTCTTAGCAATTTTGTTATTGGTAAGAAGTTATGTTTCTCATAAAAAGAGAACTGAAACCATAAAAGCAGAAGATAGCTTAAGAAATGCCGAGAGTAGTTCTATACAAGGTGTAATTCATGAAAGCGCAGGTAATATTGCCAATGTTGTAAAAAGAGGTAATAAAATTTATACGAATGCCATAAATGGCTTAGCAAAACAAGACTTAGATTTATTAAAGAAAAACAAAAAACAGATTGTAAAACTATCTACCGAAATTGATGAATTGAGAGACAATGTCTTCTATTTTATTAAAAACTTAGACGAGTCGAGTGTTGGCGCAAGTAGTTTTTACATTAACATTTTGGGTTATCTACAGGATATGGTTCAGTCTTTAGAGTATATCACTAAAGTGACTCATAAACACGTAAACAATAAGCATAAAAAATTAAAGTTCAGCCAAATTAAGGAGTTGAAAGAAGTTGATGAGCGTTTTGAAACTTTCTTTAATAATACAAAAAATGCTTTTGACTCTAGATCTTTTGAAGAAATTGGAGAAATTCTAGGTAGAAAACAAGAAATCATGTCTTTAGTAACTGACAAAATTCAAAAACAAGTTGCTCGTACACGTACCGAAGAATCAAGTCCAAAGAACACTACATTATATTTTAGTTTACTGTTGGAAACAAAAGATTTATTGAATGCTACAATGAGTTTATTACAAGAATATCATGATTCGCATGACAGCTCAGTAGAACCTGCTACAATTTCTGAAGATAGATAATTAGTAGTTTAAATAAAAATAAAAAGCACCTACTGAATAGGTGCTTTTTTTATATCGTTTTCCAGTAGTGTATCCTTTTTTCCATATAGCAATTCAGCTACAATAATTAGATTCTTAATCATGTCGTTCACATTATCATTATCATTAACTAAAGACGATGCCATATCAACAGTAATTAAATCCTTTCTTATTAAATGGTCAATTCCTAAATTGTCTGTTTGCTTATTGATTCTAGCTTTTTCTTTTAGCTTTTTTAGGATGTTGTAGTAACGTTCATTGTCTTTCTCAGTTCTGAATAAATAAACAACACGCAAAACTTTTGCTAAACGCTTTCTAAGTTTATCGTACTCTTTTTTAATGTATTTATTGTCGGAGTTAAGATACAAAGTGATATTTCGACTTAATTCGTTAACATCTTTAATAATTTCTACCATTCTCCTATTTGCAACCTTTATCTCAGAAATTTCATTGTTTTGAATCTCATTTAGTGATAATGTGCTTTGGGCTTTGGTAGCGAATTTAATAACCTCACCATAAATATGTTTAATTCGTGTGGTATAAAGTTCTCTAATATCGGTTTCAAATAAAATGTTCGATTTTTTAATAACCTTCTTGAGTTTTAAGTCTGATTTTATGTCTTGCCTATGAATATTTAAGGCATGTGCTACAATTTCAAAAACAGCATTTTTAAATAAATATTTAGATTCTTTTATAAGTGTAGCAATGGCTGTTTCAGGGTATTTTAAAGCGCTTTCGGTTAAAAACTTAGGTTCATCAACAGATTTTCCAACTTCTTGTTTTTCAGGTACAATTCGTTCAACAAATTTTGCAATCGGATTAATAAACCAAACTAATAAAAACGTATTCATTACATTAAACACTGTATGGAATAATGAGATTGCTACAGGAATTGCAGCAGTACTTATATAAGGTGAATCTGATCCGAATTTAATAGACATCCAGCTTATCAATTTCAGAAAAGGATAAAACAAAATTAGCATCCAAACAACTCCTATAACATTAAAAATTAAATGCGCTCTAGCTGTCCTCTTGGCTTGGTAATTTGCCACTATTGCTGCTATATTTGCCGTAATTGTTGTTCCAATATTTTCTCCTAAAACCATTGCGGCAGCCATTTCAAACGGAATCCAACCTTCAGCAGTCATAATAAGTGTCAATGCCATTGTAGCACTGGATGACTGAATAACAACCGTTAAAACAGTTCCTATTAATAAAAATAATAGGATTGATAAATATCCTAAATCTGTGTATCTACTTAAGAATTCTAATATTTGAGGATTACTCTTTATGTCTGGCATAGCTTCTTTTAAAAACTGCAGACCAATAAATAAAAGTGCAAAACCAATAATAAAACCTCCTATATTTTTAGTTTGTTCTTTCTTAGCAAATGTAAAAGCAAATCCAAACCCAACGAGTGGCAAAGCAATTGCACTCATACTCACTTTAAATCCTAATATAGTAATTAGCCAAGCCGTTATTGTCGTACCAATATTAGCTCCCATAATAACACTAATAGACTCAGTAAGTGTTAAAAGTCCTGCGTTAGAAAAACTAACAACCATTAAGGTTGTTGCAGATGAAGATTGAATAACAGACGTAATAAAAAAGCCTGTAAGAATTCCTAAAAACCTATTAGAGGTCATTGTTGCTAATATGGAGCGCATCTTATTTCCTGCAAGTTTTAAGAGTGCATCACTCATTACTTTCATACCAAATAAAAAAACACCTAAAGCTCCTATAAGTTGAAGAATGTCATAAAAACCGTATTCCATAGTTAGTTTTTGTCAACTACATTATTATTAAAAGATAATATTACAAATTAATTTTTCAAAAAAAAGTGTTGTTGGGCATATTTACTTAATCCATAAAATTCTATTACATTAGTAAAAATCAAAATAGCTTTCTAGATGAAAAATTATGTCATTATTGCATTTTTAGCTTTACATTTTATGTCTTGCAAAAAAGAACTTACTTCTGAGCAAGTTTTAAATAATGCTATTGCTTATCATGATCCAAACAATATGTGGCCTTCATTTAACTCATCCTTTCATGTCACTATGGAAACTCCAGATGCTCCTAAAAGAGAAAGTGATATTTTACTAGACATTGCTGCTGGAGGATTTTACCTAAAAGCTGTAAGAGACACGATTATGGTAGAATACAGCGTAAAAGCAGACCATTGCAATATTGTTTTTAATGGAAGTACAACGTTTACTGAAGAGGAAGCCAAAGCCAATAATCTTAACTGTGATAGAGCAAAAATGTATAAAAACTATTACTCTTACTTATATGGTTTACCAATGAAACTGAAAGACCCTGGAACACATATTTCTAAAACTGTTGAGCATAAAACTTTTAAAGACAAAGAGTATTTGGTACTAAAAGCAACGTATGACGAAAATGTTGGAAGCGATATCTGGTATATTTATTTAAATCCTGAAACCTATGCCATGGAAGTGTACCAGTTTTTTAAAACCGATGAAAATGGCAACCAAAACAATGAAAGTGGTGAGTATATTTTACTCTCTGAAGAAATGGTAGTAAACGATATTAAAATGCCTAAAGTAAGGGCTTGGTATTACAATAAAGACGATAAATATCTTGGTACAGATATTTTAAAATAAAAAAGCGCCTCTTTCGAGGCGCCTTTTATATAAACACTTATTAAATTAACTTCCACACATTAAGCAGTCGTCACCTTCAGCAGCTTTTGCTTGAGCAATAAGTGCTTTCATCTCCTCAGGAGACATTGGTTGGACTTCGGTAGTTTGTTGGGCAAATCTTGCAGCTGTCTTTGCAGCTTTTTCTTTTTGTTTTTCAACGATGCTTGCTTCTACTTGAGCAACTTCGGTCGTTTCTGTTGCTTCAGCAACTGGTTCTTCTTTTTTCTTAGTATCAAGAGTAAACTTAATGGCATCAACAGCACTCTTTGTACGTAAGTAGTACATTCCTGTTTTTAAGCCGCTTTTCCAAGCATAAAAATGCATTGAAGTAAGCTTAGCCATTGTAGCACCTTCCATAAATAGGTTAAGTGATTGAGATTGGTCTATAAAATAACCTCGTTGGCGAGACATATCGATAATGTCTTTCATACTCAGCTCCCAAACGGTTTTGTAAAGCTCTTTAATGTCTTGAGGGATAACATCAATATCTTGTACAGAACCGTTTGCTCGCATGATATCTTGTTTTATGTTCTCGTTCCAAAGTCCTAATTCAACAAGGTCTTCAAGTAAGTGTTTGTTTACTACAATAAACTCACCAGACAGTACACGACGAGTATATATGTTTGATGTATATGGCTCAAAACACTCATTGTTTCCTAAAATTTGTGATGTACTTGCAGTTGGCATTGGAGCTACCAATAATGAGTTACGTACACCATGTTTTTTAACTTGTTTACGTAATTTTGCCCAATCCCAATTTCCGCTTAATTCTTCATCTTTTATTCCCCAAAGATTATGTTGGAATTCTCCCTTGCTTATTGGCGAACCTTTGTAAGTTTGGTATGGACCATCAGCTTTTGCTTCTTCCATACTTGCAGTTACAGCTGCAAAATATAGGGTTTCAAAAATATCTTGGTTTAGTTTTTTGGCTTCATCACTTGTAAAAGGTAAACGTAAACTAATAAAAGTATCAGCAAGTCCTTGAACTCCTAAACCTATTGGTCTGTGACGGAAATTAGAGTTTTCTGCCTCTTTAACAGGATAATAATTTCTGTCGATAACCTTGTTTAGGTTTTTAGTAACACGTTTTGTGATTCTGAATAGTTCTTTGTGGTCAAACTCACCATTTTTAACAAACATTGGTAACGCAATGGATGCTAAATTACATACAGCTACCTCATCTGGTGATGTGAACTCTAAAATTTCTGTACAAAGGTTAGAAGAACGGATTGTACCTAAATTTTTCTGATTAGATTTTCTGTTTGCTGCATCTTTATAAAGCATGTAAGGTGTTCCTGTCTCAATTTGAGATTCTACAATTTTTTCCCAAAGTTCACGTGCTTTTATAGTTTTACGTCCTTTACCTTCTGCTTCATATTTAGTATACAATGCGTCAAATTCTTCACTATGAGTATCAGGTAATCCTGGACATTCGTTAGGACACATTAAGGTCCATTCGCCATCTTCTTGTACTCGTTTCATGAATAAATCTGGAATCCACATCGCGTAGAATAAATCTCTAGCACGCATTTCTTCTTTTCCATGGTTTTTCTTTAAATCCAGAAAGTCAAAAATATCTGCATGCCAAGGCTCTAAGTAAATAGCAAAGCTTCCTTTACGTTTTCCTCCTCCTTGATCTACATAACGAGCAGTATCATTAAACACACGAAGCATTGGTACGATACCATTTGATGTTCCGTTGGTTCCAGCAATATAACTTCCTGTTGCACGAATGTTGTGCATAGCCAAACCAATTCCTCCAGCAGATTGTGAAATTTTTGCAGTTTGCTTTAATGTATCGTAAATACCATCTATACTATCTTCTTTCATGGTTAACAGAAAACAAGACGACATTTGTGGTTTTGGTGTTCCTGCGTTAAACAATGTTGGTGTAGCGTGAGTAAAGTATTTTTTAGACATTAATTCGTAAGTCTCAATGGCAGCATCCAAGTCATTTAAATGAATTCCAACTGAAACTCTCATCAGCATGTGTTGCGGACGTTCGGCAATTTGTCCGTTTAACTTTAAAAGGTAAGAACGCTCTAATGTTTTAAACCCAAAATAATCATACCCAAAATCACGATTGTAAATAATTGTTGAGTCTAGTTTTTCTTTATTGTTCATAATCACCTCGTATACCTCATCAGACAAAAGAGGTGCTTTTTTCCCTGTTCTTGGATTTACGTATGTATACAAATCGTACATAACCTCACTAAAAGATTTTTTAGTGTTTTTATGTAGGTTAGATACTGAAATTCTTGCAGCTAAACGTGCGTAATCAGGATGTGCTGTTGTCATTGTTGCAGCAATTTCGGCGGCAAGGTTGTCTAACTCACTAGTAGTAACACCATCATAAAGCCCTTCGATAACTCTCATAGCTACTTTTACTGGGTCTACAAGTTCGTTTAAACCATAACACAGCTTTCTTACTCTTGCTGTGATTTTATCGAACATCATTGGTTCTTTTCTGCCGTCTCTTTTTACTACATACATAATTGTTATTCTTTTTTAATTTTCTGATACAACAATTCCAGAAAATGGGTTAGTTAGTTATTCTTTATTTGTAATGTCTTGATTATAAACAAGATATAAATATACTTTTTTAATTAAACCAAACTGTATAAAGCTTTACCTCTGAATATTCAGAATTAATACTTTATTGGATTTTAAATTGATAATTTCCGATTAAAAATCGGCATCAAAGCTGAATTTGTCTGCCTCTTCTTCTTTATTAAGGACTCCAGCTTTTTGGTATTCGGACACTCGTTTTTCAAAGAAATTTGTTTTCCCTTGAAGCGAAATCATGTCCATAAAATCGAATGGATTAGAAGCATTATATACTTTATCACATCCAAATTCTACTAGTAATCTATCTGTAACAAACTCTAAATATTGAGTCATTAGTTTAGAGTTCATTCCTATTAGGCTAACAGGTAAAGACTCTGTAATAAAACCTCTTTCAATATCTAAAGCATCTGTTAGAATTTTAGTAATTCTTTCTTTTGGGACTTTGTTAATGATATGATTATTGTGTAGGTGTACAGCAAAATCGCAGTGTAAGCCTTCGTCTCTTGAGATTAACTCATTAGAGAATGTTAATCCTGGCATTAAACCTCTTTTCTTTAACCAAAAAATTGAACAGAAGCTACCAGAGAAGAAAATACCTTCTACTGCTGCAAAGGCAATTAAGCGTTCTGCAAAACTTGGTGACTCTATCCATTTTAAAGCCCATTCTGCTTTTTCTTTAATAGCAGGAAAAACCTCAATTGCTTTAAACAGCTTATTCTTTTCGATTTCATCTTTTACATAAGTGTCAATTAATAGAGAATATACTTCTGAGTGAATATTTTCCATCATAATTTGAAATCCGTAAAAGAATTTAGCTTCTGTATATTGTACTTCACTTACAAAGTTTTCTGCAAGATTTTCGTTTACAATACCATCGCTTGCAGCAAAAAACGCCAAAATATGCTTTATAAAATAACGCTCGTCGTCATTTAGCTTAGTAGCCCAATCTGTAATGTCTTGATGTAAATCAATTTCTTCAGCTGTCCAAAAACTTGCTTCCTGTTTTTTGTACCATTCCCAAATATCTTTATGTTGAATGGGGAAAATTACAAATCGATCTTTGTTTTCGGCTAAAATTGGTTCTACTTGGCTTGACATTAATACGTGTTTTTTTGAGATTTTTTTGAAAATAATTTGCTGCGATTTGGGACTAACAAAGATTCAAAAATGTAGAAGATAATGAAAGGTATTTTTATAAACATTGTCAACAAGTTTTTAACAACGAGTGGTTTTTTTCTTACGCTGACAAGTCAATAAAAATGAATTTAACATATTGATTATTAGTATTTTAAATAACTTAATTAAAAAATTAAAACAACTTATTCTAATAGCTAAAAACAATTTTTTGAAACAACTTTTTTGTTTTTTCTATAAATAAAAAGTGAGAATGAAACCATTCTCACTTTTCCCCAATAATTAACTAAACTAACTAAAACTATAATAAAACAATGATAGTTTCCAACTTAAAATAAGGAATATAAAAAAACCAGAATTATATCTGGTTTTTTTGTTGATTAATAGCATTTAATCCTAAAGTGACTCCCTAAACTCACTTTAATATTGTAATAATTGAATAAACCTTAGTTGATAATTCGCACTACAAATATGACAAATGTTAAGCTATGCTAAAGAAACCAAATGTATGGTTGGTAACAAATCTTGTATAGTTGGTAACATTGAATAGGGTTTTAATTAGTAATTTTACACTTGTAGCTAAAAAAATTATATAATTAATATAAATAGAAATTAACGCTAATGATAAATGCGGTAATAGTTGATGATGAGCCCAAAGCAATACAGAGCTTATCATGGGAGCTTACAAATTTTAGTAATGAAATAACCATTATGGAAACTTTTTCAAATCCTGAAAAGGCTCTTGAATTTTTAAAGAACAACACACCAGATTGCTTGTTTTTAGATATACAAATGCCTACCATGGATGGATTTCAGTTTTTAGAAAAGCTAACAAATCGCGACTTTCCTGTTATCATAACAACCGCTTACGATGAGTACGCTATAAAGGCATTAAAACTTGAAGCCATTGATTATTTACTAAAACCCATAGATTCTGATAACTTAAGCCTGACCATTGAAAAGATTAAGAAATTTAACTCAAAAATCTTTTCTATGGACAAAATTGAACGTCTTTTGTTGAACTTTAATGGCTCACAGAACCATCAAAAAATAACAGTTAATTCTGATGGGAAGCTTATTTTTTTAGATATTGAAGATATTATTTTTGTACAGTCTGATGGAAACTACTCTACCATTTATCTAAAAAACAATCAAAAAAAGGTAATCACAAAGAAACTTAAAGACATTAATAAACTTTTACCTGAAAGTAGTTTTTTTAGAACTCACAACTCTTACATCGTAAACCTTCATAAAATAAAAGAATTTTTAAAAACCGAAGGATACCTCATCATGGAATCTAACCATAAAATCCCAGTGGCTCGACAAAGAAAAACAGAGTTCTTAGATAAAATATAATGCGTTCCTCAAAATTGTCATATTGGATACAAATAGTCACTATTTCTTTAGTTTTTGCTATACCATTTAATGTTTCTTATGCTCAAGATTTGAACAATAAAGATTTTGAGAATAATTTAAACGAAATCCTTTTTACAAGAACAACAAGTTATACAGAGTTGCAGAATTTATTTAAAAGGTTTGAAAGAGACTCTATAAAAATGAAGCAGCTACAAGAAAAGGCCGTTGAAGCTGGTTATTTTGAAGCTGAAAGCTATGCACTGAATGCGCTTGGAGTAATTTACCGAAACCTATCAAAATATGATAAAGCTATCGACTATCATGAATATGCCGAAGAAGTAGCTACTTACTGTGAAAATTTAGAGCTTAAGGTTTTAAGTTTAAATATGTTAGGTGTAGTTTATCGTAGAATGGATTTGGTCAGCTCAGCACTCGAGTACCATTCTCAAGCTTTAGAATTTGCCAAAACTGCTAACCCAATAACCGAACAATTGGAGTACAACATTGCTGTATCTCTTAACAGCATGGGAAATATTTACTTGGTACTAAAGCAATATGATTTAGCATTGGAGCAATTTAACAAATCAATTGAAATAGAACAAAAAGCAAATAATAAACTCGGTCTTGCTATAAATCACCAAAATATTGGCTATGCAAAAGAGGCCAAAGGACAACTTGGCGAAGCACTTTTAGATTACCAAACATCTTTAAGATATAACGAAGAGATTAACTCAGAGATTGGAAGGGTTATTTGCTTTAATAGTATTGCAAAAATTTATATCAATCAAAAAAAATATGATGAGGCACTCCCTTTATTACAAGATGCTCTTGAAAGAGCTTTAAAAATAGAAGATCAATATTACATAGCAACTTCCTATACAAATCTTGGTTGGTTGGAAAGCCTGACTAAAAAAGAAGACCTTGCCGAAGAACATTTAAAAAAAGCCATAGAAATATCTGACACTTACAATTTGTTGTCCTCCAAAATAGAAGCATTACATCATTTATCTGAAAACTACACAAGCAAAGGTATGCATGATTTAGCACTAAATGATTATAAAATAGCAGATTCCTTGGAGCAGACCATAAACAACCAAAGAAATTTATCGTATATAAATGATCTTATCATAAAGTATGAAAGCGAGACCAAAAGCAACACCATTAAAGCTTTAGCAAACGAAAACGAGCTGGTTAAATCGCGTCTTGAAAAAAACAGACTGTCTCTACTGTTGTCCATTTTAGGCATTATATTGGTTACAGTTTTACTATTTATTTTTAATAGGCAACAACAAATTAATCAAGAGAAAAAAATATTGACCTTAGAGCAGAACATGCTTAAAAGCCAGATGAATCCTCATTTTATCTTTAATTCTTTAAATTCCATAAAGCTCTATATTATAAACAATGAAAAGGAAAATGCTGTTTATTACCTAAATAAATTTGCCAAGCTGATTCGTAAAATTTTAGTGGCTTCAAATGAAAAAGATATTTCGTTGGCAGACGAACTTGAAACGATGAAACTTTATATGAATATCGAAAACATTCGTTTTTCCAATGAAATTGATTTTAAAATCAATATAGATAGCAACATAAATCCTGAAAATGTTCGTGTGCCTTCGTTAATCTTACAGCCTTTTTTAGAAAACTCGTTATGGCATGGATTGTCTTCTAAAACTGATGATAAATGTATTGTATTAGACATTGAAAAAAATGCTAGTGATTTTGTCACCATTTCTATAACAGATAATGGCGTGGGAAGAAAAGTATCGCAAGAAAGAAAACAGAACAAAACACTAAAACGCGATTCGGTTGGTATAGAAATAACCAAAGAACGATTGTTTAATTTTTCTAAACGATTTACAAGAATGTACGATTTAAAAATTGAAGATTTGTTTGATGCCCAAAACAATGCAGCTGGAACTAAAGTAATTTTAAATATTCCTGTTTAATTACTTAGTCATTTTTTCGGCCACTTTCTCAAGCTCCATATACCAATCCTCGCCAAACTTTCTTATTAAAGCCTCTTTTACAAATTTGTAAACTGGCACTTGAAGTTCTTTGCCAAGCGTACAAGCATCATCACAGATATACCATTTGTGGTAATTTACTGCCGAAAATTCACTGTAATCCTTAACTCTTACAGGATATAAATGGCAAGACACAGGTTTTTTCCATTTAATATCGCCTTGGTTGTAAGCTTCTTCAATAGCGCAAAGTGCAGTGTTTTGCTCGTCAAATATTACATAAGCACAATCTGCTCCATTTATTAAAGGTGTTTCATGCTCGCCATCTTCGTTTGTGGTAAACTTTCCTTGTGTTTCAATTGCTTTAATACCTTCCTTTCGTAAATAAGGCTTAATTATTAGATAAATATCTTCTAAAATTTTTGTTTCAGATTCATCAAGAGGAGCTCCAGCGTCACCATCAACACAGCAAGCACCTTTGCATGCAGATAAATTGCACACAAAGTCTTTATTAATAATATCTTCAGAAACTATTGTTTTACCTAATTGAAACATTTGTAGATACTTATTTTAAAGCAAAAATAGATAAACTTTACCTTTATTTAATGGTCTATATTGCTTTATATAGATTACTTTTGCCAAAACTTTAAGTGTAAGAGTCATGGAGCTTAATTTTAAAGAAATATTTACAGTATTTATGGTGCTTTTTGCTGTGATTGATATTATAGGTAATATTCCAATAATAATTGATTTACGAAAAAAAGTAGGTCATATTCAAAGCGAAAAAGCATCTATAATTGCAGGTATTATTTTGATTGTTTTCTTGTTTGTTGGAAAAAATATTCTCTCTCTTATTGGTATTGGTGTAAATAGCTTTGCTGTTGCTGGAGCTTTCATTTTGTTTTTTATCGCTCTGGAAATGATTTTAGGCATTACACTTTATAAAGAAGAAGAAAACAATGCTATGACAGCGAGTATTTTTCCTTTGGCTTTCCCTTTAATTGCTGGACCTGGAAGTTTGACAACTTTACTGTCATTAAGAGCCGAATATAGTCTTGGAAATATAATCATTGCGGTTATTTTGAATGTGATTGTTATTTATATTGTACTTAAAACATCTGCAAAAATCGAGCGTGTTATTGGTCAAAACGGAATTAGTATTATTAGAAAAGTGTTTGGAGTAATTTTGCTTGCTATTGCTGTAAAACTTTTTGCTCATAACATTAAAGAATTATTTATACAATAATGAAGACTTTTACATATATACTTACCATTATCGCTATTTTATTAATTGGATACAATGTAACCCAAATTAATTTTGATTCGCCATTTGAAGGTGAAAGCATGATTGCTTTAATTACCATTTTAGCAGGACTTTGTGCTATTGTATTACTTGCCATTTTGCGAGTATCAAAAAAAATTGAAAAAACTGTAAAACGAAAAAGCTAATGTTTGATCTGCTGATTGTTGGTGGTGGAGCTGCTGGTTTATCCTGCGCTTTGGTTTTGGGTTCTGCCAACAAAAGACCTTATGTAGAAAATAAGCAAATTGGCATTTTTACACACGATAAGGCATCTCATTTACAAACAGCTTTATTTAATAATGTTCTTGGGCTGGCTCCAGGTACAACTGGAGCAACAATATTAAAAAGTGGCAAAGAGCAACTTTCTAATTTATATCCTCATATAGTTCAAATAGATAAAGAAAAAGTTCTTGAAATAAAAAGGGTTTCAGAAGTTTTTAAAGTAAAGACAAACAAAAAAACATACACTTCTAATATTGTAGTAATTGCTGTAGGATATACCAACTTGTTTACCATTAAAGGTTTGGAAAATTATATAAAACCACATCCAAGAACAGCTCCAGAGAAAAATAGAATTTGGCTTGAAAATAATGACCATCTTATTTCTGAAAATTTATACGTGGCTGGAACTTTAGCAGGATGGAGAAGTCAGTTTGCTATAGCATCTGGTAGTGGAGCTCATGTAGCTACAGACATTTTAACCCTTTGGAATGGTGGCAACCACACAAAGGTGCATGATAAAGCTTAATTATTTTCGCTAATTAACTCGTTTATCCGAGTAAGCATTACATCGTTACTGTTAAGAATTTGAGTATGCGTTTCGTCTCCAAATAATTGCTCAGCCAATTTTGCCTTTATATAAAGCTTTACCTCATCTGCATAAGCAACAAAGGTTATTTTATAGCGAGCTCTATTGTTGTAATATTCATTGAAGCGATTTAACATATCATCCGAAACTTCATAGTTTTCAATAAATCCTTCTTTGGTAATGTCTAAAAAGCTGGATCTATTAGCATCTAAATCTTCAAACACAAAATAATCTAAAACACCACTTCTTATAATTAAATCGATGGTTTGATTTTCCATCTTTTTATTGATTGGCACAAACTCGTCTGGAATAATTCCTCCTCCTCCATATACAATTTTGCCTTTTGGAGTTGTAAATTTTAAGGAATCTGCAACTTCAATTCTATCTTCATTAGATAGTTCGCCATTTTGAATGCGATTGTAGTAATCGTGGTAATAATCTTCATTCCCATTTTCATAAGAGCGTTGTATGGAGCGTCCTGTTGGTGTATAATACCTTGAAATGGTCAAACGTATTGCACTACCATCGCCAAGTTCCATTTCACGTTGCACTAAACCTTTTCCATAAGAGCGACGACCAACAATGGTTCCTTTATCGTTGTCTTGTAGTGCTCCAGCAATAATTTCACTGGCAGAGGCTGAATTTTCGTTTATGAGGACAAAGACTTCACCATCTTCAAAATCACCTTTTCTAGTTGCATAGCTGTTTTCTATCTTACCACTTTTATTTTTGGTAAACAAAATGAGTTTGTCATCTTCTAAAAACTCATCTGCTATTTGTTCGGCAATATTTAAAAATCCTCCTGGATTATCTCTTAAATCCAATACCAACTTTGTTGCACCTTGGCTTTGTAGCTTATCTAAACCTTTTTTAAATTCTTTATAAGTAGATTCGGCAAAACGGTTTATTTTTATATAACCCAAATTGTTTGAAAGCATATAAGCAGCATCAACACTTATGATTGGCACATCGCTTCTTTTTACAGTAAATTCAAGGATCTTATCTTCAGTTGGTCTAAATACTTTTAAATCTACTTTTGTGTTTTTTTCGCCCTTAAGTCTGTTTACAACAGCATCATTGTTCCATTTCTCTCCATAAATTGGTTCGCCATTGGCAACAACAATTCGGTCACCTGCTTTTATTCCAGCTTTATAACTTGGACCTCCTTTAAGAGGTCTGATTACAGTTACTGTATCTTTGTAGGTATAAAAACTGATTCCAATGCCTACAAAATCGCCTTTCATATTTTCGGTAACGCTTTGAAGGTCTTTCTTTGGAATGTATGTAGAATGTGGATCGAGATTATCTAAAATTCTATTTACTGTAACATCAACTATACTGTCTGTATTTACATCGTCAACATATTCATAGTCAATATAATCTATCAATCGGTTTAATTTGTCTTTTTTGGAGTTTGACGTAAATAACCTATCCGATTTATCTGTAAAGCTTAACTTTCCACCAATAAAAATGCCAATTGCAACAGCAACTCCAATAATAAGCGGCAAGTATTTTTTTTGTATCTGCATTAAGTTAAATCACTAATAAGTTTGGTGTCAATTTTTGCTTTCTTTAAAAACTGAATACCTGAATCATCTTTATAAGCTTCTTTATAAACCACTCTTACAATGCCTGCCTGATGAATTAGTTTACTACACTCTTTACAAGGCGATAAGGTAATATATAACGTAGCACCTTTACATGATTGGGTTGAGGACGCTACTTTTGAAATTGCATTAGCTTCTGCATGTAACACATACCATTTAGTGTAGCCATCTTCATCTTCACAAAAATTTTCAAAACCAGTTGGTGTACCATTATAACCATCAGAAATTATCATTCTATCCTTAACAATAATTGCACCAACTTTCTTGCGTTTGCAGTAAGACAACTTTCCCCATTCTTCGGCAATTCTTAAATAGGCTTTGTCGTATTTAAGTTGTTTTTTCTCTGACATTAATGTTTTAATTGATTTAAAAGGTACTTCAAATTTATTAGTATCTATACTAACGAAGATACTTGCTTCCTATTTTAATTACAACGCTTTATCGTTAAATTTTTACCAAACTTTTTACTGTAAATCTTAATTTTTTAAGATGAAAGCCGAGGGTTTTAGTTTATTTCAAAAATGGATTCAGCAGGTTTTTGTTCATCAAAAGCCTTTAAACCACATTCTAAAAAGGTAGTATACTCCTCTTCATTTGGAGTATATCCAACTGGATTGTTTAAAACTGTTTTACCGTCTGGACTTAACAAGACATAAAAAGGCTGTGAATTGGATTGAAAAAACTGCGTTTGAAAATGTGCCCATTTATGTCCATAATTAGTTAACAGTCTGGTGCCTCCATTTATTCTACTTACTAAAATTTGCTCATCTTCTGGTAATTCTTTTTTATCGTCAACATAAAGTGAGACTATTACATAATCGTTACGTAATAAAGCATCTATTTTTTGATCTGGCCATACATGCTCTTCCATTTTTCTACAATTCACACATGCATAACCTGTAAAATCTAGCATAATAGGCTTATTCACTTTTTCAGCATAAGCGATACCTTCTTTTAGATCTTTAAATGTTTCAAGGTTGTTTGGCGAGTCATTTGGAAATAAAAAACTATAACCAACAGGTGGTGCTAAACCACTTAACAAGGTTAACGATGTAAACGTATTAGTATCTTTATTTACTCTAAATCCTGAAATTAGATATACAGAAAACGTAAAAACAAGAATCCCGAAAGCAATTCTTGAAAAGGACAATTTTCTTATTGGAGAATCGTGAGGGAATTTGATCTTACCAAAAAGATACAACGCCAAGCCTAAGAAAATAACAATCCATATTCCTAAAAAGACCTCTAATTTTAAAATTCCCCAATGTTTAACTAAGTCTGCATTGGATAAAAACTTAAATGCTAATGCTAGTTCTAAGAACCCTAATACTACTTTAACAGTATTAAGCCAACCTCCAGATTTAGGCAACGAATTAAGCATATTTGGAAACATAGCAAACATAGCAAACGGTAAACCAAGTGCTAAGCCAAAACCTCCCATTCCTGCTGTTAATTGCCATGCTCCACCATCTGCAGTTAAAGAACCTGCTAGCAACGAACCTAATATTGGTCCAGTACAAGAAAAAGAAACAATGGCTAATGTAAGTGCCATAAAAAATATACCAAGTGCACCTCCAATATTTTCTCCTTTACTTGTTTTATTGGTCCAACTTGCTGGTAAGGTTAACTCATAATATCCAAAAAACGAAAAGGCAAAAAACACAAAAATTAAAAAGAAAATGATATTAAGAACAACATTAGTTGAAATTTCATTTAAAATGTCAGGATTTATTGAATCTAATAAATGAAACGGAATACTAAGAACCAAATAAACAGCAAGTATAAAAAATCCATAAAGTATTGCTTTGGAAATTCCTGAACCTTTATTGCTATTCTTTTTTGTAAAAAAGCTAACTGTCAAAGGTATCATTGGAAACACACAAGGTGTTAACAAGGCTAGCAAACCTCCTAAAAACCCTAAGCCAAAAATACTCCAGAGTGATTTTCCTTCATCTGAACCATCTGTTACAGTTGTGATTTCACCTTCGCAATTGGTATCTAATTTTAATATGTCATTTGGCTGAATGCCGTATAATTGATTATTTACTGCAATATCATCAATTGTAATATTCTCTCCTGTTGTTTGTTGCGCACTTGTTTCACCTGATGCTGATATTTGAAACTCGAAAGGGTTATCTGGTTTTGGGATGCATTTCTCATCATTACAAGTCATAAAATCAACATTCCCCTTTACGGTTGCATTACTTGACAATAGTTTAATGCGTTGAGTAAATCGAGCTTCAGTGTAAAATTTGGTAACTACCATTTCAAACACAGAATCGTGTTTGGTTACTTTATTCAATTCATCTTCTACAACACCTTCTATAAGCTCAAAATCATTATTTTCTTCAAAAATAAAAGTAGTTGGTAATGGTCCTCCTTCTTCTACAAATTGAGAATAAATTGCCCAATCTTCATCCATGAAAGCAGAAAAGGTAAGTTCAAATTCGTTATCATTAATCTTCTTGCTGTCAAATTTCCATTCAACTGGATCTAAAATCTGAGCTTGAGAAAAAAAGCTATAAAGAATAGTAAAAAGTAGTAAAAATCTCTTCATTATTTGGGTGTTTACTAATACAAATAAATTAAAAAATATAAGACCATTGTTATAAATAGCTGTTAATATTAAATATGAAATACATTTTATTATTCTTTAAGCAATAAATGTTTAGAGACCTAATTGCAATTTATAAATCAATTTTTCATAATTTGTTACCTTATAACTAACCAACCTTTTATAGTTTCAATGTTCAAAAAGCTAACCTTAACTTTGAGTGTTGCATTCTTGTTTTTACAAGTTAATTATGCTCAATATCAAACTTCAACAAATAGACCAAATTTTAGTATTTCTGAATTAAGTTCAGATCCAGTAATTGATGGAGATATTTTAAATGAAGACATATGGAAAACTGTTACTCCAATTACAGAATTAACTCAAATAAAACCACAATTTAATGTTCCTGCATCTGAAAAAACCGAAATTCGTGTTGCCTATACTAAGAGCATGTTTTATGTTGCAGTTGTTTGTTTTGATTCTAATCCAGAAAGCATCGTAGTGTCAGACTCAAGAAGAGATTCAGATTTAAATGACGAAGACAGTTTCCTTTTCATTATAGACACTTATAATGACCAACAAAACGGATTTTTGTTTGGTACCAATGCTGATGGAATGGAATACGATGCGCAGATAGATAACGAAGGTCAAGGTAACTTTAGTGCCAATAGACAGCAACAAGGTGTAATTGGAGGCACAAATTTAAATTGGGATGCTTCTTGGACAGTAAAAACCGAAACTGGTGACTATGGTTGGAGTGCAGAATTTGCAATTCCGTTGCGATCATTGCGATTTAATAGTGGAGATAACCAAACTTGGGGAATCAATTTTCAAAGAAATATCAGTAAAAATACTGAAACTGCTTTTTGGGCTTCTTTGCCTTTAGGCTTTGATATGAAACGTTTATCACTTGCAGGAAAAATGCATGGAATAAACCTAAAAAATCCTGGTAACTTAACACTTTTACCTTATGCTTTAATGCAAGCTGTAAATGATAAATCTGTTAATCCCAATGAAACTGATACCAATTTTGAAGTTGGTGCAGATGTAAAATACAGCATTACTCCTAGCTTAACTTTGGACTTAACTTACAATACCGATTTTGCGCAAGTAGAAGTTGATGAGCAACAAGTAAACTTAGATAGATTTAATTTGTTCTTCCCTGAAAAACGCCCTTTCTTTTTAGAAAATGCAGGACAATTTACTGTTGGTAGTCCTGGAGAAGTCGATTTGTTTTTTAGTAGACGTATTGGTATTGGTGACGATGGTTCTTTAGTACCAATTATTGGAGGTGCTAGAGTTTCAGGGAAAATTAATCAAACCAATATTGGACTTTTATCGATGTTTACTGAAGATGTTGCAGATGCAGGAATTGAAAAAAACAATTTTTCGGTTGCAAGAGTTAATCATGATTTTGTTACAAGCAGATCGTCAATTGGTGGTGTTTTTATTAATAGAGCTGGCTTAGGTGATGCTAATGACGATTACAATCGTGTTTTTGCTATAGATGGAAAATATGGAATAGGCAAAAAAGCACAAATCACTGGTTTTGCAGCAAAAAGCACAACTCCTGGAATAGACAGTAAAGATCATGCTTTTAAGCTATTAGCAACCTATAATTGGGATGGATGGAATATTAACGCTGGTTATACTGAGGTTGGTGAAGGCTTTAATCCTGAAGTTGGATTTTTACAACGTTCGTCATTTAAAAAACCAGAGTTTTTACTTTTTAGAGCAATGCGTCCAAAAAACTTAGGAAACATATTAGAGATTCGACCTCATGTTTCTTATAGAGGCTATTGGAATTTTAATGATGAATTGGTTACCGGATTTTTGCATATTGATAACCATTGGGTTTGGGCCAGTGGATTTGAAATTCATACTGGAATTAACTTTACAACTGAAGGTGTGTTAGAACCTTTTACTATTTCTGGAGTTGAAATTCCTGTTGATACATATAAACATAGTGAATTGCAGCTTATTTTAATGACCAATCCAAACAAAGAAGTATCGTTAAGCACTAGAACAATAATTGGTGGCTATTTTGGTGGCGATCGCATATCAAATGGTGGAACACTAAATTATAGAATAGGAGATAAATTTAATTCGTCACTTACATTTAGCCACAATATATTGAATCTACCAAATGGCGATATTACAGCTTTTGTTGGTGGTGCACGTTTATCCTATTCATTTACGCCAAGAATGTTTGTTCAAAGCTTGATTCAGCATAATAACATATCACACATCACTTCTGTAAATGCTCGTTTTGGTTGGCTACAAAATGCTAATACAGGATTATTTGTAGTTGTAAATGTTGTAAAAGATGAAGACTATCTTGATGGAATTAATAACCAAAGCGTAACACTAAAATATACGCACAGATTCGATCTGATGCGAAAATAAAATTTCAAAATCATTAATAACATGAAACTAAAATTCTTTATCACTCAAATATTGGTAATTGCCTTTATATCAGTAAATGCACAATCTCATACTGAAAAATTAAATGAGTTGGATACTTTTATCCAAAAAGGAATTGAGCTTTGGAAGCCACCAGGATTTGCTGTAACTGTTGTTAAAGATGGTGAAATAATTTTTAAAAAAGGGTATGGTGTAACTACTCTTGGAACAAATAAAAATGTTGATGAAAACACACTGTTTGGTTGCATGTCTACCACTAAGGCCTTTGTGGCAGCTGGTCTCGCAATGCTAATAGATGATGGTAAGTTAAATTGGGATGATAAAGTGATAGACTATCTTCCAGAATTTCAACTTAAAGATCCATATCTAACACGTGAAATAACCATAAGAGATTTACTAACACATAGAACTGGTTTAGGAAATACAGACTATTTATGGAGCATGATGACCATTAGTAGTGATAGTGCATTATATAAAATGCGTGAAGTAGATGCCTCCTATTCTTTGCGTTCAAGCTATATCTATCAAAACCTAATGTATTTGGCTGCTGGGAAAGTTCTTGAAGAAGTAAGCGGTAAATCTTGGGGAGAATTCTTAAGGGAACGCATTTTTAAACCTTTAGAAATGAATAATACATATAGCTTATTAGAGCAAGTAAAATCTATAAGCAATAAAGCTGATGCTCATTATGAAATTGATGGAGAAATTATAAAAATAGAACAAATGTCTGCAGACAATATTGGTCCAGCAGGTTCCATGTGGTCTTCAATAAGTGATATTGGAAAATGGATTCAATTTCTATTAAACAAAGGAGTTAAAGATGGTAAACAGCTTATTTCTCCAACAAATTATAGTGAACTTTTTAAACCGCAACAAATAGTACCTTCTGGTGAGTTTTATCCAACGCAGCAAATCACTAAACCTAATTGGACTACTTATGGCTTGGGTTGGTTTCAGCATGACTATAGAGGCAAAATGGTACAATTCCATACAGGAAGCTTAGCTGGAATGGTTGCTATTGCAGGAATGATTCCAGAAGAAAATATTGGTGTTTATGTAATGGGAAATTTAGACCATGTAGAGTTACGTCACGCTGTTATGTATACAGTATTTGATTTGTTCATGGATGGAAAAATAACCAAAGATTGGAGCAAAGATTTATATGCTCTGTATCATCCTGAAGTTGAAACTACTAAAGAGCCTGAACCAGTGAAAAATGCGAAATCTAGTTTTGAAACAGATTCGTTAATAGGCAAATATATAAATGAGTTATATGGCTCTGTGGAAATTTCGAAAAAAGGAAATCAATTAGTTTTTAACATAAATGACACCCTTTTTGGAGCTATGAGTCATTGGCATTATGATACTTACAAAGGGTTTTTTGATAAAAAAGAGTATGGAACTGCTATGCTAAACTTTGTAAGAGGTTCTAATGGAAAATTAAGTCATTTAGAAGCTTTTGGTGAACGATTTGACTTAATAAAAAAATAACTTTATGTGACTTTTTTGCTTTTTTTTGCGTCTTATATATAAACAGTAAAGCGTTTTTAATGTAAATGAAACATAAAGTAAATCCTTAAATGCGGATCCCTAAAAAGAAACATCAGCAAAAAACACTAAACTAAAACTAACATCATTATAACTAAATAAAAAAGGCTTATGTTACCCATAAGCCTTCTTAATATATTCTGCTTAAACTTACTCCTTACTTCTTAGCCAAGCTTCTCTGTTTACTTTTTGTGTCTCAGATGGAACAAGACTATTGGCTTCAAATACAGATATTGTATAACTTGGGTCTTGCATAAACGTAATTTCAGTTTCTTTTTGCTCTCCAAAACGCTCAAAAACCACTTTGGTTTTATCATTTGGTTTAAAGTTCTTCAAGGCATCATTAAAGTTCAAGGAATCTGAAAGTTCAAAATGTCCTACTGATTTTATAGTGTCTTCATTGTCTAAACCAGCCTTGTAAGCAGGAGAACCAATTGTTGGATAGCCCATAATTTTTCCATCTTTAACAAAGCTGCCAAACCAGGTTTTATCTGTATCTCTTGTTAATGAAACTCCAACGGTTTCAAACAATCGTTCCATCTCAGGCATTTCACTTTTGTAGATATATCTATTAAAAAAATCATTCCCAAAATCTGCTCCAGCGTATTTAATAAGAGCTTTTTGTAAACCTTCAATTGTGTAAGGATCTTCAACTTTACCAAAAATTGACCAAACTAATTTCATATAATCATCTAGGTTAAGTCCTTTTTCACGTAATGCTAAATCCAAGGCTAAACCTAAAGCGCTTCCATAAGAATAATACGAAATAAAGGTATTGCCTCTATTTACTTCATCTACAGAACGTGCTGCATCTACAAAAGGTGCCTGATAGCTCATTTCTATTGGATTGAAGAAATCTCGTCCAGGAGAATTCCACACATAATTGAATGTTCCAGCCAATCCTTTTATGTAATCTTCTTGCGAATTCAGACCTGCTCTACATAAAATAAGTCCTGTGTAATAACTTGTAAAACCTTCTGCAAACCATAACTCTCCACTCATATCTGCAGCTTCAAAATCAAAAGGCTCTAAAGATTTTGGACGAATACGCTCTACATTCCATGCATGGAAAAATTCATGCGAAACAGTTCCAATATTACGCTCCATACCTCCATTAGCTAAACTACGTGTGCTTGGAATAACTGTTGAATTTCTATGCTCCATACCATCTCCAGAAACATTTGGCATATAACATGCCAAGAAATAATAATTACCATAATCAAACTTTGGAAGCTCTCCAAAAACTGCTTTTTGTTGAAGCACTACTTTTTTTACACTTTCAAAATATTGATCGAGCTCTGCTTCTGTTCCGTTGTGGTGCAACACTAAATGAATGGATTGCCCATCAACAACAAAAGTTCTTAGTCCATAGTTGCTTATTTCTGTTGGACTATCCATAAAGTACTGTAAATCTTTAGCATAAAACGTGTTGTCCTTTACTGGTTTTAATTGTGTTGCGACTTTCCAATTTAAATCTTCTCTAACATTAAATGTCACTTGCATTTCTTTGTCTCTCAGCTCAGGTGCATAGATAAAAGTTGCAGGCATATTTAAATGTGCATGAGTTTCATCAACCTGACTGTAAGTACCATCTCCATGATTTGCAAACAAAGTATAGCTTACTTTAATGGTTCCGTTGTGTCCTGAAACTTTCCATGAATAAGGGTCTGGACGAGTAGCTTTTAACACTTTACCATTTTCGTCTGTTACTTTTACGTTATACACATTTTTTACAAACTCATGCAAAGCATAGCGTCCTGGAGATGTTCTACTCATCCTAAATTCTGCCTCTTTAGACTTTAAATTTGTAAACGTCGCAACAATTTCAGCTTCGTGATGTACTGCGTTTTTAAACGATACTTCGTAAGTGGTTGAAACTTGTGCGTTAGTTTGTGTGGAAAAAGCAACTAAAATTGCCAAAAAAACTAGTTTTTTCATTGATAACATTTTAAGCAACTAAGATACTATTTTTGACTTACCACGAAAACCTATAAAAAGTTAAAATTGCCTTTGCTTTTTATCTTAATTTTCTACTTTTGGTTGCTCAAAACCCTAAGAATGAAAACAAAAAATAGCTTATTTTTTATAGCAGCTTTATTAGCAGGAAGTTATGTTTGTCAAGCTCAAAACGAAACACAAAATCAAGAATTAGATTCTGTAGTCATCACTTCAAGCCGAATTCATCTTCCTTTTAAAGAAAACTCACGAAGCATTACTGTGATTTCATCATCTGAAATCATGCAAAGTACAGCGACCAATGTGTCAGAACTATTGCAGCAAGTTGCAGGAGTAGATATGAGACGACGTGGTGTAAATGGCATGCAAGCTGATTTATATATTCGAGGTGGTAGTTTTGACCAAACTTTGTTGCTTATAGATGGCATTAAAGTTGAAGATGCTCATACTGGACACCATACCATGAATATGGCTTTACCAATTGAAACTATTGAGCGCATAGAAATCATTAAAGGTCCTGCCGCTCGTGTTTTTGGTCAGAATGCGTTTACTGGAGCTATAAATATTGTGACTAAAAATAATGCTGATAGTGTTAACGCAGCAAGCTTTCAAGTAGGTTCTTTTGGTCAGCAACATGTGTCTGGAACTGCTGGAAAAGATTTTGGAAACAGCTCGTTTATTGCACATGCTTCTATAAATACTTCAGATGGATACAGACATAACACAGATTTTAATAACCAGAATTATTTTGTAAAAAGTAGCTTCAATAAAAACAATACTCCTATTGATGTCATTGGTTATTTTACAGAGCGTAAGTTTGGAGCTAATGGATTTTATGCTTCGCCTTCAGCTGTAAATCAATACGAAGAAACTCAAAGTAGTTTGGTTGGAGTTTCAACAAACTTTAAGTCTAAAAAGTTCAGTATATCACCACGTTTGTATTGGAGAAGAAATCAAGATATGTACGTTTTTGTGAGACAAAATCCATCTATTTACCGCAACTTGCATCAAACCAACAAAATTGGTGTAGAAATTAATGCGTCTTACTCTTCTAAAATTGGTGTTACTGGTTTTGGTGTTGATGTTGCTAAAGTATATATATCAAGTAACAATTTAGGAAAACACGATCGTGATATGGTTAATGTATTTTTAGAGCATCGTTTTAAATTTGCAAATGATAAATTGGATGTTACTCCAGGAATTGCTGTAAATTATTTTTCAGATTTTAAGTTTCATGCCTTTCCAGGAATTGATTTAGGTTATCAATTAAACGACAACCTAAAACTATATGCAAACGCTGGATATACCTACAGAATACCAACTTATACAGATTTATTTTACAGCGATCCAACAACTTCAGGAAACGAAAATTTAGATCCAGAAGAAGCCATTACTGAAGAAATTGGTATTAAATATTTTAATCAGAATTTTAATGCTTCCGCAGCTATTTTTAATAGAGATTCTAATAATTTAATTGACTACGTAAAAGAAAACGAAAGCGATAAATGGCAAGCCACTAACATTCAAGATTTAAACACCTTTGGGTTTGAAGCTAATGCTAATTATGGATTTAATACTTCAGGGTTTAATCAGAACATATCTTTTGGATATACTTATTTGAACGAAAACTTAAATAGTTCTGCATTTAACTTTTCAAGGTATTCAATCAATTCGTTAAAGCACCATTTTACAACAACATATCGCTCACAATTCTTCAAAAATTTAACTCAAAGTCTTGTTTATAAATTTGCTGAACGTACTAATGGTGAATCTTACAATGTTATGGATGCTAAAATCACATTAGCTTTTGATGCGTTTGAATTTTCGGTTATTGGAAACAATATTTTTAATGAAGCTTACACTGAAACCAACTTAGTGCCAATGCCAAAAGGTAATGTGTTGTTGGATGTGAGGTATAAATTCTAATTAGAAGATGTAGAAGTTGAAAAACTTCACACTATTTTAAATTACATAACGTTTTATTAACTTTGAAAAGTTAAAACATTTGCCTTTGAAACTAAACCTTCATGACATTCCTCGAGTAAAAAACATTACTAAAGAGGAATTTATAAAACACTATTTTAAGCCACAAAAACCTGTGGTGATAGAACGTTTTATTGAAGATTGGCCTGCTTACTCCAAATGGAATTTGGACTATATGAAATCTGTTGCTGGAGAAAAAATAGTACCTCTCTATGATGACAGACCTGTTGATTATAAAGATGGTTTTAACGAACCTCACGCTAAAATGAAAATGAGTGATTATGTTGATTTACTTAAATGTGAACCAACAAAATATCGTATTTTTCTTTGGAATATTTTAAAAGAAGTACCACAGTTACAAAACGATTTTACTTATCCAGATTTTGGTTTAAAACTTATGAAAGGCTTGCCAATGTTGTTTTTCGGAGGAACAGATTCTTACACCTTTATGCATTATGATATTGATTTGGCCAACATTTTTCACTTTCATTTTGAAGGCAAAAAACAAATCATCCTATTCGACCAAAAACAGAATAAACATCTTTATAAAATTCCACACTCACTCATTACAAGAGAAGATATAGATTTTTCAAATCCAGATTTTGAAAAGTGGCCAGCACTTAAAAATGCACAAGGTTACATTACCAATTTAAATCATGGTGAAGTTTTGTATATGCCAGAAGGCTATTGGCATTATATGAAATACATTACTCCTGGGTTTTCCATGAGTTTACGCTCAATTGCAAAAAATCCTAAAAACCTGAGTAAAGCGATTTATAATTTATTGATAATGCGAAATTTTGATAATTTAATGAGGCGTTTTAAAGGACAAAAATGGATTGATTGGAAAAACGAACAAGCTATTAAAACAACAAACAAGTATTTAAATTAAAAACATATTATATATTTGCCCACTTAAATTTTGTACAATGAAAAAATTAATAGTTGTAATAGCATTGTTAAGCACAGTTTTTGTAAACGCACAGGCGTATCAAGGAAAAGGAGATAACAAGTTTCAAGTAGGAGCCAATTTCCAAAATAACGCTTCAGGACTTAATGTAAGTTATGACTTTGGTGTTGGTGAAAATATTTCGTTAGGAGTTTCATCAACTTATGCTTTAGGAATTGATGATAAATTAGATGCAGATTTTGGAGATCGTTTTGATATTAAAGTCCGTTTTAATGCTAACTTAGGAAATGTGGTAAATATTGATGAAAACTTCGATATTTATCCAGGGCTTAATTTTGGGCTTAAAAACTTTGGTGGTCATTTGGGTATGCGTTACTTTTTCTCAGATGGCTTTGGGATTTTCACAGAATTCAATACACCAATTGCAAAGTATAATTCAGATACATTAACGCCAGCCGAAAAAATTCACAATCAGTTTACCGTAAACTTTGGAGCTACTTTTAATCTCTAAAGATATTAAGCTCATTTTTTAATCTTTCCAGCCCCAAGGTGCTTCTGGAGTTTCAATAGTTTTTGTTAAATCAAACGACACTCTAAACACTCTGTCTGTACCTAATCGTCTTAGGTTGTAAGTGTATTTGCTATCATCTATTGTAATCCACCATGTGTTTGTAGATGCAACTGGAATGAGCATTTTTGTATGCTGATCTGCTGGAAATAATTGAATATTAGCTTGACCAGAGTTGGTGGTTGTTCCACCATACATGGTAATTTCATCTTCACTACCATCTTCATGTCTGTGATCGTGTTTTAATTCAATGCGATCATTTTCAAAGGTTAACACCCAAGTTCTAGATTTATCATCACCAACAAAAAACGGAATTTTAATCACATTGTCTTCACAAGAACGAACATGCATTACCAATTTTTTACCACCAAAATCTTCATCGTTTTCAGGAAGTTCTAAAGTGCCTTCATAGGCATTTCCACAAAGGGATTGCAGTGTGTTCCAGAATACATTAGCTTCAGTTGTTTCTACAACTTCATTCTTAACAATTGGTTCTTCAACAACTGTTTTTTCTTCTTTTTTGGTCTCGTTGCATGAAAACATAAGACACACGCTTATTATGGACAATACTATTCTATTCATTTCTTTATTCTTTTTTTGAAAAATACGCTTATTTAATCAATTCATTTACCTTATCGTAAACTAAATGCGATTCCCAACCTCTGTAAAGTAAATAATCGGCTAGCTTTTTCTTTTTTTTAAGTGAATTGGCTTCTTTTATATATTCTAGCCTTTTTTTAGCCAAAGTGTTGAAAGTTTCGATGTATTCGGTTTCATCTATTTCGCTAAGTGCCTGATTTATATTAAATTTGCTAATGTCCTTTTTCTTTAATTCTAGAGTTAAACGACGTCGTCCCCATTTTTTAATTCTAAACTTACCACTTACATATGTTTTGGCAAAACGTTCTTCATTTAGAAAGTTATGCTCCAAAAGATGGACTATGATTTGGTCTATAGCCTCAGGAATCATTCGCATTCCTATTAATTTTTGCTGTACATCTTGGTGACAACGTTCTTGATAAGAACAGTAAGTTTGAAGCTTTAACAAAGCTTCATCAACCGTATATGTTTTGTTAGAAATCATCTTGCAATTTAATAACAATTTGTTAATAAGTGATTTTTTATAACCACTTGATTTAAAGCTAAATTGATGTATATTTGCGAGGTTTGTTTAGAATTAAAATTAATTAATCCCTATGATAAAAAAATACTCCCTCGTATTAATAGCATTACTGTGCTCATTTTTTTATGGGTTTGGGCAGGTAACTATTTTTAGTGAAAATATTGGATCAGGAACTGGTACTCAATCAATTGCAGCGACAACCTTTCAAAACTCCGGAACTTTATCCTATGCAGGGACAGCAGATACAAGAACCTCTACTCCTTCTTCTGGATATACTGGATCTTCTGGTGGCAAAAATGTGTTTATTACAAATGTATCAGGTCGTTATTTTGAAATTTCAGCAATTAGTACAGTTGGCTATACAACATTAACATTATCTTTTGGTGCCTATAAAAGTACGAACGCTTCCAATATGTCTGAATTAGCTCTGGAATATAGTATTGATGGTATTGCTTGGTCGCCAATTACAATTCCTTCACAACCAACAGGTACTGGCACTGCTAATTGGAGATTAATATCTGGAATTAGCTTGCCTGGAACAGCTGAAGGTGTAACCACACTTCACTTAAGATGGACAAACAATAATAGTCCCGTTTCAACCCAATTTAGAATAGACGATGTACTGCTGGAAGGTACTATATCCTGTTCTGACGAAGTCGATTTCGCCAACATTCAATTCCCTACAACATCACCTCAAACTATTACAGTTGGCAATACTTTTAATGTATATACCCAAGCATTCGAACCTGGAGTAACACCAAATGCAGGACAAGACCCAAATATTGAAGCTTGGATAGGGTATAGCACAAGTAATACAGACCCAAGCACTTGGACTGATTGGGTGCCAGCTACATATAATGTTCAGGCTGGCAATAATGATGAATATGTAGCAGATTTGGGAGCAGTTATAACTGTGCCAGGAACTTACTACTATGCAAGTCGTTACAGGCTAAATGGCTGTGGTTTTTCTTATGGTGGAACAGGAGGAAATTGGAATAACGATTCCGTGCAGCTAATTGTTGAACCTGATCAAGTAGATTTTTGTAATGTAGATTATCCAAAGAATGGAAGTGCAATAGTTGGTGGTAATTTTAATGTTTATGCCCAAGCCTACGAACCAGGCGTTACCAATGCCGTAGGTCAAGGCGCTAATATTGAGGCTTGGATTGGTTACAATACTATAGGAATTAACCATCAACCATGGAGTGCTTCTGGATGGACTTGGGTTCCTGCAACTTATGATTCTGATTTTGGAAATAACGATGTTTATGTAGCCGAAATTTGCAACTCCCAATCTTTAACTGCAAACACTTATTATTTTGCAAGTAGATTTAGATTAAATGGAAGTGAATTCTCTTATGGAGGTATTCAGGCTGACAACGTAGGTAATTTCTGGGACACCACTAATAACAATGGTACATTAATCGTTTATAATAATCCCAATAACGCGACTAATTTTATTGGTTGCTTTACCGATTCTGGTGTTGATTTAACCTGGTCTGCTCCTGCCTCTGGAACTACTCCAGATGGTTATGTTGTTTTTGCTATTGAGGGAGCAACTGCTCCAGCAGGAACTAAAGGTGATGCGAGTACTTATACTGCTAATGCAGATTTTTCAATTGCACCTACAATAACTCCTGCAACTCTTGGAAAAGTTGTTTATAAAGGAACAGGTACTTCTGCTTCAATAATAGGACTTACAGAAAACACTAATTATTCGTTCGCTGTTTTTGCTTATAAATTAGAAAATGGCACAGGTTGGTCAACTGGTTCTGGAGGAAGTAGAATACTTAATGGCCTTGCCCAAGATGATGTAAGTAATTTAGTAGCTACACCTTTAACCAATCAGGTAACATTAAATTGGAACAATCCTTTGCCTACTTCATGCTTTGATGAATTAATAATCGTAGCTAATCAAGGTACAGTTTCCTTTACACCAGCAACAAGCACTACTTATGCTCCTTTAGATGTAAATTATACTACAGGTAATTCTGTAGTTTATGCTACAACCAGTACTGTAAGTTCAAAAGCTATAAATGGTTTAGCCAATGGCCTAAACTATTGCTTTAAAATATTTATAAGAAGAGGTAGTGTTTGGTCAGATGGTGTAGAGGTTTGTGCAACTCCAATACTTACGTATTGTGATGCTACAAGTAATGTAGATGCATTTAATACTGGAATTACTGGAGTGGTATTTAATACCATAAACAATACTGGAACCTCGCCCAATAATACCTATGTAGATTATACTGCAATTTCTACAAATGTATTGTTAGGAGAAAGTTATGATATTTCTGTAAACGTAAATGTTGATGGAAATGGAACAGTTTATTCAAGGGCTTGGATTGATTGGAATCTTGATGGCGACTTTAATGACTCCAACGAAGAATATGATTTAGGCACTCTATATAACCCAAGTGGAACCATAGATCTTGATGGCGCTACATCAGAATCTCCATTTAGTATCGAAGTTCCTACAACAGCAAGTATTGGAAGCACAAGAATGAGAGTTGCTGCAAAATGGAATGCTTACCCAACTTCATGTGAAGATAATTACAGTGGCGAAATTGAAGATTACACCATAATTATTAGTCAGCCTTCAACAGCAGAAATTAATGTAAAAAGTAACAATATAACCATACCAAATGGTTTTAATGCTCCTTATGGTTTAAACAATACGTTATTTGGAGCTACTGATTTAGCTGGACCTTATACAGAAAAATCCTATTTTATTTCCAATTTAGGTTTAACAACCTTAAATCTAACCAATAATCCAATTGTAGAAATTATTGGTACAAATCCAGGTGATTTTATTGTAACACAACAACCAAGCGCCAATTCTATTGCTTCTGGAGGTAGTGATCTTGAATTTAGAATTGAGTTTAGACCAACTTCCTCTGGATTAAGAGAAGCTCAGGTTAGAATCTATAATAATGATTCCACTGGAAGTGAAAATCCATATATTTTCGATATACAAGGTACTGGAACTTGTAGCACAACAATAACTACCAGTATGTGGCCAATAGAAGGCCCTGAAGATACTGAAGTAACTATAACTTCTGCTACAAACTTAACAGGAGCAACTGCTACAATTAATGGTCTAACCATGCCTGTAGTTTCAAACACCGCTGGTGAATTGGTTGTAACAGTGCCTAATGGAGCAGAAGATGGTAATATTGTTATTTTGTTCTCAACAGGCTGTGCATCAACACAATCTTTTGATGTAATCGATCAAGTTATTTCAAGTTGTGAAGGAACAACAGGAGCAACTACACCAACAGACCTTTTTATGAGTGAAATTACAGACGCTACAACTGGAAGCTCAACATTAATAGAAATTTATAATGGCACTGGAGCTACTGTAAACTTGTCTAATTATAGCCTTAAAATTTATAACAACGGTAGTTTGTCTGCTTCAAGTACAAGTGTTTTATCTGGTAATTTGGTAGATGGAGGTATTTATGTAGTTAGTGTTGGTACTACTTCTTGCACTTTTAACAATATTAGTGCAGGTATTAATTTAAGTTTTAATGCTGTTGCTGGAATAAATTTTGAAACCAATAAAGCAGACGCTATTGTTTTAGAAAAAACCTCTGGTACAGGATTAGGAGAAAAAGATGTTTTTGGAGTAAAAGGAAGTGGTACTTGGGCAAATGGACTATCGTTTGGAGAAGATGGTGTGAATTTTAGACGAAAAGTCACTTCTCCAAATCTTCCGAGTTTAACCTTTAGCTTAGCAGATTGGGATATAATAGATTGGACAAATTGTAGTGACTCAGATTATGTTAATATAGGACTTTATGATTTCTCATTAGGTGTACCTCCAACCATTAATACACATCCAAATATTAGTATTACAAATTGTGACGCTTTTGTAGATTTAACAGTTGATGCAGATGAAGGATTTATAGGTGGTTTATATGGATTGGTTTATACTTGGTTTTATTTAGCTCCAAATAGTAACACATGGACCGAGATAACAGGTGATGGTGGTCCATATTCTGGATATAATCAAGCTACTTTAAGGGTAAACTTCAATGATGTTTTAGATGTTAACGGATACCAATATTATTGCCAAGTTAGGGAAAATTCCAATACATGTTATACCTCAACAAAAGCAGTTAAAATAAACCATGAGAGATCTTATTGGAATGGTAGTGCTTGGAGCTCTATACCAGATATAAGCAAGTTAGCTGTTATTAATGGTGCTTATAATACTGGCACCAATGGCAATATAGATAGTTGTGAGCTTGTTATTAACTCAGGCAACACACTAACAGTAAGTAATACTACTTACGTTAATGTAATCAATAATGTTACTAACTATGGTACTATTGATGTTTTAACAAGAGGCTCTTTTGTACAACGAGGAGATGGAGTTGCTGCAGGAACATTTACCAACTCTGGAGCTGGAACAGCAAATGTTCATAAAACAACTGCAACGTTTAATTCAACCTTATCAGAAGTGAATTATACCTATTGGAGTTCTCCTGTAAACGACCCAAGCAATCCTGGATTTGGACAAGATATTATAACCGTGTTTCCGTCGCCTGTAGGTAATAGACGTTATTATTTTATGGCTCAAAACTACATCGACTCTTTTATTGAAACTGGCAACAATAATGATAATACCACTAATCCTGGACAAGATGATATAGATGATAATGGTAACGATTGGCAAATGGCAAGTGGTGATATGGAAATTGGAAGAGGTTATGCTGTAACTACCAATGGAGTACCACCAATGCCTGGAAATTATTTTGATGCGAGTACAGTATTCTCTGGAGCTTTAAACACAGGAGATATTGCAGTTACGCTTTATAAAAACAATAATGAAATAAACGACAACAACTGGAACTTTATAGGCAACCCTTATCCTTCAGCGATTAGTGTAGATGACTTCTTTAGCTCCAACATTGATGACGTACCTTTAAATCCAGCTATTAATGGTTTAACAGAAGGCGCTATCTTTTTATGGTCACAATCTGTTGCTCCTGATGCTGGAAATAATGGTAACGAACAAGTAAACTTTGCTCAATCTGATTATGCAATTATTAACAGAGTTGCCTCAACGGCAGGAACAAGTGGTATAACACCTTTACGTTACATTCCTTCAGGGCAAGGATTCTTTGTAGCTTTTACTGAAGATTTAGGCTCTGCTGTTAATTCGGTCACTACAGGAACTGTTGTTTTTACTAATAGTATGAGAAGAACAAGTAATAACACACAGTTTTTTGAAGCCAACAACAGCACTCAAGATGATATGGCTAACCAAGTTTTTGACACCAATATTCTTTGGTTAAATATGTCTTCAGACAATGGTGTTTTTAGTCAGATTGCTGTTGCTTACACAAATGGAGCGACTAATAGCTATGATGGTTGGAGCTACGATACACCTCGTAATTTATCAACTGGAACTTATGCTACATTGTATAGCACCATTGATTCTTCTGATAGAAAATTTGCAATTCAAGGAAAAAATCCTGAAAGTTTAACGGTTGAAGAAATTATACCATTAGGTTTTGATACTTCTATAAATGAAGCAACTTTATACAAGTTTTCTATTGCGCAATTTGAAGGAAACTTTATGAGTGAAAATGACATTTTTATAAAAGATCATCTACTGAACAAAATCCATAATCTTAAAGAATCTGATTATAGTTTTACTTCTGAGGTTGGTGAATTTACAGATCGATTTGAAATAGTATTTACAAGAGAAACTTTAAGTATTGATGATGTTAAACCAGATGTTAATTCATTACAGATTATAGAACTACAAAATGGTCATGTACAATTTAAAGTGTCAAGTCAATTTGAAATGAAATCTATTGAAATTATTGATTTACTTGGAAGAACACTTTACAAGTTTGATGCTGAAGGCAACTCGCAAACATACTCATTAAGTAATTTAAGCCAAGCGACATACTTAGCTAAAGTTGAACTAACTAATGGTCATATAATAACCAAGAAAGCAATAAAAAGAAGATAAAAACTTGCCCAAAAAACAAAAGAGCCACAGTTATGTGGCTTTTTTTTTATAAACTATATTGAAAGGATAGTATTAAATTTCTTCCTGCTGAAGCAATACCAGAAGAATACGTTTTATAGCGTTGGTCTGTAATGTTTTCCAAACTTGCCACTACAGTCGCAGCATCAGTTATTTTATATTTGGTTCTTAAATTTAAAGTGTACCAAGAAGGTGAGTACGGATTTCCGTTTTTGTCTAATGCATAAATGTAGTCTTTTTCAATCTCTGAAGGAGCCAATTGATAAAATGACAATTCATCATTATAAACAGCAAAGGCATCAACTTGTAACTTATCGTTTTGCCAAACTATGTGAGTATTACCAAAATTTGGTGCAGCATGTCGTACTGGGACTTCAATTCCGTTATCATCTTCAGTACCACCTATTACATTGTATTGCGTTGTAAGCTTTAATTGTTTAGAAAAATTTACTTGTGCTCCTGCTTCAAAACCATAAATCCATGCTTTGGATGCATTTTGTATCGCTTGAACATTGCTCAATTCGTCATTATATTCTATTTCTGTTTCACCATTTATACTATAATCCCTTCTAACTAACGCATTATCTAAATAAGTATAGTACGTGGCTACATCTATAATAAAAGTTTTGTCAAAATTTAAGTTTAAGCCCAACTCGCCACCATAAGCATATTCAGGTTTTAAGTTATTGTTTGGCACAACCACAGAACCAGGTTCTGAATCAAAAACCTTGCCTATATCGTCCATATTTGGTGCTCTAAAGGCAGAAGAGGCATTCAGTTTCCATGTTATGGTTTCGTTAGGTGTCCAGCTTATTCCTGCTGTTCCAGTAAATGCTCCTGAATTTATTTTTGCTTCGCTAAAAGGTAAATTTAGATATACATTGTTTTCGGTAAAATCAGCATTGGCTAAAATATGATTATAACGCAAACCTGCTTGAAAAATGAATTTAGTATTCGGTTTGTATTTAAGGCTTGTATAAGCTGCCATAGATTGCCAATCTGAACCATTGGGATATCTGGAAAGAGCACTAACGGATTGGTTTGTGCTAATATTATAGCTTTCGCCTCGTGACGATATTTTATTGTAAACATATTCCAAACCGTAAAATAATTCGGTTTTAGGGTTTAACTCGTTTTCTAAATCTAAGTTAAATGACAGAGCATCGACACCTTCTTCAGTCATACTCCTTTCATCTGATTGAAAATTTCTATCAACCCTACTTTCTTTAAAGTTCTGATATGCAATACTTGCATTTATTTTGTCATAAAGATTAGAGTTACTGCTCAACCTTGTAACTTGTAGATTGGTCATGAACCAACTTTGGGGTCCATAATTCCACTCGGCAGAGCGTAAGTTATTACCTCTATACCTAATTAACCTGTCGTATCTTGAGTAATCTGATGTTGTTGTATAATAAAGACCCAAATCAAAACTGTAGTTTTCAGAGGGTTCGTACCTAACTTTTTGTAAGAGATTGATTTGATTATAGCCTGTTGGTTTTTGAATTAATGGATTATCGTTTTCTACAATAACATCATCTCCATCAATAGTTTCAACATATTCTGGTCTAAGATATTCACTTGGACCATAACTTCCCATTCTTAAATCGTCAAAATCTGTATAACTAACACTCGATAAAAAAGCCCATTTGTTCAAACCAAAATTTAAATCTAAATGACTTGTTTTTTCTTTATTTGCTGTTGAATATCTACCTGTCGTATTGGCCTTAAAAAATAGCGAATCTGAATATGAAGGTTGAGGTTTTTTAGTGTAAAAACTCATAACACCTCCAATGGCATCACTACCATAAACCACAGATCCTGCACCTAACGTTATTTCGGTGTTTTGAATGGCAAAGGGATCTACAGAGATAACGTTCTGTAAATTTCCTCCTCTAAAAATTGCATTATTCATTCTTACTCCATCAACAGTTATTAAAAGTCTGTTGGTTGAAAATCCTCTAATCATTGGACTTCCTCCACCAAGTTGACTTTTTTGCATATAGATATTGCCTGTGTTTTCAAGTAAATCTGCACTTGTTTGAGGGTTTATGAATTGTATTTTTTCTGTGTCAATACTAATTACCTTTTGAGGAATATCGCGTTTGCTTTGTTCAAATTTTGATGCTGAAATAATAATCTCGTTTAGGTCTTGCGCTTTGGGTTCTAAATAAATAGTATTTGTAATTTTATTATTTTCAATCTTAAAATTAAAATACAGTAGATGCTGAAATACAATTGTTTCATTTTCGGCAAAAGCACTCAAGTTGATTTCTCCATTAAAATTGGACAAGGCAGACTTAGATTTGTCCTTATTATAAGCTACAACTCCTGAGATAGGTTCTTTGGTAACTATATCTATTACAAATACTTGCTGAGCAGTTGTATATAGTGAGATGATGCTTACTAAAAACGCTAAAAGAAATTTCATGTTAGTGGAAAATTTGGCTTAAAACCGCTACAGATTTAGGCTGATTGAAGCCTTGCAAATGTAGTTTTAAATAGAGTAAAATCATATTTAAAAAGTCTAGTTTTTTGGTTGGTTTAAAATTGGTTGATTTTACTACATCAAATTTTATACCAAGGAGCTGTTTTAAGAGTGTTAAATTTTCGCCTTCTATATAGTATTTTCCTGACTTTACATTATAAAATTTTCCGTCTTCAAGGTTAAAATATGGTAAGTCTGATTGATTTAAATTAGGGTAAAACCCAAGATATTTGGTAAGCTCAATTAAGAAAATAAGATGAAAGTTAGCATCTGTTTTGTTTTCGTTAAACCAAATAAGCGATGTTTCGAGATAATCATATAAGTCATTGTTTTTTTCTTCTTCTCTTAATACATTGTTGAGTACCTCAGCCAAAAACAATGCTATAGAACTTTTTATTATATTAGTTTGTATGGCATCAAATCCATTAAGAACTTTAATATCTTTTAAATAGTTAAGTGAACGGTTGTCTTTATGGTCTGCTTCAATTTCAATAATAGTTAATGGCTGAAAATAAGCAGGCTTAAATTTTCCTTTTTTAGATTTAAGTGCATTTCTTAACAAATAACTCTTAATGCCATATTGTTCTGTATAGCATTTTACTATTAAATCATGATCTTTATAACGTAATTTGGATACTACTATGGCTTTAGTAGATGCTATCATTAGCGAATGATCATTAGTTTTAAAACTTTGGTTTCGAAGGTATCAAGATCAGACAACATGACCAAGTAAACTCCTGACGCTACTTGGTTATTGCTAAGGTTTTTTCCGTTCCAATAGGCTGTTCCACCATCAATTTCTAAATTGTAACCTCTATATCTTAAATTGGTTCTAGATTCGGCTTCGGCAACTAAATTACCTTCTATATCAGTAATTTTAATGTTAACGTTATCACTAATATCTTTTATTTTTATTTTGTCGTTTACCATATCAAAGCCTGGCCTTACAGGATTTGGATAAACATGTGCGTTTACTAATTCGTTTTGGGTTTCAGACCCTCCAGACCTAAATGCAACCAAACCTCTCTCTGTCCCAAAATACATAATGCCATTATTGCTATCTAATGCCATATCGTTTACATTATTTGATGGTAAAGGCGAGTTGTCTTTTGTGAAATGAAAAATAGTTTCTTGCCCATTGGAAGAAAAATAAAAGACTCCTGCTCCAATAGTCGCAACCCATTTGTTATTTGAGCCATCCACAATAATGTCAGATATGAATTGCTGTTCTAATAATTCTTTCGGAATTCCATCTTCAAGTATAACTATCTCTCTTGTACTAACTGTTTCGTCTTCAAAAAAATTAGAGGTATTGTAAAGTACTCTTAAACCCTTAGTGGTGCCAATCCACAACTGGTTTTGCTTATCAATAGCCAATGCTCTAACAAGAGAAGATGGAAGGTTGGCTATGACTTCATCATTAATAAATTTAAGCAAGTGATTGCCTCCATTTTCATTAAACCCTATTAGCCCTAATTTATAACCACCTATCCATTTTGTATTATTTGCATCGATTACTACATCACTATACCCAAATTCGTCTGTTAAAGGATCAGGTAAAATTTCAGAAAAATCGTAACTAACCCATTGACCTGTATTAGGGTTATATGATTTTAATGGTCTTTGAACACGTCCTGTAAGTGTCCATAACAGTCCTTCTCTATCAAAAGTTGAACCTGTAACACGAATACTAATAACATTAGGGTTACCTGGAATAACCAATGATTCCATCCCACTATTTAAGTGATTGTATAAATTGGTTACCTCATTGTTTTCTATTTCTAATAAACCATGCTGAAATGAACTTATAAAAACCTGTTGAGGTTTAAAAGGGTTTATTGAAGTATAATTAAGGCTAAATGCTGGAAACTGCAAGCTATCATAAGGGATATTAAACCACTCTTCTTCTTGTAAATGACTTACTCCATACCTTCTGTTTAAAGGGAAGTAAGTTAAAGTATACGCACCATAAGTTGCCCAAACATTACTAAATCCAGCCTCAACAGAAAACACATTGTTTCTTAAAGGTCCATTTGGATGAATTTCTGTATAACTACTTGCACTATCAATGGTAGACCTTAACACTCCATACCCTGAAGTTCCTATATAAATGCCTTCATTTGTGGTTACTGCTGATGTAAATTGAGTGTCAAACTCTGGTACTATATTGGATGTCGCTAATAACGAAAAATCTTGGTCGTAAACAAAAACACTCGTATTTGTTGTTACTACTAAATTGTTGTTTGAACTTTTTATATCTATTGGCAACGTATTATAGGTGAACAATTGGGCAATCGTTGCTCCTACAACTTCGTAAATAGTATTATTACCTCTAATAGTATATAACTTATCTTGGTTTTGTTGAATTCCAAAAAAGTTTCCGCCAACTGTTTGAGTCCATTCTTGGTAATCGATTAGTCCATCACTTGCAACAAGCGCTCTTAACAAACCTCTTCCGTTTAAACAAGCTGCATAAATATTATCTCCAAAAACTGCAGTTTCGCTAACTATTATTTGCGAACCTCCATTACCTACAAAGTAAGTGTCCCCGAATTCTAAGCGCTCTAAATCGTATACAGAAATTCCATAGTCAGTTGAAATATAAACCACATTATTGTATTCATTAAAATGATTTATTTTTTTGTTATCTGGAGGTATTGTTGGTTTTTCAATAATATCTACAACAGTTAAAACACTATTATCAGATTCGTTATATACTTCTATAAGTCCATTTTCGTAGCCTATTATAAGTAAATTATAAACTTCACTGTAATGTATTGTTGAAATAAACTCACCTGATAAACCATTAATAGTGGTTATGGTTTCTATCTCAGTTGATTGAATATCATATACAAAAACTACATTTTCAGAAGCGGCATAAATTTTATCATTGCCATACACAACATCTTTTACATTAAGATATGAAAAGTGACCTTCCCAAAGTGCAGAGTAATCTTGTGCATTTAAACTTACTGTTAGCAAGAAAAGTAAAAAAACTATTAGGTTCTTCTTCATTGATTTTGTTTCATTCAAATATATTTATAACTAACGATAAAATAAATAAAATCATATTTCTATAACTTACAAAAATTTGGATGTTTGACTTATTAATTAAGGTTAGTATATTCTGATAAGTACTGATTTGCTTTTTGAAAGTATAAAAGCTTTATTTTTGGGCAAATTTAAGGTTTTCAATTTAAGCATAAAATGAAAAAAGACATTAGTATTCCAGAAGTAAAAAATGTGTTCATAGCGGTTGTAAATGAATATAATGAAATTTACAAAACATACGATTGGAATGCCTACATCATAAATGAGAAAGATGTTGATTTAGAACTTGTTTTAATTGTAACATCTGGTTATTCTAAAGACAAAACCACATCTGTTTTTAGAAAAAAAATTGATAAATTGCCTGCAAAAAGTTATGCAAAAATTGAGCTGATGCAAGAAGAACTCTTTGCTCTTAACAACCAATTTAAAGTCACTTTTTTTGAAAACAACAAAATGTTTGACAAAACTTTTCTTTTTAGAAAAAACACAATTAATAAAAATGCATTGCAACCTATACCTTTAATGGAAGTTAGAGGTGTTTTAGTGAAGTGATTTTGTTTAACTCTAAATCGATTCAAATTTCAAAAAATTAAGTACCTTATGCGTTTAAAAAACCATTCAAATTAACTATATTCAACATGGCTATTAAAGCAAATCAATCTTTTGTTTATTGTATCACACTTTTAATTTTTACTTTTCTTTTTCTAGGATGCAATGAGCAAGAAAAAAAGAATCATAGTATACAAGTTGTTCTTAATCCTTACAAAATAGCACCATTAACTGCTATTTTAAACATAAAATCTGATGAGCCATGCATTGGACAAATACAAGTTCTTGGTGAAACTCCAATTGTACATTCTTTTGAAATAAAAACAGATAGCGTAACCGTTCCTGTATTGGGTTTGTATCCAAATACTGAAAATAATGTTGTAGTTACATTAAAGTATGCTACTAAAGAAGTTATTGATACAGTTAAGATTAAAACTAATGATATTCCAATGGGATTTCCTGAAATTGAAATTAATAAATTAGATAGAAGTAAAATGGAACCAGGTTTACATGGTTGTGACATTCATTATGCAAACAACGGTAAATTTAACTCAATACCTATGATTTTTGACGACCAAGGCAAAGTACGTTGGTATTTAGATTTAAGCTTTAACGGAACTATGGTAAGCCCTTTTCAACGTCTTAAAAACGGAAACCTATTAATGGTAGACCGCTTTACAATCTACGAGTTTAACATGCTTGGGCAAATATTAAGCGAAACCAAAATAGATAACAATTATGGAATGCATCATGATGTCGTTGAGCTTCCAAATGGAGATTTACTCATTTGTATTGGAGCTAGAGATGCCTATATAAAATTAGATGGAGAAACTATTTTATCTGATAGTGATTTTATTATGCATTATGATATGAAAAATAAAAGAATTGCTAAAAAATGGGATTTAGCGAAACATCTTGACGTTACTAGAAATGATGTAAACTTTTTAAGAAAAGGCGATTGGCTTCACATGAATGGTCTTGCTTTTAACGAAAAAGATAGTACAATTGTAGTTTCAGGGAAAAACCAAGGATTAATAAAAATTACATGGAATGATGAACTTAAATGGATTATGGCTCCAAAAAGAACTGGGGAAAATCAGGCAGAAATAATGATGGATTAGACACTAAACCATTTTTATTGTCTCCAGTAAATGTTGAAAGCAAAGCTTACAATAATAACATACAACTAGGTATAGAAAGCGCCTCAGATTTTGATTATCCTTGGGGACCACATGCTCCTGAGTTATTATCAAATGGTAATATACTTGTTTTTGACAATGGCTCTCATAGAAATTTTAAAGAAGAAAATCATTACTCAAGAGCTGTGGAATATAAAATAAATGAAGACACTAAAACCGTTGAGCAAATTTGGCAATACGGAAAAGAAAGAGGAGAATCATTTTATTCTGCAATAGTTAGTGATGTTGATTATCTTAAAAACTCAAACAATGTATTAGTTACGTCTGGATTTCTTACTCCAGACACTAAATACTCAGCTAAAATAATTGAGGTAAATCGTGAAACAGGAGAAGAGGTGTTTGAAGCTACTCTTTATTACAAAACCTTAAATGGAAACAAAACAGGTGCTTGGGGACAATCTGATATATTATACAGATCAGAACGAATGGAGTTAAAATATTAACTAGCGTTTTGCTGCATCTTTAATCATTCCTTTAACCATTTCATGGAAGTTTTCCTTTTTGTTAAGGTGTGGAAAATCTTCCTTTGGAATTGGTTTGTCTAAAAAATTACATAACGGCTGCCAACCTTCTGATACATCATAAATTAATAATTGGTTCTCAGGAACATGATTTTTAACCTCCTCAATATGCTTAAAAAACACCTCTTTAGCATGAGTTTCTGAAGCAAAATTGTTACTGAATTGCTTTTTTAAATAAGTGCTTCTCATAAATTTAATACACTTAAATGTGTGTCTAAGACTTGTATTAAAAAGCATCTTTGTAAGAAGAACAATCTTCGCCAAAACTGTTTGAGGTCCTGCTTTCCAAACTGTTTTTAAGGTGCTTTCATACCACTTGTCTACATCTCTTTTGGTTAAAATCACTTTGGCATCAGGATACTTTTTAAGCAATATTTTGTAGTAAGGATATCCTGGGAAATCCACAGTTGCTTGAAAGCCATCAAATAATGCTTCAAAATTGGTGTCACCTTTTTCTTCTAAATCTTTCCAATACTTTAGTTTTTTTGGATTTGCAATTAGATCCTTAAAATGGTAAGTGTCTTTATATCCAAGAGTTTCTAATGCTTTTTTTAAAGTGGTTGTCCCAGTTCTTGGAAATCCAGCTCCTATTACTTTTATCGACATGTATAATTAGTTTAGATGTAAAATGTATTAAATCAATCCAACTTCTCAGTTAGTTTTTTAAACTCTTTTTTGGCATCTTTCCCTTCGTATAAAATACCATAAACAGCATTGATTATTGGTAATCGTGTTTTCTTTTTATTTTTCTCGTTGAGCAAATGAGCACTTTTTGTAGCGTAGTAACCTTCGGCAACCATGCTCATTTCCATCATTGCCGATTTTACTGTATAACCCTTACCAATCATATTACCAAACATTCTGTTTCTTGAAAAAACAGAATAACCTGTTACCAATAAATCGCCTAAATATGCAGAGTTATTAATGTTACGCTTCATTTTATGCATTTTCTTTATAAAACGTTTCATCTCACGTATGGCATTACTCATAAGTACACTTTGGAAATTATCTCCATAACCCAAACCATGTGCTATTCCTGCTGCAATAGCGTAAATATTTTTAAGCATCACTGCGTATTCTGTACCAATAATATCGTCGCTTATTTTAGTTTTAATATAATCGCTGCTTAAAGCATCAGCAATTTTTTGAGCTTTTCTAGCATCAGCACAAGAAATGGTCAAATAAGATAAGCGTTCTAAGGCAACTTCTTCAGCATGACATGGTCCTGCAATAACACCTATGTTTTCAAAAGGGATTTTATAAATATCATGAAAATGCTCTCCAACCAACAAACCTGATTCTGGAATAATTCCTTTTACAGCTGAAACCACAATTTTATTTGTGATATCTACATTTAATTTTTCAAGTTCTTTATAAACAAAAGCTGAAGGGATTACAAAAATGAGAACGTCAGCATAATTAGCAGTTTCATTAATATCGTTGCTTAATTTAAGTTGCACTAAATTAAATTCTACGGAACTTAAATAACTTGGATTATGCTGGTGTTTCTTTATATAGTCTGTAGTTTGCTTATTTCGCATATACCAACCAACCTCATCTACATTTTCGCATAACATTTTTACAATAGCAGTTGCCCAACTTCCACTACCAAAAACAGCAAATTTTAATTCTGATGCCATAAACAAGTGAATTTTACTAAATCAAAAATACATAAAATATCACGTTTTGTACTTGCTTAAAAATAAAGGCTTTACACTTTTGGCATGCCTTTTGAAACTTTGCTAATATCAATCAGTTAAAAACAAAGGTTATGAAAACATTTAAATTACTCACAGGATTTGCTCTCGCTACACTATTTTTTACATCATGTCATATTGATGTAATAGACGATGATTATAACGATGTACCATCAATTTCTTTAAATCAGTTACTAAATTCATACGATTTGTGGTATATAGATATTAATGAAACTGTTGGTTATGGTCAAACTCCTTTTTTACAAAAAGCTTTTACAGTTTCGTTTTTAGGAGGCAATGTTTATGCTAATAATAATTTAGTTGGCATTGGTACACAAGGCAATGGTTTAGGAATTTCAATTGGTTATTATGATGCTTATGATATGATTTTAGATGTACATCATGTGGTTGATGGTTTTTTAACTTTTGATGTTTATCAAATAGATAATAATACCATAGAACTATACAACCCAAACAACGATACATCTTATTTTTTAGATGGTTACCAACGTAGCAATTTTGATTATGACTTTGTGTTTTATGACAACATTCATTATTTCATGCAAGAATATGAAGCTTGGGAAAAAGCATACACAAGTTATGTTGGTGCTCTTAACGAATTTGACAATGAAAACTTTTTACAGTTTTTAGCTGGTGGAAATGACAGTACTTTTAGAAGTTCACAAGATGAGGTTGGAACTAATGTAAACAACTTGTATTGGGATTTTGTTGGAGATTATGGAATAGGCGACATTAGTGGGAATATGTACCTAAAAACTTTAACATTAGATTATGATTATTTTGACAATGAAATTTTCGAATTAACCGTTATCAATGATGGTTTAATAGAACTTTATCATCCATCTTCTGGAACGTATTATGAGTTTGAAGGCAGAGGCTACATTCAGTATCTACAACCAAACGATGGTACTACAGAAAAGTCAACATCAATAGAAAAATTAAGAAAACAAAAAACACAAAAGAAAGAGAACCCAAGGGTTAGGAAACGATTATAAGATAAGCTAAAATTTTGGTTGGTTATTTTAGTGTTAAACTGCCTAAAGCAATTGTTTTAGGCAGTTTTCTTTTTTTGTGACTTTTTATCTAAACTTGTGTCAAAACAGAGTAAAATAAATTCAGATAGTTGTTAACATTTGTTGCATTTAAAGCATTATTTGACGAAATTTACAACTATATAAACATTAACTTAAAAACACAGAAACACAATGGGATTATTTTCATTTATTAAAAACGCAGGAGCTAAAGTATTTGGTATTGGTAAAACTGACGCAGAAGAAGCTGCTGAAGCTGCCGCAAAAGAGCTTAGAGCCGAAGAGGCTGCTGCTGCAAGATTAGAAGAAACAATTAACGATTTACAGCTAAAGGTAGAAAACCTTAACGTTCATATTGACGATGATAAAGCTACAATTACAGGAATGGCTTACGACCAAGCAACTAAGGAAAAAGTGGTTTTAGTTGTTGGTAACTCTCAAGGTATAGCAACCGTTGATGACCAAATGACTGTTGAGCATGTTGAGCCAGAGGCACAATTTCATACTGTTGTAAGTGGTGACACTCTTGGAAAAATAGCTAAAAAATATTATGGAAACGCGATGAAGTATCCAGTTATTTTTGAAGCTAACAAACCAATGCTTAAAGACCCAGATTTAATTTATCCTGGTCAAGTATTACGTATTCCGGCTTTAGACTAAATCTATAATTCTATATAATTTAAAAAGCCAGACTTAATGGTCTGGCTTTTTATTTGTTAAAATTCCATTTATCTGCATATAAGCCATAAATAAAGTCCATTTCATATTTTACAACATAATCCTCATCTCTATCTATTCTATCATTAACATTGTAAACATAAACTTTTATTCCATTTTCTTTTAGTGATTTTAAAAGCTCCATTTTAGAGGCAATACTATTTCTTGATATTGCCACGTCTGTAATATTGTGTTTTAATAAGGTTTTAACTTTATTACCTTTTAAGCTATTTAAAACTCCTTGCGATACTATTGCAGATTTAATATTGGTGTTAATTCCTTCAAGTACTGCATCCCAAGTAAACAATTCCATCATAAGCCTACTCTTATCTACAAATTGCTCTGAAAACAATTTTGGTTCATTTATTTTATCTGTTACTAATATGGCATCAGGATGTCCTTTAAACCATTTATTTATAGCATCCATATCTAAAGGCGTAAAAAGACCATGAATTTTATGATTCAAAAATTCTTTACGAGTTACAGGTGCTTCTTTACTGTAATTAACCATAGAGATCCAATCATCCCAAGAATGAGCTGCCACAAATACACCATCGGTTGTTTTCTGTATATCCAGTTCAAACAACCTAAACCCTTTTTCATAATTCAAGTTTAGTGCTTCTAAGGAATTGGTGTAAATATATTTATCAATCATTCCACCAGCATGTGCAATAAACCTGTTCTTGTCTTCTTTGTAACTATTATAATGAACGGTTTTTTTAGGTATAATGTATGGTTGCTTTTTCACTCTTGAAAAACCAGACACATTTAATGATGTTAATTCTGAGATATGATTTTTTATGTACTCATTCTTATCTCCATCAATATAATGGCTTAAAAATTTGGCATTATGCTTAATCTTTGCTCCATCTAAAATAATGTTAGGCAAATCTATTTGGTATAAATTATTGCAATCCTTTGCATTAATATTGTCTTTATATGCATTGGTTAAAACATAAAGACCTCTTTCGCCTGTATCGGAAAACAAACTGTCATCTCCCATTTTTAAATGGTCTGGAAATATATATACAGAGGTATTATTTAAATAGTCGTTATCATCTAAAAAAGAAACAAAATCTCTTAGCATATAATCTATAGAAGCTACCATAAATTCTAGGTCAGAACTTTGTTGATCAACCAATCCTTCCATTCTTTTATCGTATACACCGTTTGGGAAATGAGTGCTTATAGTTGCCATTAATAGTGCAAATGGTTGATTTGATTTAACGTTTTCAGATATTATGTTCTTTGCTGTGTTAAATAAATCTTTGTCTTGAATACTGTCTTTAAGTTGGGTCTTATCTATAATTTTATCTATTTCAAGAGCATAAAGCATATCTTCAGTCCCTGAAATACTTGCGTTAGAGCTCAAATGAAAGGTATTATACCCAGCTTTTTTAAATATATGGCTTATACCTGTTATAGAAGATTTGTAACTTGTTTGAAATATTTGGTTGTGGTAAGTGCCAAAATAAGCTGGAAATCCTGTAAGGTAAGTATACAGAGAACCGCTGGTCCATTGGCTACCATCATTCGGTTTAATATCAATATAACTCCAATCTTTACTTGCTTTTAACGATCTTAAAAAAGGAGTTAGATGTGAATACTTATCACTTAGATATCCTTTTTCATAAGATTCTAATGAAATAATAATTATGTTTTTTTTTGATTCAGATGCAGAGACTTTTAACTGGTCTGGAGATATATAATTTTCCATACCTAATTTTACAAGTTGCTCTTCAAAACCCTTATAATCCACTTTAAGAGATTTTATTAGCAAATAGCCATCGCTTAGCAACCCATTTTGCAAACACATAACAAAGCACGCAACAACAATGAACCCAACTTTAGCCCAATTTACCACACTTTTTCTGAGCATCATTTTATAAAGCTTGCCCAAAGGCTTAAACAAGTTTACAAAGGTTTTTATTATGGTTTTTGAATGGTATAACCCTAAAAAGAGAAAGATTAATAGCAGTAGAAATAATAAGACTTCAACTGTAAAAAGACCAATCATTCCAAAGATGTCCCTTTTATTAAAATGCACTAAAAAGTTATAACTAATATAAGTTCTAATAAAATACAGTGACGCAACTTGAAGTGCAACAAACAAACTAAAAAAGGCGGCGACAAAAATTCTAAAAACTCTTTTTTTTATGTATGTTAAAAGCAAAACAAAAACCAAAACCAATAATAAGATATTGATTACTAAAAAACTTTTACCTAAAATATTTGCTATATTATTTAAGTGTTCCAAATCAAAATAAAGGGCTACATTCTTTTAATAGTGTGTTCTATTTATAAAAATTCATTTCGTCTAAATAAGTCCATACATGTTCTGGTAGCATTGGTCTTATATTTTTACCTTCTTTTATGGCATTTCTAATAAAAGTAGATGAAATTTCCATTATCGGAGCATCTATATGATGTATTTTAGGATGGTCGCTAAAAAGGGTTTCTGTTTTTCCTTCAGAAATTCTTGGATATACATAAATATGATGATGCTCTAAAATTTGCTCATAATTTTTCCATTTATGGAAACTTTTAAGATTGTCTTCTCCCATAATAAGCGCAAACTCATAGTCAGGATATTTTTCTTCTAAATAAATTAATGTGTTTATGGTATAATTGGGCTGCGGAAGTTTAAACTCAATATCGCTGGCTCGTAAATTTGGATAATCTTCAACTGCTCTATCAACCATTTGATAACGATGATTATTATTGAGCAATGAACTTTTTTTCTTAAATGGACTATGAGGTGTTACCACAAACCAAACTTGATCTAAATCACTATATTCTGCCATGTGATTAGCAATGGTTAAATGACCAACATGTATTGGATTAAAGGTGCCAAAATAAAGTCCTATCTTCATTCGCAATCAGAAGATTTATTAACAAAATCAATTACTAAAACGTAAGCTTCGTTGAGTGCTTTTTCTAAATTGTCGTTTTCTATAATCACATCAAACAAAGGCGCTGTAGCCAATTCTGCTGAAGCTTTTGCAATACGCATGTTTATTTTATCTGCATTTTCTGTTTTACGTTTTTTTAAACGTATTTTTAGTTCATCTATACTTGGTGGCTTAACAAAAACTGCTAAGGTTTGCTCAGGAAATTTTCGTTTAATGCGCAAACCTCCAGATACATCAATATCAAAAATAACGTGTTTGCCTAAAGCCCAAATACGCTCTACCTCAGATTTTAAAGTGCCATAAAAATTATCACGATACACCTCTTCCCACTCCAAAAACTCTTCATTTTTAATTTTGGTTTTAAATTCCTTGGCTGATAAAAAATAGTAGTCTTTACCATTGATTTCTTCACCACGTTTTTCTCTTGAAGTTGCAGAAATAGAAAACTCCAAATTTAATTCTTCTTGCTTAAGTAAATGTCTAACAATGGTGGTTTTTCCAGAGCCAGAAGGTGCCGAAAATACTATTAGTTTACCTTCTTTCATTTAAAGTGCGTTTAACAATTGTTCTTTTACTTTCTCTAATTCGTCCTTCATTTGAACAACTAATTTTTGCATTGGTGCATAATTTGCTTTAGAGCCAATAGTGTTGATTTCACGACCAATTTCTTGACCAATAAACCCTAATTTTTTGCCATTGGAATCTGGAGAACTTAAAGACTTTAAAAAGTATTCCAAGTGATTGTGAAGTCTTACCTTTTCTTCAGTAATATCGTACTTCTCAATATAGTAAACCAATTCTTGTTCAAACCTGTTTTCATCAACGCGTTCTTTGATTTCTGCAATTCCTTTTTCTAAACGTGCTCTCACTCCTTCTATCCTATCAGGATCCATTTTTATGACGTCTTGAAGTAAATTATCAATGTTATTAATCCTTAGTTCGAAGTCTTTTTCTAGTGCTTTACCTTCTTGAAACCTGAAGGCTTGAATTTTATCTAAAGTATTATCTATTTCTTGTTGAATTAATTTCCATTCATTTTCATCAATTTCATCTCTTTCTGTATTGAGTGCGTCAGGCATTTTAATTGCCATTTTAAGCAACTCTGTGTCAGAGGCTGCAACCACATTGCGCAATTGTTCCATATATTTTTTTACGACTGGCTGGTTTACTGTCGATGAAGTTTCTTCGCCAGTAATTTCAACAAACAATGAAAAATCAATTTTGCCTCTAACCAGTTTTGAAGCTATTAAAGAGCGTATTTCAAGCTCTTTTTCCCTGTATATTGAAGGCATACGAGTATTCAAATCGAGATTTTTGCTATTAAGCGATTTCAATTCGATAGAGATTTTTTTAGTTGGCAATTGTAGTACAGATTTACCATAGCCTGTCATTGATTGTATCATCCCTGAATTTTAAAGTTGTACAAAGATAGTTAAATCGCTTAATTTATACTTGATGCCTACAAGAGTAAGATTTCAAAAATAGTACATTTGCTTTTTAAATATTTAAACTATGTTTTTTAAAGAATTTGATATTAGGTGGAACGATATTGATGCCAATAAACACTTAGGAAATTCAACTTATGTAGAATTTATGAGTCATACTCGAATGGCTTTTTTAACAAGTTATGGCTTAAGTTTAGATGTGATTAACGATTTGGGTTTAGGTCCTATAGTATTTTATGAGCAGGTATATTACTTTAAAGAAATTGGGCTAGACGATAATATTCGAGTTAGTCTTGAGGTAATTGGACATAGTAAAGATGGACGTTTTGTAAAAATTGAGCATAATTTTTATAACGATGAAGGAAAGAATTTAGCATATGCAGAAATGCTTTTTTCTTGGATGAATTTGGACACTCGAAAATTAGGTAAGGTTTCAGAGTTTTTATTGAATAAAATTGAGAGCTTTCCTCGTGCAAAGAGCTTTAAATATTTAACAAAAGAAGATTTAAAAAGTAAAATCCTTTCACCAAAAGATTTACCTAAATAAACAATCAAAGCATTTTTTCCTTAAATTGTTACTATAAAACTAACTTAATAAGCAAAATTATGGAAGAAATGAACATTAATTGGATTGCCATGATTGTGGCAGCAATCTTACCTCTTGTAACAGGGTTTATTTGGTATAATCCTAAAGTTTTTGGCACTGCATGGATGAAAGAAAGTGGCATGACCGAAGAAAAAGCAAAAAACATGAATCCAGGTAAAACCTATGGATTAGCTGTAGTTATGGCTTTTTTAATCGCTTTTGCTATTTGGCCAGCTGTTATGACTGGAGGAGCGCCAGGAATGGAGCATGGTCCTGGTGGAGAATACATGACTTTTAAGCATGGTGCCTTTCATGGCGCTCTATTAGGAATATTGCTAGCACTTCCTGTTTTAGCTACAAACGCTTTGTTTGAGCAAAAGTCATTTAAGTATGTTGCCATTAATGCTGGTTATTGGATAGTAACTATGTCTTTAATGGGAGGCTTAATTAATGCTTGGGCTTAAATTTTAAATTACACTTTATAAAAAAAGAGGCATTTAATGCCTCTTTTTTATGCTTTAAATGGTTCGTGTTGTTTAAAATCTTTAATTTTTACTTGACCTACAAAAGGCTGTAAAAATTTATTGATGGTATTATGCCTATGCCGTGTATAGCAAACCAAATTTTCTGGTATTGCTCCAATTGTACTTTTTATTTCAGAAGCAGTACGTCCAAAATTAATTTGAGAAACATTCTTTTCTATACCTAATCTTACATAATCGTTTAAAATTCTCGGATAAATAGCATAAGTTTTATTGCACTCATAATCTAAACCAATAAAATGAGCATCTAAATGATTGTTGTTATGCAAAGCAGATAAAAACCCAACTAATTTTTCATCTTTAAAATAGGCTTTCACAATAAAGTTATCTTTATATAAAGCTCTCAATTTTATGTAAGTGTTTAGGTCTAAAACTTGAGCGTTAAAATCGGCATTTGATATTGTGTTTTCGTATAATTGTTGAAGTTCATCTTTATAGACTTTAAAATCATCTTCATTAAATAATTTTGCTGTTAAGCCATTGCTTGTTTTATCAGCTTTGTTAACTTTTACTCTATATTTCGATTTTAAGTCGTTTGTATAATCATCAAACGTTTTCCATTTTGAATTTAGTTTAAAAATCATATTAGGCTCTACAGGCATTTTCATGTAATTATAATCAAGTAAATGATTTGTAATGTGCAATGATTCTTGATAAAAGTCTTTTATAAAAATGGCGTGTAGTGGCCTGTTTTCTTTAATAGAAGACAAATTCTTTATGGCTTTAGAGATTTGCAAAAACGCCTTTTTTTTATCAATATCTTGGTTAAGTATAATGCCATGTTCTCCACTTAAAAATACATTACCGCAAAACATTATTTTTAAAGGATAATTACAAAGAAAAAAACGAAAGATACTTTTAGCAGTTTTAGAGATTTTAATGTTTTTTAAAATAACATCAATACCTAAACTTATAATTTGAATGTTAGCCAACCCAACAGCTTTTAACTCATTATAAATAATGATGTATTTGAATGATATTTTTGGGTTAGAGGCCTCAAAAGCTCTTAGAAAATCTGGACTAAAATACGTGTTGCTTTTTGTGTTTAATGACAACCAATCATACGTCGGAATAGCATCAACAGTACTGAAAACTTTGGCTGAATATTGGCTCATTAAAAATATCTAGAGGTTCTATGTTTCAATCTAAAAAATTTAAGTCAGATTTTGTGTTTCTTCCTTACTAATTGTTAAAACAAAGTAGCTATAATTTTTGTTTTACAGCTTCAACAACTTTTTTACTATTACCAATAAAAATGGTATTTTCAATAACAATTACTGGTCGTTGTAAAAACGTATAGTGTTCTAATATATAATGCTTGTAATCACGCTCCCGCAAGTTGGTATTTTTTAAATCCATTTCTTTATAAAGCTTAGCTCTCTTACTAAAAAGAGCTTCATAACTTCCAGAAAGTTTGTGCAACTCTTCAAGTTGTTTTACGGTTAAAGATTCCTCCTTAATATCTTGTAATACAAATTTTGAAGAAAGATTAAGCTCTTTTAAAATACGTATACATGTATTACATGTTTTCAGGTAATATACTTTATTCATCTCTTTTATTATTTGCTAAAAATATTGAATAATAAACAAAAACTAAATCTTATTTTTAATTTTACAATCAATAATTATGTTGTTTTATGAATTGGACTTTTGATATTTGCCTTAAAAATAGAAACATACTTGAAGGATTTTTAAATGAGTTTAGTTTAGACGAATTGAACAAAATCCCTAAAGGATTTAGCAATAACCTAATTTGGAACATTGCACATGTTATTGTTACCCAGCAATTATTAGTGTATGGAAACTCACAATTGCCTATGCAAGTTTCTGATGAAATGGTTGCTAAATACAGAAAAGGCACAAAAGCCGAACAAAAGGTAACTCAAGACGAGGTTAACCATATTAAAACCTTACTTTTTTCAACCTTAAAAAAAACAAAAGAAGACTACAACAATGGTGTGTTTAAAAATTATACTGAATACACTGTAAGTACAAAAAGCACATTAACAAATGTTGAGCAAGCCTTAGAGTTTAATAACTTTCATGAAGGCATACATTTAGGCTATATTTTAGCTCTTAAAAAATCGATTTAAAACATGGATTACTTTACTATAGCAACCGTTTTAATAGTTCTTTCAGCTGTGTTTGGCTACATCAATGAGCGGTTTTTAAAAATGCCTTTAACTATTGGTTTAATGATTATCACTATTATTTTTACACTAATAGTTGTCATTATTGGACACTTTGACGATACTTTGCTTTTAAGAGAAAAAGAGTTAATCACTCAAATAGATTTTAAAACAATCCTGCTTGATGTTATGCTTAGTTTTTTGCTCTTTGCAGGTGCTTTGCATACTAATTTTGAGCAACTTAAAGTACAACGTTGGCCAGTTTTTGTTTTTGCCACATTAGGTGTTTTGGTGTCAACATTTTTGGTAGGAATAGGGATGTTTTACTTGCTTCAAGCTATTAATCTTGAGGTCGAATTTATTTACTGTCTATTGTTTGGTGCATTAATTTCACCAACAGACCCAATTGCGGTTTTAGGGATTTTAAAAAAGGCTGGTGTGCCAAAAAAATTGGAAACAAAAATAGTTGGCGAATCCCTTTTTAACGATGGTGTTGGTGTCGTTGTTTTTTTAACACTTTTCTCAATAGCATCATCTTCTACTGGAGTAATCGAACCTTCAAATATTATTAAATTGTTTGGTGTTGAAGTTATTGGTGGAATAGTTCTTGGACTTATTTTAGGGTGGATTACTTACAGATTAATGAAATCTATAGATGATTATGAAGTTGAAGTTATTATAACCTTAGCTACTGTAATGGGAGGAACTCTTATTGCTCACCAATTTCATTTGTCTGCACCTTTAGCAATGGTAACAACAGGTCTAATTGTTGGTAATGACACGGTTAGAAATGCTGCTATGTCTGAAATAACAGAAATGTATGTTGATAAATTTTGGGAGCTTGTAGATGTCTTTTTAAACACCATACTGTTTGTGTTAATCGGAATGGAAATGCTAATCCTAACCTTTAAAACAGATTATGTGGTTGCAGGTTTAATGTCAGTACCATTAGTGCTTTTATGTCGTTATCTATCCTTGTGGCTTCCAATAAAATTTTTTTCAAAACGATTAGAATTTGTACCAAATACAAATTTAATAATGACTTGGGGAGGATTACGAGGTGGAATCTCAATTGCTCTTGCACTTAGTTTAACTGAAAGCATGCATAGAGAATTATTTTTGGCAATTACCTATATCATCGTTCTGTTTTCAATCATAGGACAAGGCTTAACCGTTGAAGCTGTAGTAAAAAGATTCACAAAAAATTTAGATTAATACAACAGTTTTAGGTAAGGTTCAATTTCTTCAAAAGGAATAGTAAATTCTGTAACACCATCTGCATACGATGCTATTTCATAAACATTGTAGAAAAAGATAACACCTTCATCATTAAACCCAATATTTGCAGGAAGATGAAACTCATCACCAAAAAAGTAATTTATATTATTTCCTTCAGTTTCTTCATTAAAATAGGTCTTAACTTTTTCTTCCAACCCTTTTTCATTAGAAAATAAATCATTAAAACTTAAAAGCTTTCCTGAGGAATTAAAATTAAAAAAAGTAACGTTTGAGTTTCCATGAGCTCCTCCAGAATTCACATAACTGTTTATAGCTATTGAAATCAATTCTGAGGATTGATAGGTTACTTCACCATCAAAACTTGCATCCCAAACCATTGCGCTTTCTTCAAAATCTTGTTTAAATCTCTTATATTCTGAATCGAATGCGTTTATAGCATAATTAAGTTGAAGCGTATCTGAAGGCTCTTCCAGAAAAACAAGCATATTGGCTATATGATTTTCAATAGTTTTGTTAATAGCTTTGGACTGTTCAGTATTCCCATCAGCTTTTGGTATATTTAGCTCAATAACCGCATTTTTTTCAAAAAGTGAATTGACCTCAGAGAACTTTATCAGTTCAGGAGCAGTTTTAGCACAAGAGAAAAATAGCATGCCTAATAAAAAGAAAACAACTTTTTGCTTCATAAATTTATTTTAAATAACAACACATAAAGATATTGCATACATTTGAATAGAACGAATTAAAAACTAAATTTGTTGCCATATAAATTTTTTCAGATGAAATTCAATACCAAAACCATACATGGAGGTCAAGAACACGACAAAGCTTATGGAGCAGTAATGCCTCCTATTTATCAAACATCAACCTATGCTCAAAGTACTCCTGGAGGTCATAAAGGCTATGAATACTCAAGAACTCACAATCCAACGCGAAACGCTTTGGAGAATGCTTTCGCAAGTATTGAAAACGGTAATTTTGGTTTGGCTTTTGGTTCTGGTCTTGCAGCGATTGATACCATTATAAAATTATTGAAACCTGGAGATGAAGTAGTCTCAACAAACGATTTATATGGTGGCACTTATAGGTTATTTACAAAGATTTATGAGGCTTTTGGAGTAAAATTTCATTTTATTGGAATGGAAAATGCTGATAAAGTTGAAAGCTATGTTAATAAGAACACTAAACTTATTTGGGTAGAAACTCCTACAAATCCAATGCTCAATATTATAGATATAAAAGCTGTTTCTAAAGTTGCAAAAAAGCATAATATTTTGCTTGCTGTTGATAATACTTTTGCTACACCTTACTTACAAAGACCTTTAGATTTAGGAGCTGACATTGTGATGCATTCAGCTACAAAATATCTTGGAGGACATAGTGATGTAGTAATGGGAGCATTAATTGTAAAAGATAAAGAACTTGCAGATAAGCTTTATTTTATTCAAAATGCAAGTGGTGCTATTTGTGGGCCTCAAGATAGTTTTTTAGTATTACGTGGTATCAAGACTTTGCACGTTAGAATGCAAAGACATTGTGAAAATGGAAAAGCTGTTGCTAAGTTTTTGGCAAATCATCCAAAAATTGAAAAGGTATACTGGCCAGGATTTGAAACCCATCCAAACCATGAGATTGCTAAATCTCAAATGGATAATTTTGGTGGTATGCTCTCCTTTACTACCAAAGGAAATGACTATAATGCCTCTGTTAAAATTGTAGAAAAACTAAAAATATTCACCTTAGCAGAATCTCTTGGTGGTGTAGAATCTTTATCTGGTCATCCAGCAAGTATGACACATGCAAGCATACCAAAAGCAGAACGCGAAAAAACTGGAGTTGTTGATTCTTTAATAAGATTAAGTGTCGGAATTGAGGATATTGACGATTTAATTAATGACTTAAAACAAGCATTAGATTAATCTAAATAATAAATATACCCAAAGTTAAGCCACAACAACCAATCGTTAAATTTGTTTGAAGGTAACTGGTGGTTGAGTCCGTCAATCCAATCATCAAAATAGAGTTGCCATCTTAAATCTAACATTAAGTCAGAAAGTACTCCTAATTTATAACGAACTCCAACACTGGTAACCAAAGACCAAGTAGTTCCTGAAGAAGGATTTACAGAACCTGGTTCCCAATATGGATAAAAATTATTTGGGTCAAGAATATTTCCTACATCATTGGTTCCTGATGCATTAACATAATCTGTACTTGCTTTAGGATTAAAGGCAGTATAGTGAGCGCCAAGGCTTATAAAAGGGGCAAATTTATATGCAAAGGCTTGAAACGAACGAATACTTCTTGGAAAGTACTCCAATTGCATACCAATATCAAAATTATTGGCTTCACCATGATGACCTCTTAAACGTTCAGCTGCATCACTCGTTAAACTTGGATCAACCCATTGACCATGATGGTCTAATATGGTCTTATTCCAAGAGATTTCACTTCTTAATTTAAAGTGGTCATTAAAATAGGTGTTGGTAGAGTAACAGTTACAATCTGCTCGATAAGCAAAATTTATATAATGTACGATACCAATACCAATGCCACTATTCCCAATGTTTGTAGGTTCGTTGTTTCGTTGCCCAAAATCAGATCTAAACTCTACAGGACCAGCTATAGCACCTATTTCGTGAGAAAAACCTAATTGTGAATTTCCAATGTTTATGCTAATAATAAATATTAGAAAAGCGTATAATAGTTTCGTTTTAAGCATATTAGTAAATCATGATTTTGAGGCACTATGCGAACAAATATATAAAACTTCGATGAAACAACAAAAATCTTCGATAAAATGCATAAATTCTCTGTTTCTCATCTTCTCCAAATATAAAACAAATAATCATGTGTTGTTATTGTGAAAATCAAAAAAAAATCAAGTTTTTTTTAAAGATAACGTATATTTGTCACCATTAATTTACTATTTAATAATAGTATCACAATTCTTTATAAATGAAACAAAAAATAGATGCTTTTTTAAATCTTGTTAAAAAATCTAACGGTCACGAACCTGAATTTTTGCAAGCTGTTCATGAGGTAGCAGAAACTGTAATTCCTTTTATAGAAGAAAACCCAAAATACAAAGGCAAAATGCTTTTAGAGCGTATGGTCGAGCCAGAACGCACAATCATTTTCAGAGTTCCTTGGGTTGATGATAAAGGAAACACTCAAGTTAATAGAGGTTTTAGAGTTGAGTTTAACTCTGCAATAGGACCATATAAAGGTGGATTAAGATTTCACCCAACGGTAAATCTTAGTATTTTGAAATTTTTAGGGTTTGAGCAAACTTTTAAAAACTCATTAACCACATTGCCAATGGGAGGCGGAAAAGGTGGTTCTGATTTTGATCCTAAAGGAAAAAGTGATAATGAAGTGATGCGTTTTTGTCAATCATTTATGAATGAATTGTTTAGGCATATTGGTGCTAACACTGACGTTCCAGCAGGTGATATTGGAGTTGGAGGTAGAGAAATAGGATATATGTTTGGTCAATACAAGAAGTTAAGAAACGAATTTACTGGTGTATTTACTGGAAAAGGAATTACTTATGGAGGCTCATTAATTAGACCAGAAGCTACAGGTTACGGTTGTGTTTACTTTGCAAAAAACATGTTAGCAACCAAAAAGGATTCATTTAAAGGAAAAACCGTAGTCATTTCTGGCTCAGGAAATGTGGCTCAGTATGCTTGTGAAAAAGCTACTGAACTTGGTGGAAAAGTTGTAACAATGTCTGATTCTGGAGGCTATATTTACGATAAAGATGGTATTGACGCTAAAAAGTTAGCTACAATAATGGAAATCAAAAACGTAAAAAGAGGAAGAATTAGTGAGTATACAAAAAAGTATAAGTCTGCTACTTATCACGAAGGTGAACGTCCATGGTCTGTAAAATGCGATATTGCCTTACCATGTGCTACTCAAAATGAGTTGAACGAAAAAGAAGCAAATGCTTTAATTAAAAATAAGGTTATCGCTGTTGCAGAAGGTGCTAATATGCCAACAACACCTGAAGCTATTACTGCGTTTCAAAAAGCAAAAGTTTTATTTTCTCCTGGAAAGGCTTCAAATGCTGGAGGTGTAGCTACTTCTGGATTGGAGATGAGTCAAAATTCACTACGTCTAAACTGGACAAGAGAAGAAGTAGATGAAAAACTACATAACATCATGAACGATATTCATGAAGCTTGTGTAACCTATGGAAAACAAAAAGATGGTTATATTGATTATGTTAAAGGAGCTAACATTGCAGGCTTTGTTAAAGTAGCTGATGCTATGCTTGCTCAAGGTGTGGTTTAATAATTCATTTTGTACTAAATAAAAACCTCTTGAAAAATCAAGAGGTTTTTATTTTTATAATGCGCTTTTAAACTGATCTAAAAACCTAACATCGTTTTCGCTCAGCAATCTAATATCACCAATTTGGTGTAGTAACATTGCAATTCTATCTATTCCCATTCCGAAGGCAAAACCAGAATAAACCTCAGGATCAATGTCGCAGTTTTTTAAAACATTAGGGTCTACCATACCACAACCCATAATTTCAAGCCATCCAGTTCCTTTGGTTATTCTATAATCAATTTCAGTTTCTAATCCCCAAAACACATCTACCTCAGCACTTGGCTCAGTAAATGGGAAATAAGATGGTCTCAATCTAATCTTAGATTTGCCGAACATTTCAGTAGTAAAATATTGTAAGGTTTGTTTTAAATCGGCAAAACTCACATTTTTATCAATGTACAAGCCTTCAACCTGATGAAAAAAGCAATGTGAACGTGCAGAAATAGCTTCGTTTCTATAGACCCTTCCAGGAGAAATGGTACGAATTGGTGGTTTGTTGTTTTCCATATATCGTACTTGCACAGAACTTGTGTGAGTACGTAACAAAATATCAGGATTGGTTTGAATAAAGAATGTATCCTGCATATCACGTGCTGGATGATATTCTGGTAAATTTAAAGCTGTAAAGTTATGCCAATCGTCTTCAATTTCTGGACCTTCGCTTACATTAAAACCAATGCGTGAAAAAATATCAATAATTTGATTTTTTACTATTGAAATTGGATGACGAGAGCCTATTTGAATAGGTTCACCAGGTCTTGTAAGGTCATTTGTGCTTGTCTTTTCGGCATTATTTTCTATTTCTTCTTTAAGAGCGTTTACCTTGTCTTGAGCAGTAGTTTTTAGCTTGTTTATAACTTGTCCAAACTCCTTTTTTTGCTCATTGGCAACATTTTTAAATTCGGCAAAATAGTCGTTAAGCAGGCCTTTTTTGCCTAAATATTTAATTCGGAACGCTTCAATTTCTTCAAGTGAATTTGCAGAAAATGATTCGGCTTCTTCTATAAGTTCTTTAATCTTATCTATCATGTTAATCCTTCGAAATGAGTGGCAAATTTAGTGAATTTAATCTTTTTTAAGAGTTCTATTTATTGAATATAATCTGTTTCAACAAAATAGTTTACAATGGCTTCTTTCATTAAAATACTTTGCTCTCCTGCTTTTAAAAAAGGAAGTTCGGCTTTTGTTTTATAGTGTGGCCAACCATCCTCATCAACATAGTCAAATTCATAGTAACCATAAGGGGAAAGCAATTTGCATATAGCAACGTGCATCAAATCTAGTTTTTGATCCTTTTTGTATTTTCTGTTTAATTGACCAAGTTCTTGAAGACCAATTAAATAAATAATGGCATCCAAATCTAAGGTGTCTCCATCAGCAAATTGAAGAGATAACTTATTTACAAGAATATTCCAACGCGATTTTAGTAATTCGTCCTTTACCATAATTAATTGCAAATTTATACACTAATATAATAGCAACACAACAAAAACGTTATATAAATTAAAACCGCTTACTTTTTATACTATATAACAGAAAATTACGCTAATTTTAACGAGGTTTATCAAAATTTTGGTTTGTATGACTGTTATAGATATTGTCTTAGGTGCTTTGCTCCTATTCGGATTGATTAGAGGTCTGATTAAAGGTCTTTTTGTTGAAATCGCTTCATTATTAGCTTTAATTTTGGGTATTTATGGTGCTATACATTTTAGCCATTTTGCAACAGCTTTTTTAGAAAGCAGAGTGGATTGGAATGAAAAATATATTAACATAGCCTCGTTTGCTATTACGTTTATGATTATTGTTTTTGTTATTTCCTTAGCAGGAAAGGCCTTGACAAAGCTTGCCGATTTTGCTTCACTTGGTATGCTAAATAAAATTCTTGGTGGTGTTTTTGGGTTTTTAAAAATTGGGCTAATTTTAAGTATTATTTTAATGGTATTTACCAACTTAAACAAAACAATTCCTTTTGTTGATGAAGAAGATATAGAAAAGTCTGTGCTTTACGAGCGGGTTAGGTCGTTAGCACCTATGATATTTCCAAACATTATAAAAGAGGAAGAGTCTCAGGATGAAGCTAATATTACCATATAAAAAAAGCCACTTTTCAGTGGCTTTTTTTAGTCTAAATGATAAATCTCCCTTATGTCTTCAAGGAAACTTTCAAAATTAATTTTAAGATCTATGAGCTTTCCTGTATGAATATCAAAAACCCAACCATGTACTTTTAAGCCTCTTTCTCTTATGGCTTTTTGTACAGCTGCGGTTTTAATTAAATTGACACATTGCTCTTTTACGTTTAGTTCTACAAGTCTATCATAGCGTTTATCTTCACTTTTTATAGCATTAAGCTCATTTTTATGTAAACGATATACATCTCTAATATTTCGTAACCATGGGTTTAAGATTCCTAAATCTGCCGATTGCATAGCAGCTTTTACACCACCACACTCATAATGACCACAAACTACAACATGGTTAACTTTTAAATGTACAACTGCATACTCTACAACAGACATTGCATTAAGGTCTATGGCAGACACCATATTTGCTATGTTTCTGTGTACAAAAACCTCACCTGGACCTAAACCCATTAATTCCTCGGCTGTAACTCTACTGTCTGAGCAACCAATGAACAATAACTCAGGACTTTGACCTTGACCTAAGTGTTCAAAATATTTATCGTCAACAGATAGTTTGTCTTCAATCCATTTTTTATTGTTATTGAATACTTGGGATAAGTCCATGGTTTTTTAATTTAATGAGTGTCTTTAATGTTTTCTTTAACCCATTTTACACAATCATCAAAGTTATCAAAAATATGTTTTTCTGGAATAAAATCTGGGATAATATCAATTCTTTCCATCATGTATCTTGGTTGTTCCAATAAACCTACAAACAATACTTGTACATTGTTTTTTTGCAAATCTTGCAGCATGTCTTCCATAGCATACAAACCAGACTGATCCATATATTGCATACGATCTAATCTCATTATTACAGTGTTTGCTGTTTTAGGTATTTGAGCCGCTAAACTTTGAAAATCGCTTGTAGAACCAAAAAACAATGGTCCTTTTAGATGTTTGATAAAGACTTCTTCTTTGAGTTTTGTTGGAAAATTAATTTCGTCTTTCCATGCTTCTTCTTTAAGTGTTTTAACATCTGATCGTTGAGCGGTTAAATCACCCATTTTTTTCATGAACATTAATGATGCTATAACTAAGCCAATTCCTACAGCGAATACTAAATCCCAAAGAGAAGAAAGCACTAATACTATAAGCATTATCAAAACCTCAGAACTTAATTTAAGAGGTCCTAACTTTATATCTTTTGGCAAATAAGGTATTGCTTTTAAGCCCTTGTAATCCATCACTCCAATACCAACGGTTATTAATATTCCTGCAAGAACAGCTGCTGGAATTTGAGAAGCTAAATTTGGTAATCCAGGTATCATTAAGATACTAAAAAGTAAAATACCTGCAATCATTCCAGATAACCTAGTTTTTCCTCCAGAGTTGATATTCACTACTGTACGAATTGTTGCTCCTGCACCAGGAATACCACCAAAAATAGCTGCTATACTATTTCCTATTCCCTGACCTACTAATTCCTTATTAGGTTTGTGCTTGGTTTTAGTCATGTTATCGGCTACAATACTTGTTAATAACGAATCTATTGCTCCTAAAAGTGACAATGCCAAAGCTGTAAAAATATATGGTGTTATTGATCCTAAATTAAATCCTGTTATGATTTCTAAATTTGGTATTGGTAAACCTTCAGGAATTTCAGGTATTGCTCTATAGTTTAAACCTCCAATAATAGCTATTGCAGACATAACAACCAAGGCTACCAATGTACTTGGTACTTTTGTTGTAATGCGTTTAAAACCATATATAATAAATATGGTTCCTAATGCAAGTAATACTTCAAGCCAATTGATATTCTGCAATGCTCTTGGCAACACTTTAATAGACCCTAAAACTCCTGAAGCGTTCTTCGCAGCAAGTGTTTGCGATTCTTTTAAAATATCTGCTTCAGTAATCTTTTCAGCTCTAGATATCGTTTCTTTAAAATCTTCCAGAACCAAAATACCTTCTCCAGCTTCTTCTTTTAAAATGTTTTCTAAGATAACTTCTTCGGCTTGTGGTTTAAACTGGTTTACATACTCCATATCCTCTTTTGGATAATATCCTAATGAAGGTAGAATTTGTGTTACAAGTATAATAACTCCAATGGCTGTCATAAAACCAGAAACAACAGGATACGGAATGTATCTTATGTATTTTCCTAAACCAATGGCTCCTAAGCCAATCTGCATAAGACCAGCCAATAAAAAAACTGTTAATATTGCTGGTAAAGCCTTATTGACATCTCCATCATTAGCAGCAACAATTCCTGCAATAATAACCATACTTACAGCTGTCATTGGTGCTGTTGGTCCAGAAATCTGAGTGTTTGTTCCTCCAAACATTGCCGCAAAGAAACTTATAAAGATGGCTCCATAAAGTCCTGCACTTGGTCCTAATCCTGAAGACACACCAAATGCCAATGCTAATGGCAAGGCAACAATACCAGCAGTAATACCTCCAAAAGCATCACCTCTTATGTTAGAAAATAGATTTTTCATATATTTTATTTTAAGGTTAGTTTAATGTTTTTTAGTGAAGCTCTTTGCTTTAAGCTTACTAAAAGTTTACAAATGTGATTATATTTATTTGATCTCTGGAATCGGTTTCAAAAAACTGATTCATGTAGCCCAATTCTATTCTGATGTTTTCACTAACAGTATATCCCAAACCTCCATATACTCTATTTCTATCAAAAATTGAGCTTTTAGAGTTTAAGAATATTTCATTATATGCAGATAGGTATAAAGGTGATACTCCAGATTCATTAGATTTAAAAGGTATATTAAGGCTTAAAAAATAACGAAAGCGCAGTTTAAAATCATTTTCAACAAAACGCTGCTCAAACCTGTAACGATGACTTAATTTTACCTTACCAACATTTTGTTTGGAAGTGTACTGCTGAAATATTCGATGCTCATTTACAGAAATTTTATTATCAGCATCTTCAATATAGTTTTCAGACAAAATATAGCCATAACCCAATAATACATTATTGGACTCATCAAGATTATAACCAACTCCTGTTCTAAGCAATAATTGTTCTAAATCTCCAATGGCATTATAGTTCCTGTACTGAACCTCGTTATGTATGTTCCACTTAGAATTTATTTTTTTGCTACCAATATATATAAGCCAATTACCCAAATTACTCTCTTGAGCTATAGCAATATTAGGTAGCACCAACATAATTGTTAGTGCTACCATTATAGCTTTATTAGTTATTTTCTTTTTATTCATAAAAGGTTACAGCTCCAGAATTAATATCGTACATGGCACCAATTATTTTTATTTCGCCATTATTTTGCATTTCAGCCAACACATCACTTTCTTCTAAAATTCTATCAATAGTGAGTTGTACATTTTTTGCAGAAACATTGTCTACAAATTCACTGTTTTTAGAATTTCTAATACTTGGGTCTTTAGGCTCTGTAACTGCTTTAACAGCAGGTTTTATCTTTGCTAACATTCCTGTTAGGTTTCCTAATCTTGCATCATCACAAGCACCTTTTACTGCGCCGCAGGAAGTATGCCCTAAAACAACGATTAATTTTGTTCCTGCCAATTTGCAAGCAAATTCCATGCTTCCTAAAATGTCTGAATTGACAAAGTTTCCTGCAATTCTTACACTGAATATATCGCCAAGTCCTTGGTCAAATACAAGCTCTGCAGATACTCTAGAGTCAATACAACTTAGAATTGTAGCAAAGGGGAATTGCCCATCGCTTGTGTCGTTTACTTGTTCTAAAAGGTTTCTGTTTGCTTTTAAATTATTTTGAAATCTTTGATTTCCTTCTTTTAAAAATTGCAATGACTTTTCAGGTGTCATTGTTGCTTGAGTTTCTCTTGTGTGAGCTTTCATCTTTTTATATGTGTTATATGTTTAGTCTTGATATATTTGTAGTATATGATTTAATTATAATTCTCTCTTTTAATAAAAAAGAATCTTATAAATAATCTAAATTACTGTCTTTCCACAAAAATGGAACAGTAAACAAATAGGTAACTGCTACCTAAAAAAATAAGATATTAAACTTCAGGTGGAGGTGAAAAATGTTCCTTAAACAAGGAGTTGTAGTTTTCTTTGTGAAAGGATAATGATTTGGCAATGCGGTTTACAACAAAACCATACTCTACTGTTTCTCTTGAAGGGTTTTCAAAATCTTGAACTTTTTTTTCCTCTTCTTCTGTAGAGTTAATTAAGAGGGAAATATCATAAGAACTATCAACTACAGCCAAAACACTTGGCGCTAAAGTAATTGTCGCAAACGTTAATGTGAATAATATTGCTAATGTTCTTCTGCTCATTTATTAATTTTGAGTGTCAAATATACGTTATTTTTTGTTAAACGAATACTAAAAATCCTTCAACAGCTTAATGTTCTCAGAAGCTATCCAACCTGTCTTTCCGTTAGCAATTTGTATTTTACTCCAGTCGTCATTGTATTTTTCTAAGACTTGAACCTTTGTTCCTTCATGAATTTGAAAAGCGCTTTCGCTTCTTAAATTAGGTTCTGTCTTAACTTCGCTTTCTTGCGAAAACACTATAGCTGGATTGTCTTTTTTATCTAAAGTTTGTTTGTGAAATGCAAAAAATAAAGATATGAAGGCAATAAACAGTATCACAAAACTACCTATAAATGCCAACCTCTTTTTTGTAGTACTATAAGCAAAATAATAAGCTAAAAATAATATTACAAAAAGCACTACACAGCTAATTGATATCATTGCCCAAGTATCGAAAGGGAATGTATTTGTAATACTTTTTACAAATTTTGAAAACCCTACTTCAGGTATTTTATCAATAGCATCTATAGTCATGTTTTGAGCAAATGCTAAATTGTTGGTTATATCTGCATCGTTAGGTGCTAAAAGCAACGCTTTTTCATAATAATAAATGCTTGGCGCAACACGATTGAGCTTGTAATATGAATTTGCTAAATTATAGTATAGTTCTGGAGAATGTACTTTGTTATCAAGTATAGACTCATATACTGTAATGGCTTCTTGAAATTTGCCTTCGTTATATAATGCATTCCCTTTGGCAAAGTCTTTAGTGTTTTGCGCAAAACCAGCTACTACAAAGAAAAAGGTTAATATACAAAGTAACTTATTCATTTATAAGTGCTTATTTTAATTGTCTGTCTATTAAAGAAATTACATTGGCTGCCTTATCATAATCCTGTTTCATTTCTACATTTGAAAAAGGCGAATATCTTGCCATTTCACAATTTTTAAGCAACTCTAAGAATTGCGAAACTGTATTCTGCTCTGCTGATTTATTTTGCAATAATTCTTGAATTTTTTCTTTTGAAAACTCACTAGTTTCAATATTTAATTTTGCCTTTAAGTAATTATGCAAAGCTCTTTCAAGAGCATTGTAAAATTGATCTTTATTCCCTAAAGTATTCTTAGCTTCTTTTAAATATTTTCTGGCTAATATATTTCCTTTTCTAATTCTATTGCCTTCAATATCTCCTTGTCTGGCTTCTTGTTTATGTCTTACAAATATTGCAATAGGTATGGCTAAAAAAGGTGCTAATAAAAGTGTCCAAAACAACTTTGTTTTAAAGAATGTTGGCTGACTTATACTTACAAAATTTGTTTTCGTTTTAAATGACGCAAACTGATCTCCTGAAGTTATAATTTGTTGTTTTGGAGTGTTAGAATTTACAACTGTATTCGCAGTATTTATTGGTCCTTCATCAACATTTATCACAATTTCATTTGAAGTAATTGTTTTATAACGTTCCGTCTTTAAATCGAAATACGAAAACGAAACACTTGGTATTGGATATTTGCCTTGATAGGATGGTACAATGGTATATGAGTCTGACGACTTACCACTCATTCCATTTAAATTAACCGAAATATTTTCTTTATGTTCAGGTTCATAAACTTCTAAAGCGCTTGGAAGAGAAAGTTTTGGAAGTTTAAATAACTTTAAGTTTCCGTTTCCTGACACTTCAACATTTGCTTCAAGGGCTTCAGTAGCTTTTAAAGTTTGTTTTGATGTAGTAACTTTAAAATCAAAATTTCCAACTGCTCCTGTAAAATCTATTGGTCGCCCAACTTCTGGCAATGGTTTTACGTTTATGGTTCTGCTTCCAGCAGCAACTGTGCGATGAACCGATTGCATTAAGCGTCCTCCAAAAATATCTCTTCTGTTGGTTGGGACATCTACTGTAACATCAAGTGTATATGGCTCTATTTCTAATTTTCCTGTCTTTTGAGGGTAAAGCACTGTTTTACGTAACACTACAAATCGATAATCTTCTCCATTATAAGTGCCATTTTCTATTTTAACGCCTTTCATCTCTATATTCTGACTCCAAAAATCATTAAATCCAGGCACGTCTAATTCACGCCAATTGCTTACTCCTGTATTTGGAGACACATATAATTTATAAACTACAGTAATAGCTTCGTTTAAATAAGGATTGGTTTTAGAAACTTCAGCAACTAAGTGAATGTTTTGTTGTACGATGTAATCTGGATCGTTTGGGTCTTTTGGTATTTCAACAGCAGCTGTTACTGTAATATCTACAGGCAAGGTTTTATAAGTTTCGCCATCAATCTCAATAGTGGCTTGACCTATTTTAAAGTTGCCTCGTTCTTTGGGTGCTAAAAAATAACTATAGGTTTTGGAGAAAGACCTTACTCCATTAATCCATTGGTTACTGATAGATTGACTTGGTCCGCCAACAACCATAAAGTTTTCAAAGCTTGGAGGATTAAAGTTATCGCCATCTTTGTTCATTTCAAAATCAACACGTAAGCGCTCGTTAACACCCAATTTTTTCTTACTTACTTTGGTCTCAAACTTTACTTCATTTGAAGTTTCATTTTGAGTAAACCCAAAAGCAGTTGTTAAGGCAAACACTACTATTAATATGTGTTTTTGAAATTTCATTTTTTTGTAATAGTCGTGAGATTTACCAATCCTTTTCGACCTTAACTTTTGGGCCTTTAGCTTTTTTAGCGTTTATTTTTTCCTGAACTTTCTTTTCCTGATTGTTCATGGCTTCTAACAGGTTTTTAATCTGTTGTGGCGAAAGTTTTCCTGGTTGTTGTTGCTGGTTTTTATTTTGATCTTTAGGGTCTTTGTTATCTTTTTCGTCATCAGGTTTCCCATTATCGTCTTCTTTATCATTTCCTTCCTGATCTTTTTGCTCGTCATCTCCTTGTTGGTCTTTGTTATCTTCTTTATCGTCGCCTTTATCTTTCTGATCTTCTTTATCCTTGTTTTCGTCTTCTTTTTTATCATCTTTGTTTTCGTCCTCACTCTTGTCGTTTTCGCCTTGACCTTGTTGTTCTGCACATTCTTTTGCTAAAGCAAAATTGTAGCGTGTTTCATCGTCTGAAGGATCATTACGCAGCGCATTTTTAAATGCTTCAACAGCTTCTTTGCATAGATTTTGTTTCATGAATGCGTTGCCAATATTGTGATAAGCTCTATGTTTTTCCTTTTTTGTTGTTGCTGTTTCTGCAGCTTCTAAATGACGAAGCATTGCTTCATCAAAAAGCCCAGAATTGTAATAAGCGTTTCCTAAATTGTAAGTACCCTTAGAGTTAGAAGGCTTTTTTGATATGGCTTTTCTATATTCAATTTCAGCGTTTACAAAGTCTTCATTAACCAATTCATTGGCTTCGTAAATTAAGTCATTAGCCTGCACAAGTGCTTTATCCTTATCTTGAGAAAACCCAAAAAAAGAACACAAAATAAATATGTAAGTTAGCTTTTTCATACTGTTTTATGACTTGCTAAATTAAGAAAGCATTGCTTTTTTCTCGTTAAAAAATTTATAAAATATTTTGATTTATAGGTTCTCATTAAACAGGTTTAAGCGACTTAGCCAAGCTGTTTTTCTTTCAAGCAAAAATATATCAATCAATAAAAAGAGAATTGCAAGAGCCAAAAACCACTGAAACTGGTCTTTATACTCAGCAAATTCTTTGGCTTCAAATTCTTTCTTATCCATTTTGTTTAAAATCTCTCTAATTGCCTCAACCACTTCGTTGGTGTTTGCTCCATTTATATATTCGCCATTAGCTTCGTTGGCAATATCCTTAAGTGTATCTTCATTAAGTTTAGTAATAACGGTTTCACCTGAACTGTCTTTTTTGTAATTTAAAACGATTCCGTCACGTTTTATAGGTATTGGAGCGCCTTTTACGTCTCCAACTCCAATGGTAAAAATCTTAATACCTTCTTCTGCAGCAGCTTCTGCAACATCTTTGGCTACATCGCTATGATCCTCTCCATCTGAAATGATTATAAGCACACGATTTGTTTGTTCTTCATCATCATAATAGGTTCTTGCCAATTGAATGGCCTCATTAATAGCAGTACCTTGTGAAGAAAGCATGTCTGTATTCATACTTTGTAAAAACATTTTTGCCGAAGCATAATCTGTTGTAATAGGTAATTGCGGAAATGCTTTTCCTGCATAAGCTATAATACCTATTCTATCGCTTGCTAAATTATTTACGATTTGTGTTACGAGCTGCTTGGATTTTTCAAGACGGTTTGGTGCAATATCTTCTGCTAACATACTTTTTGAAACATCAACTGCAAAAACTATATCTACGCCTTGACGTTTAACAGTTTCAAGCTTTGTACCTATTTTAGGATTTACCATAGCAATGGTAAGACAGCCAAAAGCTAAACACAATACTAAAAGCTTTAAAATAGGTTTAAAATGTGACCTATTAGGACTTAATCTTTTTATGATTTTTTGGTTGGCGAATTTATTTTGGGTATGACGTTTCCATAGCTGTAAAATGGTAAACAACACAATAAGTACTGGAATAACCAATAGTAACCAAAACCATATTTTTTCTTCTAACTGCATTTATACAAAACTTCTAAAAATGGTATACCTTAACAACAACTCTAATAGCAGTAAAAATCCTGCTAATAAAACAAGAGGTCTAAATTTTTCATCATAGTTATAAAACTTAAACTCTTCGACATCTGTTTTTTCAAGCTTGTTTATTTCGGTATATATTTCTTTTAATTTCTGATTATTAGTTGCTCTAAAATACTTTCCTCCTGTAACGTCTGCTATTTCTTGCAGCAGTTTTTCGTCAATTTCAACTTGAACACGACCATATTGAAAATCGCCATTACGCAAAATTCCAACTGGCGACAGAGCCATTCCGTTAGTTCCTAAACCAATAGTATAGGTTTTAATACCATATTCTACTGCAAGTTCGCTTGCAGTATTTGGGTCTATAAACCCTGAATTATTAACTCCATCTGTAAGCAAAATAATGACCTTACTTTTGGCTTTGCTGTCTTTAAGTCTATTGACTGCTGTTGCCAATCCCATTCCAATGGCTGTTCCGCCTTCAATAATTGTATTGTATTTAATGTCTTCTAAAGATCTAAGAACAATAGATTTGTCACTTGTAATTGGAGTTTTAGTATAACTTTCTCCTGCGTATTCTACCAAACCTATTCTATCGTTTGGTCTGCCTTGAATAAAATCTGCAGCAACATTTTTAAGGGCTTCTAAACGATTTGGTTTTAAATCTTTTGCCAGCATACTTGCCGAAACATCAATTGCCATAACAATATCTATACCTCTTGTAGTTTTTGTTTTTGATGAAATATCAACTGTTTGAGGTCTCGCTAATGCAGTAATTAATAAAGCAAGTGCAATTAACCTTAAGGCAAATAAAATATGTCTTAGCTTTGGCAACCATGATGAAGTAACTTTAAACCCTTTTAAACTTGATATTTTAAGTTCGGCAGTTTGTTTATTATGCTTGAAAATATACCATAAGACAGCTATTGGCAGTGCCAAAAGCAGCCAAAACCATTCTTTGTTTAAAAATTCTATTCCTTCAAACATTATTTATCTTCTTCTCTAAGTTTTAACAATTCGATCGAGCTTACAATACGCTCAGTAATTTGGTCTGCATAGACATCGTCTTGTTTCCAAATAAGCACCACTTGTTGTAAAATATTTTCTTTAGTAAACCCTAAAATGATATAATTACCTTTTTCAACTTTTCCAGTCAAAGGCATTTTAAAATCTGCTGTTCCAAAAGTTTTTAGGCCCTCTTGACCATTTGGTGTAATAAATTGCTCATTCTTGGTAATGATATTTTGTGCTCCTCTTTTTTCTAACTCTTTTAATTGGCTTTCGGCTACTTTGGTTAAATCAATTTTGTTTTCGTTAGCTTCCTCACTACTTTCTTGTTGGTTTGGCTGCAAATTTGGATTGAACTTGGTGGTCATTACAAGAATATCAAGAGTAGAGTTAATACCTCCATAAGTAAAAGCAGATACCTTAATTTTATCTTTTACTTCCTCTGGAAGTTCAATGTTAGTTCTCTTTAATACTTTTGGAGTTGTCATAATGACTCCTGGAGCTCCATACTCGCTAGTAATCCACTCTTTGGTTTCCAGTAATTCCTTGCTTTGATGACCAATAATCGTATCTTTTACATAGGCAAAACCATAGTGTAATGATAAGCCAATGTAGGTTGCAATTAATAGCGTAATTGATACTGCGACAGTAATTATAATTTTTTTCTTTTTCTTTCTTTTGGCAAGCTCTTCCTGATACTTTTGGTCTGCTAAAAGTTCTTCTTCGGTTGGTTCCGGAAGTGCTTGTTTTACTTGGTCTATTTCAACATCAATAGTATTTCTGTCTAATTTGGCAAGCTCAATATCTGGTTTAGATTTAGCAAATTTCACTAAGTCTGCACGTTTTAAAATGGTCTCGATATTTTTTATATCGTCTTTGCTAATATCTATTTGATTACCTTCTCTAAGTAGGTTTAGTCTACTAATTAATTGGTCTGTTGTACTTTCTAATGCACGATCGTACACCTTTTCGTCAAGATATTTTCTGATAATTTGAGTTAAATCTGAATAATAAGCTTTGATTTCGTTATTCTCTAAATAATGCGAATTATCCAAAGCTTGAAGCGCCAATTTTGCGCGTTCATAAGGTGGTAGCAAAGCTACTTTTTCTTCTTCTGTAAGCGGTTTTTCTCGCCAAATAAACCAATATAACAAGAATGCAATGAGAGCTATAATTAGCAAAATTCCTAAAAGATACAGCCACCATTTGCTCGCGCTTTTATTAACTTCTATAATTGGCTTAATGTCATACAAACCTTGTTTTGTTGTGTCAACAACAATATTTCTTACCTCAACTTTCATAGAATCTGTAAGAAATTCGTAATCACCAATCAATACTTTTTGTCTTGGAATAGTGTATTTCCCTGAGTCAAACTGTGTAAGTCCATACTTTTTGATAAGTTTGAACCTATCGTTCATTTTTGTAGCTTCAACATCATAGGATTCTATCATTTCAAGAGGTTGAAACGTTTGTCCTTCAGGAAAAACCACCAAACTTGTAGTATCTACGTCAACTTCAATTTTATAGGTGAGTTCTTGACCTATTTTAATTGATAAAGAGTCTATTGAAGCTTCAATTTTTTGTGCAAAAGTGTAGAATGACAGAAGACAGAAGACAGAAGACAGAATAAGTTTCAATCCATTAGCTGAAAGAAGTTTTTGCTCTTGATTCTTTGCTCTTGATTCTTTTGTATTTAAATTATTTTGCTCCATTTTTAATAGGTTTCGACTACGCTCAACCTGACATTCTTTATTATCCTCTCCTTTTAAAATATCCCAACATTTTTTTTACGTAACTTTCATCAACACGACAATCAATAACTCCTGCTCCAGATTTTGTAAAACTATCATTATAGTAGTCTACTTTTTGCTGATAGAATTTACCATAATTGTGTCGCACTTTTTTTGATGAGGTATTAACCAACATCAATTCTCCCGTTTCTTCATCAAGCATTTGAACCATGCCAAGATTTGGTATCGTTTCTTCATGCTTGTCATAAACCCTAATTCCTGTAACATCATGCTTTTTTGCAGCAATTTTTAAAGTATGGTTGTAATCATCGGCAATAAAATCACTAAGCACAAAAACAATAGCTTTTTTCTTCATTACGCTTGACAAAAACTTTAAAGCTTCGGCAACATTTGTGTTTTTGCTTTTAGGTTGAAACTCTATCAACTCTCTAATAATACGTAACACATGAGATTTCCCTTTCTTTGGTGGAATGTATAATTCAACTTCATCAGAAAATAAAATCAACCCAATCTTATCATTATTTTGTGTTGCTGAAAACGCTAAAGTGGCAGCAATTTCAGTAACCACTTCACTTTTAAATTGCTCTTCTGTTCCAAAAAGCTCTGAACCAGATACATCAACCATTAGCATCATGGTAAGTTCTCGTTCTTCTTCAAAAACTTTAATATGAGGTTCGTTGGTTCTGGCTGTAACGTTCCAATCTATATTTCTAACATCATCGCCATATTGATATTGGCGCACTTCACTAAAGGTCATACCTCGTCCTTTAAAGGTAGAATGGTATTCTCCTCCAAAAATGTGATCAGACAAACGACGTGTCTTAATTTCAATTTTTCGAACTTTTTTAAGTAACTCTTTAGTATCCATGTTTCAATTTACGATTACAGATTTTGATTTACGATTTCTAAAATCGTGATTCGTCATTCTAAAATCTTAAATCCTATGGTACTTCAATCTCGTTAACAATCTTGTTTATGATGTCTTCTGAAGTGACATTTTCTGCCTCAGCTTCGTAAGTAATACCTATTCTGTGACGTAATACATCATGTACAACAGCGCGAACATCTTCAGGAATCACATAACCTCTACGTTTTATAAACGCATAACATTTAGCAGCATTGGCAAGGTTAATACTTCCACGTGGAGATGCTCCAAATGAAATAAGTGGTTTTAAATCGGCTAGTTTATATTTTTCAGGATAGCGTGTTGCAAACACAATATCAAGGATATATTTTTCTATTTTTTCGTCCATGTAAACTTCACGAACAGCTTGCTGAGCTTTAAGTATTTGCTCTAAAGAAACTACTGGATTTACTTTTTCAAAACCAGCTTTCAAGTTAGCACGAACAATAAGCTGTTCTTCTGCCATTTTAGGATAATCAATAACTGTTTTAAGCATAAAACGGTCTACCTGAGCTTCAGGCAAAGGATAAGTTCCTTCTTGTTCTACAGGGTTTTGAGTAGCCATTACTAAGAATGGTTTATCTAATATAAAGGTTTCGTCACCAATAGTTACTTGCTTTTCTTGCATAGCTTCTAATAAAGCCGATTGCACTTTTGCTGGAGCTCTGTTAATCTCATCTGCTAAAACAAAATTTGCAAAAATTGGGCCTTTCTTAATCGTGAAATCGTTCTGCTTTATATTGTAAATTAAAGTACCAACAACATCTGCTGGTAATAAATCTGGTGTAAACTGAATTCTACTAAAACTCCCATCAACAGCCTGAGACAATGTATTAATTGCTAATGTTTTTGCCAAACCAGGAACACCTTCAAGTAGAATATGTCCTTGACCGAGTAAGCCAATTAGCAAACGCTCTACCATGTGTTTTTGTCCAACAATAACTTTGTTCATTTCAAGTGTGAGCAAATCAACAAAAGCACTTTCTTTTTCAATTTTCTCGCTAATTGCTTTAATGTCAATTGTACTTGTTTCTTCCATCATATTTTATTTTTTTGAGGCGTGAATATAACGCACTTTTTTTAACACCGCAAATTGTTAAAATATTTCGTGCAACGCTGTTAATAATTGGTTAAAAAATTAACTACTAATCAATGTGCCTTCTTTATAAACCAACAAGTAATGTTTATATATTTCATTGCTTAAAAAAACTTATTTTTTTGATATTATTTATATATGGTTTTTTAATTAAAACTCATATATTTGCAGCGCGAAAAACGAGGTGTCTTTTCGATTAAATTTAAAGCAAAACATTAAACAGATAAGTAATGTCAAAAGTTACAGGTAAAGTTGCACAAATAGTAGGTCCAGTTATCGATGTTGAATTTGGTTCTGGAACTGAACTTCCAAAAATTTATGATTCGTTAGAAATTAAAAGACCTGATGGTTCTACATTAGTACTTGAAGTACAGTCTCACATTGGTGAAGATACTGTTCGTACTATTGCAATGGATTCGTCTGATGGTTTAAGTAGAGGAACTGAAGTTGTTGCAACTGGTGCTCCAATACAAATGCCTATTGGTGATGATATTTATGGACGTCTGTTCAACGTTATTGGTGATGCTATTGATGGTCTTGGAGACTTACCTAAAGCTGGAAACGCTGGTTTACCAATACACAGAGAAGCACCAAAATTTGAAGATTTATCAACTTCTACTGAAGTTTTATTTACAGGTATTAAAGTAATCGACCTTATTGAGCCTTACGCAAAAGGTGGTAAAATTGGTTTATTTGGTGGTGCCGGAGTAGGTAAAACAGTATTAATCCAAGAGTTGATTAACAATATTGCTAAAGGACATGGTGGGCTTTCAGTATTTGCTGGAGTTGGAGAAAGAACTCGTGAAGGAAATGATCTTTTAAGAGAGATGTTAGAGTCTGGAATTATTCGCTATGGTGAAGATTTTATGCACTCTATGGAAGAAGGTGGATGGGATTTATCAAAAGTTGATAAAAACAAAATGAAAGAATCGAAAGCTACGTTCGTATTCGGTCAGATGAATGAGCCTCCTGGAGCGCGTGCTCGTGTTGCTTTATCAGGTTTAACTATTGCTGAATATTTCCGTGATGGAGCTGGTGAAGGTCAAGGTAAAGACGTACTTTTCTTCGTAGATAATATCTTCCGTTTCACACAAGCTGGTTCTGAGGTATCTGCATTACTTGGTCGTATGCCATCAGCTGTAGGTTACCAACCAACATTAGCAACAGAAATGGGTGCAATGCAAGAGCGTATTACTTCAACAAAAAGAGGTTCTATTACTTCTGTACAAGCAGTATATGTGCCTGCGGATGACTTAACAGATCCTGCACCTGCAACTACTTTTGCTCACTTAGATGCAACCACAGTATTATCTCGTAAAATTGCTGAATTAGGTATTTATCCTGCAGTAGATCCATTAGATTCTACATCACGTATTTTAACAAAAGAAATTTTAGGAGCAGATCATTATAACTGTGCTCAAAGAGTAAAAGAGTTATTACAACGCTATAAAGAATTACAAGATATTATCGCTATTCTTGGTATGGAAGAATTATCAGAAGACGATAAACTTGCAGTAGGTAGAGCTAGACGTGTACAACGTTTCTTATCACAACCATTCCATGTAGCAGAACAGTTTACAGGAATTCCAGGTGTATTAGTAGATATTAAAGAAACTATTAAAGGATTTAACATGATTATGGATGGTGAATTAGATCACTTACCAGAAGCAGCGTTTAACCTTAAAGGATCTATTGAAGAAGCCATTGAAGCTGGAGAAAAAATGCTTGCTGAAGCATAAATCATTTGATAATTATCAATTATAAAAGATGTATTTAGAAATTGTATCACCAGAAGCCACTTTACTTAGCTCAGAAATAGATTCTGTTGTTGTTCCTGGAGTTAACGGTGAGTTTGAAATGTTGAAAGATCACGCTCCAATAGTTTCATTACTAAAAGAAGGCTATGTAAAAGTTAATGGTAATATTAAGCTTGGAGAAGACGTTGAAGATAAATTTACCAAAACAGATAAAGGTGTTTCTTTAGCTATTAGCTCAGGTACTATTGAAATGAAAGACAATAAAGTAATTATCTTAGCTGATTAATCACTTTATTTCTAAATAAGATTAAAAAACGCGAAGCAGATGCTTCGCGTTTTTTATTGCTATACTTTTATAAAAATTTTCTGCTTATACATTATATAACTAAGCCATAAATAGAACAAAATAACTACAAGCGCATATAATAAGGATGACATCTTATCAATTAAAAAATTGTGTTCAAAAAAAGTTGAATACAGCCAAGAGTGAATACGTTTATCTTCTCCTATCTTAGTTAAATAAAATGTCTTTGCAATAAAACCTGATAAAAAGAATATAGTAATTGCGTTCATTCCAGCGTATTTAAATATAGCGCCAAACTCAATCTTTTTTACATCTTGTATGTAATAAATCATGGCGAGAATTAATGTTGCCCAACCACTTGATACTATCACATAGCTACTGCTCCATAAAGCCTTGTTTAATGGGAACCAATAGCTCCAAACATAACCTACCACTAATAACAGCACAGAAATAATAACAAGCTTTGCAGCTTTATTTGTTATGTTACTACTTAGCAATCTTCCAATTAAAATTCCTGAAAGACATGTTGTTATTGCTGGTAATGAACTCATCAAACCTTCAGGGTCGTAGTCATCCTTCCACATGTGTTCTCCAAGAACATTAAAATCTATATACATTGCCCAATTATTAGGAGCTCTATCAAAAGTTGGCAGACTTCCGTCTGGTAATGGTATAAATCCAAGTAGTATAAAATAACCCATTAGTATGCTTAAAGCAATACCTAATAATACCTTCCAATTACAATTTAAGTAGAGTATTGCTGAAACTAAAAACACCAATCCAATTCTTTGCAAAACACCAGGAATCCTTACTACTTCTAAACTCTTGAAAAAAGGAAAATAGGGTAAAAACCAAGCAAGAAAAAAACCTAAAGCTAACAATTTGATACTTCTAATGACTATCTTTTTGTAAATAGATTTAGAAGCAGATTTGTTTTTATAAGATAAATGAATGGAAATACCGACAATAAATAAAAAGAAAGGAAAAATAAGATCTGTTGGTGTTAGTCCATGCCATTCTGCATGAAGTAAAGGTGCATAAACGTGACTCCAACTTCCAGGATTGTTTACCAAGATCATGGCGACAATGGTTAATCCTCTAAACAAATCGACCGATTCTATTCGCTTAGAGATTTCCATACCATTAAAGAATTTTAGCTTTTATATTATTCCATAACTTGATGAGAATAAATCCAGAAACAATTGCAACTCCTAATAATATTAAAGCTTTTGAGTAATCGCCATAAATAAAGTTTCCTGTGGCAAACATAATGCTATATATAAATACGCAGCCAACTAGCATTGCAACAATTCCAGATGGAACACTCCAACCTTCATTGTTGTCTACAATTTCTATATTCTCAGCTTTAGCTTCATTAACAACCTTACTCCATCCTGGGCCTCCAGGTTGAATTTTTTTGTAAAAGTTTTGAAGTACACCTTTACTCTCTGGTTGTGTTAAATAAGTTACTGAAATCCAAACAATAGTGGTTACCAAAACTATAAATGGAAATTTTGCCCAAGATGGCATTAACGCTCCTTCTCCAAAAAGTATTTCGCCAAGCGATGTAAATGCAATAAGAATGGAAACTATTCCGGAAACAAACATGGCAGAAATTTCACTCCAAGCATTTATACGCCACCAAAACCATCTTAAAATAAAAATCAACCCTGTTCCTGCACCAAACATTAAAATAATATCAAAAAGTTGAAGCGCATTAGTTAGCACTAAAGCAAATAATGCACTACAAACCATTAAAATAACGGTTGATAAACGTCCAACAAAAACCAATTGCTTATCTGTTGCATTTTTATTGATTTGCTGTTTGTAGAAGTCATTCACAATATAAGATGCTCCCCAATTTAAATGCGTTGAAATGGTACTCATATAAGCCGCAACCAAAGATGCTAATACTAAACCAAGTAAACCACTTGGCAGTTTTGTAAGCATAGCTGAATAGGCTAAATCATGTCCTAATTTATCTTCTGTAACATTTGGAAATGCTTCTTGAATACTCATTAAATCTGGAAATACAACCAACGAAGCCAAAGCCACAATAATCCAAGGCCAAGGACGTAATGCATAATGCATAATGTTAAAAAAGAAAGTGGCTCCAATAGCATGATTTTCATTTTTTGCTGCTAACATTCGTTGTGCAATGTAACCTCCTCCTCCAGGTTCAGCTCCAGGATACCACGAACTCCACCATTGCACTGCTAACGGAATAATCAACAAAGTTATTAATGCTTCCTTATTGGTAAAATCTGGTAGTATATTTAATTTATCTGCTACATTTTCATGTTGAAGCAGGTTTTCCAATCCACCTACTTCTGGAAGCCCAACCAGATAATAGGCTGCGCCAAAAGCTCCAGCCATTGCTGTGAAAAACAAAATAAAATCTGTATAAACAACGCCTTTAAATCCTCCCAATGCACTAAACACAACTGTAATCACTCCAGCATAAACTACTGTTTCCCATGGCTGTAATCCTAGCATAACGCTTCCAATTTTAATGGCTGCAAGCGTAACGCCAGCCATAGCTAGAATATTAAAAATAATCCCTAAGTAAATAGATCTGAAACTTCTTAAAAATTTAGCTGGAGCTCCTCCATAACGTAATTCATAAAATTCTATGTCTGTATTTACTTTAGATTTTCGCCAAAGCTTTGCGTACACAAAAACCGTTAATAGTCCTGTAATTAAAAATGCCCACCAAACCCAATTCCCTGAAACACCATTGGTTCTTACTATATCTGTTACCAGATTTGGTGTGTCAGTTGAAAAGGTTGTAGCTACCATTGAGACTCCAAGTAACCACCAAGGCATACTTCTTCCTGAAAGAAAATATTCAACAGAGCTTTTTCCAGATTGTTTTGAAACATAAATTCCTATAAAAAGTGTGATTACAAAAAAGACAATAATAAGTGCAATATCGAATGTGGATAAATTAACCATAAATAAAAATTAGTTGTTTGTTTTTATATCCCAACTTAAAATTTCCCAATTTTGATTGTTAGAACGATATGAATATAAGACTTTAAATCCAATTGCTTTATGTGCATTCATTGACCTTGTGTTTTTAATGTCAACTTCGGTAATAATCACGTCATATTTTAATTTCATTTGAGACCTCATAAAATCATAAAGCCCTTTAAATATACCTTGCATTCTATATTGTTTGTCAATACAAATTTGACCCATCACAATGTAGTTTGTGTTAGACGAAATATTCATTTCTATTTTGTTGAACATTGGAGTTAACACTTTAATATCATTTTTAAAAGTCTTATCCATAGACAAAGCATAGCCAACCACTTTATCATTGTGCATTGCGATAGTATGAGCGCATATATCATTCATTTGTTTTAAAATTTCAAATGAATGTTTTGCAGTTACAAACCCTTCTTTAATGCTTTCTTCTTCTGAGATTGATTCAGGACTATTTATTTGTTGAAGCTGAAGAATTTGGTTTAATTCTGAGATAGATTCGGCTTTTTTATAGATGATATTTTGCATAAGAATGCTCTATACTTTTTTAATCACATTGGTGACAATTCCCCAAATAACAAGGTTGTTTTCTTCTGAAACTTCTATAGGTTTATAATTCGGATTTTCTGGAAGCAACCAAACCCCTTCTTTAGTTACTTTCAATCGTTTTACAGTAAACTCACCATCTAAAAAGCATACAGCAATTTTATTGTGAGCTGGCTCTAAGCTTCTGTCTATTACTAATAAATCGTTGTCATCTAATCCTGCTCCAATCATAGATTGTCCTGAAACACGAGCAAAAAAAGTAGCTTCTTTGTTTTTTATAAGCTCATCGTCTAAGGATAGGCGCTCTTCTTTAAAATCATCTGCTGGAGAGGGAAATCCTGCTGAAATTCCTGTATCAACAAGTATAGCTCCTATGCTATTTGTTTCTTTAGGTGTGAAAAAAGTCAGGTTTTGAGGTAATTTTGTCATTATTTTACTTTAATAATATCATTAATATTTGTTGTATATCTTGGAGATAATCGTTCTTGCCGCATTTTCCAAGTGCGTTTTAAATCTTGATTACCAAATTTTATTTTATAATCCTTGTACTTCTTATTTATCCCATCAATAGCAGTCATTAAGGGTTTATGCTTTGGGTTTTCGTGCTCAAACATATCGAGTTGATGATTGTATGTTGGCACAATACCAGTCACAATAACTCCAGCACGTTTGTATTTAATACCTTCCTTGAAAATGGACGAAACAGCTTCAACAGCATGCTTGCATATGGTTAATGATGAATCTGTTGGATATGAAAATTTTACTACTCTGCTGGCGCGATGCTGTTCTAAATCTTTTTTATGCCTATCACTACTTAACATTACAATAATCATGTGACAACTGGATTCTTGTTTGCGTAGTTTTTCGGCACAACTTGTTGCAAATGTTGAAATGCGTTCTTTTATGTTTTCAATATCAGAAAAGGTATATTCAAAACTTCGAGTTGTCGCAATGGCTCGTTTAGATTTTATTTCGTCTAATGAAATTTTTGAAATCCCTTCTAAATCTTTTTTAAGCTTCCATTCTGTGATTGAAAAATTTTTTCTGACCCAATCATCAGACAATTGTGTAAAATTAAAAGCGTTTTTACATCCTTTAGATTTTAACCTTTTTTGCAAGGCTCTGCCTATTCCCCAAACATCTTCCAATTTTATCCATTTAAGGGCTTTTAGGCGTTTCTCTTCAGAATCAATCACATAAACCCCTTTGGTTTCATTAGGAAATTTTCTGGCTATTTTATTAGCCACTTTACTCAAGGCTTTAGTTGGTGCTATACCAACACAAACTGGAATACCTGTCCATTTTAAAACGCGTTGTCTTATCTGGTTTCCGTAATCAGTAAAGTTATAATTATCAAATCCTTTAAACTCTAAAAAAGATTCATCTATACTATATACCTCAACATCTGGCGTAAATTGCTGTAAGATAGACATAACGCGACTACTCATATCGCCATACAAAGGATAGTTTGATGACAGTACTTTTATGTTATTTGCTTTGCAAAACCCTTCCCATTTAAAAATTGGTGCTCCAAAAGGGAGCTGTAATGTCTTAGCCTCGTCGCTCATAGAAATAACACAACCATCATTATTGCTTAAAATAGCAACTGGTTGATTTTGCAAACTTGGGTTAAAAACACGTTCACAGGAAGCATAAAAATTATTACAATCTACTAAAGCATACATGTTTTAAAATTACATTTTTTGCTTTAGATTTCAGTAGAAATTTTGACTCAATCAAAGAATAATTTTGTGATTCCAAAAACTTTAATATCTCATAACGATTACATAATATAATTCCACTTAAGTATCTCTACTTTTACAATGCTATTAATCAATTTTTTTAAAAGGAAATTTTAAAGAGGCTGTTGTGTTTGCAATGGTCTTTTTATTTTAATAAAAACAACAAATAAAAAAAGTCCAACATTTCTGCTGGACTTTCTCTTTGCTCCCCCTCTTGGGCTCGAACCAAGGACCCTTTGATTAACAGTCAAATGCTCTAACCAACTGAGCTAAGGAGGAGTGTTTTTCACTTTTGCGAGTGCAAATATAAATATATTTTAAAATACCACAACTATAATTAATAAAAAACTCTAATTAAAAATAGCCTTAAAAATATCGTTACCATTGGCAAAAAGTACTAAAGCAATTAATATGAAAAAGCCTACCATTTGTGCATACTCCATAAACTTATCGCTTGGCTTTCTGCCTGATACCATTTCATATAATAAGAACATAACATGACCTCCATCTAAAGCAGGAATAGGAAGCAGGTTCAGTACACCAAGCATTATAGACAAAAATGCTGTTAAATTCCAGAATTCTTGCCAACTCCAAGTATCAGGAAAAATATCGAAAATGGCTTTAAACCCTCCAACGCCTTTGTATGCTCCTGTACTTGGACTAAAAATTAACTTTAACTGCGTCCAATAACCCGAAATTTGGTCTTTAAACTTTGTTAAACCAACTCCAATGCTTTCCCCAAAATTGTATTCTTTTTTAATAATATCATAATAATCTAATCGTTCAATGTCACTTAAGTTTCCACCAGGATAAATACCCAATTTGCCATTTTCGTCCACTTTAAGTTCGCGAGTAATTGTTTCTTCATCGCGTAATAATTCTACTTGAACCGTTTGATTTTTTAACGACTCTAAACTGTTTCCTACCTGATCATAATACTTTAAAGGGTTTCCATTTACAGTTAAGATAACATCATCTTTCTTTAAATCTACAGATTTATTTAACGAGGAGTCTGAAACACGATCAACAATAAAAGGATAACGCAATTCAAAAAAGGTTCTGCTTTTGCTTCCACTCAATTGACCTAAAAAATCTTCAGGCAATTTAATTTCTTGTGTGTCTCCATCTCTTTCGATGGTTACTACTTGTGCTTCAAGTAAGTATTTCTTTAAATCAGAATAATTAACAATTTCATTCTCATTTATGGCTACAATTTTATCACCAGTTTTAAAGCCATAATCCACTAAAAGAGGATTTTCAATCCAATAACCATCTTCAATACTATCAGCTGTAATATCAATATCACCATAACCAAAAGCTAAGAAAATATAAATGATAGCAGCCAATATAAAATTAACCGTTACACCACCAAGCATAATGATAAGTCTTTGCCAAGCAGGCTTAGAGCGAAATTCCCATGGTTGTGGCGGTTTTGCCATTTGCTCTTTATCCATACTTTCATCTATCATTCCAGAGATTTTTACATAGCCTCCTAATGGCAACCAACCAATTCCATAAACGGTTTCACCTATTTTCTTCTTAAAAAGCGAGTATTTAATATCAAAAAATAAGTAGAATTTTTCTACTCTGGTCTTAAATAATTTTGCAGGTATAAAGTGTCCTAACTCGTGTAAAACGATTAGTAACGATAAGCTCAATAAAAATTGAGAAATTTTAATTACAAACTCCATGTATCTTTAGTCAAAAAAAATTAACGCACAAAAGTAAAGTTTTAATACAACAATAGAAAACTAAATATTTAGAGTGTTATTGTTTTAACAAGGATTTGTGAAATGTGCCTGAATTGGTTTCAAGTTTTAAAAAATGTAAGCCAGAGGAAAGATGGCTGACATTTATGGTGTTTTGGTTTGAAAAATCTCCAAGAGTCTGACCTAACATATTATAAACCGTTATTTTATGAATAACGAGATTTTTTGGTTTTTGAATAGTTACGACATGTTGAGCTGGATTAGGAACAAGCCTTATATCTTTCTGAAAAGACTCTTCGCTTGTACTTAACAACACTGTATTATCTCTTGAAATTAAATCAGCTTCTGGGTCAAACTCAACTGAAGCTACTTCAAATGTTACTGCCCTGTCAAAAGTTTGTCCATTAAACGTATGGTCTAAAATTTCATCTTGCATTTCACCACCTGTTCCATGAATTCTAAGCGTTACAGGACCTTCAAAAAAGCTAACCGAAGCATGACTTTGTACTTGGCTTAAGGTAAACCTTATCATGTTAGAACTAGGTATTGACCACTCCACAGTAAAACTTGGATAACCTTGATTGTAAATCCAGTCGTTAAAAAATTCTGTAAGATTTTCCCCACTTGCAGTCTCCATTATGGCTTTGTAATCTTCGGTTTTTGCATAATCAAAAGCCAAATTTGAATCAGCTAAATAGTCTTTCATCCCTTGAAAAAAATCTGTGTCTCCAATTTGCTTTCGTAGCATGTGCAATACCATTGAGCCTTTGCTATAAGATAATCTACTGTTAAAAATTCGTCCAACATTTGTAGTATCTGCATCTGTTAAATAAACCGCTCCAGATGGTGCGCTTGTGATTGAATTATTTCTGTCTTGTTTCCATGTTTTAAAAGCTGAATTGCCATCAAAATCTTCAACTACCAAACCTGACAAATACGTTGCAAAACCTTCGTTTAACCAAATGTCTTTCCAACTTCCGCATGTAATTTTATTACCAAACCATTGATGCGCCAATTCATGAGCCACAAGGTTTCTATTAAAACTTCCCATAAAAGAAACCGTTGTATGTTCCATTCCTCCTCCCCAACCAAACTGAGCGTGACCATATTTTTCATCTGCAAAAGGATATTCTTCAAACAGATTGGTAAACAAATTCATAATATCAACTGTGATTGGAGTGTCCATTTGAGCCTGAGCTAAATCTTCAGGATAAACATAATTTACAATATCAAAAGGATTTCCATTGTTAGAAACATTATGGGAATAGGTTTCGTAATTAGTCGCAGCCACAGCTATTAGATAAGCTGGTATTGGATATCTATGTTTAAAATGTGTTATTTTATCTGAACCATCAATAATTTGGTTTTGTTCAACACCGTTAGAAACCGCAAAATATTCTTCGGTTGTTGGATTAAATTGTGGTGTTCTAATAAACACATCTATACTGTCAATTTTGTCTATTAAATCTTGCTTGCAAGGCCACCAACCTTTTGCTCCATAAGGCTCTGAAAGCGTCCATATTACTGGATCGCCATTATGTGTGGTTTGTTCAAACGATCCAAAACCAGAACTTACTGGATTTCCAGAATAAGAAATAGTAAGCGAATCTAAAACTCCAGCATTCTGTACTTGTGGTAAAGTAATAACCACTTCATCATTGGCGTTTTGAGTAAATGTTAATGGGTTGCCTCTTTGCAAAACTTGCGAAACTGTAAGTACCTGATCTATTTCAAAAGTTATTTGGTTTAAATTTTCTTTGGCTTCAAAATAAGAAGTAACATCACCAGAAATGAAAGCAACATTTGGGTCTAAATCAAGCTCAAGTCTGTGATATTTTAAATCGTAATTTCCTGTATTGGTATTTCTAACAAAATTAACACGATGCAGTGCTGCTTTAGTTTCAGCTTCAACTATATGGTCAAATTCTTGTGCATTTGTACCAATGAACAAAAAAGCAGCAAAAAGGTTTATAAATATCTTCATAGCAATCAATTCATCGTTAAAAATACTAAATTATAAGCAATGTGTCGTATTTTTGCATTAAGTAATAAAAGATATACATGTTAGATCTTCTTAAAAGATTCAGATTTTTAGGAATTGTTTTAGCAATCCTTTCGGTAATTATCATTTCTGTTTTCTATAATTTATTGAAAGTTGAAAAAAAATTACCAATATACCAGCCTGCTTCTGTAAATACCGAATTGGTAGATAGCACTATTCAGCATCAAAAAAAATATCATAAAATAGGCAATTTTAGTCTGATTAATCAAAATGGAGATACCATAACTCAACAAGATTATAATGACAAAATTTATGTGGCAGATTTCTTTTTTACAACGTGCCAAACCATTTGTCCTGTAATGACTAAAAATATGCATGAAGTGCAAAAAACTTTTATTACAGATAACGAAGTAAAAATACTGTCTCACACTGTTACTCCAGAAATAGACACTGTAGCACAATTAAAACGCTATGCGCTTGAAAAAGGAGTGGACGCCTCAAAATGGAATTTGGTAACTGGCGATAAAAAACAAATTTATGAGCTGGCAAGAAAGTCATATCTGGCAGTAAAAGATGATGGCGATGGAGGTCCTTTTGATATGATACATACCGAAAACTTTATGCTTATCGATAAAGAACGCCAAATAAGAGGATACTACGATGGCACAGACCCAAAAGAGATAGAACGATTAATTGAGGACATAAAAATTTTAAAAGCTTCTTATAAAGAATAAACTTTTTACTATTTTTGCTTCTTTAAAATGAATCTAAATAAGGATGCCCTTAACCATTGCCGATTTAAAAAAAGGACAACGTGCTATAATAATAGACAGCTCATCAGAGAACATTCCATTAAAGCTTCTGGAAATGGGTTGCCTGCCTGGTAATACAGTCGAATTGTTACAAGTAGCTCCTTTTCATGACCCAATGTACTTAAATATAAACGACTCTTATTTAGCTATTAGAAAAGAAACTGCAGCATTAATTATAATTGAAAAGATTAATGAGTAAACAAATCAATGTTGCATTAATCGGAAACCCTAATACAGGAAAAACTTCTGTATTTAATGCCTTAACTGGCTTAAACCAAAAAGTAGGTAATTACCCAGGAATTACTGTTGAAAAAAAAGAAGGTATTTGCAAACTGTCACGTGGTGTTAAGGCTCATATTTTAGACCTTCCTGGAACATACAGTCTAAATGCTTCTTCATTAGATGAAAACGTTGTTATTGAACTTCTTTTAAATAAAAACAATAAAGATTTTCCTGATGTTGCCCTTATTATTAGTGATGTTGAAAACCTAAAGCGAAACCTCTTACTCTTTACCCAAATAAAAGATTTAAAAATCCCAACTATTTTGGTTATTAATATGGCAGATAGAATGGGTAGAAGAGGAATTTCCTTAAACATTGAAATGCTTGAGCAAGAGCTTAAAACAAAAGTTGCACTTGTAAGTACTCGTAAAAATGAAGGTATTCAGGAGTTAAAAACTCTTATAGAAAACTATAAAAATCTTTCTGTTGAGCCTTGTTTAGACACTTCAACTATAGATAGTGAGTATTTTTCAAGCCTTAAAAAAGCGTTTCCAAATCAGGACTTATATAAGCTTTGGGTAGTTATTAGTCAAGATGCGAACTTTGGTAAAATGGATAGAAATGAGCTTGATTTTTCAAAGTTTAAAACCAAAACCAAAAGCGAGTTAAAGAGATTACAACAAAAAGAAACCATAAAACGCTATCAGTTTATAAATGGTGTTTTAAAAGAAGCACAAACCATTGATGAAACTAAAGCAACTGATTTAAGAACAAAGTTTGATAAGATACTTACCCACAAAGTTTGGGGTTACTTTATTTTCTTTATCATCTTGCTTACAATTTTTCAAGTTATTTATGATTGGGCTACTGTCCCAATGGATTTTATTGATAGCTCATTTGCTTTACTTGCCGATTGGATTAAAATGACTTTCCCTGAAGGTGGAAAATTCACCAATTTAATTGCAGAAGGTGTGGTTGCAGGAATAGGTGGCATTGTCATTTTTATTCCTCAAATTGCATTTTTGTTTTTATTTATAGCTGTTCTTGAAGAAAGTGGCTATATGAGTCGTGTTGTGTTTTTAATGGACAGAATAATGCGTCGTTTTGGCCTAAGTGGAAAAAGTGTAGTGCCTTTAATTTCTGGAACAGCATGTGCAATTCCAGCCATCATGGCAACTCGAAATATTGAGAACTGGAAAGAACGTTTAATAACAATTCTAGTAACACCATTTACAACCTGTTCTGCAAGGCTTCCTGTGTATTTAATTATTATTGCTTTGGTAATACCAGAAGGCCGTTTTATTGGACTTAGTTACCAAGCTCTCGCACTAATGCTTTTGTATTTAGTTGGCTTTGGTATGGCTATTTTTTCGGCTTATATTTTAGACAAGATATTGAAAACTAATAGAAAAACTTTTTTTGTGGTCGAAATGCCCAATTACAAAATACCAATGCTAAAAAACGTTGCTTTAACTGTTTTGGAGAAAACAAAAACCTTTGTATTTGAAGCAGGTAAAATAATATTAGCTATCTCAATTGTATTATGGATTTTAGCATCTTATGGTCCAGGAAAAGATTTCAAAAATGCCGATACTATTGTTGAAGCAAACCATCCTGAACTGCAAGGAGAACAGCTAGAAAATAAAATTGCTGCTTATAAGTTAGAGCATTCTTTTATTGGAATTATTGGAAAAACTATAGAACCTGCAATTAAACCTCTTGGCTATGATTGGAAAATTGGCATTGGCATTGTTACTTCTTTTGCAGCGCGTGAAGTTTTTGTTGGAACATTAGCAACTATTTATAGTGTTGGCAGCACTTTAGATGATGATGACAAAACCATAAAAAATAGAATGGCTCATGAAGTACACGATAATGGTAGCAAAGTTTTTACTTTAGCTTCCGGAATTTCATTACTCCTCTTTTATGCTTTTGCCATGCAATGTATGAGTACGCTTGCTATTGTAAAACGTGAAACCAATAGTTGGAAATGGCCAATGATCCAGTTATTTGGTATGTCGTTTATTGCTTATATAATTGCATTAATAGCTTTTCAAATATTAAACTAATGAATGAAATCACTCAAAATATCATCATTGCTGTAATTGGACTTTTAGCCATTTCCTTTTTGGTGAGAAAGTATATTTGGTCGCCTAAAAAAAAGAACTCCAAATCTTGTGGTAGTGATGGTTGTGGCTGTTAGCTAATTAAAAAAGTCTCCAGATTTGCGCAACCAAAAACGTTACAATAAACCCTAAAATTACTGGTAAAATTGACGCTACTGCTGTCCACTTTACGCTTTTTGTTTCTTTATAAATAGTATATATGGTTGTACTACAAGGGTTATGAAGCAAGCTGAATAACATTAAATTAATTGCAGTTAACAACGTCCAACCTCCAGCTTTTAAAACATCTCCAGTGGCACTGATGGAGTCTAATTCAAACATAACGCCTGCACCTTCTCCTCCTGAAATTCCAGTGACTAAAACAGTCAACATTAATATGGTTGGAATTACAATTTCATTAGCTGGAATAGCTACAATATAAGCTAATAGAATAACACCATTAAGTCCTAATAACCATCCAAATCCATCAAAAGCATCAATTAACCAAGCTGCAATACTTACATCTCCAGATACATGAATATTACAAATTAACCAAATGACTGCACCAGCAGGAGCTGCAAAAACAATAGCTCTCCATAATACAATTAAAGTCCTATCGATCAATGACGTGTAAATTGTTCTCCAGAAACGAGGAGGTCTGTAAGGAGGCAACTCTAAATTAAAAGTAGAAACTTCACCTTTTAAAACTGTTTTTGATAAAGTCCAAGATGTAAAAAACATAAATGCCATTCCTAATACTGCAATTCCAATAACAGAGAACAAGGCTACCACACTTGAAAACGAAGAAGGTACTACAGCACCAATAAAAATGGTAGCAATTAATATTTGGGTTGGCCAACGACCATTGCATAGCGAAAAGTTATTAGTAATAATCGCTATTAATCGTTCTCTTGGACTATCAATGATTCTTGTGGCTACAACTCCAGCAGCATTACAGCCAAATCCCATACTCATTGTTAATGCTTGCTTACCATGAGCTCCAGATTTTTTAAATAGATTATCTAAGTTAAAAGCAACTCGAGGCAAATAACCAAAATCTTCAAGCAGAGTAAACATTGGAAAGAAAATTGCCATTGGAGGTAACATAACTGCTATAACCCAAGCCACTGCCAAATACACACCATCAATTAAAAACCCATTGAGCCACCAAGGCATTCCAATACTAGTCGCTCCATTTTTTAAAGCTGGATGAATGGTGTCTAATAATAAATTAGCCAACAGAGACGATGGATAATTAGCGCCAATAATGGTTAACCATAAAACGATTCCTAAAATGAGGAACATGATAGGAAAGCCAAAGGTTTTGCTTGTTACAATTTTATCGATTTTAGCATCTAACCTAAATCTCTTTTTGCCTTTTTCGGTTTGTACACTGTCTTTTACAATATTGGCAGCATCAGCATAAATGCCTTCAGTAAGATTATCATGAAAATCGTCACCTATTTGCCAACGTAATTCGTTTGATAAATCTATGATATGATCAATATTCTTTTTGCTCATAACTACACTAATTCTCCTGTTTTAAGGGCTTCGATAATTTGAGAGTCACCTTCTAATAGTCTAAAAGCAATCCATCTACTATTAGCAATTCCTGGGAATTCTTTTTCAATTTCTTCACTTAATCTTTTAACCGCTTTCTCAATATTTGGAGCTACATTTTTTATACGATGTGGTTTACATACAATTGTGCCATTAGCAACTTCAGAAATGGTTTGAATAAGTTCAGGTATTCCTTCTTTATATCTTGCACTTGCAACAACTACTGGAATTCCTAAATCTCTTGCTAAAGTTCTTTGATCTATAATAATATTATTGCGTTTTGCTTCGTCCATTAGGTTAAGGCACAACACAGCTTTATCTGTTATTTCTAAAACTTGAAGTACTAAATTTAAGTTACGCTCCAACCTGTTGGCATCAGCAACAATCACAGTAACATCTGGTTTCCCGAAAAGCAAAAAATCTCTTGCAACTTCCTCATCAGTTGATGTGGATAAAAGAGAATACGTTCCTGGTAAATCTACAAGTTTATATTTCTGGTCATTATATTGAAATCCTCCTTCTGCTCTGGTTACGGTTTTTCCAGGCCAATTTCCTGTGTGTTGGCGCAAGCCTGTTAAAGCGTTAAACACAGTACTTTTTCCTGTGTTTGGATTTCCAGCTAAAGCCACAACAAAATCAAAACTATCAACATTTATTCCTAGTTTTTTCATTCCCTCAGCATTAAAATGTGCACAGGTTTCACAAGCACTATTTACAACTTTAGTATCCATATCATAGTTTTTTAATGAGAATTTTTGAAGCTTGATCTTTACGCAATGCGATAGATGTTCCTTTAATTAAATATGCGTGTGGTTCGCCAAGAGGATTCAGTAAATCTATCTTTATTTTGGAACCTTTTACAAAACCTAAATCCAGTAAACGCCTTCTGCTTTCTCCTCTACTTTCTTTTGAAATTCCTATAATTTCGGCTGTTTCATTTTCTTGTAATCCAGATAAACGTGCAATGTTATCTTCAATAACCTCTTCCTTTTCAATAGCTAATGCAGTTAAGTTTGAAGCTACAATTGGAGCTAATACAAATTCTTCGCCTTCGGAGTGAAATACAATGCGAGTATTGTTATTTTCAACCACTTTTATTAGCGAGCCAATGTGAATATTCTCGGCAAGTATTTGTTTGTAAATGACTTCTGGCTCGTCTTCAATATGTGTGATTCTGGCAATAGAATTTACAGGTAATAATGGCAATTCCACACCTTCAATTTCAGCAACTTTACCTGTTTTAGTTGGAATTGGATCACCATGTGGATCAAACTTTGGATTTCCCAATTGCGATGCTAACTCATTGGTTTCGTCATGACTTAGTTTATGCTCCATTTGTTCAGCTCTATCATGCCATTCGTTTTTATTGAAACCTGTTTTATCTGCTAAATAACGTTCCCAAAGCCTGTGAACTCTTATGATTCTAAGTGCATATTCTTGACCTTCTTCGGTAAGTTTTAAGGCATCCTTATCAAAATACACTAAGTTGTTAATAGACATCTTTTGTATCGCTTCAACAATGCTTTTATTCTTAAAGTTTAAAACTTCAACTAAGGTTTTAGTATCTACTTTATTTCCTGAGTTTTCAACATGATATAGTTGTTTTAAAATGTCTTCAATAATGACTTTTTCGTTGCTTTTAAAAATTTTTTGAAACAACCAAAACCAACCTTTTGTTGGTCTGAATAACAAGAATAACAAAATAGCTATTCCGAAGAATATAAGAAGCGCTAGTATTGGGTTATAACTGTTCATTTTAGATGCTTAAGTAAAGGTTTTCGGCCACGTCTTTAGAAATAGTCATGGTTTTTGATTTGGTTTCAATAGTAAACGACTCATCAAAAGGCTCAAAATCCACCACTTTAATGGTGTCACCTAAAGCTAATTTATTTTTATTTAAATACTTTAAAAACGCATCTGAAGAATCTTTAACGTTTATTAATTCACCTTGATTACCAATGTTGAACTCTAGTATGCTCTTACTTTTAACATTAGTGTAATTCCCATTTTTATCAGGAATAGGATCACCATGAGGATCGTGTGTTGGGTTCTCTAAAAAATCGTCAAGTTTGTCAATAAGTTTCTCAGATTTAATATGCTCTAATTGTTCGGCTATTTCATGAACCTCATCCCAGGAAAAATTAAGTTTATTGACTAGAAAGGTTTCCCATAAGCGATGCTTTCTAATGACTGATCTTGCTGTTAAGCGTCCAGATTTGGTAAGACTAACACCTTGATACTTAACATAATTAGCTAATTCTTTTTCGGCAAGTTTTTTCACCATATCAGTCACTGACGATGCCTTAGTATCTATCTGCTCTGCAATGGCATTTGTACTCACAGCATCTTCACCTTGATTTCCTAAATGGTAAATGGCTTTTAAATAATTTTCTTCAGATAAAGTAACCAAAATTCAAAAAATTTAGATTACAAAGATAATAATATTTATATAAGAGTAAAAATATTTTTAGGCGAGGCTAAAAAACTTAAATTATTACCAGATTACTTTGGTATCTTTATTGTGATTAAAAATTTAAAACTAACCATGATGAAATATTTTAGTAGCGTAATAGTTCTTCTTTCATTACTCTCATGCAACAAAAAATATGAAGGGAATTGGACTTCAGATTATTTTAAAGAAACCATTGAAACTCCTAAAAGTATTGTAATCAATAAGGACTCTATTTTATTTAATTATTGGGCTTTTAATCACTATCATAAATACCCTTTAAAAATTCAAAGAGATGAATTATGGTTCAATGGATGGAGAGTTAAAGCTGAAATTTTAGATGATACTTTGTCATTAAACAATATAAACTATTATATAAAACACGAGAATGACAGCATTTTAAAAAGATGGTTTGGGAATCCCATTGTTAATATAAAGCTATCTGAAAACCTTGTGGGTTTATATAATAAAAAAATATTTTCTAATGAAAACTTACGGATTTACTATCTTTTTTATGGCAAAAGAATTGATAATAATGAATTTAATCTGCAATTAAATGATAGATATGCAGACATTAATGATATCCCAGAATTTCTTTCAATTGGTCATGAAAAAAGGCATCAAAATTTTCCTATTTCAATCTTGTTCATTGATGAATATACAAAATTAAATGATGTAGAAAAACTGTTTCGTGAACATCAAAAGGTTAACTCTTTAAAAATTGAATTAATAAATAATATCAATTTAAGCTATTTAGATTCTTTAGGTTTTTACTATGAATATGAATCTCTTTCGAAAAAACTTCCTCCAATATTCGAAAATGACAATTACTCTCCAAATAAATCAAGTGAACAGATTTCACCTCCACCTCCATATCTTTCCCCTCCTTTATTTGAAGATGATAGTTCTAATATCAGCTACTTTATTTTAAAAGATAATTCATTCTTTCATAATAAAATTCGTATTGATGATTCAGAATTTTCATTGCAAGTAGAAAAAGCAATTATTGATAGTAATATAATTATTAGTCTATTTGATTTAAAGTCAAATTATAAAAGCTTTCTAAAAATGAATGGTATTATTAATGGTGTCTATAACAAAAAGAGAAATGATTTAGCTTTGAAAAAGTTTAATAAAAACTTCTCAGAGCTCGATAATGAACAAGGCAGCGAAATCATAATAGAAATTATGATGAAACACATTTGGAGTTATTCATTACCACATTATCAACATCTAACAAATAAAGACAACTATTTTTTCGGTTTAAAAGTAAAACCTATTGATTCGCTTTTGCCTGACTAAAACCCTTTCTCCTTTTGCAATTGTTCATACGCTTCTTGCACTTGTCTGAATTTCTCGGCAGCACCTTTTTGATGTTCTTCACCTAAGTGTATTACTTTATCAGGATGGTATTTTTTTGCCATTTTTCTGTAAGCAGCTTTAATCTCATCAACTGTAGCAGATTTATCAATTTCCAATATTTTATAAGCATTGTCTCTACTGTTATAAAACATGGCTTTAATACTTTCAAAATCTTTAGAGCTAATGCCTAAATAACCTGAAATAGTATAAATCTGTTTGATTTCGTTTTCGGTAACATGAGTATCAGCTTTTGCAATTCCGAATAAAAAATGAAGTAATTGTAAACGCGAAGGATGATCCATCATTTGTTGTATTTGCATACAAACTTGTCGTGTAGAAATGTTTTGCTTACTAATGCTTTTAAACAATTTGAAAGCATGATTAGCACGCTCTTTACCATACATATTTGTAAACTGTTGACGTACAAAATCCAATTCGCGTTGGTCTTGATTATCATCTGCCTTAATGATAATTGAAGCAAGGATTAATAAACTCACTTCAAAATCGCCTGACTGTGTTTTAGGACGTTCACGAGGCTCATAGTTTGGATAGGTTCTATAATTTGGTCTTCTCGTAGTTTGTCTTTCTCCTAATAATGGTCTGTTGTTGCCATTTGCCATAGCATCAACAATGCTTCCTAATGCCAATCCTATTATAGCTCCTATTGGTCCTCCAAACGACCAACCTAAAGAAGCTCCAATCCATTTTGATACGCTCATGTAAGGTATAGATTTTAATTATGACCAAATATACTATTTGTTAGTAGATTGCATCAAGAATTTGTTACACAATTGGTATCTTTGCAGTCAAAATTAATAATTCTTAAAATTAAAAATATGTATCCAGCAGAATTAGTAAAACCAATGCGTGAAGACCTTACCAAAGTAGGTTTTGAAGAATTACATACTGTTGAAGCGGTTGAAGCTGCTATGGCAAAAGAAGGAACAACCTTAGTGGTTGTAAACTCTGTTTGTGGTTGTGCTGCTGCCAATGCACGTCCAGGAGCCAGAATGAGTTTACAAAATGCTAAACGTCCAGATCATTTAGTGACAGTTTTTGCAGGTGTTGATAGAGAAGCAACTGATAAAGCACGAGAATTTATGATTCCTTTTCCACCAAGTTCGCCAAGTATGGCTTTGTTTAAAGATGGTGAATTGGTTCACATGTTAGAGCGTCATCATATTGAAGGTCGTCCTGCTGAATTAATTGCAGATAACCTTGTTGATGCTTACAACACGCATTGTTAGGCCTCTCTCCCTAGCCCTCTCTCCAATGGAAAGAGGGAATTAAAAAAATTAAACCACGAAAATTTCGTGGTTTTTTTGTGCATTTTGGTCATTAAATTACCTTTACAATATGATTAAAATTCTGGCATATCCTTTAACCGTTTTATATTTTATTTGCTTCGGATTAACATTGGTGATTTTTCATCCAATACAATGGTTTTGTTTTAATGTATTGGGTTACAAAGCTCACAAAATTTCGGTTGTTTGGTTGCAATTTTGGATCATGCGATGCTTAAATATTTTAGGGACTCGTTTTTCATTCAGCAATCCTCACCAGATAAATACAAACCAGCCCCTAATTATTGTTGCGAACCATCAAAGCATGTATGATATTCCTCCTTTAATTTGGTATTTTAGAAAACATCATCCAAAATTTATAAGTAAAATAGAATTAGGTAAAGGCATACCAAGTGTGTCTTATAATTTACGACATGGAGGTTCTGTTTTAATTGATAGAAAAAAACCTGTTGAATCTATTAAGGCTATTGAAAATTTTGCTAAACGTATTGAGAAAAACAATTGGGCTGCTGTAATTTTTCCTGAAGGCACAAGAAGTAAAACAGGACAACCAAAACCATTTAAAACTAAAGGACTTGTTACGCTTTTTAATGAAATTCCTAATGCAGTTGTTATTCCTGTCACAATCAATGATTCATGGAAAACGTTGCGTTATGGAAAATTCCCAATGGGTTTAGGAGCTTATATAAAAATTAAAGCGCATCAACCTATTGCAATACATTCTGAAAAACAGATCGACTTTATAAAACAGATTGAGGAAACCATAATAAATGATATCAATTATGACGAATAATAACATCATAGACGCAACAAAAAATTACGTTCGAGCTACTTTAAAAAATGCCGAAGGTGGTCATGATTGGTTTCATACGTTAAGAGTTTATAATAATGCCTTACTGATTTCTAAAGGAGAAAAAGTTGATGAATTTGTAGTTTCTTTAGGAGCTTTACTACATGATATTGCAGATAGCAAATTTCATGATGGTGACGATACGATTGGTCCAAAAATGGCAAGGGAATTTTTGTTTAAGCACAATGTTGATAGTTTGGTAATTGAGCACGTCATTAACATTATTGAAAACATATCCTTCAACAAATCTTTAGAAAAAGGTGAAAACTTTACCTCTTCAGAATTGAGTGTTGTTCAAGATGCTGATAGATTGGATGCTATTGGTGCCATTGGTATAGCACGTTGTTTTAATTATGGTGGATTTAAAAATAGAAAACTCTTTGATCCATCCATTAAACCAAATTTGAACATGACCAAAGAGGAATATAAAAAATCTACAGCACCAACTATAAATCATTTTTATGAAAAATTACTTCTGCTTTCAGATAAAATGAATACTAAAACTGGAAAGCTAATCGCTAAACAAAGGCATCAGTTTATGGAGCAATATTTAGATCAATTTTATGCTGAATGGGATGGAGAACGATAAGTTTACTTTTAAAATAGTTGAAGGAATACCTTCTGAAGATCTACTTGAAGATATCATTTCTCTTTACACATCCATTTTTGAGGATTACAAATTGAATTTTTTTATAGAACGAATCAATCAAAAAGAAGATTTAATAATTGTGCTTTGTTATGACCAAAATCAACTCGTAGGTTTTAAAATTGGTTATCGTTATAGCATCACAACCTTTTATAGTTGGGTTGGAGGTGTTTTGTTAGAACAAAGAAACAACGGCATTGCTAAACAACTGGCTCAATTACAAGAGCAAAAAGTTAAAGAAAAAGGATACTTAAAAATAAGAACCAAATCCATGAATCGTTTTAAACCTATGATGATCTTAAACTTAAAAAATGGGTTTGATATTAAAAGTGTATATACTAATGATGTTGGTCAAACTAAGATAGTGTTTGAAAAAAATTTATAATGTCACTTCGAGTGAAATTCTGAAAGAATTTATTATCGAGAAGTCTTAGTTTTCTAACTTTTCTTGTTTTCGATAAATCAAATAAAAATTTGACACTCAAACTGACGAAAAGTTTTACTTTCTAAAATAACCTCATCTGACCATCCTTATACTGTTCATGAAGTGCTGTATTTAATCTTGGCATTTGTTTTTCTTTAAAGTATTTATGTCTTGCCAAGTGTACTAAATCGTTTATTTGTTTGGCTATTTGTCCTTCGCCTCGCATTCTAACACCAAAACGACTTTCGTTTAAAGTGCCTCCATGACAATTTTTAATTTGATGCAATACTTTATCTGCTTTATCTGGTAATGTTTTACGAATCCAATCTGTAAAAATTTCTCCAATAGCTCCATTTAATCTTACAATAGTATGTGCAATACTCAAAGCTCCAGCTTCTGAAACTGCTTTTGCCATTGGTAATATTTCATGACTGTTAATTGATGGAATAATTGGTGCAAGCATCGCATTTACTGGAATTCCGTTTTGGGACAATTCTTCAACCGTTTCTATACGTTTTTTAATGGTTGCCGTTCTAGGTTCTAAAACTCGTCTAGTTTCTTCAGATAAAGATGTAATAGATATGTTTACACCAACAAGGTTGTCTTTTGCTAATTGTTTTAGAATATCTAAGTCTCTTAAAATCAAAGCGTTTTTAGTGATGATACCAACAGGATGTTTGTACTTTAAAAACACTTCCAAACATTGCCTTGTAATTTTAAATTGCTTTTCGGCTGGTTGGTAACAATCCGTATTCCCAGACAACACGATGGCTTGAGCTTTCCAGCTTTTCTTTTTAAGTAATTCCTCCAATAATTTTGGAGCCTCTTTTTTTATTAAAATACGTCTTTCAAAATCGAGACCTGCGCTAAAACCCCAAAACTCATGACTGTTTCTCGCATAGCAGTACACACAACCATGTTCGCAGCCTTGATAAGGATTCATGGAGAACATCATACCAACATCTGGACTTGTTATTTTATTCACTATGGTTTTAGGAAACACAGGAAGGTAGAGTGTTTTGTTTTTGTCTGGTTGTTCGCCTTCTTTATGGCAAAATTCCAGAAAATCGTCACGCTGTTCGTGGCTTAATTGGAAGAAACGATTAGGTACATTTAATTGTGCACCACGTCCTTTTACAATAGACTTGGAGTTCATAATATTAAAAAATTGAGTGGATAATTTAAGTAGCACTCTAAGTTAATTAATATTATAACTGGAAAGTGTTAAAGGAATTTTGGGTTATTAACAATGAGGCTCTATTGATTAATAAACTTATCAAACGTCACTTTTGGGTTACAGTCATCAAGTTTCACAACTTTTACGGTTTGTAATTCATTTGGTAAACCATAGTTTTTGTAAACTGTGTATTTTAGATAGGTTGGGTTGATGGAGTTGGTGTCGCTGGTTAGACTTTCAATATTAATGAGCCATTCTCCAACTTCTGCATCATCAATAATGTATTCTTCAATGGCATAACCATTATTAATTTCATCCATCATACGTGCTTGATTTTCTAATTGTGTATGTGACCATCTATAAAACTTTTTCAATGGGTTTACAAATTGAAGTTCAAATTCTGAACGAGGTTCGTTCCACTCAAACACAATACGTTGATCATACTTAAACTTAGCGTTTAAATAATCTGACGGAATCCCAGTAACATCAACCTTGGTTCTGTTGTGAGCTAAAAATCTAGAGAACTCATTGGCAATAACCTGTTCTATATAACTAAAATCAACACCTTCAATACTGTTGCTCAACATCAACTTATACAACTGCATTGCTTTATCATAAGCTTTAGTTTTTTCATAAATCTGAGCTAAATTCCTATGTGACTGAGCATCTGTTGGTCTTAACTCTGCAATACGCTCATAAATGTATTTGGCTTGTTCATAGTATTTTAATTCATCAAGCTTATAAGCAAGTGATAATAATGCTTTTGGGTTGTTGTAGGCAAGCTCTGCGATGTTTGACAGCACATTGTAAGCAAAATCTTTATCCCATTTTTCAAAATACTCAGAGGCTTCAATAAGGTATGTGGTTGACAAAACATCTATTTGTTTCCTTTGACGATAATAGATATTTTTAGCTTCCTCAAAAGTAGTTGAAGCTTGAAGCTGTTGCGTGTATGTTGAAGGTTCTTTATGATCTCCAAAAAACAAAATACCTTCATCTAAATAATCGTTGCCTTGGGCTAATGCTGAAGGCTGATTAATTGGTTTTTTTGTTTCAGAAAGTGCAGTCGCATTGGTTCTAATTTCAATAGCTCCATAAGCTCCCATTGCGCCATATCTATTGGTGCCAACAACTGATTTGATAGCTTTAATGCTAACAATAGTTTGTAAATCAATTGGTGGTAACTTGTCTAAGCCATCTCCTTGTGAATACAACACATCATCAATTACGATTACAGGATTTGGGTCTATTGAAGCATTTCCTGCTCCACCTGCAGTAGCAAATGTGTTAACTAAAAAACTATATCTTTTTCTATCACCAATTCCTGTAATCATAACTCCTGGTAATTTGGCAACCAATTGGTCTAATGTTTGGTGTGATGCACTTATATCTTTACTGGTAATTTCGCTTGTAGAATAGGCAACCGAGTTTACATCTTTTTTACCATAAGGTGTCAGCACAATTTTCTTTTTTGCTTTAGCTCTTAACAAAACTTCGTCTAAAAGCTGTCCATCTGGTTTTAGGTTAATGTCTATATTTTGCTTGTTACTCACTAAAACTTCTTTTGGAAGCATGCCTAAGGCACTTACTTCTAATATATCATCTTCCGAAGCTTGTATATTATAATTCCCTTCTGCATCTGAAATGGTCTGTACATAAGTGTTCTTAACATTGATTTTTGCGCCTTGAATAATCAAGGAGTCACTAGTGACCTTGCCATAAATGGTGTTGGACACTTTGGTGTCCTCGTTAGTATAAATTATTTCGTCGTCTATCTCATTAAACATAAAATTTAATGCATCTTTTCTACTAGTTTGCAGTAAATCTATAAAATGACCTTCTCCATAATTAGCCTGTTTTTGCAATAGTTCCTTATTGGCATTTGCAGATGTATTGATGTAAAAAGCTGGTACATAGACCACCTGTTTTAAAGGTTTAAATTGTGAGTTGCCATCTGTAAATACTAAAATGGCTTTTGCATCAAACGTGTTTTCTTCTAAAATATCTGAGTAGCTTGTGGCTCCATCATAATTAGAGTTTCTTAAAAAGGACACTAAATCATCACTCTTTCCACTTGAGATGTCAAATACTTTACGCTCTGAAATTTTAGAGCTAAATGTTATAACCTCAACATTTGTGGTTTTTACCTTCTTTAAATAATCCTCAAGCAACTCTAGCTCACTATCAATTGCTCTATTTCCCATAGATAAAGAAGTGTCCCAATATAAAGTGATACGTTCTGGCAATGCTCTCTCAATATCTTTTTCATTGTTTTTCTTGTCTGGATATGATGTTTTTAAACTGAAAGCCATGAGCTCTTCATCATAACGTTTCCAAGCATCTTGACTGAGATGACGTGTGTATGCAGTACCATTATATCTAGAAGTTGCCACTTCAAAATCTACATAAGTACCATACACTTTAATGAGTTCTATGGACACAATAATATTGTCGCTAACTATGATGTTATATGGTTTTAAGTCAATAATTTCCTCGCCAAAAGGTTTGAAAATGGTATGCAAAATATTTTCCTTAACTATATTTTTTCCTGGCATTCCATTAACTTCATCGTAGATGTTTACACGTATTTTAATGCTACCAGAATTGTTTTTTACAATCTGAAAACGCAAATCCTCTAATCTAGAGTTCTTATGTTTGATGTTTATTTTTGTTGCAATTTCTCCGCCTAATGCTTCTTTATTGAGCCAATAACCTCTAGAATTCTCTTTAGTTTTAGATGAGCCTACAATGAGATCTTTGCGTTTATCATTGCCAAGAACAATTTCATCTAGACTGTAAGGCTCTGGTTTTAAGTATATTTTATTGTTTTTTACAAGCTGAGCATAAAACTCAGAAGCTTTTAGTTTTATGGTCTGGTAACCAATTGAGCTAATTTGTAATAAATCATCCAAACTTATTTTTGCAGAACTATAACTTAAATAAAAATAACCGCCTTCATCACTTACTGTTCCTACTGCTTTTTCAACAAAACCAATATTTACATAAGCTAAGGACTGTTTGGTTTCACTATCGTAAATATAGCCTGTTATTGTAATATCGTTTTGTGAAGATAGTATAATAGGACTAACTGCTAAAAAGCATAGTAGGATAATAGCTTTTTTCATAATTGGTTGATTTTGTAATAATTATTCCACAAGAATCATACCTAAATATACCTAAAAGCCACTATAAAACAGAGAAAAATATCTCTATATTCATGAAAGCAAACACATTTTAATATAATTCTAACTTATTATTTGCCAGGAAACTCAGCCTTACGTTTCTCTAAAAAAGCTGAAGTGCCTTCATGGAAATCATCTGTGCCAAAACATTTACCAAACTGTTTAATTTCTACTTGATAACCATCTTTCCCATCTTTAAAATTGGCATTAATGGCTTTTATTGCAGCAGCAATTGCGACTGAAGAATTTCGCATTATTTTACTCGCTATTTTTTCGATAAATGGTAACAACTCTTCTTGAGTGGTGACATGGTTTACTAATCCATATTCTTTTGCAGCATTTGCATCAATCATTCCAGCTGTCATAATCATTTCCATAGCACGACCTTTACCAACCAATTGTGGCAAACGTTGTGTGCCACCATAACCTGGAATAACTCCTAAGGACACTTCAGGAAGTCCCATTTTGGCATTATCACTTGCTACTCTAAAATGACAAGCCATAGCAAGTTCTAAACCTCCACCAAGCGCAAATCCGTTTACTGCAGCTATAACTGGAGTTGAAAGATTTTCAATAAAATTAAACAATACATCTTGTCCGTTCGCTGCAAGTTTTTTGCCTTCTTCAACATCAAAATCTGCAAATTCGCTAATATCTGCTCCTGCAACAAAGGCTTTATCACCACTTCCAGTAATGATAATAACTTTAATATTTTTGTCTTTGTCTGAAACATTTAAAGCATGGTGAAGCTCATCTATAGTTTCAATATTCAAAGCGTTAAGTTTATTAGGTCTATTAACAGTTATTGTTGTAATACCACTGTTTGTGTTTGAAAGTATATTTTTGTATTGCATGATGTTGTATTTAGATTATCCTTTGGGAAGTTTGACTTTAAAAATAGAACCTTCACCTACTTTTGATGTAAATGTAATGCTTCCGTTGTAAGTTTCAATAATGTTTTTAATCATTGCTAAGCCTAATCCCATTCCGCTTGTTTTGGTAGTAAATTTAGGCTCAAAAACTTTGGGTTTGTTTTCTTCTGAAATACCATGACCATTATCGCTCACTATAATAATGACATTACTGTCATCATCTTTAAGTTGAATTTCTACTTTTGGGTTTTCAATTTGAGAAATGGCTTGAATGGCATTTTTTACCAAGTTTGTAATGACTCTGATTAGTTGTGTTCTATCAAGTTTAGCTATAATTTCTTTTTTATCACACTTAAAAGTTAAATAATCTTCAGTAAAAATATCCAAAGCCAAATCTACCACTTCGACCACATTAAGGGTTTCATTTTTTTGCTCTGGCATTTTGGCGAAATTTGAAAATGCCGAAGCTATAGAGCTCATGGTATCAATTTGCTGAATAAGTGTTTTGCTGTATTCGTCAATTTTTTGTCTAGCATCTGGATCATTAGGATCGAATTTACGTTGAAAACTTTGAACACTCAATCGCATTGGAGTGAGCGGGTTTTTAATTTCATGAGCAACTTGCTTCGCCATTTCCCTCCAAGCTTGTTCTCGCTCGCTCTTTGCTAATTTTACGGCAGATTCTTCTAGTTCATCAATCATACTGTTATAAGATTCTACTAATAAGGACACTTCTTCACTTGCTCCTTTTAATTCGATTTTCTGATTTCGCTTTTCTAAGCGAGTTTCATTCATTTTATCACTAATGGTTTTTAAGGACCTTGTAATATATTTTGAAACAAAGTACGCAAATGCTATAGCCACCAAAAGCATAATAAAATAGGCATAGCCTAATCTTATTAAGAACTCTCTAAGTTCTTCTTCATTAAATTTGTCGTCTTCAAAATAAGGCACGTTTAAAATGCCAAGAGGTTTAGATTTGAAATCGGTAAAAATTATATAAGACGATCTATAATCGCCTCCAAGAATTTCGTTAGTCTCTACATAACGTTTGTCAACACTGTTCATTAAATCGTTCAAGATTTCTGTAGACATACAGGTAACTATGGTATCTTTTTCAAAGCTTGGTTTAGAGCTCTTTTTTAAGGTTCCACCAAGATCATAGATATTAAATTCTACGCTTAGATTATCGGCTATTTCATAGATTTTATCTTTAAATATGAGGTCCAAATATTCTGTTTCTCTTGGCCAAGTCGTGCCTTTAATTACATAATCTATACTTGAGAGTAACTGGGCTTCTTTACGTTCTAAACGTTGTTTATGGTAGTCTTTGGATTGTTCATTATACTGATATAATGTTACTGCTGCAATTAAAATTGAAGCCACTAAAACCAGTAAGATCATATAAATGAAAATACGCGAGCGTAAAGACAGTTTTTTTGAAGCCATTAATGAAATTTATTCCATAAATATAGCAATTATCAAGCCATTTTTATGGATTAGGTTTCTTTTGAATAATTCTTGTTAAATGAAAAAAGAAACTCTCCTGAAATGTAAACTTCAGGAGAATGTATTTATTTTAATCTTCAACAATTAAGTAGTTCAAATTTTTGGCATTAAACGAAGCGTTAAAAGCTTTAATTTCGTCATCTACTAAGGTATTAAAAGCTGAAAGCTGAACATTAATTGCTTTTGTAAGCTCATTTTTTACAGCAATATCTTGTTCTGTTGGCGCAAAATCTCCCATGCTTACCAATGAATTTAAATGTCCTAATTTGTTAGTTAGTCTAATTGGGAAATTTAAAGGATCCTGACCACTTCTGTTTTGGGTTTGGTACAGTGCCTTTTCTATTTCTGAGAACTTTTCTTTAAGTTCTTTAGCCTTTTCTACCAAATCTTTTACATTGTCATTGCCTTTATATTGCGATTGAAATGCTGAAAGTTTTTCGTTTATACTTCGGATTTTTTTGATGGACTTATGAGCATCGTCCATAGTTTTATTAACGTCTTTTATAAACTCGAACTGATTTTTCATATCAGTTAAAGAACTTTCGCTTCTTGGGTCTGCTAAAATTGTAAACGGAGACGAAATGCTTTCACCGTTTACATTAAGTGTAACCTTATAATTACCTGGAATGGCTCTTGGACCCTGTAAACTTGCCCACCACAAAATCATTCCTGGAACTCTTTCGGCACCATCATAAGTCATATTCCAAACAAATTGATTGGCTCCTTTTTTAACTTCTAAATTGTTTTTCTTGTCTTTGGTGCTAAAGGTTTTTATAGTATCACCTTTGGTGTCAAAATATGTGAGTGACACTTCATCTTTTTCGTCATACTTATTTAAATTAAAATAAGTGATAACACCACTCTGAAGATTAGTGCCTGTTGTTTTGCTACCACTTCTGCCTCCTCCACGCATTCTATAAGTATCCTTAGGTTTAAACAACATGTTTTCTGAAGCACTTTTACTGTATAATTGGTGTAATACAGTTAAATCATCAATCATCCAAAGGCTTCTTCCTTGTGTTGCAACAATAAGGCTGTTTTCTTTTATGGTTAAATCTGTAATAGGAACTATTGGCAAGTTTAATTGAAATGGTTTCCAGTTTTTACCATCGTTAAATGAAATGTACATTCCTGTTTCAGTTCCTGCGTAGAGCAATCCTTTTTGTTTAGGGTCTTCACGAACCACTCTTGTAAAATGTTCTGCATCAATTCCAGTTGTGATTTTTGTCCAAGTTTTTCCGTAATCTGTAGTCTTATATAAGTAAGGAGCAAAATCTCCTGTTTTGTATTTTGTTCCAGCAATGTAGCATGTTCCAGCATCAAATGCGCTTGGCTCTATGCTGTTGATCATCATCCATTCTGGCATTCCTTTTGGAGTTACATTTTCCCATGATTCTCCACCATTTCTTGATACATGCACCAAGCCATCATCACTTCCAACCCAAAGTAATCCTTCTTGTAAAGGCGATTCGTTAGCCGCAAAAATGGTACAATAATATTCTACTGAAGTGTTGTCTTGAGTTATTGGTCCTCCTGAGGATTTTAGCTTTTCAGGATCATTTCTTGTTAAATCAGGACTGATAATTTTCCAAGATTGTCCTTCATTTTCTGTGACATGAACATGGTTTGAAAATGTATAAAGCTTATTGGGATTATGTCTTGAGAATATGATTGGGAAATTCCATTGAAAACGGTATTTCATACCTTCTGCTCCATGACCCATTGGGTTGTCTGGCCAAACATTTACAGCTCGAACTGTTCCTGTTTCGTGATTTACTCTGGTTAAGAAGCCATCGTAACTACCACCATAAACTATATCATCATTTTTAGGGTCGACAGCTATATGAGCAGATTCTCCACCAGCAGTATCTTCCCAATCGTCTTCATCAATAGAAAAACCATCTGTTCTATGTGCAATTCTAATAGCTGAATTATCTTGCTGAGCCACATAAATTCGGTATGGAAAATGGTTGTCTGTTGTAACACGATAGAACTGAGATGTTGGTTGGTTGTGATAAGTACTCCACGTTTCACCTCCATCATAAGTAACTTGCGCTCCTCCATCATCTCCAATTACCATACGATTTGAATCTTCTGGAGCTATCCATAAATCGTGATGGTCGCCATGAGGTGCTCCATGTGTACTAAAGGTTTTACCTCCATCTGTACTTTTATGATACTGCACATTGAGTACATACACTTGGTCTGAGTTTTCTGTATCTGCATAAACTCTTGTGTAGTACCATGCTCTCTGACGAAGTTTTCTTTCGTCATTAACATGTGCCCAAGTTTCTCCACCATCGTCACTTCTATATAATCCACCATTGTCTTTATTTTCAACAATTGCCCAAACACGTTGATTGTTTACTGGAGAAACGGTTACACCAATAATTCCTAATGTATCCTTAGCAAAGCCTTTATTTTTTGAAATTTCTTTCCAGGTTTCTCCACTATCTGTACTTTTCCAAAGTGCTGATCCTTCACCTCCTGAGCTTAGACTGTAAGGAGTACGTCTAATTCTCCAAGTAGAGGCATATAAAATTCTTGGGTTGGTAGGGTCTATTTGTAAATCTACAACTCCAGCATTTTCATTGGCAAACAATGTCTTTTTCCAAGTTTTTCCTCCATCTGTACTTTTATAAACTCCACGTTCTTGTGTTGGCTTATAAAGATTCCCTAAAACTCCTGCATATACAATGTTGTGATCTGTTGGATGAATAGCAATTCTTGGAATGTGTCTTGATTTTTCAAGTCCTAATGATGTCCATGTTTTTCCAGCATCCTCACTTTTCCACATACCATAACCTGAAGACACATTACCTCTTACTGTTTTTTCTCCTCCTCCTACATAAATAACATTTGGGTCGCTTTTTGATACTGAAATTGCACCAATGCTTCCTCCAAAATATCCATCAGAAATATTTTCCCATGTTCTCCCTCCATCAATTGTTTTCCAAATACCACCTCCAGTGGCCCCAAAATAAAATAAATTTGGTTGGTTTGGAACTCCTGTAACTGCAGCACTTCTTCCGCCTCTAAAAGGTCCTACGAGACGATACTCTAAAGCAGAGTATTGATCTTCATTAATACTTTGAGCATTGATTTGGGCATGACTTATCAGCAATAAAAACACTGCCGAAATAATAGTTGATAATCGCATTTTTGGTTGGTTTAGATGTGAAATTTAAAGGTAACAATAAATTCTTATTCCTTTAAATTTAAGCTAAATTTTAACTCTTTTACAACAATACTGAGACTGTTTAAGAAGTTAGCGACATTAAATATTTTTTTGGAGTAGTGCCATATTTCTTTTTAAATGCAGCGATAAAATGACTTGCTGTACTATATCCTACTTTTAAGCCTACTTCGTTAACATTATGGTAACCTGACTCTAACAATTTTCGAGAGACTTCCATTTTATAGTCAAATAAAAAAGTAAATACTGGCTCTCCATAAATTTGTTTAAAGCCTTCCTTTAGCTTTTTTAAACTTAGTTCTATTTCGTCTGCTAATTCTTGTAAACTTGGTGGTTCAGCAATACGAGAAATTATAATGTCTTTTGCTTTTCTGATTTTTAAAACATTAGCTTCATTGACTAAAAAAGGGCATTGTTGTACATTGGCATCTTCAGTCCTATTAAAATATAAACTAAGTAGTTCGTATGCTTTTCCTTTAAAATATAAACTTTTAATAGAGCTGTTTAAATTATAGCTTACTAACTGATTTAATACAATTAATAAAGATGGCGTAATCTGACCATCTTTATAGTACTTTTTATCTTTATTTTCTTCGCTTAAAAACGGAATGTAGTCTGCTTCTTGTGAAAACAAACTATGTAGTTTTTTAATAGAAATGAGTATTGAAACTAATGAGGAATTTGGGTTAATGTCCAAATGAATGGGTAAATTTCTTTGAGGATTATATAACAATAATGATGTTTGTTCATTAATATTTAATGTATAATTTCCATTATTAAATTGAAATGCTGCTTTACCTTTAACACAAAAATGAAATTGTACAAAGCTATTGTCTATTTCTTTTTCAGCGGTTTCGATTTGATCACCTGTGTTTTGATAAATTAAAGCATAAAACCCTTCTTCAATTTTTACCTCATCAAAAGCACTCTTAACGATATTTTTACTCATTTTCATTTATTCTGTTATCAGGTTATACTTAATTCTCTAAAAGTTAGAATTGCAAATAACTTAATTATGGAAAGCAAAAATAAAATACTTTAAGCAAATAAGGAGCTAAAAATGATAAATATTTAAAAAGTTCTTATGGCGACATTTTAAGATATTGACTTTTATTAAAAAGTTCATATAACTTAAATAATAATAGTAACATATTTTTGTAAATTCGTTTTCGTATTATTGATTTTATGCTTAAAAATATTTTTAAAGGAATTAAAGCTTATGCTGGTGCTTTTGAGTTGATATCAAAACTAAAGCTTTGGAATTATTTTGTGATTCCCATTTTGATAAGTGTCGTTACAGCAATTGCAATTGGACTTTCAGCTTATGGTTTTTCAGATAATATTGGTCGGTTTATTTCAAGTATTTGGGTTTGGGAATGGGGAAAAGAAACGTTTACCACCATAAGTGAAATTTTTGGAGGATTAATAATTATAGTTCTTGGTTTGGTGTTATACAAACATATTATTATGGCTTTGTCTGCGCCTTTTATGAGCCCAGTTTCGGAGAAAATTGAAATGCATTTGTTAGGCGAAACTTCAAAACTACATAGTCAGCATCGTAACACTTCGTTTCAAGAGCAACTTTGGAGAGGTATAAAAATTAATGTTCGTAATCTTTTTATGGAATTGTGGCTAACAGTAATTGTTCTAATCATTAGCTTGATCCCAGTTATAGGTTGGTTTACTTCACTTTTGCTGTTTTTTATTCAAGCTTATTATGCAGGATTTGGCAATATGGATTATACTTTAGAGCGTCATTTTAAATATAACGCAAGTATAGCTTTTGTTAAAAAAAATAGAGGTCTTGCCATTGGCAATGGCATTGTATTTATTTTGTTTTTGTTAATTCCTGTTATTGGAGCTATTCTCGTATTGCCACTTTCGGTAACAGCTGCTTCAACAGAAACTGTAAAATTATTAAATACTCAAAATCAATAAAATATTAAATTGATTGCTTAACTTTCAAAGGCTATTTATTTGAATATGATTAAAAAAACTCTATTCTTTTTTGTCTTTCTTTTTGTTGAAAATTTAGTTTTTGCTCAGTTGGTTTATGACACTCCAGAATCTGTAGGACTAAACTCTAACTATATTGAGTTTAAAGTAGATTCTATAATGAACGATGCCATAAGTCAAAAGGCATTCCCAGGAGCACAATTGTTGGTGGCAAAACAAGGTAAAATCATTTTTCATAAAACATACGGTTTCCACACCTATGATAGTATCATAAAAGTTGAAAAAGATGATATTTATGATCTTGCTTCAGTAACAAAAATCGCTGGACCTTTACCTGCTTTAATGAAACTTTATGAGGAAGGTAAATTAAACCTTGATGTTCCCTTTAGCAATTACTGGTCTTCTTGGAAAAATCGTAAAGACAAAAAAGACATTACACTTCGTGAGCTTTTAGCACATCAAGCAGGAATGCAGCCATATATCGTATTTTTAAGTGAAGTTTTAAAGAATGGAAAAATAAAAAGCCGTTTTGTAAAACATAAATCTAATAAGCTTTTTTCAAATAAGGTTTATAATAATCTCTATGTGAAAAATAGGTTTAACCGAAAGGTGTTTAGAAAAATCAAACGCTCTAAAGTAAATAACAAAAAAGCCTATTTGTACTCTGGCTTGGCATCATTAATTTATCCAACCCTTATCGAAAATATTTCGGGCGAAAATTACGAAGACTACCTTAATGAAAATTTTTACACTTCTCTTGGCTGTGAAACCCTTACTTATAATCCGCTTTCCAAAAACTTACCAAACCATATTGTACCTACAGAATTAGACACTCTTTTTAGAAAAGATTATGTAAAAGGGTATGTGCATGACGAAAATGCAGCGCTTTTGGGTGGTATTTCAGGCAATGCAGGATTATTCGCAACTGCTAAGGATATGGCTATTTACATGCAAATGTTAATGCAAAAAGGCTCATATAACGGAAAACAATACTTTAAACCTGAAACGGTTGAAGAATTTACAAAAATTCAATATCCAGAAAACAAAAACAGAAGAGGTCTTGGTTTTGACAAGCCTTTAATTGGCAACGACACTTTAAGTATCTCAGAGGCTTATCCAGCAGCTCAGGTAAGCGCTTCAAGTTTTGGTCATTCAGGTTTTACAGGTACTTTTGTTTGGGCAGATCCAGAACATGAATTAGTATTCATCTTTTTGTCCAATCGTGTATATCCAAGCAGATCACATAGCAATATCTATAATTTAAATGTTCGACCTAAATTGCAGCAAGTGTTTTATACAAGTCCATATTCCGAAGAAAAATTAATAAATAATTAGTACTTTTAAAACCCTAAAAGCACACTATGAGTTTACTTATTTTTTACGCCATAATTTCTATTTTCTTTTCCTTTTTGTGCTCCATTTTAGAAGCTGTTTTATTGAGTGTTACACCAACATTTATCAATATAAAAAAACAAGAAAAGAAACCTTATGCCGAAAATCTTGAGGTTTTAAAAAAAGATGTAGACAAACCTCTTATTGCTATTTTAACGCTAAACACAATTGCTCATACTGTTGGTGCTATTTTGGTTGGTGTACAGGCAAAAGTTGCTTATGCAGAGCTTTATGGAAACACCACAAGAAACATATTTGGTATTCCTTTTACTGAAGATGTTATGGTTGGTGTTGTTTCTACCATCATGACAATTTTAATATTGGTTGCTTCCGAAATTATACCAAAAACTATTGGTGCTACTTATTGGAGACAATTAGCACATTTTACTTCAAGTGCCTTAAACGTGCTTATCTTTCCTTTAAAATGGACAGGAATATTGTGGCTACTACAACTTACTACCAAATTAATTGGAGGTAAAGGTCATGGAAGTGTCTTAAACAGGGAAAGTTTTATTGCTATGACTGATATTGCACATGAAGAAGGTGTTTTTCATGAATCTGAGAGCAAGGTCATTAAAAACTTATTAAACTTTAAAGAAATTCGCGCAAAAGATATTATGACACCTCGAATAGTTATGACCACTGAAATTGAGACTATGACCATTGCTGAGTTTTTTGAAAAAAATCACAACATTCGTTTTTCTAGAATCCCTGTATTTACAGACACTCCAGATAATATAACAGGTTTAGTACTTAAAGACGATGTGTTTAAAGAAATGGCTTTTGATAATGGCAATAAAAAACTGTCAGATGTTAAACGTAACATCATTATTGTAAACCGTGATATGCCAATACCAAAACTATTTGAAGAACTTGTAGAAAACAAAAACCATATGGCTTTGGTTGTTGATGAGTATGGTTCTGTAAGTGGTTTGGTTACTATGGAAGATGTTATTGAAACCCTTTTAGGTCTTGAAATTATGGACGAAAGCGATAATATTGCAGACCTGCAATTATTGGCAAGAAAAAGCTGGGAAACTAGAGCAAAACGTCTGGGCTTAATTGAAGATGAACCAAAAGAATAATGGAAAGTTGCATTATTAGTACACCATTAGGAGCTGCTAAACTTGAAGGCAATGAAATAGGTATTTCATCGCTTACTGTATTAAATAATGATGTAACAGGGTCTTATACAATTCCTGAAGTTTTGGAAGATGCAGTAAGTCAACTTAATGAATATTTTAAAGGAGAACGCAAAGTTTTCAGTTTAAAACTAAATCCTGAAGGAACAGATTTTCAAAAACGAGTTTGGAATGCTTTGCTTAAAATTCCTTACGGAAAAACGACATCTTATTTAGAGCTTTCTAAAACACTTGGTGATGTTAAAACCATTAGAGCAGTTGCAAATGCCAATGGTAAAAATCCGCTTTGGATTATAGTGCCTTGTCATCGAGTCATTGGAAGTGATGGAAGCTTAACTGGCTATGCTGGAGGCATTCATAGAAAACAATGGTTATTAGAACATGAAAGTCCTTTTAAGCAACAATCTCTATTTTAATTCTTATCTTTAGTCTAATCAAACAGTTACAGAAATGATTAGCAAACTCAATTTAGAAAACATTCTGTTTTTAGATATAGAAACAGTGCCAGAAAAGCAGCATTTTTCTGATTTAGACGAAACCAAACAAGCACTTTGGGAGCACAAATCGCAATACCAACGTAGCGAAAATGTTACTGCAGAAGAGTTTTATGAACGTGCTGGCATTTGGGCAGAGTTTGGTAAAATAATTTGTATTTCTGTTGGTTACTTCTCGTTTCAAGGTGATATTAGGAAATTTAGAGTTACCTCTTTTTATGGTGATGAAATTAAAATATTAAAAGATTTTAAAAACCTCATCATCTCTCACTTTAGCCAAGCAAAGCACTTATTGTGTGCTCATAATGGTAAAGAATTCGACTTTCCCTACATAGCCAGACGCATGATTATTCACAATATAGAATTACCATATAAACTCAACCTCTTCGGAAAAAAACCTTGGGAAGTTCCTCATCTTGACACACTTGAGCTATGGAAATTCGGTGACTATAAAACCTATACCTCATTAAAATTATTGACAAATGTATTGGGCATCCCTTCACCAAAAGATGATATTGATGGTAGTGAAGTGTACAGGGTTTTTTATGAAGAAAACGATATTGACCGGATAATATCTTATTGCGAAAAAGATGCCATTGCTGTGGCCCAAATATTATTAAGGCTTAGAGGTGATGAATTATTATCTGAAGACGAAATAATACATATATAAAAAAAGTCCAGATTAAAAATCTGGACTTTTTTTACTTATTACTTTTGATTTATTGTCTAATAAATTTCTTGGTTATAATATCTTCTCCATCATTAACTTCTATAAAGTACATACCTGCATTAAGTTCACTAACATCTACTTTACCTTCTGATATTCCCTTAACAACAACCTGACCTAACATATTTTTAATTGTGTAGGTAAATTTGTCAGTTTCTAACAATTCAACAGTTAAGACATTACCTTTTACTGGATTAGGATACAACTTAAGGTTTCCGTCAATGTTTTCGTCAGGTAAAACCGTTTTTATCTTAACGATTTGGTTGATGTCTCCTCTTCCGGAATTTGTACCAGTAATAGTGACCTGATCAATAAATATTTGATCTTGATTACCTGAAGCATCACATTGGAATCTAAATCCTGAATTCACTGCAAAATTATACTGAGCAGGAGTTAAGGTTACTGTTGCGTTATAAAAGGTATTGTTATTTATTCCTGATCCACTTACATAGGTTGCAACAGTATTCCAAGCAGTACCATCATAAAACCTTACCCAAAAATCTTCGCCATTTTCCATGCTAAATACGTAGAAATAAAAATCAATAACAACTTGAGAATATGGAGTTACATCAATATTAGATAAGGTCATTGCTGAGGCTACACCTGAATTATCTCTAATTTGAATTGAATAACTACCTTCATATGAGTTTGATGAAGCAACTCTAGCCACATCACTACCTCCATCTTCCCAACTATCCCAGCCAGTCTCAAAATAACCTTGGTTTAAAATTACATCTGTTACAGCACAAGGCTCACAAAAAGAGCCACCACAATCAATCCCTGTTTCGTCTCCATTCTGAATTCCATCATCACAAGTTGGAGCAGCTAGTGTATTTACGTTAACTGTATTACTTGCAGCAGAACTATTACCTGCTCCATCGTTTGCTATAACATAAAAAGAATAGGACGTACTTTCTGTTAAACCAGAAACTGAGTACGATGATCCAGTTGTATTTGCTAAGAAACTTCCATCTTGATATACATCATAATCTGTTACTCCAACATTGTCTGTTGCGCCAGACCAGTTTAAATCGGTTGTAGTATCAGTTGTATTTGAAGCGCTCAATGTTGGTGCTGTAGGTGATTGTGTGTCTGGACCTGTTAAACTTACTGCATCAATTGCAATATCAGCTTGCCATGTACTTCCAATAAATCTATTAAATCGCAATTGAACTCCTTTACCTACATAAGCATTTAAACTTATATCAACAGTTAACCATTGGTTACCTTGGTTGCCAGATTGATTCCAAATGCTCGTCCATGTAGCTCCATCATCGTCACTAATTTCTAAATCAATAGTTCCCATGTCTGTAGCTCCATACATATGATATGCAAAACTAAATGTTGCTCCTGACATGCCGCTTAAATCAAAGCAAGGTGAATTAATTATTGCTCTTCTGCTAGGATAATTAGGGCTTGATGCTTCTACGTAAATATAATAACTTCCATCAATGGCACTAGAAGGTCCTGTATTGCTAGATGGTGTTCCACTTGCATCAACTGTCCAATCAATATCATCAGCATTAGACTGAGTCCATCCTCCTAAAGTATTTTCAAAGCTTTCAAAATATGGATAAGTTGAAATACCACCTGAACATCCTATAGAAGGTTCACTCACATTTACAGTTCGTACAACTTCGTTTGCAGCATTCCCAGATGAATCACTTACGTTATAAGTAACTAAATAGATTCCTGCTACATTAGTATTTACAACATCTCCTCCAATAACAATATTGGCTGAGATATTTCCGTCATAATTATCTGATGCAGTAGCGCCTTGTTCAGTATATGTATCACCAACCAATAAATTAACAGTAGATGAACCTATTATATTAATAACAGGTATTGTAGTATCAGGATTAACAGTTACGCTTCTTGTAACTTGAGTAGCTGAATTTCCAGCTGAATCACTTACATTGTATGTTATAATATAAGTTCCTGCTGAATTGGTATCAACCACATCACCACCTATTATTACATTAGCAGAAATATCTCCATCTACATTATCTGTAGCTGTAGCTCCTTGCTCTGTATAAGTGTCGCCAAGCTCTAAGCTAATAGAAGAAGATCCTATTAAAGTTATTACTGGAGCTGTTGTATCTGGAGCAACATTTATAGTTCTAATAACTTCTGCAGCAGCATTACCAGCTGCATCACTTACATTGTATGTAACTAAATAAGTTCCAGCAGTATTAGTATCTACAGTGTCTCCTCCAATGACAATGTTGGCTGAAATATCTCCATCTATATTATCAGTAGCTGTAGCTCCTAATTCTGTATAAGTTCCACCTAAATTAATATTTATTGTTGATGCTCCATTTAAGGTGATTACTGGAGCTGTGGTATCTGGATTAACATTAACCGTTCTAATTACTTCTGTTGCGGCATTACCAGCTGCATCACTTACATTATATGTTATTAGATATGTTCCAACAGCATTTGTATTAACTGTATCTCCACCTATAACAATGTTTCCTGAAATATCTCCATCTACATCATCAATTGCAGTAGCACCTAATTCTGTATAAGCGCTACCCAATTCCAAATCAATTGGAGTTGCTCCATTTAATGTAATAACAGGTGCTGTTGTATCTGGAGTTGAACCTTCAATAATAATTGTATAATCTTCTACTTCACCATAAGTAAAGGTTTCGCATGCTGTTGGTAAACCATTATACTTCATAGAAACACGCATACGCGTAGAGTTTTCAACAGCACTTGAAGGTACAGTAAAGCTTCCTGAAACAGGCGTTGAAGTTGTTGCAGATTGAGTCCAAACTTGTTCTCCAGCATCACTAAAATCTCCATCTCTATTGTAATCAATCCATACTGAATATGCTTCAGGATAAACCGTTCCTGTCCAAGTCGGAGTCACAGTAATGGTGTATTGAGTGTCCTTAGTTAATGTTGTAGAAATGCTCGTGAAATCTGTATAAAATTGACCACCAGATGAATTATCAATAGTGTTTAGCTGTACTCGACCTATATATTCGTCATTTATATTTGTACTAGCAGATGTACAATAATTTAGCTGAACATCTGTAGTTGTAAAATTAATAATAGTGCTAAATGCAGAAGTAGACGTGTCTGGACACTCGCTTCTTACTTGAGCTTCATATTGTGTTAATGGACTTAATCCTGAGAGTATTGTAGAAACTCCATTAACATCTAAAGTTGTCCAAGTGCCTGACCCAACTTGTCTGTATTGCAAATCGTATGACGATCCAGGAACTGCATTCCAGCTTAAGGTAGCTGAACTTGAACCAATACTTGAGGCTGCCAATCCTGTTGGTACAGTTGCATTACAAACTACTTGCCCATCAATAGTGAAATTAGTATTAGAGATGTCAAAGAATATATTATTTGATCCTCTTACCATTATTCTATTTTGTGTTCCAACATTATTAGGTACAACAATATCATGAGAGCCATCATTTGCTACTCCTACTGCTAAAGCAATTGGATAAGTATCTCCTCCGTCTGTAGATAAGTAAATATCAACATTTGCTGCGTTAACTCCATTTCCTGTTGTGCCAGCGACATTCCATGTTACTGTTTGTGTCGTGCCTGCATTCCATGTTACATTAGTGTTTGGTGAGTTAACAACAAATGGTCCTGCTGTGCCATTTACAGTAACTATCATATCGTCACTATTGTTAGTGCCTCCACCAACTCTATTATCTCTTACTGTAAGCCTAAAATTGAGTGTTCTTGCAACATTTGGTATAGCTTCCCATTGCCAAGAAGTAGCTCCAGTTTTTATGGTTTCCAATCTTGGAAAATATCGATAATTTTGAGATGTTGGTTCATAAGCCCTAAAAGCAACTCCTGTAGTCGCTGTTGTACTTGGATAGGTAGTTGAAGCATTATTTTCGTCCATTTGCTCCCAACTATAGCTTAACACATCTCCAGCATCTGTATCAGAAGCAGAACCTTGTAAAATAAATGGTGTTCCTCTTGGTATTGTATAATTAGACCCTGCATTAACGATTGGCACAGAGTTCCCAGTATTTGTATTGGTTTGGCAACTTGTTCCTTTAATGTAATTGGTTACTTGCTCAATAGAAACAGCATGAAAATTTGGGTGTACATTAGCCTGAACATCTGTTGCTCCAGTAATACCTGCATAACTCATAATGGTAGAGCCACTTCCAGGTTCTACTTGTACGTTAGTTCCTTCGTTCCCATTAAATGTCCAGGTATGATTAGCTCCAAATTGATGTCCCATTTCATGAGAAACATAATCTACATCAAAAAAATCTCCTTCTGGAACAGTAGCAGATGTCCAACCACTTCCTTTTTGTCCATTTACACAAACACAACCTATGCAACCAGCATTACCATTGTTTTGTAAATTGGCAAATAAATGACCTATGTCGTAATTAGCCTCTCCTATAACTGAGGTTAATGTACTTTGAAGGGCAGAATTATACCCACTCGTAGTATTACCATAAGGATCTGATGAAGTGCTAGTATAAATGACATCATCTGTGTTAGCAATTAATTGCATTGTTACATTAAAATCAATCTCAAAAATGCCATTTACACGAGTCATTGTGTTTACAATTGCAGCCAAAGCTTGAGCCTTAGTGCCACCATGATATTGTGTATATTCGCCTGTTGCAGAAACTGCTAACCTGTATGTTCTTAAAATGCTATCATCTGCATTTCTTAGTGTAGCATTACCAGAAATAATTTGATTTGCTTGGGCTGTAACTTCACATTCAAAGCTATCAAAATCTGATTGCCTGCTTTCTCTATTAAAAACAACATATCCTTGACCACTATTTGTTACCTGTTCAATAAAAGTCGCTGGTTTTAATGTTGAAATGTTCATGCTTTGAAACCCATAAGGAGAAATACTAAATCTAACTCTTGCTGAAGGGTCGTCTATACCATATCCAGCATAAGATTTAATATTAGGGTATTTTGCAGCTAATTCTGGATGCATTACAGACGCCTCTACTACTGCAAAACGCTCAAATTCTCCTTCCGAATTTGGCAATGAAATAATAACGTTTGAAGAACCAGAAAAACTTTCTCTTGTAGGTGCATTTTGAAGTGCTTGCCTTAGCCTTTCTAAATTTAACGTGTAAGTTTGTTCTTGAGGCAAATTTTGTTTGCCTGACTTAATTGTGCTTGCGTTAAATGTTGCTTTTTGCCAAAAAACATTGCTTTGTGAAAAAGCATTTGTGAAGCTCAATAATAAAATGAATAATAACAATTTTAGTTTCATTGTAGGGATTTTTAGTTAATATTGAATTCAATAGTGCTATGAATTTATGAATTTAAAAATTTGAAAAGTGTTTCTTGTTGATAAGTTCTGCGTGCTTAGGATAATTTTTACGGTTTTTCCGTAATTTTTCTGCTGAAATCACTTACACTATAAACAAGCAATAAAAAGTCCAGATAGAAATCTGGACTTTTTAATTGATGGTTGGTTAGTGTTTAACGTCTTATAAATTTCTTCGTCAAGGTTTCTTCTCCATCATTAATTTCAATAAAGTACATTCCAGATTTTAGGCTTTCAACATTTATTTGTTGATTCTTTAACTCTCCTGAAAGTACTGTTTGACCAATCATGTTTACTACTCTATAAGAAACATCAGAATCGCCCAACAACTTAACATTAAGTACATTGCCTGAAACTGGGTTTGGATAAATAGAAAATTCTTTTTCTAAACTATTGCTGTTTTCATGAGAAGTAATTGTATACGCTCCACCTAAGGACGTTATGGTGTTTTCAGCATTTGTACCATTTGTTATACCTGTAATGGTCACTTGGTCTATATAAATATAATCTGAATTACCACTTGCATCGCAACGGAACCTGAATCCAGCATTAGACACTAAATTATAAGAAGATGCATCTAAAGTAACGGTTGCTACATAAAATGATCCATTATCAAAGCTTGTTCCGGCAGCATACGCCGCAACAGTTGCAAATCCTGATCCATCATCATATTGTAACCAGAAGTCCTCTCCACTTTCCATACTCAATGGATAGAAATAGAATTCTACCTCAACTTGTGTGTATGGAGACACATCAACATTAGATAAGGTCATGGTTGAGCTTGAAGTGTCGTCTCTAAGTCTAATTGAATAGCTTCCTTCATAAGAATTAACTCCAGAGTAACGAGCAGCATCACTTCCGCCATCAATCCAGTTATCCCAACCTGTTTCAAAGAAGCCTTGATGTATAACAACACTTCCTGTTTGACAAGGTGCACAAGAAGAGCCTCCACAATCTACTCCCGTTTCATCTCCATTTTGAATACCATCATCACATGTTGGTGCAGCTGGTTCTGACAAGTTGATGCTATCTAAAGCAATATCAGCTTGCCATGTGCTTCCTACAAACCTGTTGAATCTTAATTGCACTGTTCCACCAGCATAGGCACTTAAATCAACACTTACAGAATTCCATTGATTGCCTTTGTTTCCAGATTCATTCCAAATGCTTGACCAAGAATTTCCACCATCTGTACTTGCCTCAAGATCTATAGTTCCCATATCTGTAGCTCCATACATGTGATAATCAAAATCAAATGTTGGTGAGGTCATTCCGCTTAAGTCAAAACAAGGTGAATTAAGTATTGCTCTTTGACTTGGATAGTTAGGACTAGAAGCTTCAACATAAATGTAATAGCTACCTTGTGAAGCTGAACTTGGTCCAGTACTACTTGATGGTGTGCCACCAGAATTAACTGTCCAATCTATATCATCAGCTGTTGACTGAGTCCATGCACCTAAAGTATTCTCAAAACCTTCACTGTAAGGGAATGTTGTAATGCCTCCAGAACATCCACTTGAAGGTTCAGAAACATTTATGGTTCTTGTTACTTGTTGGGCAGCATTTCCAGCTGCATCGCTCACATTATAAAATACAGAATATGTTCCAGCCACAGCAGTATTTACTGAACCAGTAATTACAATGTTCGATGTTAAATTACCATCGATGTTATCTGTTGCAGTTGCGCCTAATTCGTTATAAGTATCACCAACCGTTAAATTAATTACTGAAGCACCTATAAGGGTAATTACTGGTGGTGTTGTATCTGCAACTGCAGCCACATTTACAGTTCTTGTTACTTCATCAGCAGCATTTCCAGCAGCATCACTTACGTTATATGTAACTACATAAGTACCTACATTATTTGTATTTACAGTATCTCCTCCAATAACAATATTTGCTGTGATGTTTCCGTCTAAATTATCTGTTGCTGTTGCACCTTGTTCATTGTAGATGTCTCCTTGATTTAGGTTAATTGTTGATGCTCCAACTAAAGTAATTACAGGCTTGGTTGTATCAGGAGTTCCGCCTACTATGTTTACTGTATAATCCTCAACTTCTCCATAAGTAAATGAGCCACAAGCTGAAGGTATTGCATTGTAACTCATTGAAACTCTCATTCGTGTTGCTCCATCTGTTGCACCAGAAGGAATAGTAAAGCTTCCACTTACTGGAGTAGTTTGTGTTGCCGATTGTGTCCATACTTGTTCTCCAGCATCGTCAAAATCGCCATCTTTATTGTAGTCAATCCAAGCAGAATATCCTTCACTATATACAGTTCCTGTCCAAGTAGGTGTTACTGTAATAGTATATTGGCTATTTTTTGTTAAGTCTGTTGAGATGTTTGTAAAGTCTGTATAAAACTGCGCTCCAGAGGAATTATCAATTGTATTTAACTGAACTCTGCTAATATACTCGTCATTAGTGTTTGTACTTGCAGAATCACAGTAATTTAGTTGAACTTCGGTGGTTGTAAAATTAACAGAACTGCTATATGTAGATGTTGAAGTATCTGGACAAACGCTTCTTACTTGAACTTCATAAGAGGTTAAAGGTGTTAAACCAGTTAGCGAAGCTGAAGCACCACCAACATTAACAGTTGTCCAAGACCCTCCTGTTTCACGATATCTAACATCATAAGATGCTCCAGGTACAGCGTTCCATGAAATTGTTGCTGTTGATGAACCAAACCCATCGACATTTATCCCAGTTGGAGTTGTTGCATTACAAACTACTGGAGTTGATGAAAGACCAGTAATAATCAATGAATAATTTTGGCTTCCACCTGTTAATGACCCTTTGTGAGTTACTGTAATAGTATAAGTACCACTTGCATTAGCAACATCAACGCGCTCATAAGGGTCTACGTTGTTGTCTCCAGTACTATTTGTTGTAATGCTTGTTAATTTCCATGGAGTGTATGTTGTTGCTCCTTTACTTACTCTAATGTCTAAGTCATTAACTAAAACTGGATTATTGTTGTTTGTTATAGTGTTTGCGGTTCCTGGGCGATCTGTCCAAGATATGGAAGCCATTAAATCGTTAACTCCATCAGAATCTACTGTTATTTGGTAAGATTGCCCACTGGTTAGAGTTAGCTCTTCAATTTTAGATTCATTGCCATTATTTGTAATTGCTTCGGCTGCTCTTTTTGCATTTAAAAGTCCCCAACCATAAACAGCGTCTGGACCATTTGGTCCAGCATCATCTGCAGTATGTAACGCCAATCCTTTTAATGTAGCAGCTCTCATGAACGAGCCATTTACATTATTTGCGTGCTGTTGCAAAATTAATAAAGTCCCTGCTACATTTGGTGATGCCATTGAAGTTCCTGTAATACTGTTGTAAGCAGTATCGCTTGACTCATAGGTTGAATAAACTCCTGTTCCGTTTCCTGTTATGTCTGGCTTAATCCTATAATCGTCTGTTGGGCCTTCGCTACTTGAACCGTTTATAGTTACACTAATTAAGTTACCATTGGCATCAATATTTGCATCTTGAGCGTTAGCAACTACTAAGTTATTTTTTGAAGTTGAATGACCTGTTAATTTATCATAAGATGAATTTCCATCTAAAGGTGCTCCGTTAGCTGTATTATCATTTCCGTCATTTCCTGCTGCGACAACCATTAAATAGTTTGGTGCATTAAACATTAAATTGTCCCAATCTCTTGAGTCATCAATATAACCTCCAAAGTAGTGATCAGGAAGCCATGGTTGTCCTGTATTTGGGTTTCTGGTTGCATAACCATAGGAGTGGTTAGAAATTAACATTCCATTGCCTGCTGCAGTAGTAGCTTCGGCAATATCACTGTTCCAGTCGTAACCAATGGCTCTCGCGTGAGGTGCCATCCCTTTTGCATTGGCAACAACTCCTGAAGCCATTATGGTTCCTGTTACATGAGCAGAATGATAATGTAACGCTGTTGTACCATCACCAACAGAAAATCTGTTGTTTCCTCCTGCTCCATCATATTCTTGATGCGATGCTCTGGCTAAACCTCCATCCCAAACATGAGCTGTCATATTTTGTCCATTAAGGTTTAACCCAAGAGAGCCTCCAGAATTTAAGTGGTTGGTTCTTGTAGACCTTGCAGCATCTACATTAAATGTTGTAAAGTAAATAGGTTGACCATCTGGAGTGAATTTTTTTAATTCCAAAAGTCTTCCGTTGCTTTCAAAACGTTTTTGTAGGTTTCTAATCTGTGCTAAAGCATCTACTCTTTGCTTTTCTTGATTAGTTTTGTTTTGAAATTCTACTAAAAGTTGGTTGATTTTTTGCTTGTCGTAACGACTTGTTATTTGTTCCTTTTGCCTATCGGTTTGACCAAAAGCAGAAAACCCAAAAAACATAATCATTACTAAGAGCGTACTCTTAAAATAATTGTTTTTCATAATTGTTGATGGTTAATTGAAAATTTGTGATTTTTTTGTGGTTATTTTTATTTAAAACCGGTTCAAAATATTAAAATAATGTTAATATTAAAATTTTGTTAAAGTTTTTTCGGTGAAAAACACCAAGTAATTTTTTAATTACGGAAAAGCCGTAATTTTTTGTCAGAAAAAGTTTAATTTTAAGAATGCAAAAAGAACCCTTGTTAAAAATTGATTCCCTTTCAATTTCTTTTATTTCAAATCATAAATTAAAAGAAGTTATACATAGTATTTCTTATGAGTTAAACAAAAATGAAATACTTGGTATTGTTGGTGAATCTGGAAGTGGTAAATCTGTATCATCACTTGCTATTATTGGATTGTTGCCTAAAAAGAGCTCAGTAATAAACTCAGGTTTAATTTATTTTAATGGTGAAGATTTAACACAAATTTCACCTCAAGAATTTCAAGCATTAAGAGGCAATGAGATTGCTATGATTTTTCAAGAACCTATGAGTTCTTTAAACCCATCTTTGACATGTGGTGAACAGGTTTTAGAAATTATTTTACAGCATACTACCTTATCAAAAAATAAAGCCAAAGAAGAGGTAATTTCATTATTTGAAAAAGTAAAATTACCAACTCCAGAGATAACGTATAAAAAATATCCTCACGAAATTTCTGGTGGACAAAAACAACGCGTTATGATTGCTATGGCAATTGCCTGCAAACCAAAAATTTTAATTGCAGACGAACCAACAACGGCTTTGGATGTAACCGTTCAAAAAGAAATAATAGAGCTACTTAAAACTTTACAAAAAGACAATGAGATGTCTATTATTTTTATATCACATGATTTATCATTAGTGTCTGAAATTGCAGATAGAATTTTAGTAATGTATCAAGGCAAAATAGTTGAACAAGAAGCTACTCACAATATTTTTAAACATCCAAAACATAATTATACTCAAGCATTAATTAGCTCAAAACCATCTTTAGATGTCAGATTAAAACAATTGCCTACTATTTCTGATTTTGTGAGTAATAATGTTCTATCAAAACAAGTAACAAAAGAACAACGAGAAGAACATCATAAAGCATTATACAAAAAACCTCCATTATTAGAAGTAATAAGCCTTGAAAAAAAATATGTATCTAAAGCAGGATTTTTTAGAAAGTTAACAACTTTTAAAGCAGTTAATAATGTAAGTTTTAAACTATATGAAGGCGAAACTTTAGGCTTGGTAGGTGAATCAGGTTGTGGAAAATCTACTCTTGGTAATGCTATTTTGCAATTAGATAAAGCAACCTCAGGAACTATACGTTATAAAGGTGAAGATATTACACATCTTTCATCAAAAAAAATAAGGGAATTAAGAAAAGAAATTCAAATCATTTTTCAAGACCCTTATTCTTCCTTAAATCCAAGAATTACTGTTGGTGAATCTATTATAGAGCCAATGAAAGTACACAAACTGTTTAATTCTAAAGAAGAACGTAAAACAAAAGCACTACAAATTTTGGAACGTGTTGGTTTGTCTTCAGAGCACTTTAATAGATATCCTCATGAATTTTCTGGAGGACAGCGTCAACGTATTGGTATAGCAAGAACTATTGCTGTTGAACCTAAATTAATTGTGTGTGACGAATCGGTTTCTGCTCTGGATATTTCTGTACAAGCTCAAGTGCTAAATTTATTAAACGAGTTGAAGTACAACTTCGGATTCACTTATATATTTATATCACATGACTTAGCTGTTGTTAAATATATGTCTGATAATCTTTTAGTAATGAATAAAGGTATAATTGAAGAAGAAGGTGAAGCAGATTCTATTTATGAAAACCCTAAAAAAGCATACACCCAAAAACTAATTGATGCTATACCTAAAGGGTTATAGCATCAATAATTTTTTTGTGAGTAACAAGATGTCTTTTGCAAGTTTCATCGTGTTTTCAAGACTTAAGAAAAGTTTCTTAAATCTATAAGTAGGTTCTGGTAGATTTGTTGATACATCCATCTGTTGATAATTATTGTTTTTCAATGGTCAGATGTAATGCCCAAATTATAATTTTTGCTAGTTTGCTACAAATTGTCAATGGGCATTTCATAAGTTAAATTCATGGTAGATTTGGGGCAAATCTGTTATTTAATTTTGGTTATTTTGGGGACTGCTAATATGAAATATATTTTTAAATTATCTGTTTAAATACATAATTATTCGATGAAATGCTTATTTTTTTAACATTTACATTATCTAAACAAGTTATAAACGGATTGGTTTTTGTCTAAACTCTTCATTTTGGCAGCAAATAAATTTATGAGCTTTGCTCTTGAAGGATGTCCTGTATTAAAGCAATCCTTATCTTCTGAATCAAAAACAACTAAACTTGCAAAATAATCACTTAGCGTTTCTGTTCCATCTGCTACTACAGTAAAGACTTCATTGTCACCAAAAAGTTTTACATCATTCCAAATAATACGATTAATATTACTTTGGTATTTACCTGAGATTTTTTTGTTCCATTTCCCATAATTTAAATACATGAGCTTCATTGCATCAAGAGCAGATTCAACTTTATAAAATCTTAACTCATTAAAAGTAAGGGTGTCTTTTTCAATTACTACTGAAGTTTTAACGACTTCAAATTCCACAGTTGCTTTTGAATCAGTTTTCATTTTTGCAGATGAGCAAGACAAAACACATAATAAAACTATAATAAAAAAGTGTCTTTTATAAAACTTCATAATTACATTTAAACATCCATCTCTGGTATATCTCCTTCAATAATAAGATTACCTTCGGTAGCATTTTTTATCTCTTCAACTGAAATTCCTGGAGCGCGTTCTAAAAGCTTAAATCCTTTGTCTGTAACTTCTATTACTGCGAGATTGGTTATTATTTTTTTGACGCACTTTACTCCAGTTAAAGGTAAAGAGCATTTTTTAAGTAATTTAGATTCGCCTGCTTTATTGGTGTGCATCATAGCTACAATAATGTTCTCAGCACTTGCCACCAAATCCATAGCTCCTCCCATTCCTTTAACCATTTTGCCTGGTATTTTCCAGTTGGCTATATCACCTTCTTCTGATACTTCCATGGCTCCGAGTATGGTTAAATCTACATGCTGACCTCTAATCATTGAAAAACTCATTGCAGAATCAAAAAAACTAGCTCCTGGTAATGTTGTTATGGTTTGCTTTCCTGCATTAATAATATCAGCATCTTCTTCACCTTCAAAAGGAAATGGACCCATTCCGAGAACTCCATTTTCACTTTGAAATTCTACTTCAATGTCCTCTCTTACATAATTAGCGACTAAGGTTGGTATACCTATACCTAAATTAACATAGTAACCATCTTGTACTTCTTTTGCAATGCGTTTTGCTATTCCGTTTTTATCTAACATTCTTTTAAGTTATAAGTTGTTAAGTATTTAAAGTTATAAGTTCCTCACCAAATGCTAAATTAACTTTAGAGCATTTTAGGCACTTTTAACTTACTAACTTTTTAGTCTTACTGTTCGTTGTTCAATACGTTTTTCGTACTTAACTCCTTGAAAAATGCGCTGCACAAAAATACCTGGAATATGAATTTGGTTAGGATCTAAATCTCCTACTGGAACTAACTCCTCAACCTCAGCAACAGTAATTGTTGCAGCACCACACATATTAGGATTAAAATTTCTTGCGGTTCCTTTAAAAATTAAATTCCCTGCTGCATCACCTTTCCAAGCCTTCACAAAGGCAAAATCGGCTTTAAAAGCATGCTCCAACACATACATTTTACCATTAAATTCACGTGTTTCTTTACCTTCTGCAACTTCAGTACCAAAACCAGCAGGTGTATAAATGGCAGGAAAACCTGCTTGAGCAGCTCTACATCGTTCAGCTAAAGTTCCTTGAGGAATCAACTCAACTTCTAGCTCTCCACTAAGCATTTGTCTTTCAAACTCATCATTTTCGCCAACATAAGATGATATCATTTTTTTGATTTGTTTTTGCTGAAGCAATAAGCCCAAACCAAAATCGTCAACACCTGCATTATTACTAATACATGTTAAATTGTTTATGCCTAATTCTACAAGTTTTGCTATTGAGTTTTCTGCAATACCACTTAGCCCAAAACCTCCAAACATAAAGGTCATACCACTCTTTACACCTTGTAAAGCATCATCAACACTATCTACTTTTTTATTGATCATTTAAACTATTATTTAATGATTGAAAAATACGAAATAAAAAAACCATTCTAAAAAGAATGGTTTCAGATTTTAAAAATCAATCCTTATTTCATCATCCAAAGGATTTTTGTTGCCACTGCCTTTATAAGATTCACAGTTAACTTCTATGGATAGGTTTTTTGGTCGCTCAAATTCGCCTTTTGAAACATTAAGGCTTTCGTCTGCATAACAGCTTTTCATAAACAAGCCCCAAATTGGTAATGCCATGGCAGCACCTTGTCCGTAAGTAATACTCGCAAAGTGTGTTGCTCTATCTTCGCCACCAACCCAAACACCTGTAACAAGATTAGGCACCATTCCCATAAACCACCCATCACTTTGGTTTTGAGTAGTACCTGTTTTACCTGCTATTGGGTTAGAAAATTCAAAAGGATAACCAGTAATTATTTCTTTGTACACATTATTCTCCTTTGCATAAGTATGACGCAACCTTGTTCCAGAACCTCCTTGAGTAACGCCTTCAAGTAAATTTACGGTTACATAAGCTGTCTCTTCGCTCAAAACATCTTTGGTTTCTGGCACAAATTGGTATAATATTGTTCCATTTTTGTCGGTAATAGTCGTAATCATTACTGGTTTTGTGTATACGCCTTTATTTGCAAAAGACGAATAGGCAGCCACCATTTCATAAACACTTAAATCTGGTGTTCCTAACGCAATAGATGGCACAGGAAGTATATCTTGCTCTACACCAAGGCTTTTCGCTATATCTACAACTGGTTGTGGACCAATTTTATCCATTAATCTTGCAGTGACCGTATTTACAGAATTTGCGAGTGCTTGTTTTAGGGTTAAAAAACCTGAGTAATTCCCATCATCATTTCTTGGAGCCCAAGGCTCTGGATTACCAAACTTATTGGCATCAATAGTAATTTGAGAACGAGGCAAAGTATCGCAAGGCGATAAATGTAGTTGGTCTATAGCTGCTGCATATACAAATGGCTTAAAGGTTGAGCCTACTTGACGTTTGCCTTGTTTTACCATATCGTACTGAAAGTGTTTATAATTCATGCCACCAACCCAAGCTTTTACATGTCCTGTTTGAGGCTCCATTGCCATCATAGCTGGACGCAAAAACGATTTGTAATAACGCATACTGTCCATTGGTGTCATAATGGTGTCTATCTCGGTGAAAACTCCATCTTTCCATGAAAATACATCCATTCGGATTGGCGTATCGAAGGAAGCAATTATTTCTTCTTCAGATTTACCTAAATCATACTTCATTTTTCTCCAGCGCTCCGAACGTCGCATACCAGAATTCATCAAACTTTTTATCTCTTCTTTATCAAGCTCTAAAAAAGGTGCTGTTGGGTTTCGTTTTGGTGTGTTTTGATGAAAAAACTCTGCTTGCAATTTAGGCATGTGTTGTGCTACAGCATCTTCAGCATATTGTTGCATTCTGGAGTCGATGGTTGTGTAAATTTTTAAACCATCTTTGTAAATGTTGTATTTGGTTCCGTCTGGTTTTTTGTTTTCATCTTTTGAAGCCCAATCTTTCATAAAGTCATGAAGATAAGCCCTAAAGTAAGTGGCTAGACCTTCTCTATGAGATTCTGGAGTGTATTTTAAATCCAACTCTGTTTGCTGCAATGAATCTTTTAATTGGTCTGTAATATAATCGTACTTTGCCATTTGAGCCAATACAACATTACGTCTATTTTTTGTGCCAACAGGGTTTCGGTTTGGTCTTGGGTTGTATAAAGATGAATTTTTAAACATTCCAACCAACATAGCAGATTCTTTTAAATTTAAATCTTTTGGTTCTTTTCCAAAATAGATTCTGGCTGCACTTCTAATGCCATCTGCATTGTTTCCAAAATCATAAATATTAAAATACTGTGCAATGATTTCCTCTTTGGTATATTGTTCTTCTAAACGAATGGCAATAACCCATTCTTTAAATTTTTGGGTCATTCTACCAAGTTTGTTTCTTGAATGTTCACCAACAAATAATTGTCTTGCCAACTGTTGAGATATAGTACTTGCACCACCTCTTTTCCCTAAAAATGCAAAAGCTCTTATTGTACCATACCAATCAATTCCAGAGTGTTTATGAAAGCGAGCGTCTTCGGTAGCAATAAGTGCATCGACCAAATGTTTTGGCAATTCTTCGTAACCTACTGGAGTTCTGTTATCATCCAAATAGAATTTAGCTATTAATTGCCCATCAGCAGAAATGATTTCGCTCGCTAAATTGGTTTTAGGGTTGTGCAAATCTTCAACATCAGGCATAGGGCCAAAAACTCCCCAAGATGCCAATAAAAAAACGAGTGTGATTGCTAAAATTCCTCCTGCAAATAATTTCCAAAACCATTTGATGTATTTTGAAAAATCTTGGACTACTGATGCTTTTTTCTTTATTGTCATTAATTAGTATTTCTTATTTCTTGATATGATTTTGAATGTCAAAATCACTCAAAATGACATTGTTTATTTATTTTTATTTTCAACTCTAAATCCAATATCTGTAACACCTTCTAATGCATTCACGCCATCAATACTGCCATTTTCTCTCATTGCATGTTGTACTTTAATTTTATAGGTCCCTGATTCATTGAACGTAAAATTTTCTTTATACCAAAGCTTATTTTCCTTTACATCTGTAAATCCTGTTCCTAATAATTTGCCATTAGGTTGTGCCATTTTATACTCTAAGGTATCAACTTCGCTTTTCCCATTTGGGAAATCTATTTCGGCAATAAGAAATAAATTATTAAACTTATAATCGTTTGTGTTTCTTAAGTTAATGAACAAATTATAACTGCTTAAAGTGTCAGTTGGTGCATACTCAAACTCAACAATATTATCTTTTTGCCATTGGTTTGGAACGGATTTATACTCATCGAATACACGATTTGAATCACATGACGTCATAAGAAAGGTCAAAACAACACTAACTAAATAAAGCTTATTTCGCATTGTTTGTTGATTTTCTTTTGTTTCTGTTCCTATTATTTTTACGTTTATTTTTACGTTTTGGACTATCAAAACGCGTTAAACTATCTTGACCTACAACGTTTTCAAACTCCGCTTTAGTATCTTCAATGAGTTCAGAGGCATATTCTTCAAGGCTTTGTGCTTTTTTCTTTTGTGCATTTAACTCAATGATTTCATTAGCTTGATCTACAGTTAATTTATGCCAATTCATCCATTCGCCTTCATAAGCAAACCACATTTCTCTTTTAAAAATATCTATCTTTTGGCATATAGCTTTGCCTTTTTCTGTAATTAATTTTACATCAGATTTAGGGAAGTCTTTAAGAGCGTCTAAATAAGTATCCAATTCATAGTTTAAGCAACATTTAAGTTTACCACATTGTCCAGCAAGTTTTTGTGGATTTAGAGAAAGTTGTTGGTATCTTGCTGCAGATGTGCTTACTGAACGAAAATCGGTTAGCCAAGTAGAGCAACAAAGTTCTCGCCCACAGGAACCTATACCTCCTAAACGTGAAGCCTCTTGTCTAAAACCAACTTGCTTCATTTCGATTCTAATTTTAAATTCTTTTGCAAAAACTTTAATAAGTTCTCTAAAATCTACTCTGTCTTCGGCTGTATAATAAAACGTTGCTTTGCTACCATCGCCTTGAAATTCGATATCAGAAATTTTCATTTCCAATTTTAAGTCAATAGCAAATTGCCTTGCTTTAACTTTCATGGGCTCTTCTCTGTCTCTTGCTTCAGACCAAATATCTATGTCTTTTTGAGAGGCTTTTCGGTAAATTTTCTGTGCTTCTGGGTCGTCTTCAAGAATACTTTTACGTTTCATTTGCACTCTTACCAGTTCTCCTGTAAGGGTTACCATACCAACATCATGACCTGATTGTGCTTGAGTAGCAACCACATCACCAATACTTAAAGTTAAGTTTTCTGAATTTTTGTAATAGACTTTTCGTCCGTTTTTAAAACGAACCTCAACCCATTCAAAAGGCTTTTCACCATTGGGAAGAGACATGTTGGATAACCAATCGAAAACTGTTAATTTATTGCAACTATCGGTTCCGCATGTGCCATTATTCTTGCATCCTTTTGGCTGACCGTCTTTACCAGTTGAACAACTGTTACAAGCCATATGTTTTTATATATTGAATTCACTAACAACTAAGTTGTTGCGAATGAGCGTTCATGATTTATTTAAAACGTAAAGATAAGATTATTATGCTGACTTTAAAATATGAAGGACTTAATTAAAATCTATCTCATAATTTAATCTGTTTGAAAGATTTTTTAGTTGGGTTTCAGACTTGAAAATATTGGCAAATAATTGTTTGCTCCAACCAATACTTTTTGAAAAATCTTCAAACGATTGTGTTTTCCAATTAAAGTCTGGTTTCCAAAATTTATTTGGTGAAACATAACAAAACGTGTAATCAAAAATAAAACTGGATGCATTGGCTTCATTTGCTTTAGGAATTTCGTTTGGCGCAAGCAACGTAATGTTATTTTGCTTACATTTTTTCCTGATGTCATCAATTAATTCCGGATAATCGGTTCTTATGGAGTCTAAGTCAAAATCACTATACTCTGTGTTTCCGATTTTTTGAATAGGACGAATTTGAAGGATATCAAAACTATTTCCATTAAAATGATCAAAAAACTCACTTAGCTCGTAAAAATTGTCTTTATTAAACGTGTAATTGATGCGCACTTTAAAATTATATTTGCTTCTTAGCTTTTTAAAAGCTTTAAATGCATTATGAAATTTTTCGTAGCTGGCTTTATTCATGAAATTTTCATACGATTCTTTGTTTACACCATGCAACGAGATAGTAAACTCATTAAGTCCAGCCTTTAGAAGCTCCTCAATTTTTTCTTCATCAAGCAAATTAGCATTTGTAGTTATAGAAATATAAGGTACCTTATAGAGTTTGCCAAGCTCAACAATTTTAACTAAGTTTTTATAAAGTGTTGGCTCTGTACCACAGCCTATTTGAAGTTTTAAAGCACGATTAAAAATAGTTTTTGCAACTTGCTCCAACTCTTCATCTTTAAACTGACCTTTAAGGGTTTTTACATAATCAGCATCTGTAAAATAACACATTTTACAACGTAAGTTGCAAGCCATAACAGGATCTAAGTTAACAGCCAAGTATCGCATTTTAAACTTATGCAAAATGTAAAGCCCAAAGAATTTCATTCTATGGTTTTTTACAACTCTGTTAAGCTTTAGAAGTTTGTATATGTTCATTTACTTTTTTGTGGCCAAAACATCAAAAATGTTTCTTAAATCTTTTTTATATGGTAAGTGGTCTGCACGACCTTTTTTAAATATATCGTTACTATTACCCTGACCTTTTCGTAACGCTTTTTGTTCCTCATAAGGTAATGCATGAATGTCTTTACAAGTAGTTGAGCAGCAATTATTCATTTCTTCTTTACAGGAATCACACTGAATAAAAAGCAAATGGCAAGCATCATTGGCACAATTAGTATGAACATCAAAAGGAGAACCACATTGGTGGCATTGTGCAATAACATCGTCACTTATTTTTTCAGCTCTACGATCGTCAAACACAAAGTTTTTACCAATGAATTTGTTTTCCAGTCCTTTTTCATTCACTTGACGTGTGTACTCTATAATTCCACCTTCTAATTGATACACATTTTTAAACCCTTTATGCTTAAAATATGCACTGGCTTTTTCACAACGGATTCCTCCAGTACAATACATCACCAGCTTTTTATCTTCTTTATGTTCTTTTAAATCATCTTCAATAATATCTAACGATTCTCTAAAGGTATCAACATCTGGAGTTATTGCATTTTTAAAATGGCCTATTTCGCTTTCATAATGATTTCTCATGTCAACCAAAACAGTATCTTCGGCTTCAATTAAATCATTAAATTGTTCTGCATCAACATGAATGCCTTTATTTCTTACATCAAAAGTATCATCATTAAGACCATCAGCTACAATTTTTTCACGCACTTTAACTTTTAGTTTTAAAAAGGACATATTGTCTTGCTCTACTGCAATATTTAGGCGAATACCTTTTAAAAAATCTATAGTGTCTAAGTGGTTTCTAAAAGCTTCAAACTGATCTGCTGGAAGCGAAAGTTGACCATTAATACCTTCGTGAGCTACGTAAATTCTACCCAAAACGTCTAAGGCATTCCAAGTTATGAACAAATGATCTCTAAATTCTTGAGGATTTTCAATTTTAGCGTACTGATAAAAAGAAAGTGTTAATCGATCTTTTCCTGCTTTTTCGATTAACTCAGCTCTTTCTTTTGCGCTTAATGTATTGTACAGTTGCATGCTATACTAATAATTCTAAGGTTAAAGAATAATTTTTGCAAAGATAAACTTTTAAACAAAAGCATAAAAAAACACTTTAAATTAAATTTAAAGTGTTTCTCAAAATTAATATTGGAATAATTATATTTTATCTTAATAATCGATAAAACCTCACTTGTAGATCTCAAAATAAGACCTACAAGAGCTTTTCATAGCATAAATTTTCCCAGTACTAATAAGTAGATGCAAAAACTTTAAAAAGGTTGCGTTATAAAATTGTTTGATGCTGAAAGATGTATTATTTTAGCAAGAATTAGAAACGAAATTTAGAAGTAATGAGTAACGAAAAAGAAGCAAAATTAAAAGCATTAAAACTTACATTAGATAAATTAGACAAAGCCTACGGAAAAGGAACTGTAATGAAAATGAGCGATCAAGCTGTAATTGATATAGACAGTATTCCTTCTGGTTCATTAGGATTGGATATTGCGTTAGGAGTTGGAGGTTATCCAAGAGGTCGTGTAATAGAAATTTATGGTCCTGAATCGTCTGGAAAAACAACCTTAACATTACATGCAATAGCAGAAGCTCAAAAAGCTGGTGGCATTGCAGCCTTTATAGATGCTGAACATGCCTTTGACAGGTTTTATGCAGAAAAATTAGGTGTAGATATTGACAATTTAATCATATCTCAGCCAGACAATGGAGAGCAGGCTCTTGAAATTGCTGATAATTTAATCAGATCTGGAGCTATAGATATTGTTGTTGTAGACTCTGTTGCAGCATTAACTCCAAAAAGTGAAATCGAAGGCGAAATGGGAGACTCAAAAATGGGGCTTCATGCACGCTTAATGTCTCAAGCCTTACGAAAGCTCACAGCATCAATTAGTAAAACCCATTGTACAGTAATTTTTATTAATCAGCTAAGGGAAAAAATTGGTGTTATGTTTGGTAATCCCGAAACAACAACAGGTGGTAATGCTTTAAAATTTTATGCCTCTGTAAGGTTAGATATTCGCCGTTCAACACAAATAAAAGATACAGATGGTGAGGTTTCAGGAAATAAAACTAGAGTAAAAGTGGTAAAAAACAAAGTGGCTCCTCCATTTAAAACTGCCGAATTTGACATTATGTATGGCGAAGGCGTCTCAAAAGTTGGTGAAATTCTTGACATTGCTGTTGAAAACGAAATCATTAAAAAAAGCGGTTCATGGTTTAGTTACGAAGACACCAAACTTGGTCAGGGAAGAGATGCTGTTAAAATTATCATTAAAGACAACCCAGAACTTATGGATGAGCTGGAAGAAAAAATTAAAGAAGTCATTTCATCGAAAAAGTAACTTAAAAAATCCCAAAATATTGGGATTTTTTACATTTGTACGCAACCTTTTTAGGGCTTGTGCATCTACCTAATACCCAAGGTTACATATAAAACCGAAAATATTATGAAAAAACTGATTTATATAGTGCTGTTTTCTATGATGTTTTCTTCATGCAGCATTGACGACACTCCTTATGGACCAGGTTTTCATTTTGAAATTCTTCCAATAAATGAAGTGCTTATGCCAGAGTCTTTCACTTATGGAGAATTTTATCAAATTGATTATAGCTATTATAAGCCATCAACTTGTTATACTTTTAATGAGCTGTACTATTTGGTTGATGGAGATTATAGGACTGTTGCTGTAATAAACACAGTATTAGAAGAGACTGATGATATTATTTGTGAGCCTCTTGAAGATGAATTGGAATGGCGAACATTATTTTTTGAATGCAAGAAAAATTTTGGAAGCTACATTTTTAAATTTTGGCAAGGTCAAGATGAAAATGGAGAAGATGTATATTTATTAATGGAAGTCCCTGTTGAATAATATGTTAATTAATACCATTAAGAATATTGAGTTTAGATCAACTCATACAAAATTGTAAAAAAAATGATACTAAAGCGCAAAGTGAACTATATAAACTCTATTCGAGTAAATTGTTTGCAATTTGCTTAAAGTATTGTAGAAATCGAGCAGAAGCTGAAGATAATCTGCAAGATTCTTTTGTGACTATTTTTAATAAAATTTCACAATATGATAATAAAGGTTCTTTTGAAGGTTGGTTAAAACGAATAACTATAAACACTGCGCTTCAACGTTACAGAAGCAAAGGTGTTTTTGATATAGTAAGTGAAGAAAAAATTGAAGATGTAAGTATTGAAGTTGAAAATGAAGATGTAAGCATCGATTTTTTACTAAGCACAATTCAAGAATTACCAGATAGGTACAGAATGGTGTTTAACTTATATGCTCTAGATGGATATTCGCATAAAGAAATAGCAGAAATGCTTGACATAACGACAGGAACCACAAAATCAAACCTTGCAAGAGCAAGAATGATATTAAAAGAAAAAGTAACAATATATAAAGCGAGCATAAATTCGCAATTATCGTGATGAATGATAAAAAACATATAGACAGATTATTTCAGGAAAAGCTAAAAGATTTTGAAGCTACTCCTAGTCATGCTGTATGGGAAAATATTAGTGCAGAACTAAAAGCAGATAAAAAAGACCGAAAAGTAATTCCTTTATGGTTAAAAATTTCTGCAATAGCTGCAGTATTACTATTACTATTTACTGTTGGAAGCAACGTATTTAATACCTCTGATGAAAATCCAGAGCAAAACACCATTGTAGATACTAATACAAACTCAGACACAGATTTAAACAACACTAATCCTGATAATAAAGAGAGTGATCTTATAGACAATAACAGTACTCTTGAGCAAGATAAACTAGCTTCAGAAAAGGTTGATGACAACTCAGAATCTAAGACTTCAACCAGAAATTCTGAAAGCAATAAGTTGGTGACCCCTAACAATAAAGCATCTAAAACTGTTGTGGTGAATAATTCAAATAACAAGTCAAATCCAACTCAAAAGTTTAATAAAAGCAATGTTAAAGAGGCTCTTAACTCAACTAAAAAAGATGCCTTAGCTCAAACAACTAAACTTGACGAAAAGAACGAGGCTGCTAATAATGCGTCTGAAAATAATCAAATTAACAAAGACGTTATTGATGCAACTTTAAATAAAAACAACAACTCCGAAAATGCAATAGCAAATACAACATCTAAGGAAAACAATAACGTTTCTGAAAGTGGAACAGACGAAAATGGAGAAGTTGCTAAAGAGCAAGAAAAAAAGTCTATAGAAGAAGCATTGGCAAAAAACAAAGTTCAAGACGACGCTAATGATGATAAAAAGAAGAAGAAAATTGAAGATCGTTGGAAAGTGTCACCAAGCATTGCTCCTGTGTATTTTAATACTTTAGGTGCTGGTTCTTCTTTACATGAGCAGTTTAATGAAAATTCTAAAACTGGCGATGTTAATATGAGTTATGGTGTGCGAGGCAGTTATGCATTAAATGATAACCTAAGCGTTCGTGCAGGTGTAAACAAAGTAGTTTTAGGATATAGTACTAATGATATTTTTACCCTAAGGAATGTAAGTGCAACACCTACTGACGATAGACTTCAATTAAGAAATGTAAAAATGAAGGAGGATATTGATGTTGTTTCGTTCATTAGTGCCGAAGGGTTTGCTTATGCTCAAATTCCTTCTGTTCTCTCAGATCAAGTTATTGGTAGCATAGATCAGAAATTAGGGTTTATTGAAATCCCTTTAGAACTAGAATACGAGCTATCAGACCAAAAGCTAGGGTTGCGTGTCCTTGGTGGTTTTAGTGCCTTATTTTTAAATGAAAACGAAGTGTTTTCTACTCTTAATGGAGAAACAACTTTAATAGGTGAGGCAACAAATATTAATAAAACGAGTTTTAGTGCTAACCTTGGAGTTGGTTTGGACTTCAAGTTATCAGAAAAATTTAAATTAAATCTTGAACCAACGTTTAAGTATCAATTAAATACTTTTAATAATACATCTGGCGACTTCAAGCCATACTTTATTGGTATTTACTCTGGTTTTAGTTTTAAATTTTAAAGATTTTTTTAGTTGGTTAGATTGGTTATTGTTGCCCCAAATCTTAAGGCAATAATAACAGAAAGCTGCTCTGTGCCTAGAGCAGCTTTCATTTTTTAAGCCTTTAAGGATTCTGAAATAACTTCAAAAGCCTTAGTATTTAATTGCTTTGTGTTTTCTATTTTTAAATGGTCTGTTTTTAAAAATTCATGTATTTTTACACGAAGCAATCCTGGTCCTCCACTAAAAAAAGTATATGAAAAACGTTTTTTACAATCATAAAACGTAATCGGTACAATTGGTATTTTATGATTGATTGCTAACCTAAACGCACCATCTTTAAAATCGGCCAGTTCTATGTGTTCTTCAGGGACTAAGCCTTCAGGGAAAATACAAATGCTCAATCCAGATTTTAAGCGCTTTTGTGCTCTTAAAAACACAGCTTGTCTACTTTTAGCACTACTTCTATCAACCAAAATACAAGTTCTTTTATAGAAAAATCCAAACAACGGAATTTTAGCCAGTTCCTTTTTACCAACAAACACAAAAGGATTGTTTTTTACAGTAACTAACATGAGCATAATGTCTATCATAGAAGTGTGGTTGGCAATAAACATGTAGCTCTTTCCTTTTTCAGGTGTTTGTAGTTTATTTATTTTCCAACCAAAACCCATTCCAATTAATATGAATTTTGCCCAAAATCGAGCCAGCTTAAAAAAGTATGGATACCAACTTTCTTTGGCTATTGAAATAATAAGTATTGGAAACAAAATAATAATTGGCAATGCAACCAGCACATAAAACCAAATGCGATATAAAATCCAAAAAGGATATTTAAGAAAAATCATAAGCGTCAAATCTAATTAATTTAATTGAGCTATTGAATCAAAAAATTTACCTTTGCTTATTGTTTAATTAAAAAGATTCCTGCTGGAGTTTATCTTGAGCAGAGCCGAAAGACGGAAATACTATGGCGAGAATACTAACTGGAGTACAAAGTACAGGAACTCCGCATTTAGGAAACCTATTAGGAGCAATTATTCCAGCAATAAAAATAAGTAACAATCCAAACAACGAGTCGTTTCTGTTTATTGCAGATATGCATTCACTTACTCAAATAAAAAATGCTGAACTACTTAAACACAACACTTACTCTACTGCTGCTGCTTGGTTAGCATGTGGTTTAAATATAGATAAAACCGTGTTTTATCGCCAAAGCGATGTGCCTCAAGTAACCGAATTGTCTTGGTATTTAAGCTGTTTTTTTCCTTACCAACGCTTAACACTTGCACACAGCTTTAAGGACAAAGCTGACAGGTTGGAAGATGTAAACGCAGGTTTGTTTACTTATCCAATGCTTATGGCTGCAGATATATTGTTGTATGATGCTAATATTATTCCTGTTGGGAAAGATCAATTACAGCATATAGAAATGACACGTGATGTTGCCTCTCGTTTTCATGCAAAAGTTGGCGAAACCTTTGTGATTCCTGAAGCCGATATACAAAAAGATACCATGTATGTGCCTGGAACTGATGGTGGAAAAATGAGCAAAAGCCAAAATAACATCATCAATTTGTTTTTACCTGACAAGCAATTACGCAAGCAAATAATGAGTATTGCTACAGATAGTACGCCTTTAGAAGAACCAAAAGATTGGGCAACTTGCAACTGCTTTGCTATTTATAGTTTAGTTGCCAATGAGTCTCAAATAGCAGAAATGAAAGCCAATTACGAACAAGGTGGTTATGGTTATGGTCATGCTAAACAAGCTTTGTTTGAGTTGCTTATTGATAAATTCTCACTTGAAAGAGAACGTTACAATTACTATATGAGTAACCTCAACGAAATTGATAAGGCTTTAGCTGTTGGAGCTGAAAAAGCAAAAGTAATAGCAGATGAGGTTTTAAAAAGAGTGAGGGCTAAGGTTGGGTATTAATATGAAAAAAGAATATTGGTCTCCAACCTTAAATATGGTTGCAATGCTGCTATTAATAGCCTCTAGATTGATTTCAGATAGTGGATATGATTGGTTGGCCATTGTAGCAACTGTAATTTTTTTACTCTCTACAGTTCAATTAATAAATGTTATTAGAAAGCTCAAATAACCTCAAACTGTTTACCTGGCAATGGTCTCACTACACCTTTAAGCTCCATGTTTAATAAAATAGAAGCGACTCTAAAAGTTGGCATATTGCATTTTAGAGCAATTAAGTCTAGCAATTCTTTGCCATTGTCTTTTAAAAAGTTGTAAATCAATTTTTCATCAGCATCCAACTCTATAAACAATTGTTTTTGAACTGGTTTTTCGTCAGTTTGCAACTTCCAATTGAGAATATAAGGTACATCTTCTGGCTTAGAAAGTAAATGTGCTTTTTGCATTTTAATTAAATTGTTGCAACCAACACTTTGCGCATCTGTAATACGTCCAGGAACAGCAAATACTTCTCTATTGTAAGAATTGGCAATATCTGCAGTAACTAAGCTTCCTCCTTTTTCTGCAGATTCTATAACAATAGTCGCTTCACTAAGTCCAGCAATGATTCTGTTACGTTTTAAAAAATTGTTTCTATCAAACTCGTCTGTACTCCAAAAATCTGTGAAAAAGCCTCCATGAGCTTCAATATCTGCCGTATATTTTTGATGCACTTTAGGATATATTTGGTTGAGTCCATGAGCCAAACAACCAATCGTTTGTAAGTTGTTTTTCATTGCAGCTTTTTGTGCAGTAATATCTGTTCCGTAAGCGAAACCAGATACAATAATTGGGTTATAAGGTGCTAAACGTTCTACAATGTCTTCACAATTTGCAATACCTTGGGTTGTTATTTTTCGTGCACCAACAATGCTAATAATGGGTTGGTTGTTTATGGTTATATGTCCTCGCTGAAACAGTAAAATAGGTCCATCAATACAATGTTTTAAGCGTTCTGGATAACTGCTATCCATAAAATAATGTACAACTATGCTATTTTCCTTAATGAATTTGAGCTCTTGTTCTGCGCTATTTAGCAAGACCTCTTTATTTAAATCACTAATTGCATAGGAGCCAATGCCATCAATCTTGAGTAGATTATGTTTCTTTTCGTTTAAAACAGCTTCAGGTGAACCACAATGTGAAATCAGTTTTTTTGCAGTAATATCACCAATATTTGGTGCATTTTGTAAGGCTAAAGCAAATAATATGTTGATTTCTGACATGTAGTACATTGAATTACAACATACAAGAAACTAAATTTTGTACTGTTAATAAATAGTTAGCCTAATTTTTTTTCAGCATACAAAAATTTTTAACTTTGTTTTAATGCAACTGGAAACTTACATAAGCGATTTACTTTACAGATACGAATGCGTTGTTATTCCTGATTTTGGAGCCTTTTTAACACAAGCAGTATCTGCAAAAATAGACCAAGAAACCAATACTTTTTATCCACCTAACAAAGTAGTATCCTTTAACGAACAATTAAAAAATAACGATGGTTTATTGGCAAACTACTTGGCTGATGTAGAGAAAATCCCTTACGAAACTGCTGTTAAAAAAATTGACAAGCATACAAGAGAAATAAAATCATATTTAGCTCAAGGCGAAACGATTGTTCTTAAGAATATTGGTGAGATTGCACTAAATCAAGAAGGGAATATCAATTTTGAGCCTTCTCATAATTTGAATTATTTAACTGAAGCTTTTGGACTTTCTCAATTTGTATCACCTTCGGTAACTCGTGAAGTTTATAAAGAAGAGGTTGAGGCATTAGAGGAAGCTGTTCCGTTAACCATCACTCCTGAAAAACGCAAATCTCGTCCATATTTAAAATATGCTGCAGTTGCTGTAATTGCCTTAATTCTTGGTGGTTTTGCTGCGTCCAATTATTATGTTGGTCAAATTGAACAACATAACCAAATGGCTCAAGAGGAAGCTAACAAAGAAATTGATTCTAAAATACAAGAAGCAACCTTTGTTATTGACAATCCTTTACCTTCTATTACACTTAACGTGACCAAACAAAGTGGAAACTTTCATGTGGTTGCTGGTGCTTTTAGAGTTGAAGAAAATTGCGATAAAAAATTAGAAGAGCTCAGAGATTTGGGTTACAATGCTCGCAAAATTGGTACTAACAAATATGGTTTACATCAAGTTGTATACTCAAGTTACGAAACACGATCTGAAGCTCAACAAGCTCTGTATTCAATTAGAAGAAATCACAATCGTGATGCTTGGTTACTCGTACAAAAACTAAAGTAATATTTACTTCTCTAATTTTTAAAAGCATCTTACCTTTGCAGCTCTAATACAGATATGCATGGAAACTAAACATCCTGAAGATTCTAAAACAACAATGACTGACTTGGTATTGCCAAGTGAAACCAATCCTTTAAACAATTTATTTGGTGGCGAACTACTTGCCAGAATGGACAGGTGTGCAAGTATTGCTGCTAGACGTCATTCCAGACGTATTGTAGTTACAGCTTCAGTAAACCATGTTGCTTTTAATAAAGCTGTTCCTTTAGGTAGTGTTGTTACTGTTGAAGCTAAAGTGTCTAGAGCTTTTAAAACCTCTATGGAAGTCTATATTGATGTTTGGATAGATGATAGAGAATCTGGCGAAAAAACTAAAGCTAATGAAGCTATTTATACCTTTGTAGCTGTTAGTGATACTGGAAGTCCTGTAAAAATTCCTGCTATTGTACCACAAACAGAGGAAGAAAAACATCGTTTTGATGGTGCATTACGTCGTAAACAGTTAAGTTTAGTCCTTGCCGGAAAAATGAAACCTAATGATGCTACAGAGTTAAAGGCATTGTTTGTTTAATTTATCTGTAAGCCTTTTTTTTATTAAAAATAATGTAAGTTCGATATTATACAGGTTGATAACCAGTTGATTAGAACCAAAAATCGCTTTAACTATGTCATTCCGAACAAGGTATGAGGAGGAATCTCATCCTAATGAGATATCTCGTCGCTCATACTTCGCTCTGTCGATATGACAGCTCACTGTTTTTCAATGTTATAGAAATGATTCATTTAATAGAATTTAAATAAAATTCTATTTAAAAATAAAAAGATTCCTGCCTTCGCAGGAATTTTACATTTTATTAATCCAATGTGCTGGATTTTGTGTTTTACCATCTTTAAAGATGACAAATTGAAGTATAGTTTCGTTGGATGCTTTGTCTGTTAACACCTCGCCTATCTGTTGCTTTGTTGCGACTTTATCACCTTTTTTTACATAAATTTTTGATAGGTTTTTATACGCAGTAAAATAATTTCCATGCTGAATTAAAACAACATTATTCCCATTTTTCGGAATCATTATCGAGTGAACAGTACCTTCAAAAACTGCCCTTACTTTTTCGTCTTTGTTGGTAACAATTCTTACACCATTACTATTAATTGGAATAGAGTTGTCTATCGGAGATTTTTGATTACCATAACGTACTTTAACAACTCCTCGTTCAACTGGCCAAGGCAATTTGCCTTTATTAGCAGTAAAACTTGCAGCAAGTTTTTGGTCTTCTGGTGTTAGTGCAAAGGTTGTAGCTTCTTTTGATTTACCAGCTTTAACATTAGAAGCAGCCATAGCCTCGCGAATTATTTTTTCAATTTCTCTGTCAATCTTATCAATTTCTTGCTGCTTTGTTTTAATCTGAGCAAGGTGTTTACTCAAATCCTTTTTAATGGAGGCCATTAAAACTTCCTGTTCTTTTCGTTCTTGCTCGAGTTTGTCTTTAGCTATTCTGTTTTCTTTAATAAGCGCTTCTTTGTCTTGTTTTTGTTTCAGTAAGTCTTTGTTTAACGCTTGTAATTCTAATGTCTTTGTCTTTATTTCTTCGCCTTGCTTTTTCTGATAATCTGCGTATTGTTTAATATATTGTAATCGCTTATATGCTTGCTGAAAATTACTAGAAGACAATAAAAACATCACCTTGCTTTGTTCAGACTTACTTTTATATGATTTTACAATCATAGCAGCATACTCTTCTTTTAAAAGCGTAAGTCTATCTCTTAATTTTGTAATTGTATTCTGATTAGTATTTATTTCTCTTGTAAGTAAATTGGCTTGCTGATTGGTTACTGAGATGAGGTTTCGTCTTACATTAGCTTTATAATTTAATTCTTCAAGCATAGAAAGCAATGACCTTTCTTCTTTTCTTCCTTGGGATACCAAGCCTTCATATTCTCTAATTTGACGAAGATATTCTTGTTTTTTGTTTTCAAGTTCTAATTGTCTTGAGTTTTGGGAATAGCCAAACAGTATAAAAAACAATAAAAAAGTAACAAGAAGATATTTGGTATTGGTTTTGTAAACTATCATTTAATCACAATTTCTTTAAATCCATTTGGAATCCTAAATGGAAAATTAAGGTCTGTATTAAGCGAAACCGATTTAAATTCCATATTGATAATGGTTTCAAAATCTCTTTCTAAGGCAATGACTTTTACATTTTGTGGTACAATTTGCTTATCCACTTCCTGATAATCTTTATAATCTATTTCCAGCATACGCTGTTCAAGTGGTTGCGTCAATTGTTGAGAATCCACCTTAAAGTGTTTAGGATTCAATAAATAGAAAATTTCAAAAAGTTGATTCTGATTTTTTGGCGATAGTACATAAGAGCCTTCATGAGTGTCAGCGTTATAACTTTCATTATTAAGGTTGTATATAGCATTACCTAATAAAATATTCTGAACTTTTTCAAAGTCAAGTTTTGTGCCTAATAAATCACTGATTAATGAAAAATCGCCATCAAAATAAGTATTGTCAAGTTTATTATAAAAACTCACTTTTTCAGGTGTGATTTTGGCTCTAACAAAGCCGATAGGAGCGCTTAGCCAAATAACTTTATCCTTCTCCATACGAAGGCTTATAGTATGCGATTGTGATTTATCACCTTGTACGTATTCAACCTTAACTCTTGCTTGTAGGGTTTTAAATTTTGGTTCTTGTTTTTGGTGTTCTTTTATAAGTTGTTTAGCTGTAAGCTTAGTATTAAGCTCGCCTGATGATGCAATTCGTTTTGAGGATTTGCATCCTAAAACAAAAACCAATAATAGAACCATAATGGTTCTATTTAGTGCCTTTATAAGAGTTTTATTGTCCATTTAATAATGCTTCTGCCTTTTTAGCAAACGCTTGAGACTTCTCAATATTATTCAAATACTTGTATGCTGTGCTTAGTTGTTTACAAAAGTCAATTTCCATAATTACATTATCAATTACATAATCTATGCCAGTTTCTAAGCTTTCTACTGCTTTTTTGTATTGCTGAAGATTGTTGTTTGCAACTCCGTTTGCCAAATACAAAATAGGTTGTGATGGAAAAGTCTCTAATGCTTCACTGCTTAATGTTGATGCATCAGCAAATAGGTCTAAATCTATCTGAAGTAATAACACTTTTTTAAGAGTTTCAAAATCGTCTGCATCGCGTTGTAATGCTATTTTATAATGGCTTAAAGCTTTTTGCTTATCTCCTTTTTGTAAGTAATACTGTGCCATTTCAGCACTTGATTTTCCTGTTTGGTCGTCTGAAACATCAGCTGTAATTTCAAGTAATCGCTCTTCGTATTGAGGGTTATTTTGAGCAAATTTTACAAAATCATTCAACACTTTGGCTTTAGCTTCAGGGTTTACAGTTCCGCTTTTAAGTACAATTTCCATAGAGTTGATTGCCTTTTCGGTATCGTTATCTTCTAAATAGAATTTATACAATGCTAAATGAACCAAATGTGATGCAGGTATGTTTTGCAGCAATCTCTGAGTTGTGGCAAAGGCGTTTTTTCTATCGTTTTGCTCGCTGTAACGATAAATGAGTTTTAAATAATTTTGCTCGTTTTTTGGGTTTTTGGTAATTCGTTCTTCTAAGTATTCTATACGATCTTTATCATCGCCATTGGCATTATAAATTTGGTTACGAATGTAATCTCTAGATTCTGCATAACCATATTGTTCGTCCATATCATCTAAAATCTTTAGTGCTTGTCTGAACTTTTGGTTTTTAAAATACAGATTGGCTAAATTTTCTTCATAGTCTGGATGAAATTTTACAAGCGACTTAATGGTTTTTAAAGCATTATCAAAATCATTGGTTTGTTCATATACATTGTAAAGTTCGTTTAGGTACCATTCATTATTAGGTGCTTTAGAAATGGCTTTTTTAAGCACATCTTCTGCAGCACCAAAATTTTTAAGTTGAATGTAATTTTTGCCTAATTCGAAATACACCACAGGATGTGAATCATCCAATTCAATACATTTTAAAAATGCTTTTATAGATCTGTCGTAATTTTCAATACCTTTTTGTTTCAAGGCTTCAAAAAAGAATTCTTGGTATTTATCTTCAAGGTCACCTAAATCATCGTCAGGTGTTTTATTAAAGTCAACTTGAGCCAACAGCAATTGAGGAACTAAAAAAATTCCCAAGAAAATAGTCTTTATGTAGTAAACGTATTTCATTTGTATACTGTTAACTTGTAAAAATAAAGCTTTTTAAAGTTGATTAGTCTTGTATTAAACTAATTTTAACGCTCTTTATTTTGTCCCTGTACTTCCAAAGCCTCCTTCTCCTCTTTCAGTCTCAGAAAGTTCTTCTACACTTTCCCATTCTGCTCTTTCGTGTTTTGCAATAACCAGTTGCGCTATGCGCTCGCCATTATTTATTGTAAAATCTTCGTTAGAAAGATTAACAAGAATCACACCAATTTCTCCACGATAATCTGCATCAATAGTTCCAGGTGCATTTAAAACCGTAATTCCTTTCTTTGCAGCTAATCCACTTCGTGGTCGAACTTGAGCTTCGATACCAATAGGCAATTCTATAAATAACCCTGTCCCAACAATGGTTCTCTCCAATGGTTTTAACGTTCTTGATTCTGATAAACTGGCACGTAAATCCATGCCTGCAGACGCAATGGTTTCATAGTGTGGTAAATCGTGATTGGATTTATTGATGATTTTTATGGTCATGTCTTCTTTAATAATTTATTAATATACTCTTTTTCAAATACATAAGTAATTCCTAAAAATACTAATAACAATGGTATGCCTACTAAATAGTTTTCTCTAAAATAATAAAATGAAATCACTGAAAATAGCACAGATACAAATAAATACAATCCTATTTTTTTCAGGTTATAAGGAATAGGATAATATTTTCTGCCAAAATAATATGATAAAAACATCATGGAACCGTAAGCCACTAAAGTAGCAATAGCAGATGCTTTGTAACTGTACGTTTTGATGAAAAATATGTTAATTACTAAAGTAATTATTGCTCCAAAAACAGAAATGTATGCGCCAAATTTAGTTCTGTCTGTTATTTTATACCAAACAGAAAGGTTGTGGTAAATACCTAAACAAAAATTAGCAAGAAGAACTATTGGAACAATCCACATAGCTTCCCAATACGCTTCGCTTCTAACAATATACGGTTTTAAAAGATCGGCAAAAACAACAACAAAAAGTAATATAACGGAGCCAAATGCCACGAAAAGTTCTAAAATTTTTGCGTAGTTTTTTTGTGGATTATCACTTTTTGAATGACTAAAAAAGTAAGGTTCAATGCCTAGTCTGTAAGCGGTTGCAAAAAGTGTCATAAATACAGCTATTTTGTAACATGCTGAGTACATCCCAATGTCTGTTTCGGCAATATCTGCTGGAAGCAACTCTTTAAGCAAAATTCTATCAAATGTTTCATTAATTGAAAATGCAATTCCTGCGACAAGAACAGGAAAGGCATAACGAAACATAGATTTCCACAATTGAGAATTAAATACAAACTTAACCTTAGTATAAAATGGTAACATTAATGCTAAGGTTACTGCGCTTGCAATAAGGTTTGCTATAAATATATAGCTGATTTGAAAATTAGGCTTATATATGCTATTAAATATTGAACTATCTGATGCTAAATCTTTTAGAGCTAATAGGAAAAATAAATTTAGTCCAAGATTTATAGCAACACTTAGAATTTTTATAATAGCATATCGTATTGGTTTTTCATTGGCTCTTAACCATGCAAAGGGAATTATTACCAAAGCATCCAGCAATAAAATACAAATCACTAAATTGATATATTTCACATCTATATCAATTAAAGATGCTATTTGGTCTTGAAAAATTAAAGCCAATATGAAAAACCCAAATGAAGAAAGAATTAATGAAATAGTAGATGTTCCTACAACCTCTTTTTTGTTTTCTTCTTTGTTGAAGAATCTAAAAAAAGCCGTTTCCATGCCATAAGCCAAAACCACATTAAAAATTACAAAATAGGAGAATATTACAGAAATTTCGCCATACTCTGCTACAGAAGATAAAACGCCATCAGTTGTATACAAAGGTACAAGCAAGAAGCTAAGCATTCTGGGTAAAACAGTTGCTAAACCATAAATAAATGTTTGCTTAAATAGTTTTTGGAATGCGCTCAAAAGTTAGGTTTTAACGTCACTAAAAGTACACTATTAGTAAACGTTATGCAACATTAGTTATTAATGGATTTTCTTACATAGGAACGTCTAAAGACTCTTTTTTCACTATATCTGTAAACTTAAAATATTTAGTTTTTCCTTTTACTTTATAACTTACAACGCATTCAAATGGTGTTAACTCAAATGGTATTTTAGCAGGTAGTTCAGGCGCTTTATTGTCATATTCTTCATTAGCATCCTTATGCATTATAACGTCTTTAATTTCAGTAGAATTAGAAATAAAACGACCTATATAAAGTAATTTATTTGACTTATCTATATCTAGTTTAGTGGCTTTGCCTCTAAAGTAAACACTGTCTAATTGTACATTGTCATGTTTTACTTCAATAAAAATATTTGTTCCAGAAGGTCCTTGTGCTATACCTGAAACCCATTGTTCATAATATACTTCTCCAAATGTAGTTGGCGCTTCTTTTTGTAATTTTTGAGTGCTCGAGCATTGTGAAAAACTTGCCATAATACATGTTAGCATTACTAGACCTAATATTTGTTTGACTATTCTCATTGTAATGATCTTATTTATAAAGATACAAAATCAAGAGTTGTGCCATAAAAAAAGCCTTACTAAATTAAAGTAAGGCTTAAGTTGTAGATTCCGTTTTGAGCTCGGAAAGAAAGACAAATTTTTAATTATTCAATGCTTTTGCTCTGATAAATAATTTAGCTTCGCTTAATTATTCAATGCTTCCGCACCACCAACAATTTCAAGGATTTCATTTGTAATTGCTGCTTGACGTGCTTTGTTATAAGTCAATTTAAGTTGATCTCTTAACTCTGTTGCATTATCGGTTGCTTTATGCATTGCTGTCATACGTGCACCATGCTCACTCGCAAAACTGTCTCTAATTGCTTTATAAAGTTGTGTTTTTAATGACTTAGGAATCAATTGTTCAACAATTTGAACTTTTGATGGTTCAAAAATGTAGTCTAGATTTACATTTGCTTCACCCTGAACTGGAACAATAGGTAAAAACTGCTCTGTCATGATTTCTTGAGTTGCAGCATTTTTAAATTTATTGTAAACCAAAACTACTTTATCAACTTCACCTGAAACAAACTTATCCATTAATAATTCGGCAATGTCTGCTACATTATCAAAAGTTAAGTCGTCAAATACTTCACTTTTATTTGCAATTACTTTTTTAGATTTTTTAAAAGCATCATTTGCTTTCTTACCAATAGTTAGATAAGATACCTCTTGATTTGCATACGTTTCAGAAACTTGCTTAACAGTTTCTTTAATGATGTTAGAGTTAAAAGCACCAGCTAATCCTCTGTTGGAAGTAATTGGAACTAATAAAACATTTTTAACCTCACGTTGAGTTGCATATTTGCTTCCTGAATCTGCATCTAATGTTGTGCTCAAACTTTGTAAAAGCTCAGTCAACTTATCTGCATAAGGTCGCATAGCTGTAATAGCATCTTGAGCCTTTTTCAATTTAGCAGCAGATACCATTTTCATGGCACTGGTAATCTGCATCGTTGAAGACACTGATGATATTCTGTTACGTATTTCTTTTAAGTTTGCCATTCTCCTTTTTTATTGGAATGTTAAAAGACTCCTTGATTGTCTCTCGGAGTAATATTATGCTTTATAATTTCCTGATAAATCTTTTGCTACAGTACTTAACGTATCAGTAACTTCGTCTGTTAATTTACCAGCTTTTAAAGTTGCTAATACATCTGCATGCTTAGCTTTTAAAAACTCGATATAATCGCGTTCAAATTCTTTTACTCTTTCAACAGGAACATCTCTTAATAAGTTTTTAGATCCAGCATAAATAATTGCAATCTGATCTTCAACTGTATAAGGATCGTTTTGTGCTTGCTTTAAGATTTCAACATTACGCTTACCTTTTTCGATTACATTTAAAGTAGATGCATCTAAATCTGAACCAAACTTAGCAAAAGCCTCTAATTCACGGAATTGAGCTTGGTCTAACTTTAATGTTCCAGCTACTTTTTTCATTGATTTAATCTGAGCGTTACCACCAACACGAGATACAGAAATACCAACGTTAATTGCAGGACGTACACCTGAGTTAAATAAATCTCCATCTAAGAAGATTTGTCCATCTGTAATAGAAATTACGTTTGTTGGAATATATGCTGATACGTCACCTGCTTGAGTTTCAATGATTGGTAAAGCTGTTAATGAACCTCCACCTTTAACCATCGGCTTTAATGAATCTGGAAGGTCATTCATTTCTTTAGCAATATCATCATCATTAATAACTTTTGCCGAACGCTCTAATAAACGAGAGTGTAAGTAGAAAACGTCTCCTGGATACGCTTCACGTCCTGGTGGACGACGTAATAATAACGATACTTCACGATAAGCAACTGCTTGCTTAGATAAATCATCATAAATAATTAATGCTGGGCGTCCAGTATCTCTAAAATACTCACCAATAGCAGCTCCTGCCATAGGTGCATAAACTTGCATTGGCGCAGGATCTGAAGCGTTTGCAGCAACAATAGTTGTATAAGCAAGTGCTCCTCTTTCCTCTAATACTTTTGCAATGTTAGCAACGGTTGATGCTTTTTGTCCAACTGCTACATATATACAATATACAGGATTTCCTGCATCGTAAAATTCTTTTTGATTTAAGATAGTGTCAATACAAACCGTTGTTTTACCAGTTTGTCTATCACCAATTACCAACTCACGTTGACCACGACCAACTGGAATCATCGCATCGATTGATTTGATTCCTGTTTGTAATGGTTCAGTAACTGGTTCTCTGTAAATAACTCCAGGTGCTTTACGCTCTAAAGGCATTTCATAAGTTTCACCAGCAATTGGTCCTTTTCCATCAATTGGATTTCCTAAGGTGTCAACAACGCGTCCAACAATACCTTCACCTACATTAATAGATGCGATACGTCCTGTACGTTTTACTGTAGACCCTTCTTTTATTTCTTTTGAAGGTCCTAATAGTACAACACCAACATTGTCTTCTTCAAGGTTAAGTACAATTCCTTCTAATCCACCATCAAATTCTACTAACTCACCATATTGAGCGTTTGATAATCCATAAGCACGTACAATACCATCACCTACGGTTAATACTGTTCCTACTTCGTCTAGTGAAGCTGTAGCTTCAAAACCTGACAATTGTTGTTTTAAGATTGCTGATATTTCAGCTGGTTTTACTTCTGCCATCTTATGATTTATTTAGATATAAATATCTTAGTTTAATGTAAATTCTCTTTTTAATTTATCTAGTTTGTTTGCAATACTAGCATTGTACTGAACATCTCCAACACGCAAAATAAACCCTCCTAAAATAGACTCATCAATTACGTTTTCGACTGTTACAGCTTTGTTGGTTAATTTTTTAATTTTCGCTAAAACCTTCATTTCAATATCCTCAGTCATTGGAACGGCAGAAATAACTACTGCTTTTTCCTTCCCATTTTGAATATCGTAAAGCTCTGAGTATTTATGCGCAACACTTTCAACCAGTTCAATACGCTTATTGTCCATAAGCACATTAAAAAGTTGTTTTGTAATAGGATTTGAGTTAGAAAAAACCTCTAAAAGTATAGCTTTCTTTACATCTGCTTTTACAATTTCACTTTTAAGTGTGTTGCTTAACTCTTTATTTTCTGAAATGGCCTTTGCAATAACTTGCATATCACCATTAACAGCATCAGCAGACTGTTTATCAGTTGCTAAACTTAATACTGCTTTTGCATAACGTATTGCTGCTCTAGTTCCTGCCATTATAAATTAGTTTAAGGTTGCTTCACCTAACATGGATTCTACCAATTTCATTTGCTTCTCTTTGTTAGATAATTCTTCACGAACTACTTTTTCAGCAATTTCAATTGATAAGCTTGCTACTTGAGATTTTAACTCAGCAATAGCTGCCTTTTTTTCTGTTTCAATTGAAGCTTGAGCTTGCTCTATCATTTTATTGGCTTTTACTTGGGCTTCAGTTTCTGCATCTGAAATTATTTTAACCTTAAGCTCTCTTGCTTCTTTAAGCATGGTTTCTCGTTCTGCTATTGCTTCTCTGAGTAACTTTTGGTTGTCTGCCTGGAGGTTTTGCATTTCAAGTTTAGCTTTTTCAGCAGAGTCTAATGCGTTTTTAATGCCTTCTTCTCTATCATTTAATGCGTTTAAAATAGGCTTCCAAGCAAACTTTACCATTAAAAATATAAGAGCAAGAAATAAAATCGTTTGCTTTACAAACAAGTCAAGTGAAAAATTTTCGAGTAATTGTTCCATATATAAATCTTATAAATACTTTAATCTTTTTTAATCATTTTCCTGCAACCAACCGTTGCAGGAAAAATGATGTTTAGAAATTACTTTCCTAAGAAAATCGCTGCAAATGCTAGACCTTCCAAAAGAGCTGCAATGATAATCATTGCAGTTTGAATTTTGTTAGTTGCTTCTGGCTGACGTGCGATTCCCTCCATAGCACCTCTACCAATTTGACCTAAACCTATACCAGCACCGATTACAATTAAACCAGCACCAACTAGATTAGGAACTAATGAAGTTGCTTCTTGTAGGATTGCTAATGACATAATTAAAATATATATAGTTAAACAAAAAAATCTTATTAATGATGTTCGCCTTCTTCAACTGCCATACCAATAAACAACGCTGACAACATTGTAAATATGTATGCTTGAAGAAAAGCTACTAAAACCTCGATTACAGTAATAAACATCGCAAGAACCAATGACAAGGTTGTTGAACCAAATGCAGTCATGTCCTTTTGCATTAATATACCTATTGATATTAAGCTCATTACTACGATATGACCAGCGGTTATATTTGCAAACAAACGCACCATTAATGCAAATGGTTTGATTAATAATGTTCCTGCTAACTCTATTATAGCCAATAATGGTCTAATTAAATATGGTACGCCAGGCATCCATAATTGGTGGCTCCAAAAGTGCTTGTTGCTGGAAAATAGATAGATGATTAATGTAAGAATTGCAAGTGCAGCAGTTACAGCTAATTGGCCAGTAACATTAAAGCCGAAAGGCGTTAATCCTACAAGGTTTAAAATCCAAACAAAGAAAAAGACAGTCATTAAATATCCTGTAAATTTCCTGTATTTTGGTCCAATGTTGGGTTTTGCAATTTCGTCTCTAACATAAATTACCAAAGGTTCAAGAATACGACCAAAACCAGTTGGAACAGCATTATTCTTGTATTGTCTTGCCAACTTTCCAAACATCCAAAGCATTAGCAACCCTATCAATAAAATACCAAATGTACTTTTGGTAATTGACCAATCGAAAGGCTTTGATGCATTTATTGGGTGATGATCTGCATCGAACTCAACGGTTTCTGCACCATTTTTCAACTCATATATAACTCCATGATTCTTAACGAAACGGCTTCCATTTTTCTCTACAATAACGTGACCACTATCATCATGGTGAAATTCTGAAGACATAAAAGTTGTTAACCCATATTCTCCCCATAAAATCACAGGAAGTGGAAACCCTACATGATGTTCTTTCCCATCAGAAAAATGAGTGAACAAATGAAAATCGTGAGTGTCTTTGACGTGATGCTGAATATACTCTTTTACTTCTTCTGCAGTATTTACAGGATTAATTTCTTGGTTTTCAGCATGAGGATCGTTAATTGAGACCTCTGCCGAAGCTACAAATGATAAAAAAAACGTAAAAACTAAAGTTGTAATTATTCTTAATTCTGTTTCTTTCATAGTGTTCCAAATAGGATGTCTGAAATTCGGCGCAAATATAGGTATTATTTTTTGACTAAAATGCCTAATTAATCATTTTTTGCCGCATCCAAACCTTTCAATATTTTTGAAATGAAAAACACTTCAAAGAAAATAGGTAAAATAATTATTATCAGCAAGTTAGAGCTTTGTGAATTTGTGAAAGAAATGTTATTAAAAATAAATTTTCTGAAAATTATACTAAATAAAAATACTTTAATCGCCAAACTTACCAAATACAAAAATCCTAATTGCGCTTTAAACCTTTCTTCAACTGACAAAAACAAAAAGGTAATTGATAAAGAAACAGTAAAAATAAGATGAAAGATATATAGCGATTTTAAATCTATTGGTGATTTTAATGCAAATTCCCTAAAAACACTTGTGTGAAAAAAATACTCTATAAAGTATATTATAATGAAAACAAAGACGTAAGTGATAAGCTGTCTTATCATTTATTATTGAATTTATTCACTCTCAATACAACAATATAGATTGATAGAAAAACCGCTGTAAGTGTTAGCGTATTTTCTAAAAAAGTAGTTGAAAAATTTTTGTCGAGCCAAATACCCAAAAGATTCCCTAAGTAAATAGTTATACCCATTTGTATGCCAATCCCAGAAAAAATGGCCCAATTTTTAAGCTGTTTTTTCGGATCCTTCTGTTCTTTGTTGTTCAATGCCTTTGTTTAACTCTTTTACTGCTCCTTTCATGCTACAAGTCGCGTTAAAGGTTGCTCCAGGCTCAACTGCCAGCTTGCCAACCTCAACTTCACCTTGTACATAAGCTGAAGACTTTAAGGAAAGTGTTCCTGTTAATTTTAGTTTTCCTGCAAAACTGCCTTCAAAATCTGCATTGGTACCATTTATTGTACCATTTACAAAACCTGATTTACCAATAACAACCTTATCTTCTGTTTTGATGTTGCCTTCAACTTGACCATCAATTCTAAAAGGCCCTTTACTTGTTATATCTCCCACAATTTTTGTGTCTTGAGCAATAATGTTTTGTTGTGATGTGCTTTCTGTTGCCATTTTTCCTTTGTTTTTATCTGAAAACATTTTTGTTTATTATTGAGATTGTAAATATGCTTCTAAGTTTTTATGAATTTGTATCACTTCGTAATTATCTGATGATATTGAAAAGTGATCCTTATCAATCGTCTTTTTATAATCCTTAAGGATATCTCTAAAGCCTTGTGCTCCTTGTAAACTAGTTAAACCATGCACAACAACAAATGTTGTATTTGCATTATACTTATCGATTGAAGAAGATAAATCAAAGTATCTTACAACTTCAATCGATTCGTTCAATTTATCATAAAACTCTTGGATTTCTTCATCTGAAGCATCAGTAAAACTATAAATTACTTTAAAGTTTTTTGATACAGTTTCATCAACAAAGGTCTTTTTTTCAAGCATTGGTATTACGCTTTGCATCATCTGTTCGGCTTGTTTACCCTCAGGACTATTCGGATAGTTTAAGGCAATAAAGTTTACTGCTTTTTTATAAGCCTCAAAACCAAATAAACGCGCACTAGCAACTGCCTTTAAAAACTCAAATTTAGGCACTATGGCTTCACCATCAAACATGGTTATGTACTTGTCGCTCTCAGAAATTACAGTTGCATAATTTTGAGCTTCAAATTGTTTATAAAGAGCTTCGTATATGTTTTCAGGACTATTTTCGTCTTCACCAATATTAGAGTCTGGGTTTAAAAGAATGGTTGCATATCTTGACTCTGGATGGCTACTTATAATATCGTTTTTAGCAATTTCAGCTTCGCCAGAAAGGTTTAACAACTCATACAATTTATAGAGATTGTATTTTGCTGGAAGCACCAATCGCTCTTCAGGATTACTTTTTAGTAAGTTTTGAAGTTTGTCTTTTGCCAAAACATACTCCTTAAACTTATCTTTATAAATTAATCCTAACTGATAGTAAGCAAAGTTTCTGTCTTTTGCCAAACTATCAATAACTTTTTGCTCAGTTGGAATTTTTGAAATGTAAAATTCTGGATCGAATAATTCTTCTTCTGTTGCGTTTACAAATTCTTCTCCTAAAACATCAGTTCCTGAGCCTGATCGATTACTGGTAGACCATCTCCAATTATCTTTAAGTGAACGGTTTCCCCAAATTTTAGAGAACTCGTTTTTACCATAAGCAACAGTAACCGGATTGTAAAAATAAAACGACTTTATATCTGGCGCTTGTTTGCCTTTGCCTCCAATAACACCTTTGCTTATCGTGTTATTTGCAGAAGTTTTTAACCCAGAGGAAGCATTAAGCTTTGCTATTTCTTCTTTCTCCTTAGCTTCTTCTGCTGCTTTTTTTAATTTGTCTGTATATTCTGTAAAATATACCAAACGTTGTTCGTCTGAAAGATTGATTAAATTAAGAATACTGTCATTACGTTGAGCAATGTCTTCATAGCGAATAACGTCGTCTAAATTTTCACGCTTTCTTTTAATATCTCTATATAGCTTGCTGTTTTGCTTTAGGTTAAGCATTGTGCTATCATAATAAGCGCCAGCGCTTTTATACTCAGAATTATCAAAATTCATGTTGCCTAAGTTTTGATAATTCATAGCGTTTAAAAACTTATCTCTTGAACTTGTTCTCAGTGATTTGTTGAAATACTGCTCAGCAATAGTATCAGATGAATTGGTAAGATGATATTTGGCAATCTGATGATAAATCTTGTCTAAGTAAGGTCTGTTTTCTCTGTTTTCTTCAAGTTCTGTTAATAGTTCTAAAAACTCCAATTTGTTTCCATTGTCATAATCAAAGTTTTTGGCTTTTTCTATGTGAGCACTTATTAGGTATATTCTTGGTGTTTTTCGGTTAAGTTCAATAACTCTATCAAACGCATAATTGGCACTATCTGGTTTTTGTAAGGCATTGTAAAGTTGTCCTTGAATAAAACGATATCTACCGCGTTCATCGTTATTTTTAGTAGCTTTTGATGCTATTTCTAATTGCGTAATGGCACTGTCCAAATACTCCATAGCAATGTAACCTTCAGCAAGCATTGATGTAGCATCAGCCAAATCTTGACCTTTAAGTTCTTCTTGGTATAATAACCTCTTAAGATTTGTAATGGCTAATTCTGTGTTTTCTAACCTAAGATTTGCTTTTTCTCTCCAAATTCTGGCTTGATTAATTTTATCACTTGCTGGATATTTATAGAGAATATAATTAAAAGCTTCCATGGCAGGAACAAAACGTTGATCAAAATATCTGGCTTTACCTAACAGCAAATAAGCCTCATCAATTTGAGGATTTCTTTCCTTGCCATTGATGTTCATACCATGTTTCTGCACTGCTTTTACCGCTTTTTCTTCAGCTCTTTCGAAATCGGCATTTTTAGATTGTCCTGGTAAAACGATTTCATCAGTCACTTGCATACGCTCTACTGGAAGAATTTCCCAATAATTATCTGCATAACCTTCGTTTAAGGTTTGGCGTCCTTGCTCTAAGGCGTTATAACCATTATATAGTGTATTGTACTCTGTAGTTACTGCGTGAAAATTTCGGCTAACAAAGCTGTCGTTCTTTCTGGAGCATCCAATAAGAATTAGCGTAGATAAACAAAATAGTGAATATGCTTTTATAGATGTTTTCAACGTTGGTCCTGTTTAGTAATTGAATAACTAAATGTACTGCAATATATTATGCAGATGCCCAAATAATTTGGGTACAGGCGTAAAAATAATCATCTTTTTCTATTTTAAGCTAAAAACAGTATACTTTTAGCCAGCGAAATGGAGTTCGAGTTCTTTTAAAGTTGCCTCGCTGGTTTCTAAATCTTTTACAACTTCGCCTTTTTCTAACACCACGATACGCTCACAAACTTCTGTAACGTGCATTAAATCATGGCTTGAAATAAGTACAGTAACATCTCTATTTTTGGTAAGTTCTTTAATGATTTGCTTTAGTCTAATTTGTGTTGTTGGATCTAAATTTGCAAAAGGCTCATCAAGAATAATAACTTCTGGATTTCCAATAAGTGCAGCAACGATTCCTACTTTTTTCTGGTTTCCTTTGCTTAAATCTCTTAAGTACTTTTTTCTTCCAATAATTTCTCCATGGAAAAAGTCTTCAAACTTAGCAAGTAAACTATCTACATCTGCTTTGTTTTGACCACGTAAATCGCCAATAAAATAGAAATATTCTTCAGGTGTTAAATAACCAATTAAAAAACTCTCATCAATAAATGAGGATGTGAAAGGTTTCCAATCTTCACTTTCCTGGACTAAAATATTGTTAGACTTTATGTGTCCTGTTGTTGGTTTAATCAGGTCAAGAAGTAAACTGAAAAATGTTGTTTTCCCTGCGCCATTATTTCCTACAAGTCCAAAACTTTGACCTCTTGCTATGTCTAAATTTGGTAAGTTTAATACTTGAACTCCTTTATATGATTTTGATAAATTATTTGCTGTTATCATGTTTATGTTGTTTAATTATCTTGACTAAAAGCGTCAATCATTTTGTATTTTGAATCTAAATATTTATTGGTGATGAATTTCATTATTTTTTGGTGAAACATTATTCCAGCAAGACCTAAAAGTATAATTACCGCAACTCCTGTTTCAAAATTGATAAAATAGTTTAAGGCACCAAAAATTATCATTGGTACAATCATTAACGGAATACCAATTAACCATTGTACTGCTCCAGTGCCTTGATAGTTAAAAGCTGCGCGTTTATCTAAATCTATTTTTTTTCGGTTATAAGAACCTCCTAACATGATGACGTGAGAATTTACACCAATATTATAAATGGCAGCTGCAAAATGTGCTATGAGAATTTTCCACCCAAAATAGACATAAGGAATACTAAGCACAAACATAATAATCACACTCATTATCATTAAAGTGAATTTAGACTTTAAGTACTTTTCATACTTAATGTTCTGGCTCATCAATAGTTTATAATAACTACTATCCCAAGCTGGAATGAATTGCCCAAAGTTGATTAAAAAAATTCCTGTTACAAAAATTCCAATGAATACAAACATAAATTCCATTTCTAAATACACTTTTTGTGGATAAAAGAAAAGTCCATACAACAGTCCAAGACCAAGCATCCAAAGTGATGATTTTGCACGTTTGTTTCTGGTAATAAGTTTTAAGTCCAACTGCATAAAAGGAGCGATATCTCCAAACTTTTTAGTCCACTCTAAATTGGTTGTACTTGCCTCTTCGGTTTTGGCTTTTAGTGAACTGTCTAAGTATAATTTTTCTTTTAAAATTTTAAAATTATAAAGATATAAAGCAACTAAAACAGCTATAGGAATTAAAATCATTACTGGATTTGCAACAACTCCTTGTACAGCATTAGCCACTAGTTCTGTAAAAGAAATAACATTAAAATAATTAAGTCCATATAAACCTCCAACCAAAAGTATTATTGGTAAAAATGACAGTTCAGTTTCAGACGAAAGACTTTCAATAATAAAATTTAAAAAATTATTGATTAAGGTTAAAATCACTATCAAAAGCATCCAAATTAATATGGTTGATGTTGCGTAACCCTCTCTAATTAACATAATACCAAAAGGCACAATAGCAAAAAGCGGTAGAAAATTAAAAAATGAAAGTGCTGATTTACCTAAAACAAAATTAACAACGGTTTTGCGTTTTATTGGAAGTGTAAGCAATGGTTTTACACTCATCACTGGAAGTTTCTGAAAAAAGAAACGCACAAATAAATCACCAAGAATCCAATAAAACAAAAAGCCATTAAAAACAATAAATGGGTCTTGCTCAGGATAGAATTTTTTTAATAATGGAAACATTGCAACTCCCATTAATAGAAACATGGCTACAAAATAGAGTGCGAAAAAACCCAATAAAATGTTTAGTAAAATATTTTTTTGCCAATACGAGGAGCGAAAATATTGTTTCCACTCAAGGCTTAGGAAATGTTTAATCATGTTTTGGTTGTGTTTGATGTATTTGTTGCTTTAACTTCTAATTTGTTACAATAAAAACTAATTTTTAACTTTTATGTTCCTTATTTTTGCGCAAAATTTATAAGATGTCACAATTTCACAAACTTACTATAAAAGATATCAAAAAAGAAACTGATAATGCTGTCAGTATTTCATTTAATGTTCCTGAAGACCTTAAAGACATCTTTAGTTTTAAAGCTGGACAATATTTAGCGTTTAAAGTTAATTTAAATGGTGAAGAAATTCGTCGTGATTATTCTATTTGTACATCGCCAAAAAGTGGTGAGCTTAAAGTCGCTGTAAAAGCTGTTGATGGAGGTTTATTTTCGGTTTATGCAAATACTGAATTAAAAATTGGAGACACGATAGACGTTGCATTACCAAATGGACGTTTTGTTTTTGAACCTCAACAAAATACTTCAAGAACTATTGCTGCCTTTGCTGCTGGAAGTGGAATTACACCAATTCTTGGTATCGCTAAAACAGTTTTAGAGGAAGAACCTCAAAGTAATTTTATACTCACTTACGGAAATAAATCACCAAAAGATGTGATTTTTTATGAAGAATTATTACAGCTTCAACAAAACTATCCTGAACGATTTAATTTGCAATTAATTTATAGTCAAACTGATGAAGATGAAAGCCTTTTTGGTAGAATAGATAAAAGTACCGTTAATTTCGTGCTAAAAAACAAGTTTAATCACTTAAACGCTTCTGAATTTTATATCTGTGGTCCAGGAGAAATGATTCAAATAGTAAAAGATACTTTGATTGGAAATGGTGTTCTTGAAAATAATATCTATTTTGAATTGTTTACAACTCCTGTCAATCAATCCGTTGAAATTGATTCGTCTATTATTGATGGCAACACGAAGGTTACTGTTATGGTTGATGATGAAGAAACTACCTTTATAATGCCGCAAACCAAAAGTATTCTTGAGGCAGCGCTTGCCGAAAATATTGATGCGCCTTATTCTTGTCAAGGTGGAATTTGTAGCAGTTGTTTGGCAAGGTTAAAAGAAGGTGAAGCAAAAATGAGACAAAATAACATTCTTACAGACAATGAAGTTGCAGAGGGTTTAATTTTAACTTGTCAAGCTCATCCAACAACCTCTGTTGTTTATGTTGATTATGACGATATTTAAAAAATTGTGTAGTTCAACTAAAAAAAACAACAATTTGTCTTTAAAATTTGCCTTTTATCGAATGTTATAAAAGATTTCTTACAAAAAATTATTATAGCAAGTCAATATAGATTAGTTTAGTCTTTAAGCAAGACGTTAGTTATTTTTAAGGATTATCTATGTCTATTAAACGTTTTGTTAGCCTCGTGAAAACGGGGCTTTTTTATAGATAAGATTTAACTTTTGCTATAATTTCTTCTGGTGAAATGGATGCAATAGCATTTTCATATCCTTTTGGATATTTCTTACCATAAACTGACGTTGGTATTTTTGGAAACTTATTTCTATCTGCCAACAAGCATGAGTCTATGGTGTGATTAAATGGTAAAAACCCAGAAAAAGGGTGTGTAACTCCCCAAACAGTTATTACTTTTACACCCAACATTGCTGCTATGTGTGCATTACCAGAATCCATAGATAGCATTAGATCAAGATTTGAAATAACGTCCAATTCCTCATCTAAACTTAGTTTCCCAGCAACTGTTGACGTGTTTTCAAATTGATTGGACATTTTTTTTAGTTGAGTAATTTCTTCCTCTCCACCTCCAAATAATATAATATTGTATTCTTTTGAAAGTTGTGCAATGACTTTTTTCATCAGCTCTAAAGGATACATTTTACCTATATGTGCTGCAAAAGGTGCAATTCCAATATTCTTTTTGTCTGGCTTTATATAATGCTGAAGATTACCTTTTAATACTACTGGTTTAGGAAATGTTGGATTATTTAAATCAATTTTATAACCTAAATGCTCAAAAACATTAGCATATCGCTGATGAGTTGTGGTTAATTGCTTAAATGTTTTGCCAGAAACTAAGTCTTTTTTTTCAGCCCTTCCTTTATCAATTTTAGCAAATTGATTTATAGATAATAATCGTTTTAAAATATTGCTTCGCAAAACATTATGTAAGTCCGCAACAGCATCAAAGTTATATTGCTTTAACTCTTTAGATAGTTTGCGCAATCCTATTAAGCCTTTGTGTTTTCCTTTTACATCAGCATTAAATACGCTAACATTATTTAAATCTCTAAAAAAAGGACTAAAAAACTTTTTGGTTAAAACTGTGATTTTAACATCAGGATATTGCTCAGTTAATGCTCGAAATACTGGAACAGACATAGCAACATCTCCCATTGCTGAAAGACGAATAACTAAAATGTTTTGTGGTGTTAGCATCTCAGCAGCTTAATTGTTGAGATTCCTGCATAAACAGGAATTTACTTTTGTGAACGTAAGACAGGGTTCAGCTCATCATCATTGTACATTTTCATTTGCTTATACACTTTCATGTATTTATCTCCTTTGCTAATATCGTCAAGCAATGTATCAATAGCAGATGATAAATCTACTCTCTGTTCTAAAAGCACGTTAAGTTTTGTTTTACATGCTTTTTTGTGTTCTTCAGAAGCATCAGCTCTTGTAGCTTCTTCGTTCATATGATAAATTTTCAGAGCCAAAATAGAAAGCCTATCAATTCCCCAAGCTGGACTTTCAGTATTAATTGTTGCGCTACTCTTTGGTGTTACGCTTTTATATTTTTCTAGAAAATAACTGTCAATATACTCCACCATATCTGTTCTATCTTGATTGGAAGCATCAATTTGACGTTTTAATTTCAAGGCAGAAACAGGGTTTATTTGAGGGTCGCGAATAATATCTTCATAATGCCATTGTACAGTATCAATCCAACATTTTCTATATAACAAATGCTCTAACAAGTTTGAGTCTTTATCATACACATTTGTAAATGGCTGATCGACTGTATTAATTACATGATATTTTTCAATTACATCTTGAAATATTTTATTGGCTTTTTCTGAAAACATATCTTTTTAAACTTTAAAGTGCAAATATACTTCTAATTGTTAACTTTACTAATGCTAAAATCAACGAAATGCAAATTCATAATTTTTCCGATAAGAGTTCTGTTTTAAACACGTTTGTTTCTGAAATTCGTTCTATTGATATTCAGATAGACCGAATGCGTTTTAGAAGAAACATTGAGCGTATAGGAGAAGTTTTAAGTTACGAAATGAGTAAAGCTTTAAACTCTGATTTAATTTCTATTGAAACACCTCTTGGAGTTTCACAAATTAATAATCCAAAAGATGATATCGTGATTTGCTCCATTTTAAGAGCTGGTTTACCATTTCACAATGGTATATTAAACTATTTTGACAAAGCGGAGAATGCTTTTATTTCAACGTATAGACATCACTTAAATAGTACAGATTTTGAAATTATTGTTGAATATATTGCAAGTCCAAATCTCGAAAACAAAACACTTATTTTGGTTGATCCTATGTTGGCAACAGGGCAATCGTTAGCCTTAACTTACGAGGCTTTAAAATCACACGGAACACCAAAACAAATACATCTTTTAAGCATTATTGGTTCACGCTTTGGTGTTGATTATATAAAGGATAAGTTCCCGAAAAATACACATTTATGGATTGCTGCTATTGATGAAACTTTAAATGATAAAGGGTACATTGTTCCTGGACTTGGAGATGCTGGTGATTTAGCTTTTGGCTCAAAACTAAAGAACTAATTGTGCTATTGGTGTCAAAACCAACAACCATACAAATACCTCAGCAAACCAAGTTTCTTTAATAGATTCAACATAATTGGTCATAATAATAGCAAGTGGCGCAAACATAAAAATAAACTCACCACCATTTTTATTTGGAGCAATTACAATTATTGCAGTAGAGATAATTAACGCAATCAGAATCATAATGAAAGATGGCCTATAAGCTCTTGACTTGTCTTGAAGTTTCCTAATATAAAAGAATAAAGCCCAAATTCCTAAAGAGAAAATAATTGTTATTGAAATAATTAGACTTGGTTTATTGTAATTTGAAAAATCAAAGCTTAAGCCATCTACATAAGTAAAAATATCTCCGAAGGTGTTTTCAGTTATGATAGAATAACTTACAACAATTAAAGCAACAGTTGCAATTCCTGTAAAAGGAATAATCCAATTATTTATTTGTCCTATTGAGTAAAAAATTAAGGCTGCAAAAACCAGCAGAAAAAATAAAATAGACCAAAAGTAAAATAGCGATGCCAATACAATCCAAAAAGCTGCGTCAAATAGTTTTCGTTTTATATAAAGATTCGACCTGAGACTTATGATTCTTCTTATGGCAAACAAAATAAAAACATTTGCTATAATAATATTACCATGTTTAATAGTTTGAGGAATACAAGCTAAAAACAAGCAAAAGAACAAGATTTTAAAACTGTTCTGTTTCGTTAAATTGTTTTTGTTTACAAAAAAGGAAAGTACAAAAATTGACAGTAATGTGGTACTGTACAGTATCGTTTCTTTTAATATTTGAGAAGCATTTATGCCTTGTGAATAATATCCCGATCTATAAACAATAAACAACACCAATACCAAAAAGGAAACAATAACTAAATGAAATGGTTTAGAAGTGCTAAAAAATCTTGTAATCATTTAAAGAGTTCGTATATTTGCTGTGTAAATATAATATTATTACGATGAAAGATTTTTTTTATGCGATACAAGATTTGTTTGTAAATGTATTATTTGCACCTTTTGACGCTTTAAGAGCATTAGAGCTTGATAATTGGTGGTCTGCAAACATTATGTCTTGGTTGTTTATTATAATTGGATTAGTTGCTTTTGTTTATTGGATGTTGCAACTAAAAACATTTAATGATAATAACGAAGAAGACAAAAGCATTACTTCGCATTCGTTCTTATAAATCAAAACCTATATCCTTACGATAATACATCTTATCAAAATTTAATTTTTCTATATTTTGGTAAGATTTTTTTATGGCTTCTTGGTAAGTGTTTCCATAAGATGTAATTGCCATAACCCTTCCTCCTGAGGTTACTACTTTTCCTTCTTTTAAAGTTGCTCCAGCATGAAATGGAATAGAATCTTTAATAGCATCAATTCCTGTAATTTCTTTGCCTTTTTCATAAGCCTCAGGATAACCACCTGATACTAACATCACTGTAGTGGCAGCTCGCTCGTCTATTTCAATATCAATTTTATCTAAAGTTTGATTAGCAACAGAAGTAAATAACTCAACTAAATCGTTTTTAAGTCTTGGTAATACTACTTCTGTTTCAGGATCTCCCATTCTTACATTGTACTCTATTACTTTTGGGTCGTCTCCAACTTTAATCAAGCCAATAAAGATAAATCCTTTGTAAGGTAAATTATCTTTCTGCAACCCTGAAATTGTAGGCTTCACAATTCTTTCTTCTATTTTATTTAAAAACTCTTTTGTAGCAAAAGGCACTGGAGACACTGCTCCCATTCCACCAGTATTTAAACCTGTATCTCCTTCGCCAATACGTTTATAATCTTTTGCTGTTGGAAGAATTTTGTAGCTCTTACCATCTGTTAACACAAAACAACTCAGCTCAATACCATCAAGAAATTCTTCAATGACTACTTTAGAGCTTGCGTCTCCAAACTTAGCATCAAGTAACATGCTTTTTAGTTCAGCTTTTGCTTCGTTTAAATCATGTAATATTAAAACACCTTTACCAGCAGCCAATCCATCAGCTTTTAAAACATAAGGTGGTTTTAAAGTTTCTAAAAAAGCATAGCCTTTATCAACATTTGTAGCATCAAAACTTTGGTAAGCTGCTGTTGGAATGTTATGTCGCATCATAAACTCCTTAGCAAACTCTTTACTGCCTTCTAACTCTGCAGCTGCTTTTTCTGGACCAATAACTGAAACGAATTTTAGCTCATTGTCATTTAAAAAGTAATCGTGTACACCTTGTACTAAAGGGTCTTCTGGACCAACAATTACCATATCTATTTGTTTTTCTAAAACCAGAGCTTTAATAGCAGGAAAATTTGTTACTCCAATATTTACGTTTTGCGCTATTTGGGCTGTCCCTGAATTACCTGGAGCTACATAAAGTGTTTTACATAAAGGGCTTTGAGCAATTTTCCAGGCAAATGTATGCTCTCTTCCTCCTGAGCCAAGAATTAAAATAGTCATGCTGCGTAATGTTTGGGCAAAAATAAAATTAATGCCATGAATACACGACTTTTTTTTATTTACTTTACGAAAAATATACCTCTAAGTTTGAATTTGTTTGACCTTTCATTGAAATTTAATGGCTTTCCTATTAGAAAAGCAGAGCTTGTTTTGAAAGACATTCAACAAAAAAATGAAAAAGAGTTTGAAGCTTACATTAATGCAAAAAAGCAAGACATTGTTTCTTATCATTTACAGAATACTCCATTTTATAACTTGCATGCACAAAAAATAAATCTTGATGATTGGAACACAATTCCTGTGTTGACAAAACAAGACTTGCAACAGCCTTTAAAAGACCGTCTTTCAAATGAATTTACTGTTAAAAATGTTTACGTTAATAAAACTTCAGGCTCATCTGGTGATCCTTTTATTTTTGCTAAGGATAAGTTTAGCCATGCACTAACTTGGGCTGTAATAAAAAATAGGTTTGGATGGTTTGGTTTGGATTTTAACACTTCAAAACAAGCACGATTTTATGGAATTCCGCTTGATAGAAAAGGTTATTATAAAGAACGTCTTAAAGATTTCTTTAGTAATAGGTACCGTTTTTCGGTATTTGATTTGAGTGATTTGGCTTTTGAAAAACTTTTAAAAAAATTCTCGTCAACTTCTTTCCACTACATTAATGGTTATACAAGCCCTATTGTTCAATTTGCCAAATACTTAGAACGCAACAACATTTTTTTAAAAACCATTTGTCCAACATTAAAGGCTTGCGTAATAACATCTGAAATGTTATTTGAAGATGATAAAATGCTACTTGAAAAACAATTTGGCGTACAAATTATAAATGAATATGGCGCCTCCGAACTCGACCTTATTGCGTTTCAAAACCCTAATAACGAATGGCAAATAAATAGTGAAACTTTGTTCGTTGAAATTTTAGATGAGAACAGCAAAGTGCTTCCTTATGGTGAAAAAGGTAGGGTGGTTATAACATCGCTTTACAATAAAGCACATCCATTTATAAGATATGATATTGGCGATATTGGAATAATTTCAAAACAAAGTACAATACAAAAGCCTATTTTAGAAAAACTAATAGGCAGAACTAACGACATAGCAATTTTACCAAGTGGGAAAAAAGCTGCTGGATTAACCTTTTATTATATTACTAAAAGTATTATTGAAGATGATGGAAATGTAAAAGAGTTTGTGATTGAACAGCGTAAAAAAGACACTTTTAAGATTATTTATGTAAGTTCAATTGAGATTTCTGAAGCAAAAAAGAATATGATTATTAAAGAAATGGAAACTTATCTTGAAAAAGGGTTGCACATAAACTTTGAACGCAAAAATGAATTAGAACGTTCTAAAAGTGGTAAATTGAAGCAGTTTTCATCGTTATTAAAACCAAACACATGAAGATAACTATCGTTGCTGGAGCTAGACCTAATTTCATGAAAATAGCTCCTATAATTGAAGCTATTCAAGAAAAAAAAAGTGAGGGTTTTGATATTAACTTCAGACTTGTTCATACTGGACAGCATTATGACAAAAATTTAAGTGATACCTTTTTTAAACAACTGAAGATTCCTTTTCCTGATGTTAACCTTGATGTAAAAAGTGGCACTCAAGCAGAACAGACTGCTGCTATTATGATTGGTTTTGAAAAAGAACTATCAGAGAACCCTTGTGATTTAGTAATTGTAGTTGGAGATGTTACATCAACTATGGCTTGTACAATAGTGGCTAAAAAAGCAGAAATAGATGTAGCTCATATTGAAGCTGGAATTAGGTCTGGAGACATGAGTATGCCGGAAGAAATTAATAGAATTGTTACCGACAGCATCACAGATTATTTTTTTACAACCTCAACCTATGCCAACGACAATTTAGAACAATTAGGCATCTCCAAAAACAACATTTTTTTTGTTGGTAATGTGATGATTGATACCTTGTTGAAGAATATGCCAAGACTAACAAAGCCTGAGCTTTGGGATGATTTAAACTTAAAAGAAAAAAAATATTTGGTTATGACATTGCATAGACCAAATAATGTTGATGAAGAAGAGCAGCTTAAAAACTTAATCTATCAAATTGTAAACCTTAGTAAAGATTACCAAATTATTTTCCCAGTTCACCCTAGAACTAAAAAACTTTTAGAACAATTGAATCTAAATTTTAAAAACCTTTATTATGTAGAGCCTTTAGGTTATTTAGAATTTAATTTTTTGGTAAAGCATGCCTTTGCTGTGTTAACAGATTCTGGTGGTATTACTGAAGAAACCACTGTAATGAATGTGCCTTGTATAACGCTTCGTAATTCGACCGAAAGACCAGAAACTTGTGAAATTGGAACCAATATCTTAGTTGGAAATAATGCTGATAAAATTGAAGTCGCTTTTAACACTTTGCTTTCAGGAACTTGGAAACAAGGGAAAACTCCAGAACTTTGGGATGGCAATGCAGCAAAACGAATTGTAAATACAATTGTCGAAATTTATAACTTATAGTGGCAGATATTCTTATCATAACAAGCTATTTCCCGCCTGAAACTGGTGCTGCATCTAACAGAATGTCTCATTTAGCTGAAGGCCTGCAAAAGCATAATTTTAATGTTTCTGTTATTGCGCCATTACCTAATTATCCAAAAGGGAAGATTTTTGATGAGTATAAAGGTAAGTTTAAGAAAACTTCAATAGAAAACAACATCAAAATCCATCGTTTGTGGATTTATGCAAGTAACTCTAAAAATAAACTTTTGCGCTTGCTTGCTATGTTGTCTTATAGCTTTAGTTTAATTTGGTTTTTTACGTGGAATAAAATTCCAAATAAAGTGATTGTCCAATCACCTCCCTTGCTTGTGGCTTTCACGAGTATGTTTTTTTTGCGTCGTAAAAAGAGGAAACTTATTCTAAATATAAGTGATTTATGGCCAATTGCAGGTTTGGAGTTAGGAGCTTTTAAAAAGAATTTGAGCTATAAAATTTTAGAACTTATAGAACGTTTTAATTATATAAAAGCCGATTTAATTATTGGACAAAGCGAAGAAATACTTGAGCATATCTCTTCAATTGTTCCAAATAAAAAAACGTTTTTATATCGAAATTATCCAAACTTTGATGTTTCTGAATTTGTTCCTGTAAATAATAAATCAAATAGAACTAAATTAGTTTATGCAGGTTTATTAGGTGTTGCACAAGGAATTTATAGACTCTGTGAAGAATTAGACTATACTAATATTGAGTTTCATATTTATGGAGATGGAGCAGAAAAAGAAAAAATTGAAACCTTTATTTCAGAAAATTCCCATTTACCTGTAATTTATCATGGTGAAATAGCTAGAGGATTGCTTCACAAAGAACTTTTAAAGTATGATGTGGCGATTATTCCTCTTCTTAACAGAATATATGGATCTGTACCTTCTAAAATATTTGAATATGCTCGTTTGGGTCTTCCAATGATTTATTTTGGTGGTGGCGAAGGCGAGACTATTATTAAAAACAATAACTTAGGTTGGGTTGCTGAAGCAGGAAATTATGATAGTTTAAACTTTACAATAAATAAGATTAAGGAAAATTTAAATCAAGTTTCTAAAAAATCAATACAAAAAACCGCTTTATCTCATTTTGATTTTAAAGCGCAATTAAATGCACTAATCAAGTACATTTAATACGCTTTTTCTTCGCCTTTTAAGATATTTATTATTGTTTTTATTATTATTTTAATGTCTAATAACAACGACCAGTTTTCAATATAAAAAACATCATACTTTACTCTTCCTATAATGTCTTGGTCGGTTTCTATTTGTCCTCTATATCCACTTATTTGTGCCAAACCAGTAATACCTGGTTTAACATTGTGCCTCTGAATAAAATTATACTTATCTACTTTTTTTGAATAAATATCAGTGTAAGAGAGCATGTGAGGTCTAGGTCCAACAACACTCATTTCGCCCATAAAAACATTAAAAAATTGAGGCAGTTCGTCCATACTTGTTTTTCTCATAAACTTGCCAATCTTAGTTACTCTTTCATCACTTTGCTTAACATAAGACTGGTTGTCATTGTTTCCATTTGTCTTTAAGGATCTGAACTTGAAGCACTGAAAAACTTTGTAGTCAATCCCAGTTCTATCTTGTTTATGAAATAAAGGTCCTTTAGATTCTATTTTCACCAAAACAAAAAGAATTGGTGTGAGCCATGATAAAATGAAAAAAATTACAAATAAGGAAAAAATAATATCAAAAGATCTTTTTATTACCCTATTTACATCGTTGTTAAGAGCTACCTTTTGAATGGACAAAACCGGAAGTACGCCATAAAAATCTGCTTTGAATCTATTGGTACTATTCTCAATATTGTTTGGTATAAATTTTATGTTGCTATGGTTTATGCTGGCATATTTTATTAGTTCATTTACCTGTTTTTCGGTAAGCTCGTCAATTGCGCAAAAGACCTCATCTACATCACTGCCATCTTTAAGGTATTTAAAACAATCTTTTAAAGGCTTTGTACCAAATTGGGTATCACAAAATATTTCTTTTATTATATAACCTAATTCCTTTTTTTCTGCAATTATAGACTTGAATTCTTGTATGCCTTTTCCACAACCTATCAGGATAATATTTCTAACATTTCCTCTAAAGTAATATCTAAATATCCTTAGACCAAAGTAGCTTAGTATTTTACCTGTACTGATTATACTAAAAGTTATAAATATATATTTAAAAGTAATTGGTGCAGGTAAGTTTACACTTCTATATATACCAACAAATGAAAAAACAATAACGATATATACAAAAAACTGTTTTACTAGTATTGCAAAAACCTTTACTAAAGAGGTAAATCGGTATACATTATAAAATTGGGTATAATAGGTGGAAAACACCCAAAGTACTGAAGAGTAAATAAAGTAAATAACATATTTATTATTTAGAATCTTGCTTTTAAAAAAATAAGCTTCCTCTTCTCCAAGATTAAGATAATAATAAGCAAAAATGTTAATTACTGCGAGGTCGAATATGGTTAAAATTGGTCTCATTAACCATGAATATCGTCCTCTTCTAAATTCCATATTTATTTCTTTATATAACTATCAAAGTCCTTATGTTCACTCCTGAATAGTTCTTTCTGAGATAGTGATTTAAAATAATCGTAGGTTAATTTCATTCCTTCAGAACGTCCTACTTTTGGTTCCCAACTCAATAATTTTTTTGCTAAATCTATATTTGGTTGCCTTTGCAAAGGGTCGTCTTTAGGTAATGGCTTAAAAACTATTTTTTGGTTAGTTCCTGTAAGCTTAATGATTTCGTTTGCAAAATCTAAAATGCTTATTTCGTGAGGATTACCAATATTAACTGGTAAGTTGTAGTTACTTAATAGTAATCTGTAAATTCCTTCAACTTGATCGTCAACATAACAAAAGGATCGGGTTTGGGAGCCATCACCAAAAACGGTTAAATCTTCACCTCTAAGCGCTTGACCCATAAATGCTGGAATCACTCTGCCATCGTTAAGTCGCATTCTTGGTCCATAAGTGTTAAATATCCTGACTATTCTAGTTTCTACACCATGGAATCTGTGGTACGCCATGGTTATGGACTCTTGAAAGCGCTTGGCTTCATCATAAACACCTCTTGGCCCAATGGTGTTTACATTGCCATAATAATCTTCCGTTTGAGGGTGTACTAATGGGTCTCCATAAACCTCAGAAGTAGATGCAATAAGTATAGTGGCATTTTTTTCTTTAGCCAGCCCTAATAGGTTGTGTGTTCCTAATGCTCCTACTTTTAGAGTTTGTATTGGTATTTTTAAATAATCTATTGGACTTGCTGGCGAAGCAAAATGAAGGATATAGTCCAATTGCCCAGAGACATGAACAAAATTGGTTACATCGTGATGATGAAACTCAAAATTAGCATTCGGAAAAAGATGCTCTATATTTTTTAAATCGCCAGTAATAAGGTTGTCCATCCCAATAACAAAAAACCCTTCTTTGATAAATCTGTCGCAAAGGTGAGAACCTAAAAATCCTGCCGCTCCTGTAATTAATATTTTTTTCATTTTATCTACCTATAGAGCTATAAAATTCTACTTCGTTTTTTATCTCGTTTAGATCGTAGAGGTTTCTACCGTCAAAAATTACAGTGTTTTTCATTTTTTGTCTTACCTTATCAAAATTAGGTGTTCTAAAAATACTCCATTCAGTACAAATAATGAGTGCATCTGCTTCTTCTAAAGCATCATACATCGTTTCGGAATACTCAACTTTATTACCTAGTTTGCGCTCTACGTTTGGCATAGCCTCAGGGTCGAATGTTTTTATTGAAGCTCCATTTTTTAATAATTCATCAATTACAAAAAGTGAAGGTGCCTCTCTAATATCGTCAGTTTCTGGTTTAAATGCTAATCCCCAAATTGCTATTTTTCTGTTCGTTAAATCATTATTAAAATACGAAAGCACTTTAGGCATTAAAATAGTTTTTTGTTTATTGTTTACATCTATAACAGCATTTAAAATCTTAAAATTGTAATCAGAGTCTTTACCAGACTTAAAAAGGGCTTTTACGTCTTTTGGGAAACATGAGCCTCCATAACCAATTCCCGGAAACAAAAATCTTTTGCCTATTCTAGAATCTGTTCCCATTCCTATCCTTACTTTATCTACATCTGCTCCAACTTTTTCACAAAAATTGGCAATTTCGTTCATGAACGTGATTTTGGTTGCCAAAAAAGCATTGGCTGCATATTTTGTAAGCTCCGCAGATTTTTCATCCATAATAATTATTGGATTTCCTGACCTTACATAAGGTTTGTAAAGTCTTTCCATAAGATTTATGGCTTTGGGAGATTGTGTTCCAATAACAATACGTTCAGGTTTTAAAAAATCGTCTACTGCAAACCCTTCTCTTAAAAACTCTGGGTTGGATACTACGTCAAATTCAACATCTGTATGCTTTGATATTGCCTCTCTTACTTTTTCAGAAGTTCCAACCGGAACTGTGCTTTTATCGACTATTACTTTATAGTCTTTTATTAGTTTGCCTATATCATTAGCAACGCCTAATATGTATTTTAAATCAGCCGAGCCATCTTCATCTTCTGGTGTTGGTAGTGCTAAAAATATGATACTTCCGTGTTGTAAGCCTTCTTCTAACGATATAGAAAATTTTAAACGCTCGGCTTTAATATTTCTTTCAAAAAGGACATCAAGGTGTGGTTCGTAAATTGGGACCTCACCATTTTTCATCTTATTTACCTTTTTTTCGTCTATATCTATACACAAAACATCATTGCCTGTTTCTGCTAAACATGTTCCTGTTACCAACCCTACGTAACCTGTTCCTACTACTGTTATTTTCATTATTTCTTTTTAATAGGCTTTTTCTTCGCCTTTAATTACATTTAATATAGTTTTCATTATTATATTTATGTCTAATAAAATAGACCAGTTTTCTACATAAAAAATGTCGTATTTAATCCTATTCTGCATATCTACGTCAGTTTCAATATTGCCTCTATAGCCACTTACTTGTGCTAAACCAGTAATTCCAGGTTTTACTGTGTGCCGAATCATAAATTTGTTTATTTTGTCCTTGTAGTCGTTAGTATGGCTCAATAGCATTGGTCTTGGCCCTACAACTGACATGTTTCCGAATAAGACATTAAAAAATTGAGGCAACTCATCTATGCTTGTTCTTCTAATAAATTTACCAACTTTTGTAACTCTATAATCGTTTTTTGAAGCTTGTGTAGAATCTGACTCTTTGTTTTCCATCATTGATCTGAATTTGTAACAAGAAAAAAGATTAAAATCTGCCCCATATCTTAACTGTTTGAAAAAGACAGGTCCTTTTGACTCTATAAGAATTAACAAGGCAATTATTGGGGTAAACCAAGAAAGTAAAAATATTATTACAAACAAAGAAAACACAATGTCAAATGCTCTTTTTACAAAACGATTTACCTCAAGTTTTAATGGTATTTCGCTTAAGGATAAAATAGGCATTATATTATAATTCTCGAACCTAAGTTTTTTTGAAAAAATATATTTATTATCAGGAATAAACTTGAGGTCTAAAAAATTGTTTTCAGCATAAATCACTAGTTTTGACATTTGTTCATTAGATAATTCTTTAATAGAACAATATAGCTCGTCAATTCTTTCTGTTCTGACAAAATCAAATAAATCATCAAAGGAACCTAGTTTGCTTTCGGCTACATTTTTATCTGTAAAAAACCCTATATACTTATATCCATAGCCAGGTTCGTCATAAAAAAATTGACTTAATTTTTTCGTAGTGGCATTATATCCAACAATAACCACTTCCTTATAATTTCTTCCAGTAATGATTCTGTAATGTTTTAACAAAAAATGTAGGAAGACCCTCCAGATGCTAAATACTATAAGTAAAAAAAATGAAAACTTTAATACTGTGAAAAACTCGGTATTTGACTTTTTAACAAACAAGAAGGCAATAATTAACAATGTAAATAAAAAAGTCTGTCTAGCCAATAGCCCAATAATCCTAATTATTTTAGTATATCTAAATACTTTATAGAATGAAAGAAAAATTGACAAAAGCATCCAAAGCAAAAGAAACAATCCTATTTGATAATAATCTTTTGTCAATAGAAAATAAATACAGGAAGTAAGTATTAATAAATCTACAATATACAGAAGAGGTCGTATAAATTGTGCAAACCCTCTTTTACCAAACATAAGTTGTTTACTTGTTAAGTTAGATAGTGGCAAATATAGTTGTTAAAACTTTTAATTAAAAGAATATACAATCTATATTTATTTCTTGATTAAAAAAGGGTCTCCAGTTTTTGAGTAAATAGTGTAAGGACATTTTGGGACGAAAATTTGCTTAAAATATATGTCCTTGCGTTTATCCCCATTTGGATTGATTCCTGAGGTTTTGAAATTAGAAATTTCAGTCTATCAATGCACTCATCTATGCTTTCGTTAACCACATAAAAACCACCTTGGGAGTTTTCAATAATTTCTTTTACTTCTGAAGTAGTATTTCCCTTAATTAGTGATGGTTTAGAGCTCCCCATCATACCTAATAGTTTTGAAGGCATTACCGAATCTATTACGTCATTTTTTTGAAATAAAAGATGTAAATCTGCACTACACAACAAGTTTGACAATTCTTCATATTTCACAGGAGGGAAATAACTTACGTTTTCTAATTTAGATAATTGTGCACATAACCACTCCTTTTTTGCTCCATCTCCCACTATAACTATTTCCGCTAAATCCAATTCATTTACTTTTGTGGCAAACTTTATAAAAAATTCCCAATCTTGTTTGTCTCCAATGTTCCCAGAATATAAAATTTTATACTTAGGCGATTTCAAATAAGGGTGTTTCGATTGGTGTTCAATAGTTAGTTTGCTTTCATCTATCCAATTTGGAAAATAAAACGATGGTTTTTTGCTCTTTTTATCTAATTTATCAATCATACTAAAGCTAATTGTACTATTAATTTCTGCACGATTAAATAAAAACGTCTCTAAACGGAATAAAAACTTAAAAAGTAAACTCTTAAGAATTCCTGGGTTAGAAGAAACTCCTGTTTGCAGTGCTGCATCAAACTCAAAATCTTGAATATGATTCCATAGGATCGCTTTTGTTCTTTTTTTAAGTATCCACCCTAAAAAAGTGCAGCTTGTGTAGGGTACTACACTTATTACTATGTCACATTCCTTAACTTTAAATACATTTATCAATCCTCCAAATGTAAAATCGATTATTTGTAAAATTCTTTTAATAAAGTTAGGGTTTGCTGGGACATATTGCTTATACCTTAATACTAAGGTTTTTCCTATAAACTCTTTAAAAAAGGTTGGTTTTTTAATGTAACTATCCCTTATTCTCCATTGAGGGTAAAAAGGGAAGCCTGTTATTACGGTTACATCATATCCTTTTTCTTCTAAATAATTTACCATTTGAGCATTATAAAGCCCAACAGCAGTATCTTCTGGGTAGTAATAACTACTTATTATTGTAATCTTTGTCAAATTCTCTATCCTTTATTGGTTTTGCAGGGTTACCAATACAAATCTTTCCTTCTGGTAAATCTTTAAACACACTACTCCTTGCTCCCACAATAGTGTTTCGAAGAATTTTAACTCCAGGAGCAACGTAAACATCTGTAGCAATCCAACAACTATCACCAATTGTTATTTTTTCTCCAACCAATGGAAAATCAATCTTTTTATAATTATGTGTGCCAGCACAAAGATAAGATCGTTGAGAAATCACTGTATGATTTCCTATTTCTATCTCGCCCAAACTATATAACACGACATTGTCTCCTATCCAACTATAATCTCCAATAGATATTTTCCAAGGATAAGTAAATCTCGCCGATGGTCTTAATAATACTTTTTTACCAATTTTAGCTCCAAAAAGCCTAAGCAAAAACCTTCGCCAACCATAAAATATTTGAGGGGAAAGACCAAAAAGAGTAGACTGAACTATCCACCATAACTGAACAAACAATTTTGACTTCCCTCTAAAATTCCTAGGAGTTTTTGATATATCTAATCTTTGTTGAGTAATCATTTAAGCGTTTAAGATTAATGAGAGGTTGTTAATAAATGTTTGCACCTTATAATTCTGATTGGCTTCGTAGTAATTATTTTGTTTAATGTCCTTAATCTTATCGTTTGTATAAATCATTTTTATTTTTTTAACAATATCATTAGGGTCTTTCTTATTTATAAAGAATCCGTTTTTATTGTCCTTAAATATATCAGGAATACCTGCGTGTTTTGTAGTTAATATAACGTTTCCAGAGGCCATAGCCTCTAAAATTGAAATGGGTTGCCCTTCCATTGTATAATAAGTTGGTAAAACAAATATATTTGCCCAAGCTAGTAAATTTTTCTTTTCATTTCCTTTTACTACACCTAAATACTCTGTGTTTTTTAATTTAGAGAAAAATCCGTATGGTCTTTCCTTGTTTTTAATATCTATTGAGCCTGCAATTTTTGCTTCATATTTTACACCTTCTTTTTCTAAAACCTCTAAAGCTTCTAATAAATTAAATATTCCTTTTTCTTCCATTAAATTGCCTAAATAAACTATTTTTAGATGATTATTCAATAGTTTATTGCTCAGTTTTTCTTTGTTTACAAAAACATAATCTTCTACAAAGTTTCTTAATACATAAATTTTATTTTTATCAATAAAAGGAATCATGTTGTTTTTTAAAGATTCAGACAAAACTATGCCTTTACTGGTTTTTTTTAGCAACCATTTAAATATTCTCTTTTTTAAACCTTTTAACTCGCTATACTGTTTGCCTAAATAGTTGCCATGTACATGTATTATTATATCTTTATTTAACAGATGAGAAACAATAATAAATAACGAATACTTTACTACACCATAAAACGTTTGTCCTGGGGTTATATATACAATGTTAGATTTGAATATTTTTAATACATATAGATTTATCTTTAAATAAAAAAATGCTTTTTTAAAAGAAAATTCGCCCAAACCTTCATCAAACCTATTAAAAGAGGTGTTTATAAAGTCCACGTTAAAATCTCGAAGATTTTCGAGAACAACTTTGTTTGCTAACGACACTCCTGTGGTAGGTTCTGGTAAGGGTCCAATAAGCAATATGTTTTTCAATTTATATTTCTTTTTTGAGGGATTAAAAATGCAAAAAAGTTAATAAAAAAAGAGAATAAAATTACTCCGCTTTGCCTTTCTAAAATATTTTCAATCATCATTGTAATTGTCAACAAAAGTAATATTAAGGTTTCTATAATAAAACTATTCCTTATCATTAATTTAATATTATATACCATCATAGAAACCAATGACAAAAAGCCCAATATTCCTGAAGATAGCCAAACACTTATGTATTGATTGTGTGAGTTAAAATACTGCCCATTAAACACCTCCATTTTAGTGTTATAACACTCTATTAAAACGGATTTTGTATCGCCTAAACCATACCCAAACCATGGGCTCACAAATATTGAATCTATACCACATTTATAAATGTTTAATCTGTAAAATGTAGATCCTATTTGAGAGTTGCTATTATTAAAAAAGGTATTAAAAAATTCTAAATACCTGATTTTTAAAGCTGGAATTTGAAAAGAGATGTAAAATAGTGCCGTGATAAATATTAAATATAAAAATATTTCTTTCTTTTTTTGTTTTGTAAAAAAAACAAAAGCGCACATAAGAACCAAAAGAGCAAAAACACTTTTTCTTGCTAGAAGAGCTATGGTTAAAAAAAGAAATATGTTGCCTATGATTATTAAAATTTTTGACCCTACTCTATTGAGTTTTTCATAAATTTTAAAAGATAGTAAAACGGCTACTCCAATATACATAGAAGCATATATTGGGTGTAAAGAATACTTTCCAAGTTTTGAATTTAGTCGTTCACTATAGTTTTTAAAAATAAATTCATTAACATAACCATTGACGTAGTTGTAAATAAACAGACCAACAAAAAATCCCAAAGTTGATATATAGTAGCACAAATATATCCTATGAATATGCTTTTCCATTAGTTTATTGCCTCCGTTATTGTTATATAAACTAAACGCAAAAGGGAAAATCAACAAACTACTCAATAAGGTTAATTTTTTTAAACCATAATCAATGTTTTTTGTGTAAATCAAACTTGCAACCAAAACAAAAAATAAGCAAACGTTAATAGCAGTTTTAACATTTAAAAGTGGTTTTAAATCCTTGGCTTTTATAATTATAAAAAGAGAATAAAAAGCAAGTAATATTATAGAAATGTTTCTTAGGTTCTCTGGAAAAACTAAAGAAACCGAAAACAAATATATTGCAGCCAAAAAAATATAAGAAGTGCTAAAACCAACCTTCATATCTTATTGTTTTTTAAAAGCCCATTTAAAAAATAAATCCATTAAATATGGAATTAATAAAATGGCAATCAAAGTGCCAATAAAATAAGAGAACCCATTTGTAAAGTCACCTCTAAGTAAAAAAATTAAATGCACTGCAAAATAAAAAGAAACTATTCTCTTTAAAGGATTGTCAGAGCTAAGCCAAACTAGAAACTTGACCACAAAAAATGCAAGACAAATCGACAATAAAATTACCCCAAAAACACCGAAGTTTATATATCCTTCTGATACTAGTGGATTAGATAAATTGTTAAAAAAGAAATTGTGATTTTCAATTAGATAATCTCCTATGAATTCCCCTGAAGAATTTGACTTAGATGCCCACACGCTTCTAGGAATAAAAAACAATAATCCACTTATTAATTGATATCCATTTGAAAACCCATTGTCAATTGTGTAGCCAATTGTCGCCAAAATGTTAGAAAACGCATCATAGTGCATCGCGGTAAACGAGTTTACGATTCCTCCTATTTCATATGTTTTTAGAATAATGGATGGATTATTTATAATTTCTCCTAAAGTTGCGTCTAAATGTGTTAAACCAGATGCTAAAGGAAAAAAAACAACTAAAGATAAAAACAAAAACAAAAAGGACTTGATGTTAGAGTTTAAGAGCTTAGGGTAAAAAAGAAACAATAGCGTTATATATATTGGTCCTATTGCGTTTCGTTTTTCTGTTAGAGGATTTTTAAAAAAAAGTAAAAGCAAAAGCAAAAAAAATGCTAAAAAAAATATTATAACTGTGTTTTTCGTAAGTGTTTTATTTTTTAAATAATTATGCGCCAAAACCAATGCTCCCAATGGTAGCATATATAAAACTTTTTTAAGAATTAGTTGGCTGGAAACAGACATCTTAAACAACAACTCACTTCGCCAATGAGATTCTGTAATTGATGTAATAATATAGTCATAACTAAAAAACAATGTGATTAGACTAATAAAAAAAAGTATTAAAATTGTTAAGGGCACATACTTACTTTTTTTAAATTGCTCTTTTGGCCTGTTTTTAAAAGTTGTCTTTTTGAACCATAAATAGCTTATAAAAAAGAAACTATGAAACAAACAAATTAGACCATTTGCAAAAACAACTATTCCCTCTGAATATGGAAAATAATTGGGGAATAACCCATTATTATTGTTCATATTACTTATCTGAACCATTGGAGCCAAGAATAGAAACAGGTAATTAAAAGTGATGTAAGAAGAAAGAAATGGGGAAAAATCTTTTTCTATTCTTATATGATATAAAAATATGATAGTAAGTATTCCCCAGTTTGCCAAAAAAGATAGCCAAACCAAGATGTTTTCAAAAAAAAGAAACAATAAAAAGACACTTATTAGAAGATAGGTGACTATAGCAAGACTACTTAATTTTATCAAAACTGTTTTTTCTAAATTACCTATTATTCATCGAAAATAAACAATTTATTTAATCTTATTGTGTTTTTATGTTTTTAAGAATTTATTGCTAAAAATAAACACTCCTATTCTGTCTTTCTTATAAATATAGATAACCCCAAAAACATTCCAAAAAACAAGGCTAATTGAGGTAGCCCACGCAGCACCATTAATACCATATAATGGAATTAATACCAAATTTAACACTAAGTTTATCAATAGAGCCAAAAGTATTATTTTAAGAAATACCTTCTCTCTTCCAGTCATATTTAAATAATAGCCTACAGAGCCACAAAATGCATTGAGCATTTGTCCTACAACCATAACTTTTAATGCAGAATTGGCTTCAATATAATTTGAACCAAATAGACTTAACAAAAACTCTGAAAATATATATATAGTCAAAACTATTGGTGCTGTTAAGTAAAAATTCAACATTGTTGAGTCTTGAATTAATTTTTTCAACCCAATATAATCTTTTAAAAAAAACAATTTGGATAAATCTGGTGCTATAACACTATTAATCGTGGTTAATATTAAACCAATACCTGTGGTAATTTTTATCGCTGAAGAATAATAAGCTATATATTCGAAATCTAAATATCTCTCAATAATAAAAACATCTATACTTTGCATTAACAATAGTGAAATCAAACTAAAAGACATTGGAAAAGAAGTGCTAATGATTTTTTTAAATTCTAAATCTTTTAAATTTTTATTAATTCTAATCTTAAGTTTTAAAAAATGAAACAAAATAATAAGGGTAGTTATTGTAGAAAGTAGCCAAAACAAAATCAAATATCCATACAGTAGAAATTCGAATCTATCTAAATAATAAAGAAAAATCACTAAAATCAATAATCCACCAAACCTAAAAATGTTTGAGGTTAATTCTGACAAAAACAGCTTATTAATTCCTCTTAAAACCTGAAAATTTAATAATGTTAGAGAATATGGGAACAGTATTAAAACAATTAAGTTGTATATACCTCTGATGGTTTCGTCTTTAAAGTACTTTATCTCTAAAGTATAAGCCAAAACAAAATAGAGACCAATAATAAACAAAAAAACCAAAGTAAGAATAATAACATTTCTTTTATAAAGTATTTTTAATAACCCAATATTATTTTCTGCCTGTAATTTGCCAGAAAATTGTAAAAAGGAATTATTCATACCTAATAGACAAAACGCACCAATGACTAATAATATAGAATTCAAAAAACTATATTCTCCAAAAATCTCTTCCGAAGCATTGTTTGTAAGAATAAAAATTGCGGCAAATTGCATAACAATTCCAAACACTTTTAAAAACAGTACAATGATGCTATTCTTTATTAACAAATCTTTAGATTTAAGGTTAGCCTTTCCAAGTTGAGATGTCTTTGTTTAGAAGTTGTTCTAATTTTGATATATCATTAATAAATTCCTCTTTAAGTTTATTTATTTGGTCAATATCTTTATTTAACGGGGTTAAATTTTTTTTTATCATCCATTGTTTAAAATTCTGTCTTTTGGTCGTTGGTAAAACCATCTTTAAAAAGGATTTTAAAACACTATCTTTTAGTAACAGTGCATTCAACCATTTATTTTTAGGTTTTCCTGAAACATTTTGCCTGTTAAATTGTATTTTATCTATGATAGAGCAATCCCTCTCCAAAAAATTTAACACATCTATTAGTCCTTCTTTTTTATTGCTAATAAACTCTTCAAAAATAATTACTTTAACATTTGTGAAGTTTTCAATATATGATTTAACTGAATCAAAGTATAACGAGGCTTTTTTGTATGCCCAAATAAATTCAAAACCTGCCTCCAATCTTTCGTTTTCTTTTTTCAACCCATCTTCAAAAGAAAGCACTTCCCTATTGTCCCTTATTAGATGGCTATAAGCTGAAAACGCCCTTTGAGAAGGATTTCTAAGCATAATAATAATCTTGGGGTCTCCTATTTTTTCTTTTATCTCTGGGATAACAAAATCGTAGTAATACAAACTATCTACGCTTGCTTCTCCCTTAATTTGATTTGGTTTTGCATTTTTAAATAATTGCTTATAATCATTAATCTTTTTTATGGCCTTCTTTAGAGTAAAATCATCACCAGGCCCATTATAGCTTTTTTTTAAAAATTTATAAGTTAAAAATTTTGGTTCTTTAGGGTCAGATATAAAAATGTCGTTATGTTGGCTTAATGAATGACATAAAGATGTTGTTCCTGATTTTGCAGCACCAACAATTAAAAAATCGGGTAAGTGTCTCAAAATAAATTTTTATTGACTTACTAATTCATTTAGTAGGGTTTGTCTAACATAAATTAATGGGTTAAAGGGCTTATCTTTAACTTTAGTGGTTTTAAATTTATTTGTTAAGGAGTCTCTTTCAACAAAAATATTATGTCCCAAATATGTGTCGTAATTATTTTTGTCCACGACAATTTCCTTAGACCCATAACTAAATGTTATATCCTTAAACTCAATTATATTATCGTTATTGTCGCCTAAGTTAATAGAGATATTTCTTGAAAAATTATTTGAATCAAAATAAACTGTGCTTTTTTCATAATTTGTGGTTGGCATAACGTCCTCTACGAAAAAAATATTCTTTTTTTGGAATTCATCTATTTCAATTCCATTCATCATAAACCTTATTTTATCTGCTTTTTCTATTTTGAAGCTAATCGAAATTCCTAATTTTTTTTCGATTTCTACTACATCTGTTTCTGTCTTACTTTCTATGTTTTCAGTATTTTCTTTGCATGAAAAAAAGAATGTTGTTACAAAAAGAATAAATAAAATTTTGGTTTTCATATAATCTATTTTTTACTTGTTATACTATCATCCCAGCAGCAACTGTATCATTAGTAGCGTCATCTACTAATATAATACTGCCTGTGGTTCTGTTTTCTCTATAGTTATCAACCATCAATGGTTTGGTGGTTCTTATTTTTACTTTGGCAATATCGTTCATGTTCAAGTTGATGTCATCAGTTTTTCTTTCTAAGGTATTAATGTCGAACTTATAAACAACTTCTTTAATCATTGCTTTTTGTTCGTTTGAAGTGTGCTTAATCGTATATTTTGCTCTTGGTCTTGCGCAATCATTGTGCAGCCAGCAAAGCATAACCTCAATATCTTGTAGTGCATCAGGTTTATTGCTGGAGCGCACAATCATATCACCTCTGCTTATATCGATATCATCTTCTAAGGTCATTGCTATGGACATTGGCGCATATGCTTCATCTAAATTACCATTAAACGTATCTATTGTTTTTATTTTACTGGTAAACCCAGAAGGCATAACAGTAACCTCATCACCTGGCCTAAACACACCGCTTGCAACGCGGCCAGCATAACCTCTATAATCTATAAACCCTTCACGTTGTGGTCTTAAAACGGTTTGTACAGGAAAGCGAGCATCAACTTTGTTTATGTCGCTACTTATGTGCATTGTTTCAAGGGTGTGTAACAAAGGTGCTCCTTGATACCATTTCATGTTCTCAGAACGATTGACCACATTATCGCCTAATAACGCAGATATAGGTATAAATCGCACGTCTTTTACCAACATCTTAGATGAAAATTCTTCAAATTGATTTATCACTCTATTGTAAGCTTCTTCAGAAAAATTAACCAAATCCATCTTATTTACACAAACTATAACGTGCGGTATTTGTAATAAGGAGGCAATGAAAGAGTGTCGTCTGGTTTGTTCTATTACACCATGACGAGCATCTACTAATATAATAGCCGCATTGGCTGTTGATGCTCCAGTTACCATATTACGTGTGTATTGAATATGACCAGGAGTATCGGCAATAATGAATTTGCGTTTGGGTGTTGTAAAATACCTATAAGCAACATCTATAGTAATGCCTTGTTCTCTTTCGTCTCTTAAGCCGTCTGTAAAAAGCGCTAAATCTACTCCGTTGTGACCCTTTTTTTGGCTTGTTTTTTCAATAGCTTCTAATTGGTCTTCAAAAATTGATTTTGAGTCGTATAGCAAACGTCCTATTAAGGTGCTTTTCCCATCATCGACACTGCCTGCTGTTGTAAAACGAAGTAATTGATTATTATCAAGCATTTGATTTTGTTTACTATTGTTGATGAATTAAAATTAGAAATATCCTTGTTTTTTTCTGTCTTCCATTGAGGTTTCAGATCGTTTGTCGTCACTTCTGTTGCCTCGTTCAGTTTGTCTCATCCCAGAAACTTCATCCGTAATTTTTTCTAAGGTATCTGCATCAGATTCTATTCCTCCTGTGATGGTAATATCTCCTAAAGTTCTGAATCTTATCTTTTTTGTGACTAAGTTTTCGTGTTCTTCTAAAATTAAAAACTCAGAATTAGGTATCCAAGAGTCTTGCCTCCACACAACTTCTCTTTCATGGGCAAAATATAAAGATGGTATTGAGATGTTTTCTCTGTTTATATAATTCCACACATCCATTTCGGTCCAATTGCTAATAGGAAAAACCCTAAAATGCTCGCCTTCAAAGTGTTTGCCGTTAAAAATATTCCACAATTCTGGTCTTTGGTTTTTAGGATCCCATTGACCAAAATCATCTCTATGGGAAAAAAACCGCTCTTTTGCACGAGCTTTTTCTTCGTCACGTCGTCCTCCTCCAATAGCACAATCTATTTTATTGGCTTCAATTGTATCTAGTAAAGTGGTTATTTGTAATGCATTACGTGTTGCGTTTTTTCCTCTTTCTTCTGCTACTCTTCCTTGATCTATAGATTGTTGTACAGATCCTATAATTAGGTCAACGCCAAGCTCTTTAACAATATTGTCTCTAAAATTTATAGTTTCAGGGAAATTGTGTCCAGTGTCTACATGCATCAATTGAAATGGTATTTTTGAAGGGAAAAAGGCTTTTTTGGCAAGATGCGTTACTACGATGGAGTCTTTTCCTCCTGAAAATAAAATTACAGGATTTTGAAACTGAGCCCAAACCTCACGTAAAACAAAAATTGCCTCACTTTCTAACTCGTCTAAATAATTTAAATAATACTTACTCATTACTGTTTATATACAATCTTGGTGTTATATAATCTACAATTCGTTGCGCTGCGGCTTCTACTGACTCTGTTTCTGTTTTTATTTCAATGTCTGGATTTTCAGGTGCTTCATAAGGCGATGTAATCCCTGTCATATTCTTAATTTCACCTGCTCTGGCTTTTTTGTAAAGCCCTTTTACATCGCGACGTTCACATTCGTCAATACTCGTGTTTATATAAATCTCGACAAAGTTAACATCTTTGACAATATTTTTTATGTTATATCTGTCTTTTTTGTAAGGAGAAACAAATGCTGCAAGCGTTACCAAACCAGCATCTATCATTAAATTTGCTATTTCTGCAATTCTGCGAATATTTTCAGTTCTGTCTTTTGGAGTAAAAGTTAAATCTTTATTGATTCCTTTTCTAATATTGTCACCATCTAAGGTGTAGGTTTTAACGCCTTTTTTAAATAGTTTCTGCTCTACTACATTTGCTATGGTAGACTTACCAGAACCTGATAGACCTGTAAACCATAACAAAAAAGAATTGTGTTCATTTAAAGCTCGTCTATCATTTACTGATATTTGATAGTTATGGGGAACAATATTGTTTTTTTTCATTGATTAACCATTTTTTCTATGTGCTAAACCAAAATTAATTTTATACCATACTCTCTCATGAAAGTAATATAACAACATTTTACTAATTACCTCTGCAAAACCAATTTTTAATCCTGTTAATGGATCTCCAGAGATTAGCCAAGCGAGCAGCATAGTGTCTAAAGTACCTATTAATCTCCATGTGAATGTTTTGGCAATATGTCGCTTGCGACTCTCTAAAACATGTCCTTCTTTGGTAAGGTTTATTTTAAACCAAGCTCTTTCATGAAAATAATAAAGAACCATTTTTGTAATGACTTCTGCCAAACCAATTTTTAGCCCAATTGTAGGGCTTCCTGAAATAAACCAAGACAAAAGTATGGTGTCTAAGGTGCCAACTGCTCTCCAAGTGATTGCTTTTGCTATGTGTCTTTTATGAGAGTTGTCTTTCATTATTTGAGACTAAAAACCAAGGGTTTAATAAATTTTCTTTGTTGTAAGATAAGGCTTTGTTTGTTTCTTTTGAAATTACATGTATCCCAACAGCATTGCATATTGCTTGACCAGCAGCTGTGTCCCATTCCATAGTTGGTGCATAGCGTGGGTAAATATCAGCATTTCCTTCTGCAACCAGACAAAACTTTAAAGAGCTTCCTTTTGAAACAATTTCGACATCGTTCCCTTGCTTTTTTAGTTTATCAATAAAATTTAATGTGTCTTGATTCATATGTGAACGACTGCCAACTACTTGAACGGTTTCAGAATTTGATACTTTAGGGTTTAAAGGCTTTATTTCTTTTTCAATATCTTCTAAAGAACTATTATGCGTTTTTAAATAGGCTTTAAAGGCTTTATTATTTTTAACATCTGCAAAGTATATGGTCTTAGTAGCTGGAGCATAAATAACTCCTAATACAGGTATTCCTTTTTTAACTAAAGCTATGTTTACGGTAAATTCGCCATTTCTTTTAATAAATTCTTTAGTTCCATCAACAGGGTCTACTATCCAACATGTATTCCATTGCTTGCGTACGGAATATTCTATCTGTTTGTTTTCTTCACTAATAATAGGAATATTAGTTGGAACCAAAAACGTGTTAATAATGTTATTTGCGTTTTTATCGGCTTGTGTTAAGGGTGATTTGTCGTCTTTGTATTCTACCTCGACAACTGAATCATAAATGTTCATTATTTCCTTGCCAGCGGCCAACGAAGCTTTTATGGCAATTGCTAAATTTTTATCGGTTTCTAACATACCAATCAAACATTGTTTTTATACCTTCATCTAATTCTACTTTATGTTTCCAACCCAAACTATGAAGCTTTGAAACATCAGTCAGCTTTTTTATAGTGCCATCTGGTTTGTTGGAGTTAAAGTTTAAATTACCCTGAAAACCTACTATGTCTTTAATTTTATAAGCTAATTCTTTTATTGAAATATCTTTACCTGTTCCAATATTAATATGTGTGTTTCTAATTTCTGTTTGTCCTGAATAAAAAGTGTCTTTAAAGTCTCTTTTTTCCATAATATAAACGCAGGCATCTGCCATGTCTTCAGACCATAGGAATTCTCGCATTGGTTTACCTGTTCCCCATATTTCTACATCGCTCTCTGAAACGCCAAATTTTTGTAAATATGCTTTAGCTTCGTTATATGTTTTAAAACCAGTGTTCTTTAGAATTTCATCTTGATTGTTTTCGCTTAACAGTTTTGCTAAATAAATTTTTCTGATAAGAGCTGGCAACACATGAGATTTTTCTAAATCGAAATTATCATTTGGTCCATATAGGTTTGTTGGCATTACAGAAATAAAGTTGGTTCCAAATTGTAGGTTGTAGCTTTCACACATTTTTATTCCTGCAATTTTAGCAATAGCATATGGTTCATTGGTGTATTCTAAAGTATCTGTTAAAAGATACTCTTCTTTCATTGGTTGCGGAGCGTTTTTAGGATAAATACATGTGCTTCCTAAAAACAAAAGCTTTTTTACTTTATTTAGATAGCTGTGGTGAATAACATTGTTCTGAATCATTAGATTGTTGTAAATAAAGTCTGCTCTATAAACATTATTTGCAACAATGCCTCCAACTTTAGCTGCTGCCAAGAAAACGAATTCTGGTTTTTCGTTTTTAAAAAATAAGGAAACCTCTGTTTGGTTGGTAAGGTCTAACTCTTTGTGAGTTCGAGTTATAATATTGGAATAGCCTTTAGATTGAAGATTTTCTAATATGGCGCTGCCAACAAGACCTCTATGTCCTGCAACGTATATTTTAGAATCTTTTTGCATGTTTCTATTCGAAGTAGTTTTTGATTCTATATCCTCCATCTTGAAGGTATTGTTGTTTTTTCATCAACTTAATATCGCTGCCCATCATATCTTCTATTAAACCTTCTAAATCATACTCAGGCACCCAACCTAACTTTATTCTGGCTTTAGTAGCATCGCCAATGAGCAGGTCAACTTCTGTAGGTCTAAAATATTTTTCGTCTACTACTACAACTTCTTTTCCTATTTCTAATTGATAATCAGGATTAGAGCATTTTGCAACAAAGCCCTTTTCGTCAGAGCCTTCTCCTTTAAAATCCAAGTCTATGCCAACATGTGAAAAGCACATTCTAACAAAATCTCTAACCGTTGTGGTTTTCCCAGTGGCAATTACCCAATCTTCTGGTTCATCAGCCTGAAGAATCATCCACATCATTTTTATATAATCTTTGGCGTGTCCCCAATCTCTTTGGGCATCAAGGTTGCCTAAATAGACTTTGTCTTGTAGTCCTAATGCAATTCTGGAAGTTGCTCTTGTTATTTTTCTGGTTACAAAAGTTTCGCCTCTTATTGGTGACTCGTGATTAAACAAAATACCATTACAAGCATAAATGCCATAAGCTTCACGATAGTTTACAGTAATCCAATATGCATACATTTTTGCAACAGCATAAGGACTTCTTGGGTAAAATGGAGTGGTTTCAGTTTGAGGGACTTCTTGTACTTTTCCATAAAGCTCAGAAGTTGATGCTTGGTAAATTCTGGTTTTCTTTTCTAGCCCAAGTATTCTAACAGCCTCTAATATTCTTAATGTACCTATACCATCTGCGTTGGCTGTATATTCTGGCGTTTCAAAAGAAACATGGACATGGCTCATTGCAGCTAAGTTATATATCTCATCTGGTTGGATTTCTTGAACAAGTCGAATAAGATTTGTGCTATCAGTTAAATCTCCATAATGCAAGAAAAAATTACGGTTTTCTTCATGAGGATCTTGATAAAGATGGTCTATTCTGTCTGTGTTAAACAATGAAGATCTTCTTTTTAAACCGTGAACTTCGTATCCCTTTTTTAAGAGAAATTCACTAAGATATGCTCCATCTTGCCCTGTCACACCTGTTATTAAGGCTATTTTTTTTTGCATTAGTCGAGTGTTTTTACTTAATCTGATGAGATTAAAGTTTTCAATCTGCAAAGGTAATGCTTTTGGCTATTATTACAAGTAAAATACTCGTGGTTTAGAAAATGTTAAGCTATTTTATATGTCAGTCAATGTTTTTTTAAGGCTATCTTCCCAAAATGGGATGTTATTAAAAATTGTTTGAGTTTTAGAAACGTCCAGTACACTATAAAGTGGTCGTTTGGCTATAGTTTTGAAATTCTCTGTTGGTTTTATATTGTCTGTACTATAACCAAATTGCTGGGCGATTTCGATTGCATAGTCATACCATGTTGTTTTTCCTTGAGCACTAAAATGATACGTTCCGTATAATGTTATTCTCTTTTTTATTAAAAAAATTAGAAACTCTGCTAAATCAGTACAACTTGTCGGCGTTCCTTGCTGGGATTTTACAACGTTTAAATTTTCGTCTTTTTTTAATTTTTGAATTATTGCTTTGAGAAAATTGCTGCCAAATTTAGAGTACAACCACGATGTTCTAATAATAAAATATTTAACCAATTCTTGCTTAACATATTCTTCTCCAAGAAGTTTTGATTTGCCATATTGATTTATAGGATTGGTCTTATCGTCTTCTTTATAAGGTTTTGTTTGTGTGCCATCAAAAACATAATCGGTAGAAATATGAATAAGTATTGTATTTGTGTCTTTACAAATTTTAGCTAAGTTTTTAACCGCTTCTGCATTAATTTTAAATGCAAAATCAGATTCTAATTCCGCTTTTTCCACGTTAGTGTAAGCAGCACAATTAATGCAATAATCAAAATTATTAGAGAGGTTATTTTTTATGTCTTCAGCAGATGTTATGTCTAATTCTTTCCTAGTCGTAAAAGTGAATTTTATGCTTTTGTGTTTTATGGAAAGTTCTTCTAGTGTTTTACCTAATTGCCCATTTGAGCCTATAACCAATACCTTTAAGTTCATTTGATGTCTTTAAAAGTTGGAAGGTTGATGTCTTTTTCTGAGAGAATGAGCTGCTCTTTTGGGAAATTCCAATCAATTTTTAAAGTTTTATCGTTATAGATTATACCTCTTTCGGATTCTTTGTTATAATAATTATCGCATTTATAAGAAAAGATGGTATTATTTTCTAAAACCAAAAAACCATGGGCAAAACCTCTTGGAATAAAAAGCTGTTTTTGGTTTTCTTCAGACAATATAATTGAAAAATGTTTCCCATATGTTGGCGAACTCTTTCTAATATCTACAGCTACGTCCAAAACTTTGCCTTTAATAACCCTTACTAATTTTGCTTGGGCATACTCTCCTATTTGATAATGAAAACCTCTAAGCGTCCCTATTTGAGAAAGGGATTCGTTGTCTTGTACAAAGCTAATGTTTAGACCTGTTTTTTTATTAAACGTTTCAAGGTTAAAGCTTTCAAAAAAATAACCTCTTTTGTCCCTAAATATTTTAGGCTCTATAATAAAACACTCTTTAAAACCTGTTTCTTTTATGTCCATTATTTATTATTCAATAATCCTAATAGGCTTTTCCCATATCCACTTTTTATAAGAGGTTTTGCTAATATTTTTAGTTCTTTTTCTGTAATGTAGCCCATCTCGAAAGCAGCGGCTTCAATAGAGCCTATTTTTAAGCCTTGTCTTTCTTCTATTACCTCAACAAACTGAGAGGCTTGCATTAGTGATTGAAAAGTACCTGTGTCTAACCAAGCCGTTCCTCTATCTAAAATACTAACCTTTAGTTTTCCTTGTTTTAAATATTCTTTATTGATGTCTGTTATTTCTAACTCACCTCTTTTGCTTGGCAAAATACTTCTGGCTATCTGTACGACATTATTGTCATAGAAATAAATACCTGGAACTGCATAATTTGACTTTGGTTTTTGAGGCTTTTCTTCAATAGTAATAGCTTTGCCTTTACTATCAAACTCAACTACTCCATAGCGTTCGGGATCATTTACTCTGTAAGCATAAATAATGCCTCCATTAGGATTATTATTGCTCTGCAATAATGCAGATAATCCTGAGCCGTAAAAAATATTGTCGCCCAAAATTAAAGCGACCTTGTCTTTCCCTATAAAATTTGCTCCAATAATAAATGCTTCGGCCAATCCTTTGGGTTCAGATTGAACCGCATACTCAAACTTGCAGCCATATTTTTTACCATCTCCAAGCAACTCTCTAAATAATGGTAAATCTTTTGGAGTAGAAATAATTAGGATTTCTGTGATACCTGAATACATTAAAGTAGAAATTGGGTAGTAAACCATTGGTTTATCGTAAATAGGCATTAACTGCTTACTTACAGATAGTGTAAGTGGGTGCAGCCTTGTGCCTGAGCCTCCTGCAAGTACAATACCTTTCATTTATGGTTATATTTTTTTAAATACCACTTTATAGTTTTTTTTATTCCTGTTTCAAAATTTTCCTTGGCTTCCCAGCCTAATTCTTTCTCTATTTTCGAGGCGTCAATTGCATATCTAAAATCGTGGCCAGGTCTGTCTTTTACAAATGTTATTTGTTCTTTATACGATTTAGACTTTGGCTTAATTTTGTCTAAAATATCACAAATTGTATTGGCAATATAAAGATTATTTTTTTCGTTTTTACCGCCAATATTATAAGTCTCTCCAGCTTTTCCCTTTTGAAAAACTAAATCAATACCTTTACAGTGATCTAACACATAAAGCCAATCCCTTACATTTTTACCATCTCCATAAATCGGAATGTTTTCGTCGTTCAAAGCTTTTCTGATTATCGTAGGAATTAATTTTTCATCGTGCTGTTTTGGTCCATAATTATTTGAACAATTTGTTGTAACTACATTCATTCCGTAAGTGTGAAAGTAGCTTCTAACTAAAAAATCCGAAGAAGCTTTTGATGCACTATATGGACTATTAGGAGAATATGGCGTTTGTTCTGTAAAAAGCCCTTTTTCTCCTAAAGTGCCATAAACTTCGTCTGTAGAAATATGATGAAATCGACTGTTTTTAAATGACGACTTGTAGAGATTAGGAGCTTCCATCCAATAGTTTCTTGCTGTGTCGAGCAGATTAAATGTTCCTATTACATTGGTTTGTACAAATGTATCTGGACTTGAAATAGAGTTGTCTACATGGGATTCGGCAGCAAAGTGAATTACGTCTGTTATTTTGTGTGTTTCAAAAATATTTTGCAACAAAGATTTATCACAAATATCGCCTTTAATAAATCTGTAATTTCTATGTGTTGAAACTTCATTTAAATTAGAAAGCTCACCTGCATAAGTGAGCTTGTCTAAGTTAATTAGTTTTATTCTCTTGTGTATGTTTAGAAAATAAGTAATGTAATTGGAGCCAATAAACCCAGCGCCTCCAGTTATTAGTATGTTTTTATCCTTCATATTTATTAACAAATCTTACAGCCTTTGTCATTAAATAAACTATACAAAGTATGGCAAAAGTAAGAATAGGAAATATAATTGAGTATTTCTGATAAATAGTACTGTACTTTGCTCCAACGTCTTGAAAACTGGAAAGAGTATCGAAAAAGACATCTTCTTCAACTTGTTGAGCGTCAATTTTGCTCAATTTGCTTTTTAGACTTATTTCCTTGTCCAAAAGATCGTATTCTTTTGTATCTGTTTTTTCCTGAATAAAAGACAATCCATCTTTGGTGGTATAAGAGCCATCTTTAGATTTAGACTCTTCGAGCATAACATTTATGTATACTTTCTTTAATGAGTCTATTTCTTTTAATGAGGATAAAATAGTTTGTCTCTCTATGGCAAGGATGGAGTCTCTCTTTTCCATCTTTTTTGTAGAATAGGTGTTAGAAAACGTCGAGTTGAGGCCTTCTTCGAGTGACCTAAAAATGTCTTTTTTGTACGATTTAACACTGATTTCGAAAAATTCTCCTGAATAAATACTTCTATTGTCAATAAAATCATCAAAACTTACCTCTTGAGCTCTAACACTATCTAAAGACTGAACAAATTTGTCGTATTGTACAAGTCTATCGTTTTCAGTTTCTGGCCCAGGATTAATCTCAAATTCTAATATCTTCTCTGCATCTTCTTCGTTAATGGAAAATATCTCGGTCAATTGTTTATAATCTCTTTCACCAATTAATGCGTTATAAAAATTAATGTTTGTAACCAATTGATATTTAGAGTCAAAATAAGGCTTTACAAGCATTTGCGAAGAATAAACATCTGGCTTAGTCTTTTCGTATATATATCCTAAAATTGAAGCCAATACCATTGAAATAAAAATAATTTTATAGTTCTTAACAACTGCTTTTGCTGAAAAAACTATCAAATTAAATACATACATTATAATTGATCCAAAAAAGCGGAAAAGTTTATTAAATGCATCTCCAATAAAATTGAATAATTGCCCTAAATCTACTTCTTCCGAATTGTTTTGAGGTGTATTTATTTCTTTACTCATAGCTTATAACTAATTTAATATTTGCTCTAAAATTTTTCTTGTAATTAAATACGTTGGCCTTACTCCACTTGTTCCAAGCCCTCCTGAAGCTAATGTGCTTCCGGTTTCCAATGGGTTATCACTTGCATAATAGGCATACCTTACTTTTACATCTTTATTTATACTGTTTCTCACTTTTGAGGCGGCCTGAATTGCTTTTTGGTAATGCGCTCCTTCCATTTCAAGGCCTATGACGTTCCATGTTGAATCGTGGAAAAACTTTAATATTTCTTTATTTTGTAAAGAAGTTCCTAAAACTGTTACCATAGAGCCTTCAAAAATTTTAACTCCATGTCCTTCAAGATGCTCCTTTTTCAACTCATTTTCAAAAGGGTAGTTATCTGCTGTGCCTTCAAAAATATGAGCCGAAGGTATCATGATATCTCCCTTTCCTCCTTCTAAAATTCCAGCCTTACCCATTATGGAAATAGACTGAATGTTTAAATGCGTTTTTGAACCTTTATTACCAAATGGTTTTAAAAACTCATCTATGGTTTCGTAAGCCTGCTCTCCAAAAGCATAATCCATGACAAAAATAACTGGATTTTCTGAATCTTTCTTCTTTTTGGCAATTTTTAAGTCCGAAGCTTTAAAATCTATTTTGTTTGTGTCAAAAATTTGTACATCAATATTGGTTCCTGAAGCATCTGGGACAAACACCATGCCTTCTTGGGTAGCGGTTTTTGTTACTTTATCTCTTAAAGTTGTATTTGAGTTGTTGCTTAATGCCTCATAAACCTCAAAGATGTCTTTTTTGGCTGCAAATGTTTTTAGTGCTTTTGGTGCGTGTAAAGCATTCATCACACTATGCAGATTGGCACTTATGATATGTATTGGACGCTCCAATAGATCTCTCTTTTTTAGCTCTTCTTTGATATTGTTCGCCCAAATCTCACCATGAATGTGATGCCCTAAACGTTCTCTTAAAACTGGACTAAATGTAACAGTTCTTTTGTTGTTGTTTATGGTTTCATCTATGGCTAACTTACCTAACCAGTAAACAATCTGTAATAATCTTTCTGGTTGCTTTTTGTTGGCGAACTTAGGATACATTGTTGTAAGTTCTTCAAATGTACGCCCTAAAATATTTGCTGTATGAGTTACTGCTATCTCTCTTTCTTTAAATGAAAGTTCTGTTTTAGATAGTGCTGCTTTTTCGAGTTTTTCCCAATCTCTTGTTGTGCCACCATTGTCGTTTATAAGGACTCGCTTGCTTATTTTGTGCGATTCGACAAACAAAAAGGTTAGGTGTGTTAAAATATCATATATCTCCGAGCGACCTCTGGTGATTTCAATATTCATTTGCTCTTCATCGATTCTGTAACAGTTTCGGCGGCGCTTTGGTGGAATTATAACTTCAAAGTGAGAATTGCCATAGCCTTCATCGCTGGTAAGATTTATAAACCTGCACTCTTCTATACCTTGAGGTAATCTATCTATGACATATAGCAATCCATCAAGTTCGGCTTTCTCTTCGGCAATTGATCCATAAATTTCTGGTCTCAACAGCAAAAGTGATTCTCTAAGGGTTTCACCAGAGATTCCCATGGGTTTGTAAAACCCTCTGTTAAATAAATGGCGCATAGTTATGTACATACGCTCTATTGCATTTGAGCTTTCCTGTGCCCTTGTTCTTCCTTTATTCTTTTTGCTCATTTCTTTTTTTAACGCACAAATATAATATAAGTTAGGTAGCTTTGGTATACTTTAATAAAACATCGGCAATTTTTCTGTCGTTAGCTAATCTTGGCACCTTGTTTTGCCCTCCTAATTTACCAATTGTGCTCATGTATTTGTTAAAGCCATCTTTTTCTACGGCTGAAATTTTAAGTGGTTGTAATACTTTGCCTTTAATCAGGTCAAAATAATAAGTGTTTTGTTTTTGCATTGATGCGTCTATAAAACCTTCAATTTCTTGAATATTATTTGGTATAGTTTCAAACTCGACAAACCACTCATGATACGGAAGTCCACTTGATGGACTTAACTGAGGTGCCACTGTAAATTCGGTCATGTTTACATTAAATTTATTAGTGGCTTCTTGCATAGCCTGCTCTACTTCTTTCCCAATAACATGTTCGCCAAATGCTGAAATGAAATGTTTTATTCTTCCTGTAACTATAATTCTATGAGGTTTGAGCGATGTAAATTCAATAGTATCACCAACATTATATGCCCAAAGTCCTGCATTGGTAGAAATAATCATGACATAGTTAACACCTAATTCAACGTCTTTAAGAGTAATTCGGTTTGGGTTTTCGTTAAAAAAATCATCTGCTTTTACAAACTCGTAAAAAATGCCAGAATTAAGCAATAACAACATGCCTTTTTCTTGTTGTTTGTCTTGAAATGCAAAAAAGCCTTCGCTTGCAGGATACAACTCAATACTATCTACTTTTCTACCAATAAGCTTTTCAAATTTTGTTCTGTATGGCTCGTAATTAACTCCTCCATAAATAAAAAGATTAAAATTTTTAAATACTTCACCTATTGGTTTTTCTGTTCTTTTGTTGATTTTCTCAAAATACATTTGAACCCAAGAAGGAATTCCAGCAATGATGGTCATGTTTTCGTTTAGAGTCTCATCAATAATGGCGTCAACCTTTGTTTCCCAATCTTCAATGCAGTTAGTTTCCCAGCTTGGCATTCTGTTTGTTTGAAGATATTTTGGCACATAATGAGCAGAAATGCCTGAAAGCCTCCCTATTTTAATACCATTTTTTTCTGTTAAAACTGGGCTTCCTTGTAAAAAAATCATTTTACCATTTACAAAATCTGTCTTACCTGTTTCGTTCAGATAAAGTAAAATTGCATTTCTTGAGGCTTCAACTTGAGCTTTTATTGATACATCTGTAATAGGTATATATTTTACTCCAGACGTTGTTCCTGATGTTTTTGCAAAATAAATTGGCTTACCTTTCCAGAGAACGTTTTCTTCTCCAGCAATTACTCTTTCAACATAAGGTTTTAAGGCTTCGTAATCTCTAATGGGAACTCTCTTTAAAAAATCTTGATGTGAGTTGATACTAACAAAATCATGATCTTGCCCAAAAACTGTTCCTGCTCCAACACTTATTAGGTTCTGAAAAACTTTATCCTGAGTCTCAATTGGCTTAGAAATCCATTTGTTCATTCTCCTTTTTACTTGTTTTGCAAAAGGTTTTGCCAAAAGGGCTTTTAAGGAAGTGATTTCTGGTAGTTTCATGTATTATTTACTAATTTTTTTAATGTTACATGTAACAACAAAATCATCATTCTCAATTTATATGTGAAGTTTTCCTGTAGATATTTCATTTACTTAAAATCGATAAATGTTGTTGGGTCAATTGGGTAGCCATCATTCCAAAGTTCAAAATGTAAGTGTGGTCCTGTGGTTAGTTCTCCTGTGTTGCCTGAAATAGCGATGACCTCTCCAGATTTTACTAAATCGCCCTGAACTTTGGTTAAAGATGCGTTGTGTTTATATGCCGAAATTAAACCATTCCCATGGTCTAAAATCACTACGTATCCTGTTTGGGTTGTCCATTCTGCCAATATAACTGTTCCATCTGCAATAGCTTTAATAGGAGTGTCTTTAGTAAGAATAATATCGACAGCAAAATGTTTTTTGTCAATGTTATAGCCTTCACTTATTTCTCCACTGGCTGGTGGAAACAATACAAAATTCGCTTTAGAGGTAGCAGATTCAAAAAGACTGTACTTGTCTTCTTTATCTACCTTTTCTCGTAAGTTTAGGTCTTCTGGAGAAGGCACTAAATCTTCTTCTCTTATGTCTTGTTCTGCTGCCTCTATAATAGAGTCTTTGTTTATTTTAACAGCGCTGATATCACCTGTTAAAACATGTTTTATGGACTCTAAATATTTTTCGTTTGCTATGATAACTTTTTGTATCGAGTCGGTTTTATAATTTAGCTCTGAAGCTTTCTTTTTTAAAGATGTTGAAGAATAACCAGGTATATACTCTCTTAAAGGTGTGTAGGCAATTAACATTGTTGTGCCTGCTATTAAGAGAATGGCTAACATAGAGCCTATTACGAAAACATTAAGGCGAGTGAGTTTTATGGTAAACCTTTCCTCAAAAGTGTCTTCGTTTAAAACAACAAGTCTATACTTGTGAAGCAGCTTTTTGGCAAACTTCTTTTTTTCTTTGTTTTTTGCTGTCATTTAAAAACAAATTTAAATAAAATATGTGTTTAACTTTTTATATTATGCTAAAGTTTGCTTAAAACGTTTTTTTTAAACTTTAATTATTAACTTTGTACTTTAAATCTAAATTGATATGATATCAACAAGTATATTTTTAGGTGCCTTAGGGCCTGGTCAGATTGCAATAATAGTAATTGTGATATTATTGTTATTTGGTGGAAAGAAAATCCCTGAACTAATGAGGGGTCTTGGTAGTGGAATTAAAGAATTTAAAGACGCTAGCAAAGAAGACACTAAGCCGAAAGAAGATAAAAGTGAATAGTTTCTATTTTAGATAAAGTATCAAAAAAGCCATCGATTTAACGATGGCTTTTTTGTTATTTTATTTTAAGCGATTTGGCAATAGCCTCAAACTCGAACATATAATCTCGTTTTTCAACCGAAGGTGCAAATGCAAACCCTTCAAAAATAATGTATCTCTGATTTATCTCGTCTTTAATTGCGTAATTTAAAAAAGGTCCAGCCATATATGCATCCTTAACTTCCCATGTGCTCCTTGTTTCGTAAGTAGGTTTATTGTCAATAATCGTGTTGCTTAAAAAAGGAGTATAAGCCTCTTCTGTAATCATAAAAGTGCCTTCAAGAGGTCCTGGCACATACATTTTACCAATTGAGTCACGCATTTTAATGACATCATTAATTGCTTCATCACCATCACTAATAACATTCAGAGGAACTTCATAAACCAAGATGTTTAAAGTACCTGTTTTTATGTCTCTCCTTAGCCAAAAAAAGTTATTATCCTCTGTTGCTACTCGATATGCAGATGGAAAATCTAATGTTACACCTAAAACAGACTCAATGTTACTACCCTTGTGCAACGATTTTGAGATTCTTCTCTGTTTTTCATTAATTTCTTCCGATTTGAAGATTGAAATTATCTTGTTGGCATTAGTTTCTATCTCTTTAATGATTTCTTTATTAGTTTGCCCACTTACTACAACCATTTTTTGAGGCCTTGCATAAACATCTTCAAAATATTTTGTGTCTGCGTCTTTTCCTTTTTCTATTTTTAAAACGGTTCTGTTTCTTCTTGCAAAATCCGAAAACACAACTGTTGGCATTTGCCTCATTGTAAACAAAGGTTCGTCTTGAGGTAGACCATAAAGAGGTGCTCCAACAATGTTTCTTATGCTTTCTCCAACACTACCTTCCCATAAATCATTATCAACAACTACCGAAAGGTTGTTGATATTACCTGAAGAAGCCGAAAGAGCAATGTTGTTATTTTTTGATTGACAGCCTAATAAAGTTACCAACCCAATTGCCAATACTAATATTTTATTCATGTTTGTGTGTTTAGTTGATTATTGCTTAGACACCACAAGAGTCATACCAATTTTTAAATTAGAACCACTAATGTTATTCCAGTCTTTAATATTTTGAACTGAAACGCCTGGGTGTTTTTGTGCTATACTCCACAAGGAATCTCCTTTTTTTACTTTGTAGGTTTTAGCGTTTGAACTATTTACTTTGTTAGATGTAATATTATTTGACGCTACAGAATTTGCTTGAGAACCTGGCTTTCTGGGATAAATAGTAAGTCTTTGTCCAATACGTAAGTTGTTGCTTCGCAAACCATTCCATTGTTTTATTTGGCTTACCCTTACACCATATTGTCTTGCTATTTTGCCTAAATAATCGCCTGATCTTACTCGATAAGTAACTTTGGTGTCGTTATCAAAAAACTGTGGTAATGGTTTTTCGCGTTTGGCAAATTCTTCTCTAACATACTTATAAATACTGTCTTCATTAGCAACAAAGAGTCCTATTTTTTCCCTTGGAAGCCTGAGTGTGTAGTTTTCTCCTTTTACATGTGGAATGATGTCTAATTTATATGATGGGTTTAAAAACTGCAACTCTTCCATTGGAACTTCTAATAGTTCAGACACTTGATCTAATGATATCATTTCTTTAACCCTTATTGTGTCGGTCTGAATATATGTGATCTCTGGTTTTGTAGGATTAAAACCATGTTCTTTGGCATATTCAAAAATATACATAGTTGCCAAAAAAGCTGGTAAATAACCTGCTGTTTCGCGTGGTAAATTGTGTCTAATGTTCCAATAATTTTGGTAGCCTCCAGACCTTCTAATGGCTTTTGACACATTTCCTGGTCCAGAATTGTATGCTGCCAATGCTAAGTCCCAATCGCCAAAAATTTTATATAAGCTTGCTAAATACTTACTTGCTGCTTCGGTAGATTTAATTGGGTCGCTTCTTTCATCAACATAACTGCTTACATTTAAGCCATACATTTTGCCTGTTGAGAACATAAATTGCCACAATCCTGTTGCTCCAACTCTGGATTTGGCTCTTGGTTTTAAAGCAGATTCAACTATGGCTAAATATTTTACCTCCAAAGGAATATCGTAATTATCAAGCTCCCTTTCAAACATTGGAAAATAATACTCACTTAGAGCCATTAAGGTTTCTAAGTGTTTTTTTCTGTTTTTTAAATAGCTTTTAATAACACTTTCAAGGGAAGGGTTGTATTCAATGTTGAATGGTGTTTTAGCGTTTAATCTTGCTAATCTGCTTTTTAAGGTGTCTGTTGGCAATTCAGGATAGTAAATAGAATCATACTCCATCTCTCTGATACTGTTATAAATAGTATCATATAGAGAAGTGCTATATAATTCTTCCAGCCATTTTTCATCAATTTCTGAAGCTAATTGATGATCTTCTAAACTGATTTTTGAAAGCGAATCTGAAACAGGAGCAATCTCTTTTTTTATCTGTGATTGGCCATCAATAATCGTGTCTTTAATGACCTGTTTTTTAGAGACAATTGTTTCTTTACTTTGAGCAAATCCAAATGTTGAAGAAACCAAAAGAGCAATAATAAATAATCGAAAGGCCATTGTTGATGATATAGGTTTTATAAAACGGATTTGATGCTAAAATCGTATTTTTTAATTAGAATTGAAAATTTATTGACACAACCTAATCTAAAATTGCTGCAATTCCTGGTAGTGTTTTACCTTCTAAGCTTTCAAGCATTGCTCCTCCTCCAGTACTTACATAGCTCACCTTGTCTTCAAATCCAAATTGTTTTACTGCTGCAACAGAATCTCCTCCACCTACTAATGAGAAGGCTCCATCTTTTGTCGCATTTGAAATGGCATATCCAAGCGCTATAGTTCCTTTGGCAAAATTTGGCATTTCAAAAACACCAAGAGGTCCATTCCATAAAATAGTTCGTGATGCTGAAACTACATCTGAAAATAACGCTTCTGTATTTGGGCCAACATCAAGTCCCATCCAACCATCAGGAATTTCATCTATTTTACATGTATTGGTATGAGCATCGTTACTAAAGGCATCTGCTATAACAGCGTCAATAGGAAGATGAACTTTTACGTTTTTAGCCTCAGCCTTCTTTAAAATCTCGTTAGCAAGCTCTAATTTATCATCTTCTACAAGGGAGTTTCCTATACGTCCACCTTTTGCTTTTATAAAGGTAAATGTCATTCCTCCTCCTATAATTAGATTGTCTATTTTATCAAGAATGTTATCAATAATCGTGATTTTTGATGATACTTTAGCTCCTCCAAGTATAGCTGTTATAGGTTTTTCACCTGTTTGCATAACTTTGTTAATGCTTTCAATTTCTTTTGCCAATAAAGCACCAAAACATTTTTTGTCTTTAAAAAATTGAGCTACAATAGTTGTTGAAGCATGAGCTCTATGTGCTGTACCAAAAGCGTCATTTACATAAATATCTCCTAAGCGTGAAAGTTGCTTAGCAAACTTAACATCACCTTGTTCTTCTTCTTTATGAAACCTAAGGTTTTCTAAAAGTAATACTTGTCCAGATTTTAAATTTTTTGCAGCTTTTTCGACTTCCTCACCAATACAATCGTTTACAAATAAGACTTCAACACCTAAAACATCTTCAACTTTATTAGCAATGTGCCTTAATGAAAATTCGTCTTGTTTTCCTTTTGGTCTTCCTAAATGTGACATTAAAATACAACTTCCACCATCTTCCAAAATTTTAATTATTGTAGGTTTAGCAGAATAAATTCGAGTAGCATCTGTAACTTCAAAAGATTCGTTTAAAGGCACATTAAAATCTACACGAATTAATGCTTTTTTATTTTCAAAATTAAAATCGGTTATTGTTTTCATGAAGAACATTTTAGATAACAAATATAAATTTTTACTCAATAAAAATAGACTTACTTTCTTTTTGATTCTTTTTAACTCATATCGTTTTTTTGAGCTAAAAAATTTAAGTACGTTTGCTTTATGCAATTCACAGATGTTTTAGGACAAGAGCACCTTAAAAGCCACCTCATTACTAGTGCCAATAAAGGTCGTATTCCGCACGCTCAGTTGTTTGTTGGTCCTGAAGGCTCAGGTACTTTGCCAATGGCAATTGCTTATGCACAACACATAATCTGTGGAAATAATAAGGCTAATGAATCTGCCTGTAACCTTAAGTTTGAGCACTTTTCACATCCTGATTTACATTTTGCATATCCTGTTGCTGGGACAGATAAAGTAAAAAGCCACCCTGTTTCTAAGTTGTTTTTAGAAGATTGGAGAGTTATGCTAAAGGAGCAGCCTTATGGAAACTTGTTTGATTGGTATAAACAGCTTGGAATAGACAACAAACAAGGGCAAATTGGTGTTGATGAAGCACAGGATATTTCAAAATCTTTAGCACTAAAAGCTTATGAAGGTGGTTACAAAGTGATGATTATTTGGATGGTTGAAAAAATGAACACTTCGGCTGCAAATAAGTTATTAAAGCTTATAGAAGAGCCTCCAAGCAAAACCATCTTCATTCTAATCGCTGAAGATGAAGAGCAAATTATATCGACTATAAAATCAAGATGTCAATTACTGCATTTTCCTCCTTTGTCAGATGATGTTATAAAAGAAGCTCTAATTAAAAACTATCAACTTCCTGAGGCTGATGCTACTAAAATTGCACACCAAGCTAATGGAAATTATAATAAAGCATGTGATTTGGTATATCACGATAGTGAAGACACTCAGTTTGAGGAATGGTTTGTGTTTTGGATTAGAAGTGCTTTTAAGGCTAAAGGTAATAAAGCGGCAATTCATGATTTGATTTCTTGGAGCGAAGAAATTGCTAAAACAGGAAGAGAGACTCAAAAACAGTTTTTAAGCTTTTGCTTAGATTTTTTCCGACAAGCGATGTTGCTTAATTATAGTGCTAACGAGTTGGTTTTTATGGAACCAAAATCAGAAGGTTTTAAGTTGGAAAAATTTGCGCCTTTTGTTCATGAAAGTAATGTGTTGGAAATAAATGATGAAATTCAGGATGCAATTTATCATATTGAGCGAAACGGAAATTCAAAGATTATCCTGACTGATTTATCTATTAAACTAACACGTTTGCTTCATAAAAAATCTGCTTAATGACAAATTCTAATCGTTGGTTCGTCATTGTTAATCCTACTTCTGGAAATGGTTCTAGTAAACACAAATGGCCTAAAATTAAGGCCGAACTCGAATCTCATATGTTTGATTTTGATTTTGTCTTTACAGAATATGCAAATCATAGCAGAGATTTGGTTCAAAATTCTATAAAGCAGGGTTTTACAAAAATAATTAGCGTTGGTGGTGATGGTACACTACACAATATTGTTAATGGTATACAGTCACAAAAACTCGTGAATCCTCTATCTATTCAAATTGGTGTTATTCCAATTGGAACAGGAAACGATTGGATAAAAACACATGGTATTCCTCTTAACATAAAAAAAGCGATTTCAATTATTAAAAAGGGCAATGTTAAACAGCAAGATTTAGGAAAAATTAATTTTATTGATAAGTCTCGAAGTACGATCTATTTTAATAATTTAGCTGGAGTTGGATTTGATGGATTTGTAGTTAGTAAAGTCGGAAAATTTAAACATCTTGGAGCTTTGGCTTATTTATATGGAGCTATAGCTGGATTGTTTTCTTTTAAAAATTTTCAATCAACAATAATTATTAATGGTAAGGAAGTACAAACAAAATCATTAATGATTTTAGCTGGTTTATGCACCTACTCAGGTGGAGGTATGAAACTAACAAAAGAACCTAATCCCTTCGATGGTATGCTTGATGTTAGCATTGCAAAAGATTTGGGGAAATTAGATATCATTAAAAACTTATCTAATTTATTTAATGGCAAAATTATTAACCATCCAAAAGTAGAGTCTTATAAGGCTACTGATTTGTCAATTATGATTACCTCAGAAGATAAGCCTTTTATTCAGGCAGATGGCGAGTTGATTGGAACAGGAAACATTAATATTAGTATTGTTCCTAAAGCTTTTTCATTTTACAGTAACTAAAAAACGCCAGACTCTCGTCTAGCGTTTTCTGTATTATATTAAACTAATTGTTAATTCTTTTTATATGCAGCGTTTAAGGCATCAAGTATTTCTTGAGTTAAATCACTTGCCTCTTTTCCATACATTACGCTTCCAGCTTCATTACTTCCTAAGATAAAATCATATCCATTTTTTGAACCATAGTCTTTTACAAAATTTCTAACTTTTTTAATTAAAGAATCATTTTGTGCTTGGCTTTCTTGAGCGATTTGTTGTTGTTCAAATTGGTCTCGCTGTGCTATAACCTGATCTTTTTGTTGTAATTCTTGAGATAATTTCTGTAAATCTGCTTGAGACATTCTTCTTGATTTTAATTCAGCTTCATTAATCTCTAATTGAAAAGCTTGTCTTACACTATCTCTTCTTGCTTCGTAAGTTTTAATTTTTGCTTGTAGCTTATCTTGAATATCTATTTTTTCTTGATACTCATTTATTAATTTAGAATTATCAACAAAACCAATTTTTTGAGATTGCTGACAAGAAGCAAAAGTTAAAATTACAATTATTGCACCTACAATATTTTTCATGTGTTTAAATTTTAGTGTGGCAAAAGTATAAAAGTAAATGAGAAGATAATTAAAAAATTTTCATAAGAATATATACTATAAGCATTACTTATGTTAATTTGTTTAATTTATTGATTTAATCTATTAAAAAAGACTTCATTTAAAGCGATTTAAGCTTGTTAAAAAATATTTGCATGGAAATTTACCTCAACCTTTAAAATTCTTTAAAATAAACTGTTTAATTCCGTTTTAGGTGTTTTTAATGATATAAATAAGCGAAGAATACTCTCCAGATTGTTTGGCTTTAATATTTGAGCGTAATCCAATCCAAAAAGCTTTCAATGGGTTCATAAATCCATTTTTATATTTTTCTGATAACAGACTCACATAATAAGCATCAAATTTCATTGGTTTGGTTTTTACAACGTTCATGTTTTGACTTGCAAATAAATTTGAAATGGAATCTTGATTGAAATGCCAAAGATGTCTTGGAACATCATAAGCTGCCCAAAAGTTTTTATAAAACTTTGCATCATAGCTTTTATAATTTGGAACAGCAACGATTAAAGTCCCATTTTCCTTTAGTAAAGTTTTAAAAGTTAAAACTTGTTGTTCGAGATTTGGTAAGTGCTCCAGCACATGCCAAAGCGTAATCACATCAAAACTGTTATCATTAAACTTTGATAGTTGCTCTGTATTAAAAACGGAGTGGTTGGTTTTTTGGTTAGCGATTTCTCTTGCTTTATCGTTAAGTTCTATTCCAGAAACTTTCCAATTATTCTGTTGAGCTATTTTTAAAAAATCACCTGTTCCACAACCAACATCTAAGAGATTTTTTTCTTGAGGTTGAAACGAATTAATAAGTTTTAATTTCTTTTTTAAAGAGATGTTTCTAACCACATGATAAACTCTTTCTAATAAATTACGTTTTGAATCTGTATGTGAAATATAATCTTCAGTATTGTAATATTTTGAAAGATGCTCTTCTTTGGGTTGAGGCTGTGTTTCTAAGAATCCATACGTTTTATTTTCTATCAATTGAAACTCCTCACTAGAAACTGAGTGGTCTTTAACTTTAAAAATATTGGATTCGTTATTCATTAAATTGTATGTTCCACGTGGAACAATTATTTGATAATTGGTAGTTGAGCTTAGCGAAACTATCTTCCCATATAAACTAGAAGTACTGAAATATCATTCGGTGAAACTCCGCTAATTCTTGATGCTTGCGCTATAGACGTTGGCTGAATCTTTCTAAGCTTTTCCCTTGCTTCAAAGCTCATTGATTTTATTTGCGAATAATCAAAATTTTCTGGAATTTTTACATACTCTAACCGATTCAACTTATCTGCATTGTTTTTTTCTTTTTCTATATATCCAGAATATTTTACCTGAATTTCGGTTTGCTCAATTACTTCAGGACCTAAATTGTTTTCTTGAATATACTGTTCTACGGCATCAAATTTTCTAACATCATCAATTGTAATATTTGGTCTCGCAAACAATTTAAACATTTTATCTTGTTGCTTAACTGGAGCAGAATTTTTCGACTCTAAAATAGGGTTTGCTTCTTCAGGAGTGATGCTTGTATTTCTAAAAAACTGAACGAATTTTTCTGCATTTTCATGCTTTTCCTCCATACGTCTTAAACGTTTTTCACTTGCTAAACCAAGCTCAAAACCTTTAGGTGTTAAACGCAAATCTGCATTATCTTGACGTAATAATGTTCTGTACTCAGCACGAGACGTAAACATTCTGTAAGGTTCTTCTGTGCCTTTTGTAATTAAATCATCAATTAAAACACCAATGTAAGCTTCGTCTCTTTGTAATGTAAAAGGGTCTTTTTCTTGTGCTTTCAAGCTTGCATTAATTCCAGCCATCAAGCCTTGTGAAGCCGCTTCCTCATAACCTGTTGTCCCATTGATTTGTCCTGCAAAATAAAGACCTTCAACTAACTTGGTTTCAAGAGTGTGTTTTAGTTGAGTTGGAGGAAAATAATCGTACTCTATTGCATATCCTGGACGGAAAAACTTAACGTTTTCAAATCCAACAACAGAACGCAATGCTTTAAATTGTACATCTTCTGGAAGCGAAGTTGAGAAGCCATTAACATAAACCTCAACTGTATTCCATCCTTCTGGTTCTACAAATAATTGATGTCTGTCTTTATCTGCAAACCTGTTTATTTTATCTTCTATTGAAGGGCAATAACGTGGTCCTAAACTTTTAATTCTACCATTAAACATTGGTGAACGATCAAATCCTTCACGCAATAAATCATGAACTTGCTCACTTGTATAGGTCATGTGACAAGAACGTTGTTTCTTCAATGGTTTAGTAATATCTAAATACGAAAACTTTTCAGGGTTTTCATCGCCTGGTTGCTCAATCATTTTTGAAAAATCCAAAGAACGACCATCAACTCTTGGTGGTGTTCCTGTCTTCATTCTACCAGAATCAAACCCTAAATCAACCAACTGCTCTGTAATTCCAGTAGCTGCTCTTTCTCCTGCTCTACCTCCTCCAAAATTCTTATCACCAATGTGAATTAATCCGTTTAAAAAAGTGCCATTAGTCAAAACAACAGTTTTCGCTTTAACCTCAATTCCTAAAGAAGTTTTTATGCCTACAACCTTTCCTTTTTCAACTAATAAACCAGAAACCATTTCTTGATAAAAATCAAGATTAGGCGTTTGCTCTAAAAGCAATCTCCAATCTTCTGCAAAACGCATTCTATCACTTTGCACTCTCGGACTCCACATTGCTGGCCCCTTAGATTTATTAAGCATCTTAAATTGTATGGCAGACGTATCACTCACAATACCACTGTAACCACCTAATGCATCAATTTCACGAACAATTTGTCCTTTTGCAATTCCTCCCATAGCAGGATTGCAAGACATTTGCGCAATGTTTTGCAAGTTCATGGTGATGAGAAGTGTTTTGCTTCCCATATTCGCTGCTGCTGCTGCTGCTTCACTTCCTGCGTGACCAGCACCAACTACTATAACATCATATGTGTCTAAAAATAGGCTCATGATAAATTGTTCCACGTGGAACAATATGCTTTTATTAATTTAAAGTCTGCAAATATACGATGAATTACTGAATTTCAGTGTAAACCTTTAAGTAGTGGTTTTCTTTCTCGCGCATAGTCTTAGCTTCACCCTCTGATTTGTCTTTATAACCACAGTAGTGTAAAACACCATGAACCATGACGCGTCTTAATTCATCTTCGAATGTTTGGTTGAAATCTTCTGCGTTTTCTCTTACACGATCTACGGAAATAAAAATATCGCCGTGTAGTTCTTTTCCTACTGAATAATCAAAGCTTATAATATCTGTTAAGGTGTCGTGATTTAAGTATTCAACATTTAAATTGTAAAGGTAGTCATCATCACAAAAAATATAATTGATGTCTCCTTCTTTACATTTTTCAATTTGTATTACGCTTGAAAGCCACTGAGCAATTCTATCTTCTGAATGTAATTGAAACTCAATTTCGTAGTTAAAACTAATCATTTTTCTTTTTAAAATAGTCTTGTACCTTCTTTTTATATTCTTGTTGCAAAGGTAGTGCTTGACGATTTAAAATTTCAGTTGTATTGAAATATTGTTTGGCATTATTAATTTGATTAAGATTGGTGTTTTTGAATTGCTTTTGATTGGTCTCCGATTTACGTTTCTCATCTTCACCTTGCTGAAAAGTTGCGTTTTCTAGCTTTAATAATTGATGTTGTAAATTCATCATCTTTTGGAGTGTTCTATTGGTAAAGCCTTTGTTTAATAAATCCTCTTCTATTTGTTCCATTTGTTTGAGTAAATTTCCTCCAACACCTTCTTTGCCTTCTTTAGCTAATCTGTCTTGAAGAGCTTGCCTTAATTGTTGTTGTTGTTGGTATATTCTAAACAATTCGCCATTCAAGTCTTCGCTATTGCCCTCTCCGTTCTCTCCTTGTTGTTGTCCTTCTTTACCTTCTTGATTACCTTCCTTCTCGCCTTCTCTTCCCTCTTGACCATCTTGTTTTTGTCCTTCCTCACTCTTTTTCATACCTTCTTCCATCTGTTTATTAAGCTCTTCTTGGCTCATGATAATATCTGGTAATTGCATGTCGCCTCCACCTCCTTGTCCAGGTGATGGATTCATTTGATTTTCCATATTATCCAACACATCACTTAAAAAACTAGCTAAAGTATTAGCCGAGGTTACTGTGTATTGTTGAGCCGCGACACCTTGATATAGCCTGTTTTCTGCCAGCTGCTCTAAAGACTTATCGATATTAAAAAATACTTCGGTAATTTCTTTATTGATGCGCTCTGAAATCATTGGTTGTCTTAGCGAAAGTGCAAATAAGCTATCATCAACATGCTCAAAATGCTCTTTTAAACCCTGTTGATTTTTTAAGTAATTCGCATATTGATTGTGATTAACTTGTATGGATTTAAAACGATTCATCAAGTCTTCTTGATCGAAAGAAAACAACACAAGATTATCTAATATTTGACGAAGCATATCAATGTCTTCAGACATTTGTTCTCCTCCTCCTCCACTCATCATTTGGCTCATCTTCTCGCTCATTTCTTTCATTTTCTGAGCAGCTTTTTTCTGATTCTTTTTTGCATTATTCTGATTTTGTTGTTGATCTTGCTCACTTGGTGATTGCTCTTTCTTTTCTAGATTTTCACTAGCTTCTTGCTGTTCTTTTTTAATCTCTTCTCCAGATTTTTTGTCTTGCTTAACTGCATCAATTGGTTCTCTTAGTTCTTGATTTTCTTTTTGGAGTTCGTCCATTTCTTTCTGAAAATCTTCAAATTTCTTGTTGAGCTCGTCTTGCTTTTCTTTAGTATTATTCTCTTTAGTTTCTTCTGAAAGTTTTTCTTGTTCTTTGGCTAGTTCTTCTAATTCAGATTTTAGCTTCTCTGCTTTTTTAGATACATAATAGCGTTTGGTTAGCTCTAACAATTGCTCTAAACTTCGCTTTTTGTTTTTGTTTTGTTTTGCTAACTGCTCTAGCTTTTCAGTTAGTTCTTCTTTTTGAATTTTTTCAGCAAGTTTTTCTAATTCTTCTAAAAGTTTTTCGTCTTCTTCAAGTTGCTTTTGGTTTTCATCTAGTCGCTTTTCAATATTTTCTTTAAACTCGTCTTTTTCGTTTTCATTCTTTTGAAAATCTTCGAGATTCTCTTTTAACTTCTTGTTGAAGTTTTGCATCATTTCTTCTTGCTGCTTTTGGCGCTTTAAGAAATTTTCAAGCTTCTTTTTATCATTAAAGTTTAATTCAGATTTTTCCTTTTGAGTTTTAGAAAACTCTTCCAGCTCTTTGTCTTGCTTCTCTAACTTCTCAAGGGATTTGTTTAAATCTTTAATTGTTTCGTTTTGTTCCTTGAGTTGTTCTGTTTCCAGTTCATCTTGTGTTAACTTTCTGTATGTGAACACATTACTCTTAGTGCTTTTGTAATTATTAATAGCGTCATTATCAAACACTTGAAAGTAAACATCGTAGCTTATACCTTCTTCTAACTCAATGTCTGCCGGAAAAATATTAATGAATTCATCAAAATTAGAATTTGAAATAGGTAATGATGCTGTTTTTTTATTGTCTTCGTTGTTACTTGGGTAATAAACTATTTGAAGTTTACTCAATCCATAATCGTCACTAACTTGTCCATAAAAATAAAGCGTCTCAATGTCCATCGAATCTTGTTTCATTTCCACTTTAAGTTCCGGAAATTCATCTCTTATCACATCAATGGAAAATGCTAAGCTCTCGTAATTCTTCAAATTATCATTGCTTGTGTTAATAGAATAATCAAAAGCCTTGTATAGTCTTTGAGAAAGCTCAAACTTATTATTGTTAGGTGTAAAATTATATGAAGAATCGTTAGTGGTAAGTTCAACTTGAGTGGTTGTTTTAGTATTTAAATTCCACGTGACTTTTGTTCCTTGAGGAACCACTGCATTACCATTACTTTTTAACACTTCGTCTTTCTTTTTGGTGTGTGCTGGATAATCTAAAATCATATCAAAACCAAGTAAGGTTGGCACCTCAACAACATTTAGAGTGTAAGGTTTTGAAGTCACATTGTTTGCAAACACCTTAAATTCAGCACTAGTTTTTGGTTGAGAAAACACATATTCGAACTCATTAGGTTTTGTCTGATTTAAAAAATAGGTTTCGTTGTTGAATGAAATTTGAACGTTTTCTGGCGTAATTTCTCCTTCAGTGGTGACTATAAGTGTAAAATCTTTGTTTTCAATCGCATTTAAGTTTTCGTTCATCACAAAAAACTGAAAAGGTGCTGGAGGCTCATATGCTGTTTTATAATTTACAACACGTTCATAGCTGTCGCTAAACCAATTCATCTTCCCAGAAACAAAAGAAAACAAGATAATTAACAATGGAATTGCCGCATATTTGAGATACTTAACATTGTGTTTGAAATTAATTGCTAGAGAAAAAGGAATGGGTTTAAGCTCAATTGATTTTTGATCAATACTTGCTAAAAGCAATTCGGATTGGTCTGCTGCTTTGTGAAGCTGTAATACATTCACCAATTTATCATTTACCTCAGGAAAGTGTTTTCCAATAATTTTGGAAGCATCTAGGTAATCAATTCCTGCTTGAAGCTTAAATAATTTAAAGAGTGGAAAAGCAATAAACTTAGTAAACAAAACTAGTTCAACCAATACAAAGAGCCAAAATAAAATAGCTCTTGCTGTTGGATTTAACCACAAGACGTACTCAACAAATAACGTGAACAAAAAATACAACAAACCGATTGCAGCAAACAATATAATGCCTCTAATAAGCTCGTTGATATAATACTTTTTAATAAACGCTTCAAGTTTTAGCTGTATGGCTTCAAAGTTGCTCATTTATATTTTGTTTATTATCTCAACACATAAATCTACAATTTTATTGTTAACTTAGGCCTTTCAACATATATAACATTGTGTTAAAGTCGATGATTGACGTACCTTCATCGATGTTTGAATAAAAATGAAACCTCAAGATTTTAAATATTTATTAGCTTTAACCGTTCCATTAAGTTTGGTTGTTGGGCTTTATTTTAAAGGCTATTGGTTGTTTTTAACACCTATTTACCTTTTTGTTTTTATTCCTATTTTAGAGCTAATTCTTGATGAAGAAAACTCCAATTATTCAGAATCTGAAGTTTCTACAAGGTCAATAAACACTTTTTTTGATTGGTTGCTTTATTTAAATCTTCCAATTGTTTACGCCTTAATGATTTGGTCTTTCTTTGAAGTCGCAAACCATCCTTTTGAGGCTTATGAGTTTATTGGTTTAGTACTCTCATTAGGCATGGTTTTGGGTGGAAATGGGATTAACGTAGCACATGAACTTGGCCACAGGCAGACTTCTAAAGAACGCTTTATAGGCAAGGCTTTGTTACTACCTTCTTTGTATATGCATTTTTATATTGAACACAATTTTGGTCATCACTTACATGCAGCAACCAAAGAAGATCCAGCTACAGCCAGATATAAACAAAACGTTTATTCATTTTGGCTGAATTCCATTATTAGGCAATATCTTAGTGCTTGGAACATTCAAAAACGATTACTTGAAAATTACAAGCTGTCATTTTTTTCATTAAGAAATGATATGCTTTGGTTTTTAGTTCTACAAGGATTGTATTTGACTGTAGTTTATCTGGTTTTTGGTAAAATTGTATTACTATTTGCTGTTCTTTCCGCAGTTACTGGAATTTTACTGTTAGAAACAGTTAACTATATTGAACATTATGGTTTGCTGAGACAGAAAAAAGAATCTGGTCGTTATGAACGTGTAAAAGAGATTCATTCGTGGAATTCAAATCACGTCATTGGAAGAATAATGCTTTATGAGCTTACAAGACACAGTGATCATCACTTTAAATCATCCAAAAAGTATCAAATTCTGGAATGCCATGAAGAAAGCCCTCAATTGCCTTTTGGTTATCCAACCTCAATGGTTTTGGCTTTACTGCCTCCTTTGTGGTTTGCTATTATGAATAAACGTGTTCCAAGAGAAATGATTTCTGCTTAGTCTCTTTTTATTATTAATTATCGTTTTATCTTTGCAGTCTTAAACAAGATTCATGGCTAAAAATGTTCGTGTGCGTTTTGCACCAAGCCCAACAGGACCATTACATATTGGAGGTGTAAGAACTGCTCTTTTTAATTATTTGTTTGCTAAAAAACACAATGGAACCTTTGTGTTGCGTATTGAAGATACAGACCAAAACAGATATGTTGAAGGTGCAGAACAATATATCATTGATTCTCTAAATTGGTGTGGAATTCCATTTGATGAAGGTCCTAATAAAAACGAAACATTTGGTCCTTACAGACAAAGCGAACGCAAACATTTATACAAGCAATATGCTGAAGAGCTTATTAATAAAGGAAAAGCATATTATGCTTTTGATACTGCTAAAGAACTTGACGAACATAGAAAAAATCACGAAGCCGAAGGAAAAACGTTTATTTACAATTGGCATAACAGAGAAAAGCTCACTAATTCCATATCATTGTCTAAAGAAGATGTTGAAAAACGCATTGCTAATGGCGATGATTATGTGATTCGTTTTTGGTCGCCTCAAGACGAAACGCTTCATCTAAAAGATATTATTCGTGGAGACATTCAAATAGATACTAATGTGTTAGACGATAAGGTGTTGTTTAAAAGTGATGGCATGCCAACCTATCATTTAGCGAATATTGTAGATGATCACTTAATGGAAATTACACATGTAATTCGAGGAGAGGAATGGTTGCCTTCTTTGGCATTACACTATCAACTGTATGATGCTTTTGGATGGGAAGCGCCTGAATTTGCACATTTACCTTTAATATTAAAACCAACCGGAAAAGGTAAATTAAGCAAACGCGATGGTGATAAATTAGGCTTTCCTGTATTTCCACTAGAGTGGAAAGATCTGTCAACTGGTGACATTTCCAGAGGTTATAAAGAAGATGGTTATTTTCCAGAGGCCATGGTAAATTTTTTGGCTTTTTTGGGTTGGAATCCTGGAACTGAACAGGAAATTTTTAGTTTAAAAAAATTAATAACCGCTTTTGAGCTGGAGCGTGTTAATAAATCTGGAGCGCGATTTGATCCTGAAAAAATTAAGTGGTTCAATCATCATTATATGCAAGAGCAATCAAGTGAAACTCTTGCTTCTTTGTATAAATCTTCAAGAAGTGAATTATCAGATATTGACAACGGTTATATTGTCTTGGTTGTTAATTTAATTAAAGAACGAGCAACATTTGTATCGGATTTCTGGGAATTAAGTAGTTTCTTTTTTGTCGCTCCATCAGAATATAATGAAAAAGCAGCTAAAAAAGCTATTAAGGACGATACTAAAGCATTAATGCAAGAGCTGATATTTGTAATTGAATCTGCAAATGATACTTCAAAAGAAGAAATTCAAAACGCCATAAAAGGTTGGATCACTTCAAGCGAAATAGGATTTGGAAAAGTCATGATGCCTCTGCGATTAGCACTTGTTGGTGACTTACAAGGACCTGATCTATTTGATATTATGTTTATGATTGGTAAAAACGAGTCGATAAAACGAATAAATAAACTTATTGAAACCGCTTGCTAAAAGGTAATCATTGCTGTTAGTGTAAGTAGTTGCTGGTTTCCTTTAAACTTGCTTTGTCCACCAGTAGTATCTAAATTGCTGTTGTTTAGTTTGTTTAATATATTAGTAAGTCCATAACCATATTGAGCCCTTACTCTAAAAGCTCCAATTCCAGCAGAAAGACCTACAATGCCATTGGCATTAAACTGTGAAATTTCTGTAATATCTTTTGCTGTTAAATTATTGTAGCCATTAATAAAGTAGGTTTCGTTTTCAGAATCTTTTAGTTCAAGTTTTCCGTTGTACTGTATTTGTGGTCCAATGTCAATGGTGAGGTTTTCATCAATTACTTTAGCGTGAAACAAGAAACCTACTTGCACAGTCATCATCTTATATCCTATCATTTCGTCTCCAGCTACATCATCAGTCATTCGCCCTGAAATTTCTAAATGATTCTCAGATAATAGCATGCCATAACTCACTGTATACCATTTATGAGGCAAATCAACAGTTGCTGCCATACCTCCCATAAATCCATTGTCTTTTTTAGTTACAAAATTATCTGTACTGATATCAAATTGTGTAATTCCACCCTGGATAGCAATACCATTTTTTATAGCATAAGTAGTGTGTTGTGCATAAGTAGTTGTAACAAAACATAGTGTTAGTGCTACTAATAAAATAGGAAGTCTAAATTTCATGGTTCTTTGTATGATATTGCAACAAATATAACTTAATTTAGTATTCATTTATTTTATAACCATTAATCTTATTGCTATGGGTCAATTTACTTTTATACCATTTATTTTTTTAGGATTGTTAGTCCTTATTTCTGCATTTTTTATTGTAAAACAACAAACAGCTGTAATTATAGAGCGTTTTGGTAAGTTTCAAAGCATTCGCCATTCAGGGCTACAACTTAAAATTCCATTAGTAGATCGTGTTGCTGGACGATTAAGTTTAAAAATACAGCAGCTTGATGTGATTATAGAAACTAAAACTTTAGATGATGTTTTTGTAAGATTGAAAGTTTCTGTTCAATACAAAGTCATACGCGACAAAGTGTATGATGCGTTTTACAAACTTGATTATCCGCACGATCAAATTACGTCCTACGTATTTGATGTGGTTAGAGCTGAAGTGCCTAAAATGAAGCTTGATGATGTGTTTGTTAAAAAAGATGATATTGCCATTGCCGTAAAAGCTGAACTTAATGATGCGATGCTTGATTATGGCTTTGACATCATAAAAACCTTGGTTACTGATATTGATCCAGATTCGCAAGTAAAAGCAGCTATGAATAGAATTAATGCTTCGGAACGTGAAAAAATTGCGGCTCAATATGAAGGTGATGCAGCTAGAATTTTAATTGTTGAAAAAGCTAAAGCCGAAGCCGAAAGTAAGCGTTTACAAGGACAAGGTATTGCTGACCAACGTCGTGAGATTGCTCGTGGATTGGAGGAATCTGTTGAAGTGCTTAATAAAGTTGGTATTAACTCACAAGAAGCTTCTGCATTAATTGTTGTAACCCAACACTACGATACACTACAGGCGATTGGTGAAGAAACAAATAGTAACTTAATTCTTTTACCTAACTCGCCACAAGCTGGTAGTGATATGCTCAATAATATGGTGGCTAGTTTTACAGCAAGTAACCAAATTGGTGAGGCCATGAAAAAACAGAATAATAAAAAGAAGGAGGAGTAATCTGATTCGTTTAATAAACAAAAAAGCCCAAAGAATTCTTTGGGCTTTTTTTATATAGTTTTTGCTTCTGCAACCAAAAGATTATTGCTGTCCTCAAGCGCTTTTTCAACAAACTCATTAATAGCATCATTGCGTTTTAAGCCATTAACAAGCAATACTTTTAATGCAATCATTGTTGCTATTCGTGTTCCTGTTTTTTTAGCAGCTGTTCCAAACAAAGGTTCAAGCTCATCATAAGTAACATCTTTGGCTAATTCTTGAATCTCAGCTTTAGCTTTTTGTTGTTTGTCTTCAGGTAAATTGGTGTATTTTTTACCTAATTGCTGAATCACATTAATTGCTTTTCGTTGCTGTGATTGCTGTTGTGGTTTTGGTTGATTTTTACTCTTATCTTCTTTAGGCTTTTGTTTTGCCCAAGAATCGCGTAAACCAACTGTTTTGTTGAACACTAATTTATCAGAAGTTGAATCATTATCAACATTAAAATAACCTAATCGTTGAAACTGAAATTGATCACCAACCTTTGCATTGGCTAAACTTGGTTCTACAAATGCATTTACTATTTTTAAAGAATTAGGATTGATAAACTCCATGAAATCTTTATCTGGATGACTATCTGGAGCTTCGTCCATAAACAACCTGTCATATTCTCTAACTTCTGCTTTAATAGCATGTTTTATAGAGACCCAATGAAGCGTGCCTTTCACCTTTTTCGAGGTGTCTTCAGAATAAGTGCAATGAATCTCTACAATGTTGCCATTAGCATCTTTAACAACGTTTTCTGCTTTAATGATGTAAGCGTTTTTTAATCGTACTTCGCCACCTAGCGTTAACCTAAAAAACTTACCTCCAGCGTTTTCTTTAAAATCGTCTTTTTCTATATAAATTTCTCTTGAAAAAGGTACTTTTCTGCTTCCAGCGTTTTCGTCTTCAGGATTATTTTCAGCCTCTAACCACTCTTCTTTTCCTTCAGGATAGTTGGTGATAACAACTTTAATTGGATCTAAAACAGCCATTACACGAGGTGCTGTTTTGTTTAAATCTTCACGAACACAAAACTCTAATAACGACACATCAATCACATTGTCACGCTTTGCTACTCCTACTCTTTCTATAAAATGTCTGATTGAATTAGGCGTGTAACCTCTACGCCTTAAACCAGAAATGGTTGGCATACGCGGATCGTCCCAACCAGACACAATGCCTTCTTCAACCAGCTTAAGCAGCTTACGCTTACTCATAATAGTATAACTTAAATTTAATCGTGCAAATTCGCGTTGCTTTGGAATTAAAGGGTATTTATCGCCACTATAGTCATGTACTTGTTCTTTAAACCAATCGTAAAGCTTTCTGTGTGGCTTAAATTCTAAAGAACATAAAGAATGTGAAACTTGCTCAATATAGTCGCTTTCGCCATGTGTCCAATCATACATAGGGTAAATACACCAATCGTTGCCTGTTCTATGATGGTGTACATGCATAATACGATACATAATAGGATCACGCATAAGCATATTTGGGTCTTTCATATCAATTTTTGCACGTAGCACATGAGTTCCTGCCGGAAATTCACCATTTTTCATTCGTGCGAACAACTCTAAATTTTCTTCTACACTTCTATTTCTATAAGGACTATTGGTTCCCACTTGAGTTGGTGTTCCTTTTTGTTCAGCCATAGCCTCACTAGATTGAGAGTCGACATAAGCTTTTCCCTCTTTTATCATCTGCACAGCCCAATCGTATAGCTGTTGAAAATAATCTGATGAATACAATTCATTTTCCCATTGGTAGCCTAACCAAGCAATGTCGCGCTTAATAGCATCAACATATTCTTGTTCTTCTTTTGAGGGATTAGTATCATCAAATCTAAGATTTACAGGTGCATTGTATTTTTCTCCCAAACCAAAACTAATACCAATAGCTTTAGTGTGACCAATATGTAAGTAGCCATTAGGCTCAGGTGGAAAACGAAAGCGTAAATTTTCTTTTGGCATTCCGTTTTTTAAATCTTCCTCTATAATATGCTCAATAAAATTGAGTGATTTGGTTTCTTCAGACATCTTTAAAAATAAAAGGCAAAGTTATTAAATATTAGTGTAATATATTTGCTGAAAATATTTTGTTTTGGGAATTATAAAAGTTGAAAATATAAGGGTTTTTGCTAATCATGGTTGCTTAGCTGAAGAAACTAAAATTGGAAGTGATTACAGAGTAGATTTAGAAGTAAAAGCAGATTTACAAACCTCTGCTAAAACAGATAAGCTGAGCGATACTGTTGACTATGTATTTTTAAACCGAGTCATTAGGGAAGAAATGCAAAAACCTTCAAAATTATTAGAAACTGTGGCAAAACGAATATTAAAACGTATCTTTAAGGAAGACGAATTAGTAAAAAAAGCAACGGTTTGGGTTAGCAAAATAAATCCTCCAATTGGTGGTGATGTAGAAATGGTAACGATTAAAATGGTAGAAAAACGAAAAAAACAAAGGTAAATGGTGTGAAAACTTTATTTTTTTTACATTTGCTGCCAAATAAGGCGTCTTGGCCGAGTGGCTAGGCATAGGTCTGCAAAACCTCGTACAGCGGTTCGAATCCGCTAGACGCCTCAACAAAAAGAGATGCTAAAGCATCTCTTTTTTTATTCTGTAATATCTTCTATTAAGTTTTGTGGATTAAGCTGATCTTTAGGTAAAAAGCCTTTTACAATAAGTACTAATCCGCAGATTATCAATATAATGCCTAAAAGTTTCTTTACCTTTAAAATGCGTTCTGGTGTAAGTTTGGTCTTTAGTTGCTTAGCTAATAAAATTTTGAATAAGTCGGTCACAAAATAAGCACCAATCATGGTTCCAAAAAACACTAAAAACCTATTGATGTCTTTTTCAAAACTTGGTCCTGTAATAATAATAACACCAAGCCAAAACACAAGAACTCCAATGTTTATGAAATTGAGGAGAAAGCCTTTTATAAATAAACCCAAGTAATTGGTTTTACCAAAATCTATTTCGCTTGTTTCTTCTGTTGATTTTAAGGGTTTCTTTAAAAAAATGATGATGCCATATATGGTAATAATTGTGCCTCCAAAAACAAACAAACCAGGTTGATTGCTTAAATTTTCTAATAGCTGGAAACTACTAAAATAAGCAAGACATATAAAAAAAATATCAGCTAAAATAACACCTAAATCTAAAGCTACAGCTGCACGAAATCCTTTAGTGGCACTGGTTTCGAGAAGAACAAAAAAAACAGGACCAATCATAAAGGCTAAAAAAAAGCCAAGAGGGATTGCTGTCTGGATGTCTTCTATCATTTGTGTTTTAATAAAAATGCCGAATAGATATTCAGCATTTTGAAGTTATAGCAAATATAAAAAAAGATGTTGAAGAACTTAATTCATGCGTTTAATTCTTCCGCCTAAAGCAGTGTTTTCTTTAACTTCTTTTGGGTTACCGTAAATAAAAACGTCTCCTCCTGCTCTAATTTTTATATCTAAAAGCTCTGTCGCGTTAATATAAGCCTCTCCTCCTGCTCTAATAGCTACTTTTGAACTAGCAGACTCAAGATTTTCGGCCTTAAATATTCCTCCTGTTCCAATGGTAATGTTTTGATTTTGTGTTTTACCTTCAAGTTCAACAATTCCTCCAGTAACTGCTTTTATTTTGGTTTCTTTTGTTTCAAGGTTTAATTTTATCAATCCTCCTTCTTGTGCTCTAAGCTCTACTTCAAATTGGTTTATTAGCTCTTCTGAATTTACATAAGCACCTTCATTTACATCAATAACATCAAAAGCTGTATAGAATAATTTTACGTTGGTTTTATCACCATCAAAACTTTCTTCTAAATTTAATCTGATCTTTAAAGTTCCGTCTTTATTGATAATAACAACATTTTCAGCGTTTTTTCCGCTAATTTCAACTTTGTTTTCTTTGGCTTTAAAAAGCTCAACATTAATAAGGTCATATACCTTTAACTCGGTAAACTCACCTACAGTTTTACTAATTGGTTTTTGAGCTACTGCTGAAAAAACCATAAAAAAAGTAAGGGTTTTTAATATATTTTGCATCATTGTAAATTTATTTTAGAAGCTTTGTCGCAAATATTATTCCTTTTTTCCAATAAGTGAAAAATCAAGGTGTTTTTTTACTAAATCGGTTTCTTTTACTTTAACAACGACCTCATCTCCTAATTGGTACATATTTTTTGTAGCTTGACCAATCAATGCGTATTCATCTTGATCAAACTGATAATAATCGTCTTTAATATCGCGTATTCTAACCATTCCTTCACATTTGTTTTCGATAATTTCAACATAAATTCCCCAATCAGTCACGCCAGAAATAACACCAATAAATTCCTGGTCTTTATGATCTTGCATAAATTTAATTTGCATGTATTTAATAGAATCTCTTTCGGCTTTAGTTGCTAAATCTTCCATATTGGATGAGTGTTGGCATTTTTCTTCATAAACTTCGTCACTCACAGATTTTCCTTTGTCTAAATAATGTTGCAACAATCTATGAGCCATCACATCTGGATAACGACGAATTGGTGAGGTAAAATGGCTGTAATAATCAAACGCTAATCCATAATGTCCAATGTTATGTGTTGTATATTCGGCTTTACTCATGCTTCGAATGGCAAGTGTGTCTACTAAGTTTTGTTCCTTTTTCCCATCAACATCTTGTAATAATTTATTTAAAGATGCTGTGGTTGTTTTTCGATCTTGAAAGTTAAGTTTATACCCAAAACGGCCAACAATATTTTGTAAAGCTGCTAATTTTTCGTCATTTGGTTCGTCATGTACGCGGTACACAAATGTTTTTTTAGGAGATTGCTTACCAATAAATTCTGCTACTTTTTTATTAGCTAATAACATGAACTCTTCAATTAATTTATTAGCATCTTTATTGGTTTTAAAAAACACTCCAGCAGGATTATTGTTTTCATCTAAATTAAATTTAACCTCTACCTTATCAAACGAAATAGCTCCATCTTTCATACGCTTTCTACGCATTATTTTAGCAAGTTGATCTAACTTTAAAATAGCATTAGCAATATCTGGTTTTGTCTTATAAGATTTTCCAGTTAATGAAATGTCTTGGGGAATTTCATTAGATTTAGTTTCTATAATAGATTGCGCTTCTTCATAAGCGAAACGAGCATCACTGTAAGTTACTGTTCGACCAAACCATTGGTTTTTAACTTCTGCTTTATCATTAATTTCAAATACAGCAGAAAAGGTGTATTTTTCTTCATGAGGTCTTAAAGAACAAGCGTTATTTGAAAGTATTTCTGGTAGCATTGGCACTACTCTATCTACTAAATATACACTTGTTGCTCGTTCATAAGCTTCATCATCTAAAACAGTTCCTTCTTTTACATAATGTGATACATCAGCAATATGAATTCCTATTTCATAATTACCATTTTCTAATACTTGAAATGATAAGGCATCATCAAAATCTTTAGCGTCTTTAGGGTCGATAGTAAAGGTTAAAACATCACGCATATCGCGACGTTTTTTTATTTCATCTGCTTGAATAGACGTATCAAGTTTATTTGCAAATTCTTCAACTTCGTGAGGAAATTCATAAGGTAAGCCATATTCAGCTAAAATAGAATGTATTTCGGTATTGTGTTCTCCTGGTTTACCAAGTACTTTAATTACTTTTCCAATTGGAGAATCAGCTTTAGCTGGCCAATCTTCCAATCTAACAACAACCTTGTCTCCATCTTCTGCTTTAAAAGTTTTATTTAGTGGTACAAAAACATCTACATACATTTTATTACTATCAGGAATTACAAAAGCGTAATTTTTATGTATTTGTATAACACCAACATATTCTGTTTTATGTCTAGAAACAATTTGTGTAATTTCCCCTTCTAGCTTTCCTCTTTTTCTTCTTTTGTATACGTAAAGTTCAACTTCATCACCATGAAGTGCTTTATTAACATTATTGGAAGCTATGAAAATATCATCTTCAAATTCTTCACATATTACATAACCAGATCCTCGTGTTGAAGCATCAAAAATTCCTGTATAGTATTCTGCCGAAACTATAGCCTTATACTTACCTCTATCTATTTCTTCTATCTCTTGTTTTGCTTTTAAACGATGTAAAGTTTTAATAATTTGGTTTCTACTACTTGCATCATTTACGCCAAGTTTAGCAGCTATTTGTTTGTAATTAAAGGTTTTGTTTCTATCAACTTTTAGTATCGTATGGATACTTTCGGTAAGATTATTTATTTTATTAGAACTCTTTTTTCTTTTCTTTTTACTCATTTATTAATTATCATATTCTTATTCCTTGAAGATAAGGAATCTATTAATTTAAAACTTAATTTATAGTGAAGAAGATGTATTAAGTTTATGCAAAGTTACATTTAAAAAATTAATTAGATTATTTTAATAAATCACTTATTCACAATTAATATAATCATAACAATTTCTTTTTTAAAATTTAAAATAAAAATGGTGATTATTATTGTTTGTTAATTAGTAGAATATCTTTTTAAAATTTTATTTTGTTATTACGTTTTCTTCTACTTATATAAATGTAATTAACAGCTTATTGATAATATAACACTTTAAATATTAAATAAATAACTATATTAATTAACAACTATTGTTTTTTATTATAAACAGTATAAAGTTTATAAAAATTTATGGTTTTTGTGTTTGTAAATCTATTTTTAAGGTTTATAAAATGAAAAGTAATAACAACAACTATTTTTGGTTAATTACTAAAGTTTATTAAGTAGAAAAATTATTTACGCAACTTAAAATAAGTTATTATAAGTAATGATTAGTTATTAACAATTAATTAAAAAGTAACTAACATCTTTAATACATCTCTTTCCTATATTTTGTAATTTTATAATCAAAATAAAACAACATCTAATGAAAATATCTATAGGAAACGATCACGCTGGAACAGATTATAAATTTGCTATTGTTAAACTATTAGAATCTAAAGGAATAGAAGTAGTAAATCATGGAACAGATAGTAGCGATAGTGTAGATTATCCTGATTTTGTACACCCAGTTGCAAAAGATGTGGTTAATAAAACTGTAGATTTTGGAATTCTTATTTGTGGTAGTGCTAATGGAGTTGCGATGACTGCTAATAAATACCAAGATATTAGAGCTGGTTTGTGTTGGACTAAGGAAATCGTTACCTTAGTTCGTCAGCATAATAACGCAAATGTGTTGTGCATTCCTGCTAGATACACTGCAATTCCTCAAGCTTTACAAATGGTTGAAACCTTTTTAAACACAGAATTTGAAGGCGGAAGACATCAAAATAGAGTGAATAAAATTCCTGCAACGTCTTGTTAAATGAGTCACTCACATTCTCATAACCATTCACATCATAATCATAGTAATTTACAAGGCAGAAACCTGTTAATTTCTATTTTTTTAAACATTCTTATAACAGCATCTCAAGTTGTTGGTGGAATTATTTCAGGAAGCTTAGCTTTATTAAGTGATGCACTTCATAATTTTAGCGATGTTATATCACTAGTAGTAAGTTATGTAGCTAATAAACTTGCAAAAAAGAAAGCATCATTACAAAAAACATTTGGATATAAACGTGCTGAAATTTTAGCAGCTTTTATTAATGCTTCTACTTTAATTATTGTTGCGGTTTTATTGATTATTGAAGCTATTGAACGTTTTCAAAATCCGCAAGAAATAGAATCAGATTTAGTAATTTGGTTGTCTTTAGTTGCTATTTTAGGTAATGGTTTTAGTGTGCTTTTATTAAAGAAAGATTCTGAAACCAACATGAATTTAAAAAGCGCCTATTTACACTTACTTACAGATATGATGGCGAGTGTTGCGGTATTGATAGGAGGTTTGTTAATGAAGTTTTACAATGTATTTTGGGTAGATAGCTTACTCACTTTTTTGATTGCTATTTATTTAATTTGGATGGGTTATGATTTATTGAAATCATCTACTAAAGTGCTTATGTTGTTTACACCTAAAGAAATTCCTATTGATAAAATTGTAGCAGAAATAAATAACTTAGAAGGTATTAAAAATACACATCATATTCATGTATGGCAGCTTAATGAAGAAGAAATTCATTTTGAAGCACACATAGATTTTGACAAAGACATAAAGCTTTCTGAATTTGATGACATTCTTCATGAGATAGAAGAGATACTATTTCATAAATTTGAAATTAATCATGTAAACATTCAACCAGAATTTGGTAAATGTGATGATAAAGATGTTATAGTTCAAGATTAAAAAGAATATGATAGAGATATTTACTAAAACCTTCCAAGAACTTACAACCAAAGAGTTGTATGATATACTACAACTTAGAGTTGAAATTTTCTGTGTTGAACAAAATTGTGTGTATCAAGATTTAGATGGAAAAGATGAAAAAGCTCTTCATGTTATTGGTAAAAAGGATAATAAAATTATAGCTTATACTCGTGTGTTTAAACCAGGTGATTATTTTAAAGAAGCTAGTATAGGTAGAGTAGTGGTACGCAAAGAAGAACGACAACATAAATACGGTTACGATATTATGGAAGCTTCTTTACAAGCTGTAAGCGATAATTTTCAGGTAACCACAATTAAACTTTCAGCACAAACATATTTAAGAAAATTCTACAACAATTTAGGATTTAAAGAAATAGGAGAGGAGTACTTAGAAGATAACATACCTCATATAGCAATGGTAAAAGATTAATTTTCTTTTGCTATATAAGTGATTAAAATTTCAACACGTCTGTCATATTTAGGATCACCACCAAGAGGATATTTTCGTCTTAAGCCAACATATTTCATTCGGTGTTTTTCTACACCTTGTTGTAATAAATAGGTATATATAAACTTTGCTCTTGAAACAGATAAATTTCGTTTATTCGTACTTCTGTCTATAGCATCGTAAGTGTCGTGAGTACAACACACATGGCCTTGAATAGTAAAATAAATATTCTTTCGTTCTACTAAAATATCAGCAATCTCTTTAAGCGTCGGAATAGAACTTGGTATTATCGTACTGTAACTGGTTTTAAAGTAAATGTTTTTTAACCTAATAATATCTCCAACCTTTACATCTCCTTTTAAAATGGTTTGAGTGGTAGGTTTTTCAATGTTGTTTTTAATAGACCTTGCTGTCACTATAATTTCGACACGTCTATTATTTTGCCTTATTTCAGGAATATTTGTAGAGTTTTTTAAAGCCAATTCACCCTTACCATCAATAATTTTTAGTTGGTTTTTTGAAAATTCGCTATCTAAAAGGTATTGCTCTATAGTATTAGCCCTTTTTTTTGAAAGTAAAAGATTGTAAGGCACTGTACCTCTATCATCGCAATAACCATGTATTGTGATAGACTCGACAGTTAAGCTATCTAAAGAAGAAATAAATGTGTTTAATCGTTTTTCTTCAATAGAATCAACATTGTATTTATCAGTTTCAAAAAACACATTATGGCTAAATTCTTGAGCAGAAGCTATTATGCTTATAAAAAAGAATATGTAGTAAAAGCGCAGCATGGTTTTATGTTAACACAAAACTAAATATAGTGTTTATAATTTAAAACCTGTAAAAATAACTTCTATAGCTTTAAATAACCGTTATACTCACTTGTATTAGCTAAAATACTTGCAGCTTTTTTAACTTCAGTATTATGTGCTAAAAAGTACTTATAAAGACCTTCTCTGTAAAAATAACGCTTAATAATTTCGTTTTCTAACAAGGCTTTGAGTTGCTCCTTATTGTTTGCTATAGCCTCACTTTTTACAGTGTTTAATTTTGAAATAATCGCATTGTATGATGCTTTTAAATCGGCATCTAACTCTTCTTCTTTTGCCACATCCAACACCTTTGTGAGCGCTTCTTCCGTTTTGGTTTTAAAGTCGAAATTATTTGATTTTAAATACGAATTGAAATCGTTAAAATCTGCATCAGTCAACTCAAAAGACATTAAGTCTGTCACCGAATTGTTGTAATAATATTTGGTAGCATAATTAAAAATAAAATCCTGATCTTCAATATGTTTTGCTAAAGTAGACATTTTAGATTCTTCCAATTCTAAATCAGGCATGACACCACCACCATCAAAAACTGGACGACCGTTTTTAGTTTTAAAAGCATTATAATTTTCTTGTTTTACTCTTACAGCATTTCCTTTTTCATCTCTATTCCAATAATCTAAAGACTGAATACAACGACCAGAAGGTGTATAATATCTAGAAATAGTAACTTTTAGTTGGGTTCCGTAAGTTAGAGGTTTTGGTCGCTGCACAAGACCTTTACCAAAACTTCTTGATCCAATAACTACAGCACGATCCAAGTCTTGTAAAGAGCCAGACACTATTTCGCTTGCTGAAGCACTTCCACCATCAATTAAAACCACAAGAGGAATTTGTAAATCTAATGGTTCGTTTTGTGTAGTATAGGTTCTGTTGTACTTTTCAACTTTAGATTTTGTAGTCACTACCACTTGGTTTCTTGGAACAAATAGATTGACAATATTCACAGCTTCAACTAATAAACCGCCAGGATTTCCTCTTAGGTCTAAAATAATTTGTTTAGCGCCATCAGCTTTAAGTGATTTAATAGCGTTTGCTGTTTCTCTGGAAGCGGTTTGTGTAAATTTTGATAATGCCACGTAACCAACAGTTTCATTAACCATATCATACAAAGGCACAGCTTTAGCTTCAACTTCTTGACGTGTTATTGTTGCAGTTTTTGTTTCTCCTTGTCTTTTATATGTAACATTTACTTTTGAGCCTGAAGCACCTTGTAGTAATTCACCAGCATCATCTTTAAAATCTGCAACCACAATATTATCGACCTTTATAATTTCATCTCCAGCCTTAAGGCCAGCTTCATCAGCAGGATAATCTTTAAAAGGTTCAACAATAACTAATTTATCTTTTAGTGTTTTTACAGTTGCTCCAATTCCAGTATAATCTCCTGTATTATTAATTCTAGAGGTCTCAACATCTTGCTCGTTAAAAAACACAGTGTAAGGGTCTAAGTCTGCTAACATGTTTTTAATAGCTGTATCCATTAAATCACCAGGATTGGTTTCATCAACATAATTCATATTGATTTCTTTAAAAAGCGTGGTGAATATTTCTATTTGCTTTGCTATTTCAAAAAAATCACTTTTATAAGCAGTGGTTGTTAATAAAACCATTACCGCAAGTATTGGGATAATTATTTTCTTTTTTAGTAACTTTTTCATGGCTCTTTATTTAGAAATTGTATCAACAAACTTCTCAAGCAATTTTTTCATGGCTTTATCTGTTTGTTCAAACGTAGGGTTTTCATTACCAATGTACAAAATCATCAACGCATATTGTGTTGTAATGTTGTTAAAATAGCTGTTTTTGTTCAGTCTGTATGCTTCGCGCATAAGCCTTTTAACTCGGTTTCTATCAACAGCCTTTTTAAAATTTTTCTTACTTACAGACACACCACACTTCACCTTTACAGACTCATCAAATTCTGTTCCAATAAAAACTAAACGCAAAGGAAATGCAGCAACAGATTTACCTTCATCAAAAAGTTTATCGATGAGAATTTTGCTTTTTAGTTTTTCAATTTTAGAGTAAGTGGCTTTCATAATTTAACCACAAAAGTAAGGATATATTAGCCATAAACACACAGTATTTTAGTATGATAAATATCATTTTTTAAAAGCAGCAATGGCAGTAACTTGGCAATGATAAACTGTTAAAGGCACAATTATGGGAGAATTAAAAATTATTAAGCTTTCAAAAAAACAGGATAAGTCAAATTATATTCATCACTTAATGAGAGATGTTGAAGCTCTAGATTTTATGATTGAAAATGATTTGATTGAAAAAAAACCTATTAGAATTGGTGCTGAGCAGGAATTCTGTTTAGTAAATAACAGTTTTCTACCTAAGAAAAACGCGTTAGAGGTTTTAAAAGAAATTAACGATGAGCATTTCACAACAGAAATAGGTAATTACAATCTTGAACTAAACTTAGACCCTTTAGAACTTTCGGGTAATTGTTTTTCAGAAATGGCATTACGCTTAAAACAACACTTAGAGAAAGCCAATGAAGCAGCAGAAAAAAAAGACACCAAAATTGTATTGACAGGAATATTACCAACACTTAGCTTAAACGATATTGGTATTGAAAGCATGACACCAATTCAGAGATATGGAGTTTTAAATCAGGCTATAAAAGAAACCAGAAAACAAGATTTTGACATTCACATAAAAGGTGTTGACGAACTGAATATGAAACACGATTCTGTTATGTTAGAAGGCTGCAACACAAGTTTTCAGGTTCATCTGCAAATTAATCCTGACGATTTTATTGATAGCTACAATTGGGCTCAAACCATTTCTGGTCCAATATTAAGCGTTTGTACAAATTCACCATTATTATTCGGAAAAGAACTTTGGAGCGAAACACGAATCGCACTGTTTACGCAAAGCGTAGATACCAGAGCAAATTCATTTTTACTAAACGAAAAACAATCGAGAGTAAATTTTGGAAGAGATTGGCTTCAAGGTTCTATAACAAATATTTTTAAAGACAATATATCAAGGTTTAGAAGTTTGGTTTCATCAGAATATATAAAAGATAGTTTGGAGATGATATCAAACGGAGAAATACCAAAATTAAAAGCGCTTAATCTTCACAATGGTACAGTTTATAGCTGGAACAGGGTTTGTTATGGCGTTGGAAACAATAAACCTCATTTAAGAATAGAAAATAGATATATTCCTTCAGGACCCACAATATCTGACGAAATTGCAAATATGATGTTTTGGGTTGGTGTTATGGTTGGAAGACCCAAAAAATATGATAGTATTCACAAGAAAGTAAATTTTAAAGATGTTAAGTCTAATTTTTTTAATGCTGCTCGTTATGGCATGTCTACACAATTTATTTGGAACAACAAACTCACATCAAGCCATAAGTTAATTTTAGACGAGCTTTTACCAATGGCACACAAAGGGTTATATAAACTTAAAGTTGATCCCAAAGATGTAGAGCATTATTTAAAAATTATAGAAAACAGGGTTAACACAAAAACAGGGTCTGAATGGACTATTACTAGTTATCGAAATTTATTAGAGTCTCACAAGCCGTTTGAAGCAGTTCAAATTTTAACATCTAAAATGTACGATAAGCAACAAAAAGACTATCCAATTTCATCATGGAACACAATTCAGCAAGGTGAAACAGCTCAAATAAAACAAGAAGAGTTGGTGAAGCACAAAATGAATTCAGATATTTTTTCTGTGGACCAAAACGACAGCATCGAACTTGTATTAAACATAATGAAATGGAAAAACATCCACCACATGCCTGTAATTAATACAGATATGAAATTAATCGGATTGATTACCACGAAAGACGTAAAAAAGTATTTTAAAAATGATGAGCCACTAAAGGAAACAGTAAAATATTTTATGACAAAAAACCTAATTACCACAAGCGAATATGAAACTATAGACCAAGCGAGAAGCAAAATGAAAAAGCACAACATTAGTTGTTTGCCAGTTTTAAGAAACAATAAACTAATAGGAATAATCACTACGAACGATATATAAACATGGTTGACGTTTTTAGCAAGGCAATTAAAAAATCAGTTTCAATTAACAGAATTCTTTTTAAAATAAAAGGTGAAAAAAACAAAGGTTCAACTGTTGTGTTTTTTGCTGGAATTCACGGAAATGAACCTGCTGGAATCTTCGCACTTGAAGCAGTGCTTGGTAAATTGAACCATAAAAATGTAAAAGGAAATATTTACGCCATCTCAGGAAATTTAAAAGCCATAAAAGAAGGTAAGCGATATATAAACAAAGACTTAAACCGACTTTGGACCCAAAAAGACATTGATAGTTTATTGCAATCTCATAGCCTAGTTTCAGAGCACCAAGAACAACTTGAAATTTACAATTTAATTCACGAAATTTTATCTGATAATCAAGGACCTTTTTATTTTATAGATTTACACACAACCTCAAGCAAGACTTTACCGTTTATTACCATAAATGACGCTATTATTAACCGAAAATTTTCAGAACAATTTCCAGTTCCAATTGTGTTAGGTATTGAAGAGTATTTACAAGGACCATTATTGAGTTATATAAATACATTAGGTTATGTGTCTTTGGGTTTTGAATCTGGACAACACAATAGCAAAAGCTCAATTTCAAATAGTATTGCTTTTATAAATTTAGTGCTAAAACAAACCAACATTGTTTCAAATATTGATAACAACGAGCATTTTAAAACGCTGAAAAAATCTGCTTATAATGTGGATAGTTTTTTTGAAATAGCCTATTTACATCGAATAGAGGACTCTGATAATTTTGACATGCTGCCTGCTTTTAAAAGTTTTGAAAGAATTAAAAAAGGCGAGCTCATAGCAAAACATAACAATAAGGAGATTACAGCAACACACACAGGACGAATTTTTATGCCTTTATATCAAAAAAGCGGCAATGAAGGGTTTTTTATCATCAAAAAAACTCCAAAATTCTTCCTTAAGCTTTCTTTTTTTCTAAGACACATAAAAGCTGACAGACTCTTTGTAATGATGCCAGGAATTTCTTGGCACAGCAAAGAAAAAGGTGTGCTAAAAGTAAACCTTAAAATTGCAAAATATTACGCTAAATCTGTTTTTCATTTGCTTGGTTACAGGAGCAGAGAAATAGATCAAAACCAACTTTTTGTGATCAACAGAGAGCATGTTTCTAAAACTAAAGACTATGTAAAAGAACCTTGGTTTTAATCGTTTTTAGTTTTACTTTCTTCTTTGGTAATTTCAAAGCTTATAATATTGTTGGTATTATCTATATCTGCCATTCTACCCTTTGGGTCAATAGCAATGCTTTTAATTTTGCTTTTTTCAGCATTCAAACCAAAACCAAACGTATTGTTAGCCCATGACCAATCTGGCAAAACCTTTACAGAATCTGGAGTAGGTTTTTCTCCTCTCATCATTTCCAATGGAATATAAAAATCCTGAGACGTTCCATCAAGATACTCAACCCTTAAGTCAATAGGCATTGGCATCAAGCCTTTTCGCTCTAAAGTAATAGTAGTCATTTTATCATCAGCTTCAACCGATTTAATACCATAATCTATTGTGTTTGTGGTTTGAGCAAAATCCATTAAGTACCAATCTAACTCTAAGCCTGAAACTTTTTCAGCAGACCGAATAATATCATTAGGTACAGGATGCTTGAATGCGAAATCATTAAAATATTTTTTTAATGTAGCTTTTAAGTTGTCTTCACCAATTACATAACCTAATTGAGCTAAAAATACAGCACCTTTACTGTAGGCAGATGTACCATAGGCTCTATTAATATTGTATCTATCTGCATGTGTTGTAAGAGGTTGTTCGTAGCCCGAAGTTGCCAAACCAATATAACCCATATAAGAGCCAGCGCTTGGGTTGTCTTGGTTTCGTTCCATAACTTCATTTGAAGCTTGTGCGCTAATATAGCTTGTAAAGCCCTCGTCCATCCATTCGTGTTTGCTCTCATTGGTTGCCAACAAGAATTGAAACCAGGTGTGAGCCATTTCATGCGAAGTAACACCAATTAAGCTATTTAAACTTCTTCCTCCAGTAATTAAGGTACACATAGCATATTCCATACCTCCATCTCCTCCTTGAATCACTGAGTATTGTTTGTAAGGATATTTACCAACATTTTCACTAAAGTACTGCATTAGTTTTACTGTAGTTGGCTGAAGCTTCTTCCAATTATCTATACTTTCAGCATCCATGTTGCTTTTATAAAAAAAGTGAAGCATTGGTCCATCAGGAACCTGAACGCTATCATGAATATATTCTGGATCTGCCGCCCAAGTAAAGTCGTGTACCATTGGTGCTTTAAAATGCCATGTCAACTTATCACCTTTAGGTTTTATTGATTTTAAACCTTTTGGACCATAACCATGACCTATTTCTTCAGGATTTTGAAGATAGCCAGTTCCACCAATAGTGTAGTTTTTATCAATTGTTATTTTAACATCAAAATCTCCCCAAACGCCATGAAACTCTCTTGCGATATAAGAATCAGCATGCCAACCTTCAAAATCATATTCTGCCATTTTTGGATACCATTGAGCCATTGATAGCGCAATACCTTCTTTGCTATTTCTACCATTTCTTCTAATTTGTAAAGGCACCTGAGCATCAAAAGCCATGTCAAAAGTAGTTTTTGCTCCTGGTTGAATTGGGTTAGCTAATGTGACTTCTAAAACCGTATCAACTACATCATATTTTAAAGCTACACCATCTTGAGTTAATGATCTTACTTTAATGTACCCAATTTCACTTGGTTTTAACTTGCTAATTCTACTTTCGTATATTGGGTTTTCCTTAGTTCCTATATTGTTTACCATTCTACCATCAGGATCTGCAATATTTTGCAATCGCATATCCATATTACTTCCAGGCTGAAATGCATTCATATACAAGTGATAATAAACTTTGGTAAGCACATCAGGAGAGTTGTTGGTATACACTAATTTTTGCGTTCCTTGATATTGAAAGGTTTCAACATTCATGTCAATGTCCATGGTATAATCAACATGTTGTTGCCAATAACCAGAATTTTGCGCATTTAAGACAATGCTAATAAATGCAAATGCGATTAGAGTAATTTTTAATGGTAGTGTATTCATTCGAAAAAAAATTAGTTAGATATTTTACTTGCCATAATTAAGGCGTTGTATGCGTTTACAAGTTTTGAAGACCTTGAAAGGTTAGCAAATGGTTCAACTGTATTGGCATTTTCACCAACAGTAACTTTTGCTTTTAAAGGCAATCCAGAATCCATGATAACTTGTTTTACTTGAGCAGCAGTAAGCTTTGGATAATATGACCTAATCAAAGCCGCAATTCCTGCAACTCCTGGAGCAGCCATTGAGGTTCCACCTTCAGATTTATAAGTATTATTAGGATAAGTTGAATAAATCTTTGATCCAGGAGCAAAAACATCAACCGAGTTTTTACCATAATTGGAATAGCTTGCCACCAAACTAGAACCATATTTTGGTTCTGTTGCTCCAACAGAAATAAAATTATTTACAAACTCTACACCATTTTCTTGGTCAGTTGGAAAATTAGGTTTGTTATCAAGATTCAAGGATTCATTTCCAGCTCCATGTACTAGTAATACGTCTTTTGTTTCAGCATATTTTATGGCGTCTTTTACCCATTCACTATGAGGTGAGTAGTATTTACCAAAACTCATGTTTATAATTTTTGCACCATTATTTGCTGCATAACGTATAGCTAAAGCAATATCCTTATCATATTCATCTGCATTTGAAACAGCTCTTATGGGCATAATTAACACATTGTTTGCAACTCCATTTACGCCTTTTTGATTATTTCTTTCTGCGGCAATAATTCCAGCAACATGTGTTCCATGACTTTCTCCTTTATCTCTAGGTTTCACATTTCCATTTCCGTAGTTTCTATCATTAATATCATCAGGATTATCACCAACGATCTTTCTTCCGTTAAAGTTTTTGTTTAAGGCATAATCCAACAAGTCATTAATGCTTTTTAAATTGTCTTTGAAAGCATCAATTGCCTCAGGAGCAGTATCGAAACCATTATCGAAAACCAACACATTAAGAGCATAAATGCTTTGTTGAAGTTTTTTATCTTCAGTTTTTATTGTTATTAAATCTTTTTGCTGGTAATTTTCTCTATTTAAATGCTCTGAAATGGTATTATGAGCATCTTCCATGACAGGAATAATTTCTACATATTGAGATTTTAAGTTGGTGTATTCAGATACCTTTTTTTGGTACTCAGCTTCAGCTTCAGCATATCGAGGATGGTTTTTGTTGCCACTTGCCAAAAGTCTTACATATTCTAATTGTTCTTGATAGGCTTCTCCTAGAAAATTCCAACCATGAACATCATCTATATAGCCATTGTTGTCATCGTCTTTATTGTTGTTGGGAATCTCTTTTTTATTGGTCCATATAACATCATCTAAATCTTCATGATCAATATCAATTCCAGAATCTATCACAGCAACTATTATTTGTGTTCCTTTTTTATTTTTAATAAGTTCGTCATAAGCCTTGTTAACGCTCATTCCAGGGATTGTATCAGACACAAAATCCAGATGTCCCCAAACTTTTTCTTCGCTTTCTGTTAAGTCATTAAACTTTAAGGGCGTGTTGTCAATATTCTCAATAGGTGTTGAGACCAATTTTGTGCTACCACAGCTTGTAAGTACTAATACGAGAAGGGTTAAAAAAAATAATTTCTTGTGTAAGAATTTCATAGATTAAGTTAAATTAAAATAATTGTTCAGGTGTAAAAATTTCATTGAGTCTAACTCCTTTTTCTGAGTGTTTTACTGTTATGATTGGGTTATGGGCATCGTGCTCTAAAAATAAATAATAATTATTATCCGCAGCAAGATTTAAAAAACGTTCTTTTTCATCTAAGGTTAACAATGGTCTGGTGTCATAACCCATTACAAAAGGTATTGGCAAATGACCAGCCGTTGGAAGCAAATCTGCCATAAAACAGATCGTTTTGTTTTTATACCGAATCATCGGAATCATTTGTTTGTCAGTGTGTCCATTGGCAAAAAAAACATCAAAACCCAACTCCGAATCCTTTAAAATATCTTTTTCAGAAATTGATATAAATTTAAGCTGACCACTCTCCTGCATTGGCAAAATATTTTCTTTTAAAAATGACGCTTTTTCTCGATTATTGGGTTGAGTAGCCCATTTCCAATGGTCTTTATTGCTCCAAAACGTTGCATTTTTAAAAACAGGCTCATAACCAGTTCGGTCTTTGTTCCATTGTATACTTCCTCCACAATGATCAAAATGGAGATGGGTCATAAACACGTCAGTCACGTCATCACGATGAAAACCGTATTTAGCTAACGAACCTTCAATAGTATCATTTCCCCAAAGATAATAGTAACCAAAAAACTTATCGCTTTGCTTATTTCCCATTCCTGTATCGATTAAAATTAATCGGTTTTCATCTTCAATTAGCAAACAACGTGCCGCAATATCTATCATGTTATTGTTGTCTGCAGGATTTGTTCTATGCCATAAAGATTTAGGGACAACGCCAAACATAGCGCCACCATCCAGCTTAAAGTTTCCAGCGTTTATAGGGTACAATTTCATAGTCTTGCAAAATAACAAAATAGGAAGAATAACGCGAAAAAGTTAAGATTTTATTGTGATTCGTTATAAAAGAATATTTATTCTTAATAAATTTACTCGTTTAAAAATAATGTATGTTAGAATTAGCAGGAATTATCATTTTAGGAATTTTAGCACAATGGGTTGCTTGGCGATTTAAAATTCCTGCAATTTTACCTCTTATACTTATTGGATTATTAGTTGGGCCAATTGCTGCAGAATACCTAACTGATGATGGTTCTAAATGGATTGAACCCATTTGGAATGGTGAAAAAGGACTCTTTCCAGGAGAGGGTTTGTATTATTTTGTATCATTAGCTATTAGCATTATTTTATTTGAAGGAGGCCTAACACTCAAGCGATCAGAAATAAAAAACGTTGGTCCTGTAATTACCAAACTTATTACCCTTGGGTCTGCTATCACATTTTTCGCAGCAGGTATTTTAGCGCATTTTATATTTAAACTAAGTTGGGAAATTTCTTTTTTATTTTCGGCTTTAATAATAGTTACAGGCCCAACAGTAATAACACCAATTCTTAGAAATATTCCATTAAAAAAAGACGTGTCTGCAGTTTTAAAATGGGAAGGCATACTTATTGACCCTATTGGAGCCTTAGTGGCTGTATTAGTTTTTGAGTTTATAAGTGTTGGAGGAGACAGAGGTTTTACTAAAACAGCACTTATGGAGTTTGGAAAGATTATTCTTTTTGGAACAACCTTTGGCTTCACGTTTGCTCACGCCTTAGCTTTTGCTATCAATAAAAAACTAATACCTCATTATTTGCTTAATGTTGTTTCACTTTCTACAGTATTATTAGTTTTTGTAGAATCTGAAATTTTTGCACATGAATCAGGACTTTTGGCTGTGGTTGTTATGGGAATGGTTTTAGGTAATGGAAAATTAGAAAACATAAAGGAACTTCTATACTTTAAAGAATCTTTAAGTGTACTCTTAATATCAATTCTTTTTATTTTATTGGCTGCCAATATAAATATTGAAGACATGATGCTTCTCTATAATTGGAAAACAGCAGCTTTATTTGGAGCTGTGGTATTTTTTGTTAGGCCATTAGCAGTGTTTTTAAGTACCACAAACTCAAACTTAAAGTTTAATGAAAAACTTTTTATTAGTTGGGTTGGTCCAAGAGGAATTGTTGCTGCTGGAATTGCATCTTTATTTGGAAGCAAGCTTATAAAAGAAGGTGTTGTAGGAGCAGAGTATATAACACCTTTGGTGTTTATGATAGTTTTAGGAACAGTGTTGTTAAACGCAACTACAGCACGATTATTTGCCAAAATGGTAGGTGTGTTTTTAAAGAAATCCGAAGGAATTCTTATCATTGGCGCCTCAAAAGTATCAAGGCTTTTGGGTCAATATTTAGAGGATAATAGTCGACACGTTGTACTAATTGACAGTAATCAAAGCAATATTAAAAAGGCAAATGAACTTGGTCTTGAGGCTTTTGACACTAATATCTACTCAGAAACACTAACTGACAACATTGAACTAAACGATGTTGGGTACCTAATGGCTTTAACAGGAAATTCTGATATTAATAAATATGCTATAAATAAATTCTCAGAACAGTTTGGGGAAAACGGCTCGTTTAGACTAATCTCTAAGGAAGAAATAATGGATGCGGAAAATAATCCGAAAGAAGGGTTATTTAGTCAAACAGATGATTTTAACTCACTTAATGAGTTAACAAGCAAATATCCTACAATACACGAAATAGCCATTAAAGACAAAGAAAATTTTTCTGAACTAATAGAAATTACCCAAAAAGATAAAGACATAATCCCATTATTTATTAAAGATGAAAAGGGTGAACTACACATCATAACATCTCAAAACAGCATCAACTCAGAAATTTCTAAAGGAAGTAAGTTGGTTTATCTTGGGAAACCTATTAAGAGGTAAAATATGAGGCCCTTGGTTATAAAGCGCCTCATATTTGAATTTTAAGATCTGCTTCTGCTTAGGTTTATAAGCAAGGATAAGGTAAAAATATTTCGTTTATTAAATAAAAAGCTGGTAAAATTATTACTGTAATCATCACCGCTTTCGGGCTTATATTTGTTGCTTACATAGGTAAAAACAGAGGTCTGTAAAGCCAACGCTAAATTTGTTGTTAAAATAATATTAAAGCCCATAATGGCAGATAATGTTAATCTGTTTACATCAGTTTTAAAACCGTTAAACTTTTCATTACCCAAGCCATAAGCACCCAAAATACCATAAATAAGAAACACTTCTTTATATTGAGTTATAGCAGAAAACATGAGTAACTTTAATTGAAAATCAATAAAATTACGATTATAGTCATCAAAGCTATAACCCTCATAAGCAGCTCCTAATACGCCATACAGAGCAGAGTTTGCAAACATAGACAATTGCATATAATAGGCCGCTTGTAAGCACCAATTGATTTCGTTTTCACCAAATGCAATTCCAGCACCAAGACCAAACATAGCTCTTGCTAAAACAGCAGCAACGCTTCTATCGTCTTGTATTTCATAATAATCTAAAGGTTTAGTTTCTTCAAACGCATAGAGATCTACTTCTTCTGGCAAATCATCTAATGCAGCGGTTTGAAAATCAAATGAAGATTGCTGTAAAGTGATACTTGCATCAAAACTATTTTGAGCAATTAAGTTGTTAAGAGCCAACATAAGCAGTAATGCAAATGATGTTGGCTTTAAGAATTTTGTTTTCATGATTATTGTTATTAGTAAGTAACTTAAAATCATGAAGATTTGAAACAGAAGAAAGATACTAAATATATTGTTACAATTATCAATATAGGAAATAAAAGTGCTTCTTAAATTCTTTTAAGAAGACAAATTTCAGCCAAATAAAAGACAGTCTGCTAATCATTTAGTTTCAAAACAGCCATAAAAGCCTCTTGAGGAATTTCAACATTTCCTACTTGACGCATACGCTTTTTACCTTTTTTCTGCTTTTCTAAAAGTTTACGCTTACGTGAAATATCACCACCATAACATTTGGCAGTTACATCTTTTCGTAATGCTTTTGTAGTCTCTCGAGCAATAATCTTTGCTCCAATTGCAGCCTGAATAGGAATATCAAACTGTTGACGAGGAATGAGTTCTTTTAATTTTTCGGTTATTTTTTTTCCTATACTGTGGGCATTGTCAGCGTGAATTAATGCAGAAAGAGCATCAACTGGTTGGGCATTTAGCAAGATATCAACTTTTACCAATTTAGAGGTTTTCATTCCTATAGGATGATAATCGAACGAAGCATATCCTTTTGAAACGGTTTTTAAGCGATCGTAAAAATCAAAAACAATTTCAGCTAAAGGCATATCAAAACTCAACTCAACACGCTCTGGAGTTAAATAGGTTTGATTGGTAATAGTGCCTCGTTTATCTATACATAAAGACATAACGTTACCAACAAAATCTGCCTTAGTAATAATGGTAGCTTTAATATACGGCTCCTCAACATGATCTAAAGTTGAAGGATCAGGAAGATCTGAAGGGTTGTTTACAGTAATGATTTCGTCAGGGTTTTTCTTAGTAAAAGCATGATAACTCACATTGGGAACTGTTGTAATAACAGTCATATCAAACTCACGCTCTAAACGCTCTTGTATAATTTCCATATGGAGCATTCCAAGAAAACCACAACGGAATCCAAAACCTAAGGCGGCTGAACTTTCAGGAGCAAAAACTAAAGAGGCATCATTAAGTTGTAATTTTTCCATTGAAGCGCGAAGCTCTTCATAATCTTCGGTATCAACAGGATAAATCCCAGCAAACACCATTGGTTTCACATCTTCAAAACCTGAAATTGCATTTTTTGTTGGGTTTTTTGCGTCTGTAATGGTATCTCCAACCTTTACTTCTTTAGCCTCTTTTATTCCAGTAATGACGTAACCAACATCTCCAGCTTTTATTTCCTCTCTTGGAAATTGTTTAAGTTTTAAAGTTCCAATTTCATCGGCATGATAACTTTTGCCTGTTGCAATAAACTTAATGTGCTGCCCTTTTTTAATAGAACCATTTATAACTCTAAAATAAGTTTCCACTCCACGAAAAGGATTAAAAACGGAATCAAAAATTAAAGCCTGAAGCGGCTCGTTAATATCGCCTTTTGGAGCAGGAACTCGCTCTACAATGGCGTTTAAGATATCTTCTATACCAATTCCAGTTTTGGCACTGGCAGGAATAACCTCTTCTGGACGACAACCCAATAAATCTACAATATCATCAGTTACTTCTTCAGGGTTAGCACTCGGAAGATCAACCTTGTTCAGTACTGGAATAATTTCTAAATCGTTCTCTAATGCTAAATATAAATTAGAAATAGTTTGCGCCTGAATACTTTGAGCAGCATCTACAACCAACAATGCGCCTTCGCATGCAGCTATAGATCTGGAAACTTCGTATGAAAAATCCACATGACCAGGAGTATCAATAAGGTTAAGCGTATAAACCTCACCATTATAATTGTATTCCATTTGAATGGCATGAGATTTTATGGTAATACCTCGTTCGCGTTCCAAATCCATATTATCCAACAACTGATCTTGTTTCTCTCTATCAGTTACTGAACCAGTAAATTCCAACAAACGATCAGCCAAAGTACTTTTACCATGGTCAATGTGAGCGATAATACAGAAATTTCTAATCTTTTTCATTCAGTTATATTAGGCATTTAATACCGAAGCGCAAAAGTACATAAATTTACCACATTTAAAACACTTCGTTTATCATTAAGCTTAACAAAAAACAGATTTATGGATTAACCATAATTTAAAGTAATAGAAATGTTTTATGTTTGTATTCCTAAATGTCTTTAATGAGTATTAAGAAAACCCTTTTTCTTTTTCCTTTTTCACTGTTGAGTTTTGCTGTTTGGTCGCAAACTTTTTCTGTTTCTGGCACAGTAAAAGACACTACTAATGAAACTGTTGCATTTGCAAACATATTAGTAATGCAATCTCAAGATTCTACAATAGTTACAGGAACATCTTCTGATGAAAATGGACGTTTTATAATTGAAGACCTTAAGTCAGGACGATATATTATTAAAACAAGCTTTATTGGCTATAAAGATGATTTTAAGACACTTGATGTTCAAGAAGACATAAATAATATTAGTGTTGTTTTAGAAGAATCGGTTGAGGCGTTGAACGAAGTACAAATTTTTGTTGAAAAGCCCACTTTAAAACGAGAAGCAGATAGATTGGTTTTTAATGTAGAAAACACAGCCTTAAGCCAAGGCAATCTTGTTGAGGTATTACGTAGCACACCAAGTGTTTTGGTGCTTGACGATGCCATTTTAGTAAAAAACACAACACCTACAGTTTATATAAACGATAGAAAGGTACACTTATCATCCTCAGAGTTAATTGAGCTACTTCAAGGCTCTTCGGCATCTAATATAAAATCAGTTGAGGTAATTACAAACCCTTCAGCAAAGTATGATGCAGATAGTGGAGTTGTTCTAAACATAGTTATGTCTAAAAACCTTATTTCAGGTTATAATGGAAGTGTTTTCAGTAATTATGAGCAAGGTGTTTTCCCGAAGTATAGCGCAGGAACTTCACATTATTTTAAAGGAGATAAAACGAATCTTTTTTTTAACTATAGTTACAACAACAGAAAAGACGATAGAGTAGATGTAGAAAACATAAACTATCCAGATGAAGAGTGGAAGACAGTTTTAGACAAAAACACTTGGTCTGAAAGCCATAATTTAGGATTTAATTTTGATTATAACCTAAACGAAAAAAGCAATCTAGCAATTTCTGCTAATGCCCAACTTAAGCCATATTTTAAATATCTAACAAGAAGCAATACAGATATAGATTCTAATTCTAGCTCATTTAATAAAATAGAAGCTCAAAGCCTTTCCAGAGATGATAGGCACAATATTGGCGTAGATTTAGACTATGATTATCAGATAAGTGAAGCTTCAAAAATTTCTTTTAACTCGCACTACACAAATTATGACTATCAAAGAAGGCAAGATGTCGAGAGTCGTTATTTGGACACCTCTGTAATTGTTGATGAAACAGCATTTAATGTAAACGCCAATCAGGATACTAACATTTTTACATCTCAATTGGATTATGCATTAACAATAAACGACAAATCATCTTTTAATTCAGGAGTTAAGTTTTCAAACGTAAAAACAGAAAGTAGTATTTTACAGAACGATATTATTGCTGGAGAAGAAGTTTTAAACGAAGATAACACCAATACCTTTGATTATGACGAAGATGTTTATGCAGCATTTATTGATTATAATTACAACAGCGAAAAATTCACTTTTAACGTTGGTTTAAGAGCAGAACAAACCAATATTACAGGTGTTTCGTCAATTAACGAAACCAACAAACAAGATTATTTAGAGTTTTTTCCAACAGCAAACTTGAGCTTTCAAGTTTCAGAAAAAGTCAATAGTTATATTAATTACAAAAGAAGCATTGAACGACCAAATTATGCTTATCTAAACCCATTTGTTTACTATTTAAACGATAACACTATTGTTACAGGAAACCCAGCATTAAAGCCAATTTTTACTAATAAGTACTTAATAGGAACAACAATAAATAACAGATTTACTTTTGAGGTTTTTTACAGAAAGTCTGATAATAGCTTTTTTGAACTTCCTATACAAGATAACTTAGAAAATGTTATTGTTTACACACCTTTAAATATTGATAGCACAGAAGAAATGGGCTTTGATTTTGAGACGTATTTAAGTATTACAGACAAATGGAATTTATATTTTGGCTCTTCAATCTATAACTATAAAGACAAAGGCACATTTTCAGGAAACAAAGTAGAGCTTGATAAATGGGCTAATTATTCCATTTTAAGTAACGACTTTTCTTTTTTAAAAGACAACAGTTTGACCGCATCACTAACTATTGTTTATGGTGGAGAGAATGTTCAAGGTTTCCAAACAGTTTATGAAATTTGGGACACATACTTTATTATTGCTAAAACGGTATTTAATAATAAAGGCTCGATATCACTATCTGTTAGCGACTTCTTTAACAGGCAGGACTTCACAAGAACAGTTCGATTTTTAGATCAAAGCAGCAGGATATTTAACAACCTAGATAATCGTTATGTTAATTTAGGCTTCAGATACAAATTTGGAAACACTAAACTTTCAACCAACCAAAGGTCAACCTCGAAAGAAGAAATAGACAGACTTGCAAAAGAGCACTAAACTAGTCTTGCCATTCTGCAATAAACAAATTCGTGTCGTGACCTCCACCATTATTTCTGTTTGAAGAGAAAATCAAATGCTTTCCATCATTTGAAAACACAGGAAACGCATCAAATGTTTCACCATGAGTCACGCGCTTTAAGTTTTTACCATCAATATCAATTAAATATAAGTTAAATGGGAAACCACGCTCAGCTTCAAAGTTAGAAGAGAATAATATTTTTTCACCACTTGGATGAAAAAACGGACTCCAGTTGGCATTTCCTAAATTGGTTAATTGGCGTAAATCAGAACCGTCTGCATTGCAGATATATAATTCCATTTCAGTAGGCTGAACCAAACCTTCGGCTAATAAATCTTTGTATTCTTTTATTTCAGCCTCAGTCTTAGGTCTTGAAGAACGGAAAATAAGTTTTGTTCCATCTGGCGAAAAGAAAGCTCCACCATCATAACCTAATTCGTTCGTAATTTGCTTGACATCGCTTCCATCAATATTCATGGTGAATAGTTCTAAATCACCAGTTCGCATAGAAGTAAAAACAATTTTATCTCCTTTTGGCGACACAGTAGCTTCGGCATCATAGCCAGGTTCTGAGGTTAATTGAACAGTAATATTGCCTTCAAGGTCTGCAACAAAAATGTCATAACTTTCATAAATTGGCCATACATATTTTCCTTCTCTTCTTAATGGAGAAGGAGGACATTCGTCACCACCTAAATGAGTAGAACCATAAACAAAATGTTTGTTGTCTGGTAAAAAATAAGCACATGTTGTTCTTCCTAAACCAGTACTTACCATAGGAGGAACAGAATCTTTCCAAACATCATCACGATTCATTAAAAACATTTGGTCGCACTCTACATCCCAATTAGTGTTGTTAGACTGAAAAATGATTTGTTTATCATCAAAACTCCAATAAGCCTCTGCGTTATCACCACCAAACGTAAGTTGTTTTAAAGATTTAAAATGCGTTTCTTCAGGATATATTAAAGAATCTACCCATTTTGTAGCGCCAGAATCAGCATCTGTATTTCCTTTCTTTTCAGATTTGCATGAAACTATCGTTAAAACTACAAGTGTTAAAATAGAAATGGTTTTATTCATAATTGTATATTTAAATGGCAATTAATGACTAATTTTGCGCAAAAATAAGATTTATATAATGAAAAAAATATCGCTATTGGTTCTTTTTATATCGCTGTTAGGATGTAAAAAAGAATACACACCAGAAAACAAAATTAAAGAAGATGTTGCTTATTTAGCTGATGATAAGCTAGAAGGTCGTCAAACAGGAACCCAAGGAGAAAAGGCAGCTGCCGAATATTTGACCAAAAGGTTTAAAGAATTGGGTCTTGAACCAAAAGGAACAGAAGGCTATTTGCAAGCATTTAACTTTAAACCCAAAACCAATCCGCACGAAGAGGTTAAATTCACTTCTGTTGCAGAAGATAGTTCTGTTGTAGGTACAAATATTATTGGGTTTTTAGATAATAAAGCCGAAAATACAATTGTGATTGGAGCACATTATGACCATTTGGGTTATGGTGGTGAAGGGTCTTTGTTTAGAGACGAAGAAAAAGCCATACATAATGGAGCAGACGACAATGCAAGCGGAGTTGCTTTGATGCTTAATTTAGCTGGAAAATTAAAAAACACTAATACTAGCAACAACTATTTATTCATGGCTTTTTCTGGAGAAGAAATGGGATTGCTTGGTTCTAATTACTTTACAAAAAACACTACAATAGATGCTTCTAAAATCAACTATATGATTAACATGGACATGGTTGGAAGAATGAAATCAGACAGCACATTGGCCGTTTATGGTGTAGGTACATCTCCAATGTTCAAGCAAACGTTAACAGCAAACAACGATAACTTTAAACTTATTGAAAACGAATCTGGAGTTGGACCATCAGACCATACATCATTTTATTTGATTGATATTCCTGTGTTGCATTTTTTTACTGGTCAACATGAAGATTATCACAAGCCTGGAGACGATTCTGAAAAGTTAAATTACGACGGAATGAATCTTATTTCAGATTACATTTATAACGTAATCACAGACTTAGATGACAATGGAAAATTAGCGTTTAGAAAAACTAAAAACGAAAGCGAAGAGACACCAAGATTTAAAGTGGGTTTAGGTGTTGTGCCAGATTATTTATATGATGGTGAAGGTATGAGAATAGATGGAGTAAGTGAAGATAAACCAGCAATTAAAGCAGGATTGAAAAAAGGTGATGTAGTTGTTAAAATTGGTGATAGCACTATTGTTGATATGATGAGCTACATGAGATCTCTTTCTGCTTTTGAAGCAGGAAACAAAACCAAAGTAAAAGTTCTTAGAGACGGTAAAGAGCTTGAAGTAGAGATTGAGTTTTAACCCAACAATAAAACACCACAAAAACCAAGACTTATTATAAGATAAACAGCAGCAATAATAAACAATATTTTTGCTGCTTTTTTATGTTTTTTCCTTACAGCAAATCCAATTATTGTTAATAATATAGCAGGACCAAACATTATTACCAACACTATATAAAGTACTGCATCGTAATTACCTTCAATTAATAATGTTTTCATAGGCATGCATTAAAAACCAGCTATTATTGCGCCACAAGTACCTAATCCAATAATCAAATAAATTACTGCTATTAGGTAATAATTTTTCGCGATTTTCCTATCAGACTTATTAGAGCCAATAATAGTTAGAACTATTGGAGGCCCAAACATAACTAACAATATAATTGGAATTATTAGCATACTTTGTATTCATTTTTTAATTCCTCTAAACGAGTTTTTTTGTCATCTCTGTAAAACAAGTTCATGGTTTCAAAAGGAATTATCTTATTGTTTTTATCTACAATATGCACACAAGATTTTTTAATTGCTCGAACATCAAAATTGTACGCATCAATAAATTGCATTATAATAATACGAAATAAATTGTCGTAACCTAAGTTTGGTGCATCAATATTTGGCAAACAGCACATAATAGATTTTAGATTTTCTTCAGCAACCTCAACGGAATTGCCAGTACTAAACAACTCAATCATTTTATCTTTAAGCTGGTCATCTTGCTCATAAATTATAGTGTTTTTGCTGTTGTCTAATAAATCGTTTGGATTAATATAACGCGTTAGCGGAAAAACTTCATCATCTAATTTTAGAACATAACCCATTACCAAAGCATCTGGGTTACAAGGTACTGGGAGCAAATCGTCAGGATTGAAAATAGAGGTTTGTTCCAAAATTTTTCTACGAACTTCTGTTAAGGTCATTCTGTCTGATTCAGGGTCAAAATTTTCTAATCTTCCTGCAATTTGAGTTGGCTGAAACGTAACACCTCTAACACATTTTTGTTTTAACGCAAAATTGATAATTTTTCCTATTTCATTATCATTTAATCCTTTTTGAAGCGTTACAACTAGTGTCGTTGAGAGATTTAATTTATTAAGATTTACAAGGGCTTGTTTTCTAATATCTTTTAAATCGGCTCCTCTTAATTCTTGAAGCACACTATTTTCAAACGAATCAAATTGTAAATAAATTTCAAAATCAGGACTATAGGTTTTTAGTTTTTCAACAAAAGCAAGATCTCTAGCGATCTTAATACCATTAGTGTTTAACATTAAATGCCTAATAGGAAGCGATTTTGCGTAGTCTAAAATCTCAAAAAATTGTGGATGAATAGTAGGTTCTCCTCCTGAAATTTGAACAACATCAGGCTCTTTTTCGTTTATCACTACGGCATCAAGCATTTGCTTAACTTCTTCTAAAGTTCGATGTCGACCATAGGTAGGCGAAGATCCTGCGTAACATGTTGGGCACGTTAAGTTACACCTATCGGTAACTTCAACAACGGTTAAACAAGAATGTTGTTCATGATCTGGACACAAACCACAATCATAAGGACAGCCATAATGTGTTTTGGTATTAAATTTATAAGGTGTTTCCGATGGTTTATTGTAATTTCTAATGTTTTTATAATATTCAATATCGTCGGCTATCAATGTTTTTGAATTCCCATGAATATTACATCGTTTAAGCATATAAACATTACCGTTTTCAAAAACAATTTTTGCATCAACACGTTTTAAGCACTCTGGACAAAGACTTAATGTGAAATCATAATATGTATATTTTCTAGTTGGCACCTTTGATTTTTTTAACAATAAAATTTGAGTAATAGATTAAACAAATTATGCATAAAATTTGAATTGAACTTAGTCCGAAAGCATAAAACATATTTGGTTTAATAAATTCTATAAAAAAGCGAAATGTAAAATAGCCAACCATAAACCACTTAAATAAATCACCACTTTTTAATAAGGCTTTACTTTGTGTTTGTTTTAAGATGAAGAAAAGCAGAAATAAGAACACTAATTCGTAAAATGAAGTTGGGTGACGAAGCAATCCATCGCCTAAATCCATTCCCAAAAAACAAGTGGTTGTGACGCCATATGTAGGTTCGTTTATTCCAGATAAGAAGCAACCAATCCTACCAATAAAAATACCAACTATAATTGGAAACACAAACAAATCACCAGACGAACGAGTTTCACCAATATACTTTTTAGTAAGCTCAACACCAATCAAACCACCAAACAAACCTCCCATAATAGTTTTAGTGTTTAATATTTGAATTATATTCTCTTTCGAGATTTCAATAAAAGGGTTTTCTAAAAGCCCAAACAATCTTGAACCGATTAAAGCTCCAATAGCTGCACCAAGAATAATAGACAATCTATTACTATAAGAAATAACATCGTCACTTTTTCTACGCAATAACACATAATATCTAAAGGCAATAAAAAAAGCTAAATATTCTAAGATAAGATGAATGTTAATAGTGTATCCAAAAACGACAGGTTCAAAAGGAATGCTCAACAGACTATTTTTTTTAAATATAGCCATTATTATAAAAAGATGTAATTTTGTGAACAAAAGAAATACTTGGTAAAAATAGGCAACATAGAACTTCCTGATTTTCCATTGCTTTTAGCGCCAATGGAAGATGTAAGCGACCCTCCTTTTCGTGCTTTATGCAAAGAACAAGGAGCAGATGTTGTTTATACTGAGTTTGTGTCTAGCGAAGGATTGATTCGTAATGCAGCAAAAAGCGTTATGAAACTGGATATTTATGAAAAAGAACGTCCAGTTGGCATTCAAATTTTTGGAGCCAATCTAGACAGCATGCTTCAAACCATTGATATTGTTGAAAAATCAAATCCAGACATTATAGACATTAATTTTGGATGCCCTGTAAAAAAAGTAGTAAGTAAGGGAGCAGGAGCTGGCATTTTAAAAGATGTTTGCTTGATGGAAAAACTTACTGCCGAAATGGTAAAACGCACTAATTTACCAATTACTGTAAAAACACGTTTGGGTTGGGATCATGACTCTATCAAAATTGTTGAAGTTGCTGAAAGACTTCAGGATGTTGGCTGTAAAGCTATTGCAATTCATGGAAGAACTAGAGCACAAATGTATAAGGGTAATGCAGATTGGAAGCCAATAGCAGAGGTTAAGAACAACCCAAGAATGCATATTCCTGTATTTGGGAATGGCGACGTGGATTCTCCAGAAAAAGCCATGTTAATGCGCGATAAATTTGGTTTAGACGGAGCTATGATTGGTAGAGCATCTATAGGTAATCCATGGTTTTTTAAACAGGTTAAACATTTTTTTAAAACAGGTGAACATCTTGAGCCTATTAGCTTAGAAGAGCGTGTTGAAGCAGCCAGAAGACATTTACAAATGGCAATTGATTGGAAAGGCGAAACACTTGGCGTATTTGAAACCAGAAGGCATTACACCAACTACTTTAAAGGCATACCTCATTTTAAAGAATTCAGAACCAAGATGGTAACTAGTGACGACTCAAAAGATGTGTTTGCAACTTTTGATGAGGTCTTAGAAAATTTTGCTGGCTACGAGTTTTCGGAATAAGTTTTTAAAACTATTTACTATTGAGATAACAAAGGTTTTGAAATTCTGGTTGAAGCTATTTTAGCAGCCAAAAATCCTAATATGGTAATCGTAAAAAACACCAGAAAAATATTAGTTAGTTTTAAAGAAACAGGATAAGGTAAGGTTGTCGTAATCATAACAAACCCAAAAATTTGCTGAGTTAGAACAAGAAGAATAGCCAACATAATTCCAACAAAGCCACCTAGAACAACCATTAGACTTCCATGTAAAAGAAAAATTCGCTGTATTTGTTTTACAGTAATGCCTAAATTAAATAGGGTTTTTAAGTCGTTCTTTTTATCTAAAATCATCATGATTATTGAGCCAACAACATTAAAAAGCGCAATAATTAAAACCAGTGTAAAAATTAAATAAACAGCAAGGTTTTCGGTATTTAGCATTTTATGTAAAGCATCGTTTAGCTGCTCTTTTGTTTTTATTTGAAAACTTGAACCCAAAACTGTTTGTAAATCTTCGGTTATTTGTTTAATATTTTCAATGTTGCTTAATTTCACCTCTATTGAACTGATAGTGTTTTCGTTATAATTTAGAAGCTCTTTTGCAAGCTCAATATTGCTATACACGACAGAATTATCAAGTTGCTCGTTTATTTCAAAAATTCCAATATTGGTTGTTGTAGTAGTATTAAAGGCATCTTTTTCAGAAGTGATCTGCCCTTTTCCTGGTTTTGGAGTGTAAATTTTAAGTACTTTTCCATAATCCATAACACCAAATGACAAGTTACTTGCAATTCCCCAACCCGAAACTATTTGATTGGAATCTGGAGCAAACCAAGAACCTAGCGAAACAATTGAACTGATGGTAGATTCTGGATAATGTTCATCCACTCCTTTAAGCGTAATGATTTGACGTTTGTTGTCAAATTCCAAAACAGCGCGCTCCTCAATAATTTTAGAATAAGAGGCAATGCCTTCAATGCTATTTATTTTATCAGCAGTCTCAGATGTAAGTTCAAATGATTTTCCATCAATGGGAATTATTTTTAAATCAGGATCAACAAAAGATGAAAACTGAAGACTATAATCTTTCAATCCTGCAAAACCAGAAAGCACAACAAGTAGAGCTGCCGAACCAATAATAATCCCAATAGCAGCAATAATGGTAATAAAGTTAATAGCGTTGTTACTGCTTTTGGTAAACAAATAACGTTTTGCTATGTAAAAAGTGAAATTCAACTATTTCTTTTTTCTTTTTTCTAAAGAGTCAGGGTTTTCAATAGGATTATCAAGACCTTTTAAAGAACGCTCAATTTGGTCTATATATTCTAAGGAGTCATCAACATAAAATTGAAGTTCAGGCATACGTCTTAACTGATGTCTGGTTCTTTGCGCCAACTCATGCTTAATTTTGTAAGAATTAGATTTTATGCCATCCATTAATTCTGCACGCTTATTGGTAGGAAAAATGCTTAAATAAACTTTAGCAATCGAAAGGTCTACCGTTACATTAACTTTGGTAACAGATATAATAACACCTTTCATGCCTGCACTTGCAGCACTTTGTAATACATCAACCAAATCTGTTTGTAAGATTGAAGCTATTTTTTTTTGTCTGTTACTTTCCATGCCACAAAAATAAAACAATTAATGGGTATTTTTTAAAACATAATGGTTTTAAACTAAATTTGTATAATGATAAATAAAATAGAACATATTGGCATAGCTGTAAAAAGCTTAAAAGACTCAAACAAGTTGTTTGAATCATTGTTTGGCAAGACACATTACAAAATTGAAAGTGTAAAAAGTGAAAGTGTGAACACTTCATTTTTTAAATTAGGAGAAAGCAAAATAGAACTTTTAGAAGCAACAGATGATGAGGGTCCAATTGCAAAATTTATTGCAAAGAAAGGTGAAGGGATTCATCACATTGCTTTTGATGTTGACGATATTGAGAAAGAAATAAAGCGACTTAAAAAAGAAGGTTTTATAGTCCTTAACGAAAAGCCAAAAAAAGGAGCTGATAACAAATGGGTTGCTTTTTTGCACCCAAAATCAACTAATGGCGTATTAATAGAGCTTTGCCAAGAGATTGCTAAATAGATTTAATTTTCTTGTGGAGTTTTAAAATAAGTATTAATATTGCAGCCTAATTTGGTCCCATAGCTCAGTTGGTTAGAGCACCTGACTCATAATCAGGTGGTCCTTGGTTCGAGCCCAAGTGGGACCACAACAAAAGCTGATTCATAAAAATGGATCGGCTTTTGTGTTTTTAAACGAATATTAAATTTTATTTAAAATAATTTCAATAATTTTACACTAAATTTCGTTTATAAAGACTAAAGAGTGAATTTGTAAGAAATGTTAAAGAAACATGTATTTCATCGATAAAATATGTGTTTCTTGGATGTTTTTTACTTTTGAATTTTGATAACTCGCTTTTTTTCATACATTTACGGTTAAATGATATTACAAAACAAGTTGAAATTAGCCTCAATCTTATTTTTGATAGTAAGTTTTGTATGTGCTGCGCAAGAAATAGGAGATCCACCGCCACCAATGCCTCCTCCTCCAGTAGGATTACCAATTGATGGAAGTGTGATTTTTATGCTTGTTGTAGGACTAATTTTTGGTGCTTATAAAGTACAGAAGCTTTATAAACCAAAAAGGACAAATAATTAAAGGCTGGTCAGTCTCTTCACATATTTTCCAATAACATCAAATTCTAAATTAACTCGGCTTCCTATACTCAAATATTTTAACGTAGTGTTCTCAAACGTATAAGGAATAATAGCTACACTAAAAGAAGATTTTTTTGAGTTAACAACAGTCAGACTAACACCATTTACTGTAATGGAACCTTTTTCTATGGTTATATTTCCTAAAGCATCGTCATAACTAAAAGAAAATATCCAACTTCCTTCATTTTTATCAATACCAACGCAAGTTCCGATTTGATCAACATGACCTTGTACAATATGTCCATCAAGTCTATCGCCAAGTTTCATACCTCTTTCAAGGTTAACAAAATCGCTTATTTTAAGGTCGCTTAGACAGGTTTTTTTTAAAGTTTCATCAATAGCAGTAACAGTGTATTCGTTTTCAGAAATATTCACTACAGTTAAACAAACACCATTATGAGCAACACTTTGGTCTATTTTTAACTCATCAGCAAAACCACATTTTAAAGCTATGTCGAGATTTCCATTTTTTTGTTCAAGCCTTGTGATTTTGCCTAAATTTTCAATGATGCCTGTAAACATAATTTTCTGCGTTTATTTAACTAAATTTGTTGGCACAAAATTACAAACTAATATTTTCATTTGTTGATGAGAAAAGAAGAAAAAATAAAAGTTGGGATTTCAATAGGTGATCTAAACGGTATTGGAGGCGAGATTATTCTGAAAACACTTGAAGATAGTAGGGTATTAGAATTTTGCACACCTATTATTTTTGCATCTTCAAAGGTGATGTCTTTTTTAAAAAATCAGTTTAAAAGCGAAATTAATTATAACACCATTCATAAGGCAGAACAAGCTATTCACGGAAAAATAAATGTGGTTAACCTTTGGAAAGAAAACATAAACATTGAGTTTGGAAAAGAGGATTTTCAAATAGGCTCTTATGCTATAAAATCATTAATAGCAGCCACTCAAGAGCTTAAGAATGGAAATGTAGATGTATTATTAACAGCGCCAATAAACAAACATTCTATTCAATCTAAAGAATTTAATTTTCCAGGACATACAGATTATTTAGCAAAAGAACTTGGAGGTAAAAGCCTAATGTTTATGGTAACTGATTCACTTAAAGTAGGACTCCTTACAGATCATGTTCCAATTAAAGACATAGCTTCGCACATTACAGAAGATTTAATAACCTCAAAAATAGAGACTATTTATAACACATTAATAGTAGATTTTGCAATAAATAAACCTAAAGTTGCAGTTTTAGGCATTAATCCGCATACAGGAGATAATGGTGTTATAGGTAGCGAAGACGATACAGTTTTGCGTCCGACTTTAAAAAAAATAAGAGAGACAGGAAAATTGGTTTTTGGCCCTTATGCTGCAGATAGTTTTTTTGGCTCTAATAATTATAAAAATTTTGATGCTATTGTGGCAACCTATCACGATCAAGGTTTAATTCCTTTTAAAACGCTATCTTTTGGACAAGGTGTTAATTTTACAGCAGGATTAAATAAAGTAAGAACTTCACCAGATCATGGAACCGCTTATGAAATTGCAGGAAAAGGAATAGCAGACGCAAGCTCTTTTACCGAAGCCCTTTTTGCAGGAATTCAAATATTTAATAACAGAAAAAGCCATAAAAAACTCACCAAAAACCCATTAAAAAAGCAAGAGTAAAAGATATAAACAAAAAAATGTTTATAACTAATGTAGGCTTAATAAAATTTTATATATTTGCACGCTCGAAATAAATGTGATAATGAAGCCTTTGAAAGAGTTTAATATTCAATTTATTGGATTAAAATTAGGAGAACATCATTTCGAGTACGATATAGATAAAAAGTTCTTTAAGGAGTTTGAATACGAAGAATTTAATGATGCGAATCTTAAAATTAATGTGGTTTTAAACAAAAAGACCACCTTATTAGAGTTGCATTTTGAAGTTTCTGGAACCGTAAATGTTAATTGTGATTTAACCAATGAGCCTTACAATCAAAAAATCAACAATGATTTTGATTTGGTTGTAAAGTTTGGTAATGAGTATAATAATGATAATGAAGACATACTTATTATACCTCATGCTGAATACGAAATTAACATTGCACAATACATTTATGAATTAATTGTGTTATCTGTTCCAACTAAACTAGTGCATCCAGGAGTTTTAGATGGCACATTAGATTCTGATATATTAAAAAAGCTTGAAGAATTAAGTCCAAAAGACTTAGACACAAAAAAAGACAATGAGGAAACAGATCCTCGATGGAATACGTTAAAAAAATTATTAACAGATAAATAGTTACTAAAAATGGCACATCCTAAAAGAAAAATCTCGAAAACAAGAAGAGATAAAAGAAGAACACATTACAAGGCATCTGTTCCTCAAATTGCTACGTGCCCTACAACAGGTGAAGCACATTTATATCATAGAGCACACTGGCATGAAGGCAAACTTTATTACAGAGGTCAAGTATTGATAGACAATTCACAAGAAGAAAACGCAGCATAACTACTATGCACGCATATTATAAAGCGCTCACTTGTGAGCGTTTTTTTTATGATATATTTTTCTTTAATGCAAAAAGAACCTATTTTGTGCCAAAATTGATTAAAAAGTGATATTTTAATCATATTTTTATTCAATTTAAGGCAATTTTGATCATTTTTTGTTCAACCAATACAAAATTATGAGTAAAATCACTGCAGCCATTACAGCTGTTGGCGCTTATGTGCCAGATTATGTGTTAACCAATCAAATTCTTGAAACTATGGTTGACACAAACGATGAATGGATTACTACGCGAACAGGTATAAAAGAGCGTAGAATTCTTAAAGAAGTAGGTAAGGGAACTTCTTTTCTTGCCATTAATGCGGCAAACGATTTAATAAAGAAAAAGGGCATTGACCCTAAAGACATTGAGCTTGTTATTGTTGCTACTGCAACTCCAGACATGAAAGCCGCTTCTACTGCAGCATACACAGCAACAGAAATAGGAGCAGTGAATGCATTCTCATTTGATCTTGAAGCAGCATGTTCAAGCTTTTTATTTGGCATGTCTACAGCAGCAAAATATATCGAGTCTGGTCGTTACAAAAATGTATTACTTATTGGTGCAGATAAAAACTCTTCGTTCATTAATTATGAAGATCGCGCAACATGCATCATTTTTGGTGATGGAGCAGGAGCTGTATTGTTTGAACCAAATACCGAAGGACTAGGACTTCAAGATGAAATTCTAAGAAGCGATGGATCAGGAAGGGAGTTTTTACAAGCCACTTACGGAGGCTCATCGTACCCTAATACTCCCGAAGCTGTGGCAGAAGGTAAACACTATGTGTTTCAAGACGGAAAAACAGTATTTAAAAATGCAGTATTTAATATGGCAGATGTTGCGGTTAGAATCTTAGAAAGAAACAATTTAACTAAAGACGATATAGCGTTTCTAGTTGCTCATCAAGCTAACAAGCGTATTATTGATGCTACTGCTAACAGAATAGAGTTGGAAAGCGAAAAAGTAATGATGAATATTGAAAAATATGGCAACACTACATCAGCAACTTTACCGTTATTGTTAAACGATTACGAAACACAACTTAAAAAAGGAGATAATTTAATTTTTGCCGCTTTTGGAGGCGGATTTACTTGGGGCTCAGTCTATTTAAAATGGGCTTATAATTCTTAACTAAACTAACTAAATTAATTATTAATATTATGGATTTAAAAGATATTCAAAACTTAATCAAATTTGTTGCCAAGTCTGGAGCAAGTGAGGTTAAACTTGAAATGGAAGATGTAAAAATCACCATTAAAACTGGATCTGATCCTGAAACTACTATAGTACAGCAACTACCAGTTGCACAACAAATACCACAACAAACAGCACCTGTTATACAACCAACTCAGCCTCAACAGACGTCTGTTGAAACTCCAACTCCAAGTGCAGGAACAGACAACTCAAAATATATCACAATAAAATCACCAATAATAGGAACTTTTTATAGAAAACCTGCACCAGACAAGCCTTTATTTGTTGAAGTTGGTCAGTCTATCTCAGAAGGTGATGTGCTTTGTATTATTGAAGCAATGAAATTGTTCAATGAAATAGAATCTGAAGTTTCAGGAACAATTGTGAAAATTTTAGTTGATGATTCATCACCTGTAGAGTTTGATCAGCCATTGTTTTTGGTAGATCCATCATAACCATTTAAAAATTCCAATAGACAAATATTAAAATCCAATATTTGGAATTTAGACTTGGAATTTGAAATTTTTAAAAACTAAAGTTATGTTTAAAAAAATACTGATTGCAAATAGAGGTGAAATAGCTTTACGTGTTATTAGGACCTGTAAAGAAATGGGAATAAAAACCGTAGCTGTTTATTCTACAGCAGATGCAGACAGCTTGCACGTAAAGTTTGCTGATGAAGCTGTTTGTATTGGACCACCACCAAGTAGCGAATCTTACCTTAAAATATCTAACATTATAGCCGCCGCTGAGATAACCAATGCAGATGCTATTCATCCTGGATATGGATTTTTATCTGAGAACGCCAAATTTTCTAAAATCTGTACTGAGCATGATATAAAATTTATAGGTGCTTCTCCTGAAATGATTGACAAAATGGGAGACAAGGCAAACGCAAAGGCTACAATGAAAGCAGCTGGAGTTCCCTGTGTTCCTGGTAGTGATGGTGTTATTAAGTCATTTGAAGAGTGCGAAAAAATAGCTAAAGAAACAGGTTATCCAGTTATGTTGAAGGCTTCTGCAGGTGGAGGAGGAAAAGGAATGCGCGCTGTTTGGAAACCTGAAAAACTTAAAGAAGCATGGGATTCTGCAAGACAAGAATCTAAAGCAGCTTTTGGCAATGATGATATGTATATGGAGAAACTTATTGAAGAGCCTCGCCATATCGAAATTCAAATTGTTGGAGACTCTACAGGAAGGGCTTGCCATCTTTCAGAAAGAGACTGTTCTGTGCAAAGACGTCATCAAAAATTAACAGAAGAGACTCCTTCGCCATTTATGACCGATGAACTTAGAGACAAAATGGGAATGGCTGCAGTAAAAGCTGCAGAATATATTAAATATGAAGGAGCTGGAACAGTCGAGTTTTTGGTAGACAAACACAGAAATTTCTATTTCATGGAAATGAACACACGTATTCAGGTAGAGCATCCAATTACTGAGCAAGTTATTGATTTTGATTTGATACGCGAGCAAATTCTAGTCGCTGCTGGAGTGCCAATTTCAGGAAAACATTATACACCAAACTTGCACTCTATAGAATGTAGAATCAATGCAGAAGATCCTTTTAATGGTTTTAGACCATCACCAGGACGCATTACTACATTGCATGCTCCTGGAGGTCATGGAGTAAGATTAGACACTCATGTGTATGCTGGATATTCAATTCCGCCAAATTATGACTCGATGATTGCTAAGCTTATTACTACAGCTCAGACACGCGAGGAAGCAATTAATAAAATGAAAAGAGCTCTAGACGAGTTTGTTATAGAAGGCATTAAAACCACAATTCCATTTCACAGACAACTCATGGAGCATCCAGATTATTTAGCAGGTAACTATACTACCAAATTCATGGAGGATTTTAAAATGAAACCGGAAGCTGTAGAATAAAATATAGGCCCTGAAATTTTTTCAGGGCCTTTTTTATTTATACATTTAACGCATGTTAAAAAAACGCATTCTAAAAACTACAGAGATGCCTTGGATATTGATTCCAGGATTATAGTGCGTTAGCCTTTCATTTTTAACTTACAATTCATTCATCATTTAAATTATTCATAATATGAAAAACATTATAGTACTTGGTGCTGGAATGGTAGGAAGTGCAATGGCAATAGACCTATCAACAAATCACAAAGTTACACTCACAGACATAAGTTTAGACACCTTAAACAAGGTTAAACAAAATTGTACAAATTTAGATATCAAAAAATTGGACGTCACCAATCTTAGTGAGCTCAAAGAAAGCCTTAAACCCTTTGATTTGGTTATTTGTGCTGTTCCAGGTTTTTTAGGTTTTAAAACATTAAAAACAATAATTGAAGCTCAAAAGAATGTGATAGATATTTCTTTTTTCCCTGAAAATTCTTTGGAACTAGATGCCTTGGCTAAGGAAAACAATGTTACTGCTATTGTTGATTGTGGTGTAGCTCCTGGAATGGACAATATTATACTTGGCTATTATAATGAACAACTAGAACTTACTGATTTTGAATGTTTGGTAGGAGGTTTGCCAAAGGTTAAAAAATGGCCATTTTGTTATAAAGCACCATTTTCGCCTGTAGATGTTATTGAAGAATATACTCGACCAGCAAGATACGTAGAGAATGGGAAAGAAATAGTAAGAGAGCCATTAACCGATTGTGAATATGTTGAATTTGATAAGGTTGGCACATTAGAATCATTCAATTCTGATGGATTAAGGTCAATCATATACACAATGCCTCACATACCAAATATGAAAGAGAAAACCTTGCGTTATCCTGGTCATGTAGAATATATCAAAGTTTTAAAAGAAAGTGGATTTTTTAATGAACAACCAATTAATGTAAATGGGACACCAATTTCACCTTTACAGTTTACTAGCAAAATTTTATTTGATGAGTGGAAACTTGGTGAAACCGAAGAAGAATTAACCGTTATGCGTGTAACAGTAAGAGGAAAAAACAAAAAAGGACAGATTGAAGAAGTTGTTTACAACCTTCATGATGAATATTGTGCTGAAACCAATACAGCTTCTATGTCAAGAACTACAGGTTATACAGCAACAGCTGCAGCTAATTTGTTTTTAGAAGAATTGTTTGCAGAGAAAGGTGTTTTTCCTCCAGAGCTTGTTGGTAAACATGAAGTATGCTTTAATTATATAATAAAGTATTTGGAAGAGAGAAATGTGTATTATAAAAAGAGTACTAAAATAATTTAGTCTAATTTTTTAATATAGTTAGATAAACGTTGGTGTTTGGCTCTAAAGAGGTTGAATGTTTAAAGAATAAAGTTTCTTGGTTAAATGCTGCTTCAATTAAATAATATTCACCTTTAAAATAAGATTGCTTTACTATAACAGCCATGTCTGATTTATCTGTAACTATTAGATGGTGAGCGTAAACAATTTTACCATCAATAATGTTGAATTCACTAAAAAAAGAAGCTATTAGAGGTGTTTTTGGGTTTTGGTAAAGTATTTTCGGATTACTATGTGCTTCAATTTTTCCGTTGTGTAAAACCAACATAGAGTCTGCATATCCCAATACATCGTCTTTATCGTGTGTTGCAACAATACATGTAATATTATGTTCTTTTAAAAACCTAAATAATTTTCTTCTAAGAGACTGTTTTTTAAAGTTATCTATGTGACTAAAAGGCTCATCAAGTAAAATAATTTCAGGTTGTTTAGCAATAGCTCTCGCAAGTGCTACACGTTGTTTTTGTCCACCGCTTAAATCCTTAACCTTGGTTTTAGCAAAACTTGTAAGCTCTACAATTTCTAATAGCTCCAATACACGATTCTTTTTTTCTTTTTGAAAAAAATTCGACAAAAATTTACCAATATTTTCTTCTACTGAAATAAAAGGCATTAAATCAAAGTCTTGGGTTACGTGTTTTATAAAATCATAACCCACAACTAAGTTGTAACTCGGACCAAGTATTTCTTTTTCATTCCAATAAATCTTACCTTCTTTTAAATCATATTCACCATAAAGTAACTTTAACAATGTGCTTTTTCCTGATCCACTCTCGCCAATGATTGAAAGGTGTTCGCCTTTGTTTACAGAGAATGAAATATTATCGAGTACATTGGTTTTGTTATACCCAAAAGTTATGTTCTTTACGTTTAGCATTGCACAAAAATAAGACAAAAAAATCCGTTTCATTGAAACGGATTTTTAATCAAGAAAACATAAACCAATATATTATTGCTTGATAAATTTTTGAGTTTTTATAAGACCATTGTTTATAATTCTTAAAATATAATTTCCTGAGCTTAATTCTGAAACATCAATGGTGTTTGTACTCATTCTATCATTTAAAACTCGCTTACCTGTAATATCAAACACAGAATAAACAGCATTTTCAAGTCCATAAGTCGTATTGATATTAAGCTTTCCTTTCGTTGGGTTAGGATATAAAATCAGGTCATCTGTCAAAGTTGTTTCGAGGCTTAATGTTTCGCCTTCTGTAATACGTATAGACTGGTCTACACTTGGAGATACTACAACATCGACCGTTCCAGATGGCCAATAAATGGTAATAGTATTAATTGTAGTATCAGAACCTAATCCAAAGTGAGTGTTTAAGGTACTCATATAGGCAAACCCTTGAGCGCTCCTTACATCTCTAATCTGTGCTTTTTTACTTGAAGCATTGTTAAAACTTGGACTACTCACTTCGATTCTCGCTCCAATGCCATTAATATTACTTGCAACTCCAACAAGTTCTATGTTAATCCAATGATTTCCATTTCCATTATTATAATAAATAGAACTATTGAAAACATCTAAAAAGCCGTCATTATTAAGGTCTCCTACAGCTCCTTCTTGAGGTATGCCAGCTGAAATGATGCCAAAAGTTCCATTACCATTGTTTAAAAGAATATTTCCATTTGAAAAGATATCGATATAACCATCATTGTTAAAGTCGAAAGGCTGGTTTTCATGACCATAATCATTAAAAACATCCAGACCAAAACTAGTGGTCGCATCTACAAATATCCCGTTATCGTTTCTCATCATTTTGTGCGACTCAGAACTTAGTGATGATCCTACAAAACAATCCATATCACCATCACTGTCGTAATCTCCCCAAGCAGACGACCAAGTGGATAAAGCATCATCCATATTTGCTGTTGTACTAACTTCTGTAAAAGATAAGTTTCCATTATTTCTAAACAAGTGGTTTCTTCTTCTTGCTTCTTCTCCACCACATTTAGCAATAAACAAGTCTGAGTCTCCGTCATTGTCATAATCTATCCATACAGAACCATAATTTCCACCTGAAGAATAAACACCCAATCCACCAGGTATTGGTGCGCTAGGATTGTCACCTTCCCATAGAGTTAAAGACGTACCATCGTTTATAAAGTATTCATTAGGTGCAGTATCATCACAAAGAAAAATGTCTAAATTCCCATCATTATCAAAATCAGCAAAATTGGTGCGTTGAGTAAAAACACTATGGCTTGTTGCCGCAATTGAGTAACCTGTTCCAGTTGAGTTTGCTTTAACAACATGAGCGCCAGAGCTGTTACCATATACTAAATCGTTATAACCATTTCTATCAAAATCACCTGCAGCCATGCTCCAAGAAGCACTATAAGTACCACCAGCTAGAGGGTAATTCTTTAAAACAAAACCACCACCACTTTGCTGTTCGTTAACATAAATTGTAGAGGTTGATATTGATACAATATCGTCTAAAAAGTCTCCATTCATATCTACAGCACCACGATCTGTTCCAGGAGCTGAAATGGTTGATGTTGTAAAAGAAACTGTTGGGGGAGAGTAAGATTCTATTAATTCAAAATCAAAACTAGATACACCCCAAAAATTATCCCAAGCAATATAATAGGTTTCGCCAGCAGTTACACTAAAATATACAGTAGACAAATAATTGGTAGGCCCAACATCATCGTTTCCAGCTAAGCATTGTAGACTTGCACATGTACCTGTATAAATATGTACCCTTGTATCTTTACCAGAATTTTGAGTTAAATTGGTGGTAACTGTTACAAAATAATCATCAGATGGTGTATATCTGTACCATTCTCCATTTGAAGCAGAGTTTGTATTGTCGGGACAAATAGGGTTAGGAGCAGTTCCGTTTACTGCCGAAACAGCAAAAACTCCTGATGCTGAAATTGGTGTTGCGCTATCAGTAGCAGAACAAGTGTCTGAACTAGTTTGCCCAAAAGAGATTGAGGGCACAATTAAGATAGCTAAAAAAATAAGTAAAACTTTTTTCATGATATATTGGTTTATTAATAGCGTATTAATTACAATTTTGTGTTAACGAATTTATCCATTCTTCAATTAATTCAATGCCTTCTATATGATTTAATGTTCTCCCTATTAAAGGCATTTTATACTGATCTTCGTCTGAACTAATTCTGAAAAAAAGCGCAGACCTTTGGGTTATTCCAGGGTTTACTATATGTGTAATCGAAGGGTTAATATAGAAAACAGACTCTACACATACACCGAGGTTACTAATGTCTTCTGTTTTATTGAACTCAAATCTCATTGAAGCGTATTCACAATAGCTTTGATCTGAATGACAATGAGCACAATTAATATCAAAATACGACCTCACTCTTAAGTCTAAAGGTTGAGATTCATCGTCCCATTCTACTAAAGATTTTATCTCAGAGGGATAGTTGTCTTCTAAATAACCTTGCTCAACCCATTTGGCTAATTGATTTTTTGAGCCTTCAGGATATAAATAGTTGCGATTTATATTTTGCGGTTTTGGACCAATTGGCAAAGGAGTGTCATATTTATTATGGCAAGTAAAACATTCTGGAAATCCAGGAATTTTATAGTTAACGCTTTTAGTTTCTCCATTTAATTCCCAATCAAATGCTAAAAACTTGCTTTGGGTTGTAAATGTCGCATCTGTTTGCTCTTCATTCCATACATAATTAGCAAACGTCCAATCATCTTCAAGTTTAATCATTAATCTTGTTTCAATGATTTTTGTACTCATGTCTGGAAGTACATTGTCGTAATAGAAATTCTTGATTAATATAGTGCCAACAGGAAAATCAAATGTAGTATAATCATTTACATATTTTGCTGTTGAGTCTTTAGGCATCCACACAAAGCGTTTTTTATTAGCATAATCACTAAACAGAGCCGAATTTAAACCATAAGGTAAAACACCATAAACAGGATTTAAATCAGCAATGTTTCCTTCAAAAAAGTTATACTCAGATAGATTATCGTATGGCAAACTATCAATATTAAAAACAACTGGAGAAATAAGCTCTGGGTCTACACCAACATAACCATCGTCTTTTGTACAAGACGCAAATAACGATAGCGTTAATAGTAATGCTATATAGGTATATGGTTTAAACATTTATAGAAAATTTGGAAAGCTAATATAACAAAACGCTTAAATCTGCTTATAATTAATTCGTTATAATGCTAAAAATTCTACATAATGTGTCAATATTCTTAATAAAGCTATTTAAAAAACAGATTAAAGGAGTGATTTTGCGGTTATATACTCTGCAATTTGAATGGCATTGGTTGCAGCTCCTTTTCTTAAATTATCACTTACTATCCACATATTAAGTGAATTGGGCTGAGACTCATCTCTTCTAATTCTACCAACAAACACATCGTCTTTACCATTGGCATAAATTGGCATAGGATAAACGTTTACATCTGGGTTATCCTGAACTGTAACACCATGAGTATTGCTAAGTATTTGCCTTATTTCGTTTACATTAAAGTCATTTTCAAATTCAATGTTTACAGATTCACTATGTCCTCCAGCAGTAGGAATCCTAACTGCTGTCGCAGTAACAGCAATGGTTCTGTCGTCAAGAATTTTTTGGGTTTCTCTTACCAATTTCATTTCTTCTTTAGTATAACCATTGTTTTCAAAAACATCGCAATGCGGAAGAGCGTTTTGATGAATTGGATATGGATAGGCCATTTCACCATTTACACCAGCAATTTCGTTTTCTAATTGTTTAACCGCTTTTACACCAGTTCCAGTAATAGATTGATAGGTTGATATTACCAAGCGTTTGATTTTATATTTTGAATGTAATGGAGCTAACACCATAACCATTTGTATGGTCGAACAATTTGGGTTTGCTATAATTTTGTCGTCTTTAGTAAGCGTGTTTGCATTTATTTCAGGGACTATAAGTTTTTTAGTGTGATCCATTCTCCAGGCAGAAGAATTATCTACAACTGTGGTGCCAACTTCGGCAAATTTTGGAGCCCATTCCAGCGAGGTGCTTCCTCCAGCTGAAAACAGAGCAATATCAGGTTTTGCATTTACAGCATCTTGAAGAGAAACAATTTTATAATTTTTGGCCTTAAAATTTATTTCTTTCCCAACGCTTCTTTCGGAAGCTACTGGAATTAATTCAGTAACAGGAAAATTTCTTTCCTCTAAAACATTTAACATAACTTGGCCAACCATTCCTGTTGCGCCAACCACAGCTACTCTCATAAAATTATAATTTAAAAAACAAAAGTAGCTAATAAAAATTGCAAGACATAAAAAAACCACTCATTTAAATGAGTGGTTTTTTAATTCAAAAAAAGATGAATTATTTCTTAAGAAGATCTCTAATTTCAGTCAATAAATCATTGTCTGAAGGTCCTGCTGGAGCTTCAGGTGCAGGTTCTTCTTTTGCTTTCATCTTATTAATTCCTTTGATAATCATAAACATAACAAAGGCAACAATAATAAAGTCAATAAGGTTTGTAAGGAAATCTCCCCATAGTAAAGCAACTTCACCTACTGTTTCTCCAGCGTCGTTTAGAGTGCCTTCTTGTAAAATCATTTTTTGGTCTTTAAAATTAGATTTAAATACAAGCCCTATTAAAGGAGACACGATTCCACCAGTAAATGAAGAGACCACATTGTTGAATGCAGCACCCATTACAAAGGCTACAGCAATATCAACTAAATTGCCCTTCATTGCGAATTCTTTAAATTCTTTTAGCATAGTTTAAAATATTAGTAGTTAGTAGATTTTAAAAATAGTGAAAAAACTTTATTCTTTAAAAAAACACTTATTAATTTCTAATTATTCGCTTTACACGCTGTGAAATTGAGGTGATCAATTCGTAAGAAATTGTATGAGATGCATTTGCCAAATTTTCGGCTGTGTGGTTGTTGTCAAATAAAATGACCTCGTCTCCTTCTTTACATTCAACATTTGTAATATCTACCATAATCATATCCATACAAACATTTCCAACTATAAAAGCCTTTTTATTATTGACATAAACAAAGCCTTTTCCGTTTCCATATTGTCTACCCAAACCATCAGCATGACCAATTGGAATAGTAGCTATTTTTTTAAAATCTGTGCTTTTGTATGCTCTATTGTAACCAACTGTCTCTCCTTTTTCAATATTGTGAATTTGAGATATTATAGATTTTAATGAAGCTATTGGTTTTAGGTTTTTATTTTCTTTTTCGGAGTTTCCAAAACCATACAAACCAATTCCACACCTTACCATATCAAAATGAGCTTCAGGATAATTTAAAACACCAGATGTATTACAAATGTGAATTAATGGTTTATAGCCAATTTGTTTTGTGAAGTTTTCTGCAATAGATTTGAAACTAGAAATCTGAGATTTTGTAAACGCTTGCTCATTTAAATCTTCACTGGCAGCTAAATGGGAAAAAATAGATTTTACATACAATGTGTTATTTGTAGCCAATTTAGAAACGATATAATCAACATCATTTTCCCAGAATCCTAATCGGTTTAATCCAGTATTAAACTTAACATGAACAGGGTAATTCTCTTGGTTTTGCGCTTTGGCAACTTCCAAAAACTCGTTTAAAACTTTTGAATTATAAAGATTAGGCTCAAGACACCTTTCTATAACTGTTTTAAAAGTGACTGTTTGAGGATGTAAAACCAAAATGGGTTTAGTAATACCTGCATCACGAAGTGCAACACCTTCAGAGGTAAAAGCTACGGCAAAATAATCAACATTTAAGTTTTGCAGATGTAGCGCAATTTGATCAGCATCACTGCCATAAGCAAATGCTTTTACTACAGCTAAAAATCTAGTATTTTCTTGAAGTTTTGATTTGAGATGATTAAAATTATGCTCAAGAGCACCCAAATCTATCTCAAGGATGGTTTCTTGGGCTTTAGCCATTTCCTGTTTTTAGTTTAGCTGAGATTTCTTCGGCATCATTTACTTTAATATTTCTTACTTTATCTCTTAACATAGATTTGTAAAAGGCAGCTCTGCTTAAAGGTTCGTATTCATCAACTTCTCCCAAAAGCACAAGCGCATCGCTTTTTGCTTTTCTGTAACTGTATTGTGCTAAATTTCCAGTACGTGTACAGATGGCGTGTACTTTGGTTACGTATTCTGCAGTAGCCATTAGGTTTGGCATTGGTCCAAACGGATTGCCTTTAAAATCCATATCCAAGCCAGCCACAATGACACGAACTCCTTTATTGGCTAAGTCATTACAAACGCGTACAATTTCATCATCAAAAAATTGAGCCTCATCAATACCAACCACATCACAACCATCTGCCAAAATTGGAATATTTGCTGCAGCTGGAACTGGAGTAGAACGAATCTCATTAGCATCATGCGATACAACTTTATCTTCATCATAACGCACATCAATTGCTGGTTTAAATATTTCAACCTTTTGTTTTGCAAATTGAGCACGTTTCAACCGTCTAATCAACTCTTCTGTTTTACCAGAAAACATGGAGCCGCAGATCACTTCAATCCACCCAAATTGTTCTTTATGGTTTACCGTATTTTCGAGAAACATTTTGTAAATTTAACACTAAAACGAAGCAAATTTTCGTTTCTATAAAGGTGAAGCAAATTTATTAAAAAACAAAAACCTAAATTGCATAAAATTTAAAAGTTATGAAGAAGAAACTAGAATCTGATTTAATAAGCATTGCACATAGGATTTTAAAATTAAAAGGTAAAGAAGACATCAATAAACTACATGCTGAAGTAACTCAGCTATATGAAAAATTAACCGTTTTGAAATTTGCCCAAGAGAATTTTGAAGACGATATGCCAACCATTGGAAGTGGTACTTCGTTTTTTGATACCATCGAAAGAACATTTAACAATAAGGTAAGTGACACTGTTGAAGTTGAAGATCAGGTTTATGTAAATGTAGATGAAACTGAGGACGATGGCATTATTGAACCAGTGATGGAAAAAATAAAAGACATGGTAGCGCAAATGCCTCAAGAAACACATGCAGTCGATGCTATGGTTGAATCTGTTATACCAAATAGGAAAACCAAAAAGAATGAATTAGAGGAATTAGTGGCAGATTTTCAGGAAATGCCAGTTTTTGAGCCACTTACCGAAGCCAACAAACGTAAAGCAGATAACGAAAAAAAATCTTTAAATGACAAACTAAAAAGCAGTGGTTTTGCTATTGGACTTAATGATAAGTTGGCTTTTATAAAACATTTATTTGATGGTAAAAGTGAGGACTACGAGCGTGTTTTGTCTCAAATAAATACATCTTCAAGTTATGAGGAAGCCAATACTTTAATTCAAAATATTGTTAAACCAGATTATAATCACTGGGAAGGAAAGGAAGAATTTGAAGAGCGCTTCATGGAAATCATAGAAAGTAAGTTTGATTAGATTTCCATTTCATAGGAAAACATTATGAGTAAACTTTATATTGTTCCAACACCAATTGGGAACCTTAAAGACATGACCTTTAGGGCTATTGAGGTTTTAAAGGAAGTCGATTTAATACTTGCTGAAGACACACGTACTTCAGGTAAATTATTGAAGCATTTTGATATTGCTACACCCTCACAATCCCATCATATGCATAATGAGCATAAAACGGTTGAAGGATTAATTAATAAGCTAAAAAGCGGAACAACAATTGCGCTCATAAGTGATGCAGGAACACCAGCCATTTCAGATCCAGGATTTTTACTCACAAGGGCTTGTATTGAAAATAACATTGAAGTTGATTGCCTTCCAGGAGCCACAGCTTTTGTTCCAGCTTTGGTGAATAGTGGTTTACCAAACGATAAATTTGTATTTGAAGGATTTTTACCTGTAAAAAAAGGAAGGCAAACTAGGCTAACCCTTTTAGCCGAAGAAACCAGAACCATGATTTTTTACGAAAGCCCTCATAAACTCTTAAAAACACTCTCTAACTTTTGCGAGTATTTTGGCGATGAAAGACAAGTTTCGGTCTCAAGAGAACTCACTAAACTTTATGAAGAAACCATAAGAGGTACAGCAAAAGAGGTTTTTAAACATTATACAGACAAGCCAGCTAAAGGTGAAATAGTTATTATTGTGGCTGGTAAGAAGTGATGCCTTGCCTGATTTGGAAGAAAAACAATTACTTCCATAATTTAGGAAAACTAAACTTGTTATTTGTTTTCTTGATAAAACTTTCTACTTCTTTTATTGTTGCTTTTGGATATAATATTCTTAAAAGCAGCATTTTTAAAATGCTTTTAATTCCTATGGAATTTAGAATTACAGCAAAAGCAATCCATTTTAAATAAACTTCCATGATTTTTATTCTTTTAAAGCTAATCTAAATCACTTCAATCAATCAAATTGTGAAGTGACTCTAATTTCAGCTTTTCTTTTAAAGTAAATCTATATCATGAATACTTTTTAAAAAAGGACACTAAATTTATTTAATATCAAAAATTGGTTTAAAAGAGTATAAACAAGAAGTCTTACTATCAATAGTAAGTCTCAATAATTAAAAAATCTAAAATCGTTAATCTTAATTCGTCAATCTACACATGCTTCCCCTCATTCCAGCCATGTTTTCCTAAATATTGGTTTCCACTTTCAACAGCACCTTCTTCAATGCTTGTTCCCATACTATCATTCCAACGGTTGAGATAGCCAAAAAGTGAAATCACGCCTAACATCTCCACAATTTCGCCTTCATTCCAATGTTCGTAAAGTCGTTTTTTAATGTTTTCATCAACAGCATTAGGCACCAAGCTTGCTGCCAAACTAAAATCTAAAGCCGCACGCTCAGCTTCGTTAAAAGCAGGATGTGTTCTGTATTCCCAAATGTTATCTAATTGCTCTTGTTCTGCTCCATAACGCTCTGCTGCTCTAATGGCATGCGCTTGACAATATCTGCAACCAGTTGAGTTACTACTTACCCAAGCAATCATACGTTTTAAAGCAGAAGTTACTCTGCCTTCGTTCGCCATCACAGCTTTGTTTAGATTAATAAATGCTTTAGAAATTGCTGGTCGACGTTGCATAGTTAATACTGAGTTTGGGCAAAAACCAAGCGTTTCGTTAAAGAATTCGGCAAGTTCTTTAGTTTCTAAATCATGGTCTGCTGATAAAGGAGTTACTAATGGCATATTCTTATTTATTTTAGTTTTTAAGTAGTATTTTTGAAGAATAAAGTGTCTAAAGTTTAAAGTGCCTAAATTACTTAAAATCACTCAAACTTTAGTGCACTTCAAGTACTCTTTAACTTAAAACTAATATTATGATAAATAAAATTACAACTGAATGGAAAGGTGGAATGACATTCGAATCTGATAATCCAAGTGGAAAAACCCTGATGATGGATACTGCTGTAGAAGGAAGTGACGAGAGATTCGGGTTGTCTCCAAAAGCTTTGATGTTATCAGCCCTTGCAGGATGTACAGGACTTGATGTTGTATCTGTTCTTGATAAAATGAAAGTAACCGATTATGAGTTTAAAATGGAAGTTTCTGGCGAGCTTACTGATGAGCACCCAAAATATTATCGCAAAGTAAAGCTAGATTATCATTTTTATGGCAAGGATTTAGATGAGAAAAAAATTAAAAAGGCGGTTGACTTGTCTGTCGAAAAATACTGTGGTGTTATGGAAATGTTTCGTCAATTTTCTGAGCTACAAACTGAAATTCATTATCATAATAATTAGCACTTAAAGTTACAAGTGTTTAAAGTATTAATATCAAGAAACGTTTTACTTTAGAATACTTCAAGTACTTTAAACTTAACACTTAAAAAATGCGTTGGACACTTAAACCTAAACCTGAAGCCACCAAATTGGCAACCCTTAAAAAAGCACTTCAAGTTGATGATGTGGTGGCAACGTTATTACTGCAACGAGGTATTGAAACTTATGAGGAGGCTAAAACATTTTTCAGACCAAGTTTAAGCGATTTACACAATCCATTCTTAATGAAAGATATGGATAAAGCGGTTAGTAGAATTGAGCAAGCTATAATAGACAAAGAAAATATTTTGGTTTATGGCGACTATGATGTAGATGGTACGACATCAGTGGCTTTAATGTCATCGTATTTAAAAACAAGAACGGAACATGTAGCTACTTATATTCCTGACAGGTATGAAGAAGGTTATGGTGTTTCGTATCAAGGAATTGATTTTGCTCATGACAATGATTTTACTCTTATTGTAGCTTTAGATTGTGGTGTAAAAGCCATAGATAAAGTTGCTTATTCTAAAGAAAAAGGCATTGATTTTATAATTTGTGATCATCATAGACCTGGAAAAAACTTACCTAATGCTGTCGCAATTTTAGATCCAAAACGAGACGATTGTGAGTATCCTTATAAAGAATTATGTGGTTGTGGTGTTGGATTTAAATTGATTCAAGCATTAGCCGAAAATGAAGGAAAATCTGTTGAAGATTTAACCGAGTATCTAGATTTAGTTGCAACAGCAATAGGAGCAGATATTGTTCCCATTACAGGTGAAAATAGAGTTTTGGCTTATTTTGGGCTGCAAGTGATCAATTCAAGTCCACGACCAGGAATAAAAGCCATTATCAACCAAGTTAAAAAAGAAGAACTTACCATAACAGATGTTGTTTTTATAGTGGCACCAAGAATTAATGCAGCAGGACGCATGAAGCATGGTAATCACGCAGTAGCTTTGCTAGCCGAAACCAATATGTTTTTAGCAGAAGACTATGCTGCAGAAATTGAAACATTTAACACAGATAGACGTGACGCAGACCAACAAATTACAGAAGAGGCTCTTAAACAAATTGAAACACAAAATGAACAAGAACGCTTTACAACTGTAGTTTATCAAGAAGATTGGCATAAAGGTGTGATAGGTATTGTAGCTTCAAGATTAACAGAAACCTATTACAGACCAACTTTAGTATTTACCAAAAGTGGTGATAAGTTAGCAGCGTCTGCACGTTCAGTTTCTGGGTTTGATGTGTATAATGCATTGGAAGCTTGCGCAGAACATATTGAGCAATTTGGAGGGCATAAATATGCTGCTGGTTTAACTCTAAAAGAAGAAAGTTATGAAGCGTTTAAGCAAGCTTTTGAAGATGAGGTTTCAAAAACTATTGATAAATCGCTGTTGACGCCTGAAATTAAGATTGATTTAATGATTGACCTTAGCCAAGTTGATAATAAATTAATGCGCATTATGCGTCAGTTTGCACCATTTGGGCCAGGAAACATGACACCAATTTTTATGACTGAAAGTTTAAGAGACACTGGTTATGGTAAATGTGTTGGTGATGACGAGAAACATTTACGCATAACTGCAACTCAGTCTGGAAAAGAAAAATTAGTTGCAATCGGTTTTGGATTAGGAGATAAGTTTGATTTAATTTCAAATAGAAAACCTTTTAAAGCAGTTTATTCAATTGATGAAAACTACTGGCAAGGAAAAACATTATTACAATTAAAGTTAAGAGATATTAAACCATAATGGCAAAAAAAGATCCTTACGCAGCCTTACGAATTAAAGAGTTCAATATATTTTTATTAGTACGTTTTGCATTGGTTTTTGCATGGTCTATGCAGTTTATTATCATAGAGTGGGAAGTGTATTCCTTAACAAAAGATCCTTGGTCGCTTGGTTTAATTGGCCTCATGGAAGTGATTCCTGCAGTTGGCATGGCATTATTTGCAGGCCATATTGTTGACCAAAAAGAAAAAAGAGGACTTTTAATTAAGTGTATCATTGGATTTACCATAATTAGCTTAGGGTTGTTTTTATTGACTTGGCCTTTAGTTGTAAAAGATTGGTCTACTAAAGCCATATTGTATGGCATTTACTTTTTCGTGTTTTGTGGTGGTTTAGTAAGAGCGTTTGTTGGGCCAACAGTATTTTCCCTTGTTGCCTTAATAGTTCCTAAAAGATTATATCCAAATGCAGCTACTTGGAGCAGTTCAACATGGCAAGTGGCTTCAGTAATAGGTCCAGCAGTAGCTGGATTATCTATAGCTTGGATTGGAGTGCATTGGTCGCTTTGTGTGGTCGTAGGTTTTTCGTTTTTGGCATTAATCAACTTGATGAGGATATCTAAGAAACCAATTTTAAATCCAAAAATTGGTGAACCAGTTCTTCAAAGTTTAAAAGAAGGGATTAGGTTTGTTTATAAAACCAAAGCCATTTTAGGAGCTCTAACTTTAGATATGGTGGCTGTATTATTTGGTGGAGCTGTAGCGCTATTGCCAATATTTGCCCAAGATATTTTAAAAGTTGGTAGTGAAGGGTTTGGTGTGTTACGTGCTGCTCCAGCTGTTGGCGCCTTTTTAACAATGTTGGTTACTGCATACATTCCAATAAGTAAAAATGCAGGAATGAAATTACTAGGAGCGATTTTTGGTTTTGGAGTTTGTATTATCGTGTTTGGTCTTTCTTCAGTATTTTGGATTTCGGTTGTTGCACTGTTCTTTAGCGGTGTGACTGATGGTGTATCCATGGTTATACGCCAAACCATTTTACAACTTAAAACTCCAGATAATATGCGTGGTCGTGTAGCTTCAGTAAACTCTATGTTTGTTGGTTCATCAAACGAGTTAGGTGCTTTTGAAAGTGGTTTAACAGCAAAATTAATGGGAACAGTAACAGCTGTAGTTTTTGGTGGAACCATGACCTTGATAACTGTAATCACAACAGGAATTGTGTCACCTTCGTTTAGAAAATTAGACTTAACCAAAGATTTAGAAGAACACGAAAAAGAAAACTAGTGTCTTTTCGAGTAGAATTCTGATAAGAATTCTATATCGAGAAACTAAATTGCAAATTTCACTTGTTTTCGATACAATTTTCTTTAAGAAAATTACTCAAACTGACGTGAATATTTTTTCAACTCCATTTTTTCACCATCAAAAACACCATAGGTGTAATAACTTATCCAATCACCAAGATTAATGTATTTAGTGTTCGGTTCTAAATCAATTTCTAAAGGCAAGTGCCTATGCCCAAAAACAAAATAGTCACGATGGTTTTCTTGAAGCTTTCGTTTGCAATATTGTATTAACCACTCTTTATCTTCGCCTAAAAATTTTTCGTCTTCATTGCCTGAAATCAATTTGTTTTTTACACTCATGTATTGAGCCAGTCGCACTCCTAAATCTGGATGCAACCAACTAAACAACCATTTGCTAAACGAATTAGTAAATACTTTTTTCATTCGCTTATAACCTTTATCTCCAGGACCTAAACCGTCTCCATGACCAATAAAAAAAGATGTTTTATTAAAGAAAAACTCTTGAGGTTTGTGAAACACAGGAATGTTAAGTTCTTCTTCAAAATACCCATTCATCCATAAATCATGATTACCAACAAAGTAATAAATTGAAATTCCAGAATCTGAAATTTCTGCTAGTTTTCCTAAGGTTCGTGTAAACCCTTTGGGAACCACTTTTTTGTATTCAAACCAAAAATCAAATAAATCGCCTAACAAAAAAATAGCAGCAGCATCGTCTTTAATTTCATCCAACCAAGCCACAAATTTTTTCTCTCGTGGGAGAGATTCTTTTTGAGTTGGTGCACCCAAATGATTGTCGGATGAAAAATAAATTTTCTTCCCTTCAGGAACTGTTATGTGAGTGGCTTTATTCATTATCGCTTGCAAACCATTCGGCAAAACTGGTTGCAGTTTCTTGTAGTTTTAGTGAAAATAATTCTATGTTTTTTGGAAGCCTCTTTTTGATTTTCTCAGCAAAATCAATTACCATCATTTCACTTGTTGGTTGGTAATTTACCAATAGCACATTATGACCTCTGTTTTCAAGCTCCTTTGCCAACTCCACATGAGGCGTGTTTTTATTGAAAACTGTAGCATGATCAAAAACATCAACCACTTCTTCTTTCACAATTTTTTTTAAATCGCCAAAGTCAATTACCATTCCGAATTTCACATTAGAATTATCAGAAATAGGCTTACCAATTACAGTAACGTCCAAACGATAACTGTGACCATGAACATTTTTGCACTTTCCATCGTAACCATAAAGCGCATGACCTGTTTCAAAAGAGAACTGTTTTGTAATTCTAATATTGCTCATTGTATTCAATTTCAACGCAAAGATATTGCATTTTGCAAAAGCAATCGCTTTTTAGGTTACATTTGCGCACTTTTTAAGTTATGGATAGAATATGGATCAGCTTTTCGAAGACATTTCTTTTGTTGAAAATCCTCAATACGAGCGCATTATAGAAGATATTTTAAAACAACAATATAGTATTGTTGAGGATTTCTTTACTGATGAAGAAGTAGCTTTATTGAGGCAATCTTTAATTGCAAAACACGAAGAAGATGTTTTTAAAAAAGCCGCTATTGGTAATCGTGTTAACGAAATTATTGTAAAATCGATAAGAGGAGACGTTATTTTATGGATTGACGAAATTAAAGCCAATGAAGCTGAAAACTTGTTTTTTAATAAGATTAATAGCCTCGTTAATTATTTAAACAAAACATGCTTTTTAGGAATTTTACAAAAAGAGTTTCATTATGCTTTATATCCAGTAGGTACTTTTTATAAAAGACATATTGATACGTTTCAAAATGACGATAGACGAAAACTTTCTATTGTTTGTTATTTGAATGAAGATGGTTGGTTGCCAGAAAATGGAGGCGAATTGGTATTGTATTTAAATGAAAATGGGGAAGAAACAGAAAAAGTTATTTATCCATTTCCAGGTCGAGTAGTCATTTTTGAAAGCCAAATTATTGAGCACGAGGTTAAACCTGTAAACAAGGAACGAATGAGCATTACAGGCTGGCTAAAAACAAGATGATTATCTTTTTTTGACTCTATTATAAAAATAGATGATAATTAAAATGATGGCTAATATTAAAAAGATTCTATTCATAATTATAAAGTTTTAATTTTCCGGTAAGGTTATTCGTTTTTAGCTTTGTTTTTGTTGTGTTTATAAATTAAATAGGCAATAACCACCAAAACCACAAAAGGCAGCATTGAGCCAATGAAAACTCCTATTTCGTAATTGCTATCTGGAGCATTTTTAATTTTTTCTTCAATATTAACATCTTGAAGTATTGTAGCTAATACCATAAATAATATCATTTAGTTAAAATTACAATTTTTGAGAGAGAGGTAAAAATTGTTTTCTAAATTTTATGATTAACGGCAATCCTCTTGCAATAATCCAGAACGTCATTGCTGTAAAAATAGCATATAGCTTATAGTCTAAAGCATCCAACCAAAACAGAATAGGGATAAAAACAACAAAGGTTGAAAACAATAAGACATTTCTTAAGTATTTCATTTTACCAAGCCCTTTAAAAACACCATCAAAAATAAAGGCAAGAGCGCAAAAAGGTTGCATAGCCAAGACAATCCAGAACACTTTGTAAAACTGATTTAAAACTTCTTGATCGTCTGTAAAAATATTTCCAATAGGATAGTATAATATTCCTCCAACAATTGCAATTACAAAACCTAAAAGAATGCCATATTTAATAAGCTTGTTGCTTAATTGAACGAGCTCTTTGTAGTTTTTTTGACCATAAAGTTTTCCTGATAATATATTTCCAGCACTTGAATAGCCATCAACAATAAAAGCACCTAAAAACCATAAGTTTATGGCAATAGTATAGGCTGCAATGTATGCTGCGCCATAACTTGTTGAAAATGCACTTGCGTAATATAGTGTTACATTTAAAGCCAAAGTTCTGACAAATAAATTAAGAATCATCAGCAAAAAAGTCTTAATTTCTTTATTAAAAGGGGAAGTTGGTTTTAGTGAAATTTCAGTTTTTCTTAGCAAATAATAAACAGACAAAGCAGCCATAATGAGCTGAGCCACAACACTTGCGTAAGCCGCACCTTTAATATTCATAGCAGGAATTAATCCTTCAACACCATAAACCAAAACAACATCTAAAATTATGTTTGCTATAGTGCCAACAATAGCAATAAGCATTGGATAAAAGGTGTTTTGAAGCCCTCTAAACGTCCCAAAAACAGCTATTGTAAAGAGCGTAAACGGAAATCCGAAAACACGAATTTTATAGTAATCTACGCTATAATCTAAAATTAAATTTGAGGCATTGTAGAGCTTAAAAATAGAATCTGCAAAAGGATATGTTGTTAGAATAATTATAACACTTAAAGATGTAATTATAAAAATAGCCTGAGCTGGAAGCGATTTAATGGCTTCTAAATTATTAGCACCTAAATACTGTGACACAAGCGAAGAAATTGCACTTCGTGTTTGTCCAAGCACCCAAATAAGCATTGATAAAAATGTGGTTACAATACCAACTGCGGCTAAAGATTCGGTTGCATTGACTTCAATATTTCCAACAATAGCAGCATCAGTTAAAGATAAAATAGGTTCAGAAACACCAGAAATTAATGCAGGAATAGCAAGTTTGTTAATCTGTTTTAAAGAAATTGTTGTATTCAAAAGTCTTTTTAGAACTAATAGTTATTTATGCTTATTTTTGCAAAATAAATTTCAGTAAATTTAGTCTTTAAAATTTTGAATATGAAGAATATTTTAGTTCCAGTTGGTACTTCAAAAAATGCAAAAAGCCATTTGCAGTACGCTATTGATTTTGCCAAAGAATTTAACGCAAAGCTTTACATTGTTCAAGTTTACAATGTTTATACAAAAGCTGGGACAATGATTAAAGTTGATCATATTTTAGAAAGGGAAAGTAAAGAGTATTTAAACAAATTAGTGTCTAAAATAGACACAAAGAATGTTGAGGTAATTGTAAAAGTGCTTAAAGGAGATTTGGTTGATACCTTAGAATTAGCATGTAAAGCTGCTGATATCGATTTAATTTTAATAGAACCTAGAACAACGTCTGTTAAAGATGAAGTATTCTTAGGCAAAACCTCTGGAAAAATTATTAAGCAAACACAAATACCAGCACTGATAGTTCCTGAAGGCTACAAGTTTATACCAGTATCCAAAATTTTATTTGCGGTAAAATCGGCTATTATAAAGAAAAAAGATGCTTTAAAACCATTAATAGATATTAAAAATCAATTCAAATCGACTGTAAACCTTTTATTGGTAAAGACCACTTATTATAACGAAGGTGATTTTGATGTAAACAACAAGTTAAAAAGCATAGTGGATGATATTACCAAAACAGAAAATGCAACAACATACCAAGGAGTGTTAGAACACTATAAATCTAACGATCCAGATATGTTATGTGTGGTTAGAAGAAAAAGAGGGTTTTTTGCAAAAAAATGGGAGAAAAATACTATTTTGAAAAAAGATTTTTATAGCCCAAGACCAGTTTTGGTTTTAAGTGGATTAAAATAATATTTTGGGGCATTAGCTCAGTTGGCTAGAGCGTTTGGCTGGCAGCCAAAAGGTCAAGGGTTCGACTCCCTTATGCTCCACTTTTACTCGCCGAAGCTTTACGAAGGCGAGTTTTTTTATTTGCTAAGACTAAACCTCCTTCTCAACAAAATCTATATCTGGATTAAAAATTTCAAGGATTAAATTTTTTAGTTGTAGGGAAAACTCGTTTAACACATCTTGATTAATGGAAGCCTCTTTTTTCTTTTTCCCATTAACATCATTTAGTTTATTAAACTTAATAAAACCTGAACTTAGATTTTTAAACGAAATAATTCCTGCTTCGGTGTCTTTGTTAAATTGTGATTTATGATTTATCATTAAGGCATAACTCAACACCTGAAAACTTTTGCTGTATTTGTCGTAATCTGTTGTAATATCTTCCCAGTTTTCTAATTGAACTTTGCTTTGTTCTACTTTTCCGGTTTTATAATCAATAATTCTAGTTACACCATTGTACTCATCTACACGATCTACCTTGCCTTTTAAACGAATAGGGAAATTTAATTCAGCTATATCGATTGGTATATTTAATTCAGATTCAATGCTTATTATTTTTATTGTATTTCCTTCTTTTATAGTTTCTATTTCTAAGTTTAAAAAGTTTAACACATAACGCTTTGCAATTTCAAAAATGATAAGGTTTTTCCCCTTGGCGATATCGCCTTGCTTGTATATGTTTGAAAAATGTTTACTAACAGTTTCGTCAATATTAGGCAACAATTTTTTAATAATATTTTCATTTAACAGCTGCCCTTCAAAAGGTTTGTAAAAATCTTCAAGTGTATTGTGTATAATGGTTCCCAGAGTATTAGCGGCAACGATTTCTTCTACATCTTCTGTTTCTCTAATTCCTAAAACTTTTTCATAGTAAAAGTCTATTGGATTTCTGATATAAGAGGTTAACGAAGAAGGCGAAAAGCCGTTGGCAGCGATATCTTTTAGTTTTGAAATAATACTTTCGTCTTTTGAAATTCTGTCAGGTTCTATTTCAATTCTTCTATTTTTCGGACTAACTAATTTGTGGGTTATATTGTGAATACCTTCAATTTCTAATTGAGTGATAAACCTGCTTTTTTCTCCTCCGTTTAAGGCATCAACTTCAGTATTGTAAATAATGTATATGTTTTTAGCACGTTGAATTAACCTGTAAAAATGATAGGTATAAACAGCGTCTTTTTCTTGATATGTTGGTAAGCCAACCTCTAATTTAACATCAAAGGGAATAAAAGAATTATTGCTTTTTCCAGATGGCAATACACCTTCATTTACTGATGATATTATTACAGTTTCAAAGTCGAGAACTCTTGACTCTAACATTCCCATTAACTGTAATCCTTGTAAAGGCTCGCCTTTAAAATCCAATGTCTCAAAAGAGATAAGTTCTTTAAACAAGCTGTAGAGTGTTTTAATGCTTATAATTGTTTTATATTTTGAGTTGAGGGCGAAAAGCATGTTAAATACTTCGTGAAATCTGTACAGATACTCAAGCGCAAGAGTGTTTTCTTGTTTTGAAGAGAATCTGTTTTTCATTGTCATAATAAGCGAAAGACAGTTTGAAATTGCTGTTACAGGACTGTTTTCCCAGTTTCCGAACAATAAGGAAATCTCAATCTTATTTTCAGTAGTAAGTGAAAGTAATTTTGCTTCAGACACAAAGACTAAGTTTTGTTGCTGAATGTGTAATACTAACTCATCAGCACTATTTTTTTGTGAACTTTGAAACAAAGGACGAATGTATTGATGAGACAAAATTGCAATAACATCTTTATAGTAAAATGAAGACTCTGCATGCGAATGCATTGTAAACAACTTATAAAACAAGGGAGATAATGGAGTCTCTTTCAAAGGGAAACCCATCGTAATGTTAATGGTATTTACGTGTTCAGGTAACGAATTTAGCACAGGAATTAATAGTGTTTCATCACCCAACACAACAGCTGTATTAGCTAAACTTTTTGTTTCTTTTATCTCAGAAAGAAGTTCTCCGATAATTTTTGCTTGCCCAATATTTTGTGAAGCTCCAATAACTTGAATGTTTTTTGCTATTTTATAATTATTGGAAAACCATTTAAACTCATTTGTTTTATAATAACTCCAGTTAGCTTTGTGTAAATTGATAAAATGTGAAGCGTTATGAATTTTAGAGGTTATAAAATGTTCATCGATATCCCAATAAATAGATGCCATTTCATTTTGTAATAACTCTTGAATTATGGTGGACTCAGCTTTATTTAAGGCGTTAAAACCAACAAATATGTGATGTTGGTTTTTATTAGCTTGAATATAATTTTCAATATTCTCAACAGCCTCTCTATAAATCAAACCTTGATAGCCAACACCTGAATTTATAAGAGCATTTGTAAACTCTTTGTAATAAACATTAAGCAGAGACCAAAACTTTAAATATCGTTTAGTAAAATCCGATTGATTTTCTTCTAACGACCAATGATTGGAATTAATTTTTTGAATTTCGTTTAAATATCCAAAAATATAATTAGGTTCTATTAAATATCGATCGATTTCATTAAAATCTTGAAGAATTACTTGAGCCCATTTTGAAAAAGAGTCGAAGGGTTCTTGGTCATTTTTTTTAGTAAAATCTAAGTAAGTTTTATAAAAGGTAAATAGGAGTTCAATGTTTGAAAGTGTTTTTAAGCTTGAAAGTTCTTCTACAAACTCTTCAATACTTAAAATATCTGGAGCAAAAAAAGTTGTGTTACTAAGGTTGGATAGTTCGTTTTGCAATGCAATACCAGAACGCTTACTAGGAAGTAAAAATATAAGTTTAGAAAAATCAACTTCTTTTTCTTTTAAATCTTCCAATACATTCCTTATAAAACTTACCATTATATAAAAATAAAAAACGCTGAGATATTATCTCAGCGTTTTTTTATCTATTTATTAGAAATATAGTTAAAGACTTAGTCGTTAAGTTTTACTTCAACACGTCTGTTGTTTGCTTTTCCAGCTCTTGTTGCGTTAGTGTCAATCGGTTGAGATTCACCATAACCAACAGCTGATAAACGATCATCACTAATTCCATTAGCAACTAAGTAATCTTTTACAGCATTAGCACGTCTTTCAGAAAGCAATTGATTAGATCTTTCTGATCCATCAGAATCAGTATGCCCTTCAATAGTGAAACTTGCTTTAGGATATTCTTTAAAAATTGCAACCATAGCTTTTAATACAGGATCAGTTTCTTTTTTGAAAGTAGCTTTTCCAGTATCAAATAAGATAGTTCTTGCGTACTCATTTAAAGTATCCATAACCTCAACTGTTGGGTTAATTTCTGGGCAACCATTGTTTGCCACTGTACCAGCTTCATTAGGACATTGATCATCTTTATCTAAAACACCATCACCATCAGAGTCTGGCCAAGGGCAACCATTGTTTGCAGCAGGTCCAGCTTCATTAGGGCAGTTATCATTACCATCAGCAATACCATCGCCATCAGCATCTGGACATCCAGCTAAAGATTTTAAACCAGGAGTATTAGGGCAATTGTCATTGTTATCAGAAACACCATCACCATCAGAATCTGGGCAACCATTAAATTCAGCTAAACCAGCTTGATTAGGACAAGTGTCTTTTGCATCTTCAATACCATCACCATCAGAATCTGGGCAACCATTAAATGCAGCTAAACCAGCAACTTCAGGGCAAGCATCGTCTTTGTCATAAACACCATCACCATCAGTGTCTTTGCCTCCAAAATTGAAAGCAACACTAACAGAGTGTTGGAAATGCTTTGCAAGGTAATCTTCAAAAGAATGCTTGTAAGTAGACTGAGCAACTAATCCCCAGTTTTCGTTAATCCAGTAACTTAAACCTGCTGAGCCGTTAAGAGTTCCAGCTCCAATTTTGTCTACCCAAGTATAACCCCCTCCAACAGCTAAGTGCGGCTGAAGTTTACTCCAGTTAAGAACTGACCCTAAATTATATTTTATAGTACCATCAACAGCAAGGTACATAAGATCTTCAATACTAGCGTCTCCAACTTTGTCAATTTTATTTACTGACCCACCTACACCAAAAGAGAAATTATCTCCTAGGTATTTAGAAATTGTAAAAGTAGAAAGTGAAGGTAAAACGTTATAATGATCTGTAACATTGAAATATTCATCAAAGTACTCTCCTAATGGAGCATCTTCTCCAACAGGGTATAAATCAACTGCGTTCATACCGAAACTAAACTGCCAAGGATTGTTATTGTCTTGTGCGTTTGCGTTGCTATAACCGAATACCAGCAACAAAGCGAACATTAATCTGCTAAGATTTTTCATATTCAAAAAATTTAATTTTTAAGTGTTAATTGTAAGCAAAAGTAAGTTGTTAAATGTTATTAACAAAGACAAATATATAAAAATATTGCTTTTTTACTAAGAAAACACAGCTGTTTAGGTGCAATTTAAATTATTTCTAAGCGTTTTCCAACATTTATAAATGCATTTATTGCTTTGTCCAAATGGGTTTTTGTGTGAGCCGCAGACAATTGAACCCTTATCCTAGCCTTTCCTTTTGGAACTACAGGGAAGAAAAACCCTATAACATAAATTCCCTCTTCCAGAAGCATATTTGCCATAGTTTGAGATAGTTTTGCATCATATAGCATTACTGGCACAATTGCAGAGTCTCCTTCAACAATATCAAAACCAGCTTTTTTCATTTCTTTTTTAAAATAATTTGTATTCCACTCCAATTTATCTCTAAGTGAAGTGTCGTTTTTTAACAAATCAAAAACTTTAATAGAGGCACCAACAATTGCAGGAGCTAAAGAGTTTGAAAATAAATAGGGTCTTGATCGTTGACGTAGCATTTCTATAATTTCCTTTTTTCCTGTTGTGTAGCCACCCATTGCTCCTCCAAGAGCTTTGCCTAATGTGCCTGTAATGATGTCTATACGATTCATTACATTCTTTTCTTCTAAGGTTCCTCGTCCTGTTTTGCCTATAAATCCAGCAGCATGACATTCATCTATCATAACCAAAGCATCATATTGGTCTGCTAAATCACAAACCTTATCTAATGAAGCAACTATACCATCCATAGAAAACACACCATCAGTAACAATTATTTTAAAGCGAGCTCCATTGGCATTTGCATCTTGAAGCTGTTTTTCAAGATCTTCCATATCGTTATTATTATAACGATAACGAGCCGCTTTGCACAAACGAACACCATCAATTATGGAAGCATGGTTTAAGGAGTCTGAAATAATAGCATCTTCTGGGCCTAACAAAGGTTCAAAAACACCTCCATTTGCATCAAATGCTGCTGCATAAAGAATAGTGTCTTCGGTTTGATAAAAATCAGCAATTTTTTTCTCCAGTTGTTTATGAATGTCTTGAGTACCACAAATGAATCTTACTGACGACATACCAAAACCATGTGTATCCATAGTGTCTTTTGCGGCCTGAATTACCTCAGGATGTGATGAAAGCCCTAAATAGTTATTGGCACAAAAGTTTAAAACGGTTTGTCCAGTATTTAATGTAATTTCAGCACCTTGTGCTGATGTGATAATACGCTCTTCTTTATAAAGACCGCTTTTCTTTATGTCTTCTAATTCGTTTTGTAAGTGATTTTTTATTTTTCCGTACATAATAGCTATTGTTTTCTGCAAATTTAAACTTCTTTTATTTCTAAAGACTCATTAAGGTAAATAAGAATTTTGTAGGTTACTAAAAAATTCATGTCTTCTAAAGCATCGTGGTATGTTTGTAGTTGTTGCTCATGTTTTTTGTCAGGTTTCCCTGTTTTATAGTCAATAATGACCACTTCATTTTTATCATTTATTACTAAACGGTCAGGTCTTAAAATGATTCCGTTTTTTGTAATGATATCGCGCTCATTGTAGACTGTTACGTTTTTAGAAAAATAATTTTTTAGTTTTGGGTGTTCTACGATAGAGTTCATAAGCACACTTAATTCTTCTTTTTGCTCTTCGTTAATGGTACCTGAAGACGTGAATGACTCTAATGTGAAGCTAATGTCATCAATAGTTTTAACCTGAGCCATAATTTCATGAAATAAATTTCCTTTTTCTATGGCTTCTATTTGTGACGTATCCCAAAGCAGTCCTGCTTTTGTAAGAATATTGATTTGATGTTCCTTTTTAGGAATTGAAATAAAACGATTTTGTATTATAGTGTCTTCAAAAAAAGTAGAAGTAACCATTTCTTTTTCACCAAAAGTATATGTTAATTTATTATCCTCCCATTTATTTATATGTTGCAAATAATTTATAAAAAAACCTGAATATTTTTTGTCATTATTTGTTAGCTCTCCTTTTGCATTAAGGCTAATACTACTTATAATATACAACCTCTCAATGGCTCGTGTTAATGCGACATACAATAAATTTATGTTGTCTAATTCTAGTTCAGCTTGATGTTCATTATAAATACGCAAGCCTTGTTCATCATATTCTGCAATGTCTTTATTGTAGCTTAAAAGGGTTTGCGAAAAACCATTAAACTCCTTTTCGTTTAACGTAAACCAGGTTTTTGGCTCAAGTTCTTTATAAATATCTAAATCTGCATAAGGGAAAATAACCACTGGGAATTCAAGACCTTTGGATTTATGAATGGTCATAATTTGTACAGCATTTCCACCAGACGAATTTATTTTTAACTGTTCTCTTTTTTGCTTGTAATGTGTTAAAAAATCTGAGATACTTGCAGAATTTTTATTAGAGAAATTAAACACAAAATTTAAGAAAAACTGTACATAAGCATCAGCATCTTCAGATAGTTTAAAATGATAAATTATGGTCTCAACTAATTCATAAATTGGTAATTGAAGTGCTTCGTTTGGAGCGAAATCTATTCCAAATTGATTCAAGCTCTTGTAGAAATAATCAATATTTAGATTGATGCGCTCAGAATAAAATTCGTGCTTATTTGAAACTTCTAATTTACCTGATAAGAACCTTAAAACTTGAACTTTACAATCCTTGCTATTAGGATTCATTAAAAATTGCAGTGAATCAACAATAAAATTCACTTCAGGAGAACGACTTAATGCTAAAGTTTCGGACGAAACAATTTCAACACCTTGTTCGCTTAGATAGTTGGCTACAGCAATGCCTTCTTTTGTTTTTCTCACCAAAACACAAATATCACTGTAATTGTAACCATCGTTAATACACTGTTGTATTTTAGTATAAACCTGTTCAGAAAACATTTCGTTTCTATCATCTTCTTTAGCAATGTTTACAAAAGATAAGTCAACATAACCTTTGCGATTTGAAGAAACATCTTGCGCACTATTTTGATACAAATTACTATAGTCAGTTTGGCTAAAAGCAAAAGTTGAAATATGCTGAAAAAATGAGTTATTAAATTTTATGATAGCTTCTGAACTTCTATAATTGGTATCTAATGAGATAATTTCAGGATTGATTTGAATAAAAGGATTTCTTGTTTTATTATATAAGTCCATGAATTGCTCTGCCTGTCCACCTCGCCATCTGTAGATGGCTTGTTTTGCATCACCAACTATCATTGCGCTTGCGTTTTCACTTGACAAGGCATTTCCAATAAGTGGTGTTAAGTTGTCCCACTGCATTTTGGAGGTATCTTGAAACTCGTCTATAAAGTAGTGTTTAAATTTTTCACCAATACGCTCGTAAATAAAAGGAGCAGGCTGGTTTTTTATTTCATCGCTAATTAAGGTGTTGAATTCTGAAATTAAAAGTTTATTATCTTCTTCCTTAATAAGATTTAATTCCTGATTAATAAGGTGAAGCACCGAAAGTGGTGTAATATTTTTGTAAAAATTAGACAGAAATTTATGCTCAAAAATCAATTTCTTGGTCACATTGAAGGCTTTGATTAATTCAGGCTGAATAGTATCAATTGTTTCAGCAACTTCAGGAAGAACCCTTTTAGGATATAGTGTATCGCCTTCAGTTAATTTATTTTGCCAAGACAGTCCAAAATTTACATTTAAGTTAAGCTGACTTAAGTTGACAAAAAACTTTGGTAAGTAACCACTTAAAAAATCATCAAACTGCAAACCTGCTTCCTCAATAAGTGTCAATACGTATTGAGCTTGTTCTTTAATAAGGGTTTCAGTGTTTGAAAGCTTACTTTTTAATAGTGTTTTTAACTTGGCAAAATCATCTAAAGATTTGTCTCTTAAAGTCTCTAAATGCGGAATATCGTTTTCACTTACCAATAGCTTTGCAATTTTATTAAAATCGTAAGCAACGTCCCAACTTTTATCATCATCGGTTTTTTCAATGGCAAACTCAATCAATAGTTTTGTAAGCTCTTCATCTGTTCCAGCCCTTGAAATTAAATTATCAACAGCTTTGCTTAGCATTGAGTCAGTATCTAATTCAACTTCAAAATTTAAAGGTAATTTGAGATCAAAAGCAAAGGTTCTTATTATTTTTTGGGTAAACTTATCTATAGTAGAAACATCAAATGCTGCATAATTTTTCAAAATGGCATATAGTACATTTTTAGCTTTTTGGTGAAGTTGTTCAGGTTTAATGTTTAACTCTTTACACAACTCAAGAAACATGTCATTATTACTATTAACAATTTCAGGACTTGAAAAATCTTTAAGAGCATTAACAATACGTTCTTTCATTTCGGCAACCGCTTTATTGGTAAATGTAATTGCCAAAATGTTTTTAAAAGGTTCACGCTGTTTGGATAGCAGTAAAACTTTTAAATAGTTTTTAACCAACGAATAGGTTTTACCACTTCCAGCTGATGCGTTGTAAATATTAAATGAAGACTTATTCAAAAAAAGATAAATTTTATACCAAAATAAGTAATCTTAATAACTTATTAAGACTATTTATAATCCTTTATTGTAAATTTGAATAAAATAAATACTAACATTAAAAACGCAACATTATGGCTTTCGAATTACCGAAATTAAAATATGCTTATGATGCTTTAGAACCTCATATTGATGCTCGCACTATGGAGATTCATCACACAAAACATCATCAAGGCTACACTAACAATTTAAACAACGCAATTGCTGGTACAGCTAACGAAGGAAAATCTATAGAAAGCATTCTTTCTAATTTAGACATGAAAAACATTGCTGTTAGAAATAATGGAGGAGGTTTTTATAACCATAGTTTGTTTTGGGACGTAATGAATCCTGAGGGTAAAGGCTATTTGTCTGGAGAATTAAAAGATGCCATTGAAGCTGCTTATGGCTCTGTTGATGACTTTAAAACAGCATTTAGCAAAGCAGCAGCAACACAGTTTGGTTCAGGTTGGGCTTGGCTATGTGTTCATAAAGGTGGTAAAGTTGAAGTTTGCTCTACACCAAACCAAGACAATCCTTTAATGCCAGGAGTTTCTTGCGGTGGAACACCAATTTTAGGATTAGATGTTTGGGAACACGCATATTATTTAAATTATCAAAACAGACGTCCAGATTATATTGAAGCTTTCTTTAAAGTAATTAACTGGAATGAGGTTGAGAGACGTTACGCAGAAGCTAAATAAAACAAGAGCTTAATTATATTTAAAAAGGCAATCTATTCAGGTTGTCTTTTTTATTTTCCTACAAATTATATAAAATAAAAAAGGTGAACAGATGTCCACCTTTTTTGCCCCAAATCTACCATAAACTTAACCTACTTATGTTATGGTGATTCAAATATAACAGTGTAAAACTTTAATATTTAAATTTTTTAGATAAAATACCCATAAATTAGCCTAAGGGTTGTATTTATAAAATTAGGCTACCTTAGGCTATTAGCGAAATACAGCAACTTTTAAGTAGCTTTTAAATCAATTTAATATATTGAAACCCAAAGTTTAAAGCATAAAAAAAGGTGAACAAGTGTTCACCTTTTTTTGCCCCAAATCTACCATGAACTTAACCTACTTATGTTATGGTCTTACTAAAGTAGACGTATTTTAAAAAAAGCGCATAAATATTAGATGAAATGCATTTTTTTTAGTTTAAGAGTTGATTTTTATAGATTAAATGACGAAATCCTTATTTTTTCGTTAATATGCGCGTTCTTGATTTCCTTCGTAAAAATTAATGAAAGCTCTGTTTACAACTCGGTTTCCTCCAGAGGTTGGATAATTACCTGTAAAATACCAATCACCTAAGTTTTTTGGACAAGCCTTGTGTAGGTTATCAACGGTTTGAAAAATTAGTTTTACCTCTGCATTTATGCTTTCATCACTAAGTAATGAAGCTATTTTGTCTGATATTTCTTCATCTGTAAAAGGGTTGTAGATTTCTTTTACAAAATTTTGCACTTCTACATCGTCTAAGTCTATTTGGGCTTTACATTTGTTGTAGACCTCTTCAACAATGTGATATTTATTATTATCTTTTAGTAATTCCAAAGCAGCTCTAAAAGCAACAAGGCTTTCTAAATTAGCCATGTCAATGCCATAACAGTCTGGGTACCTAATTTGAGGCGCAGAAGATACTACAATTATTTTCTTTGGCTTTAAACGGTCAAGCATTTTAAGAATACTCTTTTTTAATGTTGTTCCGCGTACAATACTATCATCAATAATGACTAAGTTGTCGGTTGGTTTTATAACGCCATAAGTAATATCGTAAACGTGAGCTACTAAATCGTCTCTGCTGCTATCTTCGGTTATAAATGTCCTAAGCTTAACATCTTTAATAGCAATTTTTTCTATTCGTGGTCTTTGTGACAACACTTCGGTTACTTTTTCTGACGACAAAGAACGTTTGCCTTTAAGAATGGCTTGGGTTTTTTTCTTGTTCAGAAAATCCTCAACGGTTTCTATCATTCCGTAAAAAGAAGTTTCAGCCGTGTTTGGAATATAAGAAAAAACCGAATTTTTTATATCATTATTTATGGTATCCAGAACTTTAGGCATAATTAATTTACCTAAAAGCTTTCGCTCTTTGTAAATTTCGGCATCACTACCACGAGAAAAATAAATACGTTCGAAAGAACAGGATTTTCTTTCAAGAGGATCAAGAATTTTTTTAATTTTTGTTTTACCAGATTTTTTTGTGATAATAGCATGTCCTGGCTCCAGTTCTTTTACATCATCAAAATCGACATTAAAAACAGTTTGTATTACTGGACGCTCTGATGCTACGACCACAACCTCATCATCTATATAGTAGTAAGCTGGTCTAATTCCCGCAGGATCCCTTAACACAAAAGAATCTCCATGGCCTAACAATCCAGCCATAGCATAACCACCATCCCAATTTTTTGAAGATTTTCGCAATATTTTTGCAACATTTAAGCGTTCGGCAATTAAAGGAGAACATTCGTTTTTATTGTAACCTTCTTTTTTTAAATTTTTATAAACCTTACCCACAGCGTCATCCAGAAAATGACCAATTTTTTCCATAATGGTTATGGTGTCTGTATACTCTTTTGGATGCTGCCCTAAATCGACAAGATTTTTAAACAACTGTTTTACATTGGTCATATTAAAATTACCTGCCAGAATTAGATTTCTGTGCATCCAGTTATTTTGTCTTAAAAAAGGATGTACACTTTCGACGCTATTTTTTCCAAACGTGCCATATCGTACATGCCCTAAAAACAGCTCGCCAATGTAAGGTATGTTTTTCTTTTGAAGAGCAACATCTGAAACATATTCAGGATGCTCTAAAAACTCTTTGTTTACACGTTGATTTATTTGAGAAAAAATATCTTGAATAGGTTGTTGAGCTATTGAGCGCACTCTACTTATATAACGCTCTCCAGGCTTGGTGTCTAACTTAATGCTTGCAAACCCAGCTCCATCCTGTCCTCGATTATGCTGCTTTTCCATCATAAGGTACATTTTATTTACACCATAAAAGGCTGTACCATATTTTTCCTTGTAATACTCAAGAGGTTTTAAAAGCCTTATAAGTGCAATACCACATTCGTGTTTTAAAGCGTCGCTCATTTTTTTGTTAGTGTTAATAATTGAAAAACGCGCTCAAGTTTAGAGCGCGTTTTTTTATGATAATTCAATTTTATATGTTTTTAATATTTGATTTTTATTGGTCATATAGAATCGTTTAAAAAACACGATTAATCTAAAATGATTTCAAATTGAGTTAAATTCTTAAATTGTTGCAAACGTCTATGAACTTCATCTGCCTTTAGGTTTATCATTCGCTGAGTCCCAAATTTTTCAACACAAAACGATGCTAATGTTGAACCAAAAACCACAGCATTTTTCATGTTTTCAAAAGATGTATCCTCTGTTTTAGCTATATATCCTGCAAAACCTCCAGCAAAGGTGTCACCAGCTCCTGTTGGATCAAATACTTCTTCCAATGGTAAAGCTGGAGCATAGAACACATTATCATCATGAAACAATAAAGCGCCATGTTCCCCCTTTTTAATCACTACGTATTTAGGACCCATTTCATGGATTTTTCTAGCAGCAACGACTAAGGAATATTCACCTGTTAATTGTCTTGCTTCTTCATCATTTATAGTGATTACATCTATTCTTTTGATAACTTTGTGAAGATCTTCTAATGCACAATCCATCCAGAAATTCATCGTATCAAGAACAACTAATTTTGGTTTTTCCTCCATTTGGTCTAACACACTCATTTGTATCATTGGATGCAAGTTGCCTAGCATCACCACTTCAGCATCTCTATAATTTTCTGGAACAACAGGATTAAAGTCAGCAAGAACATTTAACTCAGTCACTAAAGTGTCGCGTGAATTCATATCATTGTGGTAACGACCACTCCAGAAGAATGTTTTTCCGTTTTCAACAATCTCAATTCCTGAAATATCAATATTTCTGCTTGAAAGTAGGTTTAAATATTCTTTTGGGAAATCGCCTCCTACAACCGAAACTATTGCAGCATCTAAACTAAATTGTGAGGCAGCCAATCCAATAAAAGTGGCAGCTCCACCAAGTATTTTGTCTGTTTTACCAAAAGGTGTTTCAATAGCGTCAAAGGCTACAGTACCAACAATGACTAATTTGCTCATAAAGCTTTTAAAATTTGTTCGCTTTCGCTAATAAATAGCTATAGCGAATGAAGATGCAAATATACGCTTTTTAAGTCCTAAAAAACGAATTTATTTTCTTCCAAAATCTGCAGGAATTTCTCCCCAAGCTTTAGTTTCCCATTTTACTATAATTGTTGTATAAGTATTGGTTTTTAACCAAGCAACAGCTCTATCTACTAGCTCAAAAAGAGCTTTGTTTTTTTCTGAACGTTCAAGTTTTGAGTTACAGTTTTTCTTTTTTACCCAGCTTATTGCAGTTTTAGAATCTGTGTAAATAATACGATTGCTGTTTTTTTGTTTCAGCATAGCGAGACCATGAACAATTGCTAAAAACTCTCCAATATTATTTGTGCCTTCTTCAAAAGGCCCTTGCTTAAATAATTGTTTTTTGGTTTGGGTATCAACGCCTCGATATTCCATTTTCCCTGGATTTCCACTTGAAGCGGCATCAACTGAAATAGAATTGTAATTAGGTTGACCTATTTTTTTCAGTTGTTCTTCAGAAAGTTCGCTTTTAAATGTTTTGTTTTTCCCAATGTAGTCTTTATAGTTGCCTTTTAAAGCTTTTTTAGCGACATCAAAAGATTCAAAAGATTTATATTGAGCGCCTTCAAAATTTGTTATTTGTGCTTTGCAGTCATCCCAAGTTTCAAAAACTCCAGTATGATGACCTTTCCAGACCGTATAGAATTTTTTCTTTTTTTTACTCATTAAGAAGAGAATTTACAACTATAGGAAAGTGCTTCATTTCCAAATCGTGTATTTTATTAGCAACATCACCTGCATTATCTGATGCATCAATAAAGCACTTAGCTTGAAAAATAATAGCGCCTTCGTCATAGTTTTCATTTACATAATGAATTGTGATACCAGTTTCTTTTTCTTTATTATGAACAACAGCATTGTGCACATGCATACCATACATTCCTTTTCCGCCATATTTTGGCAATAATGCTGGATGAATATTTATTATTTTATTTGGAAACTCTTTAATAATGTTTATTGGCAATTTCCATAAAAATCCAGCCAAAACAATTAAATCTGGTTTTGTAGATTTTAAAAGATTCAATACATGATTTGTGTCGTAGAAAGCAATTTTATTGAATGATAAAGCGCTAACATTCAGTTTTTTACATCTATCTAAAACTTTGGCATGAGGATTGTTAGTCAAAACCTGAATAACAGAAGCATTATCTCTGTTTTGAAAAAACTTAATTAAATTTTCAGCATTAGTTCCACTTCCGGAAGCAAAAATTACAATACGTTTCATTTACAGATAATAATGATATGATTATTCAACAAAAAAAAGAATAATTATTAACAATTAAGTACAAAATAAAATTCTTCAAGTTAAAATCCTTAAATTACATTCACATTTTTATTGTAAAAGTGCGTTTTAAAATAAAGTTTTTTATTTTTGCACACTAATTAAAACTTAAAATTAAAAGATTATGTCAGACATTGCATCAAGAGTAAAAGCGATTATCGTAGACAAATTAGGTGTTGATGAAAACGAAGTTGTAACAGAAGCAAGCTTCACTAACGACTTAGGAGCAGATTCATTAGACACTGTGGAATTAATCATGGAATTCGAAAAAGAATTCGACATCCAGATTCCAGATGATCAAGCTGAAAACATTGCAACAGTTGGTCAAGCAATATCTTATATTGAAGCCGCAAAATAAATAAGCGTTTATTTATGAATTTAAAGCGAGTTGTAGTTACTGGTTTAGGTGCACTTACTCCCATAGGAAATACCAAAGATGAATATTGGAATGCTCTTATTAGTGGGAAAAGTGGTGCTGCTCCAATAACCTATTTTGATACTGAAAAGTTCAAGACAAAATTCGCTTGCGAATTAAAAAACTTTGAACCTACAGATTTTATTGATAGGAAAGAAGCTCGTAGAATGGATAAATTTACTCAGTATGCTATGGTGGCTTCAGACGAAGCCATCGTAGATGCTAAGTTAGATTTAGATAAAGTAAATAAATTACGAGTAGGTGTGGTTTGGGGAGCAGGAATTGGAGGCTTGGAAACTTTTCAGGAAGAAGTTCTAAACTTTGCCGCTGGTGATGGTACGCCAAGGTTCAATCCATTCTTTATTCCAAAAATGATTGCAGATATTGCTCCTGGTAATATTTCCATTAAACATGGTTTTATGGGACCTAATTATACTACAGTTTCTGCATGTGCTTCTTCTGCTAATGCAATGATTGATGCCTTAAATTATATTCGTTTAGGACATTGTGATGTTGTTGTTACAGGAGGAAGTGAGGCAGCAGTAACTATTGCTGGAATGGGAGGGTTTAATGCCATGCACGCTTTATCAACAAGAAATGAAAGCCCAGAAACAGCTTCAAGACCTTTTGATGCAACCAGAGATGGTTTTGTGTTAGGAGAGGGAGCAGGAGCTATTATTCTTGAAGAGTACGAGCATGCTAAAGCAAGAGGTGCAAAAATATATGCTGAAGTTCTTGGAGGCGGAATGTCATCTGACGCTTATCATATGACAGCACCACATCCAGAAGGCATTGGAGTAATGGCTGTAATGCGAAATTGCTTGGAAAACGCTGGAGTGTCTCCAGAAGAAGTAGACCATATTAATACACATGGAACATCGACTCCTTTAGGAGACGTAGCAGAACTAAAAGCCATTACAGAAGTTTTTGGAAAGCATGCCAAAAATATAAATATCAATTCAACAAAATCTATGACAGGTCACTTGTTAGGTGCAGCTGGAGCTATTGAGTCTATTGCTTCTATTCTTGCAATAGAGCATGGTATTATTCCTCCAACTATCAACCACACAACAGTAGACGAAAACATAGACCCTGAATTGAATTTAACTTTAAATAAAGCACAAAAAAGAGATATTAAAATAGCAATGAGTAACACCTTTGGTTTTGGTGGACACAATGCTTGCGTGCTGTTTAAAAAATTAGACTAATTTCTGAATGAAATAAACTATAACACAAAGTTTAATCAATATTAACACATGAAATTTAGTTTATTACATCTGACAAAAGTTTAAAATATTAACTATCAGATGAATTTTATTAGCAACATACTTAATTCCCGTTCTAAAAGAAACGGGAATTTTTTTGTTCAGATTAAAAATATAGTTGGTTACAAGCCCAACAATATGAGCTACTACGAAAAGGCTTTTACCCATCGTTCTATGAACATTCGTGATAAAAATGGTTCGCCAATAAATTATGAACGATTAGAGTTTGTAGGTGATGCTATGTTAAGCGCTGTTATAGCTTCACATTTGTTTAATGAAGTACCTCAAGGCGATGAAGGCTACCTAACCAAAATGCGCTCAAAAATAGTAAGTCGAGAGCATTTAAACGAGTTAGGTAAAGAATTAAACCTTATTAATTTTGTTGAAAGCAAAATACCTGTGGATAATTTTGGCAACAATATTCATGGTAATCTTTTTGAAGCTTTGGTTGGAGCCATTTATCTTGATAAAGGTTATAATCAGTGCGAAAAGTTTATTTATGATAAGATTATTATTCCACATGTGGATATTGAGCAACTTGAAGGCAAAGTAATAAGTTATAAGAGCCTTTTAATTGAATGGTGCCAAAAAGAAAAAAAGACATTTGATTATCATGTATATGAAGATACTGGTAATGATGAGTTAAGACATTTTTCTGTAAAACTATCAGTTAATAATAAAATTGTGGCTAAAGCAAGAGCAACTTCAAAAAAGAAAGCCGAAGAAAAAGCATCCAAACGTGCCTTTTTTGTATTTCAGAATAAAATTTCCAGAGCAATTTAGCACTCAGATAAATTATTTTACAACTATAACGTTTTCGCAATAAATTACTGTTAAGATTGCTAAATGTCATAGTATTTAATACTTTCAAAATACTATATTTACATTTCAATAAGGATTAATTATGGCTCTGCACAAGTTACTTGTCGATGATTTTGAAGACGATGCTTATTTGCTTTTAGCCATTCACTCTAATCTGGAAGATTATAGGATGGCTTTTCTTTTAAACCAATTTTTAAGCATAAACTTAAAACGCAGCCTTTATAATCTGGACTTTATAGATACAAAAGCATCTTATTCTGTTTACGAGTGGCAAGATAATAAAAGACAAACGTTGTGGTACTTAATTGCAAATATATTTAAGAGAGGAGAGCAAAGCACAGCCAATTCGGCATCGCTATTTAGCACAACAACAAAGGTTACAAAAACCTACAATTTAATCCCAGAACACAAAAACGTAAATTATTTTCTAAAAATTGAAAATGATAATTACAATAACATAAAGACTATTCTATCTAAAATAAAAAAAATACCTCAAGTGGTTACAGTTTATGATGTTGATGTAAGTACTTTAAAATCTAAAAACAACCTAATATTCAATTAATGCCAAAACACAGAAAAAAGACAAAAATCGTTGCTACATTAGGACCAGCAACAAGCACTGTTGAAGTGCTTAAAGGAATGCTGGAAGCTGGTGTAAATGTGTTCAGAATAAATTTTTCTCACGCAGATTATAAAGACGTTAGCCAAAGAATACAAATGATTCGTGATCTTAATGACGAATTTGGCTACAATGCAGCTATCCTTGCCGATTTACAAGGCCCAAAACTTAGAGTTGGGACTATGAAAGAAGAAGTTGTGGTGCATAAAGGAGATGAAATCATCTTTGCTACTGGCAAAAAATTCATGGGAACAAAAAAGCGTGTTTACATGACTTACGATAATTTCCCTCAAGACGCAAAACCAGGAGAACGCATATTATTAGATGATGGTAAATTGATTTTTGAAGTGGTTTCGTCTGACTTAAAAAGCGAAGTAAAAGCTCGCGTAATACAAGGAGGACCTTTAAAATCTAAAAAAGGAGTAAACCTTCCAAATACAAACATATCTCAACCAGCCCTTACCGAAAAAGACATAGAAGATGCAATTTTTGCCATTAAAGAAAAAGTAGATTGGTTGGCACTTTCTTTTGTAAGGCATCCTGAAGATTTAATCCAACTTCAAGATATTATTAAAGAGCATAGTGACCACAAAATACCAATCATTGCTAAAATAGAAAAACCTGAAGCCGTAGAGAATATCGATAAAATTGTTGCTTATTGTGATGGATTAATGGTTGCTCGTGGCGATTTAGGTGTTGAGATGCCAGCTCAAGAAGTACCACTAATACAAAAACAATTGGTACTTAGAGCAAAACAAGCAAGAATTCCTGTAATTATTGCGACTCAAATGATGGAGTCCATGATTACCAGTTTAACACCAACTCGAGCTGAGGTAAATGATGTTGCAAACTCCGTAATGGATGGTGCAGATGCAGTGATGCTTTCTGGTGAAACCTCTGTTGGCAATTATCCTGTACAAGTAATTGAAAAAATGAGTAGTATTTTAGAAAGCGTTGAAGATTCACCACTTATTAAAGTACCACAATCTCCACCTCATATTCGTACTAATCGTTATATCACAAAAGCGATTTGTTACCATGCAGCCAATATGGCAAACGAGATTAATGCCAAAGCCATTTCTACGCTAACCAATAGTGGTTATACAGCATTTCAAATTTCAGCTTGGCGACCAAAAGCGCATATTTTAGTGTTTACTTCCAACAAGCGTATTTTAACACAGCTTAGTTTGCTTTGGGGAGTTAAGGCGTTTTATTATGATAAATTTGTAAGTACAGACGAAACCATAGAAGATGTTAATGCCATTGCTTGCAAAAAAGGTTATCTTGAAGTTGGCGATATGCTCATTAGCTTGGCAGCCATGCCAATACAAGATAAAGGTATGGTAAACACTCTGCGTGTTACTGAAATTACAAGTTGTAGTTTTTAGAAGGTGGCTTACGGGCTTTATTTAATTTTTTTATTGACAATTAAATTACTACTATAAAGGCCTTTATTTTATCAAGGCAACTTGACTTGAATTTTGAATTATAATTTCTTCTCCATTATAAATAACACGTTGTAAATTATAATGTAGGAAGCATTCACCTTGAAATGATTCAAAAGAAAAGTTTAAAGTGTCATTATCTGTAGCTGTTAATTCTATATAATAGTCTTTGTCACTTTCAAGATCGTCATACCTAACAAGTAATCGTGTTGGATTACCAAAAGGCATTGGAGAAATATTTAATTCAATATCATTATTAAATAGACGAAAAGATTCTTGTTGATAAGTTGAACCAATTAGAGGATCTCCTTGAGAGTTATAAAAACCAATTTCAAACCAATTAGGTTCAGGAAGTGCTAAAGTGCAATCAATTTCATCATCCTCATTTCCACAGGACAAAAATGTAACTAAAACAAAAACAATTAATTTAAATTTATTATTCCTCATTATTGAAAAGGGTTTTTTAAATAGATGTGTTCTCACTTAAAAGGTTGCGTATTATTCTAATAAAAGGACAAAAACCCTAAAAATCAAAATGTAGTTGCACACTTACAGTCTTGGTGTCAATTTTTGTTTTGGCTTCAGTATTTAAATTTGAAAGAGATATTCCTAATAATCTAACAGACTCTTTCATTGCTTCCTGATACAATAAATCCTTTGCGGTTTCTAAAATTAGGGCTTTATCGCTTACGTAATAAGGTAAAGTTTTACTTCGCGTTTGTAAAGTAAAATCGCTATACTTTATTTTAAGTGTCACTGTTTTTCCTGCTACATTGCTTTTAGATAATCGTTTAGAAACCTCTTCGGCAATATGCTCTAATTTTTCAAGCATAAAGACCTCACTGGTCAGGTTATCGTAAAATGTACGCTCGGCAGCCAATGATTTTCGGATACGATGAGGCTTTACTTCGCTGTTATGGATTCCTCTTACTATGTAATAGTAGTAGCGACCAGATTTTCCGAAGTTTTCATCCAAATATTCTAGTGTTTTGCTTTTTAAATCCTTACCTGTAAAAATTCCTTTTTGGTACATTTTTTCAGCAGTAACTTTACCAACACCATAAAATTTTCTAATGTCTAATTGTTCTAAAAACTCAATAACTTCCTCAGGATTTACTGTTTTTTGTCCATTAGGTTTGTTGTAATCACTTGCTATTTTAGCCACAAATTTATTGATACTAATACCAGCAGAAGCAGTCAAACCAACTTCATCAAAAATGCGTTGTCTTATTTCTTTTGCAATTAGCGTGGCACTGGGATTTCCTTTTTTGTTTTTGGTCACATCCAAATAGGCTTCATCCATAGATAAAGGTTCAACTAAATCTGTATAATCAAAGAATATTTTTTTTACTTGTTTTGATATTTCAGCATAACGTTCAAATCTAGGACGAACAAAAATGAGGTGTGGACAAAGTTTAATAGCTAAATTTCCTGTCATAGCACTTTTTACACCATATTTTCGAGCCTCATAACTTGCAGCACCAATAACACCACGTTTTCCACTACCACCAACAGCAATGGCTTTACCTCTAAGCTCTGGGTTGTCCATTTGCTCTACAGACGCATAAAAAGCATCCATATCAACATGAATAATTTTTCTTATTGGTAAATCGGTTGACATATAATGTAAAAGTGTAAATTTATGATATAATAACATATGTCAGTTCGAGTGTTTTCTTTTTTAAAGAAAATGTATCGAGAACAATTAAATATTTCCGCTTTTGCGGAAAGTGAGCATGATAGAAATAGAACGCAAATTTTTAGTAAAATCTCATGTTTTTAGAGAGGAAGCAATTAAAAAATCTAGAATCATTCAAGGGTTTTTAAATCGTGATCCTGAGCGAACCGTTAGAGTAAGACTAAAAGATGATAAAGGTATGTTAACAGTTAAAGGACTTTCCTCTAATGATGGTTTGTCTCGTTTTGAATGGGAAAAAGAAATTTCAAAAAATGATGCAAAAGCTCTGCTAGAGTTTTGTGAAAAAGGGGTGATTGATAAACTTCGCTATGAAGTTAAGATTGGAAGTCATATTTTTGAAGTAGACGAATTTTTTGGTGATAACGAAGGATTAATCATAGCTGAAGTAGAATTACAAACAGAAGACGAAACCTTTACAAAACCAAACTGGCTAGGTGAAGAAGTTACAGGGCAAATTAAATATTACAATTCACAATTAAGCAAACAACCATTTAATACTTGGAAAAAATGAAAAAGATAATTTTTAGTGTAGTCATACTTTTATTGAATACAGCATGTAAAACAGAAACGAAAGACATTGTTGAAGTTACAGAACAACCTCTTGAAACAATAGAAAAATCTACTAAAGAATTAAAAGAAGAACTTATAGCTAAAGGCTTTGAGGTGTTTGATTATGTTGATGAAAAAACCAAAGACACTACATTAATGCAGCAATACTTTATTGCCTTTTTAAAATCTGGACCAAATCGCTCACAATCTGAAGAAGAAGCTAGTAAGCTTCAATCGGCTCATTTAGCTCATTTAGGCAAAATGTACGAACTTGGTTATGCTGATATTTCAGGCCCTTTTGGTGATGATGGAGAGATAAGAGGCATTACCATTTACAATGTGCCAACTTTAGAAATGGCTGATAGCTTAGCGAATTCAGACCCAATGGTAAAAGCAGGACGTTTGGTTATTGAAATACATCCATGGTGGGCAGGAAAAGGACTTCCGTTGAGGTAAATGAAAAAGCTATTAAGTGTTCTTAAAATTGCCATTATACTTGGCATTATTATAAATTTTACTATTAAGGACATAATTCTATTATCTGCTATTATATTTTATGCTTTACCACTTCCTATTTTAATTTTATTGTCATTTTTTTTAGCATTAATTGAAAAAAAACCAACTCAAAAAATCGCGATTATTGTTGCATTGTTTTTGAGTGTAATGTGGATTAAAGAAAGCTACGTTAATAATGATCATAGGGTTGAAAAAAGAGGTTTGCAAATAGTTTTTTGGAATGCATTTCATAACAAAAATTTTCAAGAAGCATTTGAAGCTAATGGTAGTTTGCCTGATGTTTTAGTACTTGTTGAAGGAAGCAAAAAAAATATTAAAGTTATTAAAGAAAAATATCCCAATTACTATTTTCATATTTCTAAAGAAGAAATTGGTGTTTTTTCAAAAACACCAATCGATGTTGGACAAGAAATAATTGGGAAGGATAATTCAAAGCTATTAGATTTTAAAACTAATGGACTAAATTTTTATGTTGTTGATGTCTCAGCTGGAGTATTTAAGTCAAGGCAAAAATCCTTGAGCTTTATTGGTTCTAATATTTTTGAGAAGGAAAAGACAATCATTTTGGGAGATTTTAATACACCTTATGAATCGATTCATTTCTCAAGCTTTAAAGACAATTACGCACATGCATTTTCAGAAAAAGGCAGTGGTTTTAGAGAAACTTGGTTTTGGAATATTCCTCTACTTTCCCTTGACCATATTTGGGTTTCAAAAGATTTAGAAATTAATAAAGTTGATAAAATAAATACGTTTAAGTCTGATCACGCTATGCTCAGAATGCTTTTAAACTACTAATCCGAAATCTCTACACTTCTTTTCTCTTCATTACCAAACTCGTCAACTACAGTAATGACATGTTTTCCAACTTTAGGTAAAACAGCTATTTCATGAATGGTTTTAGTATTTCCAATAAATACATCATCCAAATACCAAAAAACAGTGGTTTCTGGTTTTGAATGAGCGATTTTTAAAATAAGCTCATTTGTTTTTCCATCAAAATCTTTTGGTAAAAAGAATTTTCCTGATTCTTTAGGATAGATGAATTGCATGGTTATTGCTCCCAAAGCCACACAATCACTTCGGTAAGGAGGTAAGGGTTTGTAAAACGGATTTTTAGATTTGTAATAGTATTCCATTAAAGGTGGCAACACAAACCACGACGTGTTTTTAATATTATTTAGAGACTCGCACGAGGAATTCACTTGGTACTGTTCTGAAGTATCCAAATGCACTAATATATGATAAGGACATGGTTTTGTTTTTAAGCCACTAAGTTGAATGAATTTCTTTTCTACTTTATCACAATTTGCGGATGCTCTATAACCACTTTTCGTACAGATTTCCACTTCTTGCATTTCGTCAAAAGGCTTACTAAACCAATCACTATTTGGCAAAATATCAAACACATCAAATAAAATAGGAGCAGCTGTTTGTACACCAACCAACCCTGGACGACCTTCACCATCTGCATTACCAACCCAAACACCAACCACATAATCTTTAGTTACTCCAATAGCCCAAGCATCTCGGAATCCAAAGCTTGTTCCTGTTTTCCAAGCAATTTGCTTTGACGAATCAAAAAACTGCCAGTTTTCATCACCTTCAGGTCTGTTTACTTCTTTCATACTCTCAAAAGTGAGATAAATAGAAGCTGCATCAAAAATGGTTTTTTCATCATTGAGGTTACCAAAATCTATTTCTGCATCTGCGAAAAAAGTAGGCTCCAAAAACTCGTTGGTATAATACTGACTAGAATTGTCATTAAAATGATTTAACGTTCCAGCCATAGCAGCATAGCTTTTGCATAAATCCCAAAGATTGCTTTCTGCTCCTCCTAGAATTAAAGATAAGCCATAATGATTGGCATTGTAGTTTAAATCCTTGAGACGAAGTTGTTTGAGGTAGTAATAGAATCTGTCTAAACCAAATTGTTGTAGCAACCTCACGGAAGGCACATTGAGTGAACGAGCCAAAGCACGTTTAGCAGTGACAGCGCCATCAAATTCCTTACTATAGTTTTGCGGATTGTAACTTCCAAACTGAGTTGGTATGTCTGGCACTAAAGTGTTTGGCAACAAATCGCCAGCATCTAGCATAGCAGCATACAAAAAGGGTTTTAAAATGCTTCCAGTACTTCGTGGTTTGGTTATGACATCTACTGCATTTTGATGTGTTTTATCGGTTGGTGAATTACCAACATACGACACCACTTTTCGTGTGTTCACATCTAAAACCAAAACAGCAATGTTATGAATTTCGTTTTGACGTAATTGATTATAATGATTTTTTACAATAGTATTGGTTTGCTCTTGCAGCTGTTTTTTAATGGTTGTTTTAATGTGTTTACCATAATTGCTTTTAGCAACATTTTGCAATAAATGAGGCGCTATTTGAGGTAAAGGATAGGGTTTTTGAGGTAATTCTTCAAGGATTGATAACTCATAGGTGAGTGAATCAATAACTTGGGTTTCTAATAATTTTTTGAGTAATGTATTTCGCTTTTTGAGTAATCGTTCTTGGTTTTTTCCAGGATAAATTAAGCTAGGAGCATTTGGCAAAACTGCAAGTGTAGCGCTTTCAGCCCAAGACAAATTATATGCACTTCTATTAAAATAACGCCATGATGCTGCGTCAAGTCCAACGACGTTGCCTCCAAAAGGAGCATTACTTGTGTAGTAAGCCAGAATATTTTCCTTTGAATATTTTAATTCAAGTCTGGTTGCAAGTATGATTTCTTTTATTTTTTCCAGATATGTTCTTGATTTCCCTTTTCGAGACAAACGAATGGTTTGTTGTGTAAGAGTACTTCCACCTCGCTTTACTTCGCCTGAACTTAAATTGTCTCGTATGGCTTTGAAAATGGAGATTGGATTAAATCCAGGATGGTTATAGAAATATTCGTCTTCAAATAAAATTATGCACTCTTTGAATTTTTCTGGGACACTATCGTTATGCGGAAATCGCCATTGACCATCTTTAGCAATAAGAGCACCAAGCAATTCTCCATCACCACTCTCAATAACTGTAGCTGTTGGGTCTGTAAAAAGATGTTTTGGTAAACAGAAATAATAAGCAATCAGCAGTATTGTTACTACTGCTGATTTTATTTTGTTACGTTTTATGTAGCTTATTATTTTCAAATTTCAAATTCGTATTCGCGTTCAACTCTACAAATTCTGGTGTTGTACCAGCTGTACCATTGCTCACGACCTTTTTGTTGTGCTATTAAATGCTCAGCGTTTTGTTTCCAAATTTTAATAGCCTCTAAACTCTCCCAATAACTCACAGTAATACCTACAGCTCCACTGAGCTCAGTCGAAGTGTCTTCACGAACGCTATCAATACCTAGAAAGCCAGGTTGTATTTTGGCTAAATTTTCCATTTTTTGAGCCATCTCGCTATAGCCTTCAGTGTTTTTGGTTACTGTAGATGTAAATATTACTGCGTAGTATGGTTTAAAGTTTTGCATAAGAATCTTTTTTTGTTTCACTTTTAAGAGGTACTTCAAAGATAATTATCTTCTCTGTTTTATAACCATCTATATCTGTCATAATAATGCGTAAATATTGTTTGCTAACCACAATTTTTGTTGGATAATCGTTTAATGATGTGACATCTTTTATGGCATCACTCCAAGTGTCGCCACAGGCATCGTTTACAACGGTTTTAAGTTCCTCTATATTTACATCGATAAATCTGCTGGCTTCTTTTTCTGAAATTGGCAAGGCTTCAAACTTCTTATTACTTGAAATGGTTTTTAAAGGTTTCCAACTTGAGTAATAGTGTTGCCAGTTAATGATATCGCAATGCGATTTGTCGTCAGAAATAGCAATACTGTTTTCATGTTTTTGAAAAACTTCAATATTTCTAAATTCTTGATGATGTTTCACTCTAACTGTTTTACCCTCTAAAGTTTCATTATCATTTAACTTATAGAACATTACACCATTAAAATCTGGGTTGATGTCATCCTTTATTCTATTTTTTTCCGTAATACCTTCTATGGTTACAGTAAATTCATCATAAACTACTTTAAAGCGTTTTTCTAGTTTTTCTTCTGTTAAATAACCATCAAACACATAACCTTCTTCAAAAAAGTCGTAGGCATCAATGCTTCTAACTTTTACCCATTTTCCAGAAAGTGTTTTGCCACTATCAACCACATCGAGTTTTAAGTTGGTATGTTCAGTGATCTCAATGGCTGTTCCATAATCTAACATACCAACTTTAATCGCTCCTTGACTAGGTTTTTCTCTTATTATTAATCCGTTTTCTGCATTAACGTATTGAATGTCTTGTGCTTCTGCGTAGCCAAATGCTACGATTGTTACTAAAAAACTAATTATTGTTTTCATTTTTTTAAGGTGTTAAAAGCCACTCCGAAAAAGTTTCAGAAAAATTTTTGGCTCACAGAACCAATTTCAGAATGACCGATTTGTTTATTTAATTACTTCAATCCACTGACCTTTCGTTCTCACGAAATAATCATTATCATACATCGCTTCGGCTTGTGTTCCTGGTAAAAAATAGGTTCCTAAATACGAAGCGTTTAGCAGCACATTAAAAGTTTTTGTGCTTCCATCTTTCGAGCTTTTATTCAGATTGAAATAGAAATTTACGCGATCATCTCTAATATCTGTATAATCAGCTTGATTTGTGGCAGCCTCTCCAAATGCAGTAAAACGCGTATTTACTATTTCCCATCCGGAAGGGAAAATTTGGGTGAGTGCCACATCGTTGATTGGTTCATTTTTCTGGTTAGTAACTTGTATACTTGCAACAAAATCTTGACCTTGTTGAAGTTTAGTAATATTTATGTTGTTGCCTTGCGAATCTTTATAAATTATAGACACATTTAATCCTCTCTGATCTGAAACTTCTTTTCCTAATGGTAATTTTCCAGAAGTAATCACGCGAGCATAAATGGTATTGTTTTTTGTATTGTTAACTACAATTTTATTCTGACCTTTTGCAATACTCAAATCTCGTTGTGAAATGGCATTTTTAGTGTCAATGGTTTCTTGGTTACCATTATTAAGTTTGAATGTTAGACTTAAATCTTTACCTCCATTTTCTCTTACCATTTTTGCCATTGCCAACAAACTATATGCTGTAGATTGTGTACTCATCCATTGACTTGATGACAAACGTTTTGCGATAAGTTCAACTAATTCTCGAGTTTTGGAGTCTTTAAGGATAACCATTGTTTCTAGTGCCATAGCTCTATTTCTATCAACTGAGCCATAGGTATAATAATCATATTGCACGCTATTGAACTCAATATTTGCTGTGGCTGAAATCGCTTTGGCAGCTTCAGGTTGTCCAGCAAGTGCATAAGCAGCAGCTAATCGCCATTTGGCATCGTTACTTAAATCTGAAAATTCTTTTAATCGGTTCATCGATGCCAAATCGGGTTGTCCAGCTAAAGCCAAGGTGTATAATCTGTAGGCTTGAGCGACATCACTTCTGTAGTATTTATAGCTTGGTCGCCAATTTTTGGCAGCTTGTTTTTGATATTGAATCCAATTGCTTTTAAAAGTCAATGGTAATACATAACCTTTTTTCTCTGCCTCAATCATAAAATGTCCAGCATACGAGGTTCCCCAATCATTCACATCATTTTGTGCACTCCAATAGGATAAACCACCATTTGGTCTTTGAAAATGAGCTAGTTTTTTAATGCCATTTTTCACATTATCTTCAATGGTTTTCTTTTTATCAAAAGTTAAATCGAAAATATCTGATAAGAACAACTGAGGAAACACACTAGATGTAGTTTGTTCTACACAGCCATGAGGATATTGAATAAGGTATTGCATTCTACCTGAAAAATTCATTGGAGGTAAGGTTGAAAACTCAACTGAAGCACTATTCGTTCCAATTTCACCAAAGGTTGAAAAATCTATGGTTTGTGATGTGTTTCCTTCCAAAACAAAGTCTATTGCTTTTGAGCTATATGGATTTGGATTCATCACATCTATTTCTACTTGATATGACGATGTTTCACCATGCCCAGAAGCAATCACTTCAACAGTATTAATCCCTTTTGCTTTGCTAACATCCAATTCAAAATATGCCATTTGCTCATCAGGTTTTGCAAAAGTAAGTTGTTGAGTTTTATTACCAACTACTGAAATACCATCACTTAATTTTAAACTGATATTAACATTTTTAATGTTGTTTTCCATAGCAAAAACAGTCACTGGAAGTGTTACTTTTTCACCAGGACTTAACTTGCGAGGTAGCGTAGCCAATACCATTAATGGCTTTTTAACAGGCGTTGTTTTATCTACACTACCATAAGCTGCATTTTTAGAATCTCCAGCCACAATCATGGTACGAACCGAGCCAATGTATTTTGGAATTTTTATATCGTGCGCTTTGGTTTCTCCAGCCTTAAGTTCAAAAGGACCTAAATATTGAACCACTGGTTTAAAGCGATTGGCTTTTTTCTTTTTGCCCTCGGAAGCAGAACCATCACCACCAATTTCAAATACTTGATCGATGCTTCCAGTGTAAGCACCAATCACGTCATCAAAAATATCCCAAGTTTTAACACCTAAAGCTTCACGAGCGTAAAATTCGTCCCAAGCATTTGGTGTGTTGAAGCGTGTTAAATCCAATAAGCCTTCGTCAACCAAAGCCACAGTATAGGTCATGGCTTTGTTGTTTTTTTCGCTGACTTTTACAGTGATATTCTGCTCTGGACGCAACACATTTGGCATTGAAATTTGAGGCTCTAGAATCGTGCTTTTATTTTCCACCATAATTGGAATTACGCCATATAGTCTAATAGGTAAATCATTTTCGGTTACAGCATGAGGTTGCAACAACGAAATATTGATATACACATTTGGTGTCATTTCTTTGGTAATAGGAATGCTCGCAGTGGTTTCACCTTTTTGAGTTTTTACCCAAGTTGCGGATAAAACTTCGGTACCATTTTCAATACTGATTAGCGCACGACCTTCGGTTCCAGAAGGAAATGTGACTTTAGCTTCCTCACCAATTGTATAAGTTTCTTTATCAGCAGCAAAGACTAACATTTTTGCAGCTTCTTTATCGTTTCCAGAATTGCGTTGCCACCAATTTCTATAAAAATAAGCAACACGTCCTGTAGCATGACCACTTTCTTTGTCATATACGCGAATAAGATAACGACCACTTTCATCATCTGGAATATTTATATTGAAATTGGCTTCGCCTTTCGCATTTGTATTGACTGTACTACTCGTAAAAGGTGTGTGATAGCTTGATGATTCATAGGAAGCTAAATCATCATAAGAGGAATTCCACCACCAACGCCATTCAATTTTATAAACTTTTATTTCAAGATTATTGCGTTGTATAGGTTTTCCTTTGGTATCAACAACTACGATATCAAATGCTTGATTTTCATCTGTATAAAACGAGCCATAAGCATTTCCTTTTGGAGAACGCAAACCTACAAACGATTTATAAGGTGCATATTTTTTGCTGAATGCATCAATCGAGAAATCACCTCCATTTTCAAATACTCTGGTTAAGAACGATACGTTTAACATTCCTGGAGCATTGGTGCCAACGTTCAATTTCTTATTCACGTTTGCGATGCCTTCAGCATTTACATTATCTTCAAAAAGGGTAATTTCTTCTGTATTGAATGAACGTGTTGGATCACTAAACACATATTTTGGATAGGTTTCAAAATCAGTTGAAGTTGTGCTAAATTTCGCTTTTATTTCTGCTTTTACATTTTTTGCAGGTGCACCATGAAGCCAATTAACGCTGAGCTTACTTTGTAATGGTTTTGTGTTTGAAAGCACCTCGTCTTCAAAATCCAGTTTAATTTTTAAACGGTTGGGTTTTACAGTTTCAACTTTTAATGTTTTATAAAACGTTGCACCACCAACAGATACTTTTGCATTCCAATTTCCTGTTTTGTCCTCTGTTGAGGTAGGTACAGAAAAGCGATACACATTATTCAATCCGTTTTGAGTAATGTTTCTGTAGGCAAGCTTTCCGTTAGCATCAGTCACTTCCATTTTTACTGGATGTCCTTTTGGTAAAGGATTGGCATTATCGTTTAACATGAACGTTAAGTGCAAGGAATCTCCTGGTCGCCAAACACCACGTTCGCCATAAATAAAGCCTTTTAATCCACGTTGTAATGTTTTTCCTGAGACATCAAATTTACTAAGTGATAGCGAGTTCCCTTCGTTGAATTTTATATAAGTCGTATTGTTTCCTTTTTCAACTAAAGCAAAATAAGCATTGGTATCTGAATCTATAATAGTGAAGCCATCAGCATCTGTTATTTTTGAAGCAAGCGGTTGCTGCTGGAAGTTATATAAGGTTACTTTTGCATTCTCTTCAGGATTGGTGTTTAATATGTTGGTGACTGCAAAATGAAATGAGTTGTTAGTACCTCGTTTTACAATGACACCAAGATTTGATGCCATGAGATTACTGGAAATAATACGCTCTTGATTGTAATAGGCTTCATGACAAGGATTGTCTTGCTGTCTCCAGTTATAGGAATAACGTTTGTAATTGTAAATAACATTATCCCAATATTGTTCTTCCCTAAGGTCTTCATCATTAGAATTTTCAGTGTATTCTTCTTCGTCATAATAATAATCCTCTTCGTAGTATTCGTCTTCCTCAAGATTGGTTGTATTGGTGTTATTTGCTTCACAATCATATAGCGAATAGTCTTTGTTAAAGCTTAATTCAACGCGATAAATAGCACCTGCATCAGCCTTGAAATATTCTGATAAATCAATGCTGTAGGCTTTCCATTTCCCTGTGTTTATGGTTTCATCTTTTATAAGAGGAATGGTTTTTTTTGCAATACGTCTTCCTACTCTTTTTATACCATAATCGTTATTGCTACCAATGTTATCGTCTTGTAAAAACTGAAGAATATTATCCTCGAAAATTTTAATGATACGAACATCAATGGCTTTGAGATTAACCGCTTCAAAATTGAATTTTAAATCTTGAGAATTAGGTAAAATTCCCGATCCAGTAATGAGTCTAACCTGAGGTTTTAGCGCTTCAAAAGAAATCAATTCTGAAAAAGGTTTTCTTAGTTTAAAATCGTCATTATTTCTTATGCCTTGAAATACATCAACTTGAATATTTCCAACCAAACGATTGTCTGTATAAACTTTTAGCACATTGCCATCTACAACATATTTTGGGTTTGTAACGCCTTGTAATGTTACTAAACCATCGAAGTTTTGTTGCTTTTTTAAAGGATCAGAAAAATTAATAGATAAGTATTGCTCTGGCGATTGTTCCACTTTTACATCAACAATAGTGAAGTTATTAATACCTGGAATGGTAATCGTGTTTTCACCTTTATTATTAGCATTAATGGGTTTTCCGTTCCAATTGATGGTTACTTTTGAGTCATCAATATCACGATGAATGCTATCTATTTTAAATTCAAATATTCGAGCTGTTTCAATAGTTTCATCCCATTTTAAAGAAAGGTCTTTGTTGTTTTGTGAAGCTTCAATGATTGTTTTAGCATCTTCTAGGTTGACTACATCTGCTAGTTTAATAATACCTTGAATGTATTGCCATTCTTTGCTGTAGGATTGTAAATCGTTAGTGACAACTGAAAAATTTGGCTTAATGGTTTTAAACTGAAATGTATAACTTTCGAAACCTTTCGGCATTGTTTCATATATATCTTTTAGATTAACCGTTACAGTGTACTCTGTGTCAGGTTCTAAAGAATTTTCTGGAACAAACACAAGCTGATTACCACTTTTAGAAATGAGTTTTCCAGAAACTTTAGGTGAAATATTTACTGCGTTTGAAAAAACCTCCTCGTTAGGTTGCCAAGCATCTACAGCTTTTACAAGATTAATAGTTATTGGACTCGTCACAGAAACCAATCCAGATGTAGTATAGCTTATATGGTCTTTGAATTTGAAAAGGTAATCTGTTTGAACTTCTTTTTGCTTACAAGAAAATACAACTAGAGTAAGAAGAAAAACGACAAGAGATTTTTTTAGCTGCATAATGGTATAAGTATTTAAGTGAACGATATTGTTAAAAGAGCGTAAGTAATCTCTTGTTAAATAACTACGCAAGATTTAATATTTTTAGATTTTGCTATAATGTTAAATAAGTATTAAAATCGATTACATCCTGTCACCTTAAACATAATATTAAACTATAAAAATATAATAAATTAGTATCTTCGCATCAAATTATTAAATCAAAAAAAACAAGTTTAAAATGGAAGCAGTTGCTACTGATTTTGGAATACAAAAAGCTCTTAAAAAATTAGGCGTAAAAGATATAAATGAAGGAACATCTACAGGTTCAAACAACTTTTCAAATGGTGAAATCATTGAAAGTTATTCTCCAGTTGATGGAAAATTAATTGGAAAAGTTAAGACGACCACTCGTGATGATTACGATAAAGTAATGGATGCTGCAACAAAAGCATTTAAATCTTGGAGAGACGTTCCTGCTCCACAACGTGGAGAAATTGTTCGTCAATTTGGAAACAAATTAAGAGACTTAAAAGAACCTCTAGGAAAGTTAGTGTCTTACGAAATGGGTAAGTCCTTACAAGAAGGTTATGGAGAAGTTCAAGAAATGATTGATATCTGTGATTTTGCAGTTGGATTATCAAGACAGTTGAATGGTCAAACCATTCCTTCTGAGCGTCCAGGGCACGTCATGAGAGAGCAATGGCATCCAATAGGTGTTGTTGGTATTATTTCAGCGTTTAACTTTCCAGTTGCTGTATGGTCTTGGAATACAGCTTTAGCTTGGATTTGTGGTGATGTATGTGTTTGGAAAGCTTCTGAAAAAGCACCTTTATGCTCTATTGCTTGTCAAAATATAATTGCAGATATTTTAAAAGAAAATAACTTGCCAGAAGGTATTTCTTGTATTATTAATGGCGATTATAAAGTAGGTGAATTTATGACAACTGATACTAGAATTCCTTTAGTTTCTGCAACGGGTTCGACTAGAATGGGTCGCATTGTTGGAACAACAGTGGCTCAACGTTTTGGAAAATCTTTATTGGAACTTGGTGGAAATAATGCCATTATTATTACACCTTCGGCTGATTTAAAAGTGGTTGTTCCAGGAGCTGTATTTGGTGCTGTTGGAACTTGTGGACAACGTTGTACTTCTACCAGACGTTTAATTATTCACGAGTCTGTTTACGATAAAGTAAGAGACGCAATTGTTGGTGCTTATAGTCAAATAAAAATTGGCAATCCTTTGGATGAAAACAATCATGTTGGACCATTAATTGACAAAGATGCGGTAAATACATATTTAGCTGCTATTGAAAAAGCAAAAGCTGAAGGTGGAAACGTATTAGTTGAAGGTGGTGTTTTAGAAGGCGAAGGTTATGAAAGTGGATGTTATGTGAAACCAGCTATTATTGAAGCCGAAAACCATTTTGAAATTGTGCAGCACGAAACGTTTGCACCAATTTTGTACTTAATGAAATATTCTGGTTCAGTTGAAAATGCAATAGAAAAACAAAATGGTGTGGCTCAAGGATTATCTTCATCAATTATGACAAATGAAATGAAGGAAGCAGAAAAATTCTTGTCTTATGCTGGTTCAGATTGTGGAATAGCCAATGTTAATATTGGAACATCTGGTGCTGAAATTGGTGGTGCTTTTGGCGGTGAAAAAGAAACAGGTGGTGGACGCGAGTCTGGTTCTGACGCTTGGAAAGTGTATATGCGCAGGCAGACAAATACTATTAATTATTCAGATCAATTACCTTTAGCTCAAGGCATAAAGTTTGACTTATAAAATCAAATTAAATTATTAATCAAGCCGTTTCAATATGAAACGGCTTTTTTTGGCTCAGTCTTTGAGAATATTAAACCAACAAAAGCGTTTAAGGTCTTAAGGTTATGACTCAAAGAGAAATTCAACATTTATATTGGCGAGCAGGTTTTGGCATTTTACCAAAACAATTACAGCAATTAACTCATAAAACAAGAGTTGAGGTTGTAAATGAACTGTTTGAAAAATCATCAAAAACAACACCTCTTGAAATTGATATCCCTGAGATTAAACATATCAATTTTAAAACGATTCAGAAAGATAAAGAAGCTCTTGAAAACTAAGAAAGGCACTTCAAGATAGGCTGAGTGATTTTAATGAAGCTTGGGTAGAAAGGCTTAATAGACCAAAAGAATTACTAAGAGAGCGTATGACTTTGTTTTGGGCAAATCACTTTGTTTGCAGAGAGAATAATGCCTTTTTTGCTCAGCAATACAACAACACACTTCGTAAGCATGCATTAGGAAATTTTAAGGACTTTACAAATGCAATTTCCAAGGAAGTTGCTATGATAAATTACCTTAATTTACAGCAAAACCAAAAGAAAAGTCCTAACGAAAACTTTGCTCGTGAGCTCATGGAACTTTTTACTTTAGGTAAAGGCAACTATACAGAGCAAGATATAAAAGAAAGCGCAAGAGCTTTTACAGGTTATAGCCATGAGATATCAGGCGCTTTTAAATTTGCCAAATGGGCTCATGACGAAGGCGAAAAAACATTTTTCAACAAGACTGGAAATTTTACAGGAGAAGATATTATTGACATAATTTTATCAGAAAAGCAGTGTGCTCGTTTTATGTGCAGAAAAGTATATGGCTATTTTGTAAATACAACTATTAATGAAAGCCATATTGAGAGTATGGTCAAAGTATTTTATCCTGATTATGATATTGAAAATTTAATGAGATTTGTTTTTATGTCTGATTGGTTTTATGATGAAGAAAATATTGGCACAAAGATTAAGTCTCCAATAGATTTAATTGTTGGCTTAAATCAAAGCATTCCAATGCAATTCAAAGAACAAAATCATCTTTTGGCGCTGCAAAAACTGTTAGGTCAAGTTCTGTTAATGCCTCCTAATGTTGCTGGTTGGATAGGTGGAACACAATGGATTGATGATAGTAACACCATATTGCTACGCCTTCGATTAGCATCAATTTTATTGAATAGCGCTCATATTTCAACAAAACAAAAAGGAGAATTTAATGACAGGCTCGATAAATTTATTAAAAAAGCCAAAGAACAACATTTGCCATTTAAGGTTGATCAGGATTGGAGTTATTTTGAAGAGCAATATCAAAATGTTTCAATGAATGAACTTAAAAATCACTTCATAATGGCAAATCTTTCAACTGAAGCAGAAGATTTTTTAAACGGCTTAGGAAAAACATCAAAACAAGAGCATTGCATACAATTAATGTCGTTACCAGAATACCAAATGTGTTAGTTTATTATGAAAAGAAGAGAATTTATAAAACAAACATCCTTAGCAAGTAGCTTGGCATTTGTGCCCAGTTTTGTTAATGCGTTTGATGATATTTTGCTAAATGACTTAAATCATAAACGTTTGGTAATTATTCAACTAGATGGAGGAAATGATGGATTAAACACCATTGTGCCCTTCAGAAATGACATTTATTATAAAAATAGACCTTCGCTTGCTGTAAAAGGAAATGACATAATAAAAGCTACTGATGATATTGGATTTCATACTAGCCTAAAACCTTTAAAGCGATTGTTTGATAAGGGTTATGTGAGCATTATTAACAACGTTGGCTATCCAAATCCAAACCGTTCACATTTTCGTTCTATGGATATTTGGCAAACTGCAAGTCATTCAAATCAAAACTTAACTTCTGGATGGATAGGACGTTATTTAGACGCTTATGGGAAAGCACCTTATGATGCTATTGAAGTTGATGAGTCCTTATCTTTAGCAATGAAAGGAGAAAACCTTAGTGCCATTGCAACAAACAATGCGCAACGTTTATTTAGAGCGTCTCAGGAGCCTTTTTTTAAATCGATTATTAAACAGAGTTCTGATGCTCACTTAAACGAGCATAATTTAGGCTATCTCTATAAAACACTTATAGCAGCTGAATCTTCGGCTAAGTATATTTATGAAACATCTAAAACATTTTCATCAAAGCAAACCTATCCGAACACTCAATTTGCAAAACAACTAAAAACCACAGCAGAGTTTATTAATTCAGGACTACAAACCAAAGTGTACTACACCTCTTTAAGTGGTTTTGACACACATGCTAACCAAAACAATATCCATAGTAGGCTGTTGTCTCAATATGCAGAAGGTCTTGAAGTTTTTGTAAACGATTTAATACAAAACGAAACCTTTAAAGACACTTTGATTTTAACCTTTTCCGAGTTTGGACGTCGTGTAAAACAAAATGCAGCCAATGGTACAGATCATGGTACAGCGAATAATGTTTTTATTATTGGAGAAAACCTAAAAAAACAAGGATTTTACAATAAAATTGCAGATTTAGAAAATTTAGACAACATTGGAGACTTAAAATTCGAAATAGATTTTAGAACTATTTATGCTACAATTTTAAATAAATGGTTAAATGTTGATGACAAAAAAATACTGAACAACAATTTTAAGCAATTAAACTTCGTTTAAGCAGCAACCTTTTTTAGGTTTTCGCATCTATAAAATAAAAACACACACAATGAGATTTATTATTTTATTAGCGTTGTTTCTTTTTACTCAATGTAATGAGGACAAAGAGCCTATTTTTTGTACAGAAGAATATGTGTATGGTTTAAATGTTACTGTAAAAGATGCAAATACAAGCACAGTTATTACAGAAAACATTACCATTGTTGCACGAGATGGTGAGTATGAAGAAGAGCTTATGACATATGAAGGAGCAGACAACTTTTTTGGCGCTGGAGAACGACCAGGAAACTATGTTTTGCAGATAATTGCAGTAGGTTATGAAAATTACACTTCAGAAATAATTCATATTGATTCTAATGAATGTCATGTAATTCCAGAAGTTTTAGAAATAATGCTTCAGCCAAATTAAGTTAGCTATACTTGATTTTACGCAATATTCGGATTGCTTCTTTGTATAGTTGGTAAACTTCTTGACTATGGTTTCTAAGATGTGGTTTGGCTTCTTCAAGTTTAGTAATAGCATCTTCAAAGCCATTGAAATAACAAATTAAATAAGTAACAGGTAGGTTTTTTAAATCTAAATCTTGTTGTTTACTCAATGAAGTGTTGGTCTGTATTTCTTTTAGTAGTGCATTGTTAGCATTATAAATATGATGCAATACTTTTTTGTCGTATTGCGGAGGTTCAAAAAGTAGTTTGGTTTCTATGGTATAATTGGCATTTTCTTCAAAATTAATAAGAGTTTCTTCTAATTTAAAATATTTATTTGTGCCTTGCAGTCCTAAGTTTACGTATTCAATTATTTTAAATGCATCATTATCATATTCAATTGACACTTCATCGAGATTAGAAAAAAACAAACGTACTTGTTCGTTTATCAATTCAATATCAACTCGAGAATAAAACACCTCTTGTTTTACTTCTTTTTTTTGTCCAGCCCAACATAGCACAAAATATTCTTTAAACACTTTGTATTGCGGATTGTAATCCTTTCGTTTTTGTAAAAAATCAAAAACACCATTTAAGGTGTGCTCTATGTTATTTTGTGCATGGTTTTCAATGGCTGACACTATTTCAGAATTGACATCCTTAAGTTCTATATCAAACACCTTTGGCATGCTCATACTACCATCCCTAAAAAACACTGAGCCTCCATAATATTTCCAAATGTTTTTTCTTAAGGATGTGATTTTGTTTATTGGTCTAATAGTGACAAGACCTACCACTTTATGATCAGCTAAATGTGGAAACGGAATGTTTTCGTATTGTACGATTGGAGGATTTGTTAAATACGCATTGATAAGGTTCTGGATTTTACTGTCGTCAAAAAAATCGACTCCAACGATTTTATTGTCTTCATCATCAACTCCAATAATAATGTACGAATTGTTTTTAGGGTTGCTGTTTGAAAGCGCGCAAATATGCTTTAAAAACTTTGCTTTTCCTTCTTTTTGGCTAATATCAATTTTCCGCTTTTTGTCATAAAAACTGTTCTCATCGTTGTGAGCAAGTAGGTTTTTTATAAGTAAGCGTTTGTTAATCATATTTATTTTTCACCAATGTGGGAATCTTATTTTAAAGCGTTTTCTTCACAGTCACACTATTAGCTTGAGCAGTTGGGAAAACCAATAAATCGGCAATGTTTACGTGTTGAGGTCTTGTAATAGCAAAAAATATTATCTCAGCAATATCTTCAGGCTGTAAGGCTTTATATCCTTTATAAACAGTATCAGCCACAACATCACCTTTAAAACGAACTTTTGAAAATTCAGTTTCTACCAAACCTGGATTAATTGATGATACTTTTATTCCAAATGGATTTAGATCAATGCGCATACCATCGTTTATTGCTGCTACAGCATGTTTACTTGCACAATACACATTACCTTTTGGGTAAACTTCGCGTCCAGCAGAAGAACCAATATTTATTATGTGTCCAGACTTTCGTTCAGTCATTTGAGGAATTACAGCTTTACTTACATATAGTAAACCTTTAACGTTAATATCCATCATAGCATCCCAATCATCAACGCTTCCTTCTTGAATTGGGTCCAAACCATGTGCATTTCCTGCATTATTAATTAATATGTCGATGTGTTTAAAAGATTCAGGAAGTGTTTCGATGGCTTTAAAAACTGCTAATTTATCTCTTACGTCAAAGTTTAAAGTAATGATTTCAGTTTGTTTTGATAAGGAATTTAGCAAAACATCCAGACGCTCTTGACGTCTACCACATAATATTAATCGAATACCATGCTTTGCAAATTCTTGAGCAGTTGCTCTGCCAATTCCACTTGTTGCTCCTGTTATTAAGGCTGTTTTTTTTTGATTCATTTTATAAAATTTCTTAAGGTACTTTATGGCCTTGGCTAGCCACCAATATAGAAAACCAATCTTCAAGTTCTAAGTTAATTTTTATAGCTTCTGAGGCTTCTTTTATTCGCCTCTCATTTGTGGTTCCAATTACTGGATGTATATTGGCAGAATGTTTTATTATCCATGCTAAAAGTAATTGATCTTCAGTAGCATTATATTTATCCATCAGATTTCCAAGGCATTTATGAATTCGTCTGGTTTGCTCGTTGTCAATTTTAAAAACGCTTCCTAAAGGTGACCAAGCCATTGGGATAATTTTTTTAATTATCATTTGATCTAAGGTTCCATCAAATAAAGCAGAATGTTGAGTTAACGAAAACTCAATCTGATTGACCTCAACAGGTACTTGGCTCGAAATTAATTCAACTTGAGAAGGAGTAAAATTAGAAACACCAAAAGACTTAATCTTACCTTCCTGACCTAATTTAGCTATGGCTTCTAAAATTTCATTAGGTTCCATTAATGGACTTGGTCTATGTAAAAGAAGCAAATCTAGATAATCAGTTGATAAATTTTTAAGCGAATTTTCAACAGATTTTACAATGTAATCCCTTGAGTAATTGTAGTGTTTTATTTTTGTAGGTCTATTTGGACTTACATATACAATGCCACACTTGGAGATTAATTGAATATCACTTCGCTTTATGTTACTTTGTTTTAAGGCATTGCCAAAATCTGTTTCAGTAGTATAGTCGCCATAAATGTCTGCATGATCAAATGTGGTTATGGAATTTTCCACACAAACATTCATAAGTTGTATCATTTGTTGAGAATTGAGTTGTTTTCCCCAATTTCCCCAAGACATTGTTCCTGCTATTATTTTTGAATATTTCAATAAAGTTTTTGTAATTGCATAAGTTTAACGATAAAAATACTCATTAGTTGGTTAATATCCATAAAATAAAAAAACCCGAAACATTCTTTCGGGTTTTTTTTAAAACTATTTATTTTTTATTGTAGCGTTGGAGAGTAGTTGGTTGGATAATCTCCAATATCTACTAAATTTCCAGATGCTTCAAAGTTTGAACCATAAGCCAAATCAATAGCTCTCATAAACTGATTTGCAATAAGAGCATATCCTCTCGCTGTTGGGTGAACACCATCTAAAGAAAATGCACCACCTGTAACCAAGTTAGAGGTTAAGGTATGGTCGCCATCGGTAAATCCACCAGAATCTAATTGTTGCATTAAAGAATTGGCATCAACAAAAGCATAACCAGCAGCTGATGCAGCAGCACTAATAGAAGCGTTAAAACCAGAAATAGCATTTTTAATTTCAAGTTGTTCACTTGGTATAACAGCCCATTTGTCTTCTAAAGGCAAAGTAATTCCTTCAGCTGAAAACTGTCCAGCTAAAGTTGGTGGTAGTCCTTGGGATTGCAAAAACGCTGCAAATGCAGTATTTACTGTGCCAATAATTGTAGATGAAGGTAACACTAATAAATCATCACTACTTGCTTGTCTTGCTTGACCATATACTACTCCTAAAAGGTTAGCAACAATAGGCGCAGCTGCAGCAGGTAAACCAAAAGATTGTACAAATGCTGGGAATGTTGGACTTGCGTTAAGAACACCAGTTATTTGAGCTGATATATTAGGCAAAGACTCATCGCTTATAACTAAAGCACTATTTTCAGTCTCACTAAAAACAATTTGACGTTCAGTAGCATTAGGAACTATTCCTTGACCTTCTAAGTAAGCAAATACTTGATTTAATTGTCCGAAAATACCATTTAGTGTTGGAATTTGAGGACCGAAAGCCGGATTAGAAGGGTCTAAAGGATTATGTGGTACTGTTGTGAAATAAGGAATGGTAGTCACATCAGGAATATTTGCCATGATTCCTTGAGTACCTGCTAAGTTGCTCATTACTGTTGAAAGAGCAAAATCAAAAGTTGATTGTGGAGTTGGAGCTCCAGATGAGGCACCTCCTGTTGCATAACCTAAAACATCATTATTACCAATCCATAACGAAACAAAAGTAGGAGATTGTGCTAAAGCCATCTCCAAAATTGTAGCATTAGGTGTTGACCCAGTCATTCTCACAAAATATGGATTTGCAGCTGAAGGCAAGTTACCTATGTTACCATAACCTGGAGCAATTAAATGAAAGCTTGCTGCACCTGGAACACCCATATTATTAAATGGACCAGTTGGGTTATTTACTGCCAAATCTGTTGTTACAGTTACTGGACCTATTAAAGATTCTAAAGGTACTGGGCCTGCACCACCAAAAACTAATCTAGGCTGAGCAATTCTTGTTCCTCCTAAGGCTAAACCACCAAAATTGTCGTTCATTAAAGGCTGAGTAAATTCACCACCACCAACTAAAGCAAATTTTTGTGCTAAAGTGTTTGGAAAAGAATTTTGCTGTGATGCTATAAACAAGGCATTGTCAGTATAGCCTGCTGTTAATGAGTTTCCTATGGACACGAATTTTGAAAAATCTGCCGAACCAGCTGTAAGTTCAGGAAGTACTTCTACAGTAGTATCAATACCTTGATCTTCTAAAACATCTTCAGGTTCTACACAAGCCGAAACACTTATAAGGACAGCCGATAGTAATATATATTTTAAAGTTTTCATTTTGTTGTTTTTTATAAGTTATTAATTGTCCATGACACATAGTATTGAGATCCTATGAATCCTGTTCCAAAAGCAGTAAAGTACTCATCACCCAATAAATTTGTTGCACCAGCTTTAAAAGTAGATTTAAAACTAGGAACTTTTAAATTAATTTGAGCATCTAAAACATGATACTCCGGAACTAGACCATTCCCAAAAGTTGCTTCCCAGTAATAATCATCACTAAATCTGTAAGCTAAGTTAAATCCAAAATTTTTAAATAACTCATCATTGCCAAAAGTTGCTTTGAATTTATGTTCTGGCGTGTTAAAGTTGGTTACAAAATTAGGATACTTCTCTCTGTCGAAATCTAGTTTGGAGTAAGTGTAGCTTCCACCTAAATCAAAATCACCAAATACTTTAGTAGATAAACCTATAGAGGCTCCATAAGAATTAACTTTAGCATCTGCATTTGTGTAAGCACTATAACCTTGAAAATCGCCATTGGCTATTGCTAAGATAGACAAACCTCCATCTCCAGCTGTACCGTAAAAAGGAGATGCAACCGCTTGTTGAGAAATGAAATCTTTATAACTATTGTAATAAACACTCATGTCAACAATTAGCTTATTAATTTTTCCTCTGTAACCAACTTCATAAGAAGTTACTTGCTCAGGTTTTACCAAATCAGGGTTCGCAACCACTAAAACAGAAGGGTCTTGAGTGGCAGCAAATTCTTGCAAAGAACTTGCCGTATAAGAGTTGGTATATGGTGCTGCACCAGTTTGAGTAATTACAGCTGGCTGCCCTAATAATTGTCCAGGACCACTTACCTCTAAAGGTCTAGACCAACGGCTCAGGTTGTCAGGTGCAGAACCTACTAAAAATCCTTGCCCTGAGTCTAAACCAATAAACAAATCTTGAGTTGTTGGGTTTCTAAAACCAGTTTGAACCGAAGCTCTAATATTGTGGTTTTGATTTACAGTTAAACCAGCTGAAAGTCTTGGTGAAAGATAACTATCAAAAAACTCAGACTTGTCATAACGTACAGAACCAGTAAGTTTTAATTCTAAATCACTATTAAGCTCAAAGGCTTTTTGAATCTGTGTATAAATTCCAAACTCAGAATAGTCTATTGGGCCATCATAATCTGTATAAATTGTACCAAAAGAATTCAAACTGTATTGTCTGAAAGACCCTCCAACTTGAATGTCGGCAACATCTGTTAAATGACTAAAATTGTAGTTTCCATCTGCATGATAATACTTAGATGCGTCTTGAAATTTAGAACCCGTTAAAAAACTTGGGTCATTTTTAATTTTATTAAAAGCTGATTCAAAACCAGGAGTTCCAGGTTCAAGTCTTCCAGATTCAGCTTGAGCTCTTCCAGCAGCATGTGCTTGGTCGTTAGTTGCACCACCTAAAGTAGCAAGAACATAAGCTCCAACATATTCACCAAAATAAGTGCTATGATCTTTCCAATCATTCAAAATATTAATTCCGGTAAATACCATATCGTATGAATCTCCTGCCTTGTCAGATACTACATAACCTCTTAAAAAGAAATTATTGTTTTTTACTTCAAGTTTATGCTGTTGTTGAGAGAAGTTATCAATATTATATCTGTTTAAACCTTGATATATGGTTGTACCTGTACCATACTTTCCTACATATGATATTTCAAAATCATTTTCCCAAGGTCTGAAATATAATCCCCAATCAGCTTTAATACTTTCGGCATTATAATTTGTTAAATCTCTTTCATTATAACCAATTCTAGTAACTCTTTCGGAAGGCACTAAGGCATTAGCACCAGCAGGAAGTATTCCCAATCCTTCAAGAAGAACTGCCACACTTTTAATATTTGCGCCTACTTCATCACCATATACATTAACACCATTATACGCTAAATTTGATTCTCTTGTACCACCATTTGAAGCTTTGTCAACCTCACTAGTTGCAGCCCAATCGGTGCCTTTAAGCCAACCAAAATTAACTTTACCAGCAAATTTATCGGAAAACTTATAAGCAGCTCTAATTCCTACATCTGTGTATGGATTATCTCCTGCAGCTTCTTGAGAGGTAATTCCTCTTTTAAGAGAAACGCTAATTCCTTGATGGTCAAATGGGTTTTTACTGCGCATAAACAGAATACCATTAAATGCGTTGGCACCATATAAGGCAGAGGATGCACCAGGTAATAGTTCAACACTTTGTACATCTGTTTCTATCATACCTACTAAATTCCCTATTGGGAAGTTTAAAGCAGGTGTTGAGTTGTCCATTCCATCAACCAATTGCATAAAACGATTATTGGCAAATGTCGCAAATCCTCTTGTATTGATAGATTTAAAAGTTAAACTGTTGGTGTTTATGTCTACACCTTTAAGATTTTCCAAACCATCATAAAAATCTGATGACGCTGTATTTTTAATATCTTTTAAACCAAATCTTTCAACAGTTACTGGAGATTCAAAAATACGTTCTGGAGTTCTTGAAGCCGAAATTACAACTTCGTCCAATTCGTTTCCTTCTTTAAGAATAAAATCAATAGTCTGAGGGCTTGTTGTTACTTCTTTTGTAACAGTTTCAAAACCAACACTACTTACCTGAATAGCAAAAGGTGGAGCCATGTCTAGTGTAAGTGTGTAAGTACCATCAAAATCTGTTACGACACCATTAGATGTACCTACAACAATGACATTTGCTCCAGGAAGTGGTTGTCCGCTATCGTCTGTAACAGTACCGTTTACTGAAGTTTGCGCATAACAAAAGGCACAAAAAAATAACAATAAAATTTGTGTAATAGTTCTCATTTTAGGGTATTAAATTAGTTTTTAAGTTAGCAATATATGTATAAAGAGTGTTATCTCAATAAAAAACACAAAATAAATTATGCATGCATAATATAGAAATGTTTTTTATACACATGTTATTAATCTTACTAAAAGTAATGAGAAAAAATCAAAACAGAATGAAATTAAGTAAAATTTCTTATTCTACAGTTACTGATTTAGCCAAATTACGAGGCTGATCTACATTTTTGTCTAAAAGAACCGCTATGTAGTATGAAAGCAGTTGTAATGGAATGGTTGTTAATAAAGGTGTTAATGGTTCAATGGTTTCTGGGACTTCAATAACGTGGTCTGCCAAATTTTTAACACTAGTGTCTCCTTTAGTGACAATGCCAATAATTTTTCCTTTACGTGCCTTTATTTCTTCAATATTGCTTACAATCTTTTCGTAATGACCTTTGTTAGTAGCGATAACCACAATTGGCATATTTTCGTCAATTAAGGCAATAGGTCCATGTTTCATTTCTGCCGCTGGATAACCTTCTGCATGTATATAAGAAATTTCTTTCAGCTTTAAAGCACCTTCAAGAGCAACAGGGAAGTTGTAGCCTCTACCTAAGTATAAAAAGTTTTTTGCGTCTTTATAAATCTCAGCTATAGTTTTTACGTAAGCATCAGATTGAAGCGCTTGTTCTACTTTTTTAGGTATCATTTCCAGCTCTATAAGATGATGTCTATAATCTGAGCTCGACATTGTTCCTTTGGCTCTGGCTAATCTTAAAGCAATTAAGGTTAATAAAGTAATCTGAGTAGTAAAAGCTTTTGTTGAAGCAACGCCAATTTCAGGCCCAGCGTGAGTATATGCACCAGCATTAGTTTCCCTAGCAATTGAAGATCCAACTACATTACAAACTCCGAATACAAATGCGCCTTTTGATTTTGCTAGCTTAACAGCAGCTAAAGTGTCTGCGGTTTCACCTGATTGTGAAATTGCAATGACGATATCTGTGTCTTTTATAACTGGATTTCTATATCTGAATTCTGAAGCATATTCCACTTCTACAGGAATCCTTACCAAGTTTTCAAATATGTATTCGGCGACCAATCCAGCATGCCAAGAGGTGCCACAAGCCACAACAATGATTCTATCTGCATTGAGAAACTTTTTCATGTTATCTTCAACGCCAGCCATTTTTATAATAGCTTGATTAGTCACTAAACGACCTCTGTAAGTGTCTCTTATAGCGTGAGGTTGCTCAAAAATTTCTTTAAGCATAAAATGATCGTAACCACCTTTTTCAATCTGCTCTAAGTTAAGTTGAAGTTCTTGAACGTAAGGGTTTACTAATGAATCATCTTTAATTTTACGAATCTTGACCTCTTTATCTCTTCTGACAACTGCCATTTCTTCATCTTCTAAGTATATGGCATTGTTTGTATATTCTATAAAAGGTGTTGCATCACTAGCAATAAAAAACTCATCTTCGCCGATACCAATTGCTAAAGGGCTTCCTAATCGAGCAACTACAATTTCATTTGGTTTAGTTTTATCAAAGACTGCAATTGCATAGGCTCCAATTACTTGGTTTAAAGCTATTTGAACAGCCTTCCCAAGTTTAACATTGTTACTTATTTTGATGTCTTCTATGAGATTTACTAAAACTTCTGTGTCTGTATCAGATTTAAAAGTATAACCTCGGTTTAAAAGTTCTTTTTTTAGGGCTTCGTAATTCTCTATTATTCCATTATGGATAATGACCAAATCACCTGAATTAGAGTAGTGAGGATGCGAGTTTACATCATTTGGAACACCATGTGTTGCCCAACGAGTATGACCAATGCCAAGATTGCCTTTTGTAGATATTTCTGAGGCAACGCGTACTTCTAAATCATCGACCTTACCTTTGGTTTTTGACAATTTTATATCATTGCCATCATACAAAGCAATTCCAGCACTGTCATAACCTCTATATTCTAGACGCTTAAGCCCTTTAAGAATAATAGGGTAGGCTTCACGAGGGCCAATATATCCAACGATACCACACATAAAAATTTAGTTATCTGGTTCAGTATAATAAATGGTTAATTTAACCTTTTTTTCTTCATTTGAAGTATTGTTGCCATACAAAACTGTTCCTCGAGGAGATAAGATGGCTCCAGCAGGAACTTGTAGTATACCATCACCATCAGTTTCATTTTTAGAAGAAAAGTTAGTAATTGTATTAACATTTGTTGTAACCACAAGCCCAAGTTTTACATTTGATGAATCTCTTACAATAATATTATTTAAATGTTCTGTAATTCTAACCTTATATTTAACACCTTCACCATCAGGTTCGTCGTCAACACGGCGAAGCGGTTCTAAGTGTAATATTTTGGCGTTTATTTGAGTACTGCTTACAGATTGATCTAAGAAATAGTCAATTAAAGCTGTTTCTTCGGTAGGATTAAATAAGTATATTCTGTCAGGCTCTTCTCCTTCCATAATATCTTGATTTACAAAAAACTCAAGATAAGCTTCATTAATTAACTTTTTTTGAGTAAATGTACCATCTCCATTGTCTTCTCTAAAGGAATTTTTAAAATGTTCAAAAGCATCAACTTCTACTCCATTTTCGTCTTCAACAGTTCCCTCAAAAAGTTCAACTATTGCCATAGAACCCTCACCTCCTTTTAAGTAAAGAGACTCATCGCCATTTACAGTATCTCCATCAGGGATAGTTATAAAGTTGTTATTATATAAGCTAACACTATTTCCTGAAAAATTTAACACAAATGTTCCAGTTTCGGTTTCAGCTTCAGTATCAGTATCTGTATCATCTGTAGTTTCAACATCACTTGTATAGTATATGGTTAAGCTAGATGCTGAAGTAGACAGATTTAAAAGCATCATCGTACCGTTTTCTTCAACGGCTTCAGTTTTGATATATAGCCCTCTAAAATGATTTACAAAATTGTTTTGATTACTTAATTCAGGTTCTCCTTCTTTATCAAATATCAATTCTTGCCAGAAAGTATCGTTTGGGTTATCAAGCTTTACTCTTATTGATGGGGATTGACGTTCAGTAACTACATAGATAGTGTCTCCTTCTTCATCAAGAACTGGGTCACCATTATCGTCTAATTGTGGCGTTGTAAATCTAATCTCAACAGGACTTGGTAAAAAATCATCTGTTTCATACAATAACTGTCCCTCCAACTCTGAAGAGCTAATTAAGTCACTACTTGAAGAGGTTCCGTTAGAATAATATTTTTGAGACTCATCAAAATCATCATCAGGATTAAAGTCTCTTAAAAAATAATTGCTTTTATAAACTGAAAGTTTTATTGGTGTATTACCAAAAATAGAATCTAGTCTATAAGTACTATTACCATCCTCATCTATTTCCGTCTGAGTCGAATAAAAAGGTATGGTTAGAACGACTGAATCAAGAACAATATTTTCGCCAAAAGTAGGGTTGTATGCTGTTGGTGTCATTTGCCCAACAAAATTTACAGTAGACGTGCCATATACTGGATCATTATAGTAACCTAATAAATTTGATGGTAATCCATTGGTTTGAAAAGGAGACACTTTTTTATTATAAGTCCTAACAGGAAATTTTAAAAAATCGGTGTTAAAATTTGTTGCGTTATCTGAGTTTACAACATCAGAATCTATACTTGCAAAATCTTTTTCGCATGAAATAAATCCTATAATTATTATAGCTAAAAGGCAAATATTTTGTAAAACTTTCTTACTTGTTTTCATGTAGGTTAACTTAAAACTTTTGTATCGTAAAATTCTGTATATGCTTCGGCAAATGCATCTTGATCTTGATAATTTAAAACAGGTTTTTTGCTATTGTTCAAATAGTTTTGTAGCTCTTTTGGAATTTCCTGAGAACCAACTATTAAAGCATCTGAATAATCAATTGCGACTTTCATTATGCTGTTATAGGTAGGGTTTTCAAGCATTGAAATTGAACCTTCTTCAATATTATCAAATTTTATTTTATCAATCATTTTTTTATCTAACGTTCCATCAAAGCTTTGATTGTATATTGAAGTAACTATTTTACTTTCAGAAAACAAAGGCTCGTCTTTATAATATTCTTTTAAATAGAGAGGCAGCAACGAAGCCAGCCAACCATGAACGTGAATAATATCTGGTGACCAATTTAATTTTTTAACGGTTTCAATAACTCCCTTTGCAAAAAAGATAGCACGTTCGTCATTGTCAGGAAATAAATTTCCGTTTTCATCTGTTAAAGTTGCCTTTCTTTTAAAGTACTCTTCGTTGTCTATAAAATAAACTTGAATGCGTTCTTTTGGTATTGAAGCCACTTTAATAATTAAAGGCATATCCAAATCGTTTATCACAAGATTTATTCCAGATAAACGGATGACTTCGTGTAATTGATGTCTGCGTTCATTGATGTTTCCATAGCGAGGCATGAATATTCGTATTTGTCCTCCTTGTTTGTTTACCATTCGAGGTGTTTCAAACGACATTGAAGAAATTTCAGTTTCTGGTAAATATGGTACTACTTCCGAGGAGACATATAATATTCTCTTATCTTTCATCTGTTTCTTGGTTTATTTGTCTTTTAATTGTCAGATGTAATTCGCATTAAAATCTTTAATTTCCTAAAAGAAATTTCAGAAATGCTCATTTCATAAACGCGTCAACTTTAAATTTTAGAATAAAAAACACGCAAAATTACAAAAATTATGCAGATTAATAGTATTATATTAAGTTTGCACGCTGTTAATTTTTTACTAACGTGGACGTATTTACTACAAGGCAAGAGATAAAAGAAGCTATAACAACCTTAAAAAAGCAAAATAAAACAATTGGGTTTGTTGCTACAATGGGAGCCTTGCATCAAGGTCACATGGCACTTGTTAAAACAGCTTTAACTCAAAATGATGTTGCTGTAGTTAGTATTTTTGTAAACCCAACGCAGTTTAACAATCAGGAAGATTTAGACAAATATCCAAGAACATTAGAGCGAGATACTCGTTTAATTAAGACTCTTTCAACAGATAAAATAATTGTTTTTGCACCAACTGTTGAAACTATTTATAATGGGAATACAGTTTCTGAAAATTTTGATTTTGATGGTTTAGAGTTTGAAATGGAAGGAAAATTCCGCGAAGGTCATTTTAATGGAGTCGGAACTATTGTAAAACGTTTACTAGAAATTATTCAACCAGATAAAGCCTATTTTGGTGAGAAAGACTTTCAACAGTTACAAATCATTAAAAAGTTAGCCGAAAAACATAACATTCCTTCAAAAATTGTTGGATGCCCAATTCAAAGACAAACTTCTGGATTAGCAATGAGTTCAAGAAACGAACGCTTGAAGAAAATTTATAAAAATGAAGCACCATTTATATACAAAACTCTAAAAACTGCCAAAATAAAATTTGGCACAAAAAGTGCTAATAAAGTGACAGAATGGGTTACAAAACAGTTTGCCGATAATAAATTATTAGAATTAGAATATTTTATAATAGCTGATGAGCAAACACTGAAACCAATAAAAAGAAAATCGAATAAAAAATCTTATCGCGCGTTTATTGCTGTATATGCAGACGACATTAGACTTATTGATAATATCGCGCTAAATTAATTACCTTTGCCTCATGCAAATTCAAGTTGTAAAATCTAAAATTCATCGTGTAAAAGTTACAGGTGCAGATTTAAATTACATAGGAAGCATAACCATTGACGAAGATTTAATGGATGCCGCCAACATTATACAAGGAGAAAAAGTTCAAATTGTAAATAACGATAATGGCGAACGTTTAGAAACTTATGTAATTCCAGGAAGAAGAAATAGTGGTGAAATTACCTTAAATGGAGCTGCAGCAAGAAAAGTAGCTGTTGGCGATACGCTTATTTTAATTACCTATGCTTTTATGGATATTGAAGAAGCGAAAACCTTTAAACCTTCGTTGGTATTTCCTGATGAAGCAACTAACTTATTAAAATAACTTTTGAACGCAACCACCAAAAAAGCTATTAAAATTTCCATTCCGCTTTTATTAGCTCTTTTTTTTGGTTGGTATACGTTTTCAAAACTTCCTGTAAAAGCGTTTATTCCATATTTCAAAGATGCCAATTATTATTGGATTGGTTTGGGAGTTCTTTTGGGCTTGTTGAGTCATTTATCTCGAGCATATCGTTGGAAATATATGCTTGAACCCATGAATTACCATCCTAAATTGCCAAATAGTATTATGGCAGTTTTTATTGCCTATTTAGCTAATTTTGGTATTCCTCGTTCAGGTGAAGTACTTCGTGCTGCGGTTTTAACAAACTATGAAAATGTTCCTTTTGAAAAAGGTTTTGGAACTATTGTTGCCGAGCGTTTTGCCGATTTAGTCATGTTGTTAGTAATTATTGCGATAGCCTTATACCTAGAGTTTGATTACATCTATCAGTTTTTTGCAGAAAAATTCAATCCGAAAACCTTGTTTTTTGCTGGCTTGGGACTTTTGTTAATAGGCATACTTTTAGTACTATTTTTTAAAACTAGCAAATCAAAGTTTGCTTTAAAAGTTAGAGGTTTTGTCAGCGGACTTTTAGAAGGCGTTTTTAGCATTTTTAGAATGAAACAAAAGTGGGCTTTCATTTTTCATACTGTTTTTATCTGGTTAATGTATGTGCTCATGTTTTATGTGACCACGTTTGCGGTTCCGGAAATTAGCATTCTTCCGTTAGCAGCCATTTTAATAGCCTTTATTTCTGCAAGTTTCACAATTGCGGCCACTAATGGAGGCATTTTTGTATATCCTTTAGCTATTGGAGCAGCATTTTCGCTTTTTAATATTCCCGAAACACCAAGCATAGCCTTTGGTTGGATAATCTGGACAGCACAAACACTCATCATAATAATTTGTGGTAGCCTATCGTTTATCTATTTACCAATTTACAATAGAAAAAAATAATTGATTACCTTTCCAGTATCAAATCTCAAATCATTAGAAAATGAAACCTCTAACAAAACTATTACTACTGTTTTTCTGTGTAGGCACTATAAACGCACAAACTATTTATGAAGAATTTGATTCTAATAAATTAGGAGAAAGACGACAAATTAAAATTCAATTACCAAGAAATTACGAGAATAACACAGACAAAACCTATCCGCTTTTTGTGGTTTTAGATGGGGATTATATGTTTGAAGCAGTTGCAGGTAATGTCGATTATTATTCCTACTGGGAAGATATGCCTGAAGCCATTGTAGTTGGCATAAATCAAGTTGATAGTCGTGAAGATGACACCTACTACTCCGAACAAAACTCACTTCCAACAGAAACAGGAGCTAGCTTTTTTGAATTTATCACCATGGAATTGCTACCACACATGGTAAGTAGTTATAGATTGGCAGAGTTTAGAGTTATTGTTGGTCATGGAGAGACTGCAAATTTCATTAACTACTTTATGCTCAAACCAAAGCCGTTATTTCAAGCATATATTAATGTAAGTCCGTTTTTTGCGCCAGACATGTTAACCTATATTCCTGAGCGTTTAAAACAGTTTGAAAACAAAATGTTTTATTACGTAGCCACTTCAAATAATGATTTACAGGCTGTTAAAGAAGATGCCAAAACACTGAATACAAGTATTAGTGCTGTTGATAATAAAAACCTACTGTACCACTTTGATGATTTTGAAGGCCCAACACATTATACAACTCCGGCTCATGCGATTCCAAATGCGTTAGAAAGCATATTTTTTGTGTTTCAGCCTATAAGTAAAACGGAATATACAGAACGAATATTAACTCTTGAAACCTCTCCTGTTGATTACTTGAACGAGAAATACGAAATGATAAACAATCTTTTTGGTTTAGAGAAAAAGATTCTTATCAATGATTTTAAGGCTATTGCCGCAGCGATTGAAAAAAATAAAAAATTTGAGTACTACGAAGATTTAGGAAAACTAGCTAGACGAGATTATCCTGAAACGCTTTTAGGAAACTATTATTTAGGAAGGTTTTACGAAGAAACAGGAGAGCCAAAAAAAGCAATGCGAACCTATCAATCTGCATATATTTTAGAAGAAATTGGAGGTTATACCAAAGATGAAATGTTAGATCGAGCTGATGCTATAAAACGTGATTTCGGCTTCTAATTAAATTGGACTAACATAAAAAGAATAAAAATTTAAGAATAGTAAACTGACAAATCCCTCTCCTTTGGAGAGGTTAGGAGAGGCTTATGGCTAAAGTAAAAACAACCTTTTTTTGCCAAAATTGTGGCACTCAATATCCTAAATGGCAAGGACAATGTACTGCCTGTAAAGAGTGGAATACCATTGCTGAAGAAGTGATTCAAAAAGCCGAAAAAAGCGATTGGAAAACACCAACCTCAGCTTCAAAACGTCTTTCAAAACCATTATTGATAAATGAAATTGATGCATCTCAAGATGCTAGAATGCAAACTAATGATGGAGAGTTTGATCGTGTTCTAGGTGGTGGCATCGTACCTGGCTCTTTAATATTATTAGGAGGCGAACCTGGAATTGGAAAAAGCACCTTGTTGCTTCAAATTGCCTTAAAGTTGACATACAAAACACTTTACGTATCTGGCGAAGAAAGCCAAAAGCAAATTAAAATGCGTGCTGAGCGCATCAATCCAAACAGCAGTAATTGCTATATTCTTACAGAAACAAAAACACAAAATATTTTTAAGCAAATAGAGTCTTTAGAACCAGATATTGTGGTTATTGATTCTATTCAGACTTTGCATAGCGATTATATTGAATCGTCTTCTGGAAGTATTTCTCAAATAAAGGAGTGTACAACTGAACTTATAAAATTTGCCAAAGAAACGGCAACGCCAGTCATTTTAATTGGTCATATTACCAAAGATGGCAATATAGCAGGACCCAAAATATTAGAACATATGGTCGATACGGTTTTGCAATTTGAAGGCGATAGAAACCATGTGTTTAGAATTTTACGTGCTAATAAAAATCGATTTGGATCAACCAACGAACTCGGTATTTACGAAATGCAAGGCTCAGGTTTGCGTGAAGTAACCAATCCGAGTGAAATTTTAATTTCTAAAAAAGACGAAGAACTTTCTGGTAATGCAGTTGCAGCAACTTTAGAAGGTATGCGACCTTTAATGATTGAAGTACAAGCGTTGGTAAGCACTGCAGTGTATGGTACACCACAACGCTCAGCAACAGGTTTTAACGCGAAACGACTAAATATGTTATTGGCTGTTTTAGAAAAACGAGCAGGTTTTAGGCTTGGCGCAAAAGACGTGTTTTTAAATATTACTGGAGGCATTACTGTTGATGATCCAGCAATTGACTTAGCTGTAGTTGCAGCCATTTTATCATCTAATGAAGATGAGGCATTACCAAAAGATTATTGCTTTGCTGCTGAGGTAGGTTTATCTGGTGAAATTCGTCCAGTGCAAAGAGTAGAACAACGTATTTTGGAAGCTGAAAAATTAGGATTCTCAACCATTTTTGTATCTAAATACAACACCATTTCCTTAAAGAAAACAGCCATCAAAATTCAATTGATTTCCAAAATTGAAGATTTGGTTGGGTTTATTGTTTGAAATGATTTTTAAAAAAATAAATACAAGAAGAATTACTAATTGGAAAACATTTCATAATGTTTTTATAAAAGAATTTGGGTTTCCAGACTACTATGGTCGAAATATGAATGCATGGATTGATTGTATGGATGACTTTCTGGTTGAATCAGTTGTAATTGATTTAGGAAACTGTAATGAATTGAAAGAAAACAATCCAGATATTTTAGAGGCAATATTAGAATGTTCAGCATTTATTAATCACAGAAGAACTGTTAATGGAGAGAATTCATTTATAATTATCAGTATGACATGATAATTGTCACTTACGTTTTTCTTTATTTTCACACTCTATTTTATCAAAATTCCTTAATTTCGCACCTCGAAATGAAATAGGATAGTATGAGCGCTAAATTTCCTGAATATAAAGGACTTGACTTACCAAAAGTAGCAGAAGAAATTCTAAACTATTGGCAAGAAAATAATGTGTTTGAAAAAAGCGTCACAACACGCGAAGGGAACAAACCGTTTGTGTTTTTTGAAGGACCTCCTTCAGCCAACGGAATGCCTGGAATTCACCATGTTATGGCTCGTGCTATTAAAGATATATTTTGTCGTTACAAAACCCAAAAAGGATTTCAAGTAAAGCGTAAAGCAGGTTGGGATACTCATGGCTTGCCTATAGAACTTGGTGTTGAAAAAGATTTAGGCATCACTAAAGAAGATATAGGAAAAACCATTTCAGTTGAAGATTACAATGCAGCTTGCCGCAAAGCAGTAATGCGTTATACAGATGTTTGGAACGACCTGACTCAAAAAATGGGTTACTGGGTTGATATGGATGATCCTTATGTGACCTATGAGCCTAAATACATGGAATCGGTTTGGTGGCTGCTTAAACAAATCTACAATAAGAATTTGTTGTACAAAGGTTACACCATTCAGCCTTATTCACCAAAAGCAGGAACAGGTTTAAGCTCTCACGAACTTAATCAACCAGGAACTTATCAAGATGTAACAGATACAACTGTGGTTGCTCAGTTTAAGGCAAAACTAGAATCCCTACCAAATTTTTTACAAAATGAGGGAGATATTTACTTTTTAGCTTGGACGACCACGCCTTGGACGTTACCAAGTAATACAGCCTTAACGGTTGGCCCTAAAATTGACTATGTATTGGTTGAAACTTATAACCAATACACTTTCCAGCCAATAAATGTGATTTTGGCCAAAAAGTTACTCAGCTATCAATTTGATGGAAAATTCAATAAAGTTGAAGACAAATCAGAATTATTAAATTATAAATCTGGTGACAAAAAAATACCTTTTTATATTGTAAAAGAATTTAAAGGAAAAGATTTAGTAGGAATCACTTACGAACAATTATTACCTTTTGCTTTACCAAATGATAATCCTGAAAATGCATTCCGAGTCATTTCTGGAGATTTCGTAACTACTGAAGATGGAACAGGAATTGTGCATACAGCTCCAACTTTTGGTGCAGACGATGCCTTAGTTGCTAAACAAGCCAAACCTGAAGTGCCACCAATGTTGGTAAAAGACGAAAATGGAAATTTAGTGCCACTTGTAGATTTGCAAGGAAAATTCAGACCTGAAATGGGTGAGTTTGCAGGTAAGTATGTTAAGAATGAATATTACAATGATGGTGAAGCACCTGAACGATCTGTTGATGTTGAACTTGCCATCAAACTAAAAGAAGAAAACAAAGCCTTTAAGGTTGAAAAATATAAGCACAGTTATCCAAATTGCTGGAGAACAGATAAACCAATTCTTTACTATCCTTTAGATTCTTGGTTTATAAAGGTAACTGACATTAAGGACAGAATGTTTGAGCTTAACGAAACCATCAACTGGAAACCAAAAGCAACAGGAACTGGTCGCTTTGGTAATTGGCTTGCCAATGCTAACGATTGGAACTTATCTCGATCTCGTTATTGGGGAATTCCGTTGCCAATTTGGAGAACCGAAGATGGTAAAGAAGAAATTTGTATTGGATCGGTTGAAGAATTAAAGGCTGAGATGAGAAAAGCTGTTGATGCTAGATTAATGAACTCTGATATTTTCGAAAATTTTGAAGTCGGAAATATGTCAGACGAAAACTATGCAACTATAGATTTACATAAGAATATTGTAGATGAAATTGTGCTAGTTTCTCCTTCAGGGCAACCCATGAAACGTGAAGCCGATTTAATTGATGTGTGGTTTGATTCTGGTTCCATGCCTTATGCACAATGGCATTATCCTTTTGAGAATAAAGATTTGATTGACCAGAACAAATCATTTCCAGCCGACTTTATTGCTGAAGGCGTAGACCAAACACGTGGTTGGTTTTACACACTTCACGCGATCGGAACCATGGTATTCGATTCTGTGGCTTATAAAAATGTAGTATCAAACGGTTTGGTTTTAGATAAGAATGGACAAAAAATGTCCAAACGTCTTGGTAACGCAACCGATCCTTTTGATACCTTATCAACTTATGGCGCAGATGCGACGCGCTGGTACATGATTATGAATGCCAATCCTTGGGATAATTTAAAATTTGATGTTGATGGCATTGAAGAAGTAAAGCGTAAATTCTTTGGCACACTTTATAATACCTATTCTTTCTTTACCCTTTATACAAATCTGGATAATTTTAGTTATTCAGAAAAAGATATTCCATTAAACGAAAGACCAGAAATTGATCGTTGGATTTTATCTGAATTGCACACGTTAATACAGAAGGTTGATGAGTATTATGCAGATTATGAGCCAACAAAAGCAGCTCGTCTAATATCAGATTTTACACAAGATTACTTAAGTAACTGGTTTGTACGTTTAAGCAGAAGACGATTCTGGAAAGGCGATTACCAAACAGATAAAATTTCAGCATATCAAACATTGTACACATGTATGATAACCATCGCAAAGCTTGGTGCACCAATTGCACCTTTCTTTATGGAAAAGCTGTATTTAGATTTAAATTCTGTAACTAAAAAGGAAACTTTTGAGAGTGTACATCTTGCGGAATTTCCAAAATATGACGAATCTTTTGTTGATAAGTCTTTAGAACGTAAAATGGAAGCCGCTCAAACAATATCATCGTTGGTTTTATCGTTACGAGCTAAAGAAAAGATTAAAGTACGTCAGCCCTTACAAAAAATCATGATTCCTATTAACAGCGAATCTCAAAAACAAGAGATTTTAGCAGTGGCAGACTTAATTAAATCTGAAGTTAACGTTAAAGAAATTGAAGTTTTAGAAGACGCTTCAGATATTTTAGTAAAACAAATTAAACCTAACTTTAAAGTACTTGGTCCACGTTTTGGAAAAGATATGAAGGCTGTGGCTCAAACGGTTAATAACTTTACAGCTGAAGACATTAAAAAAATCGAGCAAAACGGTATTTTAGACGTTGTAATTAATGGAAAAAACATTACATTGGAGAAGTCTGATGTTGAAATTACATCTCAAGATATTGAAGGTTGGCTCGTGGCTAGTCAAGGTGCATTAACAGTAGCTTTAGATGTTACATTAACTGAAGACTTAAAGAAAGAAGGTATTGCAAGAGAATTGGTAAACCGAATTCAAAATTTACGAAAAGATTCTGGTTATGAATTGACAGATAGAATTGCAGTTCGATTTCAAAAAGATGAACAAATTATTAACGCAATAAATAAAAATTTAGAGTACATAAAAACTGAGACATTAACAGATGAATTAGAAATTTTAGACGACTTAAATAATGGTATAGAAATTGCTTTCGATGATGTAAATACCAAACTATTTATTCAAAAAATTTAGAAAATATGGCTATTGAAAATACAGTAAGATATTCAGACAAGGATTTAGCAGAATTCAAGGTTCTTATTCAAGAAAAAATAAGAAAAGCACAACATGATTTAGAATTAATTAAAAGTGCTTATATGAACGATTTAAATAATGGCACAGACGATACATCTCCTACCTTTAAAGCTTTTGACGAAGGAAGTGAAACTATGAGTAAAGAGTCTAATTCTGCTTTAGCAATAAGACAGGAAAAATTTATTCGTGACTTAAAAAACGCCTTAATACGTATTGAAAATAAAACTTATGGTATTTGTCGTGTTACAGGAAAACTAATTAACAAAAAACGTCTAGAGCTTGTGCCTCATGCAACATTGAGCATTGAAGCTAAAAATATGCAACAATAAATTACTCAAAGATAGTTTTGTAAAAAACGTCTCAATATTTGGGACGTTTTTTAGTTTTAACAAGAGAGATTATTTAAATGAATATTAAAAAGGCTTCCATACTTATTATTTTAATCCTTCTTATAGATCAGGTTTCTAAGATTTATATTAAGACACATTTTGAGCTTCAGGAAGAAATAAAAGTATTCAACTGGTTCAGAATTCTTTTTGTCGAAAATAATGGCATGGCTTGGGGAGCAAAACTAAGTGATTTTACTTCTGTTATTTCAGATAGAACCGCAAAAGTTATCCTTACCAGTTTTAGGCTTATTGCTTTAATAGGTATAGGTTATTGGCTCTGGATTTCAATAAAAAACAGAGGATCAAGGGTACTTATCGTAGCTGTTTCGTTAATTTTCGCTGGTGCTTTTGGTAATATCATTGACTCAGTGTTTTATGGAGTTATTTTTAATGATAGTTACGGACAAATTGCAACCGCTTTCCCTAAAGAAGGAGGCTACGATACTTTACTACATGGCAAAGTGGTAGACATGCTTCATTTCCCATTGTGGAAAGGCTATTTGCCAGAATGGATTCCGTTTTATGGAGGCAAATACTTTACGTTTTTTGAACCTGTTTTTAATATTGCAGATGTTGCCATAAGTACAGGAGTTGGAATCCTAATTGTGTTTAACAATCGAGCTTTTCCTAAAGTAAAGGAAGTTATTAAAACTGATAAACCTTTAGAGGAGTTACACAGTAGCTAAGAGGAATATCACCTTCGTAAACATCATTAATAACATCTTCTACTTCAAATAGAGATAATCCTATTTTTAATGTTTCAGGTTGGCAATCTGCTAAAAAATTGTCGTAATAGCCAGCTCCATAACCAACACGATGACCCTGTTTGTCAAAACACAATAAAGGCACAAAAACCACATCAATTTTTGAGTTTTCTATGCTAATGCCATCAACTGGTTCTGGAATTCCAAAACGATTAGTTTTAATTACTGTGCTGTCAGTGAGCAAATAATTCTCAAGATTAATGGTCTTAAAATTACTTTTGGAAACTACAGTATGTTTATCCTTTCCTGCTAAAATATTTAGAATATAATCAGTGTTTATTTCTTTGTGCTTTGCCATAGTAAGAAATACATGGTAAAAGGATTTGTCCCAAATATTTAAAGAAAGTAGCTTGTTTGAAATGGCTAAACTTTTTGAATCAATCTCATCTAAAGACAAGGCATTTCGCAAGACTTTATATTTTTTCCTTAGCTCAATTTTTGTCACTTGATAACTTTGTTGAAATATGAAAAATGGCATCACCTTGATACACTAAAGGAGATTCGTTTATATTAAAAATATAACCACAGTTAGGTGCTTTCACAAAATGATTGAAGCTTCCGTAAGGGTCTGTGATATGACCAATAACATCGCCTTCATCTACAAAAGAATTAATGTTAACAGATGCTTTAAACATCCCAGAATATTTGGCTCTTATCCATTTACTTTCAGCAATAAACACACAAGGTTTTTTAGGTTTAGAAACTTTAAAATTATTTTTCAACATTCCTAAATGGTGTAAAATACGTTTAGCACCATTAACTCCTGTGTTTGTAATTGTTGAATCTATGTTAAACGATTTACCACCTTCAAAAAGAAGCATTGGTTTGCCTAATTTGTAGCAAGTGTTCCTGAACGATTTATTAAGATTTTTGGAGTACAAAACAAAGGGAGCACCAAAAACTTCAGATAATTCGTCTAAAACCGCATCACCACTTATTATTCGTATCTGAGCTGAGTTGAACCTATCTGCTCCTCCAGTATGAAAATCCATAATTAAATCGGCATGAGGCACAATTTCGTTTACTAATTTATAAGCCATCCTACTTGCCAACGATCCATCTTCTATACCTGGAAAAACTCGATTTAAATCACGTCCATCAGGAAATTCCCTATCCATATGAATAAAGCCAAATACATTTATAACAGGAATACAAATGACAGTGCCTTTTTTGGGTTTGTTTATGCCTTTGGCAATAATTTGCCTTACAATTTCAACACCATTAATCTCATCGCCATGAATTCCAGCGGTTATTAAAACAGTTGGACCAGGTTTTTTTGAACGCTCAATAATTACAGGAACATCTATGGTATTTTGGGTATGTAATTTGGCAACGTTAAAGCTAACGGTTGCGCTTTTACCAAGACAAACTTTTTCTCCTAATATCTCTAAAACATCCTTTTCTCTCATATATTTCTCTGTGAAAACAAAAGTAGGTTTTATTAATTTCTATTACGCTCTATGTAAGTGATGATTGCTCTTGCTATATTTTTATGTGTTGCACCTTCAATGCCTTCTAAACCTGGAGTGGAATTTACCTCCAGCAACAAAGGACCTCTTGCAGACTGTAGCATATCAACTCCGCAAACAGGAAGTTTTAATGCTCTCGATGCATTCATAGCCAACTTTAGTTCTTCCTCATTGAGTTTTATAATGTTGGCTGAGCCACCACGATGTAAGTTGGAGCGGAATTCACCTTCAACTCCTTGTCTTTTCATTGCTCCAACCACTTGTCCATCTACTATTAAGGCTCTAATGTCTGCACCTTTGGCTTCTTTAATAAATTCTTGAACTATTACTCTGGCTTCCAATCCATTAAAGGCCTCTAAAACAGATTTAGCTGCATTTTTGGTTTCTGCCAAAACCACACCAAGTCCTTGAGTTCCTTCTAACAATTTAATAATTACAGGCACACCTCCTACATGTTCTATAACCTCTTCAACATCACGCGAGTAGTTAGTAAACACAGTTTTAGGCATACCAATTCCAGCTTTGCTGAGTCTTTGTAAGCTTCTAAGTTTGTCTCTTGAGCGCTGTATGGCGTCAGATGTGCAAATGGTAAACACATTCATCATTTCAAATTGTCGTACTACTGCACAACCATAAAAGGTTACAGAAGCTCCAATTCTTGGTATTATAGCATCAACATAGTCTAAATATCTGTCCTTGTAATAAATGGTTGGTTTTTCCCTTTCAATAATAATATCACACTTTAAAGGGTCTATTACTTCAACCAAATGCCCTCTTTGCTCGCCTTCTTCAATAAGACGTCGTGTTGAATATAAATGAGGATTTCTCGATAATATTACAATATTCATAATGTATTGCTGTTAAACGATTGGTTTTCCAAATCGACATCTACCAAAAATTTTTTGCTCAAAAACTGTCTCCCAATAAGTACTGGAAATTTCATATCGTCCCTTGTGCTTAAAGTTAAGTTAATCTTATATTTTTTTCCAAAGAATATTACTTCAGATTTTATTTTAAATCTATTTTCCTTAAAACCGTTACTACTTTTAACATCAGTATAAGTGTAGTTTGTAAAAACGATATCCTTACTGTTAAAATTTGGATGTCCTTTACTTTTAAAAGAGCATCTTAAAGTATTGTTTTCTTCAATAATTTCTGAGCAGTGAATTGCAGAGGTAAAGGCTCCAGTGTCTATTTTTACAGCGATGTTGTATAGCTCCAATTTTGGAAAATCTACTTTGTCAACCCTACCAACAATTTTTTTTATCATTTTTTATTTAAGAATAAGGAATGCAAGATACAGATAAAGATATTGTAATTGTCATCTTTTTTTTGGCTGAATTATTAACTTTGAGCAATGGCTAAATCTTTACTCGACATACAACTACAAACCTTACCCAATCAGCCTGGAGTATATCTGTATTTGGACACAAATGGCACAATAATATATGTTGGCAAAGCAAAAGATCTAAAAAAGAGAGTCAGCTCTTATTTTACAAAAACGCATGATAATGGAAAAACACGCATGCTTGTAAAAAAAATTGCCAATATCAAACACATTGTGGTCGATACCGAAACAGATGCTCTTTTGTTAGAGAACAATCTTATAAAAAAGCACAAACCAAGGTATAATGTAATGCTAAAGGACGATAAATCCTATCCTTGGATTTGCATCAAAAATGAACGTTTCCCAAGAATTTTTCAGACCAGAAAACTTATTAAAGATGGAAGCGAGTATTTTGGACCCTACACAAGTGTAAAAACAGTTTATACTTTATTGGAATTAATAAAAGGCCTTTACCAATTGCGGAGTTGTAATTTTGATTTATCGCAAGAAAAAATTGATGCTGGAAAATACAAAGTATGTTTAGAATATCATTTAGGGAATTGTAAAGGTGCTTGCGAAGGACATGAGTCTGTTGAAGAATACGAAGAAAACATAAAAGCCATTCGCGAAATATTAAAAGGTAATTTTAAAGATTCGTTACAACGGTTTAAAAAACAAATGCACAATCTGGCAAAAGAGATGCATTTTGAAGAAGCTCAAAAAGTAAAAGAAAAGATTGATGTTTTAGAAAACTACCAAGCAAAATCAACTATAGTAAACCCAAAAATCAATAATGTAGATGTATTTACCATTGTAAGTGATGAAAGCTACGCTTATGTAAATTTTTTACAAATATCTTTAGGTTCAATAGTACGTTCACACACATTAGAAATTAAGAAAAAACTTGAAGAGACTGATAAGGAATTATTAGAGATAGCCTTTGTAGAAATCAGACAACGATTTAATTCACAATCCAAAGAAATTTATGTGCCTTTTAAAGTAGATATTGGAGATGATGTTAAAGTAACCATTCCAAAATTGGGAGATAAAAAGCACATTTTGGATTTATCAATGAGAAATGCTAAATACTATAGATTAGAGCAATTAAAACAAGTTAAAATTGTAGATCCTGATAGGCATGCCAATCGTATTATGGCACAAATGAAAGCCGATTTAAGGCTTAAAACTGAGCCTTTGCATATTGAGTGTTTTGACAATAGTAACATTCAAGGCACTAACCCTGTAGCTGCATGCGTAGTGTTTAAAAATGGTAAGCCAAGCAAAAAGGATTATAGACATTTTAATATAAAAACCGTTGAAGGTCCAGACGATTTTGCATCCATGGAAGAAGTCGTTTACAGGCGTTACAAACGAATGTTGGACGAAAAGCAATCACTGCCACAACTTATTATTATTGATGGAGGCAAAGGGCAATTATCATCAGCACTTAAAAGCTTGGACGCTTTGAATCTTAGAGGGAAAATTGCTATCATCGGAATTGCAAAACGTTTGGAAGAATTATTTTATCCAAATGATCCAATTCCGTTATATTTAGATAAAAAAAGCGAAACCCTTAAAATCATACAACAATTACGTAATGAAGCTCACAGATTTGGTATTGAGCATCATAGAAATAAACGAAGTAAAAATGCGTTAAATACTGAGCTTGAAACCATTCCTGGAGTTGGAGAGAAAACCGTTGTAGAGTTACTAAAGCATTTTAAGTCAGTCAAACGCATTTCGTATGCAAAGTTAGATGAGTTAGAAGATGTAGTTGGTGTTTCGAGAGCACAAAAAATTTATAATTATTATCATCAAAAAGAATAAACTGAGAAAAGCCTCAATCATATTAATTCTCTTATTGTTTTTTTCGCTTTCATCCAAAGCGCAAAATGAGACAATTGAAACCCAAAACCTAAAAGTTGGATTGGTGTTAAGTGGTGGTGGAGCAAAAGGGTTGGCTCACATTGGTGCACTAAAAACTATTGACAGCCTTGGTGTGAAAATAGATTATGTGGCTGGAACAAGTATGGGAGCAATTATTGGTGGTCTTTACGCTTCAGGCTATTCAGGTAAACAAATAGATTCTATTTTTAAAAGTGTAGATTTTGATGAACTTATAAGCGATAATTTACCTCGCAACGCCAAAACATTTTATGAGCGTGATAATTCTGAAAAGTATGCCATTACCTTGCCTTTCAATAATTTTAAAGTTCAGATACCATCGGCAATTTCGAGAGGCCAGAATGTGTTTAATTTATTTTCAAAACTCTTGTTGCACGTCAGTGATATTGAGAATTTTGAAAACCTTCCAATTCCATTTTTTTGTATAGCAACCAACATTGAAACTGGCGAACCTATTATTTTAAATAGTGGTAGTTTACCACAAGCCATAGCAGCTAGTGGTGCATTGCCATCGTTGTTTCAGCCTGTGATTATAAACAATCAAATATTAATTGATGGAGGTGTGGTTAACAATTATCCAGTTTTCGAACTCAGGGCAAAAGGTATGGATATCATTATTGGAGTTGATGTTCAAGATGGTTTGGCAGAGCGAGCTGAACTCAATTCGGCACCAAATATTTTACTCCAAATAAGTAACTTCAGAACTATTAATGCTATGAAGGAAAAAGCAAAACAAACAGATATTTACATTAAACCAGATATTAAAAATTTTAGTGTTGTGTCTTTTCAGTTTGGAGAACAAATTATAGAAAATGGTCGCGTTGCTGCTATTGAAAAACAAGACGAATTAAAAGCCATTGTCAAAAATCAAAATAAGGCACCAATTAAAAAAGTAAAAACAGCAATGGTTGATAGCTTATTAATTAAAAGCATTGACATAAAAGGAATTGAAAAATATACAAGATCATATATTTTGGGTAAACTTAAGCTTAAGCCAGATGAAAAGGTTAGTTACAATCATTTTAGCAAAGGCATCAATAATATAGTGGCAACTCAGAACTTTGATAGTTTTTTATATAACTTTCAACCCAATGAAGAAGGGTACGATTTAAGCATTAATTTGAAAGAAAGCGAAAATAAAACCTTTTTAAAGTTTGGAGTACATTATGACGACCTTTATAAAAGTGCAGCATTAGTAAATTTAACCCAAAAACAATTGTTGTTTAAAAATGATTTGGCTTCTTTTGATATGATTCTGGGTGATAATGTACGTTACAATTTTGAGTATTACATAGACAAAGGATTTTATTGGAGCATAGGTTTAAGGTCTAGGTACAATACATTTCATAAAAGTGTAAATGCATCGTTATTTTTAGATGAAGGCGAGTTAGGAATAGTTGGACTAAAAAAGGCAGATGTAAGGCTAACAGACCAGACCAACCAATTTTTTGTACAAACGCTCTTTAGAAAAGACTTTTCTTTGAAACTTGGAGCAGAACATAAACGGTTAAAAATTACGTCTGAAACCTTTGTTGAAGAATCTGAGGTAGAGACCGAAAAGACAACCTTCGAAAAAAGTGACTTTTTTAGTGTATTTGGTAATTTAAAATTCGACACTTTTAACAACAAATACTTTCCAGAAAGTGGATTTTTCTTTAATGGCAATTTTCAATTGTATTTATCGTCTTCAGATTATAACAACGATTTCTCTCAATTTTCATTTGCTAAGGCAAATATTGGTTATGCCTTGAGTTTTTCAGACAAACTGTCTTTGCTAATTGGTTCTGAAGGAGGCTTTAAAATAGGTTATGACTCCAATAACTCGCTCAGTTTTGCTCTTGGAGGCTATGGGCAAAACTTAATTAACAACTTCGTTTCGTTTTATGGCTATGATTATATCTCGATTATTGGAGATGGTTTTGTAAAAGGAATATTAAATCTTGACTACGAAGTGACAAACAAACACCATATTAGCTTTGCTGCCAATTATGCTAATGTTGGGAACGATTTGTTTACCAATGGCGAATGGATTACAGCGCCAGATTACAGTGGCTATGCCATAGGTTATGGTTGGGAAACCTTTTTAGGTCCAGTTGAAGTTAAGTATACTTGGTCACCAGAAATAAAAACAGGTAACTGGTTTTTTAATTTAGGGTTTTGGTTTTAATAATTTTGTCATGCTGAACTTGTTTCAGTATCTAATTTTTCACGATATTTGCTAAACATGAAACTCTATTGGAACGACTTATTATCTCACCTTCATTTTCTTATCAAAAGAAATCCTGAGTAAGTACGCCTTTTTGTCATTCTTGCCTGTTCAGGAATCTCTATAATTTAATTATCTTTATATAAATTTCAAGAAGTTTAAGTTATTGTATCAACTTTAAACTTTTAAACTCAGAACTTTAAACTCATACAAATGCCTTTTTATCATAAATTAGGAAACATACCTCCTAAAAGACACACTCAGTTTAGAAAACCAGATGGAAGCCTTTATGCCGAACAACTTTTTGGCACTATTGGCTTTGATGGCATGTCTACAAACTCATACCATGAGCACAGACCAACACAAGTAAAAGAAATAAAAAAACAATATAGCGTTGCACCAAAAATTGCAAAGGCAAACCATATACAATCTTATCGTTTTAGAGGGTTTCAGGTTAAACCTGTAAACGATTATTTAGAAAGCAGAAAAGCCATTTTAACCAATAGTGATTGCACCATTATCTTAGCATCACCAAAAGAGTCTACAAAAGATTATTTTTATAAAAACACTGATGCTGACGAGCTTATTTTCATCCATAAAGGAACAGGAAAGCTCAGAACCATGCTTGGAAATCTCGATTTTAAATATGGAGATTATTTATTGGTGCCAAGAGGAATTATTTACAAAATAGATTTTGATACTGAAGACAATCGTTTGTTTATTGTTGAATCTCGCAGACCAATTTATACTCCAAAACGCTATAGAAACTGGTTTGGTCAATTGTTAGAGCATTCACCATTTTGTGAGCGTGATATTCGTCAGCCACAAGAACTCGAAACCTACAACGAAAAAGGTGAGTTTTTGATTAAAGTAAAAAAACAAAATGATATTTTTGAAATGGTATACGCTACACATCCTTTTGATGTAGTTGGTTATGATGGGTTTAACTATCCTTATGCTTTTTCAATTCACGATTTTGAGCCTATAACAGGTCGCATCCATCAACCACCACCAGTTCATCAAACTTTTGAAACAGATGCATTTGTGGTGTGTAGTTTTGTACCTCGTTTGTACGATTATCATCCTGAAGCTATTCCTGCACCATACAATCACAGCAATATTGATAGCGATGAGGTCTTGTACTATGTAGATGGTGACTTTATGAGCCGAAACGACATTGATGCTGGACATATCTCTTTACATCCAGCTGGAATACCACATGGTCCTCATCCAGGAGCAACTGAGCGCAGTATTGGCAAAGTAAAAACAGATGAGTTGGCTGTGATGGTAGATACGTTTAAACCTTTAATGGTTACAGAAGAAGCAATGAAAATTGCAGACGAAGATTATCATAAATCTTGGTTAGAATAAAATAATTATTTGAAGCTATTTCCTGCTTTCGGCAGTCGCTTTAAAAACTGTCATATCGAGCGAAGTCGAGATACAGTTTTTAAGAGCTCCAACAAACTGCCTCAATCAGGGCTAAAAAGTTGATAAACACATCAACAAATTAACAGATAAACTGAAAAAATATGAGTAAAGAAGTAAAATCAGTAAACTACGGTTTAGAAAAAATATTTGAAGGAGCGCAAGACTTCCTTCCACTTTTAGGAACAGATTATGTTGAATTTTATGTTGGTAATGCTAAGCAATCGGCACATTTTTATAAAACAGCTTTTGGCTTTCAGTCCTATGCTTATAAAGGATTAGAAACAGGCTCAAGAGACTCAGTAAGCTATGTGCTAAAGCAAGACAAAATCAGATTGGTTTTAACAACACCACTTAATAGTAAATCACCAATTAACGATCACATCGTTAAGCATGGAGATGGTGTAAAAGTAGTAGCACTTTGGGTTGACGATGCAAGAAAATCTTATGAAGAAACCACAAAAAGAGGTGCAAAATCTTTTATGGAACCTATTGTTGAAAAAGACGAATTTGGCGAAGTCGTTAGAGCAGGAATTTATACCTATGGCGAAACGGTTCACATGTTTGTAGAGCGAAAAAACTATAAAGGCACCTTTTTGCCTGGATTTGTAGAGTGGAAATCAGATTACAACCCAGAGCCAACAGGACTAAAATATATTGACCATATGGTAGGCAATGTTGGCTGGAACCAAATGAATGTTTGGGTAAAATGGTATGAAGATGTCATGGGATTTGTCAACTTTTTATCTTTCGATGACAAACAAATACACACAGAATATTCAGCACTAATGAGTAAGGTAATGAGTAATGGTAACGGTCGTATAAAATTCCCAATTAATGAGCCAGCAAAAGCAGCAAAAAAATCACAAATAGAGGAATATCTAGATTTTTATGAAGGTGCTGGAGTACAACATATAGCAGTAGCTACAGACGATATAATTAAAACTGTTACACAATTAAAAGCGCGTGGAGTTGAATTTTTACCACCACCACCACAAGCTTATTATGATGATATACCAAGACGTTTAGGCTCTCATATGGACATGATGAAAGAAGACATTAATGAACTTCAAAAGCTGTCTATTTTGGTCGATGCAGATGAAGAAGGGTATTTATTGCAAATTTTTACAAAACCAGTCGAAGACAGGCCAACATTATTTTTTGAAATCATTCAAAGAATGGGAGCACGAGGTTTTGGAGCAGGAAACTTTAAGGCACTTTTTGAGTCTATTGAGCGCGAACAAGCCAATAGAGGCACATTATAACATATATTTAACTAAAAAACCTTTAAAAACTCTGCCGATAATGTCGATAGAGTTTTTTGTTTTTTTACTTTTGGAACAGTAATTGTAATTTTATTAGTATAACATTAATTATACTACAACGTTAGTTTAATTACAATTATCAAAAATTATGAAAAAATTCCTACTTATACTGTTGGCAATATCTTTGAGCAATACCTCAATAGCTCAAACCGAATCTGCTTTTGATAAAGGCGAATGGTTTAAATTTAAAATGAGCTATAGTGGCTGGATGAAAGCTGGCGAAGCCACTTTAAAAGTAAACGAAGATATTATAGATGGCAAACCTGTGTTTCATGTAGTTGGCAGAGGAAAAACAACTGGAGCCATTAGTCTTTTCTTTAAAGTCAGAGACCGTTACGAAAGCTATTTTGACAAAGAAAAATTAATCCCTTATCGTTTTATAAGAGATATTGACGAAGGAGGCCACACTAAAAACATCGAAATAGATTTCGATCAAAAAAACCAAAAAGCACACGTACATAACATTAAGCACAATTCTAAAAAAATAATAGACACCAAGCCTAATGTTCAAGATATGGTGTCTACGTTTTATTATTTAAGAAACAAGTTAGATGTTAGTAAGCTTAAAGTTGATGACGAAATAAGAACAGATATGTTTTTTGATGGCGAAAACTATGGGTTTAAATTAAAATACCTTGGCAAAGAAACATTGCGAACTGCTTTTGGTAAGGTTGAGTGCTTAGTGTTTAGGCCTTATGTGATGGCTGGTAGAGTTTTTAAAGAAGAAGAAAGTTTAACACTTTGGGTAAGTGCAGACCAAAACAGGATACCTCTTCGTATAAAAGCAGATTTGGCTGTAGGCTCCCTAAGAGCAGACTTAGAAGCTTTTAGAGGGTTAAAGCATCAATTTAAAATACAATTCTAATTATTACTATGTCTGAACAACCAAACTATGATGAGATTTTAAAAAAATTACAAGCAAAATACGATGCTCAAAGCGAAGACACAGAAAACTATTTAGAAGGTCTTCTTTATGCAAAATCCATTACCTATTGGGATTATATTCACACAGACGCGTTGTTGAGTTTGCAAATTCAACGCACTACGTTCCCAGACGAAATGGTATTTATTGCCTATCATCAAATCAATGAGCTCATCTTTAAAATGATTCTTTGGGAAATTTCTCAAGTAGCAGATAAAAAAGAACTTAATGTTACTTTTTTTGAAAGTAAGCTTATGAGAATAAGTCGTTATTTTGATATGCTTACTACATCTTTCAATATTATGAGAGAAGGGATGGATGCTGAACAGTATGGCAAATTTAGGCACACTTTAACACCAGCAAGTGGCTTTCAAAGCGCTCAATACAGACTTATAGAATTTGCATCAACCGAGCTTATCAATTTAATAGATAATAGGTTCAGAAAAACCATAGACAGGAACACGCCTTTTGAACACGCTTTAGAGCACTTATATTGGCAAGCCGCTGGGAAAGACTATAAAACAGGTAAAAAATCATCTTTGCTCACCAATTTCGAAAATAGATATAAAGAGGAGTTCATTACTTTTATGAAGACCTATAACACAAAAAATCTATGGTCGAGATTTAAAGAGCTGCCTAAAAAAGACCAAGAAAACAAAACTTTGGTTGCAGCCATGAGGCATTATGATTATACAGTTAATGTCACTTGGGTTATGGCACACTATAATGCAGCAGTACATTACATTTTGGGCAAAGATGGAGATGGAGAGGCAACAGGAGGAAGCGATTGGCAAAAATATATGCATCCTAAATATCAGAAAAGAATATTTTTTCCAGAACTTTGGAGCGAAGACGAAATAAATAATTGGGGACAATAACTACTAAAAACCACTGAAACAATCAAAAAATGAAACCTTTAAAAATTGTATTAATAGCAGCACTTATAGGTGTTATACAATCTTGCAAATTAGATAATGAACCAAATGAAATTCCTATTAACGCTTTAACCGAAACTGAAGCCATTGATGAAGTTATAGAGTTTGGCTATAATATAAACGACTTTGTTGTTATACGAGACACCATTAAAAAAGGAGATAGCTTTGGTCAAATTATGGAGAGAAATAAAATTGGCTATCCTCAAATATATAATATAGTTGAAAAAATTAAAGATAGCTTTAACATAGCAAAGCTACAAGAAGGAAAACCCTACGCTTTGCTTTGCAGTAAAGACTCTTTACAAACACCACAATGTTTTATATATCAACCAAGTCTTGAAGATTATGTGGTTATCAATTTTCAAGATTCAATACATGCTTACACCAATAAAAAACCTATTAAGTACATCGAAAAAGTGGCTACTGGAACCATAAGATCAGGCTCAAACATTTCATTACTAATGGAAGAGCAAGGACTAAGCCAAGTATTGGTTAATAAAATGGCAGACAATATTTATGCTTGGACCATAGATTTTAACAGATTGCAAGCAGGCGACAGATTTAAAGTGATTTACACAGACAAATATATTGATGATAGTATTTACGCAGGAGTGCATCGAATAAAAGCCGCTTATTTTGAGCACAAAAACGAACCATTTTATGCTTTTAGGTTTAAAACAGATACAATAAAAGGCATTGTAGATTTTTTTAATGAAGAGGCCAAAAACTTAAGACGCGCTTTTTTAAAAGCTCCAGTTCAATTCAGTCGTGTGTCTTCAAGATATAATTTAAATCGAAGAATAGCTTATTATGGCTATAAAGTACGACCTCACAAAGGCACAGACTTTGCTGCTGCAGTTGGGACACCAATTTTAGCAACAGCTAATGGAACAGTTACAGAATCAACTCAAAAAGGAGGCAATGGTAAGTATGTAAAAATTAGGCACAATGGCACTTACAGTACTCAATATTTACACATGAGTAAACGAGCTGTTAAGGTTGGGCAATATGTTAAGCAAGGAGATGTAATTGGGTATGTTGGTATGACTGGAAATACAGGAGGACCACACGTATGTTATCGCTTCTGGAAAAACGGAAAACAAGTAGACCCTTTTAAAGAAAAGCTTCCTGAAGCTGAGCCAATATCAGATGACTTAAAAGAAAAATATTTAGACTTTATAGAGCCAATAAAAATGCAATTGGATCACATTCCATTTACTGAAAACGAAACACTTGAAGTTATCCCTGAAGATTTAGTAACTCAACTTGATTAAATGGCATTAAAAACTATAAACCCAACCCAAACTAACGCTTGGACAAAACTTTCCAATCACTACCAAGAAATTAAAGATTTTCACCTTAAACAGTGGTTTAGCGAAGACAAAAAACGAGCAGAACGATTTACAATTAAATGGGAAGATTTTTATTTTGACTATTCCAAAAACCGAATCAATTCAGAAACAATTAAGATTTTAAAGGAGCTCACACAAGAAGTAGATTTAAAAGATGCCATTTCAAAATATTTTTCTGGAGACATTATCAATGAAACTGAAAATCGCGCAGTATCTCATACAGCACTAAGGCTTCCAAAAGATGCTAAACTAATAATTGACGGCAAAAATGTAGTTAATGAAATTAATGCTGTTAAGTCTAAAATTGAAGACTTCACAAATGATATAATAAGCGGAAAAAAGAAAGGTTCAACAGAAAAAACGTTTACTGATGTAGTAAACATTGGGATTGGTGGCTCAGATCTTGGTCCAGCAATGGTGGTAGATGCACTTCAATTTTACAAAAATCACTTGAACACACATTTTGTTAGTAATGTTGATGGCGATCATGTTAATGAAGTTATTAAGAAACTAAATCCTGAAACTACACTTTTTGTTATAGTTTCAAAAACATTTACAACCCAAGAGACCATTACCAATGCAACAACTATAAGAAATTGGTTTTTAAAGCATTTAAAGGAAGATGCAATAGCAAAACATTTTGTAGCAGTATCAACAAACATTGAAAAAGTAAAAGAATTTGGTATTGATGAAAACAACATTTTCCCAATGTGGAATTGGGTTGGAGGACGATTTTCATTATGGAGTGCAGTAGGTCTAAGCATAAGTTTATCTGTTGGCTATTCAAATTTTGAAAGTTTACTTGAAGGAGCACATCAAATGGATGAACATTTTAAAAACGAACCTTTCGAAAAAAACATTCCAGTTATTATGGCTTGCATAGGAGTTTGGTACAACAATTTTTTTGAAGCTGAAACCGAGGCTGTAATTCCTTACACGCAGTATCTCAATCAATTTGCCACCTATTTGCAACAAGCCATTATGGAAAGTAATGGTAAAAGCATAGATAGAAATGGAGATGTTGTAAATTATCAAACCAGTACTATTGTTTGGGGAGAGCCAGGCACAAACTCACAACACGCCTTTTTTCAATTACTGCATCAAGGAACTAAAATAATTCCAGCCGATTTTATTGCATTTGCAAAATCACTACATGGAAATAAGGAACATCAGGACAAACTAATGTCAAACTTTTTTGCTCAAACCGAAGCTTTAATGAATGGAAAAACAAAAGAAGAGGTTATAAAAGAGCTAAAAACAGAGTCAATTTCTGAAACTCAAAAAGCCCAATTACTAAATTATAAAGTTTTCAAAGGAAACAGACCAACAAATACAATACTAATAAACAAATTAACACCAGAAAGTTTAGGCAAATTAATTGCACTTTATGAACATAAAATCTTTGTTCAAGGTATTATTTGGAATATTTACAGTTACGATCAATTTGGAGTAGAATTAGGCAAACAATTAGCAGGAAATATTCTTAAAGACTTTAACACTTCTCAAATACAGGAGCATGATTCTTCAACAAGAAGCTTAATAAACGAATATAAAAAATCATATAAGTAATTGATAATCAGTACACATAAAATTATAATCGTATTCAATAAAGCCGTAGAGTTAATTTCTTAACAATAAGTTAATAAATTGTCCAAAATAATGCCTAATTTTGCCGAAAATTAAAACCAATTTTAACTTTTCAGAATATGAAAAAAATTACTCAATTATTATTTGTTGCTTTAACAATGGTTTTATCAACTGTTGCTTTTGCACAAAGCACTATTACAGGAACCGTAATGGATGCTGAAATGAATGCTCCGCTTCCTGGTGCAAACATTATAGTAAAAAATACCACTAATGGTACAACATCAGATTTTGATGGTAATTTCACGCTAACATCAGAAGCTGCTTCAGGACAAGTTGTTATATCTTATGTTGGTTATACTTCAGTTACTCTATCTTTTAATGGTAACACAAACTTAGGCACTATTACATTAGTGTCCGATAACACTTTAGAAGAAATTGTATTAGTAGGAACAGGTGTAATTGACCTTGCTGAAGACAGAAAAACTCCAGTAGCGGTTTCTACAATTATGGCTAGCGAAATTCAAGAAAAAATTGGAGCGCAAGATATTACTAATACTTTAGTTAATACACCTTCTGTTTATGTAGCTGGTCAAGCTGGTGGTTTTGGAGACTCTAGAATTGCTGTTCGTGGTTTTGAACAAGACAATACAGCTTACCTTTTAAATGGACAACCAATTAATGGTATGGAAGACGGTAAAATGTACTGGTCTAACTGGTCTGGTATGAACGATGTTGCTAGTGCTGTTCAAATTCAAAGAGGACTAGGTTCATCTAAATTAGCAATCTCGTCAGTTGGTGGTACTGTAAACTTTGTAATGAAATCTACCGACAGAAAAGAAGGTGGTTTTATATATGCTGGAATTGCAAATGATGACTATTTAAAAACAACTTATTCATACAACACAGGTAAAAGTGATAAAGGATGGGGAACAAGTTTTATGTTATCTCACTGGCAAGGTGATGGTTACAATGAAGGAACTTTTGGAGAAGGACAAACTTACTTTTTCTCTGTAGGTTATACACCTAATGATACTCATAATTTTAACTTCTTAGTTACTGGTGCCCCTCAATGGCATGACCAAAACTTCACGAAAAGCATATCTTCTTATTTAACTCATGGTAGAAAATACAATGGAAACTGGGGAACATATAAAGGTCAATACCTAAGTGAAAGAAGAAACTTTTACCACAAACCAGTTGCCAACTTAAACTGGGATTTTAACATCAATGAAACTACAAATTTGTCTACAGTGCTTTACGCATCTTGGGGACGAGGTGGTGGAACTGGAGATCGTGGTAACAGAATTAGAACTGCAGATGGGAAGTATATAGATTATGATGCTATTGTTGCATTTAATGAATCTGTACCAATGGGAGCTGGTGGTTATTTTGCTGCTGGTGGTGGTTATGTAACTCGTTCATCTATGAACTTACACTCATGGTATGGTTTAGTAACAAACTTAGAGAAACAGTTAAGTGAAAACTTAACATTAAATGTAGGCTTGGATTTAAGAACATATTACGGTGAGCACTTTAGAATGGTTGAGAATTTCCATGGTCTTAACTCTTGGCAAGAAAACATACGTTTAAGAGATCAAAATGATAACCACCAAACTTATGGTTCTTTTGGAACGTATAAGAACGTAATTACTACAAGAGATTTATCTGCAAACCCTTGGGCTGTTTTATTTGCTAAAGTTGATCAAGATGAAAAAATTGCTTACAGTAATGATGAACGTATTTCTTATGGTGGATTGTTTGCTCAGTTAGAGTACACAAAAGATAATTTCTCTACTTTTTTCCAAGGATCAATCTCTAACCAGTACCACCAACGGTTTGATTTTTACCAATATGCTGATCAAGCCTTAATTGATGGTACTTCATCTCAAAACGTAGATAATGATAATGATGGCAATCCAGACCCACTTCCTGCAGGAATTACTGATGGTGTAAATTCTGAAAAAGTATCTAATTTTGGATTTAATGTTAAAGGTGGAGCTAATTATATAATTGATGATTCACATAATGTTTTTGTTAATGCAGGTTACTATTCACGCCAACCTTATCATGATAATATTTACTTAAACTTTACAAACCAAGTAAATCCATTAACTCAAAATGAAAAGATTTTAGGGTTAGAAGCTGGGTATGGTTTTAAAAGCCAATTCTTTAGTGCTAATGTGAACTTGTACAGAACATCTTGGAAAGATAGAGTTGTAACATCTTCTAATGTTGTAGACGATGTTGTTCAATATACTACAAATGAAGGTGTAGAACAAGTTCATCAAGGTGTTGAAGTAGACTTTACAGCTAGACCGTTACCACAGTTTAAAGTTAAAGGATTTGTTTCTATAGGTGATTGGGAATTTAAAGGTTCTGGTATAACTAGAGTTACAGATGAAGAGCAAAATGTAATTAGTACAGATGAAGAAGATTTTGATGGAGGAAAAGTTGGTGATGCTGCTCAGTTCACAGCTGGTTTAGGTGCAGATTACGATATTTGTAAGAACTTATCAATTGATGCTGATATTAGATTTTATGATAACTTATATGCTGATGTAGGAGCTGTAAAAGAAAACCTAAAATTACCTTCATATCACTTAGTTGATACTGGATTATCATATAAGATGATTTTAGGAAAAGATAAAGACAAATCATTAAATTTCAGATTAAATGTAAATAACGTGTTTGACATGGTTTATATTTCTGAATTGTCAACAGCAATTATGGCTGGTGATGGTAGTGGAGAACTTTACAATGGTTTAGATCCTGCTAACCAAGGATATTTTGGTTTAGGTAGAACTTGGAACTTAGGATTACGTTATAAGTTCTAATACCTTAATTCAATATTAAAAAAACCTGCTCAATTGAGCAGGTTTTTTTATGCTTTAAATTCACTATTTTTGTTTAAACTAAAAAACAACATATGTATTCTACAATTAAAATGCTCCACTCGTATTGGGCTTATTTAGTATTATTAATCTTATTTGTGGCTGTTATTAATGCACTAATAGGTCTTTTAGGAAAAAAAGAATATGCTGCCAAAGATTTTAGAGTTTCTTTATTTACACTTATAGTATCGCACATTCAATTACTCATTGGACTGATACTTTACTTTGTATCTCCTATGTTTGATATGTGGAGTTCAATGGGAAGTGAAGTTATGAAAACAGCAAGTGTTAGACTTTATCTAATAGAGCATCCTATAATTAATATAATTGCCATTGTGTTAATTACAATTGGATATTCGAAGCATAAAAAACAAACAGAATCAACTTCAAAATTTAAAACAATATTAATGTTCTATGCTCTGGCATTTATATTATTGCTTTCAAGAATACCTTGGGACGTATGGCCAAGATTCTAATAAAAAAAAGCGACACATTGTGTCGCTTTTTTTTACTCTTTAATCTCTTTTATGATGTGCACATAAACTGGAAAGTGGTCACTGTAACCATCTGTAAATCCACCATCGGCAAAACTTCTCCAAGGATAGCCTTTATATCTACCTTCTTTATTGGTTAAATAAAGCTTGTTAAATATACCAGCCTTATAAAACCTAAATGAAGAATAATCTGTTTCTAAAAGAGGCTTTGTTATTATAATTTGGTCAAATAAGCTCCAAGCGTCTCTATAGGCATTAGACCCTAATCCTTTTTTAAAGAAGTTTTCCATTGGGTTGTAAATACCTTTCAGCTGTACATCATCTTTGTCTTTTTCTGTCTTTAAAACATCTTTTAAGCTCGAATTGGTTGGATCATCGTTTAAATCTCCCATCGAAAATATTTTTGCATAAGGGTCTATAGCTTGTAATGAGTCAATGATACGTTTGTTTAATCTTGCAGCCGCGAGTCGTTTTGGCCTGCTTCTTGCTTCACCTCCTGAACGTGAAGGCCAATGGTTTACAATAACATGAATAAGCTCACCATCTAACTTACCACTAACTAAAAGTTGGTCTCTTGTATAGACACGTTCTCTTGTAATATCATCGTAAATTTTAAGTTCATGCTTACTGCTGCTTATAGGCACAAACAATGCCTTTTGGTACATTAAGGCTACATCTATACCTCTTGCATCTGGAGAGTCAAAATGAATAATACCATAGTCTTTTGCATATAAGGCATCATCATTTGCTAAATCTTCAACAACCTCTCTATTTTCAACTTCAGCTATCCCAATAATAGCAGGACTATTGTTAGAAACGTCTGCTCCAATCTCAGAAATTACATGAGCCATATTTTTAACCTTCTTTTTGTAAATCTCTTGACGGTTAAATTTTAGTTCCATAATTGGGCTTGCTTCATCAAATTTATTTGGGTCGTTTATAGTATCAAATAAATTTTCAACATTATAAAAAGCAATAGTGTGGACTTTAAATTTTCTTTTTTCTTGAGCAAATCCAGTAAATATAAGCGCAGAACAAAAGATGGTAAGAAACGGTTTTATTAATCTCATTTATAGTTATATTACGTTTATGTTAATTAGCAAGCAAAACTTAAGCCAAAAGTAAATATTAATAATAAAATAATGTAAATTTGCAAGCCTTAATAATTTAAAATTAAGGAAAAAGAGAGTATTAATTTTAATATTGAACATGAAGAAAAGTTTATTTATTTTTTTGTTAGGGATTTTTTCAGTGTTTTCAGCCGTTGCTCAAACCGAAATTAAAGGTAGTGTTAAAGATGCTGATTCCAACTTACCAATCCCTGATGTAACAATTACTATTGAAGAAACTTCCTTTACCACAAAAACAGATGCCTTAGGTGAGTTTAGCTTTACTAGAAATGTTCCTTTAGGCGAGCAAGTTTTAAACATAAGTAAAATTGGGTATAAAACAGAACGTTATCCAATAGTAGTCAATGAAGGATCAACAGTTAACATAACTGATATGGTTCTTAGAGTTGACGCAACTGATTCTGCAGACTTGTTTACCATTACTTTATCTGATGATGAGTTGAATGATGATACTAGTGGAGCTGACAATATCTCTGGATTATTGCAATCATCACAAGACGTCTTTTTAAGAACTGCAGCTTTTGAGTTTAGCCAATCTTTTTTTAGTGTAAGAGGTTTAGATTCTGAAAATGGTAAAGTCCTCATCAATGGTGTTGAAATGAATAAGATGTTCAACGGAAGGCCACAATGGAGTAATTGGGGCGGACTTAATGATGTGGTGAGAAACCAAGAACTGTCAAATGGTCTAACACCTTCTGAATATAATTTTGGTGGCTTGTTAGGAACAACAAATATAAACACTAGAGCATCATTGTATAGAAAAGGTGGTCGTGTAACGTATTCATCTTCAAACAGAAGTTATACCAATAGGTTAATGGCAACTTACTCTTCAGGATTGGTTGATGGAGGCTGGGCTTACTCGCTTTCAGTAGGAAGACGTTGGGGAGATGAAGGCTACCAAGACGCAACCTTTTATGATGCCAATTCGTTTTTTGCTTCAGTTGAAAAGAAAATTAATGACAAACACAGTATTAACTTTACAGGTGTTTTTGCACCAAACAGACGTGGAAAATCTTCACCAAATACTCAAGAAGTTTATGATTTAAAAGGCATTAGATACAACGAGTATTGGGGCTATCAGGATGGAGAAAAAAGAAACTCTAGAATAAAAAGAACAGTTGAGCCTATTTTAATGTTAAATCACTATTGGGATATTAACGAAAAATCTTCATTAAATACCAATATAGGATATCAATTTGGAGAAATTGGTAACAGTAGGTTGGATTATGCTGGAGGTGCCAACCCAAGTCCTGCTTATTACCAAAACTTACCAAGCTACTTTTTAGCAGATACAGATGGACCTGATTATGCAGGTGCTTATCAAGCCGAACAAGAGTTTATTAATAATGGTCAAATAGATTGGAACCGAATCTATGATGCTAACCTTACCAATAACATTAACGGTCTAAATGCAGCTTATGCCTTGTATGAAGACAGAAATGATGACAAACAATTAACATTTAATACCATCTACACACAAGACATCAATGATCATGTAAGAATTAATGGAATACTTGATTATAAAAAATTGGAGTCAAATAATTTTGCTGAAATTGTAGATTTATTAGGTGGCTCAGGTTATTTAAATGTTGATTCATTTGATAATTTCCAGTTTGACCTTCAAAACCCTGATAGAGTTGTTGGAGAAGGAGAGAAATTTAGATACAACTACAATCTTTATGCAGACGTAATTAGTGCAACAGCACAAGCATTTTTTAAGTATAACAAAGTAGATTTTTATTTAGCTGGAAGTTATACAAATACACAATATCAACGTGAAGGGTTGTACCAACACGAGGCGTTTGCAGATAATTCTTTTGGAAAAGGAAGAAAGCTTAAATTTAATGGTTTAGGAGCAAAAGCAGGATTTACCTACAAAGTTACAGGAAAGCATTTAATCGATGTTAATACAGCATACATTAGTAGAGCACCTTCATTAAGAAATACTTACTCTAACTCAAGAGAAAATCACAATGTAGTAGGAGATTTAAGTGGAAACGAAATTACTGAAGAAAAAATCACTACTGCTGATGTAAGCTATATTTTTAGGTCTCCAATTGTTAAAGCAAGGCTCACAGGTTTTTACACAAAAATGCAAGATGCTAACGAAATTTCATTCTTCTTTGCTGATGGTATTGGTGGTGATAATGCCAACTTTGTACAAGAGGTATTACAAGGTATAGACAAAAAGCACATTGGTGCCGAAATGGGTATTGAAGCTCAAGTAACACCAACAATAAAATTAAAAGGAGCAGCTTCAGTTGGTCAATACACGTACGACAACAACCCTGATCTTTACCTTACAACTACACCAGACCCAACAGCTTCGGACGAATTGAGTCAAAATGGATATAAAAATTTTGGTCAAGCTAACTTAGAGAATTATAAAATAGCCAATGGTCCACAACGAGCTTACTCTGTAGGTTTTGAGTACAGTGATCCAGACTATTGGTGGTTTGGTGCTACAACCAACTTCTTTACAAATACCTATGTAGATATTAGCCCATTAACAAGAACCGAAAACTTTTATTTGGATAATGATGGACTTCCATTTAATGATTATGATCCAGAATTGGCGCGAGAATTATTGAAGCAGGAGAAGTTTGAAGATTATATGGTGGTTAACCTAATTGGTGGTAAATCTTGGAAAATTGGAGATTATTTTATTGGCCTTTTTGCGAGTGTAAACAACTTGTTAGACAAAGAATATAAGTCTGGTGGTTTTGAACAAGGCAGAAATGCAAACTATAGAGAGTTAAGAGATGATAATGCCAACCCAACTCGAGTATTCGGACCAAAATATTGGTATGGTCGTGGAACCACTTACTTCTTAAACCTTAATTTTAGATTTTAATAAAAAAATAATAAATTAGTATATATGAAAACGAATAAAATTTTAGCATTCTTCACTATAATAGCAATGTCAATTGCCTTAGTGTCATGTGTGCAAGACGATGAATTTTCAGTTCCTAATAGTTTAGGAGATGAAGAAAACGCAGGATTACAAGCCATTATGGCTGGTTTAAATAATGGTGACTTAACAGAAATAAGTATTGCTGATGTAAAAAATCTATTTGTTCCTGGAGAAGCCACAGAAGTAGTTTCAGACGTAGTAGTAAAAGGTTATGTAAGTTCATCTGACCAGACAGGAAACTTTTATAAAGAGTTTTATTTACAAGACACTCCTGAAAATCCATCAGCAGCTGTAAAAGTACTTTTAAACCAAGTAGACTCTTATAATCAATTTAATATAGGAAGAGAAGTTTATATATCATTAAAAGGGCTTTATGTAGGAGAAGCAAGAACAAATGACGATGTTATTGCAATTGGTGGTGTAGCTAATGTAGATGGTGAAGTTGAAGCAATGACTGCAAACCAAATCCCATTTTATTTGTTTAGATCAACAACCACTGAAACTATTGTGCCTATGGAGTTGACTTTTAATGAAATAAATGAAAGCCATATTGGGATGTTAGTAACAGTACAAAATGTACAGTTCCCTGAAGAATTAGAAAATGAATTTTATGTTGATCCTTTTGACGATTTTGATACACAAAGAACTATGCAAAGCTGCGATGGTTTTGGTTACTCAAACTTTATTTTAGAAACCAGTTCGTTTGCTAATTTTAATCAAGTAATATTACCATCAGGAGGAGGAAATATAACAGGGATTATCACAAAAACATTTAATGGTAGCGATTTAGTTATGGCATTAAATTATTTAGAAGATGTTGCTTTAGATAACGAAAGATGTACACCTTTAGACATTAACGACTTTACTGTTGTAACTCAAGATAGTTTTGACGCAGGACTAAACAATTGGACAACCTATAATGCTCTTGGAGCACAAGTTTGGGGAACCACTACCTTTGGTAATCCTGGGCCAAGTGCTTACATGAATGGGTTTTCAGGTGGAGCGCAAAACAATGAAGATTGGTTAATCTCTAATGCCATAGATTTATCAGGTGTTACTAATACAATTTTCTTTTTTGAAACAGATAAACGTTACAGTGGGAATGATTTAGAAGTTTATTATTCTACCGATTATTCTGGTGGAAACCCTAACTCTAACGGAACATGGACTCAAGTAGATGCTATTATGGACCCAAATGCAAATAGTTGGAATACTTGGACCAACTCTGGAAATATTGATATTTCAAGCGCTGATGGGCAAATGGTATATATTGCCTTTAAGTATACATCTAATACTTCGGCAGCTGCAACATTTGAGTTAGATAATTTTACGGTTTTAGGACTTTAATCGTATAACATCAATAAATAATAAGCCACAGTATTTTGACTGTGGCTTTGTTTTTTACTTTAATTTAATGCTCATGACACTTTTTGATCATTTTGTACTTAATATATTCCAACATTATAAAATAAAGTACAAGGCTAAGGCAAACATAATTTCTATAGTATATATTACTTTTTTACAGTCTTCGATTGTGTTATTGTTAGGAGCATTTTTTTCAATATTTTTTAAGCAAATGAATGTTGACACCATGTCTTCAAACAAAGCCTGGACGCTTTTTGGTATTACAGCAATAGCTCTTTATTTTTTAAATTGGATGAATTATAGCAGCAGGAAACGACATGTCTTAAATGCAAAATCCACCAAAAAGAAAGCAAAAAACTTTGGTATTATAACTTTATGGTTGCTGCCTTTTGGGTGTATCGCTCTGACCATTTTATTACTGCAAAATTTTTAAAAAACAAAAACCTTAGCATTAAATTTTGCTAAGGCTTTTTTAATTGGTTAGTTAGTTACTTTTTAAGTAGCTACAATATATTAAAAAAGATGTTTTAGCTGTACTTCTTTTTAGCTTAAAGGTAATATTCATCGATAAAATGCATTTAAAATAGTACTAAGATTTTTTCAAATTGAGATAAACAGGAAAGTGATCGCTAAAACCGCCTTTATACTTTAAGCCAACATAAGTTCTAAAAGGATTTCCTTTGTACTTTCCTTTATATTGTTTTAAAAAATCTTCATCAAAAATATCTACCTGAGAAAAACTATGTTTTCCTTTTTCAAATTCAAAAAAATTAGTCGTAAATAAGATTTGGTCAAAAAGGTTCCATTCTTTTCTATGGTTTATACTGCCACGAGTATAAGTTGGCAAATCATTCATTGGGTTATATAAATCATGAGCTTGTATTAAGTGCTGTATGCTTTTGTTTTTTGGGTTGTCGTTAAAATCTCCCATTACAATAACCTTGGCATTAATGTCTTTTTGCTTAATCAACGTGATAATTTCTACTACTTTGTTAGAAGCTATTAATCTTGCAGGTTCGGTTAGCTCTACGCCTTCACGTCTAGAAGGCCAATGATTAACCAAAATATAAATTTTCTCACCATTCAGTAACCCTTCAACTAATAAGATATCTCTGGTGTAATCCCTTATGCCATTATCATCAAAAAGGTCTAAAGCAAACACTTCTGAACGATTGACTTTAAAATGTTTTTTACTGTAAATAAGAGCTACATCAATACCACGTTCATCAGGAGAGTCATAATGCACTAAGTCATAATCTTGGTTTTTTAGTTCAGATAATTCAATTAAATCAGCAATAACCAATCTGTTTTCTACTTCTGCCAAACCAACCAAAATAGGAGCTTTGTTTGTGGTTTTTTCACCAATTTGTGATATGACTTGACCAAGTTTTCTAATCTTTTTTCGATATCTTTTCTCAGTCCAATGTCGCTCAGATTCTGGTAAAAAATCGTCATCATTAGTATAAGGGTCGTTAAAAGTATCAAATAGGTTTTCAAGATTGTAAAAAGCAATCGTGTAGTAATCGTTTACCGAATATAAATCCATATCATTCATCAAATATCTGCCTAAAATAATAAAAACAAAAAGATTCGTTTGTACATTTGTGGCTTACTTGCATTTATGATAGAAAAGAAAGATATAGCCTTAGAAAAGGCTGTTTTAATTGGAGTAATTACAAAGGAGCAAAATGAAGAAAAGTCTAAAGAATATTTGGACGAGTTGGAGTTTCTTACCTTTACTGCTGGTGGCGAAGTTGTAAAACGCTTTACCCAAAAAATGGATATGCCAAACCCTAAAACCTTTATTGGCACAGGAAAAATGGAAGATGTGCAAGAGTTTATTAAAGAACATGAAATTGGTACAGCCATTTTTGATGACGAATTATCTCCAGCACAAGAACGTAACATTAGCAAAATTCTTAACTGCAAAGTGTTGGACAGAACCAATCTTATTCTGGATATTTTTGCTCAACGTGCTCAAACAAGTTATGCTCGTACTCAAGTTGAGCTGGCTCAATGTGAATATTTATTGCCACGATTAAAAGGAATGTGGACTCACCTTGAACGTCAAAAAGGTGGTATTGGAATGCGTGGTCCAGGTGAAACCGAAATCGAAACAGACCGAAGAATTGTAAGAGATAAGATATCACTCCTCAAAAAGAAAATAGAAACCATAGACAGACAGATGGAAGTGCAACGAGGGAACAGAGGTCAAATGGTTAGAGTAGCATTGGTTGGGTACACCAATGTTGGAAAGTCTACACTTATGAATGTAATCAGTAAATCTGAAGTATTTGCTGAAAACAAACTTTTTGCAACTTTAGATACTACAGTGAGAAAAGTGGTGATTAAAAACTTACCTTTTTTAATGAGCGATACTGTTGGTTTTATTAGAAAGTTACCTACACAACTAGTGGAGTCTTTTAAGAGTACTTTAGATGAAGTTCGTGAAGCCGATTTGTTGTTGCACGTGGTAGATATTTCACATCCTAATTTTGAAGAGCATATCGATTCTGTGAATGCCATTTTAAGTGATATAAAAAGTTCGGATAAACCAACCATTATGGTGTTTAATAAAATTGATGCTTATGAAGCTGAACCTTTTGATGACACAGATTTAACAGCTGAAAGAACTAAAGACAACTATTCTCTTGATGAATGGAAAAAAACCTGGATGCACAAAATTGGTAATAATGCACTATTTATTTCTGCAACAAATAAGGAAAACCTTGAAGATTTTAAAAAGCGTGTTTATGACGAGGTTAGGGAAATTCATATAACTCGTTTTCCTTATAACAGATTTTTATATCCAGATTACGACGAAACATTTGAATAAAAAAAGCCGCGATTAGCGGCTTTTTTGTGAATTTAAATCTATTAGAATTTATAGCTTAACCCTAAAGTCCAATACGTTTGTAAATCGTTATCTATATTACCAAACGTAGGCTCGTCATTACCACTTAAAGGATCAAATTGACCAAGCGCATAATTTAAAGCTTCTTGTTTGTTGCTACGTAATCCAAAATCAAATCCTACACCAATCATTTTCCATAGAGTATAACCAAAGGAGTTAGTCCAAGTCCAGTTTGATAAGTCTCCAGACTTATAACTTTGAAACATAGATAGGTTGGATTTAAAATTAACAGCACCAATTTGTCTGGTATAATCTGCAACAATTTTTGCACCTAAAGACGATTCAAAAACAGTATCATTATCGCTAAATACAAAGTTGTAGTTTAATGGATGGATCACAACAACTAAATTTTCAATTGGCGTCCAAGTCGCACCAACACCAAGGTCTAAATAACCTGGATTATTAAAATTGTTAAGAAGTGTTGTTCTATATTCAGCTAAACCAGAAATGGCAAATTTTTCGCTTAATTTTCTACCATAAAGAGATGATAAGTTGAACACATCAGTAGTTGGGTTAAAATCTTCGTCATCTAAATCTGTGTCTTTGTTATCTAATTTTACCCAGTTTAAGTTAGTAGATAGAGCATTTCTCCAGAAAAATTTATCTTCAATTAAGTTGGCATAAGCATTTACAGTAAAACCAATATTACCAGAAGAGTTGTTTGGAGCACCTTGTGAGTACCAATTATTGAAATTAGATAAACTTCCTCCAATAGTTCCAAAAGCACCAGTTCTCCAACCAGATAATGCATCAATTTTTGCTTGTATAGCATTGGCTTCAGCTTGAGCCGCATCAGCTTCAGCTTGTTTTTCAGCTTTTTGAGTTTCTAACTCTTCTTTGGTTTGAGCTTGTGTAAATGCAATACCACAAAGAATAACGCTTAATAAAATTATTTTTTTCATGTTTTTAAGTTTATTGTTTTTTGTAGATTTTTAGTGATTAAGACGCAAAAATAACAATTGAGTCACAATTATATTTATGTTTTAGCTTTTTTATAAAGCGGCACAGAAGAACAGGCTTCGCCATACATAATGGATTTTGCTATGGGCTTTAATTTGGTTGTTAACTGAATATAAGCATTATCTGGAATAGGTTTGTTTGAACATCCTTTAATGATGATTGGTTTGTCTTTATATATTGAAACATCTAATGATGAAACAATATCTTGAAAAATAGAAGCTTCTAAAGTGTCTAAATTCCCAATTACGGTTTTTTGGGCAAATGGCTCTAAGTAAGTTGATAATAACATAAAAGCCCAAGCTGGAATGATGGCGTCTGAGGAGCACGCTAAAGCTACATAACAATTTTTATATTGTTCCCAGTTATGGTTTTTTGCATATTGCCTAAAATCTTTTTCACGCAAAACCAAACCTTCCAATAACCAATCTTTAATATCAAAAAACACACGTTCTCCCTTAGGATAATAATCTTCTAAGTCAATGGTTACTAATTTGCTATTCGCAACGCGATTTACGATTTCTCCTTTCAAAATTAGTTGTTAAGTCGTTTGTCGTTTAGCTAAAAAAATATTTTATTGTTTACTGCCAACTGATACTGAATACTGCTAACTAACTTACAGCATTCCCAATTCTAACTTGGCTTCATCGCTCATTAAATCCTGACTCCAAGGAGGATCGAATGTTATTTCTACCTCAGCACTTTTGACTTCGTTAATAGATTTTACCTTTTCTTCAACTTCAAGTGGAAGCGTTTCTGCTACAGGACAATTAGGTGTTGTTAAGGTCATTAAAATTTTCACATCGTAATCTTCATTAACAAAGACATCATAAATTAATCCAAGTTCATAAATGTCTACAGGAATTTCAGGATCAAAAATTGTTTTTAAAACGCGAACAATTTTTTCGCCTAAAGCATTGGTATTTATTTCTGTTGTGCTCATTATTTTAATTGAGTTTGGTATGCAATTGCATACATTTTTATTTGCTTTATCATGCTCACTAAACCATTGGCTCTAGTTGGTGATAAATGTTCTTTTAAACCAATCTCATCTATAAAATTTGTATTGGCTTCTATAATATCTTTTGGGTGCTGGTTTGAAAATACTCTGATTAATATAGCAACAATTCCTTTAGTAATTATGGCATCACTATCAGCAGTAAAAACAATTTTGTCGTCTTTCAGTTCAGCATGAACCCAAACTTTGCTTTGGCAACCTTTTATTAAGTTATCATCAGTTTTATATTGCTCATCTATTAAAGGTAATGATTTTCCTAATTCAATCATATACTCATAACGCTGCATCCAGTCGTCAAACAAGGCAAACTCATCAATGATTTCTTCTTGTATGTCTTTAATGGTCACGCTTTTTGGTTTTATAAAAATATTATTTTTGCTCTTCTTCAATAGGTCTCATAGTCATGATCACTTCATTGTTTTCAGACCTGAATTGTAATAGGTCTTTGTTAAATGAAAATGATTTTACTTCTGGTATAGTCGTAATGAATAAGTTTTCAACTGTAAAATCTGGACATGCCATTTTTGTTCCTCCCATGCCATGAAAACTAAGAGTGTTGTTTTCGGTTGAAATTGAACCAAAAAAGTGATTACAACCTGAAAAACCAGCAATTTTTAATGTTGATAAATTAATTTTGAAATTTGGAGGAGTATCAAAACTGGACATCTCTTTTATTGAAGTTACTTCCCAATTTCCATCAATTGTTTTAGCTTCTTCACTCTTTGTACAAGAGGAAAATAAAATAAGTGTTAAAGTAAATAGTAAATTAAATTTTTTAAGACTCATAATATTTAGTGTTTAAGTATTAAGACAACATTTGTGCTGCTTTTTTAAGTGCAATTACCAATTTATCTATTTCTTCTTTTGTGTTATAAAACGCAAAAGAAGCTCTAATGGTTCCAGGGATTTTATAATAATCCATAATAGGTTGTGCACAGTGATTACCTGTTCTTACTGCAATACCAAGTTTATCAACAATAGTACCAATATCGTAAGGATGTATAGTGCCAATATTAAATGAAATTACTGAAGTTTTGTTTTGTCCCGAAGCGTCGGGACCATAAATTTTTAAGCCTTCAATAGTTAGAAGCTTTTTTGTAGCATAGTCTAACAATTCGTTTTCATATTTAGCAATAACGTCAAAACCAATATGATTTAAATAATCTATTGCTGCTCCAAAAGCGATACCTCCACAAATGTTTGGTGTTCCTGCTTCAAATTTATGAGGTAAATCGGCATAAGTGGTTTTTTCAAAAGTAACATCGGCAATCATTTCGCCACCACCTTGATAAGGTGGGAGTTTATTTAGCCAATCTTCTTTTCCGTAAAGCATACCAACTCCTGTTGGGCCACACATTTTATGAGCTGAAGCCACATAAAAATCGACATCTAAAGCTTGAACGTCTGGTTTTAAGTGAGGACAAGCTTGTGCACCATCAACCAAAACTGCTGCTCCAAACTGATGTGCTTTTTTAATAATGTTTTCTATTGGGTTTATGGTTCCCAAAGCATTTGATATGTGATTTACAAACACCAGTTTTGTGTTTTGAGTCAAGAGTTTTTCAAAGGAGCTCATTATCAATTCGCCTTCATCATTCATTGGAATGACTTTAAGGATTGCTCCAGTTTTTTCACATAACATTTGCCAAGGCACAATATTACTGTGGTGCTCTAAGGCAGATACAATAATTTCATCACCTTTACTCAAAAGCGAAGCAAATCCATTAGCAACAAGGTTAATGCTATGAGTTGTTCCAGAGGTTAAGATGATTTCATGTGCATTTTTGGCATTGAAATGCCTTTGAATTTTATGTCTTGCAGCTTCGTATTTATTAGTTGCTTCTTGACTTAAGCTATGTACTCCTCTGTGAATATTTGCATTGTAGTTTGAATAATAATCCACAATAACATCTATAACTTGTTGAGGTGTTTGAGATGTTGCAGCATTATCAAAATACACAAGAGGTTGACCGTTTACTTTTCGAGAAAGAATAGGAAAATCTTGACGTATCTTTTCAACGTTAAACATGTTGTCTGTTTTTTTAAAGGTTAAACCCAATATTGACACCTAGTTTGGTTGCGATTAGCTTATTGATTCGTGCTTTTAATTCAGGGATTTTTACACTTTCTAAGACATTATTTGCAAAAGCATACATTAATAAAGCTTTGGCTTCTTTTTCTGGAATTCCTCTTGTTTTCATGTAGAATAATGCATCATCATCCAACTGACCAATGGTGCAACCATGTGAGCATTTTACATCATCTGCAAAAATCTCCAATTGAGGTTTGGTATTTATGGTAGACTTATCGCTAACCAAAATGTTATTGTTAGCCTGAAATGCATTGGTTTTTTGTGCCTGCTTTTCAACAATAACTTTTCCATTAAAAACACCAGTTGCATTATCATCAAAAATACCTTTGTAATCTTGATGACTTTCGCAATTTGGCTCAATATGGTGTACTAATGTATTGTGGTCTACATGCTGTTTGTCACCAATTATGGTAACGCCCTTTAATGTAGAATCTATGCGCTCACCATGTTGATAGAAGTTTAAATTATTTCTGGTTAAATTTCCTCCAAAGGTAAAGGTATGCACAGAAGCTTGACTTTCTTGCTTTTGCTTAATAAACGTATTATCAATTAAAGACGCGTTTTGATTATCGTTTTGAACCTTGTAATAATCAACAATGGCACGTTTATTTGCAAATACTTCTGTAACGGAATTGGTCAATACAGGATTATCGGTTAAACTTTGATGACGCTCAATAATTTGCACATGAGAGTTTTCATCAACTACAATTAGATTTCTTGGTTGTAGCATTAAAGCAGATTCGTTTCCTGTTGAAAAATGTATAATTTGTATTGGTTTTTCAACTAATTTATTCTTAGGAATATGTATAAAAGCACCTTCGCTTGAAAAGGCTGTATTTAATGATGAAAGACTATCTTTTGAAGCAGCTTTATTAAAATAGTTTTCAATAACTAATCTGTATTTTGGCTTAGATAAAGCAGCAGACATTAAACAAACATCCATACCATCATGAGTGGTTTGGGATAAATGTGAAGAATACCTACTATCAATAAAAACAATTTTATAGGTGTCTATATCATGAATAAAATATTTTTTAATATCTCTGTACTCAAGTGCATTTTCTTGCTTAGGGAAAACACTATAGTCTTGCTTAAGTATTTTATTTAGCGAAGTATATTTCCAAGCTTCATCTTTTTTGGTAGGAAAACCAATAGTTTCAAAAGTTTTTATGGCTTCTGTTCTAATGTCATGAACATAAGCATCAACATCTACTTGATTTTCGAATGCCATAAATGAGGAAACTAATTTTTCTTTTAAATCCATTTTTTTATAAGTTTCAAGTTTTGTGTTTAAGGTTTCAAGTTGTTTATTTACAATTTTCAACCATTATTTAAACTTGTTTCCTTTAAAATCTTTTTTATTTAAATATGTTATAAAAGCAGATAATCTTTTGCTTAATTTCTCATATTCATCTACTAATATTTTTAATTGTTCTTCTGAGATGTAATCAGAATCATATACTCTGTATAATTGAGACCTTGTTTCTCCAGCCGAACCTTTGGCAATAGAAAGAAATTGTCTAAACTCTAAATTTCCATCTCTTTCAAATCCTTCAGCTATATTATCCATTATTGATCCTGAAGAGGATTTGATTTGGTCTTTTAACTTATAATCGTTGTTTAAAGCAGTTTGGTTACTTATAACTTTAATTTTATTAAAAAGACTCCTTGCTTCTTGCCAAATTTCTAAATCTTCAAATCGAGTAACAGTTGCCATAAACCTTAAACTTTAAACTTTAAACACAAGAATTGTTTATACTAATTCTTGTTTAATCCAATCGTAGCCTTTTTCTTCTAGCTCATGAGCAAGCTCTTTTGGTCCAGATTTTACAATTTTACCATTGTGTAATACATGAACAAAGTCAGGTACTATATAGTCTAGCAATCTTTGGTAGTGTGTTATTACAATAACAGCATTATCCTTACTTTTTAGTTTGTTTACTCCATTAGCTACAATCCGCAAAGCATCAATATCTAAACCAGAGTCAGTTTCATCAAGAATAGCTAGTTTTGGTTCTAACATGGCCATTTGAAAAATCTCATTTCGTTTTTTTTCACCTCCAGAAAACCCTTGATTTAAAGAACGAGATAAAAACTTTCTATCTATTTCTAACAGCTCAGACTTTTCACGTATGAGTTTTAACATCTCATTAGCAGGCATTTCTTCAAGACCTTTAGCTTTACGAGTTTCGTTAATAGCAGTTTTCATGAAGTTGGTTACAGTTACACCAGGGATTTCAACAGGATATTGAAACGATAAAAAGATGCCTTTATGAGCACGTTCTTCGGCAGCTAATTCATCAATATCTTCTCCATTAAAAATAATTTCTCCTTGAGTGGTTTCGTAATCTTCTTTTCCAGCGATCACAGATGCTAATGTACTTTTTCCAGAACCATTTGGTCCCATTATAGCATGTACTTCACCAGCTTTAACCTCAAGGTTAATGCCTCTTAAAATGGTTTTGTCTTCTACACTTGCGTGCAGATTTTTTATTTGTAACATATTATTCTGTTCCTAATTTTACAACTTCACTGCTTTCTTCGGCAGCTTTTACATTTAATATTTCTTTTATTTCCACACGATAAGGCCAACCTTCTTCGTTGTCGGGTTTTGGGGTTATTTTTCCTCTAATTTCAACCTGAACAAAATCGGTTGCCTCTTTTTTAAAGGCTTTTGCCATCTCGTCTAACTCATGCATTTTTTCATCAAGAACTACAGCATACATTTGTCTGTGAGTTTGCAATACAGCAGCATCTGCATAATAAATAAACTCTCCTTTAAGTAAGGTTAAGCCATCACTTTGTTTTTCTGTTCGTTGTTGAGAAACATCAATGGCTTCCTCTTTAACGTCAGACTTTACTTCGTTTTTACAAGCGACAAATAATGTAATAGTGATTAAGTATAAAAGTATTTTTTTCATAATATTAAAATTAACCTACACTTCCTTCTAAACTAATTTCTAATAATTTTTGAGCCTCAACCGCAAATTCCATTGGTAATTTATTTAAAACGTCTTTACTAAAACCATTTACTATTAAAGCAATAGCTTTTTCAGTATCAATTCCTCTTTGGTTACAATAAAATATTTGATCCTCACCAATTTTACTCGTTGTAGCTTCGTGCTCAATTTGAGCTGTTTTATTTTTTGCTTCTATGTAAGGGAACGTGTGAGCACCACACTCATTTCCCATAAGTAAACTATCACATTGAGAAAAGTTTCGAGCATTTTCTGCTCGTGAGTTTATTTGTACTAAACCACGATAGCTATTTTGAGATTTTCCTGCTGAAATTCCTTTGGAAATAATAGTTGACTTAGTGTTTTTACCTAAATGAATCATCTTGGTTCCAGTATCTGCTTGCTGATAATTATTAGTCACTGCAATAGAGTAAAACTCGCCAATAGAGTTGTCGCCTTTTAGTACACAACTTGGATATTTCCAAGTTACTGCACTACCAGTTTCTACCTGAGTCCAAGATATTTTAGCATTGTTTTCACATAAACCTCGTTTAGTTACGAAGTTGTAAACACCACCTTTACCATCAGCATTTCCAGGATACCAATTTTGAACCGTTGAGTATTTTATTTCGGCATTGTCCAAAGCTATTAATTCAACTACTGCAGCATGTAATTGATTTTCGTCACGACTTGGTGCTGTACAGCCTTCTAAGTAACTCACATAACTACCTTCATCAGCAATAACTAAAGTTCTTTCAAATTGACCTGTTCCTGCTTGGTTGATTCTGAAGTAAGTTGATAACTCCATTGGGCAACGTACACCTTTTGGGATATAACAGAAACTTCCGTCACTAAACACAGCACTATTTAAAGCTGCATAAAAGTTGTCTTTTTGTGGTACAACAGTGCCAATATATTTTTTTACAAGTTCTGGATGCTCTTTAATGGCTTCAGAAATACTCATAAAAATAATGCCTTTTTCGGCTAATGTTTTTTTGAAAGTTGTAGCTACCGAAACAGAATCGACCACAACATCCATAGCAACACCAGCAAGTTTTTTTTGTTCGTCAAGTGAGATTCCAAGTTTTTCAAAAGTGGCTAAAAGCTCTGGATCTACTTCGTCTAAACTGTCGTATTTTGGCTTGCTATTTGGTGCAGAATAATAAGATATAGCTTGAAAGTCTGGTTTTTGGTACTTTACATTTGCCCATTCTGGTTCAGTCATTTCTTTCCAAACTTTAAAAGCTTCAAGTCGCCATTGAGTCATCCATTCAGGCTCTTCTTTCTTTTTTGAAATTGCTTTTACAATATCTTCATTTAATCCAACAGAGAAGGTGTCAGATGCAATATCTGTATAAAAACCATATTCATATTCTTTGGTTTTTAACTCTTCCCTTAAATCATCTTCTGTATATTTTGACATAGTTCTTTCTTCTTCTTTATTTATAACGAAAATGATTCGCCACAACCACAAGTTCTATTAGCATTTGGGTTGTTAAACACAAATCCTGTTCCGTTTAAACCTCCAGAATATTCTAACGTTGTTCCAATTAAATACAAGAAACTTTTTTTGTCAACAATAATTTTTACACCATTATCTTCAAAAACCTTATCACCTTCCTCTTGATTTTTATCAAACTTCAGATCGTAAGATAAACCAGAACAACCACCGCTTTTTACACCAACACGAATGAAATGTTCGTTTGGATTAAAGCCATCATCTTGCATTAATTCTACAACTTTTTTCTTAGCTGTTTCAGAAACTTTAATCATAGTTTAAATAGATTAGTTCTAAATAGACAGCAAATATACAACATAAGTGGAGTTTTACCATATTTGATAACATTATATTAGTATATGGTTTGATAGGTTTTAGTTATAAGCTAGAAGTTTGAAAATCAGTAGAAAAAGTATATGATTATGTATAATGAGTTAATTTATTTTTATTATCAAAATATCTTTAAGTCCTTTATTCATATCAACTTCAACATCATCACTCTCTGTTTCGCCTACAACAATAATTTCACCTTCATTTGTCTCAAAGGCATCAAAAGCCAAATCTAATTTTGAACCACCAAAATTGCGTTGCCAGATTAATGCTCCAGATTCAGAAATTTTCAGTATCCAATAGTCGTTTTCTCCAAAATTACCTTTCACATCTTTATCATAGCTTTGTGAGTAACCAGTAATGATATAGCCATCTATAGATTTGTTAATTGAGGTAGCAAAATCAAATAGTGAACCACCATAGTTTTTGCTCCAAATAATATTGCCATTATCAGATATTTTGATGAGCAAATAGTCAGAACTCCCAAGATTTGAAGTTATATCTCCATCATTACTAAATGAATTTCCGATAATAATATAAGCGTTATCATCGGTTTTTATAATTGAGCGAGCTTGATCTATTTCTGTACCTCCAAGAGATTTCTCCCAAACTAATTCACCTTCAGGATTGATTTTTATAACCCAAAAATCGTATGAACCTTTACTGTTAGATATATCAAAGTCATTACTTTCTGAGAAGCCAGTTACTACATATCCACCGTCGTTTGCTTGCACAACATCAAAAGAACGATCATTATTTGATCCACCGAAATAGTTACGCCATTCAATATTTCCATTGGCATCAAGTTTATGGCACCAAAACTCACCTATGCCATGTCTAAAATTTCTGACTGTACTTCCTTCTCCTTCTGAGGCAGTTATATCTAAAAATCCAGTCATGAAGAATCCACCATCATTGGTTTCAATTACTGAATAGGCATGGTCATGACCTGCAAAACCAAAACTTTTTTCCCAAAGTACATTTCCATTACTGTCTAACTTTAAAATCCAGTTATCGTGTTGACCTTCATTGTTGCTTGCATCATTATCATTGCTTTTGCTATATCCTACAATGGCATATCCACCATCAGAAGTTTGAATAACTTGTTGTCCGACATCTTCGTCAGAACCTCCATAGGTTTTGCTCCAAATAACATTACCATTTAAATCTAGTTTGAGTAACCAATAATCACTCACTTCAAAAGTTTTATCTGTAATATCGCCATTAATGCTTGAGGTATTCCCAAAAACAAGAAAATTCCTGTCTAATGTTGGGATTACTGATCGAGCAAAATCATCTTGTGAGCCTCCATATGTTTTTGCCCAATCAATATTTCCTTGAAAACCTGAATTGGTATTATCATCATCATTTTTACATGAAATGCAAAGCAAAACGAAAACAAAAAACCAAGATTTAATCTGTGTTTTCATAGTATTAAAACTCACTTTCATGAATAATAAACAAACCTCCTTCTATATCACTAATAACAATGTTTCCACTTGCAAAAAAAGGATACACATTCCAAGCTCCATGAAAACTTGTGCTATTGTCTGGAGGGTAAGAATCAAAATATCCTATTTCGTTCATGGAATTTGTAGAAATATTGGTGATATCAATTATTCTAACACCTGCTGTATAATTAGATTGATAAAATAAATTTCCTACCACGTAACCATTATGGTCAATAGCTCCTGTTGGGCCATTGTAATTCATATGAAGAACAGGATTGTCTAAATCACTTAAATCAAAAACAATAGTTCTTGTGCTTAAGCCAAAATTTATTTCATCAATTTCATCACCTAGTAAAAAGTAGTTCATGTCTTCAGTAAACCAGCCTTGATGTGTATAGCCAATATTGCTGTAACTAATAGTAGAAATTGTTGTAGGGTTTGCTTTATCGGTAACGTCTACAATAACAACCTCATCTTCGTTACTAGAGATAAGAATTTCACTTCCAATATAATCTGTATCTGGACCATTATAATTCACAACTTGAGAATCGTGAGAATAAGATTCGTCTTCAAAACCGCCTGCTGCTTGTGGATTTAAAGGGTTTTGTATATTGATAAAATGTGGACCACCATTAAAAGTAGTAGTTCCAACTGCATAAGCAAAACCAGAATCTTCATTAATAACAATATTGTGAGCTGAACCAAATTCTGTGTAATGGGCATCAGCAGTAAAAGTTTCAGGAGGATTAACAACGTTTCTTAAACGAGTTAAGTCAAACACTTGCATGCCATGGTCAACTGCTTCACTTACTATAAATGCAAAATTGTTATAGACTTTTATATCTCTCCAAATACTGTTGTCAGTTGCACTAGGTAAACGACCCAATAATACTGGTTGAGTTGGAGTTGAGATATCAACAAATGCAGACCCTGTAGTTGTGCCAATAAGCGCATATTCTTTGCCTGTTGAAGGATCGGTCCAGCCCCAAGAATCGTTACCTTCGGCACCTGCTCCGCCTAATTCTGAAATTGGAATATGACTCATTAAATCATAACCATCACAAGGGTAAATATCTGCAAAACCATTCTCACAAATAGCCATTGGCTCTAGAGCATCAACTTCATCGCATGTATCACCAATACCATCATTATCTGTATCAGCCTGATCGGGATTAGCAATTAAAGGACAATTATCATTTTCATCTATTATTCCATCGTTGTCATCATCGTCGTCGCAAACATTACCAATACCATCATTGTCATTGTCTTCTTGGTTTGGGTTTGAAATGTTAATACAATTGTCATTGTCATCAACAATATTGTCTCCATCTATGTCTTGAGGAAAAGTATTTAACTCTATTGATTCATTACTGCATTGAGTAAATAGTAACAAAAAAACACAAAGTGAACCAATTTTAAAAAAGGGCTTTAAAAATTGCATAGCTAGTTTTTTTGCAATTTAATGTTTATTTATTGTTCTTGCTTAAAAATGATAGTATTTTTGCTACATGATAGAAGATAAGAACCAACAGCGAACACCTTTAAGTGCTTTAGGTGAGTTTGGATTAATTGATCACTTAACAGCTCAATTTAAAATTAATCAAAAATCGACCATAAAAGGTATTGGTGATGATGCAGCTGTTCTAAATCACAAGGATAAAAACATTGTCGTTACAACAGATTTATTGGTTGAAGGAGTACATTTTGACTTGAGCTACATGCCTCTTAAACACCTAGGCTATAAGGCTGTTGTTGTTAACTTGTCTGACGTTTACGCCATGAATGCCAATGCAACTCAAATTACAGTTTCATTTGCAGTATCTAATAGATTCCCTTTAGAAGCTTTAGAAGAACTCTATGCAGGCATTGAAACTGCTGCACGAATTTATAGTATAGATGTAGTTGGTGGTGATACAACTTCATCAACTTCAGGATTACTAATTTCTGTAACTGCCATTGGAGAAATAAATAAGGAAGACGTGGTTTACAGAAATGGAGCAAAACCAAATGACTTACTGGTTGTAACTGGTGACTTAGGAGGTGCTTATTTAGGGCTTCAAGTACTAGAACGAGAAAAGGAAGTGTTTAAAGTAAATCCAAATAGTCAGCCAGACTTAGATATGTACTCTTACATTATTGAGCGTCAGTTAAAACCTGAAGCAAGAAAAGACATCGTAAAACTATTAAAAGACTTAGATGTTAAACCAACATCAATGATTGATATTAGTGATGGTTTATCGTCTGAAATTATTCATTTATGTAAACAAAGCGAAGTTGGATGTGACGTGTATGAAAATAAAATTCCGTTAGATCCTCAGGTGATTTCAACATGTGAAGAATTTGATATAGATAGCACAACTGTAGCTTTAAATGGAGGCGAGGATTACGAGTTGCTAATGACAATTTCTCAAGAAGACTATCCAAAAATAAAAGCTAATCCAAACTTAACTGTAATTGGCTATATCACTGAAGCATCAGCTGGAATACACTTAGTAACCAGAGCAGAAACTAAAATTCCTATTAAAGCTCAAGGTTGGAATTCACTTAACGATCAAGTATAAGTTGCTTTCGTTTTAAGCGTTTGTAATGAATGCGTTCTAAAACCGCATTTATTTCTTTATATTTTGGTGTTAGCAAGGTGAGTTTGCCGTTTCCATTGGTAGTAACTTGCTCTTTGCAGTGTTTGCAAGTGTACTCTTTAACATGATAAGTAACCTCTTTAGATATTTTATAATCATGTCCAAAAAAAGAACAGTATAGTTGTTTCACGAATAATTAGTTTTTAGAAGGATAACTTCTAAAGTAATAATTATTTCTGAAACAACCTGATTTTTAGATTAATAAATCGATTAAGAGGCTAATTTTTGGTTCAAACGCATAGAACGCCTTGTATAAATATGCTCCAAAACAGAATTTATTTCCTTAAAAGTAGGTGTTAATTCTGTCAGTCTTCCGTTACCATTTGTGGTTAATTGTTTTTTGCAACACTTGCATGTGTACTCTTTTACATGCTTGGTCACTTTTTTTGAAACATCAAACTGATGCCCAAAAACATTGCAGTATAGTTTAGATACTGGATTTGGGTTAAAAGTAGTTGTTTTCATAAGCTAGGTTCTTTTATGGGACACTAAACATAGAAAAAAACAATTAAATAACGTTAAAATATTAAAAATATTCGATGAAATGCATAATATTGTAAGTAAAATCTTCTATATTTTCAATATGACTCATATGTCCATCAGGAAAACTTACTACATTTATATCAGAATTAGAGTAGTAACTCATTTGTAATTTATAATCAAGAATTGAATCTTTTTTTCCTAGGATAACCATTTTTGGAATCGCAATTTGTCTAAACAACGTCAATCGGTCTTTTCTAATTTTCATGCCTTCAAGAGACGCAACAATACTTTGAACAGAAGTTTCAAGAGCTTCTCGTTTTACTTTTTTATAGTCATCTTTATAAATAATTCTACTTTTTGGTCTGAATAAATTTGAAATTGAAACACTTACAAAAGTCTTTTGGTTTTCTTTCACGGCTACTATAGCTCTCTCCCTATTTGTTTTCTTTTCACTAGAATCTGCAATAGCGGTTGAGTTCATTAAGCAAATTCCCTTTACCAATTTTGGGTTGGCTTCTAACAACGCCAAACTTACATAGCCTCCCATTGAGTGCCCAACAACAACTGCACTATTAATTTTTAAATGCTTTAAAACCCTATTTACGGCATCTGCCATCACTTCCATGGTATGAATATAACCAATGTTATCAGACTGTCCGTGTCCTAACAAGTCAATACTAATTACACGATGAGTTTTAGCTAAATGTGGTTTTAGATTGTTCCACATAGAGATATTTTCTAAAAAACCATGAAGCAATACAACAGTCTTACCCTTTCCTTCATCTGAATAATGAATTTTGGCATTTTTATAAGTAACAAAATTAGACATGAATGGAAATGATTATATTAGGCAAAGATAAACTTGTATTATGAACAAAACTAAGGAAACTTTCGTGCTAGGCTTTGCAATTTTTGCGGCATTTTTTGGAGCAGGAAATTTAATACTTCCACCAATGTTAGGCTTTCAAGCTGGACCAGATTGGTTGTTGGTTGCTATTGGCTTTCTTACTTCTGCAACCATTATTCCGCTTTTGGCCTTATTTGGTCACGCAAGGCTGCAAGGTACAATGTTAGATTTTGGCAATAAAGTATCACCATTTTTTAGCCTCTTATTTTGCCTTTGTGTTTATGTCATTGCAATTGTATTACCTATTCCCAGAACTGCTGCAGTAACTCACGAAATGGCAATACAGCCTTTTTTTGGAACAAGTTCAATTATTACCAGTATGGTTTATTTTGGGTTGGTTTTTGTTTTTGCTATAAACAGAGGAAAAGTGATAGATGTCTTAGGCAAATACTTGACGCCTTTAATAGGAATTATCTTAATAGCAATTATTGGTATTGGAATATTTTCATCTCATTCAGAAATTAATCCTTCTACTTTTGAAACGCCTTTAATAAGTGGTTTTTTTGAAGGCTATCAGACCTATGATGCCTTGGCTGGATTACTAACAGGAGGAATCATTGTAATTTCATTGAATTTAAAAGGATATACTTCTTTTGAAGACAAAAAGAAAGTTATCGCTCGTTCTGGTGCGATTGCTATGTTAGGCTTATTCCTTATTTATGTAGGTTTGATTGCTGTTGGCTCTAATTATAACACTCAGTTTCCGGAAAACATTACAAGGTCTGAGCTACTTGCAGGATTAGCTAATAAAACTTTGGGCAATATAGGAAAAGCCTTTTTAAGCGTTTTGGTAACATTGGCTTGTTTTACAACAGCTGTTGGTGTTATAGTTGGTACTGCAGATTTTTTTAAAGGCTTATTTAAAGACTCTGAAAAAGCATATTTAATAACTGTAGTAGTGTCTTGTTTAATTGGAGTTTTTGTTGGACAAATGAATGTGCAGTATATTATTGATGTTGCATTACCTGCGCTGATGTTTATTTACCCTTTGTGTATCGTTTTGATTTTCTTAAACGTGTTGCCACAAAAATGGGCTTCAACTTTTGTTTTTAAATGGGTTGTATTTATAACTTTTATATTTAGTATTCCAGATTTTTTAGGATTTTTAATGCAAGCAGAATGGCTATCTAATATAAAAAGAGCAATACCATTAGCAAATGATAATTTAGGCTGGGCTATTCCATCTACAATAACCTTTTTCATAGCTAATATGACAAAAAAAGCCTCTTAAACAATAAGGCAGTTAATAACAGCAATTTTTATTATAGATTAATAAACGAGAAGTAAATTTTTGATTTCGTTTACGGTCTCGGCTATGAGTAGTTGCGTGGGTTAGCACTTAACTTTGCGAGTACATACCAGACTGAAAATCCGCGAGGATTTTCAGAAGTAGGCGAGAACAAGCAATTACTTATAGCCATTGTTGTAGCACGATATTTCTATTCTTTAATATACCTTATACTAAAACCGTTTCTTACATCCGCTTCCGTTAAAATAATTTCTCCATTTTCTATAAAAGAAGCTATAGTTCGGCTGTTTGAAACCGTATTAATATCAGATGTACATAGACTGGCTGATGCTTCTGAAAAGTCAGGTGTTCCTGGTATAATAGTATTACCAGCTGGTCTAACAGTAAATCCGTAAAGGTCTGTACCATTTCCACTTCCTGTAACCCATCCTGTTGTACTTTTTAATACCGTAGACTCATTACCAGCATGTCCTTCATTACTCAAAAATGCAATCAGCTCCTCAAAATCTTGCCTTGTTGGTAGTCTCCATCCTTCAATGTTAAGCTTTCCTGATTGAATCGCCTCGTGATTATAATGTGCACCATAAAAGTCAATAGGCAAATCTTCTGGATAGATATTGTTCAAGTCAAAAGTAGATGCCCATTGAAATAATTCTTGTGGATTGTTTGGGTCTACCCAATCAAATGTTGATTGATTAGGATTAAAGTGTCTGTATTCGGTTATTGGATTTCCGTCATTAGATGTTGTTGTTTTAAGATTTTCAGCCATCCAGACTTGATTACCTATCGTAACAGTTTGATAGATATTACCATCAGCATCTGTTAAAGTAATTTCTTGATTTTGAGATTCAGGATTATCATCATTTTTATTGCAAGATGAGTTAACCAAGGCAAAGGATATAATAATTAAGATTAAATTAATTTTTTTCATATTTTATTTTTAATGTGTTACATTGTTATGATATGCAACGTTTCAATGTTATATATCAGACGTTAAACGAAGTTCGACATTTTTTTTTATAAAGTCAAATGAAGTTCATTTCAAAATTGATTAATTTTGTAGCTTAAAAATTCTGTACATGCAACAAACAACCAATACCATTTTAATGGTTCGTCCAACTAGTTTTAGAGCTAATGAGCAAACAGCTGTAAACAACCATTACCAAAAAGAAATGAATGATGTAGATCAAGCTACTTTGCAAACAAAAGCAAACGAAGAGTTTGATTCCTTTGTTGAGAAACTTAGAGGTATTGGTGTACAAGTGGTTGTGTTTGAAGCTCAAGACGGTTTAGATACTCCTGATGCTCACTTTCCAAACAATTGGATTTCCTTTCATGAAAATGGTGTTGTTGGTTTATATCCAATGTTTGCTGAAAATAGGCGTGCTGAACGTCGTGAAGAGGTCTTATTTCAATTAGAAGATGAAGGGTTTCATATTGAGCATATTGTAGATTATAGAACTGCCGAAGATGAAGGCTTGTTTCTTGAAGGTACAGGTGCTTTATTGCTTGATCGTGTAAACAGAAAAGCCTATTGTGCTTTATCTGAACGAGCAGATGAAGAGTTGTTTATTGAATTCTGTGAAGATTTTGAGTTCACTCCAATTATTTTTACTGCCAACCAAACTGTTGATGGTAAACGTACTCCAATTTATCATACCAACGTGATGATGTGTTTGGGTGAAACCTTTGCTGTGATTTGTTTGTCATGTATTGATGATAAAAAAGAACGTAAAAATGTCATTAAACACCTTAAAGAAGATGGTAAGGAGATTATTGACATTACAGAAGCTCAAGTGAATCAATTTGCTGGCAATATGCTACAAGTAAAAGGAAAAGATGATAAACGTTACTTAATTATGAGTCAAGCAGCTTACGACTCTTTAACACCTTCACAAATACAAACCTTAGAAAAACATACTGACATTTTATCAAGCTCGCTTCATATTATTGAAGCTTGTGGTGGTGGAAGTGCTCGCTGTATGATGGCTGAGGTATTTTTACCAAAGGCTTAAGATTAGCAATTAAAATCCTATATTGAGCTGCATTATCAAAAATGCTGTAGTTCAATGAATCAAAAAAAAGCACCTTGGTATTTTCTCTTGCTCATTATTTTGGCAGGAGAATCTGTTTTTATTTTACCCTTTGTTTTAGCCAGAATATTCAGACCAACTGTACTTGAAGTTTTACAATTAAGCAACTTAGAACTTGGACTTTGTTACTCGGTTTATGGTATTGTTGCAATGTTGTCTTACCCTTTTGGTGGACCTTTAGCTGATAAATTTCAACCAAGAAAACTAATTGCAGTAGCCTTATGGTTAACAGCTTTAGGCGGCTTTGTATTTGCAACCTTTCCGAGTTATACCGTTTTAAAAGTGCTTTATGGATATTGGGGTTTTACAACCATATTCTTGTTTTGGGCACCAATGATTAAAGCCACTAGAGTTTGGGGAGGAACAAATTCTCAGGGCAAAGCATTTGGCTTTTTGGATGGAGGACGTGGACTAGTAGGAGCTTTATTTGGTACTTTAGGTGTATTTATCTTTTCGTTGTTTATTGCTTCTGAAGTTAGTAAAGCAACTGCAATTGAAACTCAAGAGGCTTTTAAGCAAGTAGTTATTGTATCGTCATGTATTGTTATAGGAGTTGGTGTTTTAGTTTGGTTATTTTTAAAACTTGATCGAGATATAGAAAAGAAAATGGTATTAGAACAGATTAAATGGTCACAGGTTAAAGAGGTTTTAAGATTACCTTCGGTGTGGTTATTAATGATTATTATTCTGTGTGGTTATGTTGGCTATAAAATAACAGATGTTTTTTCTCAGTATGCTACAGATGTCATGCTATACAATCAAGTAGAATCTGCGCAAGTTGGTACGTTTTTACTTTACATTCGTCCTATTGTTGGTGTATTAATAGGAATTATTGCAGATCGCTCAAAGATCACCTTGTTACTTCTGCTTAGTTTTGTAATTGCCTTTTTAGGTTCTTTACTCTTTGCATTTGGTTTTGTTGAAGAATCACTGACTGCCTTATTTTTTATTTCCATTTTTGTTGTGGCTATAGGAGTTTATGGAATACGATCGCTATATTTTGCAGTGATGCAACGAGGACAAATACCATTAGTTCTCACAGGAACTGCAGTTGGTCTAATTTCGCTTATTGGTTATACTCCTGATATTTTTGCAGGACCAGCTTATGGATATTTACTTGATAATTCGCCAGGTATTAAAGGACACCAACACGTGTTTACCATGTTGGCAATATTTTCTTTTATTGGAGGTATAGCAGCATTTTACTACTACAAGCTATATAGAAAAGATAAGTAGGTTTAATGTGAAATTATGAAATTGGCTTGGCTTTTGGCAACTCAATAAAAAACTTACTTCCTAAGCCTTGCTCACTTTCTACCCAAATTTTTCCATGGTTAAGTTCTACCATTTGTTTTGCAATAGATAAGCCTAATCCAGTACCTTTTTCATGACTAGTTCCTCTTGTAGTAAAGCCACTATTTTTAAAGAGTTTTTCTTGATTTTCTTTTGAGATTCCAACACCTGTGTCTTCAATGCAAATCAATACATTTCCGTTGCGTTCTCGGTTTGAAATGGTAATCACATCTCCAACTCTTGAGAATTTTACAGCATTTGCCAATAAGTTCTGAATCACTATTTCAATCATACTTCTATCTGCAAACACATAATCTTTAATGGATTCGTCTAACAAAATAATTTGTTTTTGATTTACTTTCTTCTCAATCAAACTCATTTTTTCATTAAACACTTCCTGAATATTAAACTGCTCAGGCTTAGGCTCTAAATTCTGCATTTGAGATTTAGACCAGTTTAATAAATTCATTAATAAAGCTGATGCATTATCGGCATTTTCACTAAGTTCTGGAATGAGTTCGTCAAATTCTTCTTGTGAGATACTATCTTCTTTTAGTAAATCTAAAAAGGCTTTAACTCCTGTTATGGAGTCTTTTAAATCATGTGATACAATAGAGAACAAACGATCTTTCACTTGATTCATTTCTTCTAAATGACGCGTTTGTTCAAGCAATGAAGAATTTTCAAGTTTGTATTGTTTGTTGGTAGCCGCAAGCTCTTCAGCATTAGCATTAAGTGCTTTCCGTTTCAGGAAAACACTTAATAAAGCTAGTATGGATAGTAACAATAAAGTACCTAAACCATAGGTTAGGTACTTAAATCGTTTAAGGGTTTTGTTATTAATATTTGCGGTGTTATTTTCAATAGGTGTTGTAGTTGGTTGATTATTTATAACATCTAATGGATCATCAAAAACAATTGGAGTAGTTTTTTCTTCATCAATTTTTGCTTTTAAGTCGTGATACTCACGCTGCCAATTAAAAGCATTTTTGAAGTTGCCTTTGGTTGAGTCCAGTTGGACTCTCAGTTTTAAGTGATTTAAAAGTAATTCATTATCATCAACATCTTCAGTAAGCTTGAAAGCTTCATTAAGTTGATATTCAGCTAATCTTATTTTGTTCTGTTGCAGATTTAAATCGGACAAGTTGTTTAAGGTTTTTAAGATGCCTTTTTTGTTGTCGTTATCTCTATTTAATTTTAATCCTTCCAATAAATAAGAAGAAGCTTTGTCATAATCTCTAAAACGTAAATACTGCTCGCCAATACTAGGTAGTACCTCACCTTCAAGTAACTTATCTGAGTCACTGTTAGTTAAGTAAGTCAACAATTTTTCATAATACTCAATAGCTTTTCTGTGCTCTTTGCGTAAGGCATACAGTTTTGCGATATTATTGGTTGATGTTTTAATGCCTTCGTTATCTTTTAAAATTTCACGAACACGTAAGGCTTTAAAGTTGTAGTCAAGTGCTTCCTCGTTTTGATTGGTGTTAAAATAAGCTTCTGCCAAATTGTTATAAGCAGAGCTTAAATCGTCTAATAAATTCTTACGTTCAAAAATATCAATTGCAGATAACGAGTAAAGTAACCCTTTACTGTAGTTGCCTCTTCTAATTTCAACAAGACCCAAACTGTTGTTTACTTTAGCGATTCCTAAAGAGTCGTTAAGTTGTGTAAAAAGACTTAAAGAACGATTATAATTATCAAGCGCATTGTAATAATCGTTGTTCTCAGTATAAATAAGTGCTTTGTAGTATTTTAGTTCTGCAGTAGCTTCATGGTAATTTAAGCTAATAGATAATTGTTCACTTTGGTTGATATATAGTAAAGCCTTTTGATATTCTTTAGTATTGAACAGAACTTTAATAAGCTCTATTGAAGTTTTTACTTTTGCAGAATCCTGTTTTTGATAAGCTAATTGAATGGTAAGACTGTCCTGCTCCTTAGTTTGGGAAAAACTAAAGACACAAAAACATAGTACAGCAGCTAATGTAATTAACTGTTTCATTTACTCTTATCAGTTTTAAGTACAACAAAAACAGTATTACCTATACTTGCCTTGAGGGAGAGGAAAATTAAGGACATACCAAAAAGCAATAGAATTGCTTTAATACTAAAAGCAGATGTTATCATGATTTGGGATCCTGATTAATAGCTTAACAAAAATTAAGAAAAGGATTGCTAATGCCTAATTTCTGCGTTTTAATACCAATAAATTAGATGAAAGGAGCAATAAATTTTAAGCAAAAATAATTATGTCGATTAAAGGTAAAAAACATAGAAAAAATGCACATTTGTCGATGAAATGCACTCTCACAATTTTAAAAACACGATAAATGTTAAATAATTGATAATGAATCACATAAATATTGCTTATTTTAACATCCACAAAAAACTAAAATTATGAATAAAACTGTAAAACTAATTTTACTTATTGTAGGTGTCATTCTGGTTGGATATGGCATTTACACTTTAATAGCTCCAGAGGCTTCTATGGATCTTGGTGTTGTGAGTGCAGAAGTGCAAGACAATAACGATTCTTACATTACCATTGCACTTGGCTTAGTTGCAATTGTATTGAGTAGAGTAGGCGGAAAGAAAGCTTAACGCTTGTAAAACATATTGAAAAGCTTGGTGGCATTGTGTTATCAAGCTTTTTTATTGCTTATTTTTCAATTAAAATTGCTTTAAAAAAGTTTATCTTTGCATCTTAAAATTTAATAGGAATGACCATTCAGGATACTTTATCACAACACGTAAAAACCGCTTTTTCTAACTTATATCAAGCTGAACTTGATACTGTAGAATTTCAAGCAACTCGAAAAGAGTTTGAAGGCGATATTACAGTTGTTACCTTCCCAATGTTGCGTGTGGTGAAAATGAATCCTGCTCAATTAGGAGAAGATTTAGGAAACTATCTTGTTAGGCATGTTGCTGAGGTAACGGCATTTAATGTGGTTAAAGGCTTTTTAAACCTTGTGATTGCTGATGGCTTTTACCTTAATTTCTTTAATGGTATTAAGGACAACGACACCTTTGGTTTTGTAAAGGAGTTGGATGACAAAGCTGTGATGGTTGAGTATTCCTCACCAAACACCAACAAACCCTTGCACTTAGGTCATGTTAGAAATGTGTTGTTAGGTTATAGTGTTGCCGAAATTTTAAAAGCATCTGGTAAGAAGGTGTACAAAACCCAAATAATAAACGATAGAGGGATTCATATTTGTAAAAGTATGTTGGCTTGGAGGCTTTTTGGAAATGGTGAAACACCAGAAAGCTCAGGTTTAAAAGGTGATAAGCTAGTTGGGAATTACTATGTTAAGTTTGATAGAGAAGCAAAGAAAGCTATAGCGCAAATTGAAGATAGTTTTTATAGGAATGCTAAAGAAAAACAAGACTTATTAGATTCTATAGTTGAGGCAAGTTTAAACCTATATAAAGAGTTAGATAAATCAATTAATATTTTTCAAGAGTTAGAGTTTGTTAAGTATAAATTTCTTCTTGAAAGATGGAAGTATGAATTTGTAAAAAAGTATAAAGATGTTGATGATAAAACTTCCTTAATAATTGAAGACTTAAAAAAAGTAATAAACCCTTTCCAAATTTTAGCCCAAGAAATGCTCCGAAAATGGGAAGCTGGAGATAAAGAAGTGGTTGCCCTTTGGGAAATGATGAACAACTGGGTTTACGAAGGTTTTGAAACTACATACAAAAATATAGGTGTCGATTTTGATAGTTACTACTACGAAAGCAATACCTATTTATTAGGTAAAGAATTTGTAACCGAAGGCCTTAAAACTGGTGTATTTTACAAAAAGGAAGATGGTTCAGTGTGGTGCGATTTAACACCAGATGGATTGGACGAAAAAATTGTGTTGCGTTCTGATGGTACAGCAGTATATATGACACAAGACATTGGTACTGCTATACAACGTATAAAGGATTGTCCAGATGTTGGAGGTATGGTGTACACTGTTGGTAACGAGCAAGATTACCATTTTAAAGTCTTGTTTTTAATCTTAAAGAAACTTGGTTTTGAATGGGCAAAAAATCTCTATCATTTAAGTTATGGTATGGTTGATTTGCCTAGCGGAAAAATGAAAAGTAGAGAAGGAACTGTTGTTGATGCCGACGATTTAATTACCGAAATGACAACCACTGCCCAAGACATATCACAAGAGTTAGGAAAGCTGGATGGTTATTCAGAAGATGAAAAGCAAGACATTTATAAAATAATTGGTTTAGGCGCTTTAAAGTATTTTATTTTAAAGGTCGACCCTAAAAAACGTATTCTATTTGACCCAAAAGAATCTGTTGATTTCCAAGGCAATACAGGACCATTTATTCAATACACTTATGCCAGAATACAAGCTATTTTACGTAAGGTAGATTTTGATATATCTGTCACGTTGAACGCAGTCGAAACGTCTTTACATGATAAAGAAAAAGAACTCATCAAGCAATTGGAGTTGTTTCCAGAAGTAATACAACAAGCTGCAGCAAACCACAGTCCGGCTTTAGTGGCTAATTATACATATGATTTAGTAAAAGAGTTTAACTCATTTTACCAAAACGTTTCCATACTTGGTGCAGATAACCAAAACGAAAAAATATTTAGAGTACAACTAGCGCAAAGTGTTGCCAATACTATTAAAAATGCGTTTGGTTTGTTAGGTATTAATGTACCAGAGAGGATGTAGATTTTTTAATCTCCTTTATTATTTTAATAAATAAAGTAAATTTTAAGTATTCATTAACTCCTCAATTTCATCAGCATCAATAGGAATATTACGCATTAGATTTAAAGGTTCCCCCTTGGCTTGTATAACGACATCATCTTCCAATCTGATGCCCATATTTTCTTTTGGGATATAAATTCCTGGTTCAACCGTAAACACCATATTGGCTTTCATAGGTGTTTTTAAAGCACCATAATCATGGGTGTCAAGTCCCATATGATGTGATGTGCCATGCATAAAGTACTTTTTATAAGCTGGCCATTTTGGGTCTTCGTTTTGTACATCAGCTTTATCAATCAGTCCTAAGCCTAAAAGCTCAGAAGTCATTAATTTGCCAACTTCAACGTGATAATCTGCCCAAACCGTACCTGGAACCAACATTTTGGTAGCTTCATCTTTCACACGATGCACAGCATTATAAACAGCACGTTGTCTGTCTGTAAAACGCCCATTTACTGGGATGGTTCTGGTCATATCGCTACTGTAATTGGCATATTCTGCGCCAACATCCATAAGTAGCATGTCGCCATCTTTACAAGCTTGATTATTTTCTATATAATGCAATACGCAGGCATTATAACCTGAACCAATTATTGGTGTGTACGCAAAACCTTTAGACCTATTACGCAAAAACTCATGCATAAATTCGGCCTCAATTTCATACTCCATAACTCCAGGCTTTACAAAACCTAAAACACGTCTAAAACCTTTATCAGTAATATTACAAGCCGTTTGAAGTATATCTATTTCTTCAGATTCTTTAACACCTCTTATATCCTCCATAATTGGATAACTTTTTGCCCAACAATGTGCAGGAAACTTATCTTTAACCATCTTAATAAAACGATCCTCACGAGTTTCCATCACAACCGATTGTCTGTAATGCTCATTAGTATTAAAATAGATAGTATCTGCTTCAGTCATCAAATCAAAAAACACTTTGTCAAATTCGCTCAGCCAATAAACCGATTCAATACCTGAAGTTTGGGTAGCTTGTTCTTTGGTTAGTTTTGCACCTTCCCAAACCGCAATGTGATCGTTGGTTTCTCTAACAAACAAAATTTCTCTGTGCTTTTTATCCATGGCATCTGGAAATAAAACCAAAATTGTTTCTTCTTGGTCTGCACCACTTAAATAAAACAGATCACTACTTTGCTCAAAAGGTAATGTACTATCAGCCCCAGTTGTATAAACATCATTAGAATTAAAAACAGCAATAGATTTTGCCTTCATTTGAGACACAAATTTAGCTCTGTTTTTTATAAATAGGGTATTTGGTATTGGATGGTATTTCATTATAAATTGAATTAGAATAGCAAATGTAACGATTAAGTTTTAACAACCATAACAGTTTTTTTAACACTTATAATTTTCATATTTGTCTATATTTGAAAGCCTCTTTTTAACTAATCATCAAACCAACCAAATATGAAACAATTAGTTTTTACTGCAGGGCTTCTTTTATTCTCTTTATTTTTCATTCAAACTGCAAATTCACAAATCAGTAACGATGTTTTTAAAAACTTAAATTTTCGGTTTATTGGTCCTGAAGGCAATAGAGCGATTGCCATAGCTGGAGTTCCTGGAGATCCAATGATCAATTACATTGGTGCTGCTTCAGGAGGACTCTGGAAAACAACTGATGGAGGACTCAATTGGCAATCTGTTTTTGACGACCAAGATGTATCCTCAATAGGATCAATTGCCATTGCTCCAAGTAATCCAGATATTGTTTGGGCTGGAACAGGCGAAACTTTCGTGATTCGTCCTGCGCATGCAATGGGAGATGGTATTTACAAATCGGAAGACGCTGGTAAAACATGGCAAAACATGGGATTGGGAAAAACAGGACGAATAGGTCGTGTAATCATACATCCAACAAATCCAAACATTGTATATGCAGCAGCCTTAGGTCACACCTTTGGTCCACAACAAGAGCGAGGCGTGTTTAAAACCACTGATGGAGGTACAACTTGGGATAGAATTCTATTTATTGATGAAGGTACAGGAGCCGCTGATATAGCTATTGACCCAAAAAACCCAGATAACCTTATGGTTGGTATGTGGAGCATTCATATTAATACTTGGGGACTTAATAGTGGTGGCTCAGGTGGTGGTGTTTACAGAACAAAAGATGGCGGAAAATCTTGGGAAGCCATGAAAGATAAAGGATTACCTGGTGGGAAAGATAATCCTGTTGGGAAAACTGCAGTTGCAATAGCACCTTCAAATCCGAATGTGGTATATGCCTTATTTGAAATTGATAGTCCAGCCTTATATCGTTCAGAAGATTTTGGCGAAAGTTGGGAACTCATGACCAGAAATCACGACATCAACGAACGTGCACCTTACTACACACGTATTGCTGTATCTTCTAGTAATCCTAACGAAATTTATATTCCTAATGTAAAGTTTATAACTTCAAAAGATGGAGGAAAAACACTTCGTGGTGGCTATGGAGCTGGAGGTGATAATCACGATGTTTGGATTGACCCAACAAATTCAGATCGTATGATGGTAGCTCACGATGGTTGCGCAAGTATCACTTTAAATGGTGGCGAAAGTTTTCAGCGTGTGGTATTGCCAATAGCGCAAATGTATCATGTCGCAGTTGATGATCAAATTCCTTATAATGTATATGGAAACAGACAAGATGGTTATTCTTATAAAGGCCCAAGTAATAGCTTACAAGGCTACATACCCATTGGACTTTGGGAAGGTGTTGGAGGCTGTGAAAGTGGTTTTGCTCAACCAGACCCTTTTGATAATAATATTGTTTGGTCAGGTTGTTATGATGGTGGTTTAGAACGATATGATATACGAACAGGTCATGCTCGCGATGTTCGTGTTTGGCCTGAGGCTGGTTATGGATGGGCTCCTGCTGATATGAAGTTTAGATGGTTTTGGAATTTTCCATTAGAATTTTCTCCTCATAAAAAACATCGTGTCTATGTTGGTAGTCAGTTTGTTCATAAAAGTGATGATGATGGCCAAAGCTGGCAAATTATTAGTCCAGATTTAACACTAAATGATAAAACACATCAACAAAGTTCAGGTGGCATTGCTATTGATAATTTAATGACTTGGGATGGTGCTGTATTAATTTCTATTGAAGAATCGGAGATGGAAGCTGGTTTAATCATGACAGGAAGTAATGATGGCCAAGTTCATATCACGAGAAATTATGGAGAATCTTGGGAAAATGTTTCAGCCAATATTCCAGACCTTCCAGAATGGGGAACCATATCTAACATTGAAATCTCAAAACATAAAAAGGGAATGGCGTACATTACTGTAGATTTGCACCACATGGGAAATTTTGATCCATTTGTGTATAAAACGGCAGACTATGGCAAAAGCTGGAAAAAAATAAGCAATTCGGTACCAAAATCCATTCACAGTTTTGCTCATGTGGTCAAAGAAGATACTAAAAAAGAAGGCATGCTCTATTTAGGCACAGACAATGGACTTTACATTAGTTTTGACGATGGAACCAATTGGATGCGTTTAAAAAACAACTTGCCACCATCACCTGTGTATTGGCTTACTATTCAAGAACGTTTTGACGATTTGGTTGTTGGCACTTATGGTCGAGGCTATTATATTTTAGACAATATTTCACCACTTCGCGAATATGCAGAAGAAGCTCAAGGGAAAGATGTACATTTATTCAGTTTGCGTCCAGCATATAGGTTTCACGATAAGCAGAGCATTAAAACAGATGGCCCAAGCATGAACTCAGGTAGAAATCCAGCTTATGGAGCCGAAATCAACTATTTCTTAAAAGATACTTTAGCAGAAAAAGTTGAGATTCAAATTTTATCTCAAAACGACGAAATTATCAGAACTCTAAGAGGTGATAATAATCAAGGAGTAAATAGAGTGATGTGGGATTTGCGCTATGAGCCTACCTACAAACCTTACATTCGTACAACACCTCCAGGTCGTCCTTGGGTGCAACTTAATGGTGAAGGTTGGCGACCTTTAGTGACTTGGGATTTAGATTTGTGGAGAGGTCAATTTGGTCCTAAAGTAGTGCCTGATACATACAAAGTAAAACTGATAGTCGATAATCAAGAATTTATTAGAGAATTGGTAGTGCTTAAAGATCCAAATTCAGAAGGCACTATTGAAGACATTAAAGCACAGGTGGAAACTTTAATCGAATTGCGTGATGCTATGAATTTGGCTGTAAATATGATTAATACCATAGAGATAGTAAGAAGCGAGCTTGATAGCATTATGCCACAATTAAAAAACAAATCAGATATTGAAAAAGCCCAATCACTAAGTAAAGCAGCCCAATCCATTGCAGCTTCGTTGTATGATATTCATTTAACTGGAGCTCGTGAGGACGCTTTTCGTTCTCCAATGCAGTTGTATGGCAGATTAAGTGCCTTGGCAAGTGATTTATCTGGTCATGGTATTGATTTTAAACCAACAAACCAACAAAAAGAAGTACAAGCTATTTTTAATAAACGATTAAAAGTAGTGGAAGAGAAATTTCAAAAATTCATAACCAAAGAAGTATCAGAACTTAACACTCAATTAAAAAAGAGTAAACTTAAAATAGAAACCGAGAAAAAAATAAAAATGTAATCAACCAAATAAATTTAAAAACTAATGAAAAAAATACTGATTCTAGCAGCTTTATCACTTATACTAACATCTTGTAAGGAGGAGCAAAAAGAACTATCAAATGCCGAACTTTTTGCTAAAATAGATGCTGAAATAAAAGCGAATGCTAAAGCATATAGCACCCTAAAAGAAGCTACAGAAACCATAGGACATCGTTTAACAGGCTCTGAAAATGGTGCTAAAGCAGAAACCTATGTGTATAACAAACTTAAAGAATATGGTTTTGAAGATGTAGAATACCAACCCTTTGCAGTCGAAGCTTGGTCACGAGGTGAAGTATCTTTAAGCATCGACGGAAATGATACTAAAGTAGTAACCCTTGGTCATTCACCAGTGGAAGCTAATGTTACAGGAAACATTGTAGATTTTGGTAATGGTCTTGAAGCAGATTATCAAGCTAATCCCGAGGCTGCAAAAGGCAATATTGCGCTGGTTTATATTGGAATTTTAGAAGGCAGTTCAGAAGGTTCAAGTAATTTGCATCGTAGTGAAAAAACAGCTTTAGCACTAAAATATGGAGCTATTGGTATCATCATTATAAACCAAGTGCCTAATGGCGTTCTATTAACTGGAACTGCATCAGTAACAGGAGAATTGCTAACTATTCCAGCAGTGTGTATTGGTTTAGAAGATGGTATGGCACTTAAAGAAAAACTAAAAACAGGTGTTGCTTCAGCAACCATAGACATGACTAATAACAGTAGCATGATAAACGCCAGAAATGTAGTCGCTACCTTAAAAGGTGCTGAAATTCCAGAAGAAGTAATTGTTATTGGTGGTCATTTAGATTCTTGGGACTTAGCCACAGGAGCAATAGATAATGGTATTGGTTCTTTTGCTGTAGTGGATATAGCGCGTGCTTTTAAAGCCAATAATTTACAACCAAAGCGTACAGTAAAGTTTGTGCTGTTTATGGGAGAAGAGCAAGGCTTGTATGGGTCACGTCACATGGTAAAAGAAGCGGTTGAAGCAGGAACAATTGATAACATTAAATACATGATGAATCTTGATATGGGTGGGAACCCAATTGGAATGAACGCTGGAGGTCAACTGGATGACGAAAACTTCTTTAAAGAACTTGGAGCAACCATTCAACAACAAGACAGTATTTACAAAAACAATTTTTCAAACAGATCAGGTTTGCATAGCGACCATCAACCATTTATGTTAGAAGGTATTCCAATTTTGTCCGTACATAGTAATTTAGATCGCTCAATTTACGGTTGTTATCATTCAGACTGTGACGATTTTAATTTGGTCAATGAAGAACACATTACCAACACATCACGTTTTGGCACTATGATGCTTTATGGTCTTGCAAATGCTGAAGTGTTACCAGCTACTAAAATGGATAGTGAAACCACTAAAGCGTTCATGATTAAAAACGACCTTAAAGAACCTTTAGTAATAGGAGGTGATTGGAAATGGGAAGATTAAGTTTACTCAAATTCTGGATAAAGCTCCTTTAATTGAGTTTCATCAATTGAAATCATATTCACATCCAAAGTAATAGGAATTAAAGGCGTGTTCGTTGAGTCACGTTCAACATTAACGATGGTATCAACAACGTCCATGCCTTTAATAACTTTTCCAAAAATGGTAAACTTATTATCCAATCTAGCAATACCTTCTTTATTCTGTACGATATAAAATTGGCATCTTGCCGAAATCATTCCTGGATTATCATCTCGTCCTGCGCCAACTGCTCCATAAACATGTTGTAATGCATCGTTAAATTCTGGTTCCAGTAAATATTCAGGATCTGTAAACCCTTCAGGTGTGTCAGGGCAACCACCTTGAGCTACAAAATTTGGGATAACTCGATTAAATGTATAAGAATCCCAATAACCATTATTAGCTAATTCAATAAAACTTTCTTTATGCTTAGGTGTTTCATCATAAAGCCATATAAGAATATTACCTTTAGGAGTTTTTATTTCGCCTATTTCATAGGTTTTTTCAGAGGCGCAAGAAAGCATTGATAAAATGACTGTTATTTGTGTAAGCTTAACAAAGTTTTTAATAGTGATATTCATAACTAATACAGATTGGTTATTGCAATTATGTAAAGCTAATGTACTAATTTGGTGTGAGAACACGTAGTTTTACTTTTTGACTATTATTTCTTTATTTTTAAATTAAAGAACACAATGGATTTTTCTTTAAACGATATCTTAAGCGTCTTGGTTATATACCAATCATTTGTGTTTATCTTTTTTTTATTTTTCAAGAAACATACAAAGCCACTTTTTATAAAAGTGTTGATGTCTTTTTGTGCACTATTCATCATTCATTTTACATATATGATTTATGAAGGACATAGTGGTAATAATGAGATTTTGCTTGGTCCTTTTTTTGGTTTTATGTATGGACCTCTTTACTTTTTGTACACCTTAAGTTTGGTAAAAGAAAAAGTGGTCTTAAAAACGTTTACCTATCATTTTTTACCAGCACTGCTTTTTGCAATAACCCTCTTTTTTAATGATAAAATATTAGAAACTTTTACTTTTCTAGGAATTGTAGTAACAGGGCATTTTATCATTTATCTGTTACTTTCTTTAAGACGTATTTACAGCTATAGAAAATTGTTGAAAAATACCAAATCTTCCTTTCACGACATTAGTTTGTCGTGGCTTGAAATAATTATTTTCATTCAGTTTTTTACAATACTTGTAATGCTTATTGAAAGCTATTTTCAAACAGTTATAACAACAGATTACATAATTTCAGTTATTTTTTTACTCGCACTTATCTTAATTAATTGCTTCTATTATTTAGGGTTAAAACAAGTAACGCTTTTTAAAGGATTGGAAGAAAATAATTCAGTTGAAGAAACAGTTAATGAATACAAGATTTCAGATGAGTTGTTTGACAGTTATATTGAAAAGTTAAATGCTTATTTAGAAAATGAAAAACCATACTTGGAATTCAATATTTCATTAAATGATTTGGCCAATAATCTTTCCATCTCACCAAGAAATTTATCACATATTATCAATAAAAAGTTCAAAATGAATTTCTTTGATTATATCAATTCCTTTAGACTTAAACTAGTAAAGGAAGAGTTGGAAAATTCACAAAAACCAATTAAAGAAATTATGTACAATTGTGGTTTTTCAAATAAAGCGACATTCAATGCTATTTTTAAAAAAGCAACAGGATATACACCTTCACAGTACAGACAACAAAAGAAATAGTTAGTCTTGTTACAAGTATCAAGACCTTTTATTGAAATCAACACCCCATTTTTGTACTCTAATTCAGAAACAACATGAAATCTTTTAAAAAGTACTTAATCCCTATTGCTTTGGGTTTGGTCGTTACATTAATCATGGCATTAACTATGCTAAAGGTAACCATGAATTTTCAAATTCTATTATTCTTAGGTTTTGGTTTGTTTTTTATGTTTGGTTTGTTAAACTCAAAATCAACAATTAATAAACTATTAAATGCGCTATTAATCTCTTTTAGCTTTTTAACATTGTTTATCTTCTTGGTTTTAGCGCAAATCCCTGAATTGTATTACTTCATTCCTATCTATTTTATCGCATGTTTATTCGGTATTTATTTTAGAACATGCCTTAAAAAAGTTGTGCTTTCAGGAGTTTTAGCAATTGCTTTTTTAGCTTTTTTAGCAATTAAAGTTATTCCTGTTGATATTGAAAATAGTCTTACAAAAATTAAATCAGAACCTTTACCAACATTTGAAATCTTGGATTTAGAAGGAAATTTAATATCCTCTGAGTCATTAAAAGAAAAGGTCGTAGTGTTAGACTTTTTTGGTACTTGGTGTGTACCTTGTATCAAAGAATTGAAAGAATTGGACAAAGTACAAAAAGAATTTGCCAATGTTTCTGACGTAGAAATATACATTATAAATGCAGACATTGGTGGAGATACGCCTGAAAAATTTGAAACATTTATCAATAAGCATGATTATAATTTTAACTTTGTTTATGATACTGAAAGTAAATTATTCAAAGCATTAAATCTTCAAAACTCAGGATTACCAGTGCTTCTCATTATAGATAAAAACAACAACATAAGATTTCAGCATGTTGGCTATAATCCAGCCGAAACCAATTTTAAAGACCACATAGTAGAAACCATTAATAGTTTTAGATAAAGTAATGTTAAAATAAACACATTTTTCATTAGATTGTTGACGCTTTAAATATGTTTGAGTATTTTCATACACTTTTTAAAACCAACCAACAAATGAAACTATTTAAGCACATTTTTGCCCTTTCACTTCTAGTTACTTTTTCAAGTTATGCTCAAGATTCACAAGTAAAGAATGTACCATTTACCAATATTGGACCAACAATAATGAGTGGTCGTGTGGTAGATTTTGATGTCAATCCAGACAATCCTATCGAGTTTTATGTGGCTTATGCTTCAGGAGGATTATGGTACACCAAAAATAACGGAACTTCTTTTACTCCAGTTGCAGATAATGCACCAACTCAAAATATGGGAGATATTGCAGTTGATTGGAATTCTGGTACGATTTGGATCGGAACTGGAGAAAGTAACTCATCACGTTCTTCTTATGCTGGAATAGGGATTTTAAAATCGACTGATAAAGGACAAACTTGGCAAAATGTTGGCTTGACCGATTCTCAGCACATTGGTAGAATAATTATCAATAAAAACAATCCAAACGAAGTTGTCGTTGGTGCAGTCGGACACCTTTATACACCAAATGATCAAAGAGGAATATTTAAAACAACAGATGGTGGCAAAACTTGGAACAATGTTCTCTTTATTGATAATAATACAGGTGTAATTGATATAAGTGTCTCGCCTACTAATCCTAACATTATGTATGCTGCAAGTTGGGAACGCGACAGAAAAGCTTGGAATTTTAATGAAGGAGGCTCAAATTCTGCTATCTATAAAAGTACGGATGCTGGTAGTACATGGACTAAGCTAACAAATGAAGGCGCTGGATTTCCTATGGGAGAAGGCGTTGGTAGAATAGGCTTGTCTGTATTTAATGATAATGTGGTTTACGCATTGTTAGATAATCAGTTTCGTAGACCAGCTGGTTCCCAAAGAAGAGGAAACGAAGGTTTGCAAAAAGACGATTTTAAAACCATGACTAATGCAGATTTTTTGGCTTTAGATGATAGTAAATTAGAAGGGTTTTTAAGAAACAATAGGTTTGATGATAAGTATACTGCCGCAAGTGTAAAAAAATCTGTTAAGGAAGGTTCGGTAAAACCAAATGACTTGGCCTTATACCTTGAAGATGCTAATTCACTTTTGTTTGATACAGAAGTAATTGGTGCTGAGGTTTACAAATCTACAGATGGTGGAACAACTTGGACAAAAACTCACAATGATTACATAGATGGCCTGTACAGTTCTTATGGCTATTATTTTGGAGTCATTGCTGTAAATCCATCCAATGAAAGTAAAATTTACATATTAGGAGTGCCTATTTTAAAATCTGATGATGGAGGTAAGACGTTCAATTCAATTGGAAAAGAAAATGTGCATAGCGATCATCAAGCTATTTGGGTAAACCCTAAAATGGAAGGGCACCTTATTAATGGAAATGATGGAGGTGTAAATATTACTTATGATGACGGTGAAAACTGGACCAAGAACAATTCGCCAGCAGTTGGACAGTTTTATTACATCACTGTCGATAACCAAAAACCTTATAACGTTTATGGTGGTTTGCAAGATAATGGCGTGTGGTTTGGACCAAGCAATTATGTGGCTTCAAAAGATTGGGAAGATCGTGGACAATACCCTTATAAAGGCATTGGTGGTGGTGATGGTATGCAAGTGCAGGTAGATAGCCGAAATCATAACATTGTTTACTCAGGATCTCAGTTTGGTTTTTACTCTCGTCAAAACTTAGAAACTGGAGAGCGAACATTTATCACACCAAGTCACGAATTAGGAGATTCACCTTATCGTTTTAATTGGCAAACACCTATCCTATTGTCGCCTCACAATCAAGACATTCTTTATATGGGAGCCAATAAATTATTGCGTTCAATGGACCAAGGAAATAGCTTTGATGTTATTTCAGACGATTTAACCACTGGAGGAAAAAAAGGAGATGTGCCTTACGGAACTTTAACAACCATTTCTGAAAGCCCATTTCAATTTGGTTTAATTTATACAGGAAGTGACGATGGTTACATTAACATGACCAATAATTCTGGCGGTACTTGGACTCGAGTTTCAAACAGCTTGCCTCAAGGACTTTGGGTTTCCAGAGTTGTAGCTTCACAGCACAAAAAAGATAGAGTATATGCAACTTTAAATGGCTACAGAAATGACGATTTTAAAGCCTATGTGTATATGAGTGATAATTATGGCAATACATGGAAAGATATAAGTTCAAATTTGCCAAATACCGCTGCTGTAAATGTGATTAAAGAAGATACAGAAAACGAAAGTTTATTGTATTTAGGAACTGATAATGCAGTCTATGCATCCTTTAACAATGGTGCTAAATGGGAAGCCTTTGCAAATGGAATACCTGCTGTTGCTGTACACGATTTGGTGGTGCAACCAGAAGCAAAAGACTTGGTTGTTGGTACACATGGTCGCAGTATTTATAAAGCCAATATTTCAGCTTTACAAAAGCACAATGCCATTGGCAGTAAAGCTATTGTTGTTTTTGATACCGAAGAAATACGCTCTAATAGAAGATGGGGAATGTCTTTTGGGTCATTTTCGTTTTTCCCAGAAACGACCATTGGTTTTTACTCCAATGCTAAAGCAAAGTTAGGCATCAATATTTTATCTGAAGGAGGCGCATTATTAAACACCATTCCTGTTGAAGCTGATGCTGGTTATAATTACGCAAGTTATAACTTAACAATGACTGATGATGGTAAAAAAGCATTAGAAAAAGAAAATTCAAAGCTTAGAATAAGTCAAGCCCAAAACGGAAAAATTTATTTGCCAGCAGGAACGTATACTGTTCAAATTGGAAGTGCTAAAACCACTTTAGTAATTAAATAACAAACATTTTTTATAACGATTCTAAATTTCAAATAAAAACATAGCTTAAATTTGTGATACTAAAGTGCGAGCAGTACCTTTGTAGTTAGTATAAAACTAACTTCAAAAAAATGAGTGGATTTTTCAAATCTTCAATAGGAAGAAAGGTTGCCATGGCACTCTCAGCTTTTTTCCTCATGTTTTTCTTGCTTCAACATTTCGCCATTAATAGTTTATCTGTCTTTAGTGCAGATACCTTTAACGAAGTGTCTCATTTTATGGGAACAAATCCTTTAATACAATATGTACTACAGCCAGTTTTAATATTTGGTGTAGTGTTTCATTTTGTAATGGGTTTTGTGTTGGAAATTAAAAACAAAAAAGCTCGCAATGTAGCTTATGTAAAAAATAATGGTGCTGCAAATTCATCATGGATGAGCCGAAATATGATTTGGAGTGGTGTCGCTATTTTAGCCTTCATCATTCTTCATTTTATTGACTTTTGGTTTCCTGAAATAAACACTAAATTCATTGAAGGTGATTGGTCTGGAATGCATGAAGGAATTGATGGCTATCGTTATTTTGATGAATTGCAACATAAATTTGAAAGTCATGTTAGAACCATTGCTTATGTAGTGGCATTTATTTTCTTAATGCTTCATTTACTTCATGGATTTACATCTGCATTCCAATCAATGGGCTCAACAGCTGGTAGAAAAAAAACCTTACAGAACATTGGTAAAGCCTATGCAATTATAATTCCTCTTGGTTTTATTTTTATTGCAATTTATCATCATCTTAAACACGTATTATCATAAATATGGCAACGTTAGATTCAAAAGTACCAAAGGGTCCATTAAAAGATAAATGGACAACATATAAAGACCACATTAACCTTGTTAATCCAGCTAACAAGCGTCACATTGATATTATTGTTGTTGGAACTGGTTTAGCAGGAGGTTCTGCTGCCGCAACTTTGGCAGAATTAGGTTACAACGTTAAAGCATTTTGCTACCAAGATTCACCTCGTCGTGCGCACTCCATTGCAGCTCAAGGTGGTATTAACGCAGCCAAAAACTATCAAGGTGATGGCGACTCAACGTATAGATTATTTTACGATACTGTAAAAGGAGGCGATTATCGTTCGCGTGAAGCAAACGTGTATCGTTTAGCAGAAGTCTCTGCAAATATTATTGATCAATGTGTAGCTCAAGGTGTGCCTTTTGCTCGTGATTATGGTGGATTGTTAGATAACCGTTCGTTTGGAGGTGTGTTAGTTTCAAGAACTTTCTATGCTAAAGGGCAAACTGGACAGCAGTTATTGCTTGGGGCATATTCTGCAATGAACCGTCAAATTGCTCGTGGAAAAATCCAGATGTACAATCGCCACGAAATGCTTGATGTTGTAAAAATTGATGGCAAAGCAAGAGGGATTATTGCGCGAGATTTAATTACAGGAAAAATTGAGCGTCATTCAGCTCATGCAGTTGTTATTGCTTCAGGAGGTTATGGAAATGTGTATTTCCTTTCAACCAACGCTATGGGAAGTAATGCCACAGCAGCATGGAAAATTCATAAAAAAGGAGCGTATTTTGCAAATCCTTGTTATACACAAATTCACCCAACATGTATTCCACGTTCAGGAGATTATCAGTCTAAGTTAACGTTAATGTCTGAATCTTTGCGCAACGATGGACGTATTTGGGTACCAAAGAATATGGATGATGTATTAGCCATTCGTGAAGGGCGTAAAAAGCCAACTGATTTATCTGAAGATGAAAGAGATTATTACTTAGAACGTCGTTATCCAGCCTTTGGAAATTTAGTGCCTCGAGATGTTGCTTCACGTGCTGCAAAAGAACGTTGTGATGCTGGATATGGAGTAAATGCAACTGGAGAAGCTGTGTATTTAGATTTCAAATCGGCTATTGAACGTTACGGAAAAGAGCAAGCTAAAATTCATAATATTGATAATCCTTCAAAAGAAAAAATTACCGAATTAGGAGAGAAAATCGTTGAAGCTAAGTATGGAAACTTATTCCAAATGTATGAGAAAATTGTTGATGAAAATCCATACAAAACTCCAATGATGATTTATCCTGCAACACATTACACGATGGGAGGCGTTTGGGTAGATTATAACCTTATGACTACTGTTGACGGCTTGTATTGTATTGGTGAAGCCAACTTCTCAGACCATGGAGCAAACAGACTTGGAGCTTCTGCTTTGATGCAAGGACTGGCAGACGGTTATTTTGTGTTGCCTTATACCATTGGAGATTACTTGGCAAATGACATTAGAACTGGAAAAATTCCAACAGACACTAAAGAGTTTGACGAAGCCGAAAAAGAAGTTACAGACAGAATTAATTTCTTCATTAATAATGAAGGTACAAAATCTGTCGATTATTTCCACAAGCGTTTAGGAAAAGTAATGTGGGACAAAGTTGGAATGTCTCGTAATGAAAAAGGACTTAAAGAAGCTATGACTGAAATTAAAGCAATTAGAGAAGAATTCTGGAAAGATGTAAAAGTTCCAGGATCTGCATTTGAAATGAACCCTGAGCTTGAAAAAGCTGGAAGAGTTGCAGATTTCTTAGAGTTAGGTGAATTATTTGCAAAAGACGCTTTGCATAGAAATGAATCCTGTGGTGGACATTTCCGAGAAGAATCTGTAGAACTTGATGGTGAGCAAAAAGGTGAAGCAAAGCGTAAAGATGACGAATTCGCTTACGTAGCAGCTTGGGAATATAAAGGCGAACCAGCTGATGCAGTTTTACACAAAGAAGAATTAGAATTTAAAGATATTGAGCTAAAACAACGCTCATATAAATAAGAAAGTTATGTCAGGAAAAGGAATGAATTTAACATTGAAAATCTGGAGACAAAAAGGTCCAGAGGACAAAGGTAAAATGGTAGACTACAAAGTTACTGATATTTCAGAACATATGTCTTTCTTAGAAATGATGGATGTTCTAAACGAACAATTAATCGCAGAAGGAAATGAGCCTGTAGCTTTTGATCATGATTGCCGCGAAGGAATTTGTGGTATGTGTTCAATGTACATCAATGGAGAAGCACATGGCCCAGATAGAGGTGTCACAACGTGTCAATTACACATGAGAATGTTTAAAGATGGAGACACCATCACGATTGAACCATTCAGAGCAACAGCATTTCCAGTGATTAAAGACTTAGTTGTTGATAGAACTGCTTTTGATCGCATTCAGCATGCTGGAGGATATATTTCAGTTAATACATCTGGAAACACACAAGATGCTAATTCTATTCCAATTTCTAAGCATGCGGCAGATGAGGCTATGGATGCCGCCACATGTATTGGTTGTGGTGCTTGTGTGGCAACCTGTAAAAATTCTTCGGCAATGTTATTTGTTGGAGCTAAAGTGTCTCAATATGCATTATTACCACAAGGACAAGTTGAAGCTGCAGATCGAGTTAGAAATATGGTATCTCAAATGGACTTAGAAGGGTTTGGAAACTGTACCAATACAGGAGCTTGTGAAGTAGAATGCCCTAAAGGAATCTCGTTAGAAAACATAGCGAGAATGAACAGAGAGCTCATGAAAGCAAGCATTTAAATAGAAGCAAACTTTTTAAAATAATTAACAGAAACCTAAGTATCTACTTAGGTTTTTTTATTAGCTTTGGCAACCTAACAATAGTAAATGAAAACAAAATATTTATGCCTCTATTTTGTTCTTTTTTTGATTTTTTCATGTAAAGGACAGACAGAAAATAGTACAATTGAAGATACTTCAGAACAAGTTGAAGTTAAAACACAATTATTCAATCCAGATGCTCTTTTAGAGCGTGTAAAATTTCTTTCACTTGACTCCTTAGAAGGAAGGCGAACAGGTGAAAAAGGAGGTCTTATTGCAAGAAATTACGTTATAGACCAATTCAAGAAATATAACATTGAGCCTTTATTGAATGAGTATACTCAACCTTTTAGTTTTGAAGGTCGTCGTGATAAAAAAACCTATGAAGGGGCTAACGTTTTAGGGTTGATTAAAGGAACTGAATTTCCTGAAAAGTTTATTGTATTATCTGCACATTATGATCATGTTGGTATAAACAATGGTGAAATTTACAATGGTGCTGATGACGATGCTTCAGGCACAAGTGCCATAATTGCTATTGCAGAATATTTAAAGAACAATCCACCAAAACACTCTGTTGTTATTGCAGCTTTTGATGCTGAAGAAATGGGCTTACGAGGAGCAGCTCATTTTTTAGAGGCTAACACCATTGCGAAAGAAAATATTGCTTTAAACATTAACTTAGATATGGTTGGAAGAAACGATAACAATGAACTATATGTTGTTGGAACAAACCTTTATAAGCAACTACAGCCATCAATTACAGATTTAGAGTTGCCTGAAAACTTTAAATTGTTAGTTGGACATGATGGTTTGGATGATAAACAAAGTTGGGTAACTTCCTCAGATCATGGACCATTTCACAAACAAGAAATTCCATTTTTGTATTTTGGTGTAGAAGACCATAAAGACTACCACAAACCAACAGACGATTTTGAATTTATACAACCAGAATTTTACATAAAAGCAGTTACTGCGATAATTTCTGTTTTGGATAAGATTGATGATATGCAGTTTTAGTAGTCTTTCTTAATCTTTTCAATCATAATTTTTGCATTTTCATGTTTAGGGTTTAAATCTAAAACTTTTTGATAATTTTTTAATGCTAAACTATAGTTTTTGGTTTCAAAAAAAGCTTCACCTAAGCTGTCATAAACATTCTCTTTGTAAGGAAATAGTTTAGTGTTTAAATCAAAAATATAAATGGCTTCATCATACTTTTTAGCTCGTAATTTTACATAGCCTAAGGTGTTTAACTCTCTGCTGCCTTTTACAAATTCTGAGAGTCTGGAAACAAGTTCAGATTCCATTTCATTTAAAATTTTTAAGCTATACTGCATCAACATACCTTCAATGTAGTTTGCAGCAACATAGTTTGGAGTGTAGCTTTTACCTAAGACAATGTTGTAAATATCACGTTCAAAAGTTTCTTTAGGATGCTCCACAATTCGGTTTACTTCTTTTTCATCTTTATAAAATATAAATGTTGGTACTCTATGAATATTCAAACCTTGTTCTTCGCCATTTGGACTTTGTTTGTAGGTTTCAGTTGCGTTGTCAATAGCAATAATTTCAAGTTGGTTTTCAGGAAAATTTATGGCATCTATCACTTTGTAAAATCGAGGGACTTCACGTTTGCTGTCGCCACACCAAGTGCCTAAAAAAACTTTAATTTTATATTTGCTAAGGGAATCTTTAAAGTTTTTTAGAAGCGTTTCATTTGCCACATAATCGTCATAGTTTTTATTAAACCAAGTATTAAAACTATTTGAGGATAATCCTTCTCGATTAATTTTTCCAAGCAATTTTTCATTGCCTTTGTCGTCAACTTCAAGTTTGTTATAAGTTTGTGAGTTTAAGTAGGAGAGGCAAAAAAGGAGACTTAAAATGGTTACAGTTCGTTTCATGATTTTAAAATTTTATGATTCTAATGTCTATCTATCCTTTATTTTTTAAAATTAATTTGGATGCAAAACCATTTTAATCATACAACAAAACCACATTGATAAACGAACTGCAAAATTGACGTTTGTCATTACAAATTTGGTTTTTGTACATAATTTTTGAGGGTTTACTTTATTCTATTTACTTTTCGGAGTATAATGACACAGTTAAGCAGGCACATTTCTAAAATTTTAGTCCACATACTTTTTTGGGCTTTGTTCATTTTTGCATCATTGTTTGTGTTTTCAGACTTCTATTGGAGAGAAAATCCCTTTTTGCAATATCTCTTTATTTTAGTAGTCATTGTTTATGTAAACAATTTTGTATTACTGCCTTATTTCGTAAAGAAAAAACTTTATATACTCTATATTTTTGTATTTGCCTTCATTTCGGTTTTAGCGACTATGTTGTATTGCTATGCCTTTGCACAATGTGGTTGTTCACCAATGAAATGTTTAAGCGATTACTTATGGCAAACCTTAGTGCCTTTAATTTTCTTTTCGTTTACCTGGATGCTGTATCGCTTTCTTGAAGAACAAGACAAACATGAGCAGATGAAAAAACAGCATACCGAAATGGAGTTGAAGTTTTTAAAATCGCAAATAAATCCTCATGTATTATTTAATAATTTAAATACGATTTACTCTTATTCTATTGAAAAACCAGAGGAAACACCAGAACTTATTTTAATGCTTTCAGACAATTTAAAACACGTGCTTTATGAAAGCAATACTGAAATGATACCTTTAGAAAAAGAGATGAGCTTTTTGGATAATTATATCAAGTTTCAAAAGATTAGGACAGAAGGTGTTAAACAAATTCAGTATAGTAAAACAATCGAAAATATAAATCATAAAATTGCGCCTTTGCTTTTGATTACTATTTTTGAAAATGCCTTTAAACACAGCACATTAAATAGCGAAATACACATAAACATTGTACTAAAGGATAATGCTTTAGAATGTGTATGTGAAAATGATTTTGATGAAACTAAAGTCACTACAAGCGATTTTAAAATTGGGCTTCAAAACCTTGAAAAACGATTGCAACTTTTGTATAAAGACAACCATCAATTAAGCATTACAAGAAATAGTACTTTTAAGGTGTATTTAAAACTGAATCTCTCATGAAATGCATTATTATTGAAGACGAAATTCCTGCGCAAAAAATCCTCCAGAATTTTATTAGGAAGATTCCGAATTTGGAATTACAAGGAACTTTCAATGCTGCAATTGAAGCCTATTCTTTTTTGAGCAGCAATGAGGTTGATTTGGTTTTTCTGGATATTAATCTACCAGATATTTCAGGATTGGAATTTATTAAAGCAGTAAAAAATCCACCATCAATAATCATTACAACAGCTTATCCAGAGCATGCTGTAAGTAGTTTTGAATTGGATACTATTGTAGATTATTTGGTAAAACCCATTAGGTTTGAGCGCTTTTTTAAAGCCATTAATAAATTAAAAAGCAGACAAGAAAATCAAATTGAAGAAGAAAACGATTCCATTTTTTTAAACGTTGATAAAACCCATCATAAAATAATACTGAGTGATATTTTTTATGTAGAATCTGATAGAAACTACATTTCATTAATCACAAAAAATAAAACCCTAAGTTTTATTGATACGCTTAAAAACTGGTCAGATAAACTTAACAATAATCAGTTTATACAAGTGCATAAATCGTTTATTGTTAATATAAATAAAGTGGATAAAATTAGCGGAAACATATTGTTTATTGGTGACAAAAAAATCCCAATTGGAAGAACCTATAAACAAGAATTGCTTAAAATACTTAATATTGTTTAATTAAACTGAAAACCGATAGCAATACCACCTCTGCCAACAACTTCAATATCACTATTTCCTAATAAATCTCTACCTATACCTAAATAAATTTCAGCAATAAAACCTCTTTTGGTTACAAATTTTGCTCCAGCTGAAATTCCAATTGCAAAATCAGTATAAGTTTTTTCTTCGTAACTGCTTACCATAGTGGTTTCATTATACTCGTAAAATTCATCGTTCCCTGAATGCAGCATAGCAAACCCTTCTACGAAGAACCCTTGAGCATATTTTTTTGAAAAAAATTGTCTGTAATATGGAGTTATAGAAAATGTTCTATAATCATCTAATCCTTCAGAATCTTTATCTAATGAAAATAGTGTTCCAACGCCAATAGAAGCCTCTTCATTTAAAATGCGTTCATAACCAATATCTAACCACTTGAAGCCAATTAAATTAGTCATATTTATTTTTAATTCATTTTGCTTATTAGTTTCTACTTCATTATTTTCTTGAGCTTGAATATTTGAAATTGTTACTAATAAAATAAAGGCTAAAAGTGTTTGTTTCATGATCTTGATGTTTAAGGGTTTTATTTTTTAGATACGAATTTATAGAAAAGGTTGCGAATAGATTATCTTTATCTCTTAATATTTTTTCAATGATGCAACACACCTCCAAGCTTCCTGATTTAGAAACTACCATTTTTTCAGTAATGAGTGCGTTGGCTATAAAGCATAATGCTGTAAACTTATCGCAAGGCTTCCCAAATTTTAAAAGCGACCAAAAACTCATAAATTTAGTTAACAAAACCATGATTTCAGGACATAATCAATATGCTCCAATGCCTGGAACATTAAGGTTGCGACAAGCTATTACCAATAAATTTGAGCTACTTTACAATTCCAGCTATCATCCAGAACATGAAATTACTATTACGTCTGGCGCAACTCAAGCCATTTACTCTGCAATTACAGCTTTTGTAAAACCGGAAGATGAGGTTATTGTGTTCAGGCCTGCTTATGATAGTTATATTCCTTCTATTGAGTTGAGTGGTGGAAAAGCCATTTCCATTCAAATGAAACATCCAGATTATGCTATAGATTGGGAAGAGGTAAGCGATAAAATTAATTCAAAAACAAAAATGATTATCGTTAATACACCTCATAACCCAACAGGAACAGTTTTAAGCAAGAACGATATGCTGCAATTACAAAAGCTGACCGAAAGCACTGATATTTTAGTGTTAAGCGATGAGGTTTACGAGCACATTATTTTTGATGGAGAGCAACACCAAAGTGCTTGTTTGTTTAAAGACTTAAAATCACGCAGTTTTATTACAGCATCCTTTGGGAAAACGTTTCATAATACAGGATGGAAAATTGGTTATTGCTGTGCTCCAAAAGAGCTTATGGATGAGTTTAGAAAAGTACATCAGTTTAATGTGTTTAGTGTAAATCATCCCATTCAAGTTGCATTATCTGAGTATCTGGAAACTCCTAGCCATTACCAAGAACTATCAGGATTTTTTCAGCAAAAAAGAGATTTCTTTTTAGGATTAATTAAAGATTCGAGGTTTAAGTTTACACCTTCAAAAGGCACTTATTTTCAGTCGTTAGATTATTCCAATATCACAGATAAAAACGACTTTGAATTTGCTAAAGAACTCACCATTGAAAAAGGTCTTGCCTCTATTCCAGTTTCAGTATTTAATTTAAATAAGTTAGACCATAAAATGCTGCGCTTTTGTTTTGCAAAAACTGACGAGACAATTATAAAAGCGGCTGAAATTTTAAATGCGATTTAGTGTGACTTTTTATGTAAATTAGGGTCTAATATTTGAACATAAATATTAATGTAATGAGACATATATTGATTATCCTTTTTTTAGGATTCGGATTTTTTTCAAACGCACAAGTTGTTGAAAGAGATGGTAAGAAATATATTGTAAAAAAAGACAAAATTTTACTTGATGGAAATGATGTTACCTCTACATTCTCAATTGAAGAACAAGCCAAAATCAGGGCAGAATATTTTAAGTTAGTTGAAGAAATTAAGCAAAATCAAAAAGAAGAGCAACAACTTAAAAAAGCTGAAAAAGAGCTTAAAAAGGCTGAAAAAGCTCAAAAAAGAGCTGAAAAGGAACAAAAAAAGGCTAAAAAGGAGTTAAAACAAAAAGAAAAGGCTCAATCAAATTACAACAAAGCTGTTAAAGATTTAGAGCAAGCTCAAAGTAAGTATGAGCGATTAAAAAGCAAAGGAAAATTATCACCAAATGATGAAACTAAGTGGTTGGAGAAAATTCAAAAACTAAACGAAAAAATTGATAAAGCTGAAAAAAAACTAAAGCGTTCTTAACGCAATTTTTTTTTCATTAGCCAATCGGTTTGTTTGTCTTTGCCAATATAAAAAGCATGCGAACCAAATTTTTTAAATCCATGCAGTTCATAAAAACGAACTGCATTTTTGTTTTTATCCCAAACGCCAAGCCATATAAAAGTTGCTTTGTTGGTTTTTGCAATATTGATAGCTTTTTCCAATATGTGTTTGCCTATACCTTGGTTCTGAAAATCTTTTAATACATAAATACGCTCCAACTCAACACTCCGTTTAGCAAATTGCTCGGTTTGAGCCTCATTTTTATTGAGTTTGAAATAACCAACAAGCACATTTTTTAAATACACAAAATAGAACTCAGAATTCTTATTAAGCAATTGCTCAATCATTGCATTTTCGTTAAATGCTTCGTTAATATAGTTCCAGAAATCTTCAGGATTGTTTTGCTTTTCAAAAGCATGAATAAAAGTATCTCTTGAAATGTCTATTAAGACATTCAAATCATTCATGGTACATTTTTCAAAAGTTAAATTCATAGCAGTTATAAATTTACTTAAAAAATTAGTTACTTTTAAGGTATGCAAGAACAACTTAAGGTAGCCATTATTCAGTCAGATTTAGTTTGGGAAAATCCTGAACAAAACAGGATAAATTTTACCAAAAAAATTAAAGAAATAAAACAACCTGTTGATGTTATAGTACTTCCTGAAATGTTCACGTCAGGTTTCACCATGAATCCAGAGCATGTGTTTGAAACCATGAATGGAACAACTCTTGCTTGGATGATAGAAACTTCAAAAAAAACTGACTCAGCAATTTGCGGAAGCCTTGTTATTTCTGAGAACAACAATTTTTATAACCGATTTGTTTTTGTAACGCCTAATGGACATATAGAGCAGTACGATAAGCGTCACACCTTTACACTTGCAGGAGAACATAAGGTTTATAAAGCTGGAAACAAAAGACTAACTATTAATTATAAAGGTTGGAAAATACTTCCTCAAGTTTGTTACGATTTGCGTTTTCCAGTTTGGGCAAGAAACACAGACGATTATGATGCAATGATTTATGTTGCCAATTGGCCAAAACCAAGAGTTAACGCTTGGGATGCATTATTAAAAGCAAGAGCTATTGAAAATATGAGCTATTGCATTGGTGTGAATCGTGTTGGTTTTGATGTAAACGACCATGAGTATGTTGGACATTCAGCTATTTATGATGGCTTAGGTGAATGTGTCACAAACATAAAACATAATACTGAGCAAACAGAAGTTGCAATTTTAGATAAAAATCACATTAAAGCTATAAGGCAAAAACTCAAGTTTTTAGACGATAGAGATACTTTTATTTTAAAGTAAATGTTTCTATATAATCGTAATTTGTTCTAATCTCTAACAAATCAGGAAAATAAATCACTCGTTCTGGCTGGATTTTTTTAAGATAACTTCCAGTATCGTATTTTTTATTGCCATTGGCATCGTATATAACACGAATTAAATAGTTGGCTGGATTGATATGAATAAAATCTAAAGGCTCAGGTTTTGTAGAGTATAACTCAGTTTTTACCTCACCTTGAGGCGACACAAGTTGCACAATAACAGGATATACTGCATTTTCGAGAATAAGACGTAAGTTACCATAGTCAGACAAAGCCCTTGTTCTAATATTAAAGTCAAGAGTATCATTTACAGCACCAAACAAATCTTTTAAAGCACCTGGGAGCATCTGTATTTTATATGAGTTTTCCTCTTGTTTGTCAAACTTAAATGTGTAACTATTTGTAAGGGTTTCAAATGTTGAAGAAAAATCAACAAGCGAAGAGTCCTTTTTCATAATACTCACCTTGTTTTTGTCTAAGTCAACCAGAGGATTATTTGCTGTAAACACAAAATCTTCATTTAGTTTTAAATTAAGGTTGCTTTTTGCAGAAACGATTAAAGAATCTTTTTCAAGAACCCTTGTCCTAACAGTGAAAGTATCTACGTAAGTTTTATTTGAGACCTGAAATACAAGAGAATCAGACTCTATATCTGGGTTAAAGAAATAATATAAACTATCTGATTTAGTGTCTTTAACTATTCTGTTTTCGAAACCTTCAGGTATTTCACTAAGCAAATTAATGTTCATGCTTTCAGCATCACCTTCAAAACCAAAGGCAATCTTATTTCCTGAGGTAAGTTTAGGTCTTGCAGCTTTAAAATCTGTAATTTCTTTAAATAATTTTAAAACATAAGACGTATCAGTCGGAACGGTTATAAACTCTTTTTTAAAGCCAATTTTTTCCTCTTTTTGCTGAAAGGTGTAATTGCTGTTTTCCTCTTTTAAGGCAACCAATAAATACTTCCCAGCTTTTAAATTATCAAGCTGAAATGTAGATGTGCTATCTAAAGTGTTGGTAATGTATTTTGGCTTGTTTTTATAAATAATAGAATCTGTAAAGGTTGAATCTACTTCGTAAAGCATCACAGAAACAAACTCTTCAGGCTTTTGGTCGAGAGCATCTTCAATACGACCATTTACTTGTAGCGAATCGATATATGAACCTGTAGAAAATACATACCTGTAATAAGGGTAAGGATTACCTTCGTTATTATCTACAATACTTTCTCCAAAATTAAAGGCGTAAGTAGTATTAGGTGTTAGCGTATCAAAAATTTTAATGGTAATGTACTTACTTGCCGAACCTAAAGGTGTTACTTCAGGTTCTGGATCCATTGGAGGAGAGATTATAAGTTGTTTTTGTAAATCTTTAATTTTAATGTATTCATCAAAATAAATTTTAATCTCTTTAGCAGTAAAATTAGTTGAATAGTTTTCTGGCTCAGATTTTACAATTACTGGAGGAGTTACATCTTTTTCGCCTCCAGAGGGAGTTCCTCTGTTAGCACATTGTATAAACAACAATCCAACAGCAACAAGTAATACTAAATTTGAGAAAATCTTCTTCATCAAAACCAATTTTGCGCAAAATAACAACTTAATTTATAACTAACGAAAAACTTATTGAGCAATTGCCATACAAGCAACGCTAATTTTTACATTATTAACTTTGTTTAAAATATTAGCACAAGATTCTATAGTTGCTCCTGTGGTTATAATATCATCAACTAATAAAACATGTTTGCTTTCTATTAAGGCATGATTTTTTATGCCGAAAATTTCGTTGTCGCTTGTCCATCTTGCTAAACGATTTTTAAATACTTGTGTTTTGGTATTAGTGGTCTTTACAAGTACATTGTCAACATATTTTGCATTGAGTACTTTGGCAATTTCAATTCCAAATTTTGCAGTTTGATTATAACCACGCTTTCGCAGTTTCTTTTTGTGCAAAGGTACAGGAATTACAATATCAATGGATTTATAAGCTTCAACCAAAGCTAATTCATGACCCAACCATTTACCTAAAAACAAGCCTATATCTTCTTGACCTTTATATTTTAAATTATGAAGCAAATGCTGTACAATACTTTTCTTTTCAAAACGAAGCAATGCTGTAGCATTTATTATTTTTGCTCTTCCGTAAAATATTTTCTCTACACTTTTATCATTGTTAAAGTGATAGTTTGTTACAGGTAAATCGTGCCTGCATTTTGTGCATAAGTACTCTTCATGATCAGATAGTATATTAGTACAACCAGAACAGACCTTAGGGAAAAACAGGTTTAACAAGTTTTTTATCACTTTGTCGAATTTAATTAGTCAGCACAAACTTAATACATATTTTCGCCTTTAATTAATTGATCCCTTAGAATTCATAATGTTAGTTAATCCACAAGAATTTAACTACAGATTAACCATAGGCGTTTTAGCAGTTGTAATTGTCGTATTTACGACTTATGGACTTGTAAGCTATTCTGATTTAAAATCTGACAACAATTTTCTGGTACAAGAAAAAAGAGACCTTCACAACGACCTAAGTGAGATTATAAATCGGTATGATAAACTCAACTCCGAAAATATTAATTTGAAACATCAATTAGATAGTGCAGTTTATAAAGTTGGAGTAACAAGTAAAACCATTGAAAATTTTGAGGCTAAAACTGTATCAAATACCAATTTAAGAAACCAATTAAATTTTCTCAGAGCGCAAAAACGTAGTTTAGAAGATCGTGAAGACTCGCTCATTAGAGTTGCGCAAAAAATTGAAGCAGAAAAACAAGACCTTTCAAACGAGTTAAACTTTCAAAAAGAAAAAGCTTTATTAGAAAAAGAAACTTTTAAAAGTAAAATTGAAGAAGCAAGTGTTATTTCGGCAAATTCCTTTGTTGCAAAAGCTTATAAAACAAAAGGGCTTAATAAAGACATACAAACATTTAAGGCAAAGGATGCGGAGGGAATTCAACTTAGTTTTGTGGTGGCTAAAAATGTAATTTCACCAAAAGGGAATAAAGATTTATATATTCAGATTATTGACCCAAACAATAATATAATCTCAGACAAAGGTTCAATTAGCTTTGAAAATCAGACACTGATTTACAGTCACAAAGAAAGTATAAATTACAACAATTCTGACTTAGATATTTGCGTTAACATCAAAAACAATGAAGCCTTCAAAGCAGGTCTTTATTACATTAATGTTTTTGAAAACAATAGGAGGCTTGGAGGAACTCAAATGGAGTTGGAATAGTATTAAAAAAATAATTTCAAAAAACCGTTCTATTAGTTTGGAGCGGTTTTTTATTTTTGCAGCATGGCAAACAACGATGATCAATTTAAAAAAGTAATCTCTCACGCAAAAGAGTATGGTTACGTTTTCCAGAGTAGTGAAATCTATGATGGACTAAGTGCAGTTTACGATTACGCACAAAATGGAGTAGAGTTAAAGAAAAACATTCGCGATTATTGGTGGAAAGCCATGGTGCAAATGCACGATAATATTGTAGGTATTGACGCTGCAATTTTTATGCATCCAACAACTTGGAAAGCTTCAGGTCACGTTGATGCCTTTAATGATCCTTTAATAGATAATAAAGACTCTAAAAAACGTTATCGAGCCGATGTTTTAATAGAAGAATATTGTGCAAAAATTGAAGCCAAAATTGATAAGGAAGTTGAAAAAGCTGCCAAGAGGTTTGGTGATGCTTTTGATAAAGAACAGTTTTTAGAAACAAACCAACGCGTTTTAGACTACCAAAATAAGATAAATACCACGCTTTCACGTATGGCAAAATCTTTAGAAAATGAAGATTTGGCAGATGTAAAAGCCCTTATCGAAGAATTGGAAATTGCTGATCCATTAACAGGAAGCCGAAACTGGACAGACGTAAAGCAATTTAACTTAATGTTTGGTACCAAGTTAGGTGCTTCTGCCGAAAGCGCTATGGATTTGTACTTGCGACCAGAAACAGCACAAGGAATTTTTGTAAATTTTCTTAACGTTCAAAAAACTGGACGCATGAAAATTCCTTTTGGAATTGCACAAACAGGAAAAGCTTTTAGAAACGAAATTGTAGCAAGACAATTTATTTTCAGAATGCGTGAGTTTGAACAAATGGAAATGCAATTCTTCATCAAACCAGGAACTCAGAAAGAATGGTTTGACTATTGGAAAGAAACAAGACTAAAATGGCATAAATCTCTTGGTTTAGGTGATGATAATTATCGTTTTCACGACCACGAAAAATTAGCGCATTATGCCGACGCAGCAACAGATATCGAATTTAAATTTCCGTTTGGGTTTAAAGAATTAGAAGGCATACATTCTCGTACAGATTTCGATTTAAAACAACACGAAGAATACTCAGGCAAAAAACTTCAATATTTTGACCATGAAGACAATTCCAGCTACACACCTTATGTTTTGGAAACTTCAATTGGTTTAGACAGAATGTTCTTAGCTGTGTTTTCAAATGCTTTGGTTGAAGAAGAATTAGACAATAGCACAACACGAACAGTTTTAAAATTACCAGCAGTTTTAGCTCCAGTAAAAGCCGCTATTTTGCCATTAGTAAAAAAAGATGGTTTACCAGAAATTGCAAAGAAAATAGTTGACGATTTAAAATGGGATTTTAATGTGGATTATGACGAAAAAGATGCTGTTGGAAGACGTTACAGACGTCAAGATGCCAACGGAACACCATTTTGCATCACAGTAGATCACGATACTTTAGAGGATAACTCAGTAACCATTAGGCATCGTGATACCATGGAACAAAAACGCGTTAACATAAATGAGTTAAGCAGCATTATCAAAAAAGAAGTTGATGTGAAGCATTGGTTAATGAAAATGTAAATTAGCTCAAATAGAAATTATTAAATCCTAAACATTATTCGTTTAGGATTTTTATGTACGAATTCTTAATTTTCCATTAAGCGTTCATCGAAGTTTTAGATCATTTCATCGAATTATCTAATATCAAGCCTTACTTACATCTAATAGTTGGTAAATAATTTAGGTATGTTTTAAAAAACTACTATTTTTAAAACCCTTAAAAAATGCTTAAAAATCAAAAAAACTCCTTATGAGAACAAAATTACATTGGCTAGCTGTTATTTGTTTAATCTTTAGCAGTCAGTTGTTTTTTGCACAGCAAGATGACAGTAAATCTTTAAAACCAATTTATGTAGGAAAACCTACTAAAGTTGAAAAAGTGCCTTCTCTGGCTTCGAGAGTTGAATTACCAAGACCTGAATACAAAGTTGAAGAAATGATGGATGGTAGAGCCTCTAAGTACGATATTGCACCTGGGAAAGGTTCAAATGGTTCAGATGCTTTAGCGTTAAATCCACATCGATTAAAAAATAAAATCCCAGCTAAAGCTCCATTAATTGTTTTTGAAACAGGCGCTTCAGGATCTCAGCCTACAGATCCAGCAGGAGCTGTTGGACCAAATCACTATATTTCTGTAATAAATACGGCATTCCAAATATTTGATAAAAACGGAACTTCACTTACTGGTGGATTAGTTGCACCAAACCCTACTATATTCCCTTCAGGAGGTTGTTGTGACCTTACAGCTTCTTACGATAACGTTGCCGATCGTTGGGTGCTTACTTTTTTAGGCAGTGGTGCTCAAGTTGCTGTATCTGATGGCCCAAACCCAATGACAGCTGCTTGGACAGTTTATACTTATGGTTCTGTTGTAGATTATCAAAAACTTTCAGTATGGCATGATGGTTATTATATGACAGATAATACAAGTGGCACTTTTCATGTATTTGAAAGAGACGAAATGTTAGCAGGCAATCCTAGTGCGCAAATAGCATCTTTTACTGTTCCAGGTTGGCAAGACCCTGGAGGATTTGATTCTCCACAATTTTTAAACTTAAGTCATAATGCTACCATTACAGGACCAGCAACTATGGTTTACTTTGCTGATGACTCTTGGGCAAGTGTAAGCCAAGACGATCACATAAAATTATGGAGTGTTACAATGGATTGGAGTAATACTTCAAATTCAACAGTGACTGGACCAACCCGATTAGGAGTTGATGGAAGCGGGAATGCAGATGGTTCGGTAACGGCTTTCAATTCAACTTTTGATGGAGGAAGTTTTGTTAACTTAACCCAACCTAACGGAGGACCTAGTATAGATGCCTTACAATGGACAGTAATGAACCAAGCACAATTTAGAAAGTTTGGTAGCCATAACTCTGCCTTATTCAATTTTGTAGTAGATGTAGATGGAAGTGCAGCAGAACAAGCTGGTGTGAGGTGGTACGAGTTAAGACAATCTGGTGATGGACAACCATGGACAATACATCAAGAAGGAACCTATACAGCACCTGATAACAGACACGCTTGGAATGCGAGTTTAATTATGGATGTACAAGGTAACATAGGAATGGGTTATACAGGAATGTCAAGCGCTAATAGTGCAGACCCAAATGTAAGAGTAGGCTCATACTATACAGGACGTTTTGCAAATGATCCACTAGGAACTATGACAATAGCCGAAGAAACTATTATAGCAAGTGACGCTAACATCCCTGGAACTCGTTATGGAGATTATAGTAAAATTGATATTGATCCTGATGGAGATAAGAAATTTTGGTTTGTAAATGAAGTCATGTCTGGTGGTAGAAAAAATGTGGCTGGAGTATTCCAAATAGCACCAAATACTACTAATGATGTTGGTGTTGTGAGTGTTGACACTCCAGTTGATGCAACACTTACTAATGCAGAAACAGTTACTGTAACCGTATTTAATTTTGGTGAAGATCCAGCTTCAGGTTTTAATGTTACATACCAAGTTGATGGTGGGTCATTAATTACAGAAGCTTTTGTTGGCACATTAGCTTCACAAACATCTGCACAACATACGTTTAGCACAACAGCAGATTTATCCACAGAAGGGCAAACTTATTCCATAATGTCTTGCACTGATTATGGCATTGATGAGGATAATGGAAATGATTGTGTAACTTCAAATGTTAGACATATTGCACCAAACGATATTGGTATTACTGAAATTACATCTCCAAATTCTGGTGAAGGTTTAGGCTCTGAAACAGTTACTGTAACTATTGAAAATTTTGGTACAGTTGACCAATCAGGATTTAACGTTAATTATATAATTAATGGAGGAACTCCAGTTGTAGAAACTGTAGGAGCCACAGTAACTGCTGGAAATACTATTTCATATTCTTTTACAACACCTGCAAATTTATCAACTGTAGGCGTTTATAGTTTTACATCAGCTACGCTTTTGGCTGGTGATGCTGACGTGTCAAATAACATGGTTTCTAAATCGGTAACTCATGTAGCTTGTTCTACAGAAACAAATGGAACAACTTTTGCGATTTCTGATAGCGGAACTCCAACAGAGTCAATCATAACTATTACTAATGATATTATTATTTCTGATGTAAATGTTTCTGTTAATTTATTTCATGTAAATGACTCAGATTTAGAAATTAAGTTAGTTGCTCCAGATGGAACTACAGAAGTAATGCTTTCTAATAGGAATGGTGGATCAGGTGATAACTTTACAGATACAATTTTTGATGATGACGCTAGTTCAACTATTGCATCTGGAACAGCTCCTTTTACTGGATCTTATGTTCCTGATGGAGATTTAAATGTTTTAAATGGTTTATCTTCTGTTGGAAATTGGAAGCTTGTTATTACAGATAAACTAACTAATAGTCAAGGAGGAGCACTTTTAGATTGGACGATGCAATTGTGTGCTAATTCTAATTTATCTATTGATGATTATTTAGTTGATAATGATGATTTTAATGTGATTTATAAAGGGGGAAACCAATTTCTAGTAAGACTAAATACAACCTCAATTAATGAACGTTTAGACCTTACAGTAAAAAATGTTTTAGGGCAAACCGTCTTATGGCAAACTTTAGAAAATAAAACAGGTCAAGGTTATGAGTATAACTTAAATATGTCTTATGCAGCCTCAGGAGTTTATTTTGTTAGAGTAGGAAATAATCGTGCTGGAAATGTAAAAAGAATTATTGTTGAATAACTTAACTTTAACTAAGCATAAATAAAAAAGAGAAGGTTTAACCTTCTCTTTTTTTTATCTCTATTAGTTCTATAGGGTTTGCTTCAGGACATCTGTTCATTCTTCTTAAAGGACGATATTTAAAGTACACTTTTTCTCCATCGTTTCTTAGGGATTTATAAGTTTCTTCAGATATGTTAATTGGGTCAAACTTTGCGTTGGTTGCTCCATCAATAATAATATAAGTGCATTCGCTCTCTTTTAGGTGTTTTATTTCGCCAAGATGAAATCCTTCATTTATCATATCATTATCCATAGTTTTTATTTCAGCTTCAGTATTAATAACATCAGTTTCAGCATGATTTGAAGTTTCTTGCGAAGACTTACAAGATGCAAAAATAATCAGAAAACTTGCAGTAAAAATTTTTGTTAGCATATCAGTTTTTTTAATTGTAATAAACAATGTACAAAAAATATGCCTTTATTATTAAGTGTTGATTTATCTTTTTTATTCTCCTCCAGCCAACAACATAAAGGCTCCTTTAGTAAGTATTTGCTCGTCTGTAAAATCTTGAGTGTTTAATACTTCAACATAATCTTCTGTTTGCTTTCCTACCTCTACTTTTGTTTTTTTAAATGTATAACTATCGTTCTTCTTGTCAAGAACCAATGCAAAAAACGCACTATCTATTTCTACAACCGCTTCTTTTGGTAAAGCATTTCCTTTTGAAACACCTGTTATAATTTGAGCTTCAACGAACATACCTGTTACAAAAGGTGAGTTTTCATCATCTTCAATATGTCCATGTATTTTTATTGTTCTATTTGTTGCATCTATAGATGTTCCTACTAAGTGCACTTTTGCTTTATATGTTTTATCTGAAGCTTCTGGAACTTTAAAATTAATGGGTTGCTCTTTTTTTACATTTAAAATGTCTTTTTCAAAAACCATTAATTCTAAATGGATATGATCTGTATTTATTATTTCCATGATTTCATTTGATGCAGACACAAAGGATCCATTGCTTACATTAACTTTAGTAATAGACCCAGCAATTGGTGCATACAAATTTATAGTTGATGATATGTTGCCATTTTCAATGTTGGATGGATTAATGTTAAGCATTTTTAGTTTTTGCTTTAATCCGTTATAATGTGCTAGATTGCTTTTATAATCACTTTCAGCTTTTAAATAGTTTTTTTGTGAAGTAATATTTTCTTCATATAATTTAGATTGTCTTTCAAACTCAGATTTCAAGTAGGTGATCTGGTTTGACACTTCTAAATAATTTTGCTGTAGCTCTACAAATTCAGGGTTTTCAAGCGTTACCAATAATTGTCCTTTTCTTACTTCATCACCAATTAAAAGCGGCGTGTTTTTAATATAGCCTTCCATAAATGTAGTGATGCTTGCTCTACTTGATGGAGGTACATCTATAAAACCTGTTGCTGTTATAGTTTGATTAAAATCTTGTATAGAGATTTCACCCAAAACCATGCTTTCAGATTCAAATTGTGATGCTGAAACAACAATTTCCTCTCGGTGACTTTGACTTTCAATGCTAACTTCTGTTTCTTTTTCATTATTTCCACAAGACAAAATGGCAAGTAAAAATAAAATGCTATATACATGTTTCATGTTATTGTTTTATAATATTAGATGATTAATGGCTATTACTGTTTGATTATATTGGTTTAAATTTTCTAAATAACTGAGTTCAATTTCTTGTGCATTTTCTATGCTTTGTATAAATTGAAAAAAGTCAATTTCTCCATGTTTAAAACTTTGTTTGGCTGTTTTAATAATTTCTTCCTTAAGATGCTTTCCTTGCGTATCATAATAAATGAGAGATTCATTTAATTGCTCTAATTTTGATAAGAGCGACTTAAACTCTGCCTCATAACTTAAACTGTAATTTTTTTGCTGTTCTTCAGCAACTTTAAAAGCCAGTTTAGAAGCTTTTATTCTTGAGGCATTACCGCTAAACAACAAAGGTATTTTAATCCCTATTTGATAACCATTTATACTTGAGTTTAATGTGCTGTTTTTACCTTGAAAATATTCAAAGCTTAAATCTGGCAATAAATTTTGGGATTCTAAATTGATTGCAGAATGGTAATAATCTTTTGAACTTTCAAAATATACTAATCCAACATTAGGACTGTTAAGTGTTCTTTCTAATTCGAGTCTATTAGGAGCTTGAGTATTAAATGAAGATATATCAGACTGAACTACTTTATTAAGCTGATGTTGCGCAGCTACAACTTCTTTTGATGCCTGAGCTAATAACATGTTTATTTGGCGTTGTTTGGATTTTGCAGAAATCATTTCGAGATAATTGGTTTCCCCTAGCTCGAAACGTCTTTCTGAGGCTTTTGCAAAATCACTATATAAACTATCTAAATATTTAATAGCTACTACCTTTTCGTTAGCATAGCTTAATTGATAATAAGCAGAATAGACATGTCTTTTAACTTTTAAAAGTTGAATATTATATTCTGCTTCAGCTATTTTTTTTGAAGCTGCGTAGAGGTTTTTCTCAGCAAAATAAACCGTTGGAAATTTAAAGCTCTGCGAAATTCCAAAAACTTTTAAGGGTTCGTTGTTTATGGCTAAATTATTTTCATCATAGCTATAATAAATGTTTGTTTTATCAAAACTAAAGGCACTATTGGTTAGTGTCTTTTTTTCTTCAACTTTTAATTCTGAGGCCTTTAATGATGCATTGTTTTCTATTGCTATAGTTAACAACTCATCTATAGTTATATACTTTTCTTGTGCATTAACTTGAATTGCTAAAAAAAGCATTACAGCTGTTATTATTCTATTCTTATTTGTCTTTAAACTAATGTTTTCAAACCATGAGTAAAGTACTGGTAACACGACAAGGGTTAGTATGGTTGCAGTAATTAAGCCTCCTATTACTACAGTCGCTAAGGGACGTTGTACTTCTGCACCAGCATTTGTAGAAACTGCCATTGGCAAAAAGCCTAATGCTGCTGCCATTGCAGTTAAAAGTACTGGCCTTAAACGTTCTGTTGTGCCTTTAATAATTAATGCTTTCATATCCATAGTTCCAGATATTTTTAATGACTTAAAATGCTCAATAAGTACAATGCCATTTAATACAGCAATTCCGAATAGAGCTATAAAACCAACACCTGCCGAAATACTAAAAGGCAAGCCTCTAATCCATAGTAATAAAACACCTCCAACTGCTGCCAATGGTATTGCAGAGTAAACCATTAGAGCTTCTTTTACAGAACCAAAAGCAAAGTATAAGAGAATAAATATTAGAAACAGTGCTACTGGAACTGCAACTTTTAACCTAGCCGAAGCATTTTGTAAATTTTCAAATTGTCCACCATAAGTAATGCTATAACCAGCTGGCAACTTTATGTTGGCTTCTATAAGCTGTTTAACATCGTCAACAACCGATTGTAGATCACGATTTCTAACATTTATACCAACTACTATGCGTCGTTTGGTATCATCTCTTGAGATTTGTGCAGGACCTTTAGTGTATTTTATTTCTGCTAATTCACTAAGCGGAATTTTTATTCCATTAGGTGTGTCTACATATAAATTTTGAAGGTTTTCAATGCTCTTTCTTTGTGATTGATCTAAACGTAATACCAAATCGAAACGCTTTTCACCTTCAAACACACTTCCTACTGTTTCTCCAGCAAATCCCATTGAAATTATTTGATTCAAGTCAGAAATATTGAGACCATATCTGGCTATTTTACTTCTATTATAAATCACACTCATTTGAGGTAATCCTTCAACTTTTTCAACTGTAATATCTGAAGCGCCTTCAACATCGTCAATTAAATTTCTAATTTCATTGGCTTTATCTGCAAGAATTTCTAAATCCTCACCAAAAATTTTAATAGCTACATCTGCCCTAACTCCAGTTACTAACTCATTAAATCGCATTTCAATAGGTTGTGTAAATTCTACTTCCATATTTGGAATAATTGCAAGAGCTTCTTTAAACTTATCGGCCAATTCATCTTTAGAAGAAGCCGAAACCCATTCTTTTTTTGGTTTCAGTTTTATTATTACATCACTCTCTTCCATTGACATTGGATCTGTAGGCACTTCGGCTGCTCCAATTCTTGTTACTACTTGTTCTACTTCAGGAAATTGTTCTAATAAAGTCTTTTCAATTTTTGTGGTGATTTCAATAGTTTTAGTAAGTGATGTTCCTGTCTTTAAAACGGGTTGAATTACAAAGTCTCCTTCATCTAATGTTGGCACAAATTCACCTCCCATTCTGGTAAAAATCCAAGAGCTAAAAACTAAAAGAACAGTTGCTAAACCTATAATTGTTTTTTTATTATCTAAGGCCCAATTTATTGTTGGCTTATACCAAGACGTTATTTTTTTCATTAACCTATTTGAAAAATTTGTTGAGGATTTTTTTGAAGGTTTTAAAAACATGGAAGCTATAACAGGTACATAAGTTAGACACAAAATCATAGCGCCAATTAACGCAAAACTAAAAGTAAGTGCCATGGGTTTAAACATTTTACCCTCAATACCACTTAGTGATAAAATTGGAATAAAAACTATAAGAATGATAAGCTGTCCGAAAATGGCAGAATTCATCATTTTTGAAGCACTTTTCAAGGTTATATTGTCTATCTCTACTTGTCTTTCTGTTCCAATATGAGACGATATTTTACTGCTTTGCTTAACTATTTGGAATGCTATAAACTCAACAATGATTACTGCTCCATCTATAATAATTCCAAAATCGATAGCTCCCATACTCATTAAATTAGCATCAATTTTAAAAATATTCATTAAGGTTATAGCAAATAGCAAACTTAAGGGTATTACTGATGCAACAACTAAGCCTGAACGCAAATTGCCGAGCAATAAAACCACTGTAAAAATGACTATTAAAGAGCCTAAAATTAAATTTTCTGCAACAGTCGTGGTCGTTTTTTCTATAAGTTCGCTTCGCTCCAAAAATCCATTAATATAAACACCTTCTGGCAAAGTTTTTTGTATTGAAGCTACTCGCTCCTTAACCGCATCAATTATTTGCTTGGAGTTTCCGTGCTTTATCATCATGATTTGTCCAAGGACTTTTTCTCCTTCACCATTTCCAGTAATAGCACCAAACCTTGTAGCACTTCCAAAGCCTACTTTTGCAATGTCCTTGACATAAATTGGAAAGCCATTGTTATTTTTAACTACAATATTTTCTACATCTTCTAACTTAGAAATTAAACCTTCACCACGAATAAAAAATGCTACATTAGCTTTTTCTATATAGCCGCCACCAGCAACACTATTATTGTTTTCTAAGGCAGCATAAATATCTGCCAATGAAATATTCATTGCCTTTAGTTTTTGTGGATTAATGGCAACTTCATACTGCTTTAAATGTCCTCCCCAAGTATTCACTTCAACGACTCCAGGAATGCCAGATAATTGTCGTTTTACTATCCAATCTTGAATGGTTCTCAAGTCTGATGTCGAATATTTGCCTTTAAACTCTGGCTTTACATCCAATGTGTATTGGTATATTTCACCCAGACCTGTGGTAATTGGTCCCATTTCTGGTGAACCAAAACCCTCAGGTATTTTTTCGGAGGCAGATTTTATTTTTTCGGCAATTAATTGTCTTGGTAAATAGGTGCTTAAATCGTCTTCAAAAACGATAGTGACTACCGAAAGTCCAAATTTTGAAACTGACCTAATTTCTGATACTCCAGGTAAATTTGCCATTTCCAGTTCTACGGGATAGGTAATAAACTGCTCAACATCTAAGGTTGATAAATTTCTTGAAGTAGTTAATACTTGTACTTGATTATTGGTAATATCTGGAACGGCTCCAATAGACAACTTTGTTAAAGAGAAGATTCCAAACCCAACTAGGATTGCTGTAAACAGCAATACAATAAGCTTATTTTTTAAGCTGAATTTTATAATGTTTTCTAGCATAATTCATTAAATAACACAATTAATTGACGCCTTTAACTATAAAGTTAATAGACTGTTCTTTATGTAAAAAAATGGATTATACTTGCCTAGGTGGCTGAAAAACAGATGGTTTTTCGAATAACGAATATGATTCTCTATATAAAAATGTTTTATTAGAGTCAACAAAGGCATAGGCTCTTAATTCAACTTCAAAAAAACCGGTTAGAAATATATTAGGTGAATGTTGACAAGTTTGCTGATCGTGTTTAAATGGAAGGTCTTCATGTTCTTTATGTTCGCTACTGTGATTTATAAACGCTTCGCCATAATGTTCTGCCAAAAACTCAAAAAAACTATCTCCATATTCTTCTTGATGAAAAGCAGCGTGTTCTAAAAGAGTGCTGAATTTTGAAATATCATCAAAGCCAATATTAAAACTTTGAAAAAGTATAAGATTTGTAAATATTATGGAAAACAGCTTTGTCATCTATTACCAAAAATAATGAAAAAACTTAAAAGTAAATGCTACTTAGGTTACATTCTATTTTTAGAAATAAGCTTTTAACTGAATTGTTCCAGTATGAATAGTTTTACTAGTTTCAGTTTTTCTTCCAAAATAATTGAGGTTAAGATCTAAAAACTGAGTAATCTTTTTTTGGGCTAAAAGGTTCCAAGTAAAGTTTTTTCCTGGTTGTAAACCTTCCATCATTTGGTAACCAACAGGTGAATTGGCATTACCTTTAAAATCATTTGAGAAAAAGTTAATCTCGCCAGAAATTGCGGCATTTTGTGTATCAGTTAGTGTAAAAGACACACCATATTTTTGTTGCGTTAAGGTTTCTAAATTTCCAATGGTATTATCCTTATTTGTAAATTGATAAAAGGCATCAAACCTTACATTATCATTTAATAAATAAGAGAACTTCGGATTTATTTGAAACTCATCTATGTTAAAATTTTTGCTTGAAAAGTTTTCAGAAAAACTTTCATTGTTTTCAATTGAAGACAAAAGGGTTATCAACCATGTTTCAGCAATTTTATGGTTAAAATTCAATTGATGGCTTTTCAAACTATTTTCAATAAATCCAAAGGAGAGTATGTTTTTAGCTTTGTTAGATAAATAAGTGTAAGAGGTTGTGTAACGTTGTTTCCCTCTGTTAAAAAACAGAACATTTCTAAAATTAAGTTGTAATCCCAATTGGTTTTCGGCATCACTTTCAAAAGGATTAAGATTAAAATTACTACCATCTCGCTTAATTTTTCTGTCAATTAAATAAGAAGTTTGATTGTAAAGTTTTGTCCAAAAACTATTACTATCGGAATCTTGTGAAATGATTTGAGGGTTTATGGTTAGGGTTTGACTCAACCTATTTTGATGAGTTTTAATAAATACTTGGTTTGGTAACAATACTCTAATATATTTCCCTTGATCTTGAAATTGTGCTATTTCAAATTCTTCTAATTCTTGTACGCCATTGTTGTTATAGTCAATCCAAGTGTAAGCACCTTGTCCTGGCTCTACTTCAATATAAGTAAAACCTTGTTGAGGTAATGTGCCAGAATTTGTATCGAACAATGTATTGAGTGTTACAACTTGCCTGAACAATTTTTGGTTGTATTGCAATCTGGAGTTTAGGGATTCTTCATCAACGATAGATTCGTCTTCAGATTTTAAATTTCTATAATTGAAATATAAAGCTAGGCTTGTATTGTTGTTTTGAATAATTCGAGAGTTTAAATAATAAGTTTTTGAGGTGTTTACTTTTTGTAAGCTATTATTTTTAATACTGTCATTAACTCTATTTTTGTAACCAATTTCAGCAAATACCTTTGTGCTATCTCCAACTCCTGTAAACACTTCATAAGCTTTAAAACGCTGGCTTAATGGCGTTAACTCTTCAGTTGCTTTATCTTTTTGTTCATTGTCTTCAGTAGAGAATCGCGTTCCAATCCAACCTTTGTTATAATTGTATTTCAAATGATTGAATGAACGCAAAAAACTGGACGAATTTAAAGTAGAATTTGAATATAGAATACTCGTGTTTGAAAGTATATTAAATTGGTTAAGTCTTAAATTTGTTTGAAACACATGTCTATTACCATTGAAACTTTCTGAAAAATTAAGATGCTCAAATTGGTAGTTGAACCTTCCTTTTTTATGATGATTTAATGTTGTTCCAGCAATGAAAAGTTGCTGATTTCCCAGTGTCAAATCAATATTCCAATCTCTGCTAAATTCGGCATTATATAACTGTTCTATGGTTTTAAAATTTTGCTGGATGTAATCACCATCTACGTAAGCTTTTACATTCCAAAGACTGTCTGAACGTATTAAATCTTGTTCAATACGTAGTTTTCCAGCAAAACCATCATTGTTAGTATCATCAAGGCTTGAAAATAAATTAAGGTCATTTTTACTGCCTGCTATTTCAAAATTTATGGTTGTTTTTTCAGTTGGTTTATAGCTGCCATTTACTACAGCCATTTGCAGTTTTGTTGGAGCAATAAGTTGTACAATAGGCTCATAATTCCCTTGAGGAACTCCAGCAATTGGTGAAACGTATTCAAAAATATTTGCAATGGCATTGGTTGAGGTAATGATATAATTCCCTTGATTGGCGCCAACCAAGCTAAAACGAACACTAAACAACTCGTCATCTGGATTGTTTGAAAACACAAATGCTTCAACACCATCAATTAACTCCTTTTTATAAAGAATTCTATTTTCGTTATAACTTTCTTGAATAGCTGAAGGTGCAACCATTAGGCTTTCATCATCTCCAGCATCAGCAAGTAGTTGCGCTTGTTCTTCAGAAAGATTTTGTTGTAACGGTTGATTTTTAGCATCGTTTTCGTTGTACACAGTTGTATTTAATGTTAACTTTTCCGTTTTATAGGTACCACCACCATAAGCAACAAATCGCGAGTAATTTCTATCACTAAACTGATAATCTACAATGATTCGCATTTCAGAAGTAATTGGAAAAGTTGGGTTAAAAATGATTTCGCCAGCATTATAATCAATAATGTAATCTTCATTTTCACCTCTTGTTACTACTACACCATTCACATAAACCGTTTCGCTACCAGATATAATAAGCACATAAAGTTCGCCATTTGAGCCTTGTAATTTGTAAGGACCTTGATTACCTTCTTGGGCTGTAAATTGACTTCTTCTAAATTGTCCTCTCACCAAAGCACCTGAAGCAAAAATTGTACTATTAGACTCTTCATGGTTAAGGTTAAAATTTACTGATAAACCTTGCACACGTTTTGTAAATCTAGCAAAATAGGAATCAGAATTTTTCAAGTCTATATCACCAGCTCTAATGTTCCAATCGTTACTAAATAATTCAATAAATACTTGATCAAATTCATCCAATCGTTGTGAATAACCACTCTCTTGCAATGGTATGTTGGCATCTTGAATAGAGGCTCTTAAAGAAACTTTATCATTTAACTTACCAGAAATTTGTAAATCCAATTCACTGTTAAGCACAGAATTTTGATTATTTCCAATTGTTACTCCTCGAGAAATACTTCCAGAAGTTGTTAATCCATCAAAAGGGATAAACGTTCTTTGTTCGCTTGGCTGAGATAATTGATAGAGCTTATTTAAGTCGTCTGTATTATCAACAATTATGGATTCGTCTAACTGCTTGTAGGTTTTAGTTAAAAAATCAGGAAAACGCAAATAATCAATAATCAGAGAATCTGTATCAATAGGTTTTTTAAATGTTAAAAGCGCTTTTTTAAAATCGATGTTATAGTAAGTACTATCAATAATGCTATTGTCTTTCTTTTTTAATAAAAACCAATTGTCGTTAATGCTTACAGAATCTATTTTAATGGAGTCACTTACCGCTACTTTTTTGCTTCTGTAATTTGTAGTTTGGTCTTGTGCGTAAAGACAATAGCCAAATAGAAAAATATAAAAAGTAGCTAGTAGTTTCATGTTGTACATTAACTAAAAACCTATTAAATTATTTTGTTAATAGATTTCGTTAAAACTGCTTTAAATTAATAGTGTAAAAGTAACGCATTATTTATTTTAGCTAAAAATACTTAAATAAATAGATGAAAATCATCTCCTACAATGTTAACGGCATAAGAGCAGCAATAAATAAAGGTTTTACAGATTGGTTAAAAAGTGCGAATCCAGATGTGATTTGTCTGCAAGAAATAAAAGCCATGGAAGAACAATTGGATCTTTCACTTTTTGAAGACATTGGTTACAAATATCAGTATTGGTTTAGTGCACAGAAAAAAGGATATAGTGGCGTTGCTATTCTCAGTAAAATAGAACCTAATCATGTTGAATATGGCACAGGAATAGAATCTATGGATGTTGAGGGTAGAAATTTACGCGCCGATTTTGATGGACTTTCTGTTATGAGCTTATACTTACCTTCAGGCACCAACGATTTGAGATTACAACATAAACTGGATTATATGGATATGTTTCAAGACTATATTAATGAATTGAAACAAGCCATACCAAACCTAATTATTTTGGGAGATTATAACATTTGCCATGAAGAAATAGACATTCATAATCCGAAAATGACAGGAGTTTCTGGATTTCTTCCAGAAGAACGCAAGTGGATTGGAAAGTTTATAGATAATGGTTTTATTGATGCTTTTAGATTCTTGCATCCTGAAAAACAAGAATATAGCTGGTGGAGTTATCGTGCCAATGCTAGAGCTAACAACAAGGGTTGGCGTTTGGATTACGCCATGGTTGCACAACCTTTACAAGAAAATATTAAAAGGAGCGTTATACTCACCGAAGCAGTGCACAGTGACCATTGCCCAATTTTAGTAGAAATCAATTAAAAACAACCTAACAATGATTAAAAAAAGTGTATTAGTAGCATTAACATTAGTATTGGCTGCCTCATGTGTTTCGCCAAAAGTGTACAAAGAATTGGAAGATAAATATGCCAATTTAAAGAAAGAGCATCGTAGTTTGTCTGATGCTCACGACGAATTAATGCAGGCTAAGTCCAAACTCGAAAATGAAATGGCTGCATTGCAAAATAGTTATGACAAGACCTTGATGCAACGTGATAAATTACAAAGCGATTATAATGCACTAAAATCAAATTATGATAATTTAAAAGCATCTTATGATGCTTTAGAAAAAAATAGTTCGGCAGCCATTGCTGAAAATTCAAAGAAAAACAGAGAGCTCTTAGCACAACTTGAAGCTAAAGAACAAGCTCTTGCTGCTGAAAATGCTAGACTTGAAGCGCTTAAAAAACAATTGGAAGATAGGTCGAATAGAATTACTGAACTTGAAAGTGTTATTGCAGCAAAAGATAAAGCAATGACAGATTTAAAAAACGCAATCTCACGAGCCTTGACTGATTTTGAAGGTAAAGGCTTAACTGTTGAGCTTCGCGATGGCAAAGTATACGTGTCTATGGAAAACAAACTGTTATTCCAATCTGGAAGTTGGGCAGTTGGTAGTCAAGGTCGTCAAGCTGTTCAGCAGCTTGGAAGTGTATTGGCCGACAATCCAGATATTGCCATTTTAATTGAAGGGCATACAGACAATGTACCTTATACTGGAAATGGACAATTAAGTGGCAACTGGGATTTATCTACAAAACGCGCAACAGCTATTGTAAATATTCTAAGAGAGAATGCTAATATTAATCCAGAGAATTTAACAGCTGCAGGACGAGGTGAATATGCTCCTGTAGCAACAAACGAGACAGCAGAAGGTAAAGCTAAAAACAGACGTATTGAAGTGATATTAACACCTAAATTAGATGAGCTTTCCAAATTGCTTAATGAAAACTAATAGCCGTCATTCCTACTTGTCACACTGAGCTTGTCGAAGTGTGATGCGGAATCCACTAACACATAGAATTTATTAATTAAAACCTTTCAGCCTTAAAAATCTGAAAGGTTTTTTATATTTATCCTAATTATTATAATGTCAGACTGAGCTTATCGAAGTCTATTTAAAATAAAGTTTAATTAAAAAGAGATTCCCACTTACGTGGGAAGTAAGCATGAAATACACTGCCTTACCCAACACCAATATAAAAGTTAGTAAAATATGTTTAGGAACCATGACTTGGGGAAACCAAAATACGGAAGCCGAAGGTCATGCTCAAATGGATATGGCAATTGAAAAAGGTATTAACTTTTTTGATACTGCCGAATTGTACCCAGTTCCAGCCGAACCTAAAACTAGTGGACGAACAAGTGAAATTATTGGCACTTGGTTTAAGAAAACAGGTAATCGTGATAAGATAGTTTTAGCCAGTAAAATTGTTGGTAGATCAAGCGATTATGTAAGGCATATCAGAACTACTGGTTTTGGCCCAAGTTCTATAACAGATGCAGTAAATAAAGAGCTTAAACGGTTACAAACTGATTATATTGATTTGTACCAATTACATTGGCCAGAACGTAATACCAATACATTCGGAGTTAGAGACTATAAACATGATGTTACTGATACCTGGAAAGATAATTTTAATGAAGTGTTACATGATTTAGACAAAGAAATTAAGGCAGGAAAAATCCGTTATGTTGGTATTTCAAATGAAAAAGCTTGGGGAACCATGCGTTTTTTGGAAGAATCCAAAAAGCATAATTTACCGCGAATGATTAGCATACAAAATGCGTATTCTTTATTAAACAGAACTTTTGAAGGAGACTTGGCAGAAATTGCCATGCGCGAAAACGTTAAGCTTTTAGCCTATTCTCCAATGGCATTTGGTGTGTTATCTGGTAAATACATAAAAGGTACAGCAGCAGATAATGCGAGATTAAAGTTGTTTCCGCGTTTTGCAAGGTATAGTAGTGATCAAGCTACTGAAGCTACCAAAGCCTATTTAAAGTTGGCTGAAGAAAATAATTTAAGTTTAGCACAAATGTCTTTAGCTTTTGTTAACCAGCAACCTTTTGTGCTGAGTAATATTATTGGAGCAACAACTTTAGAGCAATTGGAAGAAAATATTAATAGTATTCATGTTGAGCTAAGCAATGAGATGTTGGCAAAAATAAATGCAATTCATGCAAATATTCCAAATCCTGCGCCTTAAGATTTATCAGTTATAAAAACAAAAAAGCCTCTCCATTTCCGAAGTCTCGGAAGGAAAGGCTTTTTTTATAATTGTATTGTGTTACCATCTTTGTCTTTAAAGTGGTACTCTAAATATGTGTAAGCATCTCTTGGTAATATTTTCACCCATTTTTTGTGTTCAAAATACCATTTTGAACGCATTGATGGAAAGCCTTTAGTTAAAAAGGCTGCTATAAAAGGATGTGTGTTTAAGGTCACCTTTTTATAGTCTTTTTTAATAATTTGATCTAAATCGTTTTTAATTTTTTCCACGATTTTTATTGGTGCTTCAACCTCTTGTCCATTTAAACCATTTGGATTTTCTTCTCTGGTTTTAATGTTCATTTCTGGTCGTGTGCGTTGTCTTGTAATTTGTATCAAGCCAAATTTACTTGGTGGCAAAATTTTGTGTTTCGCCCTATCATCTTTCATTTCATCACGAAGATGATTAAACAATTTTTTACGGTTTTCAGCATTATTCATATCAATAAAATCAACTACGATAATGCCTCCCATATCACGCAAGCGTAATTGTCTGGCCATTTCTGTAGCTGCTATTAAATTAACTTCTAATGCAGTATCCTCTTGGTTGGTTGCCTTGTTAGATCGGTTTCCGCTATTTACGTCAATAACATGAAGTGCTTCAGTATGTTCTATTACTAAATAAGCACCTTTTGCCATAGACACAGTGCGTCCAAAGGATGTTTTTATTTGCCGCTCAATTCCATATTTTTCAAAAATTGGAACATTGCCTTGATGCAACTTAACAATTGATTCTTTTTTTGGTGCAATTTCTTGCACATAATCTTTAATTTGAATGTAAAGCGATTCATCATCTACAATAATTGAAGTAAAAGTGTCATTGAAAATGTCTCTTAAAATAGAAGAGGCTTTGTTCAATTCTCCTAAAACTTTAGTGGGATGATCTGCTTTGTGTAGCTTTTTGCACATTGCTGTCCAACGACTTAGCAAGTTTTGCAAATCTCTATCTAATTCCGCTACTTTTTTGCCTTCAGCAACTGTACGTACAATAACGCCAAATCCTTTTGGCGTAATGCTTTTTACTAATCTTTTTAGCCTGTCTTTTTCTTCTTTGCTTTCAATTTTTTGAGAAATTGAAATACGATCAGAAAAAGGAACCAAAACGATATATCTACCAGCTATTGAAATCTCTGAACTAATTCGAGGTCCTTTGGTAGATATTGGTTCTTTTACAACTTGTACTAATACAGATTGATTTGATTTTAAAACGTCAGTGATACTGCCGTTTTTATCAATATCTTTTTCAAATGGGAAATTTTTTAAAGAATAATCTTTAAGTTTACCTGTGCTTACACGTTTTACGAATTTTAAAAGGGAAGGGAGTTTTGGACCTAAATCGTGATAATGCAAAAATGCATCTTTTTCATAACCTACATTAACAAATGCAGCATTAAGTCCTTGGACAGATTTTCTAACTTTGGCTATAAACACATCGCCAACAGAAAAGTTGTTGTCGTCCTCTTCTTTTTGTAATTCGATAAGTCTTCCATCTTTTAATAAGGCAAAATCAACAGCATCTGAATTAGAACGAATAATGAGTTCTTTATTCATATTGTTAATTTAAATCCATCAAGACTTTGTTGTCTTGATAGATGGATTGTACATATTTTTTGATCACAGGTTCCCGAACTTTTCGGGATTTTACTGTAAAATTCACTAAGGTGCTAAGGTAAAAGCACTTTTTTGGTGAATTTAATATCAAAGAACGTTTTTTTAATAAAACCGAAAAAGTAGTTGTAAAACTACTTTTTCGAATTATTTTTTCTTGTGACGGTTAGCGCGTCTTCTTTTTTTGCGCTTATGCGTCGCTACCTTGTGTCTTTTTCTTTTTTTACCACTTGGCATAAATAGTGTTTTTTAAAAATTAATACTTTACTAATATTTTTATTTTACTTCAACATTAGCTTTTACACCTTCTACAAATACTTTTGCAGGCTTAAATACTGGAATGTTGTGAGCTGGAATTTTAATAGTTGTATTTTTTGAAATATTTCTACCTGTTTTCTCTGCTCTGGTTTTGATAATAAAACTACCAAAACCTCTTAAATAAACGTTGTCACCACTTTCTAAAGAGGTTTTTACTTCTGTCATAAACGATTCTACAGTTGCCTGCACATCTCCTTTTTCAATTCCTAATTTCTCAGAAATTTTAGCTACAATATCAGCTTTAGTCATTATTAATTATTTTTTAGGGTTATCTATTAATTATAAGGGATGCAAATATAGGTATTTTAATTTCAATATTTCAACCCTAAATCATTAAAATTTAACTTAATAAACGTTTATTTTTGCTTTTTCAGATAGAGTTTAATGAATTTTACACAAACTTTAACATCTTGGTATTCAATTAATAAGAGGGATTTTCCGTGGAGAAGCACAAAAGATCCATATAAAATTTGGTTATCGGAAATAATCATGCAACAAACGCAAATTACTCAAGGATTGCCTTATTATGAAGCTTTTGTTAAGCAATTTCCTACTGTTTTTGAACTTGCTAAAGCTGATGAAGAGACCGTTTTAAAGCTTTGGCAAGGACTTGGTTATTACTCACGAGCAAGAAATCTGCACGCAACTTCAAAATATGTCGCTAATGATTTAAAAGGGCAATTTCCAGAGTCATATAAAGAATTAATTAATCTAAAAGGAGTTGGCGACTATACAGCAAGTGCCATTGCATCTATATGTCACAATGCTCCAAACGCTGTTGTAGATGGTAATGTGTATAGAGTACTTTCTCGATATTTTGGAGTAGATATTCCTATTAATTCTTCAAAAGGGATAAAACATTTTAAAGAACTTGCTCAATCATTATTACCAAAAAAAGATGTTGGTAATTATAACCAAGCCATTATGGATTTTGGTTCACAACAGTGTAAGCCAAAATCTCCAAATTGCTCAGTTTGTCCATTAAACAATGGTTGCGCTGCTTTAAAAAACGGACAAATAGAAGAGCTTCCAATAAAAATTAAAAAAATAAAAATCACAAAAAAACACTTTAATTTTATTGTGTTTGTATCTGATGATGGCAAAACCATATTAGAAAAAAGAACTGAAAAGGGCATTTGGAAAAACCTTTATCAATTTCCTTTGGTTGAAACTTCAAAACGTTTAACGATTAAAAATTTTCAGTTTAATAAAAGCGTTAAACAACTATTAAAAGGTAAAGAGTTTTCTCTTTCTCTTTATAATGACAAAGAGATCGTTCACAAACTTTCGCATCAGCATTTGTATACAAGTTTTTGGGTTGTTCAAGTAAAAGAACTTAAAAAGAATTTTGTATATATTTCTGATGTTCACGAATATCCTGTTCCAATCTTAATAAACAAGTTTATTGATGCTTTTTGGTTATATTAATTTTATTACTTTTAAGAGGGATATAATAAAAACCATTAATTTTGTGGTTTAATTAAAAATTTAAGGAAATTATGGCTGGAACGTTAAACAAGGTAATGCTTATTGGGCATTTAGGAGATGAAGTAAAAATGCATTATTTCGATGGAGGCAATTGTATTGGTCGTTTTCCTTTGGCAACAAACGAAACATACACCAATAAACAAACCAATGAGCGTATTACAAGCACAGAATGGCACAATATTGTTGTGAGGAATAAAGCTGCCGAAATTTGCGAAAAATATTTAAGCAAAGGCGATATGGTTTATATTGAAGGACGTTTAAAAACCAGAAAATGGCAAGACGATAAAGGGCAAGAGCGTTATTCAACCGAAATTCATTGTACAGATTTTACCTTTTTAAGCAACAAAAATGAAGGAGCTTCTCCTTCAACTCAAACCAATCAGAAACCAAACAAACAAATGGAAAATTCTGTAAACGAACCGATTGGTGACGATGAAGATGATTTACCATTTTAAGTTTAATTAAAAAAACACTTTTTGGATCCCGAACCCTATACTCTAATAATAAATACGTTGGCAATGGACGTTTCAATAGTCTTTGGCGTTTTATTGCTAATAATATTGTTGCTTTGTTCTGCTTTAGTGTCTGGAGCAGAAGTTGCTTTGTTTTCTTTAACACAGACAGATATTGAAAAAGCATCAGAAGAACACTCTAAACCAATAGAAATTATTACTAAGCTTTTGGACAGACCCAAAAAATTGCTGGCTACAATATTGGTTGCCAATAATTTTATAAACATAGCCATTGTAATCTTGTTTGCTTTTTTGGGCGATCATTTCTTTAAAAGCATCAGCTCTACAATAATGAGATTTATTGTTGAGGTTGTTATTGTTACTTTCTTAATTTTACTTTTTGGCGAGATATTACCCAAAATTTATGCAAGTCGCAATAGACTCAAGTTTGCCAAATTTATGGCTTATCCATTAAGGGTTTTAGACTTTATAATTTCTCCAGTAAGTTTGCCAATGCGTAGTATTACCATTGCAATGCAAAATAAGTTGGGTAAGCAAAAGTCAAGTTTAAGTGTCGATCAATTATCGCAAGCTTTAGAGTTGGCAAGTGAAGAAGATACTACTAAAGAAGAGCAAAAAATATTGCAAGGTATTGTGTCCTTTGGTAATACTGATACTAAGCAGGTGATGCAACCTCGAATAGATATTTTTGCTTTGGAAGAGTCTCAAAAGTTTTCAGAGATTTTTGCTGAAATTGTTAAGCATGGTTTTTCAAGGATACCTGTTTATAAAGAAAATGTCGACAATATTATTGGTGTGCTTTACGTAAAAGACTTGTTGCCTCATTTAGATAGAAAACAATTTGATTGGAGAACCTTGTTGAGAGAGCCTTTTTTTGTGCCAGAAAACAAAAAATTGGATGATTTAATGGTTGAATTTCAAGAGAAAAAAGTACATCTCGCTATTGTTGTAGACGAATATGGAGGCACTTCAGGTATTGTATCATTAGAAGACATTATAGAAGAAATTGTTGGTGACATAAGTGATGAGTTTGATGATGAAGATTTAACGTTTTCAAAGCTGGACGATAAAAACTATGTGTTTGAAGGAAAAACAACACTAAAGGATTTTTATCGTATAATCAAACTTGAAAACGATGCTGTATTTGAATCCAATAAAGGAGAAGCCGAAACCATTGCAGGATTTGTTTTGGAAATTTCAGGGAGCTTCCCAAAAGCAGGAGCAAAAATAAAATTTGAAAATTACGTTTTTGTTATAGAAGCTTTAGACAAAAAGCGTATACAACAAATAAAAGTCACCTTGCCAAATCAATGAAATACTTAACATTTTTACTACTCATAATAATATGTGTTTCATGTGGAAGTGAACCTACACCTAAACCTAGAGCTTTTTTAAGACTAGACTATCCGCAACCTAATTATATTAAAGAAGTTTCTGATTTACCATTCTCTTTCGAAAAGAATGAACTTGCCGATGAAGTCACTGATGTTAAAGTAGCAAGAGACAAAAAGTCAATAAGTATTAATATTACATATCCTTCATTAAAAGGCACCATTTATTTAACCTATAAGAATGTTAATGCAGAGAATCTAGAGCCTTATCTTATAGATGCACAAAGCATAACACAAAAACACACTCAAAAAGCAGATGCCATCACAGAACAACCTTACATTGATGCTTTAAATAAGGTTTACGGTATGTTTTATGAAGTAGGAGGAAATGCAGCTTCCCAATCGCAATTTTATGTAACAGATAGCATCAATCATTTTGTAACAGGCTCTTTATACTTTTATGCCAAACCAAACTACGATTCCATTTTACCTGCTGCTCATTATTTAAAGCGAGATATTCAGCATCTTATGGAAACCATAAAATGGAATAAGTAAGATTATATCTAACTAATTCCGCTAAAATTATCACTTTTGTAGCTTACAATTTTTAGTATGCATTTTAGAAACAAAAAGTGGTTTATTTTAATAGTACTTTCCCTTATTTGGGGAAGTTCCTTTATACTTATAAAAAAAGGATTAATTGGCTTAACTCCAATGCAGTTAGGAGCTTTACGAATAGTATTTTCATCCATATTTATTTTCGTTTTTGGATTTCATACCTTAAAATCTATTCCAAAAAACAAATGGAAATGGCTAATAATTTCAGGATTTGTTGGCACTTTTTTCCCTGCATTTCTATTTGCTTTTGCCGAAACTGAAATAGATAGCTCAATAGCGTCAATATTAAATTCTCTAGTCCCATTAAATACTGTCCTTTTAGGCTTTGCTATTTTTAAAATAACATCTACCAAGCGACAAATAATTGGAGTTATTGTTGGATTTTTAGGTACAGCCTTATTAATAGGAAGCGGAGCACAACTAAATCCTAATCAAAATTATTTGTATGCTGGATTAGTTTTAATTTCTGGTGTGATGTATGGTTTAAATGTAAATATTATTAAACGATACCTTCAAGATGTTAAAGCTATTGGGATAGCTTTTGGTAATTTCGCAGCGATTATAATTCCTGCACTTTTTGTTTTAGTTTTTACAGATTTTTTTGTTTTGGAAACATTTCAAAATCCAATTGTGTTAACTTCAATAGGCTATATTGTTATTCTTTCGGCATTTGGGACAGCTTTAGCCAAAGTATTATTCAATAAATTAGTACAAATGGCAACACCAGTTTTTGCATCTTCTGTAACTTATTTAATGCCTGTAGTTGCTGTTGGTTGGGGACTTTTAGATGGAGAAGGGTTTAGCGTTTGGCAAATTTTAGCAACTTTACTTATACTTCTTGGGGTTTATTTAGCTAACAGAAAAAATTAATCTCAAATTGTTTGAGTAAATCAAATTGATAAAATCGTTTGCAGATTAATTAATTAGCAGTATATTTGCACTCATTTTTTGAATAAATTAATTAATATAAACGTTACGCTATGTACGCAATTGTAGAGATAGCAGGGCAACAATTTAAAGTTGAAAAAGACCAGAAAGTCTTTGTACATCGTTTACAAACAGAAGAAGGAAAGAAAGTTTCTTTTGATAATGTTCTTTTGTTAAGTGATGGTGGCAAAGTTACTGTAGGCGCCCCAGCTATAGACGGAGCACAAGTAAGTGCAAAAGTCTTAAGTCACTTAAAAGGTGATAAAGTAATCGTTTTCAAGAAGAAAAGACGTAAAGGTTTCCGTAAGAAAAACGGACACAGACAATCTTTAACAGAAATCTTAATTGAAAACATAGTAGCTTCAGGAGCTAAACCAGCTGCAAAAGCTGAAAAAACTGCTCCAGCTAAAGAAGAGAAAAAAGCAGAACCTAAAGCTGAAGCATCTCAAGATTTAAACAAATTAACTGTTGCTGAATTAAGAGAAATGGCTAAAACAAAAGATATTTCAGGATATTCTTCTATGAAGAAAGCTGAGTTAATTGCTGCTTTAAGTTAATTTTAATCAAATAAAATCGAAATAAAATGGCACACAAAAAAGGAGTCGGAAGTTCGAAAAACGGTAGAGAATCAGAATCGAAACGATTAGGAGTTAAGATTTTTGGTGGTCAAGCTGCTGTTGCAGGAAACATCATTGTAAGACAAAGAGGTACTGCGCATAATCCAGGTGAAAATGTTTACGCTGGTAAAGATCATACATTACATGCTAAAGTAGATGGTATTGTAAAATTTGAGAAAAAGAAAAATAACAAATCTTATGTTTCTGTAGTGCCTTTTGAGGCTTAAGAAGTATTAAGATTTAACATACTTAAAAACCCTTTCTACGAACAGAAAGGGTTTTCTTATTTTAAGATATCTCTAATAATTTTTAAATGATGATTGGTGTGTAATTGTAAAAATCGAATAGTTCTATTTTTGTTTAGCACTCCAAAAATAAAGTGCTTAAAATGTACATGTCGATGTGCAGTTTTTAACATTTCGATATTTTGACAGGCTAGTTGAATTTGAGTATTCAAATCTTGAAGGGTAATTATTTCTGGAGGTCTAACAAATTTAGGAGCTTTTACTTTACCTCTGGGAAAATATCCAATGGTAAATAACAACAATCGCCATTTATTAAAATTACTTTTATAGTTTTCTGGATTTGACTTTAATAAGGTTTCACAAACCAAATTAATCACTTTTAGCGAGTGATCTATTTGCCAAGCAGCATCTGATGTTGTAACAGCCGCATTTCTTTTATCTTTTACAGGAAGATAACTTTCCAGCTTTTTGACAAAAGGAATTAAGCTTTCTGGTTTTTTATTAAACATGCTCTAAGCTAAAAAAATAAAAATAAAAAACCCTCACATCTTTGCAAGGGTTTCTAAAATCTATAAGTCTAAGATTCTAAAAATCTATACTAGTACCTGTAATACTCTGGCTTATAAGGTCCTTCAACTTTAACACCAATATATTTAGCCTGATCTGGTTTAAGTTCTGTTAACTCCACACCTATTTTTTCTAAATGCAGCTTAGCTACTTTCTCATCAAGGTGTTTTGGTAACATATATACTTTATTCTCGTAAGCATCTTTGTTATTCCAAAGTTCAATTTGAGCTAATGTTTGGTTAGTGAATGAGTTACTCATTACAAAACTTGGGTGACCAGTTGCACAACCTAAGTTTACTAAACGACCTTGAGCTAAAATAATCACGTCTTTTCCGTTTACGTTGTATTTGTCAACCTGAGGCTTAATAACATCTTTAGTGTGACCATGGTTTTTGTTTAACCAAGCCATATCAATTTCATTATCAAAATGTCCAATATTACATACGATGGTTTTGTCTTTCATAGCGTCAAAGTGTTCACCACGAACAATATCTTTGTTTCCAGTAGTCGTAATCACAACATCAGCGTTTGCAATAACAGTTTCTAGTTTTTTAACTTCAAAACCATCCATTGCAGCTTGTAAAGCACAAATAGGATCAATTTCGGTAACAGTTACAATACTTCCAGCACCTTTAAATGAAGCTGCAGTACCTTTTCCAACATCTCCATAACCACAAACTACCACACGTTTTCCTGCAAGCATTACATCTGTGGCACGACGAATAGCATCAACAGCACTTTCGCGACAACCGTATTTGTTATCAAATTTTGATTTGGTTACACTGTCATTTACGTTGATTGCTGGCATTGGTAACGTTCCATTTTCCATACGCTCATAAAGTCTATGAACTCCAGTAGTAGTTTCTTCACTTAAGCCATTAATTCCAGAAACCAATTCAGGATATTTGTCTAATACCATATTGGTTAAGTCTCCACCATCATCAAGAATCATGTTAAGAGGTTTTCTGTCTTCACCAAAAAACAAGGTTTGTTCAATACACCAATCAAATTCTTCTTCTGTCATATCTTTCCAGGCATACACAGAAGTTCCAGCAGCAGCAATGGCAGCAGCAGCTTGATCTTGTGTAGAGAAAATATTGCAAGAACTCCAAGTCACTTCAGCACCTAAAGCTTGTAATGTTTCAATTAAAACTGCAGTTTGAATGGTCATGTGTAAACATCCAGCAATTCGAGCGCCTTTTAAAGGTTGAGAATTTTTGTACTCTTCACGAAGACTCATTAATCCTGGCATTTCAGCTTCAGCTAATTCAATTTCTTTTCTTCCCCAAGCCGCAAGCGACATATCTTTAACTTTGTGAGCTACGTAAGGAATTGTTTTTGTGTTCATATAAGTAAATTTTTCAATGTGTTTTAAAGGCTTCAACTTTGGGTTTGGAACTTAAAAATAGTTAAATTCGCTTAGCCAAAATGATTAATCAACCTTAAGCGCTGCAAAGATAACTATTAACTTTCAGATTATTAAATGCCACTTTATAAAACCTTTACTCCAAATTCACAAACTACTGTTAAAATCTGGAAAATTACAGAGTCTTTTGACAATTTAATGCAAGGGTTGGTTTTAAAACCAGAGAGTGCTGAGCGTGTTTTAAGTATGAAAAGCGAATGGCATCAACGTGGATTTTTATGTGCAAGACATATTCTAAAAGACTTAGGTTATTCTGATTTAGATTTATATTATGATGAAAACGGAAAACCTCACTTAAAAGATGGTAAATGCATTTCAATTACCCATTCATTTTTATTTGTTGGTGTTATTGTGAGTGATGCTGAAGTTGGAATTGATATTGAAATGCAACGCGATAAAATAGCTCGAATTGCACCAAAGTTTATAGATTATGAATTTAATTATTTAGATAAAGAATCAGAACAGTACATCAATAAATTAACAATTATTTGGTGTGTTAAAGAGTCATTATATAAACTATTTGCAACTCCAGGAATGGTTTTTAAAGATCATTTTTTAGTGATTCCGTTTATGATTAAAGATGATGAAACTGTGGCTTGGATAGATTTTAAAGACAAAAAGTATCGCTATAACACTACGTTTTTAGAGTTTGAAGGATTTACTTGCGCTTATGTTATTGCTTAAATGAGACAGATTTACCAAAACATACTCACATCAATTTCTCAAAAGAAAAAACTATTAGCAGTTTTGATTGATCCTGATAAAATAAAGCTTGATTATGCTTCTAATTTTATTGAAAAGGTAAACAAATCTAAAGTCACTCATATTTTTGTAGGAGGAAGTACTGTTGATAATAATTTAACTGAAGAATTAGTTGCTGTAATAAAAAAGCACACTGCTTTACCAATAATAATTTTTCCAGGAGATACTAATCAAATAACAGAAAAAGCTGATGCTTTGCTTTTTTTGTCGCTTGTTTCTGGTAGAAATCCAGACTATTTAATTGGGAAACATATTGAAGCAGTTTCAAAGCTAAGTAAAACACAACTTGAAGTCATTCCTACAGGATACATATTGATTGAAAATGGCAAGGAAACTTCAGTGCAGAAAGTGACTGGAACAAGTCCAATGTCAAGAAACGATATTGATTCTATTTCGGATACTGCTAAAGCTGCTGAGTTGTTAGGAATGAAGCTTATTTATTTAGAAGCAGGTAGTGGAGCATTACATCCAATTAATTCTGAGATAATTTCATCTGTAAAAAAGGAATTAAATATTCCGTTAATTGTAGGAGGAGGAATTAAAAGTAAAATTCAATTTGATGAAGCTTATATGTCAGGAGCAGATCTCGTAGTTATTGGCACTGCTTTTGAAGAAGATGAATCGTTTTTTAATGAGCTATGACAGAGATAATAGACTTTTTTATTGAACCATACAAAACAGCAACTACACTAAATGTTATTTTAGAGTTTATAGCAGCAACCTTTGGTGTTATAAGTGTGATTTTTGCCAAACGTGAAAATATTTTAGTCTATCCAACAGGAATAATAAGTACTGGAATTTATGTGTATTTATTATCACAATGGAATTTGTATGGAGACTTAATTATTAATATTTATTATACCTTAATGAGTATTTTTGGATGGTATATGTGGAGCAAAGTAATTGATGATAAACAGAATCATATTCCAATTTCAAGAACCACTTTTAAAGACAAAATTAAAGCGTTCGGAATTTTTGCCTTCACGTCTGTTTTTGTCATTATTGTTTATCGTTATTATAATGTTATGCCTAACAATTTAGGCTTTTCAGAAAGTTTTAACTTTGCTTTTACAAATTTAACATCAGGACATATTGACAATTTTAGAATTGCCACACCATTTCTTGACACCTTTACAACAGGAATATTTTTTGCAGCCATGTGGCTCATGGCCTTAAAAAAGATTGAAAACTGGACACTTTGGATTATTGGGAATATTGTATCTATACCACTTTATTTTGCCAAAGGTTACGGTTTTACAGGAATACAATATTTAATATTTTTAATACTTGCTATTCAAGCATATAAACAATGGAAGAAAGCCTTAAACAACAACCCTCAAGCTGCATAAAGGTGGTTTTATTTGGTCCAGAATCTACTGGAAAAACAACTTTGTCTATGCAATTAGCAAGGTATTACAACTCAGTATGGGTTCCTGAATATGCGAGAGATTATTTGCAGGATGTTTGGAACAATGAACGCAGAACATGTGAACCAAAAGATTTACTTCCAATTGCTATTGGACAAATGAAGCTTGAAAACTCACTTGCTCTAAAAACAGATTCAGTACTTATTTGTGATACAGATTTATTAGAAACTAAGGTATATTCTGAAGCGTATTATCTAGGAAATTGCGATCCTATTTTAGAAAAATATGCTTTGCAAAACACTTACGATTTATATTTTTTAACTTATATTGATGTGCCTTGGGAAAAGGACGATTTACGCGACAAACCCAATGAACGTGAACGTATGTTTAAGGCTTTTGAACATACTTTAATTAAGTATAATAGACCTTATATACTGCTTAAAGGAAGCAAAAAAGAACGATTAGAAACAGCAGTAAATCAAATTAACGAACTTATTAAAAACAAAAAGTGAATTTTACCGAAAAAGATATAAAACAACTATCTAAAAAAGGGTTAACATTAGAGCAAGTACAAACTCAAGTAAGTTTATTTAAAGCTGGCTTACCATTTGTAAACTTAAAAGATGCAGCCACAATTGGTTCTGGTATTTTACAACTTACCACTTCTGAAAAAGAAGAATATATTAAGTTTTTTCAAGACAAGCGAAATGACATATCTATCATAAAATTTGTTCCAGCATCAGGTGCTGCAACGAGAATGTTTAAGTTTTTATTTCAGTTTTTGGCTGAATATAATCCTGAAAAAGAAAGCATTAATGCTTATATTAATAAAAATAGAGTAAAAGACTTATCTGTGTTTTTAATTGGCTTAGAAAAACTGCCTTTTTTTGAGCAAGTTATACATAAAGTGCATGAAAATATATCCAACTTTAATAATTTAAAATATGATATTCAGCGTTTAGAGTTTATAAAAACCATGCTTGATGAGACTCAGCTTAACTTTGCTTTTTATCCTAAAGGACTCTTGCCTTTCCACAGATATAAAAACAATGTATCAACAGCGTTTGAAGAGCATTTATTTGAGGCAGCAATCTATGCATCATCTGGCAATGTTGCTAATATTCATTTTACCATTTCAGAAAAACATAAGCATCGTTTTGATGAAGAATTCAAATATATTGAAGAAGACGTAGAGGAAAGAACCAACACAAAATTCAACATTACATTCTCCTATCAAAAAGAATCTACTGATACCATTGCAGTAAATCATTTTAACGAACCATTTAGAGATGAAAACAACCAATTAGTATTTAGACCTTCAGGACATGGAGCTTTAATTGAAAATTTAAACGAACTCAATGCTGATATCATTTTTATAAAAAACATTGATAATGTTGTAGTAAAAAAGTATAAAAATGAAGTTGCCGATTATAAAATGATGCTTGCTGGAATTTTACTTGAAGTACAAGATAAAGCATTTTATTACTTGAAGAAATTGGACAAAAATCAATTATCTGAATCAGAACTTATTGAAATTGCCAATTTTGTGTCCAACAAACTTAATGTGTCAATTAGTAATGAATTTGAAAAGTATTCACTCAAGTATCAAATAAAATATCTCAAAGACAAGTTAAACAGACCTATTAGAGTTTGTGGCATGGTAAAAAATGAAGGCGAACCTGGAGGTGGACCATTTTGGGTTAAAGATGAAAGTGGCAATATATCGCTTCAAATTGTTGAGTCTGCACAAGTTGATAAAGACAATAGGCTCCAAAAAGAAATTATGAAAAACGCGACCCATTTTAATCCTGTAGATTTGGTTTGTGGTACTAAAAACTTTTTAGGAGAATCTTTTGACTTGACAAAGTTTGTAGATCATAAAACCGCATTTATTTCTGAAAAAACAAAATCTGGAAAACACTTAAAAGCACTTGAGCTACCTGGATTATGGAATGGAGCCATGGCAAACTGGAATACCATTTTTGTTGAGGTTCCATTATTAACCTTTAATCCTGTAAAAACAGTTAATGACTTACTAAAACCCGCACATCAACTCACATAATTTGGATGCAGAACTGCTCATATCAGAAGTCACTTTAAAAGCCATAAGAAGTTCTGGCAGTGGAGGCCAAAACGTCAATAAAGTATCTACAAAAATTGAACTTCAGTTTGATGTAAATAACTCAAATGGGTTGGATGAGATTGAAAAAACACTATTGTTAGAAAACTTAAACTCAAGGTTAACAAAAACCAATATTTTAATTCTTCAATGTGACGAATCAAGAAGTCAACTTAAAAACAAACAAATAGTAAAAGAACGATTTTTAGAGCTTATCAAAGAAGCATTAATTGTTCAAAAGGAACGAATTCCTACCAAAACTCCAAAAGCAGTAAAACAAAAGCGGCTAAAGAGCAAAAAGCAAAATGCGGAAAAGAAAGCCAATAGAAAACCACCTGAATTGTATTGAAATGTAGAATATTAGTTAATATCGTAATATTGCAATATTACGATATTTAATTTTAAGATAAATTAGTCATCATTCGTATTCAGAAATCAAAAATCTAATATATCTTTGTATCGTTCTCAAAAAGGGGTGCTTCACAGATTGACGATTCCCGATTGATGATTTGCGATTTAAGAATTAATAGTTCAAAAAATCTACAATCAAAAATCTATAATCAAAAATCCAAAAGGCTGAGATCATACCCATTGAACCTAGAACAGGTAATGCTGTTTAGGAAGGCGATAATCGCCATTTAGATAATATTTTTATAAGTTGTCACCTTGAGCGCAGTCGAAAGGGTTTTTTAAAAATATTTATCAAAATAAATCAATAAAAATTAAAGAATAATCACCTCTTTTTATTCGATTATAGTTTTAATCGTAATGAAAAATTTATTCGTTTTTTTAGCAATACTCGCTTTATCAGTTAGCACTACTGCACAAGAAAAATTCAAAGTATCTGGAGTATTCACAACTGAAAAAGGTGAACCTTTACCTGGAGTTAATGTAGTTGTAAAAAATACTTCTATAGGAACACAGACAGATTTTGATGGTAAATATATTTTAGAATTAGTTGAAGGTGAATATACATTGGTTTATAGCTTTTTGTCGCCACAAGTAATTGAAAGGTCTTTTTATTTAAGTAGAGATTTGATACTGGATGTTCAGATTGGAAAAGAGCCAGAACTTCTAGACGAAGTCTTAGTAAAAGCAGTTCGTGTTAATGCAACTTCACCAATCACACACTCTAATGTTACTAAGGAACAATTGGAAAAGCGTAATCTTGGCCAAGATTTACCTATTCTTTTAAATTACTTGCCTTCAGTAGTAACAACAACTGATGCTGGAGCTGGAGTTGGTTATACAGGAATTAGAGTTAGAGGAGTCAGTCCGCAATCAACCAATATCACAATTAATGGAATTCCTTATAACGATGCAGAATCATTAGGAACATTTTGGGTTAATTTAGGCGATTTTTCATCATCTGTTGAAAGTCTTCAGTTACAACGTGGTGTTGGCACATCAACAAATGGCTCTGGTGCTTTTGGTGCAAGTATCAATATATTAACTGATGCCATTTCGGAAAAAGCCAATGCTGAAATTTCTAACTCTTTTGGAAGCTATAATACGAGAAAACATAATGTAAAATTTAGCACTGGACGACTTAATAATTACTTTGAATTTGCTGGACGCTTATCTCAGATACAATCAGATGGTTATATAGACAGAGCTTCTTCAAACTTAAAATCCTATTTTCTGCAAGGAAGTTATGTTGATGATAACACGCTTGTAAAAGCCATTACTTTTAGTGGTCATGAAATTACTTATCAATCTTGGAATGGGTTAGAAGATTTAGATTTACTAGAAAATGACAGAACCTATAACACTGCTGGTATGTACACTGATGAAAATGGAGATATTCAGTTTTATGATAACGAAATTGATAACTACAAACAGAACCATTACCAATTGCATTGGAATGAACGTTTCAATAACAACTGGTCTACAAATCTAGCATTGAATTTCACACATGGAGAAGGTTATTTTGAACAGTATAAAGAAGATGAAGACTTTGCAGATTATAACCTACAAGAAATCACTATTGGAGGAGAAATCATTAATACAACAGACTTAATAAGACGTCGATGGCTTGACAATGATTTTTATGTTATTAATGCTAATGCTAATTATAAGGATAATGTTTTTAACACCACATTTGGAGGCTCTTATAGCACCTATTCTGGAGATCATTTTGGCGAAATCATCTGGGCGCAATATGCAAGCGTTAGTGAAATAAGAGATCGATATTATGATGGAAATGGTAAAAAAACAGACCTTAGTTTTTTTGCAAAAGGAACCTATCGAGTAAATGATAATATTAGCCTTTTTGCCGATTTGCAAACTAGACATGTCAATTATAAAACTTCTGGAACAAATTCAGATGTGATTGAATTTTTAGTGGACAAGAACTTTAATTTTTTCAACCCTAAAGCTGGAATAACCTATAGGTTAAATAACAAAAACAGCTTGTATTTTTCTTATGCAAGAGCAAACAGAGAACCTAATAGAGATGATTTTGAAAACAATGCCAATATAAAACCTGAACAGTTAAATGACTTTGAGTTAGGATGGAGACATAATTCAGATACATTCAGAATAAACACAAATCTTTATTACATGCTGTACAACGAGCAGTTGGTTTTAACAGGAGCTTTAGACGATGTTGGGAGTCCTTTGCGTGACAATAGTGGAGATAGTTACAGATTAGGTTTAGAGGTTGATGCTGCCATTCAAATTTCTAAGCAGTTTGTTATTCAGCCTAACTTTACAATTAGCTCAAATAAAAATAAAGAAACTTTTTTTCAAAGAGATGGAGTTCTAGAAAAACTCGGAAAAACCAACATTTCTTTTTCACCAGAATTTATTGCAGCCAACGCTTTAGTGTTTCAACCAAAACAAAACATTCAATTGTCATTGTTAAGCAAATATGTTGGAGAACAATTTATGGGAAATACAGATTCTGAAGCTTCAAAATTGGATAGTTATTTTGTAAACGATTTTAATATAACCTATCAATTAAAAATAAATTCAATATTTAAAGAGATTGCGTTTTCAGGTTTAATAAATAACATTTTTGGAGAAAAGTACATCTCAAACGGCTATTATTATACTTATGATGATACATGGTCTAATCCAGGAGAAACAACAACTATTGAAGGTGCTGGTTTTTATCCACAAGCAACAACCAATTTTTTAATTGGTGCTACGTTTAAGTTTTAATTAGAGATAAATAAAATATCACCATTAAGCTCAGCACGATAGGCTTTTAAACCACAGCGCAAATCAGGGTTTTCGAGTGGTTGACCTGTAAATAAACTGTATTTATTGGCATCAGTACAACCGCAAATACCTTCTAAACCAGAAATAGTAAGAATAGAACAACTGCTTGGAATATGGTTTGGATCAGCAGCATCAAAAGCTACGAAACCAGTTCCTGTGTTGGTTACAATTAGTCCTCCATTACCTTCACCTGAAACATAAATAGGATTGCTTATAAAGTTTAAATCACTATACTCAGGGAAGTTTAAATTTAAGCCTCTGCTAACACCTACATTCAATAAAAAATTACAGTTGCTATTATTGTCATCATTTCTACTACAACTTGCCAAAGAGAGAATTATTAAAGAAAAAAAAGCAATTTTTTTCATCATAGATTTTTGTTTTCAATTTACAATAATACACACTTGAAACTAATAATTTTGTATATTTGTCATACAATCTCGTGAAAACGAGATTTTTTTTATGCTGAACTTGCTTCAGCATCTTTTATTATTAAACGATGAAGTTATGAGTAACGTATCTTATTACACTGCCGAAGGATTAAAAAAATTACGAGACGAGTTAAAACAACTCAAAGATATAGAGCGTCCAAAGGCTTCTCAGGCTATTGCTGATGCGAGAGATAAAGGTGATTTGAGTGAAAATGCGGAATATGATGCAGCAAAAGAAGCTCAAGGCATGCTGGAAATGAAAATTTCTAAGCTTGAAGAAGTTTTAGCTGGAGCCAGACTCATTGATGAGTCACAATTAGACACATCAAAAGTTTTGGTCTTGTCTAAAGTGAAAATAAAAAACCAGACCAATGGCATGGAAATGACTTATACTCTAGTAGCTGATGGCGAAGCAGACTTGGCTTCTGGGAAAATTTCTGTAAACTCTCCTATTGGAAAAGGCTTACTAGGAAAATCTGTTGGTGAAGTTGCTGAAATACAAGTGCCAAATGGTGTGATGAAATTTGATGTTTTAGAAATAACCAGAGCATAATGGCTACCATTTTTACTAAAATAATCAACAAAGAAATCCCTTGCTACAAAGTTGCAGAAACAGATGATTTTTTGGCTTTTCTTGATATTAATCCCAATACTAAAGGTCACACACTATGTATTCCTAAAGTTGAGGTAGATAAAATTTTTGATTTAGACAAAGAAACTTACAGAAACCTAATGGAGTTTTCCAGAACAGTTGCTATTGCTATAAAAAAAGCAGTTCCTTGTAAACGAATTGGCATGACGGTTATTGGTCTTGAAGTACCTCACGCTCATGTGCATTTAATTCCGTTAAATTCAATGGATGATGCACGTTTTATTTCAAAAGAAAAACTAACTCCAGAAGAGTTTGAAACTACTGCTAAAACCATTGCGAGTAACATAGAGCTTTAACCAAAAATACCTAAAGTATAAAGTATAATGAATAGGATGATGATATCTAAAGATATTATTATCATCCAGGCTCTTTTTTTCAGTTTTAATGATTTTGGCTTAGGGTTAAAGGTTTTTTTGTGATACTCTACGATACGATCAATATCATCAGTCCAACGAGCTGGATAAATCGGAGTTTGACAAGTAGTACAATCTAAATGATGCTTGGTATTATTAGTTATAGATTTATAAAGATTAGTTTCTACAAATTCTTGTTTAAAGGATAATTTTAACCCTTCGTTAGAGTAGCATTCTGGGCAATTGTTATTTAATCTTACTGTTTTTAATGTAATGTATTGCTTTTTCATCTGTTTATAATAATTTTTTTTAAAAGTCAGATGCAATTCGCCATGTCATATTTTGGTTAGTATCAATCTTGTTGTTATGGCTCATTTCGTAATAAATGATTAAGCTGTTAATTTCAATGTAATTTGAATGGTTGTTCCTTTTTTAAGTTCAGAATTTAATACTTTTATTTTCCCTTGATGGTAATCTTCAATAATACGTTTTGAAAGCGATAAACCTAATCCCCAACCTCTTTTTTTGCTAGTAAATCCAGGTTCAAATATCTTTTTAAAACGAGCTTTTGGTATGCCTTTTCCTGTATCTGTAACTTGTACATAAACATTTTTATCAGAATGAGTTATAGCAATTTTAAGTTGCCCTTTACCTTTCATTGCATCAATAGCATTTTTTACTAAATTTTCAATGGTCCAACTGAACAATTGTGTGTTTAAATTTACATATAAAGGATGTTCAGGAGCTTCAAACTCAAACTCAACGAGTTTTGATGATCGTACTTTTAAATAATCATAAGCGTCTTGGGTTGCCAGAATAACATCAACTTTATCAAGTGTTGGTACAGAACCTATTTTACTAAAACGATCTGTTATGGTTTGTAGCCTGTTAATGTCTTTTTCAATTTCTTTTAAATAATCCGGATTTACATGTTCCGAACGTAATATTTCTGTCCAACCTACAAGAGAAGATAATGGAGTGCCAATTTGATGTGCTGTTTCCTTAGCCATTCCTGTCCATAATTTATTTTGTGATGCTACTTTAGTACTTCGATAAAAAAAGTAAGCTACAGCAGCAAATAATATAATGATGAGTACAAGTGCTAAAGGATAATATTTGAGTTTGTTGAGGAGTGGAGAATTTCCATAATAAAGCGTTCCAGAATATTCAGTACCTGAGCTTGAATCAGCAAAATTAAATTGTAAAGGAGTATTTTCACTTTCGAATTTTGTTATTAATCGATCGAAATTTCTTGCAACAAAAACTGAATCAGACTTTATTTTAGCAGTGTCATTTATATTATCTTTTCCATTAATATTTCTATAACTAATTATTTTTTTTTCAGAGTCTAACAACAACATTGGTGTCGTTACAGTAGAATCCACAACAATATATTCTGCAACAACGTTCAAATCGGTATCTGTAAAAATGTTTTTTGAAAATTCTTCGTAAGCAAAAATCCATTTCTCCATTTTTGCTCTTTCTTCAGCTTTAAAATGCTGAAAAAAATCGTAAGTATTCCAAAGGATTAAAGAAATAATGACAAACGATGAAAGCACAATAATCCATCGTAAAATATTTTGATTTTTGGTTAGCATCTAAGAATTAAAATTTCAATTTTAAATATAATGTAATTATGTTAATATTATTGCGCAACTTGTTAGTAAAACTGTTTTTAGTTGCAAGTCTTATTGGTTAACTTTGCGCAAATTTGTTATTAATGACATCATTTGAACCTAAAGATCTTTCGGTACAAAAACTACATGGACTTTTGCTATGTGCTGTAGCTCCAAGACCAATTGCTTTTGCAAGTACTATTGATGCTGATGGAAACCCAAATTTATCACCCTTTAGTTTTTTTAATGTGTTTAGCGCAAATCCACCAATTTTAGTGTTTTCACCTGCGAGAAGAGTTAGTAATAATACGACAAAACATACTTTAGACAATGTTAAGCAAATTAAAGAGTGTGTTATAAATGTGGTTAATTATGATTTGGTTCAGCAAGCATCATTAAGCAGCACAGAATATCCAGAAGGCGTAAATGAGTTTGAAAAGGCAGGATTAACCATGGTTAAATCTGATCTTGTTAAACCGTTTAGAGTTGGTGAATCACCTGTTCAGTTTGAATGTAAAGTGAATGAAGTCATTGCACTAGGTAATGAAGGTGGAGCAGGTAATTTAGTTATTTGTGAAGTTGTAAAGTTTCATATCACAGAAGAGGTTTTAAATTCAGATAACACCATAAGCCAAGAAGCTTTAGATTTGGTTGCTCGTGCAGGAGGAAGCTATTACACAAGAGCAAATAAAGGCTTTTTTGAAATACCAAAACCCTTAAGAACATTAGGAATTGGTGTTGATGCTTTGCCAGAAGACGTTAGAAATAGTATGATTTTAACAGGTAATGATTTAGGAATATTGGGTAATGTGGAAACTCTGCCAAGCAAGAAAAGTGTAAAACAGTTTATAAAAGAAGTAAGCGAGCATTATCCTGATATCACAAAAATGACACATCGAGAAAAACATAAAATAGCTAAGAATTATCTAAGTTTTGGAGATGTTGATAGTGCATTAAAACTATTATTAAGCTAACTTTGAAAAGTTTAAAATATTAAGGAGAGAATAAAAGATTTAAATAGATTACAATGGAATTACAAGGAAGAATTAAACTAATTGGAGAAACACAAACTTTTGGAGCCAACGGTTTTCGTAAAAGAGAAGTTGTTGTAACAACTGAAGAGCAGTATCCACAGCATATAATGGTAGAATTTGTTCAAGACAAAACCGATTTACTTAACAGTTATCAGGTTGGTCAGCAAGTAAAAATAAATATCAACCTGAGAGGAAGGGAGTGGACCAACCCTCAAGGTGAAGTAAAATATTTTAACTCTATTCAAGGATGGCGTATTGAAGCATTACAACAAGATACTTCAAATGGAGATATTCCACCTGTTCCACCAATGGATGCTTTTGAGCCAGCTGGAGATTTAAACGAAGACGATCACGACGATTTACCGTTTTAACTTAGAAAATTATAGAACTAAAAGCCTCAACATAAATTTTGTTGAGGCTTTTTTATTGCTTTAAAAATTGGTAATTTTCAAACCATGAACATTACTAAAACCATTGAAACCATTTTCAGAAGGTATTTACCATCACCTTTTACCATTGCCATTCTGTTAACCTTGTTAACCATTTTTTTGTCTTTGTTATTAACAGAACCTTCAAATAGTGAGAATCATTTACTTAACATATTATCGTTTTGGGAAGCTGGTATTTGGAATAACGATTTGCTGGTATTTGCCTACCAAATGATGCTTATTTTGGTTTTGGGTCATGTGTTAGTACTTAGTAAACCTGCAAATAAGCTTATTGTAAAACTTTCTAAAAATGTAACAAGCACAACAAGTGCTGTAATATTAGTGAGCATAACAACTATGCTAGCAGCCTTTTTAAATTGGGGACTTGGACTCATTTTTGGTGCTATTTTGGCACGTAAAGTTGGTGAGTACGCGCAGCAAAATAACATTCCACTTAATTATCCATTAGTTGGAGCAGCAGGCTATGTTGGCCTAATGGTTTGGCATGGAGGTATTAGTGGTTCTGCACCAATTAAGGTAGCTGAAAGTAACCATATTGTAAGTTTTATGCAAGATGTTTCAACTCCAGAAATATTAAGTCAAATACCAGAGCATATAAGTTTTAATCAAACCATTTTTAGCTGGTGGAATTTAGTGTTATTTGCTGTTTTGCTTATCGTTGTTCCATTAGCGTTAAAACAAATTGCAAAAACTGCACAGCCAACCAATTTTAATTTGCAAACCTATCATTTTGATACGCATACTTTAGAAGATATTGAAGGGGCAGAAAAATTAGATTATTCTAAAATTCTTGGAATTGGGTTTGGTATTGTGCTACTTGCAGCTTTTTTCTATCAATATTGGAGCAACTTAATAAGTTTGAATATCACACCAAATATGCTCAACTTTTTTATGTTGAGTTTGGCTGTTATTTTACACAAAAACTTTATTAATTTTTTAAATGCTTTAGAAGAAGCCATTAAAGGAACTTCAGGAATTTTAATACAGTTTCCTTTGTATTTTGGTATTATGGGAATCATGAAAAGTACAGGAATGGTTGTCATGATTTCAGATTTTTTTGTATCAATAGCAACAGAAACCACATTACCAATTTTTACATTTTTTAGTGCTGGATTAGTCAATATATTTGTGCCAAGTGGTGGTGGTCAATGGGCAATTCAAGGACCAATAGTTATAGAATCAGCCTTACAGCTTGGTGTGCCTTTACCAAAGGCTATTATGGCTTTAGCGTATGGCGACCAGATTACCAATATGCTTCAACCTTTTTGGGCTTTACCACTTTTAGGAATAACAAAACTCAAAGCAAAAGAGATTTTACCATACACCTTAATTTTAATGATTGTTGGAATCATTGTTTATGTTCTTGGGTTATTACTATTCTAAATGTATTTATTAACTGATAAAATTGAATTCCCTGATGTAAACCTTGCTTCTTCCGAAGGTTTGTTGGCTTATGGTGGAGACTTGTCAGTTGAAAGGTTAATATTAGCTTACTCCAAAGGAATTTTCCCATGGTACGAAAAAGGCGAACCCATTTTATGGTGGTCACCAAATCCAAGATTTGTACTTTATCCTGAAGATTTAAAAGTATCTAAGAGTTTACGCAAAACAATTAAAAATAATGAGTTTCAAATAACCAAGAACAAAGCCTTTATGGAAGTAATGATTTCTTGTGCACAAGCAAAGAGAAAAGGACAAAGAGGTACTTGGATAACTCAAGAAATGATAGAATCATATTGTAAATTAAACGAATTGGGTTATGCAACATCTGTTGAGGTTTGGCAAGACAATAAACTAGTTGGAGGACTTTATGGAGTAGATTTAAACAATGGCATTTTTTGTGGTGAAAGCATGTTTAGCAAAGTTAGCAATGCAAGCAAAGTTGGTTTTGTGACTTTTGTTAAAAATTCAAAATTCAAAATAATTGATTGTCAGATATATACAAAACATTTGAAAAATTTTGGAGCTAAACATATTTCAAGGGACAATTTTATAAAATCATTAAATTGATAATAATCATAGATTGAAAATAAAAATTTATAGATATTAGCAAAACGTAAGTGTAAAAGCAAATGCTAACAAGAGAAGATTTTAATCATTACGAAGACAAAGAAAAATTTTTTCAGATTCTCAATGAAAAGATAGCTAAAGATGATCTGACGCAAATCATTGAAAAAGCTCAATACGAAAAAGAACTTTTACTGCTACAAGCAGAATTAGTAAACTTGCAGCGTTGGGTTGCTAAGCACAAAAAACGTGTCTGCGTTATTTTTGAAGGACGTGATGCAGCTGGAAAAGGTGGTGCGATTAGAAGGTTTACCGAACACCTAAATCCTCGTTCGATGAGGGTTGTAGCTTTAACCAAACCTACAGAAGTAGAAAAAGGACAATGGTATTTTAGACGTTATATTAAAGAGCTTCCAGAGCCAGGAGAAATTGTTTTTTTTGACAGAAGTTGGTATAATCGAGCTGTAGTAGAACCTGTTATGGGATTTTGCACAGAAAGCCAGTACGAAAAGTTTATGGTACAAGTAACTGAATTTGAGCATATGCTTTATGAAGATGGTGTTGATATTATTAAATTTTGGTTCTCAATTACCAAAGACGAACAAGCCAAACGGTTTGAGTCAAGATTGAAAAACCCATTAAAGCGTTGGAAATTCAGTCCAGTTGATAAAGAAGGGCAAATACGTTGGGACGATTACACGTTTTACAAAGAACAAATGTTTAGTAAAACGCACACCACTTTTAGCCCTTGGATTCTTATTATAACCAACAATAAAAAACAAGCGCGTTTAGAGAGCATTCGTTATTTGCTATCTAAATTTGATTACGAAGGAAAACGAAAATCAGGATTAACTTTATTACGTGATCCAAATGTGGTGCAGCGTTATCATAGAGCTATAAAATAATAGGAAAATGACAGAAAGAATTTCGGCAAAAGACTTAAAACTATTAAACTCCAAAGGAGGTATTAAGCAATTTTTATTGGATGAAAACTACTCCATACCTAAAATACTTCGTTATGTTAAGTATGAAAACAAGTTAAAGGAATTACAGGAAGAGCTCATAAAGCTTCAAAAATGGGTAGGAGATCATGATGAAAAAGTAGTAATTGTTTTTGAAGGTCGCGATGCTGCTGGAAAAGGAGGTGCGATTAGAAGAGCAACAGAACACTTAAATCCTCGTGAGTTTAAGGTAGTTGCATTACCAAAACCAACTGAAGACGAAAAAAGCCAATGGTACTTTCAACGCTATATTAATCATTTGCCCAAAAAAGGTAAAATTGTTTTTTTTGACAGAAGCTGGTACAATCGTGCTGTTGTAGAACCTGTTAATGGATTTTGCACTGATGAAGAATACCGCAGATTCATGAATCAAGTAAACGAGTTTGAACGAATGATTATTGAATCTGGCATAAGGCTCATAAAATTTTATTTTTCTATAACCAAAGAAGAACAAACAGAACGTTTTGATGAAATAAAAAAGAGCCCAATTAAAAAATGGAAATTTAGCGCTGTAGATTCAAGAGCATTAGAGTTATGGGATAATTATACTGAATATAAAACCAAAATGTTTGAAAAAACAAATACTGAATTGGCTCCATGGATTATTATTCAGGCAAATAGAAAAAGTAAGGCAAGAATTGAGGCTATTCAAAAAATATTAGAGCTAATCCCTTACGATGCCAAAGATTTAGAAGTTATAAAACCTTTTGATTTTTAAACTTCATTATACCTAAAACAAGTTACTTCATGGTCATTAACCATTCCAGTGGCTTGCATATGTGCATATATTACAGTGGTGCCAACAAATTTAAACCCTCGTTTCTTTAAATCTTTACTTATAGTATCGCTTAAAGGTGTATTTGCTGGAGCATTTTTGTAATAAGTAATTGAATTTTTTATAGGTTTACCATCAGTAAAATTCCAAATATAACTACTAAAGCTCCCAAATTCATCTTGAATTTTCATAAAAGCTTGAGCATTAGTAATAGTTGCTTTTATCTTTAATTTATTTCTAATAATTCCGGTATCCTTAAGTAGTTTACTTATTTTAACTTCATCATATTTGGCAATCTTTTTATAATCAAAATCATCCAACGCTTTTCTAAAATTTTCTCGTTTACGCAAAATGGTTATCCAGCTCAATCCAGCCTGAAAGGTCTCAAGAATTAAAAATTCAAAAAGTTTAGCATCTTCATAAACTGGAACTCCCCATTCTGTGTCATGGTAGGTTTCGTAAAGTGTATCGCCAATACACCAACCACATCTTTTTTTATCATCCATAAAATTGAGTAAGGTTTTTAGGTAAAATAAGGCTCATTATGACAAAAGTCATAAAATAAAGCTCATCGAGATATTAGTTTTATTCATTAAAATTACAATTTATGAAACAAATTATAAAAGAAAGTTTAGACAACAGTATAGATTATAGTGATTTTAAAAGGTTAATGCAAAAAATGGTTTTAAATAGGCATACCACTGGAAATGATGTTACAGAAGCCTACATAAATTACACGTTACTAAATGAAAAACGAATGAGCAGATGGGACAAAAAAATTGAAATTGACCGATACCATTTAGCTAAAATAGAAAACTTCAACACAAAAATTATTTGGTTAGTTATTACTGAAAGTTGGTGTGGAGATGCAGCACACTTATTACCTGTTATGAATAAAATTGCAGAATTAAATCCAAAAATTAACCTTAGAATTGTATTAAGAGATGATAACGATGCTTTAATGAAAATGTTTCTTACCAATGGAAGTAAATCTATACCTAAACTTATTATGATAGATGCAGAAAATCATAATATTTTAGGTGTTTATGGTCCAAGACCAAGCATAGCAACAAAAATGGTTGATGATTATAAAGAGGAACACGGCAAGTTAACACCAGAATTTAAAGAAGATTTACAACGTTGGTACAATAAAGATAAAGGCAAAACTACAATTAAAGATTTAACAGAAATGTTAGAAAAGCACGCGCTTAGTTTTTCCCTTTAAAAAGAAAAGTAATTGTCCCAATTTGCGAAGGTTTTGATAGGTCTACATTAAATTTTGAAGCCTTTGCATATTCCATAGCATGATCAACCAAGCAGCCATTATCTGTAGTTGAAGCATTGTTATAATCTGTCTTAATTACATTGCCTTCACCATCTACAGTAATGGTAATAACCACTTTTCCTCCCATTTCACATAAATAAATTGGTGGTGGAATATCTATTTTTGTCCTGTTTACTAACGAATAACTAATCGAGCTATTTTTATTCGCGCTGTTTGAAGTTGGTAATCGTTTTTTTTCAGAAGTTTTAGAAATAATGTCGTTAATGTTGTCAAAAGTTTGAGCTTCTTCCTCACTGGATGCAGTTCCTGAAGAGGACGATTCATCATTGCTTTGAGGTTTTTCTGTTACAGGTTCATTGTTATTTCGGTTTCTAATCTCTTCCAATTGCTCTTCAAAAGCTTTATCTAATTTGGTATTATTTTCATTATAAGCTTGGTTTGTACTTGGTGTATTCAATAAATTGTCTAAACTTTCTAGTAAATCATGAAGTTCCTCTTTTTCCTCTTCTTCTATAGGCTCAGATGCCATTTCATAAAAGGTCTCGGCAACCAATTTCGATTTCTTTTTTATATGAAGCGTAAAAGCTAAAAACACTACAACAGTTGACACTAAAGTTGTAGCAATCATCGCTTTGTATGTGTTTGCAGTAGGCATTAATTTATAACGTAATGATTTAGTTTGGTGGGTTATATATACGTTAAAGTATGTAAAAAAGTTTAAAAACTTAGCCTATGACTCATTTTTTTGAGTTTATGGCTTTTTAATATTTTCGATAAACTCATCTATAGTTTGGGCATTTTCAACCTTAAAATCTCCTATTCTTGTACGTCTTAAAACAGATAAGTGAGCTCCAGAGTTTAAAGCTTTCCCAAAATCGTTAGCTAATGATCTTATATAAGTGCCTTTACTACAAACTACCCTAAAATCAACCTCGTTGTTCTCAAATCTGGTGATTTCAAATTCTGAAATTGTGATTTTTCTTGGAGTTACTTCAACACTTTCACCTGCACGAGCAAATTCGTATAGACGTTTCCCGTCTTTTTTTATAGCTGAAAAAACAGGTGGTAATTGTTCAATTTCGCCAATAAATTGTTTGGTTGTTTCTAATACTAATTGTTTGGTGATATGCTTGGTTGAAAATGTTTGGTCAATTTCAGTTTCTAAGTCGTAAGATGGCGTAGCGCTTCCTAAAACAAAGGTTCCTGTGTATTCTTTTTCCTGCCCTTGAAAAGTATCAATCTGTTTGGTCATTTTTCCAGTACAAATAATAAGTAACCCAGTTGCTAAAGGATCTAAAGTTCCAGCATGACCAACTTTTATTTTTTTGATTTTGTAAGCTTGTCTTATTTCCCAGCGCAATTTGTTAACAACCTGAAATGAGGTCCAGTGTAAAGGCTTGTCTATTAGTAAAATTTGCCCTGATTGAAAGGCTTCAGCAGTTTTCATTTAATTCATTGAAGCGTAAGTTAAGGCAATAAAACCAACTATAATACAATAGATGGCAAAGTAGCTAAGTTTACTTCGTTTAACTAACTTAATCATTAATGTACAAGCAAATAAACCAGATACAAAAGCAGCTATAAAACCTATGGATAGTGTTGTAAAATTAGAGTTGTCATAACTGAGCTCTCCACTTAAAATATCTTTAGCAATTTTGCCAAAAATTAATGGAACGACCATTAAAAAGGAAAATCTGGCAGCTTTGGTTTTGTCATTTCCTAATAACACTGATGTTGAAATTGTGGCTCCAGAACGTGAAACTCCAGGCAACATTGCAATGGCTTGAGCTAAACCAATAACTAAAGCATTTTTAAAGCTAACATCTTTATTGGTGTTTTGGGCTTTATCAGCAAGATATAATAAGAATGCGGTAAGAAATAGCATAAAGCCTACCAACTGTATATTGCCTCCGAAAAGTTCGGCTAATTCAGATTCATAATTATAACCAATAATTACTGCAGGAATCATTGAGATCACAATTTTGGCTAAAAATTGCATGTCTTCATTCCATTGAAATTTTAAAATACCTTTAATAATATCCCAAATGTCTTTCCTGAAAACAACCATAGTACTGATAGCTGTAGCAAAGTGAAGAACAACAGTAAACAGTAAACTATCTTCAGGCATTGAATTATCTCCTAAAATGGCTTTACCAAGCTCTAAATGACCACTTGATGACACAGGAAGAAACTCAGTAAGTCCTTGTACAATACCTAAAATGATGGCATCAATAATTTCCATGAGGCAAAAGTAGATGAATTTTATTTTTCAGAATCGGTTTTATCAGGATTCAATAAAATGGCATAAATCTGAATTCCGAAACCAATAAGTACTAAAGTTGGTGCTAAGCGAATACGTCTCCAATTAAAAATTTCAGGATTAAAAACATTTGGGTCGTCACTACCACCACCAGACATTAAAATAAAGCCTAGAGCTATAAAACCTAAGCCTATAAACATCCATTTGTAGTTCTTTTTTCCAAAAATGAAGTTGTTTTTTGCGTCTTCTTTACGTTTTTGTTCTCCCATAATGTTGTTATTCAATTACAAATAAAGTTATTTTTTATTACAAACAATGTTAAGTGAATGCAAATACTAATAATATAACTGATCTGTTTTTAAATTCAAGAAACGCTGAGTAGCAATGTAAGTGCTAATCCAAGTAATGACAACACCAAGCACAAACACACCCAAAAACAAGCCACCAATCATTATAGGTTTGTTAAGTAAGTGTAATTCGGCAAAAGTTTTGTCTACATAATACAAAACAACAGCCATACCTATAAGTGCTAAAATGGCTCCAATAACACCAAGTTTAATGCTTTTCCAGATGAAAGGTCGCCTTATAAATTGTTTTGTTGCACCAACCATTTGCATAGTTTTTATGGTAAAGCGTTTAGAATAAACCGATAATCTGATGGAACTATTTATAAGTAGCACAGCAATAATTGTAAATATGCCGCTTATGATTAAAACCCAAATACTAATGCGCTTTACATTGCTGTTCATCATTGATACTAAATCCTTGTCATAGCGTACTTCGGCAACAAATTTTTTGGTCATAGTGGCTTCAGAAATACTATCTAAACGTTGCTCTGTCACATAATCTGCTTTTAGATTAACATCTATAGAATTCTGTAAAGGGTTATAACCAACATCATCTAAAAAGTCTTCTCCATATTCATTTTGCATAAATGCAGCAGCATCTTCTTTAGAAACATATTTGGTTTCTTTCACATATTTAGCAAGCATTAAGCTTTTTTGTAGCTGATTAATTTCAACTTCTTTGGCGTTGTCATTAAGGTAAATGGTCATCACAACACGTTCCTTAAAATTGTCAGAAATGGTTTTGGCATTCAACACGAGCATACCTAAAAGTCCTACTAAAAATAAGACCAATGCAATACTTAAAACCACTGAAAAATAAGAGGATATTAATCTGCGTTTTTGATGCTTTTCAAAAGATGAGCTCATATAATGTTTAGTTGATGGTGTAAAAATAATAAAGTATCTTTAATCTTAAATTATAATAACTCAAACATATGAACATTGTTGTATTTGGTGCAGGAGGTGTTGGCGGATATTTTGGTGGTAAACTGGCTCAAGCTGGAAAAGATGTGACTTTTATTGCTCGTGGAAAACATTTACAAGCTATTAAAACTAATGGTTTACAGATAAAAAGTATTCATGGCGATTTTAAAGTACATCCAAAAGCAACAGATGATGTAGCTAATATTAAAAGTCCTGATTTAATAATTTTAGGAGTAAAGTCTTGGCAAATTGATGAGGTTGCTACACAATTAAAACCAGTAATCAACGAAAATACTATTGTTCTACCATTACAAAATGGTGCAGATAATGCAGACAGACTTAGAGCTATTATACCTCATAAAAATGTTTTTGCAGGATTATGTAAAATTGTAAGTCGAGTAGAATCTCCAGGAGTTATTGATCATTTTGCGTTTGATCCTGAGATTGTTTTTGGTGAATATGATAATGAACACTCAAAACGAGTTCAGAATGTATCAGCTTTGTTTGATAAAGCAGGAATAAAAAATAAAGTTTCAGATGATATTCATTTAGATATCTGGAAAAAGTTTCTCTTTATAGCAACAGTTAGTGGTATAGGAGCATTAACTCGTGTTGAATTTGGTGTTATGAGAAATGATGAAAACATCAGACAAATTATGTATCAAACTGCAAACGAAATTGTTGCTGTAGCAAATGCAAAAGGAATCGCATTAACTATTGACGACATCGAAATGGTACTTAAAGTAGTCGATAATTTAAATGCCAAGACAACAGCTTCTATGCAACGTGATATTATGGAAGGCAGACCAAGTGAACTGGATATTTTTAATGGTTATATCGTAAGACAAGGTAAAGCATTACACATTGCAACACCAGCTAACAGTTTTACATATCATTGCTTATTACCTCAAGAAAAGCAAGCTAGAATTAATGCATGATTTAAAGATTTCACGACCAGGATTATGGTTCCCAACCGTTTGGATTTATCTAGTTCCATTTAGCTTAGAGAGTAATTTTTGGAATGAATATTTATTCTGGATTGGGTTAGTTTTTGTAACGTTTCCACTTAATTACTTAGTTTATGGATTAAATGACTATAACGACCAAAAAGCAGATAAATATAATTTAAGGAAAGGAAATTTTCTTTTTGGAGCAAAATCTACAAAAGAGCAATTAGCTAATGTTCCAAAAAAAATTGTTTTAATAGTTTTACCATTCATTTTATACTTCACATACATTTCAGGGTGGAAAATGTTGCTTTTGTTGTTATTTATGATAGTAATAAATATCCTTTACAACTTTAGTCCATTTCGAATAAAAGAAAGACCTCCTTTTGAGATTTTCATTCAAGTTGGTTATGTTTTTACTGCCTTTTTTAGTGTTTTGCTAAACGATTTGCAAATGCTGCCATGGGAAACAATTTTATATTTGTGTTTATTTGCCTTTCAAGCACATATTGCAGGAGAGGTAATGGATATAGAGCCAGATTTAGAGTCAAATAAAAAAACTACAGCCACACTTATCGGAAGAAAAAAAACAAAAGCAATCATGCTTTTACTCTTATTGATTGAAACATATATTTTATGGTTTTGGTTTAAGGATTATGTGCTTTCCGGTTTTCTAGGATTATTTTCAATTTGGCTAATGATAGATATACTTGTAATTTTTAAAGACAAACCTTACTCAGTCAAACAAATGACTTTATTTGGCATTGCAATGAATGTCTCTGCAATCTTGTCAATGATTTGGATTTTATATTCAGGAAAAATTATGCAACCTATTTTTTAAGCTAATTTATTCTTAGGCTTTTTACTAATTAAGTACACTCCAGAGATTACAAGCAAACAACTCATTATTTTAATGAGATTAATGTCTTGAGCATATTCATCATGCATCAATACATAAGCATAAATACTCACCATAATAAAACTTACAGCTGGTTGCAAATACACATAACTTCCATTTACAGAAGGCGCAACATAATTAAGCGCATAAATATTAAACAAGTAGGCAAAAAATGTGGTGAACAAAACAACAAATCCAACAGATAAATAGGTGTTTAAGTCAAACGCAGAAAAATCAGTTGCTAAAAAATCACCTATTCCAATTGGAAACATAAAAACAAATCCAAAAAGAAAAACCCAACTCACAACAGCAATCGAGTTATATTTTGCCATCATAGGTTTTACAATAACCAAATACAAAGCATAAGAACAAGCATTAATAAAAATAAATGAATTACCTAAAGCTGAACTTGTTCCAGTGGCACTTTTTCCATACCAAATGAGTAACACGGCTCCAATAGCTCCAATAATTAAGCCTAACAATTTTTGCGTAGTCACTTTTTCTTTCAGGATTATGGCACTAAATAGCAAAACCATTACAGGAATAGAGGTAATAATAATTGAAGAATCTATGGGTGAGGTTAAATTTAAACCATGAAAAAAGAACAATTGATTAGTTGCAACGCCAAGAAGGCCACATAATATTAATCTTGGAAAATCCTTTTTCTCTATTTTATCCTTAATGAAGGATTTTATAATCCAAAACAAAATACCAGCACCAACTACTCTAACAAAAATAAAAGCTGAAGGACCAATTTTGTTTGGCATAATCCCTTTTGCTATCATATGATTGGCTCCATAAATAACATTGGCTCCAAGAAGTGCTAAATGAGCTTTGTGAGTATTGGTTAGCAAAGAAAGGTCAGTTTAATTTGCTGTGAAAATACAAATTGCCATTTAAAAAACAGATTAAAAAAGTTTAATAGTTTGTGTCTATTAATTTATTAGATGCAAAGACTTTACTGTTTTCTTTATTAACCTTAAATTTGCGCTTTTAAAACAGAATTGATGCGAAGCATCAAAAAACCCCTTTTCCGCAGAATGTATTGATAAAACTGCGAGATTCATGTGAAGCGAAGCTGAACGCGGAGTTTTATCAAAAGGTTTTTTCGATTTGATATAATCGAAAAAAATTCCTCGGAAAAGTGTCCTTTCTTTTGTTTCGTTTTCTTTGGACAAGCAAAGAAAATGATAAGAGAAAATAAAAGAACAATTAAATTATAAGATGAAATACCATTTCAACGAGATAGAAGCCAAATGGCAAAAATATTGGGCAGACAACCAAACGTTTAAAGCTGAAAACCCTGTCCTGAGCGGAGTTGAAGGGAAGTCAGAAAAGCCAAAATATTATGTGTTAGACATGTTTCCTTATCCTTCAGGAGCAGGCTTGCACGTTGGGCATCCATTAGGCTATATTGCGAGCGATATTTATGCACGTTACAAACGTCACAAAGGTTTTAATGTGTTGCATCCTCAAGGTTATGATAGTTTTGGTTTGCCAGCCGAACAATATGCCATTCAAACTGGTCAGCATCCAGCAATTACTACAGAAGAAAACATTAAAACCTATCGTCGTCAGTTAGACCAAATTGGTTTTTCGTTTGATTGGTCTCGTGAAGTTAGAACGTCTGACCCTTCGTATTATAAATGGACACAATGGGTTTTCATTCAATTGTTTAACTCTTGGTACAATAACGATTCAGATAAAGCTGAAAACATTTCGACATTGATTTCTGTTTTTGAAAAAGATGGCAATACTAATGTCAATGCGGCTTGTGATGATAATGTTAAGCTTTTTTCTGCTGAAGCATGGAACAACTTTTCGTCTGAACAACAACAAGACATTTTATTACAATACAGATTAACCTATTTAGCTGAAACCGAAGTGAATTGGTGTCCAGCTTTAGGGACTGTATTGGCTAATGACGAAATTGTAAACGGAGTTTCAGAACGTGGTGGACATCCTGTGGTTAGAAAAAAAATGACACAATGGAGTATGCGAATTTCTGCCTATGCTGAGCGTTTACTTCAAGGCTTAGAAACTATAGATTGGCCAGAGCCTCTAAAAGAAATTCAACGCAATTGGATTGGAAAATCGGTTGGAGCTCAAGTTGAGTTTAATGTCATTCCGAAAGAGCAAAGCGACGAGGAATCTCATAAAATTTCTGTCTTCACCACTCGTCCTGATACCATTTTTGGAGTCAGTTTTATGACACTTGCACCAGAACATGAACTGGTTTCAAAAATCACAACACCAGAACAAAAAGCTGAGGTAGAGGCTTATATTGAAGCTACGGCAAAACGTAGTGAACGCGATAGAATGGCTGATGTTAAAACCATTTCTGGTGCGTTTACAGGAGCTTATGCAGAACATCCTTTCAGTAAACAACCAATTCCTATCTGGATTGGTGATTACGTGTTAGCTGGTTATGGAACAGGAGCTGTGATGTCTGTGCCTTGTGGCGACCAACGTGATTACGATTTTGCAAAACACTTTAATATTCCAATTCCTAATATTTTTGAAGGTGTCGATATTTCTGAAGAAGCTTTTGCCGATAAAGACAACACCATTATTGCAAATAGTGGATTTTTGGATGGACTTAATTATAAACAAGCTGTAAAACAAGCTATTTACGAACTTGAAAAATTAGGACAAGGTAAAGGTAAAATCAATTACAGATTACGTGATGCCGTATTTAGCAGACAACGTTATTGGGGCGAGCCATTTCCAGTGTATTATGTGAATGGAATGCCGCAAATGATTGATGCAAAGCATTTGCCAATTACCTTGCCTGAAGTAGAAAAATATTTACCAACCGAAACAGGCGAACCACCTTTAGGTAATGCAACACATTGGGCTTGGTGCACCAAAACAAATTCGGTTGTCAGTTCGAGCGCAGTCGAGAACAAAACCGTATTTCCTCTCGAACTCAACACCATGCCTGGTTGGGCTGGAAGCTCACAGTATTTTAATCGTTACATGGATCCTCATAATGAGGATGAGATTTTCTCACAAGAAGCCATTAACTATTGGCAGCAAGTAGATTTATATATTGGTGGAAGTGAACACGCTACAGGACATTTATTGTACTCACGTTTTTGGCAAAAGTTTATGTATGATCTTGGGTTAGTACCTCATGATGAGTTTGCTAAAAAACTGATTAACCAAGGAATGATTTTGGGAACAAGTGCTTTTGTTAGAAGGGTAGATGGATTTAATTATGAAAAAGGGAAATATAATAGTGGTGAGCATTTCAATAAAGGAGCATATAATGTTAAAACAAATATTTTAATTTCTGAAGGATTAGCAAGTAATCAAGATTATTTAAAAAAATTATTGATAGAAAATAAACCAGATACAGAGAGCTCTATAAAGTCATATGACACTATTACATCGAATATAGATGACTATAAAATTAGTTTACGTGATGGCGTTCATGTAAAGGTTAAATATGTAAATGCTTCTGACGAATTAGATATAAATGGTTTAAAAAACGATGAGGAATATGGAAAAGATTATATTGATTGTATATTTCTTGGAGAAAACGGAGAGATCATTGGAGGGAATAATGATGTCTTCAAAGTTAGAAGGGATGTTGAGAAAATGTCAAAATCTAAATTGAATGTTGTAAATCCTGATGATATTGTATCAGACTATGGCGCAGACAGTTTACGTCTTTACGAAATGTTTCTTGGGCCTTTAGAGCAATACAAACCTTGGAATACTGCTGGTATTACAGGTGTACATAGTTTCCTAAAAAAACTCTGGAAATTGTATTTTGATGATAATGGGTTTAAGGTTACTGAAGATGAGCCTTCAAAAGAGGCTTTAAAAACTTTACACAAAACCATTAAAAAAGTTGAAGAGGATATTGAGAATTTCTCATTCAATACATCAGTCTCTACCTTTATGATTGCAGTCAATGAGTTAACGGCACAAAAATGCACCTCAAAAAAAATCCTTGAACCTTTATTGATTCTTATTTCACCTTATGCACCACACATTGCAGAAGAATTATGGAGTCATTTAGGTCATAAGGAATCGATTTCAACAGCTCCATTTCCAAAATTTGACGAAAGCCATTTGGTAGAAAGCACAAAGAATTATCCAATTTCATTTAATGGTAAAATGCGTTTTACTATGGAATTACCTTTAGATTTAAGTAAAGACGATATTGAAACTGCTGTTATGGCTCATGAAAAAACCAAAGAACAGTTGCAAGGTCGTGAGCCTAAAAAAGTGATTATTGTTCCAGGTAAAATTGTGAACATTGTTGGATAACTAATAAAAAACTCTCCTCCTTAAAAAGGAGGAGAGGATTCATTTCTGTTTATAGAAATGAAGACGAGGCGGTTAACAACCCTTCCGTCACTTTGTGACACCTTCTCTTAGAAAGGGAAGGAATTGTTAAATCATAAATTATTCTTTAATGTTAATCAATATCGATTTTATAGAAATCATTGGACTAATCGCTGCAGTATTAACTACATCAGCATTTCTTCCACAAGTGTATAAAACTTGGAATACCAAAGATGTGTCAGCATTGTCACTCCCAATGCTTATTTTATTTTTTGTAGGCATCATACTTTGGTTTATATATGGAATACTTATGGATAGTTTATCAATGATTCTTGCAAATTCGATTACTATTGTTTCTGCCTTTTTTCTCATTTATTTTAAGTTGAAATATCAAAAAACTGACAAAATTTCTTAACGAAAATTTGGCTCATTATTTGATTGATAAGTATTACATTTACAATATTAAAATTTAAAACAAATGTTAGGATATTATATATTAATTGGAGCTATTGCTCTTGTAAGTTGGTTAGTTAGCAATCAACTAAAAAGAAAATTTGCACACTACTCTAAAGTACAATTGCGTAATGGCATGAGTGGAAAAGAAATTGCCGAAAAAATGTTGGCAGACAATGGTATTTATGATGTTGAGGTAATTTCAACACCTGGACAACTTACGGACCATTACAACCCAAAAAACAAAACGGTTAACTTAAGCGAAGCCGTTTATAACCAACGTAACGCAGCAGCAGCAGCTGTTGCAGCTCACGAATGTGGACATGCAGTACAACATGCAACAGCATATAGTTGGTTGCAAATGCGTTCACAATTAGTTCCTGTAGTTAGTGTAACTTCTGGAATGTCTCAATGGTTAGTTATTGGAGGCTTAGTATTGGGAGGAGCGACTCAATTAGGATTTGGTTGGTGGATTGCTGTTGCAGGCTTAGCTTTCATGGGTTTTGCAACGTTGTTCAGCTTTATTACACTTCCAGTTGAGTATGATGCAAGCAATAGAGCATTAGCTTGGTTAAAAGCAAAAAACATGGTAACTCCAGAAGAATACAAAGGTTCTGAAGATGCACTTAAATGGGCTGCAAGAACGTATTTAGTTGCCGCAATTGGTGCTTTGGCATCGTTACTTTATTGGGCACTTCAAGTATTTGGTGGTAGAGATTAATCTTGTATTACAAAAAATAATGAAAGCGCCTAAAGGCGCTTTTTTTGATTCTTGTCAGTTCGAGTGAAATTGTGAAACAATTTTGTATCGAGAACAGGCTCTATTTAAGTCTTATCGATACAATTTTTTGAAACACAAAAAATTGCTCGAAGTGACATTATATTTTAATTTGTCTATCTATTTGCTGATCTAAGGAAATAAAAGTCTCAGTCCTAGACACTCCAGAAATGGTTTGAATATCTTTATTTAAAACGTGCATTAAATGCTCATTGTCTTTACATAAAACCTTTACAAAAATACTCCAGTTCCCAGTAGTATAATGACACTCTAAAACCTCTGGGATTTTTTTAAGCTGTCTTACAGCATCAGGATTACTCATAGCCTTGTCTAAAAATATACCAACAAATGCCATAGTAGTGTATCCTAAAACTTTTGGATTGACAACAAATTTTGAACCAGCTAATAAACCTGACTTTTCAAGTTTGCGTAAACGTTGATGTATGGCAGCACCAGAAATACCAACTTGTCTGGCAATTTCTAAAACTGGAGTTCTGGCATCTTCAATTAAAGCGCGAAGTATTTTTTTGTCGATACCATCAATCTGAACATTTTGGTTGATTACCTTCATCAATTAAACATTTAACGGATTGTAGCCAAGATACGGAACTTCTTTTTCCTGAAATTCAATATCAAATTCTTTTAACTCTTTTAAAATAGGTTCATATACTTCTTTTGCAATTGGTATTTGCACACCAGGAGTTTTAATCTTTCCGTTTAAAATAGCCAAGGTTGCCATGGCGACAGGCATACCAACAGTTTTTGCCATTGCAGTATAAGTTTGATCTTCGCCAATAGAAACCATAGTAGAGTCTATTTGATGTTTTTTGCCATTTAATTCATAACCAAATTTGTGATACATGACAATCATATCTTTATCGTTTTGGTCAAGGGTCCAGCTATCCATAAGTATTTTTTGAAGTATTTCAGCTGGTGTTGCCTTAACTAATTCAACCATTTTTTTAGGATTAAAAATATCGAGTTCTTCAAGCTTATCCCACACTATATCATCTTGATCAATTTTTAAAGCATGCCTGAATTTTAATTCTACTGAATCTGTATGACTATAGGCCAGAAATGCATTTACAAAATCCCTATAACTCATGTTTTCGCTATCATCAATGGTATAGCTATCATCTGTCATTCCTAACTGCACAAACATGTTCCATGCACGACTAAAACCAACACGACGCATAGTGCCTCTGTAAAGCGTTTTAACATTATCCAATCCATAAACGCTTTGATATTTTAAAGAATCTCTATTGGCATAAGCCTCAAAACGTCCATAACCTTCAATATCTAAAAATTCGGTTCTTCTAAATAAACGATGGTAAGGAATGTACTTATAAGTTCCTTCCTGTATAAACTTTGCCGCACTACCTTGTCCAGCCACGACAACGTTTCTTGGGTTCCAAGTAAATTTGTAGTTCCATAAGTTATTGTCGCTTTCGGGAGCAACCAATCCTCCAGTAAAGGATTCAAACAAAATAATCTCACCACCTTTAGCTCTAATGTTGTCCAAAACTTGCATAGCACTCATGTGGTCAATTCCAGGATCTACTCCAATTTCATTCATAAATACAAGCCCTTTATTTTTTGCTGATGAATCCAATGCTTGCATTTCTGGACTTACATACGAAGCTGTTACCATATGAGTACTGTAAGTTACACAGTCTTTGGCAACTTCAATATGAAACCTTGCAGGAAGCATAGAGACAACAATGTCGGCAACTTTTATAGCATTTCCTCTGGACTCTTTATCAAAAACATCCAATTGAATTGCATTGGCATGACTATGATCTCCTATTAGTTTTCGAGCATTTTTTATGTTGATATCACCTATGGTAATGTGCAAATCTTCTGTTTCAGCTTTATCTAAAAAGTATTTAATTAAATAAGATGAAGATTTTCCGGCACCAATGATTAATATGTTTCTCATACTGAGTTTTGTTCCGTAATTTTGATTAGTTAATGTTACGAAAGTACTAAATTGTAGGTGTTATAAAAACAGAAATCAGATTTTAATATGAACAAGAAATTACTAATTACAGGAAGTGTTTTAGGTGTAATATCCATCATTTTAGGAGCGTTTGCTTCTCATGGTTTAGAAAAATTAGTTACTGAAGATGCTATACAAACATTTCAAGTAGGCGTTCGCTACCAAATGTATCACGCGTTATTGCTATTGTTTGTTGGGAATTCATCAAAAAATTCATCTAAATCCAAATATTGGATATTAATCTTGGTAACCGTAGGTGTAGTATTGTTTTCAGGCTCAATTTATGGTCTTTCAACAAATGAACTAACAGGTTTTGATTTTAAAAATATAGCGTTTATTACTCCAATTGGAGGTGTAATGCTTATTTGTTCTTGGATAATTTTATTGCTTGATTTTTTAAAGTTAGAAGAGGAATAATCTTAGATTTTTAAATAAGATTTCTAATAAAATTTATATTTTTGCAGTATAAACAACACAAAAAATTATGGTGGATAACACCCAAAGCACGAAAACGATTTCGTTGGAACAATACGGAATTAAAAACGCAAAGGTTAATTACCAATTATCACCAAATCAACTTCACGATAAAACAATTTCAAACAATCAAGGTGTAGAAGCTTCTTCTGGAGCTCTTGCTGTAAATACAGGTGAATTTACTGGACGCTCACCTAAAGATCGTTTTATTGTAAAAGATGACATTACAAAAGATCGTATTTGGTGGGGAAATATCAACATTCCTTTTGAAAGTGACAAATTTGAAGCACTCTACAAAAAAGTAACCGATTATTTATCTGAAAAAGAAGTTTACGTTAGAGATAGCTATGCTTGTGCTGATGTTAATTATAAGACAAATATTCGTGTTATAAATGAATATCCTTGGAGCAACATGTTTGCTTACAATATGTTTTTAAGACCAGATGAAGATGAGCTAAAAGATTTTAAACCAGAGTGGCTTGTTGTTAATGCTCCTGGTTTTATGGCAGATCCAGAAGTGGATGGAACACGTCAGCATAACTTTGCGATTTTAGACTTCACTAAAAAAATTGCCTTAATTGGTGGAACTGGTTATACAGGAGAAATTAAGAAAGGCATATTTTCTGCGTTAAATTTTATTCTTCCTGTATTTAAAAACACCTTGCCAATGCACTGTAGTGCTAATGTTGGGAAAGATGGAGATACAGCTATTTTCTTCGGACTTTCTGGCACAGGAAAAACCACTTTATCAACAGATCCAGATAGAAGTTTAATTGGAGATGATGAACACGGTTGGACTAGTGAAAACACTGTTTTTAATTTTGAAGGTGGTTGCTACGCTAAGGTTATTAATTTAACAAGAGATAGTGAGCCAGAAATTTATGATGCCATTAAAAAAGGAGCTATTCTTGAAAACGTGATTATGGACAAAGATGGCAATGTCGATTTTAAAGATATAAGTATAACACAAAATACAAGGGTAAGTTATCCTATTTATCATATTGATAATATCCAAACACCTTCAATTGGTAAAAACCCAAAAAATATTTTCTTTTTAACTGCTGATGCTTTTGGAGTTTTGCCTCCAATTTCTAAGTTAACACCAGGACAAGCAGCTTACCATTTCATTTCTGGATATACTGCAAAAGTAGCAGGAACAGAAGCAGGAATTGATGAGCCTTTACCGAGTTTTTCGGCTTGTTTTGGAGCGCCTTTTATGCCTTTACACCCAACAAAATACGCTGAGATGCTAAGTAAAAAAATGAAGGATGCTGGAGTTAATGTGTGGTTAATAAACACTGGATGGACAGGTGGCCCTTATGGTGTTGGAAGCAGAATTAAACTAAAGTATACAAGAGCTATGATTACAGCAGCACTTAATGGCGATTTAGATGTAGTTAACAATGAAACTTACAGAACACATTCAGTTTTTGGTTTATTACAGCCAAGGACATGTCCTGGAGTGCCAACAGAAGTTTTAAGCTCAAGAAAAACTTGGAACAACGATGAAGCTTATTATAAAACAGCTTATAAGTTATCAGAATCTTTTAGAGAAAACTTTAAAAAATTTGAAGAATATGCCAATGAAGAAATTTTAGCTGGAGCACCAAATGTGAAAGCTTAAAATTTATGAATAACAAAAAAGGCGAAGATAAAATCTTCGCCTTTTTTGTTTATAATTTGAGTCAAGTGTTACTTTTTATTTACACTTTCAATATATTTTTCTAAAGCCATTGTCATAGAAGGTGTTTCAGGAGTTGGAGCTGCAATATCAACTCTTAATCCTTTCTCCTCAACAGCCTTAATGGTTGTGTTTCCAAAAACAGCAATGCGTGTATTGTTTTGCTTGAAATCTGGAAAATTGTGAAATAAAGAATCTATACCAGAAGGGCTAAAAAACACAAGAACATCATAAAATACGTTTTCTAAATCAGATAAATCGCTAATTACAGTTTTGTAAAAAGTAGATTTTTTCCACTTTACTCCCAATTGATCTAAAACCTCTGGAACTTCAGGCTTTAACTTATCACTTGCTGGAAGCAAAAATGATTCGTCCTTATATTTTTTAATCATTGGAGAAAGCTCTGCAAAAGTACGCTTACCAACATATATTTTTCTTTTCCTGTATACCACGTATTTCTGCAAATAATAGGCTACAGCTTCTGATTGGCAAAAATATTTCATAGTATCAGGTACCTTGAAGCGCATTTCTTCGGCAACTCTAAAAAAGTGGTCAACCGAATTACGACTGGTCAATATTATGGCAGTGTAGTTTTTTAGGTCAACTTTTTCCATCCTGATATCTTTAGCAGGAACACCTTCTACATGTATAAAAGGTCTAAAGTCAATTTTAACCTTTTGTTTTTCTTGCAATTCAAAATAAGGGGAATTTTCTACCTTAGGTTCAGGTTGAGAAACTAAAATGGTTTTCACTTTCATACACGAAACGTAGTTTTGCTTAATATTAATTAGTAATAAAAAGCTTATATAAAATTATATAAGGTGCAATTTCAAGTGCGCAAAGATACAAAATAAAATAGAATAAGTTGTTTAAAATTGTTTTTTGATGAGTTTTGAACGATGTAATAAATCCTATCAAATTAATAAGGATAATAATAGCGACAACGATATAAATTAGTGTTTCCGATGGCTTTAAAGCAAATATTAAAATTGCATTTATTGGCAACAAAATTAAGCCTATATAATTTTTGTAATTGGTTTTTTGAAAAATATACGAATCGATAAGATCGTCTATATCAAACAAACTACCAATAAGTCGTTCTAATAAAATTTTTATTAATATAATGGCTCCAATACCAACAAAGAGCTTAATGAATGTTGAGATGTCAAAGTTTATTGATTCAACCAACGTGTTATACCCAACAAAAGAGAAAATACTTAAAGAAATAACTAAGTTTACAAACAATAAAGAATCAAACTGGTCTATAAACTTTTGCTCCCTTGCATAAATTTTTAAATATTTAGAGTTCCCTACTACCCATAAGTAATCGTTAAACCTATTAGAAAAGGCATACTTGGCAAATGCCAAAATGCATAAGCTTAGCACAATTAAAACAGTAAACCAATCGTTTGATATGACTTCTCTCAACATATTGCTAAATTATGAAGAATAATCTACAGATTTCACTCATCTGTTTTCAATTTTAAATAAAATCCAAAAGTGAAGTTAACATCTTAAATTTAGTCCTTTAAATAACTTACTTTTGCTAAAATTATTTTTTTTTAATGAAGGATGCTGTTGTCATTATACCTACCTATAATGAGATAGAAAATATTGAAGCCATAATTCGTGCTGTTTTTAATCAGGACAAAGTCTTTGATATTTTGGTGGTTGATGACAATTCTCCAGATTTAACTTCCTTAAAAGTAAAAGAGATTCAAAGCGAATTTCCAGAGCGATTATTTTTAGAAGTTAGGAATGAAAAATCAGGACTTGGTACAGCTTACATTCATGGTTTTAAGTGGTGTCTTGAAAAAGGATATGATTATATTTTTGAAATGGATGCTGATTTTTCACACAATCCTAAAGATTTAATTCGCTTATATAATGCATGCGCAACTGATGGAGCAGATGTTGCTATTGGTTCTCGCTATATCAAAGGTGTTAATGTGGTTAATTGGCCTTTAAGCAGAGTTATTTTATCGTACATGGCATCAATTTATGTGCGTATTATAACAGGAATGCGTATTCGCGACACGACTGCAGGATTTGTTTGTTACAAACAAAATGTTCTAAAAACTTTGGACCTAAATAGTATAAAATTTGTTGGTTATGCCTTTCAGATTGAAATGAAATTCAAAGCTCATTTAAAACGTTTTAAAATTGTTGAAATTCCAGTTATTTTTACCGACCGAACAAAAGGAGAATCAAAATTGAGCGGAAGCATTATTTCTGAAGCTATTTTTGGAGTAATCAACATGAAGTTTAAGAGTTTATTTTCTAAAAGATAAAATGCAAAACAAAATAACACTTATAAAAAATGCCAGAATTGTAAATGAAGGCAAAATATTTAGTGGAGATATTCTAATTGAAAACGACATTATTAAAGAAGTTGCACCTTCTATCAGTGCAAAATCTTCTGATGTACACGTATTTGATGCTGAAGATAATTATGTGCTACCTGGAGTTATTGACGATCAGGTGCACTTTAGAGAACCAGGTTTAACTCACAAAGCTACTATAGAGTCTGAATCTAAAGCAGCAATTGCTGGAGGCATTACATCGTTTATTGAAATGCCAAATACCAATCCCCAAACAACAACTATTGAAAAACTTGAAGAAAAGTTTGAGATAGCTTCCAAAACATCTTGGGCAAATTACTCTTTTATGTTTGGCGGCACTAATGATAACTTAGATGAAATATTAAAAGTAGATGAGAAAAATGTTGCTGCATTAAAGTTGTTTTTAGGCTCTTCCACAGGAAATATGTTAGTAGATAATCCTAAGGTTCTCGAAAAAATATTCAGTAACACCAAAATGCTTATTGCTGTTCATTGTGAGGATGAAGCCACAATTCAAAACAACTTAAAAACACATGTTGATAAATTTGGCGATGATATCCCAATGAAATATCATCCTATTATTCGTAGTGAAGAAGCTTGCTATTTATCATCTTCAAAAGCTATAGAACTTGCTAAAAAAACAGGAGCAAGACTGCATGTTTTTCATTTATCAACAGGAAAAGAAACCAACTTGTTTTCTAATAAAATTCCATTAAAGGATAAAAAAATTACTGCTGAAGTTTGCATCCATCATCTTTGGTTTACTGACCAAGATTATGAAAAAAAAGGTGCTTTTATAAAGTGGAATCCTGCTGTAAAAACTCAAAAAGATAAAGATGCACTTTGGAAGGCACTTTTAGATAATCGTATTGATGTTGTAGCAACAGATCATGCACCACATACTTTAGAAGAAAAAAACAACGTTTATACTAAAGCGCCTTCTGGAGGACCACTTGTGCAACATGCTTTGGTTGCTATGCTTGAAGCTCACCATCAAGGAAAAATTTCAATAGAAAAAGTGGTGGAAAAAATGTGCCATAATCCTGCTATTTTGTTTCAGGTTGAAAAAAGAGGCTATATTAAGGAAGGTTATTTTGCGGATTTAGTTATTGTAGATTTAAACAGTCCTTGGACAGTAAAAAAAGAGAATATTTTATACAAATGTGGTTGGTCGCCCTTTGAGGGAACATCCTTCAAGTCAAGAATTACTCATACATTTGTTAATGGAAGCTTAGTTTATAAAAACTTTAAGTTTTACAATGTAAATGCAGCCAAACGTTTAACGTTTAATAGATAATGAAACACATAACTTACATATTAATTATATTACTTATTGTTTCTTGTGCTGGCGAAAGCAAAAAAAGTATTAAAAAGCCTGATAATTTGATTACAAAAGACAAAATGGTAGACATTATTTATGATATGTCTCTTGTAAGTGCTGCCAAAGGCATTAATAGAAAACTTGTAGAGCAAGAAGGTGTGCATCCTGAAAAATATATTTACGAAAAGTATGGTATAGATAGCCTCCAATTTGCTAAAAGCAATGAATATTATACGTTTAATTTAGATACTTACGAAGAGATTTATAAAAGAGTTAAGGCTAAATTGGAAAAAGACAAAAAACACTACACAGATTTGGCTCAAATAGAAGATAAGGAAAGAGATTCTATAAATAAAGAACGAAAAAAGAACAGGGATTCAATTTCTGAAAGCCAAAACCTGATTAAAAATTCTTTGCCAATAAAATTTGATGAAGTCAAAACCAAACCTAAGGCTATTGGTCAGACAAGAAATACTGACTCGTTGAGGAAATTGAGAAATCGACAGAATTAAACTCATAATTTAAATCACGCTTTACTTTTGAATTGTCGTAATTAGTAATACTCTGAATAGAATTTACAGAATGTCTTACCAATCGTCTGTGTTTACCTTTTAGTTTACTGCGCAGCCAATCCATTCGCCAAGCAATTTGCAACAAAAATGGAGTTGCTTTCTTTTTTGGAGGCTCTACATTTAGTGCATTAGCTATTTTAGTAAAAAAGGACTGAAATGTTAAGTTTTCAGCAACTACAATATAGCGTTCGTTTTTTATGTTGCTTTCCATGAGCTTTATCATAATTTTGGTAACATCATCAACAGAAACATAACCTGTGGTTCCATTTGTGAAATATTTTAAACCTTTATAAATACGCTTAAAAAAACTTCCACTTCCAAAACGCCAAAAACCAGGACCAATAATGACACCTGGATTTACTATAATAACATCAAGACCTTCTTGGCAACCTCTCCATACTTCCATTTCAGCACCATATTTTGTAATGGCATAAACGCTATGGTCTTCGTCTTTGTTCCAAGGAGATTCTTCCGTTATCAATTTATTCGATGGTTCATTACCAATAGCAGCGATAGAACTTACATAGCAAAGTTTTTCTATGTTATTTGAGATACACAAATTAACAACATTAGCTGTTCCTTCAATGTTTATCTGTCTTAAAGAATGATAATAACTAGGATCGAAAGAAATAAAAGCAGCACAATGATACACTTGAGAAATACCTTTGAAAGCTTCAGTTAGTTTAGGAATATCTGTAATGTCACCTTCAACCCATTCAATTTTTGAAAAGAATGATTCTATGTTTTCAGTATAATATGAAAACACATGTTTTACAGCTTCAATTTTTTCATTGCTTCTGAATAAAGCTCTAACTTTATGTCCTTTTTGAGTCAGCTTAAAAAGTAAGTGACTACCAACAAGACCTGTTCCTCCAGTGACTAAAATCATATAACTAAATTAGTGTTTTTTCTTTTCATGCAGTACTTAAAAAATTATCTTTGCTCAAATTTAATGAAGTGATGATTAAAAATTTTATAGAAGAACTTAAGTGGAGAGATATGATTCATGATGTGATGCCTGGAGCCGAAGAGCATTTAATGGAAACTATGCGAAGTGCTTATGTTGGTTTTGATCCTACTGCAGATTCTTTACATATAGGAAATTTAGTACCAATAATGCTTCTTGCTCATTATCAACGTTGTGGACACAAACCGTATGCCTTGGTTGGTGGTGCTACAGGAATGATTGGTGATCCTTCTGGCAAATCGAGTGAGCGTAATTTGTTGGATGAAGCTACATTACGTCATAACCAAGAGGCTATAAAAAAGCAATTAGCTCATTTTTTAGATTTTGATGCTAATACAGAAAACAATGCTGTTTTAGTGAATAATTACGATTGGATGAAAGATTTTACTTTTCTTGATTTTATTCGTGATGTTGGTAAGCACATTACTGTAAATTACATGATGGCTAAAGACTCTGTTAAAAACAGAATTTCATCTGAATCGTCAGAAGGAATGAGCTTTACTGAGTTTACTTACCAATTGGTTCAAGGTTATGATTTTCTGCATTTATATAAAGAAAATGACTGTACTATACAAATGGGAGGAAGCGACCAATGGGGAAATATTACTACTGGTACAGAACTAATAAGACGAATTGGTAATGGTAAAGGTTTTGCGATTACCTGTCCATTAATTACAAAATCTGATGGCTCTAAATTTGGAAAATCTGAAGGAGGTAATGTTTGGTTAGATGCAAACAGAACCTCACCTTATAAGTTTTATCAATATTGGTTAAATAGTAGTGATGAAGATGCTGAGAAGTATATTAAAATCTTCACTTTTTTAAATAAAGAAGAAGTAGATTCTTTAATAAAAGAACATCAAGAGGCACCGCATCTAAGAATGCTTCAAAAACGCTTAGCTCAAGAAGTAACAACAATTGTACATTCGGTTGAAGATTTCGAAAATGCCGAAAAAGCTTCTAATATTCTATTTAGTAAAACCTTTAAACAAGACATTAAAACCCTTAATGAGAAAACATTTTTAGATGTTTTTGAAGGTGTACCACAAGTTGAACTTCTTAAGGCAGATTTTGTAGAAGGATTAGATATGATTGCAGCGCTTTCAGCTAAAACAAATTTCTTAGCCTCTAATGGAGAAGCCAGAAGAGCTTTAAAAGAAAATTCAGTGTCTGTTAATAAAGAAAAAGTAACAGAAGATTATCAATTAACCTCAGACGACTTAATTAATGATAGATACATCATTATCAATAAAGGAAAGAAAAACACTTACATTATAAAAGTAGTATAAAACAAAACGCCTGATGAGAATCAGGCGTTTTTACTAACCAACCAAATTTTTCTTCTATCATAGAATTATTATGATATAAATATTTGGTCGAATAATTTTGTAAAACTTACAACTTAAAGCACCATTAAATTGCAACCTCTTATGTCTGAGTTATCAAAACGACCAACCACCTCAAAAGAACCATCTGAATATACTTTACCCAAATCTTGAGTAGCAATAAAAGAGCAGGAATTTATATTGGCCAAGTCAATAATGTTAATACCTCCAGTTTTACCTTGCTGTTGTATGGTTAAGGCATCTTCTGTATCTCGAGTTAAAACCTTCATCCAACTTGGGCATTTAAAAATACCATTGCCATTTGAATACGCTTGACTTAAAAGTTCTGTCATACCATATTCACTATAGATGTTTTTTACACCAAATCCTTGTTTTAAAATATGATGAAGCTCTGCTCTAACTAATTCTTTTCGTCGCCCTTTCATACCACCTGTTTCCATGATTATAGTGTTTTGTAAGTTGAATTGGTAACGTTCAACCAAGTCTAATAAAGCAAAAGACACACCAATAAGTAATACGTTTTTATTGCTTTTGTCTAGCTCAATTAATGTTTCAGATAGAGTTTTAAAATCATCCAAATAAAAACCGCTTTCAGGATGGTTGCTTTGTGTAATCATATCATTAACCATATAAATCAATGAGGAACCTTCACGTTCTAAATAAGAAGGCAAAAGTGCTAAGATTACATAATCTTTAATATTACCATAAAATGAATGGAAGCCTTTTCTAAAACTTTGTTTATAAATTTCGAGGTCTGTCACATAATGCTTACTTGTTACACTTCCAGTGGTTCCAGAACTTGAAAAAGTTTGTTCTATTGGGTTTTGAGAAGATAAAACTTTATGGCTTTTAAAAAATTGGATAGGTAAAAAAGGAATTTCACTTATCTGCTGTACATCGCTTGGGTGAATGTTTAATAAATCGCAAAAGGAACGATATACTTTGTTTTGATTGAATTGATAATTAAAAATCTGGAGTGCCAATTCTTGAAAATTGGTATCATTCTTAATGTTGAATATGGAGCTTTTATTTATTTCCAAAAGGCTATATTTATCAAGACAAAAATACTTAAAATAAAAAAGCGTTGCCAAGAGACAACGCTTTTTAAATATATTGAAAAGGTAAGCTTAGTTAATCACTAATTTTTTAGTAGATGTTGCTTTACCTTGAGTAATTTTCATAACGTAAACACCAGTGTTTAATGAAGACACATTAAGTTTTTCACTTGTAAGTGTTTTGCTAATCACTTGTTTTCCTAAAATATCGTAAACAACCACTTTAATTTTTTCAGAAGAAGAGTTTGGTGATATGACGTTTACAGATCCAGTACTTGTTGGGTTAGGATATAGTTTAAAACTTTTAGAGCTAAACTCATTAGTTGATAGAGTTGCTGATGCTACATCAGACCAAGAAGTTCCGATTCTTACCTCATCCATTACTATGCTTGGTGTTTCAGTAGCACTGTCTTGTCTAATAAGGAATTGCGAAAAAGTATTCCCAGTAGAGCCTGAAGCTTCAGTAATTTCTGCTACAGGTTGAGATCCTCCTAAAGCTGGATTGACCCAAGCGCTAACTGTATTATTGTCTATATCATAGTTAAAAACAACAAAAATTGTTTCATCTAAAGCATAATCAGTAGTAGGTGTATTAATTTGAGTTAATGTGCCACCATTACTTAGCCCAATTCTGTAAGTTGTAGCACTAGTAGGCGAAATCCATAATCTTGATTCATAGCTTCCACTATCAGTTCTTAATACAGCAAAATATCCATCAACAGGAGAAGCATCAAATGCAGTAACTTTTAGCATGAATGAAGCATAAATAGTACCACTTGATGTAGGAGTATAATCAACTACAGGATCAGCACCACTTCCATCAAAAGATATAGAATTACCAGTTCCATTTAAAGTTGAATAAGATAAATTACCAGCCTCTACTAAAACATCGTCTCCAGAAAAATAATTTGTCCAAGGGTCTTGTGCAGCTAAAGCTTCAGTAGCTGTATAGTTAAAATGCTCAACGTAAGGTAATGATTGGGTCTCAAAAGTTGTAAAACTTACTGAGGCTGTTACAGGAGATGATAATGGATTGCCACTATTATCGACTAATTCCATATCAACAGTATGCGCTCCATTTGATAAACCTGTTAAACTGATTGTTGATGTGTCAAATTTATCAACAGCTCCTCCACCATCTAAAGAATACTTAATGTAACCGTCTCCAGAACCATTTGCAACATTAAAATTCTGAACAGTAAAAGCAATATCTACATCAGGACCAGTAACATAAGCGTTAGCAGTAGGAGAATCAATACCTAAAGTAGGTGAAGCAGTTGCTTCTTGAAAAAATGAAAAATCATCCCAGTATACTACTGCACCACTATAAGTTCTAACTTCAAAATAAAAGTTATCTGCAGTAGCTGGTGCAGTTACAGTTACTGAATACTCAGTCCAAACATTTCCATTGTTGTCTAAATAGGCATTATTTGGTCCTCTTAATTCGTTTGCATTATCTGGTAAAGTAGATGTTCCAGTTCTCCAATAGCTCCATATTCTAGCATCAGTACCATCTCCAAAACCTGGATCAACTTTATACCATAAAGAAACAGTATAAGAAGTTCCTGGTACTATCCCAGAAATAGTTTGGGCAATGTCTGTTGTCCCTCCAGTATGTTTTGCGGAATAGGTTCCAGAATGAACCTCAGTAGACTCTTGTTGTGTGCTTTCAGCTTTATCAAAACTTGTCGGAGTTGTTGCGTTGTCCCAACCTTCAAAGGTTCCATTAACCATTAATTCTTGCCCAAAGGAAGCCGAGGTTATTAATAAAGGTAAAAGTAAAAAGTAAAGTTTTTTCATATCAAAAAATAGTTAGATAATTAAATTGTAAAATGTGAGCTTCAAATATAAAAATAATTTGGCGTTAATTCTAAAATAAGAACCGTTTAATCCCTTTTTTCACAAAAAAATAACACTAAGGCTACAATAAATGAAAATAAGACATTTGACAAGGTTACTATATTGTAAACAGGAGGTTACTTGTGTGTTATTAATCCTTCAAGATTTATCAATATAAATCATTAGTTTTATCTTTATCACAAAATATAGATATTGACTATTTTTGAAATATGAAAAAAAGTGATATTAAAATATTATTGGTAGATGACGAGCCAGATATTTTAGAAATCGTTGGTTATAACCTTTCGGCAGAAGGCTACAATGTAGTCACTGCAAAAAATGGAGCTGAAGGCGTTAAAAAAGCCAAAAAAGAAAAACCTCAACTCATTATTTTAGATGTAATGATGCCAGAGATGGATGGTATTGAAGCTTGTGAGCGTATTAGAAAAGTACCAGAGCTTAGTGATACTATTATTACTTTTTTAACAGCCAGAGGCGAAGACTATTCTCAAGTTGCTGGGTTTGAAGCAGGAGCAGATGATTACATTACTAAGCCAATAAAACCAAAAGTTTTGGTAAGCAAGGTAAAAGCATTACTTAGGCGATACAAAGATGTTGAAGAATTAACCTCAGAAGTATTAAATATTGGAAACCTAACCATTGATAGAGAAGCTTATAAAATTATTTTAAAGGGCAAAGAGATTGTTTTACCTAGAAAAGAATTTGAACTCTTATCTTTGTTAACATCAAAACCTGGAAAAGTTTTTAAACGAGAGGAAATTCTTGATAAAGTTTGGGGAAATGAAGTCATAGTTGGTGGTAGAACCATAGATGTGCACATTAGAAAACTTCGCGAAAAAATTGGTGATAAATCGTTTAAAACCGTTAAAGGTGTTGGTTATAAGTTTGTAAATTAATGCCTAAAAACTTTAAAAAATCGTATAAATTTGCGTTTAAGTCTTCATTACTTGTAACGCTTTTAATGACACTCATTACGAGTGTTTTTTTGTACTTGGTTTCAGACCTAAATATTATTTTCATACTCATTTTTGCCATTTTATCTTTTATTGGCTCATTCTTGATTATTCAATATCGAGTAGAAAAATTTATATATAAACGTGTAAAAAAAATATATGACGATTTAACTCTACTGGAATCTACATCATTAAGTAAAAGCCAAATTACAACAGATATGGCAACACTTACAGAAGAAATTGATAAGTATGCCAAAGACAAAAAAGTCGAAATAGAAACCCTTAAAATTAGAGAACAGTACAGAAAAGAGTTCATAGGTAATGTATCGCATGAACTAAAAACTCCGCTTTTTACAGTTCAAGGTTATATTTCTACATTGCTAGATGGTGCATATAAAGACAAAAAACTTTTTCTCAAATACTTAGAAAGAGCCGATAAAGGTGTAGAAAGGCTCACCTTTATTATCAAGGACTTGGACATGATTACCAAACTAGAAACAGGCGACTTAACATTAAAAATCGAAAAATTCGATATTGTTGAACTCATTGAAAATGTATTCGATTTGCTTGAAATGAAGGCCGCTAAGAAGAAGATAACACTCATGTTCGATTTGGATTATAATGAACCCATTATGGTTAATGCAGATAAAGAGCGTATTCAGCAAGTGCTAACAAATTTGGTTGTTAACTCTATAAAATATGGAGAGCAAAATGGCACAACCGAAGTGAGTATTGAAAACTTAATAAAAAACAAGGTTATTGTTAGGGTCACAGATAATGGAGAAGGTATAGAAGCCGAACATTTACCACGATTATTTGAGCGTTTTTATAGAGTAGATAAGAGTGGTTCTCGTAAAGAAGGAGGTTCTGGGTTGGGGCTTGCCATTGTTAAGCACATTATTGAAGCTCATCACGAAAAAATGTATATTGAGAGTGAGTTTGGTGTTGGTAGTGAATTTTCATTTACTCTCGAAAAGGCTAAATAAGTCTTTAAAGTTGTTTTCATTTTTTTCATTCAAAAAGCCTTTGTACTGTTTTACTTCATTTAATTTTTCAATAGTAAATTCATCTTGAAAACAAAAAGGAGCAATTAAATCTTGTTTAAGTTTTTTAGCCAAGTACACTTGTTCGTATTGCCCAGGAGTTGGTATAAAAAAACACTTTTTACTTAACTTATACAAGTCCATAATGGTTGTGTAACCAGACCTTGAAAGGATTAATTGACTTTCGTTTATGGTTTTTTCCAATTCTGTTGAAGTCATATAGTTGTAAATCGTCATATTACCATCAACCTTTACTATTTGCTCAGATTCTACGTTTCCATTAACAAAAATGACCTTTCCATTATATTTTTTAAGTTCAATTAAAAGTCTTTCTTCTAGTATTGATCGTTGAGGTTCTGGACCAGACAATAAAACCATCAAATTATATTTTAAATCTGTGGTTGTTTTACTGAAGCGACTTAGAGGACCAATGTATTTTGTTGAAATGGATATTTTATTAGAGTGTCCTAAAGTACCACTCAGATTTTTATCTCCTTTAAAATCAGGAACCCAGCATTCGTCAAAACGATTTATAAATTTTTGGTGCAATTTAGTGCTCAACCAAGTAGTATTTCCACTCAAAACATTCAGTTGATGTGTAACAATTACACAAGGCACTTCCTTGCAATACAATCCTAACCTGTTGTCTGAAATAATACCATCAATAGTATGTGTTTTTATAAACTCTTTAATAAAGTTATTTTCATTTTTTATGGCTATTGCTATTGAAGGTATATTAGAAATAAGTTTTAGCTTAAAATAAGTTCCTTTTTTAGAATAGTTTACATTGTAAGAAGGAAGCTCAACATTATGTAAATTAGGAAATTCTTTTCTTAAAAGAGATAATGCGTTTCCATCGCTACCAATAATAGGCTCAAAATTGTTTTTGATTAGCTCATGAATAATCGGAATACATCGTGTTGCGTGTCCTAGTCCCCAATTTAAAGGCGCAACTAAAATTCTTTTTTTCAAATTCATCAGTTGTCTATTCTTGTTTTAGAACTCTGATATAATTTAAATTTTTTGGCTAATGATTCCATTTAAAATTTTATCAGTTTCATTTCATCAAAATCAAAGATAAAGCTAATTTGTTTCCTTAATTTTGCCAAAACGTTATATTAAAGTGGGAAGCAAAAATAAACTTAAGCGATTTAGGGAAAACGAAACTTTTGGCAATGTGTTTCAGCCAACCAGAACAGATTTGGTTGAAAGTAACTACGAACTCAAAGGCAATTGGAGAGAAAAAGTCTTCAACAATAACAATCCTCTAGTTTTAGAATTAGGCTGTGGAAAAGGTGAATACAGTGTTGAGTTGGCAAAAAAGTATCCAACCAAGAATTTTATAGGAATAGATATTAAAGGAGCACGTTTTTGGAGAGGTGCCAAAACTGCTATTGAAGAAAACATACAAAATGTTGCTTTTTTACGTACACAAATAGAACTTATAGAATTTGCCTTTGCCCAAAATGAAGTTGACGAAATTTGGATAACCTTCCCAGACCCTCAAATAAAATATAAACGCACTAAACATAGAATGACTAATTCTGAGTTTTTAAAACGCTACAAAAAAATATTAAAACCTGAAGGTGTGGTTAACCTAAAAACAGATAGTGAATTTATGCATGGTTACACTTTAGGATTGCTTCATGGTGAAGGACATGAAGTGCTTTATGCCAACCACAATGTGTATAAACAAGAAGGTAGTCCAGATGAAGTCACTAGTATCCAAACCTTTTATGAAAGCCAATATTTAGAACAAAATAAACCAATTACGTATATTAGGTTCAAAATAAAATAACCAGTGGACATTACTGTTATCTTCTTTTTAGGGTTGATTATTGCTTTGGTTGGTGTAATTCCTCCAGGACTGTTAAATATGACAGCTGCTAAAATTAGTTTAAAAGAAGGTTCAAATAGAGGGATTCTATTTTCGGTTGGTGTTTGTGTTATTGTATGTTTACAAACCTATTTAGCAGCAATTTTTGCAAAGTATTTGAGTAATCACCCTGAAGTGATAGATATATTACAACGTGTTGCTTTTGTTATCTTCATACTTATAACCATTTATTTTTTGCTTTTGGCAAGAAAACAGCCCAAACCCAATGTTGATGCTAACATTAAGAGCAAACACAGTCGTTTTTTTCAAGGCATGCTATTATCTGCACTCAATGTTTTTCCAATTCCATACCAAGCTTATATGACCATAACATTGGCATCTTTTAGATGGTTAACCTTTGAGAAGTATAGCATCATAGCTTATGTGGCTGGAGCTGCAACAGGAACATTTGTTATGTTGTATGTTTATATTTTCTTTTTTGATAAAATAAAAAACGAAAGATTGACTTCCCAAAAGAGCATGAATTATATCATTGGTACTATAACTGGAATTATTGCCATTTTTACACTTATAAACATCATAAAAGAATTATAAGTGATGAAACAAGAAACACTTAATTTTTTTGATAAAGTATATGAAGTAGCCAAACTTATACCTTATGGAAGAGTTACAAGCTATGGAGCAATTGCTACATATTTAGGGACTGCACAAAGCTCACGAATGGTAGGTTATGCCATGAATGGTTCTAAAGGAAAAAATGTGCCAGCACATCGCGTAGTAAATAGAAATGGATTGCTTACAGGTAAACATCATTTTGAAGGAACCAACCTTATGCAACAGCTTTTAGAGAGCGAAGGCATAGTGGTTATAGATAATCAGGTTCAGGATTTTAAAAAAGTGTTCTGGGATCCTTCAAAGGAACTGTAAATCAATATCAATTTATTTAAAAAACATAAATCTACATTCCATAGAAATCAGTAATAGTACCATAATAAAACTTCAAAATACAAGCTTCTGTCTTCCAGCTTTATTAATTATATTTGCATTTTAGAATAAATCTAAATTAAATAATGAAGTTAGACAAACAAGACGTACAAAGAGCACTAAAAACTATTTCTGCTCCTGGAGAAGGAGAAAATATGATTGATAGTGGTGCTGTAAAAAATATAGTAGTTTTTGGAGATGAAGTTATTGTTGATATTACAATAACTAATCCGACTTTACAAGCCAAAAAACGAACAGAAGTTGACATCATGAAAACCATTCACGAGTTGGTTTACCCTAAAGCAAAAGTTGTGGTTAATGTTAAAGCTGATTCGCCAGCAAAACCAAAAAATGAAATAAAGGGTAATCCTATACCAGGCATTCAAAATATTGTGGCAGTTGCCTCAGGAAAAGGTGGAGTAGGTAAATCTACAGTAACAGCAAATTTAGCTGTAACCTTATCAAAAATGGGCTTTAAGGTTGGTGTCTTAGATGCAGACATTTATGGTCCTTCAATACCAATAATGTTTGATGTGGTTAATGAGCGACCATTAGCTGTTAATGTAGATGGAAAATCAAAAATGAAACCTGTAGAAAATTATGGTGTAAAAGTATTGTCTATTGGCTTTTTCACAAAACCAGATCAAGCAGTTGTATGGCGTGGTCCAATGGCTTCAAAAGCTTTGAATCAAATGATTTTTGATGCAGCTTGGGGAGATTTGGATTTTCTGTTAATCGATTTACCACCAGGAACAGGAGACATACATTTAAGTATTATGCAATCACTTCCAATTACAGGAGCTGTGGTAGTTAGTACACCTCAAAATGTAGCTTTGGCTGATGCTAAAAAAGGTGTTGCCATGTTTCAACAAGACAGTATTAATGTTCCAGTGTTAGGTATTATTGAGAATATGGCTTATTTTACTCCAGAAGAGTTACCAGAAAATAAGTATTATATTTTTGGACAAGAAGGAGCTAAAAACTTATCTGAAGATTTAAAGGTGCCTTTTTTAGGTGAAATTCCTTTAGTGCAAAGTATTAGAGAAGCAGGAGATGTTGGGCGTCCAGCAGCACTTCAAGTCGCTTCGCCTTTGGAGAAAGCATTTGAAGACTTAACAAAAAATGTTGTTCAAGAAGTGGTAAGAAGAAATACAGCTTTGCCACCTACAGAAGCAATAAAAATAACCACAATGGCTGGATGTTCAGCAGTAAACAAGTAAGTTATGACAACAGAAGAACTTAGGTTAAATATTGAAAAGGCATTAGATGAAATTCGCCCTTTTTTGCAGAGTGATGGAGGCGATATTTCTTTATTATCTATTGAAGATGATAAGTTTGTAAAGGTACAGCTTCAAGGTGCTTGTACAAGTTGTAGTGTAAATCAAATGACACTTAAGTCTGGAGTAGAAATGACGATTAAAAAGTACGCTCCTCAAATAGAAAGTGTTATTAATATTGAAGCTTAATGTGATATTTGTCACATTTTCTAACAACAGAAACACTTAAATTTGCACTTATAAATTCAATATTTAATGATTTCTACCGACATACTTATTATTGGAGCTGGACCAACTGGTTTATTTGCTGTATTTGAAGCAGGATTACTAAAATTAAAATGTCATTTAATTGATGCTTTACCACAACCTGGAGGACAGTGCACAGAAATATATCCAAAAAAACCTATCTACGATATTCCAGCTTATCCCGAAATTCTTGCAGGAGATTTAACTGAGAAGCTATTAGAACAATGTAAACAATTTCAACCAGGATTTACATTGGGAGAACGAGCTGAAACTATAGAAAAACAAGAAGACGGAACATTTATAGTAACTACCAATAAAGGCACCAAACATCAAGCTCCAGTGGTTGCAATTGCTGGAGGATTAGGTAGTTTTGAACCACGCAAACCTTTAATAGATAATATTTCTGATTTTGAAGATAAAGGTGTCGAGTATATGATTAAAGACCCTGAAATATACAGAAATAAAAGGGTTGTTATTGCTGGAGGTGGAGATTCAGCTTTAGATTGGAGTATCTTTTTGGCAGATGTGGCTTCAGAAGTAACTTTAATTCATAGAAGGAATGAATTTAGAGGTCATCTCGACTCTGTTGAAAAAGTTCAAGAGCTTAAGAATAAAGGAAAAATTAGCTTAGTTACACCTGCTGAAGTTATCGAAATTATAGGCAATAATCATGTTAATGGTGTTATTGTAAAAAATGCTGAAGATGACAAAGAGTTTAATATAGAATGCGATCATTTTATTCCACTTTTTGGATTATCCCCAAAATTGGGACCTATTGCAAATTGGGGACTTGAGATAGAAAAAAATGCCATTAAAGTTAATAATGCTTTAGACTACCAAACTAATATTCCAGGCATTTTTGCTATTGGAGATGTTAATACTTACCCAGGAAAATTGAAGTTAATTTTATGTGGTTTTCATGAAGCAACTTTGATGTGTCAAGCTGCTTATCAAATTATAAATCCTGGCAAGAAATATGTATTAAAATACACAACTGTAAGTGGTGTTGATGGATTTGATGGAACACGAAAAGAAGCGCCAAAAGCTGTAGTTAAATCAATTGAATAGTGGAAGAAAATCAAGACATAAAAATTACCATTATAGATAGAGATGGTATTTCTCATGTGGTAGATGCACCAACAGATATGGCAATGAACCTTATGGAAGTGGTTCGTGCCTATGAACTTGCACCTGAAGGAACTATTGGTATTTGTGGTGGTATGGCCATGTGTGCTTCTTGCCAGTGTTATGTATTGTCTGACCACGAACTTCCAGTTATGCAAGATGACGAAGAAGCCATGTTAAGTGAAGCCTTTAATGTAAAAGAAAACTCTCGTTTAGGTTGTCAAATTCAAATTAATCCTGAAATGGATGGTTTGGAAGTTGAACTTGCTCCTGAATCGTAAAAAGTAATGTCATTTTTAGGAAGGGACGACTGTAGAATCTTTTTCTTAGATTCTTCACTACGCTCTGAATGACATCATGTTGGTTATTCTGTTTTATAATCAATCAATTTTTGAGGACCTTCTAAAAGTACTCTTACAATTTTTAGTGTACCATCATCTGTTGTTGCAATTTGCCACTTAATAAGCGAAATCTCACCATTTTCAATTTCTATTCCAGTAATGCTACGAGGATGAACACAACTACCATCATTAAAAAAAGCTATGTCTCCAGGTTCAGGAAAACGAGGTCTATGAGTATGTCCAACAATGGTTATTAAGTTGTTGTTTTCAGCAATCCATTTTTTTGTTCTTCGCTCAACTTTTATAAGTTCTTTATAATTTTTTGCAGGACTTGTTGGATCTGCAATTCCCATAACATTTAATGGTTTCCAGAGAATACGAACCATAAACCTACTCCATCTCCAAAATAAATAATTCCACCAATCGGCTTGATGACCATGCGTTAAAAACAATTCTTGATTAGTTTCAGAATGCTTTAAAATAATCCCTTCATAATATTTAATGTTACAAAACAACTCAACGTCTTCTCCTACTTTTGGGTCGAAGTAGGTTGATAAATGCTTTTCAACATAATTTGGGTTTCTGTACACCATGTCGTGATTGCCCCAAATCATGTGCAAACGTTCTTGCTGGTGAAACAACCTCATGAGCATATACACGTTTTTATGTGCTTCTAAAATGGGTTCAAAGGATAAATTCTCCCAAAGTTCGTCACCATCACCAAGTTCGCAATATTGAAATCCTTCAGCATAGTAATGTTTTAAAGCATGGAAGTAAATATTTCTATTATTTGCAAAATCGTCAGCAAAGCTATTGTCTCCACGATGGCAATCACTAAATAATATAAATTTACTCGAATCATCAAAAGGGATGACTTTAGCATTTTTATAAGCGTTATCGAAGCGTTTTTTGGATGACATAATGTAAATATCAATAAAAAAAGCGAGTTTTAAAACTCGCTTTTATAATTTGTTTCAATGCATTATTTAAATGCATTCAATCCTGTAATATCCAATCCTGTGATTAGCAAATGAATATCGTGAGTTCCTTCGTAAGTGATAACACTTTCTAAATTCATAGAATGACGCATAATGCTGTATTCGCCAGTAATTCCCATTCCTCCAAGCATTTGTCTTGCTTCACGTGCAATATTTATTGCCATATCTACATTGTTGCGTTTTGCCATTGAGATTTGTGCTGAGGTAGCTTTTCCTTCGTTACGCAGCACACCAAGTCTCCAAGTTAGTAATTGTGCTTTGGTAATCTCGGTAATCATTTCGGCAAGTTTCTTTTGTTGTAACTGAAATTGTCCAATTGGTTTTCCGAACTGTATACGTTCTTTGCTATATCTCAGAGCTGTATCGTAACAATCCATAGCTGCGCCAATGGCTCCCCAAGCAATACCATAACGAGCAGAATCTAAGCAACCAAGTGGAGCTCCAAGTCCAGATTTGTTTGGTAATAAGTTTTCCTTTGGAACTTTTACGTTATCAAAAATTAGCTCGCCAGTTGCACTAGCTCTAAGCGACCATTTGTTATGTGTTTCAGGTGTTGAAAACCCTTCCATGCCACGCTCAACAATTAAACCATGGATGCGTCCTTCTTCATTTTTAGCCCAAACCACTGCTACTTGTGCAAAAGGAGCATTACTAATCCACATTTTTGCTCCATTTAACAAATAATGGTCACCTTTATCTTTAAAATTTGTAACCATGCCTCCAGGATTACTTCCATGGTCAGGTTCAGTTAAACCAAAGCAGCCCATCCATTCACCTGAAGCTAATTTTGGTAAATATTTTTGACGTTGTTCTTCATTACCATATTTCCAAATAGGATACATTACCAATGATGATTGTACAGATGCTGTACTACGCACACCAGAATCGCCACGTTCTATTTCTTGCATGATTAAACCATAAGAAATTTGATCTAATCCTGCTCCACCATATTCCATTGGGATGTAAGGACCGAAAGCGCCAATTTCTGCCAATCCATTAATAATCTGAGTTGGAAATTCAGCTTTTTGAGCATAATCCTCTATAATTGGAGATACATCTCGTTTTACCCAATCTCGAGCAGCGTCACGTACTAATTTATGTTCTTCGGATAAAAGCTCGTCTAAGTTGTAATAATCTGGAGCTTCAAATAAATCTGGTTTCATGGTCTAATTTTTAATGCCCCAAATTTAACTAAAGCAAAACGAACCATTAAGAAATTTTAGAAGAAATTTACACGTTTAAAAATTTACTAATTAATTGATGAAAATGGTGTACGCCTTGTTCACGAGTTGGAGAAAATCGACCTGCTTTATAAAAAGATGAACGAACGCCTTTTTGTACATGTTCTACAACAAATTCATCTTCTCGTTCAACTTTTTCAAGAGCGCTTCCTGCTCCTTTACCTAACTTAGAAGGATTGTAAACATAAGAAATAAAAGAAACCTTTGTACGATTCATATCTAAAGGTTTTACAATATTAACAGATAATCCCCAAGGATAGAAGTTAAACATCATGTTTGGGAAAACCCAATAATAATATGCAGCTACATTTTTACCATAATCTATATGATTCTTTGGTAAATCAAAAACTTCAGTCGCTTCGTTAGTATAACCAATTTGTAAGTTACAATATTGGTAAACTTCAGTTTTGTAGCTTCCGTAATCTAAAACAGCATTTAAGCCTTCATGCACAAAAGGCACATGAAAACCTTCTAAATAATTATCGCAATACAAAGCCCAATGCGCATGAACTAAGAAGTCTTTAGAAAGGGAATTGTCCAGTCTAAATTCATTTAGTGGAAGAAAACCAACACGTTCATTCATTTTATCAATTACTTGTTGAAAATCAAAAGAAGGATTTAAGCCAGCAAACAATAATGGGCCAAATTTTCGAAGCGGAAATTGATGTAAATTATCGCATGGTCTTGGAAAATCTTTGGCGTCATTAAATTCTGGCATGTGCTCAAATTCGCCTTTAAGATTAAAGCGTCTCCCATGGTACATACAAGTTAATTTTTTAGATTTTCCAGGATGTAAAGCCACAACATTTCCACGATGAGTACATACATTAGTTAAGCAGCTAATTTCATCATCTTTATCACGAGTGAGCAACATTGGTTCGGTTAAAAATGAATCAAGTAATACAAAAGGGTATACTGTTTGAGGGAGCCTAACTAAATTTTCATCACCAATAAATTGCCACGATTTAAGAAATACGTTTTCTTTTAAAGAATCAAAAGTTTCAACATCTTTATAAAATTTAGCTGGAAGGGTTTCGGCTTTGCTAATATCTGGATTAATGTAATATTTGTCCATTATACATATTATAGTTGTACATTCGTAATTAGCTCCTAATTTACAGAATAAAAACGTACTTCTCTAAACTTTATTAAATGAGCTCTAAACCACAAAAAATTGGGTTATTCACATCTACATCTTATGTGATAGGTAATATGATTGGTGCTGGAATTTTTGTGCTTCCTGCTGTTTTAGCACCTTATGGTAGTATTAGTTTTTTAGGGTGGATTTTCACAGCAGTTGGAGCCTTGATTTTAGCGAGAATATTTGGCAATTTTAGTAAAATAATTGTCAATAAAAGTGGAGGTCCTTATGCTTATTCTAAAGCTGGATTTGGTGATTTTATAGGTTTTTTGGTGGCTTGGGGTTACTGGATTTCTATTTGGGTTAGTAATGCAGCACTTGCCATTACTATTGTTGGAGCATTAAGTTTCTTTTTCCCAATTCTTGATAGCAACCCAACAATTAGGGTTTTAGTTGGATTATCTTTTATTTGGTTATTTACATGGATTAACACTAGAGGAATTAAGGAATCTGGAAAAGTACAAGTAATTACTACTGTTTTAAAACTACTTCCATTAATGTTTGTTATTATAGCAGGCTTGTTTTTATTTGATATTGATAATTTTCCTGCTTTTAATTTAACAAACGAAAGTAATGTTGCCATTTTTCCTGTAGTTGCAGCAACAACTTTATACGCTTTTTTAGGAGTTGAATCTGCCTCTATTCCAGCTGCGAATGTTAAAAATCCAGAGAAGACAGTCCCAAAAGCTACATTTTTAGGGACTATTATTGTAGCCTTTGTTTACATATTAGGCACTTTTGTTCTCTTCGGAATTTTGCCAATGAACGAATTGGCTGCATCGCCTTCGCCATTTGCTGATGCAGCAAGGCTTATAGCAGGAGACTTTGGTGGTTATTTTGTAGCTGGTGGTATTGCTATAGCTGCTATAGGTTGTTTAAATGGCTGGATTCAATTTAGTGGTCAGATTCCAATGGCTGCATCACAAGACAAACTTTTTCCAAAGGTATTTAGTAAAGAAAACAAAAAGGGAGCTCCAGCATTAGGGATCATTATTGGTAGTGTATTAACTACAGTTATCATGTTAATGAATTTATCTGAAGGTCTTGTAAAACAGTTTGAGTTTATTGCAGAGATTGTTGTGTTTTCAAATTTAATTCCTTACTTGTTCGTGGCTGCTGCTTACATTATAGTAATTATTGAGAAGAAAATCAAAGTAAATCATTTGGTTAAAGCTTTGATTTTAAGTTTATTGGGACTTGCCTATTCGCTTTGGGCAATTTATGGTTCTGGAGAAAAAAGTGTTTTTTATGGTTTGATTTTGCTTTTATGCGGAATTCCAATTTACACCTTAATGCAATGGAGTAAGCGAAATGATAATTAAGACTACATTTTTAAATAGAAATCTTTAGTTAGTTTAATGTAGTCTTCTGTATACTGATGACGCTCAGTTTCAATAATTAATTCATTAGCCTCGAATTCACTTTTAGTAAAAGAAAATTCAATTAAACTTCTTTTTATCTCTGATGTTGGATTCCCTTTTATTCTAAGAACACGATTAGGAATCAAATTATAATTAGAAGTTAAATCAATAAACTTTTCTTCTTCTTTAAAAGGAACAATCACAGAGAACACACCAGTTTCTGACAGCAATTTTGAAACACTTTCAATTAAATGATTAAAAGGCAAAGCATCTTGAAACCTTGCTATGTCGCGTTGTATATTTTCACTTTTGTACTCATCTGAATAAAAAGGAGGATTGGAAACAATTAAATCGTACTTGTCGTCAATTTCTTCAACAAATTCTTCCAATGAAGCATGATAACAAAACAATCTGTCATTCCAAGTTGAGTTTTCAAAATTCTCTGTGCACTGTTCGTAAGCATCGTCGTCAATTTCAATGGCATCAATAAGTTCTGCTTGACAACGTTGTGCCAACATAAGAGAAATGACTCCAGTTCCAGAACCAATGTCTAAAATAGAAAAAGGATGATGTTTAATTGTAGCCCAAGCTCCAAGCAACACACCATCAGTACCAATTTTCATCGCACAACGATCTTGGTTAATTGAAAACTGTTTGAATTGAAATTGTTTGCTCATAATAGAAAGTCCTTCCTTTGAGAAAGATTTAGGATGGGCTTAAATATAAATCTATAAGTCCTGGAGGTGTTTGTACAGTAATGGTTTTGGTTTTTCTGTTTATTTCAACAATAAACTCGTCATTCATTGGAATTAAAACTTCTGTACCATTTTTATCCACTTCAAAAAGGGCTTGAGCCGTAGAGTCGTTTATGGCTTTAATTATTCCTATATTTCCAAAAGTCGTATCAGTAATTTTAAACCCAATGACTTCATGGAAATAAAATTTGTTGCCTTCAAGTTTTGGTAAGAATTCTAAGGGTAAATATAGTTCGCTTTTTATTAAAGCATCTGCATCAGACTCAGTATCAACATCTTCAAACTTAATTCGTAATAAATCAGATTTATGAAACTGAGAAGATTCAATAAAAAAAGGGACTAAGTTATTTCTTATCTGTACAAATATTGCATCTAATTGCTCGTAAAGCTCAGGTTGGTCTGTATCTAATTTAGCCAAAATTTCACCTTTAAAGCTGTACTTTTTAACAATTTTTCCTAAGTAAAAGCAATCTTCTTTTTTCATAGATTTAAATAAAAAACCCAGACAAAAAGGCCTGGGTTTAAAAGTATAAAAAATAAATTTTTATTCTTCTTCGTTTGTGGCTTGTACTTCTTCAGCTGGAGCACCTTCTTCAGTTGCTTCTTCTTCAACAACTGGAGCTACTGATGCAATACGAGCTTCGTTAGCTGCTTTTTCTGCTTCTAAAGCTTTAGCTCTAGCATCTGCATCTGCTTTAGCTAAACCATCTTTTTTGGCATCAATCTTTGCTGCTTTTTCATCAAGCCAAGCTTGAAATTTCTTTTCAGCTTCTTCTTCTGTTAAAGCGCCTTTACGTACACCACCAGCTAAATGATTTTTTAACAATGCACCTTTATAAGATAAAATTGCTCTTGCTGTGTCAGTAGGTTGCGCTCCATTTTGGAGCCATTTTACTGCACCATCAACATCTAAATCAATAATTGCTGGGTTTGTGTTTGGATTGTAACTTCCTATTTTTTCTAAGAATTTACCATCTCTTTTTGCTCTTGAATCTGCTGCGACTATCCAGTAAAAAGGCTTTCCTTTTTTACCGTGTCTTTGTAATCTTAATTTTACTGGCATAAAAAAAATTAATTTGTGAGGTTCACGACCTCTGTTATTAATGAGAGCGCAAAGATACTACATTTTTCTAATTCACAATTATTTAGTTTATTTTTTTATTATACTTTTGAAACCTTAAATTCGTTATGCCTTTATGAGAAATAGTTTTATAGTTTTTTTAGTTGTCTTTTTTAGCATTAGCTGTAGTGATGAAGTTAGATTTAATTCACCTGCAATGCAAGCTCATAAAAATGGAAATGAATTATGGAAGTCTAATTTCAGAGCAGCTGATATTGATAATGGTGGTTTTGTTATTGAAGGTAGAAACTCTGGAGAAATTGTTCAACTAATTACAACAAACGACACAAGAGGGACTTTTGAAATTGGTATAGATACAGGTAATATTGCTATTTTTAAAGACATAGATGGTACTGTGTATTCTACTCAAAATATGCCTGATCCAAGCGTGTCCATCTATCCTCCAACAGGTCAAATTATAGTTGATGATATTGATAATGATGACCCAAAAAATATTTATGGAACTTTTTGGTTTTATGCCTACACTGCAGATGGACTGCAAGCCATAAACTTTAATGAAGGTGTTTTTTATAAAGTCCCTTTAGTTGGTGGATTACTTCAAATTCAATAATTATTTTTTGTTTAAAACTGTTCATAACTTCCCTTTAAAAAAGCATTAATTCTACGTAATTTTATTGCCTTACTTTTTTATTAAATTTATCAATTTCCTTTTTTGAGGAAATTAAAAGGGCTTATGTATTTAATTTTTGATACTGAAACAACTGGCTTACCAAAACGTTGGGATGCGCCAATTACAGATACTGATAATTGGCCAAGAGCTGTTCAAATTGCATGGCAACTTCATGATGCCATTGGGAATTGTATTGAACATCAAGACTATTTAATACAACCCGAAGGCTTTAATATACCTTATGATGCTGAAAAAATTCATGGCATTTCTACAGAATTAGCTCAAGAAAAAGGGTTACCTTTGCCAGAAGTTTTAGAAAAATTCAATGAAGCACTCAACAAATCAAAATTTGTTGTTGGACAAAATGTTGGGTTTGATTTAAATATTATGGGTTGTGAGTTTTTTCGTGAAGACATTACAACCAAACTTTTGCAACTTCCAGTTTTAGATACTTGTACAGAACATACAGCAGAATTATGTAAAATTCCTGGTGGTCGTGGTGGAAAATTCAAACTTCCAACTCTTACCGAATTACATGAGTTTTTATTTGGAGAAGCTTTTAACGAAGCACACAATGCAACTGCAGACGTTGAGGCAACAACACGTTGCTTTTTAGAGCTGATAAGAAGAGAAGAATTTACAAAGGAAGAGCTTGATGTTCAGCCAGATTATTTTGATAAATTCTCTAAGGTTAACCCAAATGAAATTCAACTTATTGGTTTAAAACACATTAACTTAAAAAAGGCTTCAGCTAAAATTCATGAGCAGTTACAAAAAGCTCAAGACCTTGACATAGAAGAACCTACGGTTGATGCTTCTGAATTAAACAAAGCGAATTTTGTTCATCTCCATAATCATTCACAATTTTCAGTATTACAATCTACAATAAGCATTAGAGATTTAGTAGCTTCTACTGCTAAGCATAATATGAATGCTGTTGCATTAACAGATCATGCCAACATGATGGGAGCTTTTCATTTTGTGAAAGAAGTGAAAAACCACAACAGAATTATTAAAGAAAAAAATGAGGCTGCTTTAGAAAAAGGCGTGCCTTTAATAGGCCAAGAAATAAAACCGATTATTGGTTGCGAATTCTTTGTATGTGAAGATCATTTAAACAAATCTCACAAAGATTATGGCTATCAAATAGTGTTGTTAGCTAAAAACAAAAATGGCTATCAGAACTTAGTAAAAATGGCATCAATTGCTTACACTGATGGGTTTTATTATGTGCCAAGAATTGATAAATCTGTTGTTGAAAAATACAAAGAAGACATCATTGTACTTTCTGGAAACCTTTATGGTGAAGTGTCAAGTAAGATTCTAAATGTAGGCGAAAATCAAGCTGAAGAAGCACTCATTTGGTGGAAGGAACAGTTTAAAGATGATTTCTATTTAGAAATCATGCAGCATAATCAAGAAGATGAACGACGTGTAAACTTAGTGCTTAAAGACTTTGCAAACAAACACAATGTTAAGTTAGTAGCTACCAATAATAACTACTATTGTGAGAAAGAAGATGCTAATGCACATGATATTTTGTTGTGTGTAAAAGATGGCGAAAAGCAAGGCACTCCAATTGGTAGAGGTCGTGGTTATCGTTATGGCTTACCAAACCAAGAATACTATTTTAAGTCTTCTGAAGAAATGAAAGTCTTATTTCAAGATACTCCAGAGGCTATTATTAATATTCAAGAGGTTGTAGATAAAATTGAAACTTTCGAATTAGCAAGAGACGTTTTATTGCCTGAATTTAATATTCCAGATGAATTTAAAGATGAGCAAGATTTAATAGATGGAGGGAAACGAGGTGAAAACGCCTATTTAAGACACATCACTTATGAAGGTGCAAAAAAACGTTATGGTGACATCACAAGCGAAATCCAGGAACGATTGGATTTTGAACTTGCTACTATTGAAAATACAGGTTATCCTGGATATTTCTTAATTGTCGAAGATTTTATTCGCGAAGCTAGAAATATGAATGTATCTGTTGGTCCAGGACGTGGCTCTGCCGCTGGATCTGTAGTAGCTTATTGTTTGTGGATCACCAATATTGATCCTTTAAAGTATGATTTACTTTTTGAGCGTTTCCTTAATCCAGATCGTGTGAGTATGCCAGATATTGATATCGATTTTGATGATGAAGGTCGTGGTCGTGTCATGGATTATGTAATCAATAAATATGGTGCCAACCAAGTAGCGCAAATTATCACTTATGGAACTATGGCTGCAAAGTCTTCTATTCGAGATACAGCCAGAGTTTTAGATCTACCATTGCATGATGCGGATCGCATTGCGAAATTAATTCCAACAATGTCTAAACTAAACAAGATTTTCGGTGTTGATGAAAAGGAATTAAGTAAGAAATTTAGAGCTGAAGATTTAGAAAAAGTTAATCAGTTACTCAATATTGCTGATGGTGACGACTTAGAGGCCGAAACGGTAAACCAAGCAAGAATTTTAGAAGGCTCTGTTAGAAATACTGGAATTCATGCTTGTGGAGTTATTATTACACCAAGCGATATTACCAATTATGTACCTGTAGCCACAGCAAAAGATTCCGATTTATATATCACTCAGTTTGATAACTCAGTCGTTGAAGATGCAGGGTTACTTAAAATGGACTTCCTTGGATTGAAAACTTTAACCTTAATTAAGGACACAGTAAAAATCGTAAAAGCAAAACATGGTATAGAGTTAGAACCTGATAATTTCCCAATTGATGATGAAAAAACCTATGAGTTGTTCCAGCGAGGTGAAACTGTAGGAATTTTTCAATATGAATCTCCAGGAATGCAAAAGCACATGAAGGATTTAAAACCAACGGTTTTTGATGATCTTATTGCTATGAATGCTTTATATCGTCCAGGTCCTATGGAATATATTCCAAGTTTCATTGCTCGTAAACATGGTGATGAAGATATAGAATATGATCTTCCTGAAATGGAAGAATACCTTAAAGAAACCTATGGTATTACGGTTTATCAGGAACAAGTAATGCTCTTGTCTCAGAAACTAGCTGATTTCACAAAAGGTGAAGCTGATGTATTACGAAAGGCTATGGGTAAAAAGCAAAAAGCTGTTCTTGATAAAATGAAACCAAAATTCATTGAACAAGCTGCTGCAAAAGGGATGGACAAGGAAAAGCTTGAAAAAATCTGGAAGGATTGGGAAGCTTTTGCGAGTTATGCGTTTAACAAATCTCACTCTACGTGTTACGCTTGGATAGCTTATCAAACAGCGTATTTAAAAGCACATTATCCAGCAGAATATATGGCTTCAGTGTTATCAAATAATATGAATGATATTAAACAAGTTACCTTTTTCATGGAAGAGTGTAAACGTATGAAATTGAAGGTGCTTGGTCCAGATGTAAATGAATCCTATTACAAATTCTCTGTAAACCAAGACAACGCAGTTCGCTTCGGAATGGGAGCCATAAAAGGAGTTGGTCATGGAGCTGTAAAAACGATAGTTGAAAACCGAAAAAAAGATGGACATTACAAATCAATTTTTGATTTAGCAAAACGTATCGATTTGCGTGCTGCCAACAAAAAAGCATTTGAAAATTTAGCCAATGCTGGAGGTTTTGACTGTTTTAAAGAAACACATCGAGCACAATACTTTCATGACGAAGGCGATGGTATAAACTTTCTTGAAAAAACCATTCGTTATGCCAATAAATATCAAGAGAATGAAAACTCAGCTCAAGTAAGTTTGTTTGGCGAATCTAGTGATGTTAAAATTCCAGAACCAGAAGTTCCACCTTGTGAAGAATGGGGAACTATGGAAAAACTCGCTCGCGAAAAAGAAGTAGTTGGTATTTATATTTCTGGTCATCCTTTGGACGATTTTAAAATTGAAATGAATACGTTTTGTAATGCAACCATATCACTGTTTAAAGATTTAGAAAATTATGTAAATAGAGAATTAACTTTTGGAGGTGTAGTTACAGATGTTCAGCACAGAATAAGTAAACAAGGTAAAGGTTGGGCTTCTTTCACCATTGAAGATTACGTAGATACTCATGAATTTAGAATCTTTGGTGAAGAATATCTCAAATACAGGCATTTTTTAATGAAGAGTAACTTTGTATATGTCAGGACTTTTGTAAAAGAAGGCTGGGTAAATAGAGACACTGGCAAAAAAGGAGAGCCACGTTTACAGTTTAATAATTTCCAGTTATTGCATGATGTTATGGACACTTATGCTAAAAAACTGTCCATACAATTTGATATTAAAGATATAAAAGAAGAACAAATAAAGAGCATTAAAGAATTATTAAAAATGCATAAAGGAAGTCATCACTTAAGTTTTGTGATTTATGATAACAAAGAGCAAATTAAACTGAATATGCCAAGCAGAAAACAAAAGGTTAAAATTTCACAAGAGTTGCTTGAAGAATTAGAAAGTCAGCAAGTGTATTATAAGTTAAATTAGAAGTTTTTAATGCACAAAGGATTGAAGTGGCATCCTTTTTATGTCAGTTCGAGTAATGTGAAACATTGTATCGAGAACTCATAAAAAGATATAACTGAAAGCCTGACCTTTTGTTTACAAAAGGGTGTGCCCAAATAATGATAACCTCAATCAATCCATAAATAAGCAAAACAAATAGTGCAGTTGTAAGCTTTGGCAGAATTTTTGACTAATTTTGCATATTATTAAGTATTAAACACAATTAAATTAAAATATTATGGCATTAGAAATAACAGATGCAACATTTGAAGAAACAGTTTTAAAAAGTGACAAACCAGTAATGGTCGATTTTTGGGCTGCTTGGTGTGGACCATGTAGAATGGTAGGACCAATCATTGATCAAATTAGTGAAGAATATGCTGGGAAAGCTGTTGTTGGTAAAGTAGATGTAGATGCAAATCAAGAATTTGCTGCAAAATATGGTGTTAGAAACATACCAACTGTGTTAGTGTTTCAAAATGGAGAAGTAGTAGGAAGACAAGTTGGAGTAGCTCCAAAAAATGCCTATTCTGAAGCCCTTGATTCGCTTTTATAATAAAGTATCTAAAAGAAAACACAAAAGGTTTGCCTAATAAGCAAACCTTTTTTAGTTTAGATAACTCATGAACTTACAAAACGAAGTTAATAAAACCTCAGGATTTAAAAACCTTGAACTGCTTGCCAAACAAGTTGTTGAAGGCTTTATTGCTGGTATGCATAAAAGTCCATTTCATGGATTTTCAGCCGAATTTGCAGAACATAAAATCTACAACCAAGGAGAAAGTACACGTCATATAGATTGGAAACTGTTTGCCAAAACAGATAAATTGTTCACCAAACGTTACGACGAAGAAACCAATTTACGATGTCACTTAATAGTAGATAATAGTAGTTCCATGCATTATCCTGAAGTAAACGAACTTTCAATAAATTCACTAAATAAAATTGGATTTTCAGCATTAGCTGCAGCATCTTTAATGCATATTTTAAAAAAGCAACGAGATGCTGTAGGTTTAAGTATTTATAGTAATGCTTACGATTATTATGCTCCAGAAAAAGGTAGCGAACGCCATCATAGAATGCTATTGGAACAGTTAAGTGAAATGGCTATATCAAAGCCAAAGCAAAAAACCACTAATACTTATGAATATTTGCATCAAATAGCTGAGAATATTCACAGACGCTCCATGATATTTTTGTTTACAGATATGTTTCAACCAGATATTAATAACGACAAGCTTTTTGATGCATTAAGGCATTTAAAGTACAATAAGCATGACGTTATTTTATTTCACGTGTTTGATAAAGAAAAAGAGTTGAACTTTGATTTTGATAATAAACCAAAGCGTTTCATTGATGTTGAAACAGGAGATTTTATTAATCTTTATGCTGAAAACATCAAAGAAAATTATGAAAAGGCAGTCAGTGAATTTTTTAATGACATTAAACTAAAGTGTGGTCAATATCAAATAAAATACGTTGAAGCCAACATTAATGAGAGTTTCAACAAAATCCTCACAACCTATATCGTAGAAAGGCAAAAATTTGTATAGAATGTATTTTATGTAAAAAATTGGCTAAAAACATTTGCGTTATAAAAAATGGAGTGTATATTTGCAACCGCAATAATGCAACGGTCTGGTAGTTCAGTTGGTTAGAATGTCGCCCTGTCACGGCGAAGGTCGCGGGTTCGAGTCCCGTCCAGACCGCAAACAAAAGCCTCTCCAACAAGAGGCTTTTTTTTGATATTAAGATGTTGTGTTGTTCCTGACGATTTTGTCAGGATGTAGTAATACCAAAGTAAATTTGGTATTCCAATGGAAAGCTTTCCTTTTTTCCTTGTATGCCAAAACTTTAGTGAAGGCATATGAACTGAAAATTGGGATGCTTTTTTGTTTTAATAGCATCACATATACATTATACTTATTTATTTTGATTCTACATTTTAAATAACTTATTTTGGTATTAAAAATTTCACCTATTATAATTTGAAATATAAATCTACTCACATCCTAAGTTTAACAAGTGTTTTTTTAATGCTTTGTGTTAATCTTTCTATTAGTCAGTCCTATTCATCACCATTTGAAGAAGAAATTTTTGAACAGTACGAAAAAGACAGTTTAAACTATGACTTTTTTAAGAGTTTGGCATCTATAGATTCTTTAAGTACAAATATACTAGCAACTCAGCTACAAAGTAAGGTTTTATCAGTAATAAAAAAATTCCCCGAAAAAGAAGTCAATTCAAAAAAAGAAAAAAAGAGAATAAAGTTAATTTACGATGAAATTCACAAAATATTTTTAAAGAAATATGTTTTAGACTCTTATTTCAATGATATGTTTAAAGATGGAACTTACAATTGCGTTACAGCCACTGCATTATATACATATGTTTTTGATGAATTAAATATACCATATCATATTAAAGAAACACCATCACATGTTTTTCTTGTAGCTTATCCTAATTCGCACAAAATATATTTGGAAACTACAGTTCCAGGTGCCTACGGATTTAGTGTTCCTGTGGAATCAGAGGTAATTAAAATTGTTGATGAACTAATGGCATATAAATTAGTTACTAAAGATGAAGTTTTGGCTAAAGGCTATATGAAATTTTATGAAGACTATTTTTATGGGAATGAGTTTATTGATAAAAGTTCGCTAATTGGAATGCAATATTATAATAAAGGGTTGTTTTATTTTCAAAACGAAGATTTTGACAATGCAATAAATAATTTGAGGAAATCTAAAGTTTTTTATTCTTCTCCTTTAATAAATCCTATTTTAAAGGAAATAATGTTTTTAAAAGTAAATGATTTGGAATTTAATAAATTAGAAGATATAGATTTTTTAATTGAATTGCTTTCTATTGCTAAATACCCTGAGGATTATTCAATATCCAATCTTAAATCATCTCTTTATAAAATTATTGAACATGACGATAATGATATTGAATTTATTGAGTCCTCCTTAGTCAAAATTAGAAAAATTAAAAATGATAAAGTAAAGGAAACTGCATTAGAGTTCTTATATGAATATTTAGCAAAACAAGCAGTTACAGATGAGGATCTTGATAAAGGTTTAAAATATTGTGATGAGATATTGGCAGTAAATCCTAAAAGTAAATTTGCTGAACAAATAATAGAATATGTGGTTTTTAAAAAGGTTTTATTTTCAACTTATGATATGGAAACCTTAAACGAGTTCGAAAAAATATGCAATAAATATGAGTTTTTAAGGGATAATAATCGTTATAGTATAAGTTTGGTTCACTTATATGGTAATATATCTCTAACCAATATTAAAAACAATAACATTGATAAAGGGATAACTTATCTTAACAAAATGGAGTATTTATTAGATAATAATAATGTCTTAGATCAAATTAATAAAAGTTTGTTGTCGGAACTATATAATAAAGCAGGGAACTACTATTACTACAAAGAGCAGCACAAATCTTCATATAAAATATATATGAAAGGCTTAACCTATTTGCCAAATGATGTTGATTTAAAAAAAAGAGCTAAATGGTCTAAAGAAGAATTTTAAAATTCTTCTTTCAATAATCTGTAAAAACTTCATTATTAATAAACCTCTGTTTTAATAACTCATGTTCCATTTACTTTTTTATAAATAAATTATTGAGTTTATTTTATATCTCTTAAAATTCAAAGATATTTGTACTGTATCTCAATAATCAGTAATGCAATACAAAAACTACTTTTTACTTATTCTATTTGCTTTTTTAGTTAATTGCCAAAGTGATGTATCTCAAATTATTTTAAAGACAGATTTAGACAATGGCGGTTTAGTGTTGCCTGAAGGTTTTGGAGCATTAGTAGTAGTAGATAGTATTGGAGAAAGCAGACATTTGGCAGTAAATGATAATGGAGATATTTATGTAAAACTAAGAATAAACACTGGCGACAAAGGTAATGTTGCACTAAGAGATACAGATGGAGATGGTAAAGCAGATATTGTAGAACGTTTTGGTGATTACCCAAACGATGGAAGATTTGCTACCGAAATGAGAATACATAAGGGTTATTTATATTTCAGTTCAGAGTTAGTAGTTTATAGACAGAAACTTACACCAGATAAATTAATTCCAGAAGGAAAACCAGAAGTATTGGTTACAGACCCTTATCCAATAAGGTGGCATAATGCTAAAACCTTGGCTTTTGATGGAAAAGGAGGAATGTATGTTACCTTTAGTGCTCCTACTAATGCATGTGAAGATGCTAGTCAAAGATTAACTGATCCAAACGCAGTTATAAAAGGTGAGTATCCATGCTCTCAACTTGATATTTTAGCAGGGATTTGGAAGTTTGACGAAGACAAACCGAATCAAAAAAAATCTGATGGAAGACGTTATGCAACAGGTTTAAGAAGTATTGTAGGTATGTCTTGGAATGATGAAGACAATAGTTTGTATGCCATGAATCATGGTAGAGATTTTTTAGATAACAGAGCACCATTATTATATAGTGAATGGCAAAATACAGTGTTGCCTGCTGAAGAGTTTATGAAAATTAAACCAGGAGATGATTTTGGTTGGCCTTACACGTATTACGATCACTTTCAAGAAAAAAGGATGCTCGCGCCAGAATATGGTGGTGATGGGCTAAAAGAAGCTAGTGGTTATACAGAGCCTTTAATGGGAATGCCAGCACATTGGGCTCCAAACGATTTGTTGTTTTATAAAGGAGATCAATTCCCTGCGCGATATAAAAAAGGAGCTTTTGTAGCTTTTCATGGTTCAACCAATCGGTCACCTTATCCTCAAGCAGGGTATATTGTAGCTTTTATTCCTTTTGAAAATGGAAAACCAACGAAACAATGGGAAGTTTTTGCTGATGGTTTCGCAGGTGTAGATACAATTGTTAATATGCATGATGCCAAATATAGACCAATGGGATTGGCAGAAGGACCTGATGGCTCGTTGTATATTTCTGAATCTAAGAAAGGGAAGATATGGAGGGTAATTTTTGATGGAGATACCACTTCATTTGGTGCCTCTCAATTAGAAAAAATGGAGCTACTAAAAACAACCAGAACCTATATTAAAACTCCTGAAGAACATATTGATAAACTGAAGATTAATTAAATTTAAAAAATTGATGCTGAATTATTATAAATGATTATATTCGCCAACGATGTTATTAACAAAACCTACAAGTTATTGTTAATAACATTTATTAATTTGTAAGAAAAAGAATATAAAAATACATTTAATCGATAAAAATAAACATTTAATCGTAATTTTTATATCTTCGTAGAAGTTCAAAGTAATTTTATCACTCTTATTAAGCCCCAAACAATTCCCTCCGCTTTTTAAGAAAATTAATTATCCATTTTAACTATTTAATAGTTATTCCCTCATTATTATTTAAAACACAATTTTGTGTTTAGGTTTTATTAATCCGTTGTGCTCCCTCGCAATACTAAGAACTATTTATATGTGCTAAAAAAAGACATTTAATAGATAAAAATAATAACCCTAAACTAATAATTATGAAAGCCCTAAAAATTACACTTATGTTAGCAGTATTTTGTTTAACTGTTTCTGGATCTAGTTTTGATGCCACAAATAGCACAGCAAATGAAACAATGAAAGAAATAAATAAAAATGAATATATTAGAATGGCAGGACCAATTAAAGATAAGGTTAGATTGCCAGGAAGTAACACTATTTAATTTGTAAACTTTGTTTAGAATGACCTCTGTGATAATTTTATCACAGAGGTCATTTTTTATATAATTACTTTAATAGATTAATTAGTTATTAGGTTAAGTAAAAGAAATTATTCTAAATTTGGGAAAATCAAATTAGACTACTTTGCTTAAATATTTTTGTCTTTTCCTTATTCTTTCAATGACTCTTAATGCTCAAGTGAAAAATAATGCTACTTTAGATAGTATTATTGCTTTAAGAAAATTGTCAAACGATGATAAATTGACTCTTGATGAAAAACTTAAGTATGCTATTAAATCATATGAGTTGTCAAGTTCAATTAATATTGACTCGACTCGACTAAAAAGTTTAAGAAATTTAGCTTATATAAATTTAATTTCTGGTAATTACGATAGTTATAGAGATTATAGTCATAAGACTTTAGAACTAGCAATTAAACTTAACGATACAACTGAGCAAGCTTTTGCAAATCACTATTTAGGATATTACCATCATTATAAACTCGATTTAGATAGTGCTTACTACTATTATTACAATGCGCAGAAATTATTTGGAAACCTAAATGATGCCAAAAATAAAGCCTATATTCTTCAAAATATGGCGATAATACAAAGAAATGAGAAAGATTATGTTGGTAGTGAAAAAAATGCAATCGAGGCAATTAGGTTAGTTGAATCACTCCCAGAATCAACAGGCAAATATGATACTTTATGGTCTTTGTATAATAACTTGGCTTTAGTATCTGAATTTTTAGGTAGACGTGAAGAGGCCATTGAGTATCATAATAAAACCATTGAAATTTCAAAAAAAACAGATAATCCAAGATATGATTATTTAAGTTCAATCAATAATTTAGCATATACTTTAGAAGGACTTGGACAATTAAAAGAAGCTTACGATTTATATCACGAAGTCGCAAACGATAAACAATTATTTGAAGTAGATACAGATTTATATGTTATTGCCATTGGCAATGTGGCCAGACTTAAGTTTATGATTGATGAAACTAAGGATGCCGAAGCCAAAAACATTTTATTTAATACTCTCAAAATAACAGATAGTTTAGACGATACCCTAAACGAAATGGGTATTTATGGTTTTCTCGCAGATATCTATGACAAAACCAACAAAAAAGATTCAGCATTATATTTTTCTAAAAAGTTTTTAGAGTATGCAAAGCTTACTAATTCAAATACTGAACGGTTACAAGCATTAAAATTATTAGGGCAATTAGAACAAGGTAAAAATGGAGTAGAATTTTTAAACGAGTATATAAGACTTAGCGATAGTTTACTAAAAAATGAACGTGATGCAAGAGATAAATTTGCAAGAATAGAATTTGAAACTGACCAGATCATTGCCGAAAAAGAACAAATTTCAAAAGAACGACTCATCTTCCTTTTATCATCTATTGGACTTTTAATAGGTGCTATCTTAGTATATATCATTATCAGTCAGCGAGCAAAAAATAAACAACTTCGTTTTAACCAAATGCAGCAAGAAGCCAATGAGGAAATTTACAACCTAATGATTGCCCAACAAGACAAGATAGAAGAAGGTAGAACCGTTGAAAAAAAGCGGATATCCAAAGAATTACATGATGGTATTTTAGGAAAGCTCTTTGGTACTCGTTTAAATTTGGATACTCTTAATTTACTTACAACTCCTGAAGCCATTAAATCAAGAGAAAAATACATTGGTGGACTCAAAAGCATTGAAGAAGAAATCCGTAAAATATCACACGATCTTAGCAACGATTTTGTGTCAGAGTCCAATTTTATTGATATCATTACTACACTCATAGAAACCCAAACTCAAGCTTATAAACTAAAATTTGATTTTGAAAACGATTCATCAATAAATTGGGAAGAATTTACAAACAAAACTAAAATTCACATATACAGAATGTTGCAAGAAACTTTGCAAAATATTTACAAACACGCTAAAGCCAATGAAGTAAAAATTAGTTTTAAACTAAAAAATAACGTAATTTTAATGTCAATTGAAGATGATGGGCAAGGTTTTAACGTAAACAAGGCAAGAAAAGGCATTGGTCTTAAAAATATAAATTCAAGAATAAAAGAAATTGGTGGAACTGCCAATGTTTTTTCAGAAATTGGTAAAGGCACAAAGTTTCAAATCAGCATTCCTATTGTTAATGAGCAATGATTGAAGATTTAAAAATATTAATGGTCGATGATCACCCAATGATTATAGAAGGGTATCAAAACACATTGCTTGCCACTAAAAGAGAGAATCAGAATTTAAAAATAGATATAGCTCATGACTGCGACAAGGCATTTGAGCTTATAAAAAAAGCCTCTATTACTCAAGAAAGCGCCTACGATGTTTGCTTTTTCGACATAAGCTTACCCACTTCTAAGGATGGTCTTATTACTTCAGGTGAAGACCTTGCAAGGCTTACAAGACAGTATTTGCAAGATACCAAGGTAATTATTTTAACTATGTTCAATGAATCTTTTAGAATCTTGAATATTATAAAAGAAATAAACCCTGAAGGTTTATTAATAAAAAGTGATTTGACCTCTAGTGAACTTGCTGAAGCATTTCAACACATTTTGGTTGATCCACCTTATTATAGCGGCACAGTAAATAATTTTTTGAAAACTACAGTAAGCAACGACATTTACTTAGACGATGTTAACAGAAAAATACTTCTTCTCTTATCTCAAGGAATTAAAACAAAAAGTTTAAAAGAGTACATTTACCTTTCTATGAGTGCTATTGAAAAAAGGAAAAAGCAAATGAAAGAACTTTTTCAGGTTGAAGATGGCAAGGACGAAACTTTGCTTAACGAAGCCAGAAAAAAAGGGTTTCTTTAATTTTTTACTGCATAAAAGGCCTTTTTCTATCTTTTCATCTTTAAAATCAAAGTATTCAAATAAAAAAGTGTGGTTTTTCCGTAATTAAAAGCAAATTGTATTAATTACCTTTGAGCTATAACTCAGTTATTTTTAATCCCTCTAACTAAGTTTGTTGAATTAATAGCAATTATTTCTTAAAGCCTTATACACCTCAGTGAGCGCAGACACTGGTATAAGGCTTCTTCTTTAAAAAATAGCGTCTTTGTAATCCCAGACTTTTACTATAAACAAACCTAAGTAAATCACTGCGACTATAAACTTTATAAATGTCGAGGTTAAAAATCCAAGAAAAGAACCAAAAGCAGCTTTAATGGCTGTATTAGTATTACTTTTATTAATTAGTTCTCCAATTAATGCACCAACAAAAGGGCCAATAATAATCCCAAAAGGAATAGGTGATAAGAGTCCAACAATTAATCCTAATGAGGTTCCAATCATACCATACTTACTTCCACCAAATCGTTTTGTGCCAATCGCTGGAATTATATAATCAAGAAACCAAATAAATATTGCAAAAAGTAAAGTGATAATCAAAAAAGTCAAATTCATTGGTATTGCAACTGTAAAATGTAAAATCAAAAGTCCAACCCAACTTGTAAGTGGTCCTGGTAAAATAGGTAAGAAGCTACCAATAATACCTAAAACAATAAAAATAGCAGCTACAAAAATTAAAAGTATATCCATTAATATTTTTCTGTATGACGTTTACAATGAAACTTTGTTACAACTTTTTAACTAAAAAATTAGTTCAAACTAAATATTTAGTTATATTTGTTTTATATTCAACTAAAAAATTAGTTAAAAATGAAGCAACTCACAAAAGCCGAAGAAGACATCATGCAAGTTTTATGGCAACTTAAAAAAGCCAATGTAAAAGCTATTATAAACGAATTGCCAAAACCAAAACCAGCATATAATACAGTGTCTACCATTGTTAGAATATTAGAGAGCAAGGGTTTTGTAGATTACGAAAAACAAGGTAAAGGACACATTTATTTTCCATTGGTTGCAAAGCAAGACTACAGCAATCAATCCATAAATAAATTGGTGGATAATTATTTTCAAGGCTCGTTTAAAAGTATGGTATCCTTTTTTGTAAAAAAGAATGATATAGACATTAACGATATGGAAGCACTGTTAAAGGAGATTAATAAAAAGGATTAAATCATGCTACATTTTATCTTACAAACCATCGCGTTCCAGTTGTTCTTTTTAATCATCTACGATGTATTTTTAAAGAAAGAAACTTTTTTTAATTGGAATAGAGCTTATTTATTACTCACTGCAATCCTTTCTGTGGCTTTGCCATTCATTAAAATACAAAGCTTTAAAAATGTGGTTCCAAAAGAATTTGTCTTAACACTACCAGAAGTCACCATTGGGAATGTTCAAAACATAGATACTAATCAAGCTGTTGAAATTGTAGCAACAGAATCTTCAAAATTTCAATGGTCCTGGGAATCAGTGTTTTATTTAGGAGCTTTAATAGCACTCTTTATTTTTATAGTTAAGCTCTTTAAAATAGCCACATTAATTTACCAAAACCCAAAGTATTGGCATAATAATTTACGCATTGTAACCTTATTAAAAAGCAATGTAGCATTTTCTTTTTTTTATTATGTGTTTTTGGGCGAACACATAAAAGAAACAGATAAACCTGCAATTTTAAAACACGAATCTGTACACGTTAACCAAAAGCACACTTTAGATTTGTTGTTTTTTGAACTTCTTAGAATTGTATTCTGGTTCAACCCATTAATCTATATGTATCAAAGCAGAATAGCATCCTTACACGAGTTTATTGCAGATGCCGAAGCTATAAAATCACAAAGTAAAAACGAATACTATCAAGATTTGTTAAGCCAAATTTTTGAAACCGAAAACGTATCGTTCATCAATGCGTTTTATAAAAAATCATTAATCAAAAAACGAATTGTTATGTTAAGTAGAGCAAAATCAAAACAAACGCAGTTAATCAAATACGCATTATTAATTCCTTTGGTGTTTGGTATGTTATTGTACACATCGTCTTATTCGCAAGATTCAACTTCTAATATTGAGAAAGTGAGTCAAGAAATGACTGATGAAGAACTCAGAGATAAATATTATGTGGAAATGTTGGACTTATATAGTTCTGGAAAAATTCAAGAACTGTCTGAATTTAACAAAAGTCTGAGTATAAAATACCTTAACACTAAAGAAGAATATTACAAATTTCAAGCATCAATGAGAGTTCTGTTTGATAAAATGGGTGACACTTATTCTGGAGACAAAAGCTCTTTCGAAGCAAAAATAAATAAAACTTATGCTGAATACCTCGAATGGAAAAAAACAGACGAAGCCAAAGAGATATGGGAAAACAATACTTATGGTGGAGTTTTAAAAATGGTAGTAGCTAATATTGGAAGTCTTACTGATGAAGAGCAAAAACGTTATGATAATTTAAAACAAATGATGTTTAAAGATGATAATTATCATTCCATATTAATTTCTGATGGATTTAACTCATTTAAAATAGAAGAAACCGAATCATCCAAAAAAGAAAACGATAAGATTATTGATGTAAAAGAAACCCAAATACAAGACCAAATTGAAGTCCCTTTTGCAGTCATCGAAAAAACTCCTGTTTATCCTGGTTGCGAAAACATAACAGACACAAAAGAACAAAGAAAGTGTATGGCTAATAAAATTAGTGAATTTGTACAAAAATACTTTAATGCAGACTTAGCAAGGCAAAAACAGCTTACAGGCAGACAACGTATTAGTGTAGTTTTTAAAATAGACACTTTAGGTAACATTACTGGAATACGTTCTAGAGCAGCGCATCCAGATTTAGAAACCGAAGCAGAACGTGTTATTGGTTTACTTCCTAAAATGCAACCTGGGAAGCAAAAAGGGCATAAAGTAGTTGTACCTTACTCATTACCTATTGTTTTTCAAGTTGCCGAAGGCTCTAATGATTCAGTAGAGAAAGCAAACTCAGACGAAAAAACGAAGTATGAGAAAAGTTTAGAAGAGCTTAAAAATTATTCAGATAAAAATAGTGTTCCTTTTGCTTTGGTTGATAAAATACCATTGTTGCCAAGTTGTAAAAACATTGAGACTAAGAGTGAACAACAAAATTGTGTTTCTGACGAAATCATAAAATTTACTCAAAAAAACTTCAACACAGATTTGGCTGCTAAACTGGGTCTAAAAGGGCAGAATCGTATTTCAATTGTATTTATAATAAACGAAAATGGCGAGGCTATGGTTGATAAAGTAAGAGCTCCACATCCTGAGTTAGAATTAGAAGCAAAGAGAGTTGTTGAGTTGCTACCAAAATTTATTCCTGGAGAGCATAAAGGCAAAAAAGTTAATGTATCTTATTCGCTTCCAATTGTGTTTATGATTAAATGAGAAAACTTATAATTATATTTTCAATAGTCATATTAAAAACCGAAGCTCAAACTTCGGTTTTACAGCTTGCAGATAGTTTGTACTTACATGGTAATTACAGCAAAGCCATAGAGGCTTACAAAAGTTATAATAATCAAGATGAAGTTTACCAAAGCATAGCGAAAGCTTACATTGCTTTGGGTAATTATGATGAAGCTTTACTCAATTACGAAAACAGCTTAAAAACAAATTCAAAAGATGCTTTAGTGTTATTTGATTATGGAAAATTATTATCAAAGGTAAAAAGATATAAAGAAGCCTTAGAAGTATTTTACCAGCTTATCGACATCGATTACAAAAACCCAAATTACCATTACGAAAGTGGTTTGGTATTACAACAATTAGGTGACTCCACAGATCAAAACAGATTCCGAAATGCGTATGATTTAGATAATACGCATCAAAAAGCCATTTTTCAAATAGCCAAGTTTCATTTAATAAAACGTCAACATAACATAGTAGATAAATATGTGGATATTGGACTGAGCTTCTATGAAAATAACAAAGAACTAATTAGCCTAAAAGCGCAAAACTTCTATTGGAAAGAAGATTATGAAAACGCAGCCAAATGGTTTGAAAGACTAATAGAGCTCAATGAATCATCACAATTTATCCATGAGAAATTGAGTTTTTGTTATGACAGAATTTATGAACCACAAAAAGCAATAGAGCATCAACTTTTAGCTGTAAAATATGATCCAAAAAACGCAACTAATTTGTTTATTCTGGGTCAGTTATACGAACGTGTTAGTGATTATGAAAATGTAGTAAAATATTATAAAGAATCCATTGAAATACAAGACATTCCTTTAGACCATGAGTATATTAAACTAGCAACAGCTTACAATTTAATAGACAAACAAAAGGAAGCTATTGATGCTTTTAAGAGAGCCATTGATGAAAACCCTAACAACCACCAAGCACAATTTTTCTTGGTGCTTACTTTAGATAAATATTATAAAGATATTGATGCACGCATTAAACTTTTTGAAAACTATAAGGACAAATTTCCTGAAAGCCCTTTTAGAGTTATAGCAGAACGAAAACTTACCGAACTCAAGGAAGAAAGGCACATGAAAACAGATTGATTGCATTCATCAAAAAAATCGTATTTTTCGGCTTCAGTATACAACAATGAAGCATCTTACTGTTTTTGTTTTAATTTTTTGCCTTTTCTCTTGCGATTATTTCGATAAGAAAAAGGTGAATTCACAAGACATTGTCAATGAAGAACTACAAGCCTTCAACTGGAACGAAGTGGACGAATATCCAAGCTTTAAAGCCTGTGAGTCTTTAAGTTCTAAACAAGAAAACAAACAGTGTTTTGAGATTATACTAACAAATCATATTACCAAAAGATTAGGCAATCAATTTATTGTGGTTACTGAAAATGTTGAAGATACTGTGTTGATAAAATTTCATATTTCTGAAGTAGGAAACCTTAGCGTTCTTAACATAAAAAACAAAGAAGAAACCAAAGAACAAATCCCAAATTTAGATTCACTTTTACTTAAAAGTTTAGACAGTTTACCAGAGATTTTTCCAGCGATAAAACGAGGTCAGCAAGTAAAAACTGAGTTTACCCTACCAATTGTTATACAAGTGAACTAAAACCTAATAGAGAGCCTGTTCATTAATCTTAGAATTTCAACATACAACCATACCAAAGACACTAAAAGTCCCCAAGTTGCAATCCATTCTTTCTGTTTAGGAGCTTTGTTTTTTTGGCGTTCTATGTAAGAGAAGTCGAGTAGTAGAGTAAAAGCAGCTACTATGGCAGCTATGACATTAAATACTATGGCTGTCCAAGATGTTCCCCAAAGAAAAGATTTAATACCAAAAAGACTTAATATCCAAGAAATTATATATACCAAAAATATGCTGGCAGCAGCAGTAATTATAACACTTCTAAGTTTTTTGGTCACAACGATAATCCGTATTTGGTACAAGATTAAAATAGTAAAGAATGTTATTATGGTGACACCAATGGCTTGGTATGGTAACTCAGGAAACTTGGCTCTAATATAAGCGCTAAAACCACCTAAAAAACAACCTTTGGCAATGCAGTAAAGAGGCACCAAAAATGGAGCCCAATGATGCCTGACCGAAATTACAATACCAATTACTATAGAGGCTAACATACCACCAAGTGTAAACCACCTTGTATTTACACCATTATTATAAAGTTGCCAAACATATACTGTAATAGCTGCAATTGTGATGATACAAAGTAAGGATTTAACAAAAATACCCAACACAGACATTTTTTTTGCTGAGTTTGAATTATTGCCCCAAAAATAATCTGTGAATGCTGGATTTGATGTTTTAAAATTGCTTAATCTACTCATAAAATAAATTTATATCCTATTGCAAAACTGGTAGAAAAATTGCCTTCGTTTTCAAGAAGTAAAGCAAAAAGTTCATTGTAAGTAATGCTTAAAAAACTGGTTTCAGAAAGCTTAATATCTGCTCCTATTCCAAAGGAGAAAGGTGCTTCAAAACCGTTGCTTTTTATTTCACCCATTTCAAACTGATCCAAATCATTTAAAATAACACCTTCAATTTTGGTAAAAACGTATTGAGCTAAATCTAAACTTGTATAAATACTAAACGTATCTTGGTTAACAAACCTAAATCTGTAACCAATAACCAAATGTGTTGCTGAATAATCAAACTTATCTGTTGAAAAGACTTGCCTTCCTTGAAAGTAAATGGAATGTCTTGGTAAAGTTACAGATTCAGAAAGTTCAAATTCAAAACCCAAAACAGGATTGCTTACATTATCTGGATTTATCACATAAGGACTATTGGTAATACCTCCAAAAGTACTAAAACGAGTTAAAAGTTTAGCTTTAGGCTTTTCCCTGTAGTTTGAATCTAAAGAGGCATTATAAGCTTCAATATAATCACTTAAACTGAATAGGGTTAATTTTACTTTTGATGCGCTTGCTGCAGCTTCAGGTGTAATGCCTTCTAAAATAGTTTTGTATTCTTCTTTGTACTTTTTGTTGCTGTCCTTAGTATTGGTAAGCTCAACAATAGCATCACCTTTTTTTGCAAAATAGCGATATTTTCCGTCAATAATATTCCACAATAAATCAATGGTTCCAGAGACTTCTGTTTTAAGCTCGTAAGATGTACCATTAACAATATAAGTTTCTTGAGAAAAGCTTGTAAATGTGATAAAACACAAAGTAAAACTTAAAATGTAGTTCTTCATAATTTTTTATAATTTGGGCACTTAGGTAAAGCTATAAAAAATAAATGACAACACCTTATTTTTTAAAACTACGACCTTTCCATTTGTAGCTAAAAAACATAGTATAACAACTCACAGCAACTACAAAAAAAGGATATATTAAACTGTTAAGCAGATAATATTTTAAACTTGAATTTTGATTGAATAAGTATGATGATTTATAAATAAAAACAAAGTCAATACAAAATTTAATAATAAATAAAATACTTAAAAATTGCCACGAGATTAAACCTAAAATTGAAAACACAAAACAAACTACTAACGATGCATTCATCATTAAAACAATAAGCGCAAGAATTTTACTAAATAGGTTGTTGTACGTTGAAGTTTTTGAAGCCCAACGAACACGCTGATTAAAAAGAGCTTTTAAAGTGGCTTCAGGCTTTGTAAAAACAATGGCACTTTTAGATTTTAAATATTGTACATCTTTAGAGTAATGTTTAATCACTTTTTCCATAAAAAACAAGTCATCTCCACTTGCAATAGTTGTGTTGCCACAAAACCCATTAAGCTCTTTAAAAGTCTGTTTTTTATAACATAGATTGGCTCCATTGCATAAAAACGGATTACCAATGCCAAAGCCACCAACAGTTGCTGTTTGCAAGCTTAAAAAATCATGTAATTGAAAATTATCCAGTAAAGATTTTGAAACTTTATAACCTACAGGAGCAACAATAAGTTTTGGAGTTTTATCTTGTATAAATGCATCAAAACTTTTAAGCCATAATTCTGGAACAATACAATCTGCATCTGTAGTTACAATCCATTCAAAATTAGAATGAGAAATTGCGGTTGCAATAGCATCTTTTTTTGGTGAAGCGCTGTGCCTTTTATTTTTTAAGATGCTTATCCTGAGGTTGTTTTGTTGATTTTTTTTCAAAAAAGATTGAATGATTTCAACAGAATCATCTTCAGAGTCATCATTGACCAGTATTATTTCAAAAAGATGTTTTGGATACTCTAAAGCCTTTAGTGATTGTAACAATGCTTTTAAATTATGACCTTCATTTCTAAAAGGTATAACTATTGAAAACCTTGAAATTGGATTTTTAGATTTTAATTTAAAAGTCCTTACCTTACTGTAAGAAAAGTATAAAACACTTATAAAAATGACGTAAATGGCTGTTATGAAAGTGAACAAAATTGTCATTCTGATTCGAGTTTTCTTGCAGATCGCATTAAGTTACTTGAATTAAAACGCAACACGAAAAAGCTTCCAATGATACTAGGAATTACAAAATTTAAAATCCACATTAAGGTAATAATACTTAAAACAGTCAAATCGTTTACACCAACAATTTCAAAAATATATAAAGCCACACTTCCTTTTACAACCACATCAAAAATAAAGACAGATGGAATAATTGAAGCTGCTAAATACATGGTTGTTATAACAACCATGGCATTAAAATAATAAACTTCTACACCAAAAAGATTGAGAAGAACATAAAACTGATATGAAAAAACGATATATCTAATTACAGAAAACACGGCATTTTTTAGATGTGTTTTTCGAGATATGCCTATAATAAAATCAATTACTTTTTTAAAAGAAAACCCTTTTATAGTAAAGGTGTTTTGTTTAGCACCAAAAATAGCAAACGATAAAATCGTTGCAATAATAATTATAAATCTGCCTAATTTATAGTAAGATATTTCTGGGTTATAAGTGTAAATAAAAAAGCTTAACCCAATCATTCCAAACAAAGTTGTTACACTCATTTGCATCATGTGACTCAGTAAATTGAGTAGTATGATTTTAGGTCGTTTTGATGATTTGTAGTAAATAGCTTTAGCTGCATAATCACCAATTCTGTTAGGTGTAAAAAGAGATGCAGTTAAAGCTGCTAAAGATTGTTTTGCCGCATTAACAAAAGAAATTTTATCTATGATTTGAACTAAATTTTGCCATTTTAAAATTTCAAAAAACCAGTTCAAACCAGTTAAAAACAGTAAAAAAAATGTAGTTTTTAGTGAAAAAACATCATTTTTTATTAAAAAATCAATAAAAACCTTAAAATTTAAATGTTGGTTTGTCGTTAATCTATTATGGATAAAATAAAAAGCACCAATTACTATGCTTAACTTAATAAGCATAAAGAACAATTGTTTAGTTTTGTATGAAAGTCCACCAATCATGTATCAAAAAAAGTCCTAGTAATCACAAATTAAAACTATTATTGTAAAATGACATCATTAAACAATAAATATCATATGTACTTAACCTATTTGGCATTTTTGTGTCTTGTAACTTTAAGTTATGGACAGCGCGATACAGAAAGATTTAGAATGCAATTTGCAGTCGGAGTTAATAATCCAATAGATAATGGTGAAAATGATGGTTATTATAGCAAATCACTAAATTTACCAACCGTTAACTTAGGGTTTCAGTACATGTTTAAGCCCAATTTAGGTGCAATCCTTGATTTTGGTTTTAACAGATCTAAAAGTGCAGATGGTTCTCAAGAATTTAAGCTAAATTATTCTCGAGTTAATGTTCAAGTGGCTTACGACTTTACAGATGCATTAAATTTCTTACCTGAACCAATGTCTATCCAAGCACATGCTGGACCAGGAATAAGTTTTACAAAACCTTTAAGCAATGATTCTAGTAATAAATATACCTTTTTAAACGTGTTAGCAGGACTGGAATTAAGGTATAAAGTTTCTAGAACTTTAGCTGTTTTAGGAGATTTTGGTTATGCTAAATCCTTGTCAGGCAAAGACAAGTATGATATAGAAATTGATGGTTTTTCTTTTAATGGCGATTTAGTTTATGCTACCTTTGGAATCTCAGTAGCTATTAGCGGATGCAGATATTGTAATTAATGGATAAGGAAAAAATTATTTTAGGCATAGACCCTGGAACTACAATTATGGGTTTTGGACTTATCAAAGTGCAAAACAAAAAGATGGAGTTTATGCAACTTAATGAACTTGACCTAAAAAAATACAGTGACCATTACTTAAAACTAAAACTTATTTTTGAACGTACAATAGAACTTATCGATACTCATCATCCAGATGAAATTGCTATAGAAGCACCATTTTATGGTAAAAATGTACAAAGTATGCTCAAACTTGGTCGAGCACAAGGTGTCGCTATGGCAGCAGGTTTATCGAGACAAATCCCAATTACTGAATATTTGCCTAAGAAAATAAAAATGGCAATTACAGGAAATGGAAATGCCAGCAAGGAACAAGTGGCAAAAATGTTGCAAAGCTTGTTAGACCTTAAAACCTTACCCAAAAATTTAGATGCCACAGATGGTTTAGCTGCTGCAGTTTGTCATTTTTATAATTCTGGAAAAGTAAGTTTTGGGAAAAGTTATTCTGGTTGGGAAAGTTTTGTTAAACAAAATCCGAATAAAGTAAGCAGTAAACAGTAACAGTTTACAGTTTTGTAAAGCAAACAAATAGAATTTAAATTGACTGAAGACTGCTACTGAATACTGAAAATTAAATGTCTGGAATCTACATTCATATCCCATTTTGCAAGCAAGCATGCTATTATTGCGATTTTCATTTTTCTATATCATTAAAGAAAAAAGATGAGTTGCTCCAAGCTTTAGCAAAAGAACTTCAAATCAGAAAAAATGAACTCCAAAGCCAAACTGTAGAAACCATTTACTTTGGTGGAGGAACGCCATCATTATTAACGATTAACGAATTACGATTGTTGATTGATGAAGTATATAAACATTACAATGTTTCAGAACATCCAGAAATAACTCTTGAAGCCAATCCAGATGATTTAATTGAAAAAAAAATGTCACCTCGAGCGCAGTCGAGAGGTCTTTTTGAATCGTATAAAAATATTGGAATTAATAGGCTAAGTATAGGAATACAGTCCTTTTTTGATGATGATTTGCAAAGCATGAATCGTGCACACTCATCAAAAGAAGCAAAGACATGTTTGGAAGTAGCAACACGACACTTTGACAATATTACGATTGATTTAATTTACGGAATTCCAAACATGAGCCTTGAAAAGTGGAACGAAAATTTACAAATGGCTTTTCAGTTTGATGTCAATCACATATCGAGTTATGCCTTAACAGTTGAACCTAAAACAGCTTTAGATAGTTTTATAAAAAAAGGCACTTATCCTCCAATTGATGAGGATTTAGCTTTGAAACATTTTAACCATTTAATTGCAGAAACAGAAAAGCAAGGCTTTGTTCAATATGAGATTTCCAACTTTGGGAAGCCAGATTATTTTTCAATTCACAATACAAGTTATTGGCGAGGGAAACCCTATTTGGGCATTGGACCTTCGGCACATTCTTTTAATGGAAAAAAACGAAGTTGGAATGTTGCTAATAACATAAAATACATTCAATCTATTCAGCAAAATGTATTGCCTTTTACTGTTGAAACTCTTTCTCAAAACGATAAGTTTAACGAATACATTATGACAGGATTGCGAACCATTTGGGGAATTTCATTAGATAAAATTGAAAACGATTTCGGAGCTAACTATAAAGAACATTTAATAAAAAACGCTCAAAAATATATTAACCAAAAACTGCTTGTTGTTACTTCGAGTGATCCAGACTGTGAAAGTCTGGATTGTATCGAGAAGTTACAAGCAACTCAAAAAGGCAAGTTTTTAATAGATGGTATAGCTTCAGATTTGTTTATGATTTGATTATATTTGAGCATGATCGCTACTATAGAAACCAACTCTCAGAAATACAAAATAGATTTAACGAAGCCATTGGACATTTCAATGCCGTTAAGAGCATCAAAGAAAAATGTGAATGCTTGGTATATTGATGAACCAATTATAGAACCTGTTGTACTTGATGGTTGGACAGCCTCAGTTGTAAAAGGTGCTTCAATAAATTTCAATAGCATTAACTTTAATCCTCATGCACATGGTACTCACACAGAATGTGTTGGTCATATCACTGAGAAAGTACACAGCATAAATCAAAATTTAAAACAATTTTTCTTTCTGGCTGAAGTGATAACAGTTGCTCCTGAAAAATATCAAGAAGACTATATCATTTCAAAAAAACAACTTCAATTTGCTCTAGGGAATAAAAAAAGAGAAGCTTTGGTCGTTAGAACTTTACCAAATACTAAAGAGAAACTATCTGCTCAATATTCTCATACCAATTGGCCTTATTTTGAAAAACAAGCCATGGAATATATAGTAAAAAAAGGTGTAAAGCATCTTTTAATAGATTTACCAAGTGTTGATAGAGAAAAAGACGAAGGTGAGTTGCGTTGTCATAATACTTTTTGGAATACTAAAGGAAAACTGCGACTAGATGCTACCATTACCGAGTTAATTTATGTTGATAATAAAATACAAGACGGAACTTATTTTATAAATCTACAGATTGCACCTTTTGAAAATGATGCTTCACCAAGTAAACCTGTTTTGTATAAAATAGAAGAATGATGCATATAGACCAAATAAGAGACTATTGTCTTTCTAAAAAAGCAACAACTGAAAGTTTTCCTTTTGATGAAAGCACACTTGTTTTTAAGGTAATGAACAAAATTTTTTTAATGGCACCTTTAGATAAATGGGACAAAGGGGAAGCTTCAGTAACAGTAAAATGTGATCCAGATTACACTACAGAATTAAGAGAACAATATGAAAGTGTTTACGCTGGACCTTATGTAAGTAACAAACATTGGAATACTTTGGCTCTTTTTAAAAATGAATTGCCTCCAAAGTTAGTTTTACAACTCATAGACCATAGCTATGACATGGTTGTGAAAGGAATGACCAAAAAAATGCGCAAGGAATTAGAAGAACTTTAGAGACAAAAACAATCTCTAAAGTTGTATTATTGCTATCCAAAAAATAATCATGAGTTTAGAACGAGAATTACAAAAAAGAAGCCAAAATAAATGTGAATTATGCGGTAACGAAGAACAACTTCAAGTGTATGTTGTGCCACCATCAAAAAATAAAGATCTAGACGATGCTTTATTGGCTTGTAGTACATGTATAAATCAAATTGAAAACACTGATACAGTAGATGCAAACCATTGGAGATGTTTAAATGATAGTATGTGGAGCGAGCATAAACCAGTAAAAGCATTAGCTTGGAGAATGCTTACTCGATTAAAAGCTGAAGGTTGGCCTCAAGATTTATTAGACATGATGTATCTAGATGACGAAACATTAGAGCTTGCTAAAGCAACTGGAGAAGGAGCAGACAATTCTAATAAAATTGTGCATAGAGATGTAAATGGAGTTGTTTTGGAAACAGGTGATTCGGTTGTGCTAATTAAAGATTTAAAAGTAAAAGGCTCAAGTATGGTGGCAAAACAAGGAACAGCAGTTCGTAATATTCGTTTAGACCATGAAAACGCTGATTATATTGAAGGCAAAGTTGATGGTCAGCATATAGTTATCATTACACAATATGTTAAAAAAATATAATCAGACTGCCTTAGTTTTTTTATAAGTTGAAGGAGATAATTGTTTAATAAATTTAAACTGTCTATTGAAGTTGGAAATATTATTAAACCCTGAAACATCTGCAATTTCTGCAATAGATAATGTGTCATTAGATGCCAATAATTTGCAGGCATGTTCAATTCTAAGTTCTGTTAAAAACCTAAAATAGGTTTTATTGGTACGCTTTTTAAAGTATTTGCAAAATGCATTTTTAGTCATTGCCGAAACTTGTGAAATATCATCAAGACTAATTTGTTTATGATAATTCTGCATGGTAAAGTCCATAATATCTTGCATTCTCTTTCCTTCGCTATCAGTATATTTTTTGTCGTAGATAAATGAAGACAAAGGCTGAGATTTAGATTTAGATAACAACTTTAATAGCTCCAAGAAAATCAAGAATCGCTGAAACTTGCTACTATCCTTCAACTGTAAAAACAAGCTTTTCATTTTTTTTGATTTTGGCGATAACTTAATACCATGATCCACTTTTCTGAAAAAGGAGCGAAGCTCTCTTAATTCTTCCAGTTCAAAAAAATGTTCACCAAAAGCAGTTTTTGTAAAAAAAAGTGTAAGCATTTCAGAAGTTTTGTTAGTTGAAGCATCACTTTTAAAAACATGAGGTAAATTGCTTCCAATGGCTAACACATCATCTTTTTTGTAGTAGTTTATGGCGTCTCCAACAATTAGAGTACCTTCACCTTGAGCAATAAAACTTATCTGAATTTCCTTATGTTGATGAAATTTATCGTAAAACACTAACTCTTTATCTTCCTGATAAATTAAAGCATCATGCTCTGGTTTTGGGATTTGAAAAGGAAGAACTTTCACGAGTTAGAAATATTGTTATAAACTCAAAGTTACGCAAATACTATTCAAACAAAAATAAAAAATATATATTTTGAGTAATATAGTATTAATATTGGATAAAGAATCATTATTTATTACTGGAAAGCTAAAGTACATTTGTATTTCATAAAATTAATTATAATGAGCTCAAAATGGCATGGCGTTATGCCAGCAGTGTTTACATGGTTGAAAGAGTCAAAATCTGGCGCTCTTGAAATTGACTTTGATGCAACACAAAAACAGGCTGCAGGTATTTTAAAAGTTCAAGGAAAGGGAGGAAGCAGAATGAACGGACTTGTTGGTTCTGGAACTCTGGGCGAGAATAGCTATTTGAGCACAAAGCAGCGTATTTCCTTACTTAAATCTCTTTCTGAGGTTGCTAAAGATTATAATGTGCCTTTAATCAGTGGTGCTGCAGCAGAAACTAAAGAAGAACTTGCAGCAATCGTTGAAGGACTTGCAACAGCTGGTGTAGACACCGTAATGGTTATGCCACCAAAAACTAAGGAAATTCCTTCTGATGAAGAAATGTATGCATACTTTGAACTTGCAGAATCCACTGCAAGAAGTGCAGGTGTAACAGTTATGCCTTATAACAATCCTGATGCAGCTGGTTATCATGCGCTTTCAACCGAGCTTCTTCTAAAACTTGCTGAACTTCCTAATATAGATGCCCTTAAAATATCAACAATTGATGTTTCAATTATTGAAACGATGATGTTGGCAAACAAAGATTTAAAAATTTTGGCAGGTGTTGATACCGTAACAGTGCATGCAGGACTCGCTGGTGCATGTGGTGGAATTACAGGAGTTGGTTGTATTTTTCCAAAAGCTAGTGTTAGCATGCAAGAATATGTTTCAAATGGACAGTGGGCTGAAGCAAATAAAATTTCTCAGGCAATGAATTCCATCTCGTATTTAGATGCTCAGCCACTGCTCATGGAATATCTAAAGCTTGCTATGGGAATTCATCATAATGATGTTGCTGGAGGACTTCGTACCTATGGTAAGAAATTAACTCAAAACCAAATTGATGATGTCCGAGCAAGATATATTCTGGCAAAAAAAAGACTTGAAGCTCTGGATTTAATAGGTTAGACCTTTTAAAATTTAAAAAAATAAGTGAAGATGATTACAGGAAAAAATTATATAGGAAGTACACTTTCAGCTGAAGGCAACAAAACATACAAAACGTTCAATCCTCAATTGAATATTGAAAATGAAGATGTATTTACTGAAGCAACTTCAAATGAAATAAATGAAGCTGTTGAACTCGCTGCAAAAGCTTTTAAAACGTTTAGGAAGATCTCAGGTAAACAAAAGGCAGATTTTTTAAATGCCATTGCAGATGAAATTTTGAATCTAGATGATGAACTCATATCTGTGTATTGCTCAGAATCTGGATTACCAGAAGGTAGAGCAAAAGGAGAACGTGGACGAACCGTTTATCAATTACGAACATTTGCAGATTTAGTAGCTGATGGTTCTTGGGTTGAAGCAACCATAGATACTGCAATTCCTGATAGACAACCATTACCAAAATCAGACATTCGAAAAATGAACATTCCCTTAGGTCCTGTTGTAGTTTTTGGAGCAAGTAATTTCCCATTAGCCTATTCTACAGCTGGAGGAGATACTGCTGCTGCTTTGGCAGCAGGTTGTCCTGTTATTGTAAAATCTCATCCAATGCATGCAGGAACTGGAGAACTTATTGCTTCTGCAATTATAAAAGCAGCACAAAAAACCAATATGCCAAATGGAGTGTTTTCAAATTTAAATAGCTCAGGTATTGAAGTAGGTGTTCAATTAGTAAAGCATTCAGGAGTAAAAGCAGTTGGATTTACAGGAAGTATTAGTGGTGGACGTGCTTTATTTGATTTGGCAGCACAACGTGAAGAACCAATTCCAGTGTTTGCTGAAATGGGAAGCATAAACCCAGTTATAATGTTGCCAAATGCGTTAAGGAATAGACGTGACTCACTGGCAAAAACCTATGCAAGTTCAATTACCTTAGGAACAGGACAATTCTGTACAAATCCTGGGTTAATCATTGGTTTGGAAGGAAGTGATTTGTCAAGTTTTATTTCAACATTAGCAGATGAAATTGTTAAAATAGAACCTTCATGTATGCTGCATCCAAATATAGTTGGAGCTTACGAAAGAAATAAGGCAAAAGCTTTGGCGCAACCAGAATTAAGTGTTGTAACCAACTATGAAACAGATGTAAAAGAAAATTACGCAAGACAAACCGTTACAACGGTTCAAGGCAAAACATTTTTAGATAATCCTACTCTTCATCAAGAAGTTTTTGGACCTTTTTCAATGGTTGTCCAATGCGAAAGTATTGAGCAGATGGAAGCTATTATTATCAATCTCGAAGGTCAACTTACAGGAACTTTAATTGCAGATGACGAGGCAGATAAATATTCTAATATTATCTCAGCTTTACAAAATAGAGTTGGTCGTTTAATTTATAATGGTGTACCAACAGGAGTTGAAGTTTGTCCTTCAATGGTTCATGGAGGACCATATCCAGCTTCAACAGATAGTCGTTTTACAGCTGTTGGCATTCATTCTATAAAGCGTTGGGTAAGACCTTTTAGCTATCAAGATTGGCCAAACAATTTATTGCCTGATGAATTAAAAAATGAAAATCCTCTGGGAATTTATCGAAATGTAAATGGCAAGCAAACGAATCAAACAATTTAATTTAAAATTATATAATATGAAAAGCTTCAGACCCTTATTAGTCATTTTTTGTTTAGGGCTTTTGTCCTTTCAAAAATTCTCAAATTCAGACAAATTAAATGCTATTATTGAAACTTATGAAGCAGAACGAGAATATGATTTTGACCCTTATGAATCAGTAGAAAATACTGCAAAATACTATCAAGCAGAAGCTGATTTCTCGAGAAAATTAAAAGAAGAATTAGAGCAAGTTTCGGAAGAAGGGCTGTCAGAATCTGAAAAAATTTCAAGAGAGTTGTTACTTTTCGTTTTGCAGGACAATATAGATTCTAACACCTATAAAACATATTTAAATACAATAACAAACGAAAATGCTTTCCATCTCAATTTAAGTAGAATGGGTAACAGAACATTGAATAATAAAAATCAAGTCCTTGATTATTTAAACAGGTTAGATAATTTACCTAAACGTATTGATTACAACATAGAAGTCTTAAGAGCTTCTATTAAAGAAGGGATGGCACAGCCTCGAGCAGTTTTCAATAATTATGATGACACTTATAATAAACACATTGTTTCAGATGTCACTGAAAGTGAATTTTATAAGCCATTTTTAAACCTTCCGGAAACGTTATCAACTTCAGAAAAGGATTCAATTATAGATGTTGCTAAACAAAGTATTCAAAAAAATGTAGTTGATGAGTACAAAAAAATTAAAGCCTTTTTTCAAGACGAATACTTCCCAAACACAAGAAAAGGTTTAGGGATATCAACTACTCCAAATGGGAAAGAGTTTTATCAAAATAGAATCAATTATTTTACAACAAGTACACAGTATAATGCAGATGATATTCACCAAATTGGCTTAAATGAAGTTGCTCGTATCAAAGCTGAAATGCAAAAAATTATTAAAGATTTAGGCTTTAAAGGTAGTTTCGCTGAGTTTTTAGAATTCCTTAGAACAGACGAGCAATTTTATCCAAAAACAGCAGATGAGTTATTAATGTTTGCTCGAGATATTGCCAAAAGAATTGATGCAGAATTACCAAAGTTTTTCAAAACTTTACCAAGAAAACCTTATGGAGTAGTTCCAGTTCCTGCTGATCTTGCACCAAATTATACAGGAGGTCGTTACTCTGGTTCGTTTAGTGAAACAACAGCTGGATTTTATTGGGTAAACACATATAATTTACCAAGCAGAACACTTTACACCATTCCTGCATTAACAGCTCACGAAGCAGTTCCTGGGCATCATTTACAAATCTCTTTAAATAATGAATTGCCTGAAACGATTCCAAGTTTTAGAAGACGACTATACTTATCTGCTTATGGTGAGGGTTGGGGTTTATACTCTGAATATCTAGCTGATGAAATGGGAATTTATACAACACCTTATGAGAAATTCGGTCAGCTAACTTACGAAATGTGGAGAGCATGCAGATTGGTTGTGGATACTGGAGTTCATGCTAAAGGTTGGACAAGGCAACAAATGTTAGATTTTATGGCAAATAATACAGCATTATCCATTCACGAAGTGACTACAGAAACAGATCGATACATTTCGTGGCCAGGACAAGCTTTATCTTATAAAATTGGTGAAATAAAAATTAGAGAGCTTCGAAAAAAGGCTGAAGATGCCTTAGGTGATAAATTCAACATTCGTGAATTTCATGAAGTAATTTTAGAAGAAGGAACTGTAACACTTTCCATAATGGAAAAGCGAATGGATGCATATATACAGAAAAAATTGAATGAGTAGAACAAAATTTGTTTGCATAGATGCACATACTTGCGGAAATCCTGTTCGTGTAGTTACCGAAGGACATCCAAAACTGGTTGGCAAAACAATGAGCGAAAAACGCCAGCATTTTTTAAAAGAATACGATTGGATTAGAAAAGGATTGATGTTTGAACCACGTGGTCATGATATGATGAGTGGTAGTTTTTTATTTCCGCCACATCATCCAGAAAACGATTTTGCCATTTTATTTATAGAAACCTCTGGCTGTTTGCCAATGTGTGGTCATGGTACCATTGGAACCATTACCATTGCTATTGAAGAAGGTTTGGTAACACCAAAAACTCCTGGAAAAATTAAAATGGAAGCACCAGCAGGATTGGTTGAAATAGATTATCAACAAACCGATGGAAAGGTTGATTGGGTTAAACTGACTAACGTAAAAAGTTATTTAGCTGCTGAAAATTTAACAGTTGAGTGTCCTGAACTTGGTGAGATTAGTTTTGATGTCGCTTATGGTGGAAATTATTACGCCATTATTGATCCTCAAAAAAACTTTTCAGGAGTACACGATTTTACAGCAAGTAAAATTGTGCAGTATTCACAAGTGGTACGTGAGCGAATCAATAAAAAATATCCGAATCAATTTATTCACCCAGAAAACGAAACTATAAGGGATGTCACACACATGCTGTGGACAGGAAATCCTATCGATCCAACGTCTTCAGGTAGAAATGCGGTATTTTATGGAGACAAAGCCATAGATCGTTCACCTTGTGGTACAGGGACTTCGGCAAGGTTGGCTCAATTGTACTCTAAAGGTAAACTTAAAATTGGCGAAGCCTTTATACATGAAAGTTTTATAGGTAGTAAGTTTATTGGTCGTGTGGAAAAAGAAACCACTTTAGATGGTAAATTAGCAATAATACCAAGCATACAGGGTTGGGCAAAAATTTATGGTTATAATACTATTTTTATTGATGACGAAGATGATCCTTATGCGCATGGTTTTCAAGTGATTTGACATGTTTTTTATTGTGGATTTTTAAGATATATTTACTAAAATTTAAAAGGAGGTAATGAGTAAAAATATTATTGTAATTGGTGGCGGAATTATTGGGTTAAGTTCTGCATATTATCTTCAGAAAGAAGGACATCAAGTTACTATTATAGATCAATCCAATATGGATGCTGGAGCATCTTATGTAAATGCTGGTTATTTGTCGCCAAGCCATATTATTCCTCTTTCTGCTCCAGGTGTCATGAAAAAAGGACTTAAATGGATGTTTAATCCTTCTAGTCCATTATATATTAAACCTAGATTGGAATCTGATTTTTTAAGATGGGTTTGGGCTTTCAATAAATCATGTAATCCTAAGCATGTACAAAAAGCTGCTCCTGTAATTAAGGACATAGCAGTATTGAGCCAAGAATTGTATAGAGAAATATCAAAAGATGAAGGCATTGAATCTCATTACACAGATAAAGGGTTATTCATGCTTTGTCAAACTGAAAAAGCATTAGAAGAGGAAGTTAAGGTTGCACAATATGCCAATGAATTAGGATTGGAGGCAAGAGAAGTGAGTCGTGAAGAGATAAAACAGCTAGAACCCAATGCTGAAATAAATGCTATTGGAGCAGCCTATTTTAAATGCGACCATCATACAACGCCTCATGAATTTATGTCTGGGTTAAAGTCGAACCTCAAAAACAAAGGAGTAACTGTTTTTACCAATGAAAAAGTTGAAGATTTAGTTGTAAAAGAAAATCGAATTGTGTCTGTTGTAACTAATAAACAAACTTTAGATGCAGATGAGGTTGTTCTTGCAGCAGGTTCATGGTCTAACTTTTTGAGTAAGAAACTAGGACTGAAATTATTACTTCAAGCTGGGAAAGGGTATCGCATTAATACAGAAAGAGAAACAGGAATTACTATTCCAGCAATTTTAGCTGAAGCAAAGGCAGCAATTACACCTATGAATGGCTTTACACGTTTTGCAGGCACCATGGAAATTGCTGGTATAAATCATAATATTAATAAAGTTAGAGTTGAAGCTATTGCGAATGCTGCTAAAAGATACTATCCAAATATTGAACTTACTGAAGAAGAAAAGAATAATGCTGCTTGTGGTTTACGTCCAGTATCACCTGATGGATTGCCATATATTGGCAAGTCAAGCAAATGTAAGAACTTAACTATAGCAGCAGGTCACGCAATGATGGGTTGGAGTATGGCAACTGGAACAGGTAAACTAGTTGCAGAAATCATTTCCGAGCAAAAACCATCTCTTAATTTGGCACCATTTAATCCAGACAGAAGGTTTTAATCATCAAGATTCATTCGCATATTAATTAAGTGTCTTTTTAAGCCTGCTTTTTCATAAGCTCTAATAGCTGAAGGATTATTTTCATAGACATCTAATCTTATTTCAGAAATATTTCGGTCTTTACACCATTTCAGTAAAGCATCCATAATGAGCTTATTATAGCCATTACCACGATGTTTTTCTGGAACAAACATAAAACCTAAATAGCCTTGTTTTTGATGCTTTAGGTAATGTCTATCGTCTTTAATTTTAGCATAGCCAGAGGCAACTAGTTCTTTATTTATTTCAACAACAAACAAATCAGATTCTTCATTGTTCATAATTTCAGTAAGATCGTAATACACTATGTGACCATCCTTTATCGTTGGATCCATTGTACGTTCAGCTTCAACAAGGCCTTGCATAAACTGCATTAACACAGGAAGATCTTTTTCGTTTGCTTTTCTTACAATTGGCTTCATAATTATTTATTCTTTGGACTTAAAATGAACGAATATGAATAACTTTTATTTGCTTGAATGGTATATTCTGGATGCACTAATCGTCCCCAAGATGTATCACCACCAACTCCCATTTGCAAATAATCGATGTTCCATTGTACAGTTTTACCAATTTCAATATCAGCACCATGTTTTGTGGTAACAGGAACTAATCCTGAGGCAGATGTTGCACCATCATCACTATTAAAATCAAGTTCTTTCATATCAAAAGGCCATACACTTGCATTTAATAATTTTTGACTAGACACTTTAAGTTTTAAATCTTTAGAAGAGACTTCCATCCATCTCACATCGGTTTTGTTTCCAGTTTCCTGCGGACGTGAATAACGATGAAATTGATCTTCAATTTTCCCTGTATACAATCCTATTTTCTGTCCTTTTTTTCTATCCCAATAGCTTTCATTTGGTCCTTTTCCATACCAAGAAACATCTGTAAATGTATTATTCAAAGTTAAGTACATTCCTAGTCTAGGAAGGTTAGGCAATTCTTTTTGATTAGGTTTAAAGTTAAGAGAAATAGATAAAAGGCCCATTGTATTGATGGTATAATTGGCAATTACTTTTGCTTCATTGTTGGGTAATTTGTAATTAACTCTAAACCATACCATATTGCCATTACTTTTTGGTTGTTCTATTAATTTAGCACTATAGTTATAAGTAGCGCCTTGCCATATTTTCGCCCATTTATCCATTCCATTTCCTAAATCGTTATCAGTTGGTGGACGCCAAAAATTTGGTCGTATAGGCTGATTGGTAATCTCTTTCCCTTGGTGTTTCCATGAGATAATTTCACCAGAAACTTTATCTATTTGTAAATTAATAATGTCGTTTTTAATTTGAATAATTTCTTCAGAAATTATTTCTAAATCGTCACCATTTTCAGGAAAATCATAACTTTTGCCTTCATGCAAAATAAATTGATCCCAAGCTATTTCGCGGTCTTTTGGGATTAATTCGGTCGCATTTTTTTGAATTAAGCTCACTTCTAAAACGTACTCGCTTTCTGGAATAAACATTTCAGGAATTTCAGCAAAAGCCATTTTTACTTTAGTCTGAGGTTCTATATAAAGTTCAATATTTTTTTTTAGAAGCGTTTCTTTGCCATCAATGATAAGCTTTAAAGACATTGAGTAATCTAATAAATCTTTAAAGAAATTCTTGTTTTCAATTTCAATTACACCATTACCTATATAATTGAATTGAACTGGCTCGTACACTTTTTTAACTTCTGATAAATGCGGATGTGGATTTCTATAAGGATCCACCAAACCATTGTTTAAAAAGTTACCATCTGTAGGTAAATCCGGATGATAATCATGTCCATAGGCTAAATAAGGTTTCCCATTTTGGTCTTTATATTCCAAACTCTGATCCACCCAATCCCAAATATAACCACCTTGTAGGTTAGGATAGGTTTCAATAATATCCCAATAATCTTGTAAGTTCCCAACAGAATTTCCCATGGCATGTGCATATTCAATCATGATGGAAGGCTTATCCGAATTTGATTTCCCATGAGTGATTAAATATTCTGGTTTTGGATACATTGGGCAATATACATCTGTATAATTTTCTTTCCCAGCAGGTTCGTATTGTACAATTCTATTATCGTCCTGCTCTTTAAGCCATTTGTACGTTGCTCTAAAAATATCGCCTTCTCCAGCTTCATTTCCTAGAGACCATGAATATATTGAAGGATGATTTCTATCGCGATAATACATACGTTGTGTGCGCATCATATGTGCTGGAAGCCATGACATTTCATTGCCAATTTGTGTATCCTCCGAAATTGCCAAAGGATGACTTTCAATATTGGCTTCATCAATTACATATAAACCATATTTATCACATAAATACAACCAATAAGGGTCGTTTGGGTAATGAGCTGAACGAACAGCATTAATGTTGTTTTGCTTCATTAACTTAATATCTTTTTCCATTGATGCTTTAGATACAACATGACCTGTAAAAGGGTCGGTTTCATGTCTGTCAACACCTTTAAAATAAACTGCTTTACCATTAATGAGTACTTGACTGTTTTTAATTTCAACACGTTTAAAACCAATATGTTTGGTTATAAATTGGTTGCCATCCAATGAAATTTTTAAAGTATATAAATTAGGAATTTCGGCAGACCAGGATTTAACCTTCTGTATAGTCGCATTGGCATTAAATTCTTCAGTTGAATTTGCTGAAACTTCAAAAACATCTGAAGTATTAAAAATTGAGTTTTGGTCGTCTAAAATTTCAACTGAAATTTTCTTTGATACATTTTTGTCTGTATCATTTGAGACAGAAATCATCCCTTTAAAAACACCATTTTTATATGTGTCATCTAAATTGGTGTTAGCATGAAAATCAGACACATGTACTTTAGGGCGTGAATATAAATACACATCACGTTCAATACCACTCATACGTAGCATATCCTGACTTTCTAAATAACTTGCGTCACTCCAACGAAACATTTGAAGCGCAATTAAATTGCTGCCTTTTTTTAAATACTTCGTTACGTTAAATTCAGCAGGTGTTTTACTACCTTGTGAATAGCCTACATAGCTACCATTTATGTAAACATACATAGCAGATTTGGCTCCAGCAAAGTGAAGGATAACATCTTCAGATAGAAATTCAGAATCTATATCGATGAATTTTCTATATGTACCAACAGGATTATAATCGGTTGGAGCGTCAGGCCATTTCGTTGTGAAAGGGTAGCGTTCGTCCAAATAAATAGGTTTCCCAAAACCTTCAACTTCCCAATTGGCAGGTACAGGAATAGCTGTCCAATTTGAATCGTCGTAGTTGGCGTTATGGAAAGTAATAGGTCGTTGTTTAGGATCTTTAACCCAATGAAATTGCCATTCACCATTTAAACTTAAAAATCGTTTTGAGCTTTCTTTTTCTTTAATTGTGTCGTTTTCAAATATGAAAAATGTTGCTCTGGGTTTCAGTTTATTGTCCTCAAAAATTTCATGATTGTAATGAAATGTTTGTTCACTAACAGTTTGTAACGGCTCTTGTTTACAGCCTAAGACAATCAAAGCAGATAATAAAAAAAGGACTTTTTTCATATGGTTGATGTCATAAAATCTTCAGATAAAATCTTTTTTAAATAGAATAACAATTCCTTGGCATTGTCTTTACTAAAAACAATTGGAGGTTTTATTTTTAATACATTATGGTCTGGTCCATCGATGCTCATTAAAATACTATGATCCTTCATTCTGTTTGCTAGATAATCAGTTTGCTTGGCTAGTGGATTTAAATTAGTATCCACCAATTCAATTCCTAAAAACAAACCTTGACCTCGAACATCTCCAATTATTGGAAATTCTTTGGAAAGTGTTTTTAGTTTTTCTTTTAAAAATTCACCTACTTCCAAAGCATTTTGTTGCAATTTTTCCCGTTTCACTGTTCGTAAAACTTCGGTAGCAATAGCACATGATACTGGGTTGCCTCCAAAAGTGTTAAAATATTCCATACCATTTGCGAATGCATTTGCAATTTCTTGTGTGCAAGCCACAGCTGCGACAGGATGTCCGTTTCCTAGTGGTTTACCAATGGTTACAATATCTGGAACAACACTATGAAGTTGAAAGCCCCAAAACGTTTTTCCCATACGTCCACAACCTGTTTGAACTTCGTCAGAAATGCAAACACCTCCAGCTTCTCTAATTAATTGATAGGCTTTTGATAAAAACCCTTGAGGTAATTCTACTTGTCCACCACAACTAATAATTGGTTCAATTATAAATGCTGCAACATTGTGTCCTTTGCTTTGGATGTTTTCAATGCATTTTTTTACTTCTTCAGCATAATGATCTGCAGAATTCTTACCTCGATATTTTCCTCTAAAGGCATTAGGAATTGGAAAAATATGTGTGTATTCTGGAGCACCTTTACCGCCTTTACCATCAAATTTGTAAGATGATATGTCAACACACATATTGGTATTGCCATGATATCCAACCTCACTAGCTACGATGTCTTTTTCTCCTGAATAGGCTTTGGCCATTCTAATAGCTAACTCGTTGGCTTCGCTACCAGAATTTACAAAGTGTAAAACGTTTAATTCTGGTGGTAAGGTTTCAATAAGTTCTTTGGCGAGCTCATTAATATTATCATGCAAATAGCGTGAATTGGTATTAAGTAATGCCATTTGTTCTTGTCCAGCTTTAATAACACTAAAATGCTCGTGACCAACGTGAGCCACATTGTTGACTGTGTCCAAATATTTTTGAGCATGTTGATCCATGAGATAAACTCCAGCACCTCTGACCATATTAATTGGTTTTTCGTATTGTAAGCTTAAACTTTTGCCTAAATGCTGTTTTCTGTAAGCAATAAGCTCGTTATTTGTAGAAATATTTGAACCTTTAAGAGCTTCAGATTTAAATAACAAGTTTGGATCAAGACATAAACCATTCCAAACATGTATTTGTTTAAAATATGCTACTCCAGGAAAATCAACTTTATAATCCAACATGCTCATCATAATTTGAAAATGAAGATGTGGTGCCCAATTTCCGTTTTCAGGATAATTGCCTAATTCTGCTATTTTTTCTCCTTGTTTAATAATATCTCCAAGCCTATGTTTTGTTGCACTTGCGACTGTATTATGACCATATAAAGTAAAGAATTCAAAATCTTTAACACGATGTTTTAGTATAACTAATCCACCATACTCTTTATCTCCAGCATCATTGCACGCTGTGATAACTTCCCCATCAAACAAGGCATGTACAGGAGTGTTAGCAGGAAACCAAAAATCTATGCCTAAATGAATGGTTCTGCTTTCGCGACCATTATTACCAACTTTATCATAAGCCGTTGAGGTATAAATTGGACGAGGTTCTAAATAACCTCCAGCTAAAACTTTGTCAGGATATTGTGCTTGTAGTCTTTCAATTTTAAACTGAAAAAGATCCAGATCGTTAAATTGTTTTTCGTGTCCCATCCAAGTGCTCGATACACTTAAATCGATATGCTGAAAATCATTACTAGGTGCTGTTGGGAACAAATCTGAAACTTTAAACGTGTTATTAAGAGCCCATTTATTAAACTTTTCAGTATCAGGATGTGCAGGAAAACCACAAGCTACTCTAAAACTGTAATGTGCAAAATCTGAACTTATATTGTACCATTTTTTAAGCAGTTCCCAAGCTGGTTTTTCACTAATAAGAAGGTAATGGTTATCTGGTTCTTTAACTTTATTAATTGCAGATTTAGTAACCGAAATGACTAATCGCATGGCAATGCAATTATATAAATGCGCTAATTCATTTTCCTGTAATGAAAATGATTGATGATAGCCTTTTACGATAGGTAAAGCAGCATCCAAAGGATCATTATGTTGCATTACAGCGTAAGCACAAGTGGTTGCCAAATCATTGATAGTTTGGGTAAAAACAGCATCTCCATAATCGATTACAGTTTTTACTTTTGGATTAATCAATTCTTCAGATACAACAATGTTGTTATCATTAGCATCATTATGTACCACACTTTTTCTAAGCTCTTTGTAATTGTTGAAAGACAATTCGAATTGATTTTGGAAATACATTAATATTTCTTTTTCCTCAGTATTGAATAAATGAAGATGTTCTTTAGTCCAAAGTGATTGCGCAATGTCCCAAACAAGTTCTCGATGCGCTTCTTGATGATTAAAACCTTGTAATGCTTTTGTAATCAAACCACATTGCTTGCCTAAACTAAAACGTAAACTGTCTAATTGAGGATTTACTTCACTCCAAAGCCTGCCAGAAATCCATGTTAATAGTCTTACAAATCTTATGTTTCCAGAATCATCAGTTATTGATGAGATAGCTTCACCATCTTTATCTTTAATGACTTTTGGTGTGATAATGTTATCTCCATTTTTCTCAACATGCTGCAACAATTGTTGCTGAAAATCTAAATAGTTTTTATTTTCATTTGGTCGAGAAATCTTAAGAATATACTCTTCAGAATTATCAGTTTTAATTTTAAAATTAAAATCTATTTCACCAGGAAGTTCAGAAGCTTTACCTTTTATGTTATAAGGCTGAAAAAGAATGTTTTCTGCCTCTTGAATAGATATTTTTATTTCAGTATAGTTCATTCTTAGCACCTAATTTAGATTTTGATATGCTTTACTTAATTGAATAAAATCATTTGTAGTTTTATTTTCAAAAGGAATGATATAAAAACTGTAGCTGTATTTCATATTCCCTTTAAATTGATATTTTTCTTGAGGCTTAGACCACCAACTATCATCACCACCAAGACCTCGCTGACCTAAATCGATGTTAAGTTGCACCAAATCTTTTTCTTTAATGTCAATGGTGTGTTTGCTTTTATTAGAGTTTTTATAATCTAATCCAGATGTGGTATCAAAATCTTCATTTTCCATGTGCAAAGCACTAAAACTTAAATAATTTTCAGAATCTGATACGAAAAGCAATCCGTTGTTTTCTTTGTTAGACATAGCCATCCAACGAGTATCGGTTTTATAGCCATTATCTTGAGGACGTATGTAAGGCACATATTGGTCGATTACTTTAGAGGTATATACATCTACAAAAGCTGAAGCCTTTCTGTCCTGATAATTTTCATGTGGACCACGACCAAAATAACTCAAATTGTCATAGGATTTTGACAGTTGTAAACGCATGCCAATTCTTGGAATGTCACCTTCGTATGATGTTTCATTTAACGTGTTATCAATGTAGATGACGCCATTTCCATAAATAATGTAGTTTGAAACGAAAGTAGTTTCAACTCCAGGTAAATTATAGTTTACTGTTATTGAAACTGAACCATTTTCTAAAGTTTTATAGTCAATGCTAGAGATTTTCGATTCCAAAGAAGCACGTTTCCATTCAATATTTTTCTCCTCCATATGGTTACCAAAATCATTATCTGTCATAGCTCTCCAGAAATTAGGTTTTGGACCTTTACTATCCTTTAATAGTTCTGAACCATTAAATCTGTAAGATGTAATACGACCTTCGTTTTTATCAAAAATGATTCTTACCTCGTTGTTTGAAATGGTTAAAATACCTTCATTATTTTCAGCTTTCAATTTTGAGCCTTCCTTAATTTCTGTTTGTACTTTTTTGAATTTATTGGTTAAATGAATTTGCTCTCTAGCCACTTCAAAGCCTTTTGGTAAAATTCCCCATTCTTCTTTTGTTATAGCTGAAAAGTGGACAAAATATTCGGTGTTTTCTTTGAATAAAATATCATTTAATGGAATACGAATGAGTTTTCCAGTATGTGTTTCAACTGAAATGTCATCAATATTGATAGTCTTTAGCAATTTCCCATCTGCTTTAATTACAGCTTTAAAATCAAATTTGTTAAGGTTTGTGAAGTCATATAAATTTTCAACGAGGATTCTTAATTCATCATCTCGATTGATTCCTTTGTGTTTAAAGTTGATGAACTCGTGTGCTTTCTTTACTTCATGCAAAGCTGGTTGTGGAGTTCTGTCAGGAAATACAATACCATTATTTAAAAACGTGTTATCGCTTGGCATATTTTCACCATAATCACCACCATAAGCATAATAGCGTTCGCCTTTTTCGTTAGTTTTCCAAATAGATTGGTCTACCCAATCCCAAATAAATCCACCTTGAAGATTGTCATATTGCTCAATAATGTCCCAATAATCCTGAAAATTACCTGTGCTATTTCCCATAGAATGTGCATATTCGCTTGGAATAAAAGGTCTGTCAGTTTTGGACTTCCCTATTTCTTCAAATCGTGCTGGACTTGGATATTGAGGCACTATAATGTCTGTGTTCCAGTCCATGTCATACAGATTACCGTCATTTTCTTTATATGTACGCTCGTATTGAACAGGTCGTTTTGTTTTATCGTTTGTTTTAATGGTTTTATAACCTTCATAAAAATTAACACCATTCCCAGCTTCATTTCCCATAGACCAAATAATAACCGAAGGGTGGTTTTTATCACGCTCAACCATTCTTACCATTCTATCAACATGTGCTTTTTCCCAAGAAGGCACTTTAGCCAACGAATATTTCCCATAGTACATGCCATGAGATTCTATATTGGCTTCGTCAACCACATAAATACCATATTCATCGCATAATTCATAGAATCTTCTCCATCTTGGATAATGCGCCAATCTTACTGCATTAATGTTGTTTTCTTTCCAAAGCTGAATATCTTTTTTTATAAGTTCTTCAGACATCACATGACCAGTTTCTGGATCTACTTCATGTGCATTTACACCTTTTAAAGTGATACGTTGTCCATTAACCAATAGTAAACCGTTTTTTATTCCAACGGAACGGAAACCAATCTCTCTATTGGTAATTTCTATTATGTTTCCTTCGGAGTCTTTGGTTTCAATGATGAGTGTATATAAGTTTGGATGTTCAGCATTCCATTGTTTTACATTTGGAATGGTTGCCTCAAAATTTATTGAAGTGTTGTTCGATTTGCTGATTTTAATTTCCTTCTCTTCAGAAGAAACAAATCTGTTATTATCAAGTATTTCATAAGAAATTGTAACAGTTTCATTTCGCTTAGTATGATTTTTTAAATCTATACTTAATTCAAAAAGCCCATTTGTATAAGCCTTATCTAATGTTGAAACCACCTCAAAATCTTCAATTCGAAGTTTTGGTTGTGCATAAATAAATACATCACGCTCAATACCACTGATTCGCCAAAAATCTTGACATTCTAAATACGATCCATCTGTCCATCTAAAAATTTGAATTGCAATGGTGTTGTTTCCGGTCTTAGCTGCTTTAGTGATGTTAAATTCAGAAGGTAACTTACTGCCTTGTGAATAACCAATATATTCTCCATTAAGCCAAACAAAACCACCAGATTTCATAGCTCCAATGTGAAGGAATATTTCCTTTTCAGTCCAGCTTTTTTCAATGGTGAAATCACGAAGATAGGTGCCAACAGGATTGTAATTGTCTGGGACATCACCTGGATTTTTTGGATAAATTCTATCAATCAATTCCATATCATCAGCTATCATAGCTTTATAGTCTGAGAATTCGTATTGATGGTTCACGTAAATTGGAACGCCATAACCTTCAACTTCCCAATTGGAAGGCACTTTAATGTCATTCCAATTAGATACATCAAAATTAGATTTCATGAATTGTGTTGGCCTGACTTTAGGGTTCTTCACCCATTTGAATTTCCAAATACCATTAAGTGATTTATGAAATTTTGGAGCGTTATTTAATGCATTTTCTCTTGAAGTGAAAGAGGTAAACGATGCATGCGCAGGTTCTTTATTTTCACTAATTAACAGTTCATTTTCGATATAATGCTTGTAGTCTTTTATTGGGTTTTTTTGCTGACTATAAATTGATAAGCTAAAAAGTAAAAGCGTAAAAAGTGTAATTTTTTTAATCATTGGTTTCGTTCATTAATAACATGATAACGTGCGCTGCGCTCCAACTGAAATTTTGGGCATGTAAACCTTCTCCAGTTAATGGATGATAGTTTTCTCTAATGGACTTCCCTTTTCCTAACAAACCCTCAGCGCCTTCAAGAATTTCAATAGTAGCTTTGTCTGCTTCTTCATTATAACCATAATTACGTAAACCTTTTACACCAAAATAAGCTTGGTCTAACCAATTTGGGCCACGCCAATACCCTTTTAATGGGTCAAACTTTTCATGGTCTGCACTCATGGTTTGAAATGGTACTTTGGTAAAAAATTTATTAGGATTCATCATTTTATCTTTTACTGCTTTGGCTTGCTGCTGTGTAGCTGCATTTGCCCAAAGGGTTGTCCAACCTTCACTACCTTCACCTTTTATAAATTGTGTGCCATCCAAATTGGTATCATAAAACCAGCCATCTTCTTCATTGTAAAATTGGGTTTGAATTTTGGATTTTAAAGTTTCAGCTTCACTCATGTATTGCGAAGCATCGTTTAAATTTAAAGCTTCGGCAAGTTCTTCCAAAAACAATTTTTCGGCATAGAGATAAGCATTTAAGTCAACACTTTCTTGGTCTAACGAATAAGCACCTTCTTCATTTTTTAGAATTTTAGAATCATCAAATCTAATGGCGTTATCCATACCACTTTCCCATTTGGCTGCTACCAAGCTACCATCTGTTGAGCCATATTCGCACAGTCCATCTTGGTCGTGATCACGTTTGTTGTACCACCAGTAATGGTATTTTTTTAGTTTTGGATACATGTATTTTACAAACTCCAAGTCTTTGTCTTTCTTATAAATTTTTGCAACAGCCCAAGCAGATAAAGGTGGTTTAGTGTCGCGATAGTTATGAGCTTCAATTGTTGTATCTCTATATACGCAATCTGCCACAAAGCCATCTTCATTTTGGAACTTAAACATAAGTTTTACTTGCTCTTTGGCCAATCGCAAGTCGTAATACGATAAACCAACAGCATGTTTCCAAGAATCCCAAGACCAGAACCCATTAAACCATTTGTAATGATAACTTGGAAATAAACCTTCGTGTTCAATTTCGCCAGCTGGGACGCGCCAATTGTTTTGTAAAGTTAAATGTGCTTTGGCTAACGCTTCGGCATATTTTTCATCCTGAAATTGTGGTTTTCTGTTGTTAATAAGAGCTTTTAACTGTCTATTTTTTTCTTGTTTTCTGGCATTTAAAACCGAATCGAAATCAACGCTCTCAATGAGTACTTTTTCTTGTTCCCAGGAATATTCTGGGAAGATGAAGGTTTGGGAAATTATTATTTCTTTGGATTGATTTGGTTCGAGAATACCTATGTCAAAAAGTATTGCATAAAATCTATTTTGGTCTAAAATGTCAATACTGTTTATTTTGTTTAATGTTTGAATGTACCCTACAGCTTCAGAATTTACAGAAGTTACTTTGATTGCATTATCAACTTTTGATAGAGTAATTCCAATATTTGAAACTCCTCCTTGAATATTAGATTTTAAAAAAATTGGACTATCAGAAATATTTTTAATGATTACCATCTGTAATGCTGTATGGCTTGATAGAAAAACTAAACTTTGTTCAAGTTCGAAATCTTGATTCTTAAAAACTCTATTAAAATGACTTGAAGAACTAGATTGTTCAATTAAGTTATTTTCTAAATTAAATAAATTGTCATTATGATGTGCAGTGCTTAAAAGTAATCCTGATAACATTCCACTACTCCAAATTCCATTTTGTTCTGTCATCAAAAATGGTCCTGAAAATCCAATTAATCTTTTATCTGATTCAGGCAAACCATAAGCAAACCAAGCACCTTGATCAGAGAACATCAAACCAGATTTATCCATGGAATCTTTTGGTGTAATTCGATAATCTAAAATATTTTCGCTGAATTTTAAATAACTATTTGAAGCAACATTTTTATCATGTTTACAAGACATTAACACAAATAGTATGAATAAAAAAAGTAGCTGTTTAATCATGAGTTAAAAATAGCAAAAACCTAAGATTTGGCGTCTTAGTTTGAATGAATATATGAAGTTGCAAATTTTTACCGTTTATCTAATAAATTGGTTCATTTAGTTAATTCAACTAAAAAGCATTTCTATTCATCGAAATAATAGCGTTTAGTGAATTAAAAATGAGATATTTAAGGTGATTAATAGCCCAAGTTTATTGTTAACCTTTTTTGTAATGTGTTATGAATTTAGAAATTACCAACTACAACAATTTTTTTAAGATTAGAGGTGTGTTAAACCGCCAGAATTTGCATTTGTTTCAGTCAGAATTCGAGCATATTTTTGATAGTTTAGATAAGCTCACTATTAGTATTGAAGGCCTAGAGAGTGTAGATCGTTATGGTGTGAATGCTTTAGCTAAGTTACACAACGAAGCCATTAGCAAAAAGAAAAGCTTATCTATTATTGGTTATGGTTGTAAAGATGTATATGAGCATTTTTCAACCAATGATGCCGCCTAACTTTTGTTATAAAAATCTTGTTTGCTTTTTATAGAAAGCCTCTTGTTGCTTTTTCATTAACTCGCGTGCCATTTTTTTCTTGTAAGCATAGAGTTCTTCTTCTTCTGCAATATCTCCATATACACGATCGTTAATGGCATGATCTGCATTTAGTACAGCATCTTGTTGATATTTTTTCTGTTCTGCCCATGATTTTAATTCATCTTCACTTTCCAAAAATTTAATATCATATTCTCCTTTTGGAGATAGTAGTTTTGCAAATATTGGTGAGGTTTCAATAGCTAAAAACAAAAGGAATATAAAAAATGATGGCAACCAAGGAAGCTTTCCTAAAGCATTAACTCGTGCCATTAAGCCATCAAAATTATCAATAATAGGTTGTGAGGTCGTAACTTGCGTTTCATAATCTGAATTAAGTTTAGAAATTTGTGCTTCTGCCTCTTGAATTTTAGCACTATTTGTTTCTCTTAAAGCTTGAAGTTCTGCTAAGCTTGTGTCATGTTTGTCGCGCTTTTCTTTATAAACAGGACCTTTACCTAAAAGCATTGTACCTTCTCTTCCTTCAGCTTCAGCTATGTACGTGTTGTAGTAATTATTAACTTCAGTTTCTTTTGCCGTAATCTCGTCTTTTAGATTAGCGATTTCACTTTCAAGCGAAGTGATTGTAGGATTGTACTGTTGTGCAATTTGATCTTTATTGGCTAGCGTAAAATCATTTTTTTGTTCTAATAAGACTTGATTGATTTCTTTCTCAAAAATTTTAAGTTCAAGAGGTTTTGAAATTACAATAGCAATAATAACAGCCAGAATAATACGTGGCGAAGCTTGTATGAGTTCGTCAATAACATTTCCTGTTTTTTTGATGGTAGATACAATGTATCTGTCCAGATTAAAAATGAGTAAACCCCAAACAAAGCCAAAACCAATAGCAGCAAATAGGTTATCGAATACTTTGTAAAGTGCATAGCTTGCTGCTATAAATGCCATGAGTGCTGTGAAGAAAACGGTTGCTCCAATGCCAGCGTATTTATTTTGTTCGCCTTTAGAGCAGTCTTTTAAAATGTCTGTATCTGAGCCTGAGCAGATAATGAAAAATTGCTGTAACATAGTGTCTTGGTTTGATTGATTGTCTATTAGAACGTAAGTTTGACCAAAATGTTACAAAAAAAGCCTCGATATTTCGAGGCTTAATTGGTTTTTGATTTGATATATTAAATTAACTACGACTAAGAACACCAATTTGCTTTGTTGAAATTTTCACAACAGGAGGTTCTTGAGTTGTGTTAATATCTGCATTTTTATTTTTTCTAACAGCTTTTAACGCATTTTCAAAAGAGACTACTTCACCATCTAAATAAAATTTTGCGTTATGTCTATTCATCACTTTTAAGTGACTTAATGCATTTATTGCAGTAGGTTTTGGAAGATTAGTATTATAACCCATTTTTTTCTTTGAATCATCAATTGTAATAGGGTCTTTTGTAATATATACCTTTGGTTGTTTTGAGCTTGAATCTAAAGTTCTAATATTTAAATGCTTTTTTTCTTTTAAGGCTTTAATGGCTTCATCTGAAGTAATCTCTTTGCCTTCAAGATAAAACTTGGCATCTTTTTTTGCCATATCAATTACATGATCTAATGAAGATTTAGGTGGTTTAGGTGGTTCTATTTCTTGTACTCTAATTAAACGCTCTTCATCTGATAGTTTTGCTCTTTGAGCCTCTGCATAAGCTAGCTTTTCTTGTTTTAGCTTTTGTACATCTTCCTTTTTTCTTAGTTCTTTTAATTTGGCAAGCTCTCTTTTTTCAGTTTTGAGTTTGACTGCTTGTGCTTCTTTATAAGCTAGTTTTTCTTTTTTTAATTTTTCTACCTCTGCACTTTTAACCTCTCTTATTTGAGCAGGTTCAAGTTTTTGTCTATTCTTATAAGCTTCTTTTTCTTTTTTAAGCTTTGCAACTTCTTCTTTAGTTAATTCCCTAACACGAGCAAGCTCGGCTTTTTCTGCGTTTATTTTTTCTGACCTAGCTTCTTGAAGAGCTAATTTTTCTGTTCTTATTTTATAAAGTCTAGTAGCTTCTTCATATTTTTTTCTTTGTTCTGGAGTAGCATTCTCAGGAATTGGAGGTGGAGGTGGAACTACCTTTTCAGTTTCACCTGCTTTAGGAGCTGGAGGTGGTGGAGGTGGAGGCAATATAGGAAATGGTTCTGTCTCCTTTTTTTGCTTGTCGCTCATTAAACCATAAATGTATTTCATTCGCTCTAAATCCTCTTTCTTAATAACCATTTGGTCTTTTGGAAGTAAATTATAGTGCTTTGCCAATCTCTCATATTCTTTCATTTGCTCTCTTGAAGCGCCATCTTGTGTCTTTTTTGTTTTAATTACATTTCCATTATTGTCAACAGGTTGCCTTTTTTCATTCATAAATGAAGTTTTGCCATTTACTGTTAATGAATAAAAAGTTTTTCCATTAACAGTAACCGTTTCAAGATTTTCCAGAGGCATATCAATTACATCCAAAATCTTTCCATCAATTCTAAACTTCGCAATTTTTTCTGGAGAGTTCTTTGTAAATTCCTCTGTAATTCTATTTGTATTTTTTGTATTGTCTTCATTCCAAACCCCTTCCTTAATAGAGATTTTTTGAATTCCATATGCTGACATTATTTCTTTTATCTCAGTAATGGTTTTTAATTCAGTTTCGTAGTCTATTTGAATAATACCGTAAAGCTTTTCATTCTTTTCTTCGAGTGTTAGATTTGTATTTAGGGTATTTATTGTTTTTTCAAAATCTTCAATTGAAATGTTGCCCAAATTTGAAATATGTAATAAACCATTTTTATGTATAGAAACCCAAATAGTTCTAAATAAATCAATATTAAAAGTGTTATTTTCAATACTAGGTTTTTCAGTTTCAATTACAACTTCTTTGTATTCACTAAAACTATAAAGTGTTAATGCTAATAATGGCAGAAGCACCAAGCTTCTAAACCAAATTTTCTGATTTGATGTTTGTGTTTTCATAACTGTGATTCGTTTTTTGATGGATGAATAATTGATTGCATTCGCTAATTGAATGTCTTTATCTTTTGTTGAAAATGTTAATAAGATGTTCTGATAATTTGAGGTTTCAATGCCTTTGTTCAAAACAGCTTTATCAGCAAGGAACTCATGATTTAATTTGATAGAGTTTTTAATGATGTGAATTAATGGATTGAACCAGAAAATCACTTGTAACAACTCTATAAACAGAATGTCAATGCTATGCCTTTGCTTGGCATGAGTTTGTTCGTGCAATAAAACTTCTTCAGGGATTTGATGCGTTTCATATTTATGTTTGTTTAAAAATATGTAGCTAAAAAAAGTGTGTGGAGACACTAAATCCAGCAATAAAACATTGATAAATGTTGAGTTCTTTAACTTAGGATTTCTCTTGATTTTTAAAATCATTTGAGAAAGATTATAAACAAACTTCAATCCAAACAGCAATGCACCTATACCATAAATACTCCAAAGGATAATTGGTAAATAATCGATTTGGTTTTCAACTGATACTGCGGCAGTTTCTGATGATAATGTTACTTCAGAATTAAGACTTTCTAGTATAGGTTGAGATTCTATGTATGTTGTAAAGGTTATAAAAGGGATAATGATAGAAACCAATAAAACTCCTAAAAGATAGAATCGCTTAAACTGATGCATATTTTCTCGCTCTAAAAAGAGTTTGTAGAAGGCTAAAAATATAGCTAAGCATGCGCTGAATTTTAAAATGAAAACTATCATGATTACTTCTTTTTAATTTCGTTATCAATAAGTGTTTTTAAATCTTCAAGTTCTTCTTTGGTTAAATCAGTTTCTTTTGTAAAGAATGATGCAAATTGCGTTGCACTGTCATTAAAAAAGGTTTTAATTAAGCCATTAACATGCTTTGAAAAATAATCTTTCTTTTTAACCAAAGGGTAATACTCTCTTGATTTACCGTCAAGGTTATAAGCCACAAAATCTTTGTCAATCATACGTTTAAGCAAAGTGGCAACTGTTGTTGTTGCTGGTTTTGGCTCTGGATAAGCGTCTAATAAATCTTTCATAAAAGCTTTCTCCAATTTCCAGAGATATTGCATGAGTTGTTCTTCTGATTTTGATAATTGCATGGTAAACTAAAATTAATTAACTCTACAAACGTAGAATAAAAAATTTAATTCTACAAGTGTAGAAGCAATATTTTAAGTTAATTTTATGTTTTTAGGCTTTTTTTCTAGAGCGAATACCTTCAATCAAAACCGTTGAAATAATAAGTAAACCTCCTATAAACACATTTTTACTAGGAATTTCATCTAAGAAAAAATAGGCGATTATTATTCCGTAAACTGGTAAGGCACTTGTCATAATACTAGCTGTACTGGACGAAAAATGTTTTAAACTATACACAAACATAGTATGTCCAATTGCTGTTGTAAGTATGGCTAGTAACAACACATAAGGAAATTGAGTTTTAATGCCTGAGGTTTCCATAACATATAAAAATGGAGCTAAAACAATGGTAAGGATTAATAATTGATACATCATTAACATGGTTCCGTTGTAATTGATAACATGCTGTTTTAATATTAAAACTCGAAAAGAATAGCAAAGTGCAGATAATAAACCAAGTAAAATGCCTTGAACATGAGAGCTTTCCAGATTAAATTCAGGTGCTAATATGTAAATACCAATTAGAACCAAAAAACCTAGGAAAATATGAATTGGATCTAGTTTAATTTTAATGAATAGAGGTTCTAAAAGTGCTGTTATAACTGGAAATGTGTAAAGCGATAACATACCAATGGCAACGTTCGAAAATTTAAGTGCATAGAAATACGTAATCCAATGTCCTCCCATAAAAAGAGCGCTTAACACAAAGGTCCAAAGATCTTTTTTGGAATTTATTTTAAGATTAATCTTTCTAAACTTACAAATTGCAAACAGAATTAAAAGCGCGATAGATGATCTCCACCAAATAATAACAGGAGTTGGCATTGCAATAAACTTACCTAACGCACCAGATGTACTAATAAATAGAGTTGCTAAATTAAGTAGTAAAAACTGTTTGTAGTGACTGTTTTTCAATAGGTTAATCTATTGTTATTTTGATAATTCAGTAAAATATTTATAGAACAAAGGAATTGTTTCGATGCCTTTATAGTAATTAAAAAGCCCAAAATGTTCGTTAGGTGAATGTATCGCATCACTATCCAAACCAAAGCCCATTAAAATGGTTTTGCTTTTAAGTTCTTTTTCAAACAAAGCAACAATTGGAATACTTCCTCCACTACGTTGCGGAATTGGTTTTTTGCCAAAAGTTTGTTCGTAAGCCATTGAAGCTGCTTGGTAACCAATATTGTCAATTGGAGTTACATAGCCTTGTCCACCATGATGAGGTGTTACTTTAACTTTAGTGCCATTTGGTGCAATGCTTTCAAAATGGTTTTTGAATAACTGAGTAATTTCGGTCCAATCTTGATGTGGGACTAAACGCATCGATATTTTTGCATAAGCTTTGCTGGCAATAACTGTTTTTGCGCCTTCTCCTGTATAACCTCCCCAAATTCCATTAACATCAAGTGTTGGTCTTATGGAGTTGCGTTCGTTGGTTGTATAACCTTTTTCGCCATAAACATCTTCAATATCTAATGCCTTCTTGTAATTCTCTAATGAAAATGGTGCTTTTGCCATTTCTGCTCTTTCTTCTTTTGAAAGTTCTTCTACTTTATCATAAAAACCAGGAATGGTAATATGATTGTTTTCATCGTGTAATGAAGCAATCATTTTTGTAAGAATATTAATAGGATTAGCAACGGCTCCACCATATAATCCAGAGTGTAAATCGCGATTTGGCCCAGTCACTTCAACTTCAACATAACTTAGTCCACGTAATCCAGTTGTTATTGACGGCACATCTTTAGCAATCATTCCAGTATCTGAAATTAAAATCACATCGTTGCTTAATTTCTCTTGATTTTCTTTTACAAAATCAGATAAACTATTACTGCCAACTTCTTCTTCACCTTCAATCATAAATTTCACGTTACAAGGTAATTGGTTGGTTTTAGTCATGAACTCCAAAGCTTTTACATGCATGTAAAACTGACCTTTATCGTCGCAAGCACCACGAGCAAAAATGGCACCTTCAGGATGTAATTCGGTCTTTTTGATTACTGGTTCAAAAGGTGGTGAGTTCCATAAATTTAAAGGATCTGGTGGTTGCACATCATAATGGCCATAAACTAAAACAGTTGGTAAGTTTGCATCAATAATTTTTTCTCCATAAACTATTGGATAGCCTTTGGTTTTACAAATTTCAACGTGGTCACATCCTGCTTTTTTTAATTCTTCTGCAACAACTTCTGCCGTTTTTAAAACATCATTTTTATAAGCAGAGTCTGCACTGATGGATGGAATTTTTAAGAGTTCGATCAATTCATTTAAAAAGCGATTTTTATGAGTGTCGATGTATGCTTTTATACCTTGCATGTGTTATAAATTTTAATGAGCCTTAAAAGTACAAAAAGCGATATTATTTTTAGCAGATAGATTTGAATATTAAAAGGATTGTTTATATTTGCAGTCCTTTTGCAGGCGTGGTGGAATTGGTAGACACGCTAGACTTAGGACTTAACCAAATAAAAGTTCCAAAAAAATTGAAATGCGGGCGTGGTGGAATTGGTAGACACGTCAGACTTAGGATCTGATGCCGCGAGGTGTGGGAGTTCGAGTCTCCCCGCCCGTACAAAAGCCGAAGATTTTTCTTCGGCTTTTTTTATTCAATTTTCAATTTCCCAAAATATGGGTACAACATAGGTACAACATTTGGTGACTTTACGGGGTAGAATTTATGTTGGTAATATTTGTAGTTAATTTGATTTAATCAATATTAATGCGAATGAAAAACAGTATGGGGATAGAGAATCAAGGTGAAACTTGCAACTTTACAAAAGGATAACCAATAGGCATCAGTTAAAATGATTTTTCAATTTTATCAATTTTGCATTCATTTTCATTTGCTAATTTGTAAAGCCTGTTATAGTCAAGTCTTCCGAGATAATCGGGGCCTTTACTTGTTTCGTGACAACTTTTCCATATTTCAAGAGCAGCGCTAACAGTAAAGTTTGAAAATTCTTGAGCTTTATTTACCCAATCATGTGGTTTCAACCAAATTCTTGTTTTTTGAGGAGAAAAGTGAACCGAAGAGTTTCTTAATTCTTCATAAGTTTCAAACAGTGTTTTAAACGGCTCTTTAATTTGTGCTGTATCTGATAAAACAATTTTAGCAATATTATCTTCCCTGATTATTTTTTGAAATTTTTCAATCTTATTTTTAAGGCTCAAATGTCTGCCTCTTTTTTTGCCTTGTAATATTTCAATGTCAGAACTTTTCAAAGCCCCTTGATTCCTGTAATAATGGTCAAACCCAATACTGTTTATGAAGCTTTCAATAAAAGAAAAGAATGAGACGATTGTTAATCGACTATAAAGAGATACGTCATATTTAATAATATTGATAATATTTAGAGTTTCCTTATCAAACTGTAATAAATCTTTTTTTGTGAACTCATCTTTTTTAGTTTGTCCATATTCTTCCAATAATCTTAAGCTGTTTTGAGCTTTTATTAGACAGGAGAACGCATCTTTTAAAAGAAAGTGCTCTTCGATTTCTCCTCTACTTTTATGAATTACTAATCCGACCTTGAAATGATAAGGGTAATAGTCATAGAAATAATAGGATTTAAGATTGATTTGTTGTCCAAGCCACCCAATCATAACTCCGTTGCTAAAGACTTCCTTATCGTTCTTAAATAGTAAATTCCAGTCTGTGGCAATTTCATCAATGCTTCTTTTTAAAGGGTATTTTTTTATTAATGGAATTGCAATCTCGTTAAGTCTGTCATCATATTTTGGTAGGACGGTATCAATTTCTTTTTCGTCATTTCTTTTAATGATTTCATATAAATCCATCATTAATATTTTATAATCAGAAAAATCTAATTCCTTGCAGAAAGCGGCCATCATCTGTAAATATACCGCAGTATTCCATACCCTATTTATTTCTATTTCAAGACTTTTGTTTTGCATTGAATGATTTTGAAACCCCTTTTTGCACTTATTTAATGAATTGACTTTTATCTATCTAAACCGAAATTTTAATAACAATCACATCATGTCTTTTTATCTGCCACTGTTTCTATTGAACCGTCTAAATGAAAGGCCAAGTTTATCATTAATAAAGGTGTTAAGTTATATTTAATAAGGATAAAGCTTTTACTGTCTAATATACTACTGCTTTTGGAAATGAAGCTTATCTTGGTATTTCTCCAAAGCATCCCATATCCCAAAGAATGCCCTGCTTCCTTCTTTTCCTGAAAACGAAGTGTTGACTATTAAAATCCGCCCTATATTATTTTTTGGATTAAAAAATAGCATCGAGGCTGTTCCCGGGTCGCCCCCGGTGTGACCTATGTAACCCGAATAGCCAAACCCCATAAAGATTCCAACATTATAACTTTCATTGTATGGATTTCTTTCGTTTCTTTCGGTAAAGTTATGGGCCTCCAATTGTGGACGATAAAATTCCTTGTAGCTGTCTTTGTTTAAAATGGTTCCGTTTCCGTTGTAGCCTTTTATAAGCTCGTTTAAATAGATACTTAAATCGTTTACTGATGTAATAAAATTTCCATCCGGATATGTAACCAAACTATAAAACGGCAAGACGGTTTTTGGGTCGTCATACAGTTTGGAATGTTTCGAGAAGTCAACATCCTTAAAATGCCAACCCGAAGCTTCCATTTTTAGAGGTTCAAGTATATATTTTTCTGTAAATGCGTCAAATGGTTCTCCAGTTGCCTTTTCAAGAACAAATGCCGCCAAGGCTGTTCCCGTATTCGAATACTCATAGATTGCTCCAGGCTTGTTCTTTGAGTAGGTTTCGTGGGTATTCCACTTTCCATTTTCCACCAGTGTGTTTTTGAGAAATGTTTCCAAGGTTACAATGGAATCAGCCGGATTGAACATTTGCATTTCATCAAAAAGCAAATTTACGCCTGCAAGGTCTTGGTTTTCCTTTAAATAATAATTTTTGGTTAGGTAAAAATCGGAATCTACAATGCTTGAAGTGTGTGTCACCAACTGCCTGATGGTAATTTCGCTATTTGGAAAATGTGGGTTTACAACCTTAAATGGCAAGTAGTTGCTTATTGAATCGTCCAGTGTAAGTTTTCCCAATTCCTGGGCTTTCAGCAAAGCGATGCCCACCAATGTTTTGGAGATGGAACCTATGTTTTGAATGGTGGCATCTGTGTAGGGCTTTTGGGCTTCAATATCAGCAAAACCAAACCCTTTTTGGTACAATGTTTCTTTTTCGTCAACAATTGATACGGCAAAACCATTGAAGATGCCCTTTTGCATCAGCGAATCAATTTCGGTAGTGAGCGAGTCTTTCTGAATGTCAATTTCTGATGGTTTTTGGTGGGTTCCATTTTTGCAGGAAACCAAAAGAATTAAAAGTAATAGTGCAAGAAGGAATTGTTTCATTTTATAGATTATAAAAAAATTAGGATTTACAGTGATTGAAAATAAATGTCTTAAAACCAAATTTAGAAGAAATGCTGAATAGAATTGTATGTGTTTGATATTTTTTAAAATAAACTAGTGATAATTTATTACTGTTTCTCTTTAAGAAGAAATTAGTCCAAGCTATAAGGGATTGGTTTCATATACTAAATTTTCCGATGAAAATATTTATCTAATTAAGATAAAATGTCATTGTTCGATATGTTTATTTCAAATTATCAATTCCCAAAGTTTTCGTTGTTATTCCCAAAATCATTTATCTTAAAATATTGATATTGAATTATTTAAAGTTTTTGTCTATGTAGTGTTCAGGTAAAAAATAAGGTTATTTAAAAAACATATCAAACCTTTGTCGTCCAAACTTTTAAAATAAAATTATGAAAAGACTTTTACTATTTTCTTGTTTCTTACTCATAGGAGTAAAGAATGTTACGGCTCAAGTGAATTATGCTGAATGGGTAGATTTTGTTATGACTGACCATACCAATTCAAATGTAAACAATATTGTTGCTACTTCGGATGCCATTTTTGTGAATGGGGTGTATAATACCGCAGGTACTTTTGGTGATATTACCTTTCCTAATTATCCTTCGGGGAATGCATTTATCACCAAAACGGATTTAGATGGAGATGATATTTGGACGGTTACCATGGGGGGAAGTGACCAGGACACATTTTTTGATATGAAATTGGATAACAATAACGATGTGATAGTAGTTGGTTGGTCCAGTTCTATGGGAGATATTGTGATTAACGGGACGGTAATTATCCCTGGCGGTGGTCCTGATTTTACCAGTAGGGGTATCATTGCCAAATTCTCTGGAGCTGATGGTAGTCTAACTTGGGTCAAACATTGGTACGCTGCTGAATTTACTACTGCTAATCCAGTTCGTGTTGCTGTTGACGATACTGGAAACATTTATGCAGGCGGTTATTTCGGAGGACCATTTCAAATAGACGGTATAAATTTTACCCATAATTTTCCTTTTGGGGACAACCTTTTTATTATAAAAATGGATACTGACGGAACTATTATCTGGAACAACCAATTTGATGGCCAACAACAAGGTACATATGGTTTTATTCGTTCAATGGCTTGGAGCACTAATGGTCTATATGTCTCTTTTGATTATGGAGCATCTTACCTATTGGATGGAGTGGCAATTCCTTATTCGGGCACAGGGTATCTGATGTGTACAGCCAAGTTAAATTTAGGGACTGGCGCTGTTGAGGATTTTTTTACTTATGGTTCTGAATCTTCCAGCCAATCTCAAACAGCTTCTGCAATAGATAGTGAAGGTAATTTGATAATAGGAGGTTATTTCACAGAAGGTACGGCAATGGATATTCAAGGAACAATATTAAACGGTATTGGGTCGTCTGATGGTTTTATTGCAAAATTCAATCCTGATTTGGATTTAATCTGGGCAAAAGAAATGGGAGGTGACTATCAAGATAGGGTTTTCAATATCTTTATAAATCCTGAAAACAAGATATTTGTTGGTGGCGGCTTTGACAGTTTTACGAACTTTAGCTACGATGGTATGGATGTTATCAATAGCCAAAGCCCCAACAGTTTGAGCATGTTTCAACTTCATCTGGATTCAGACGGTTCGTTCAATCAAGTAATGGCACTGCACGGGTATGACCAAAACACAATCATGTCAAACAATGGGACTGTTGTACTTGAAAATGGTGATGTTTATTCTGTTGGGCGTTTTACCAATCAAGCCCAGTTTATCGAAAATGGCCCCATTGAAGATGCGACAGACCATACAAGAGGTTTTTTTATGAAATGGGATAATGCCTTTACATTGGGTGTAAATGATATTATTTTAAACGAAAACGCGTCTGTTTATCCAAACCCATTTAATGACATCATCAATATCAATACACATCATAATGTAGATGTTAACGTTGTTATTTACGACACAACAGGAAAAATTGTTTATGCTTGCCCTAAATTAGTTAATAATACAATAGAATTAAATGCATTGCAATCTGGGGTTTATTTTCTTAAATTAAATGGAAAAGATTTTTCCAAAACGGTTAAACTTGTTAGAAAATAGGGATTACAATTATTTTATTTTAAATTAGAGCTGGTACATTTATCAGCTCTTTTTTTATGAAAATGTTCAGGTTTCTTTTGTTTTTTATGTGCTTTGGTGTTTTAATCTCCCAAAACAGAGATTCAACCGAAGAACTTGAGTCGCAAATACAGGAACTCTTACAGCAAAATGATATTATTGCCGTTAATCGATTGCTTAACACCAATACATCTCTGGACCCTGAATTCGCTTATTCCATTATAAATCAAAATCTTGAAAAAGCACAGTCTGAAAGCCTCGACAAAGAATATGCCGATACATATATAACGCTGGGAAATTTTTGGTATTCAAAAGGGAATCATGCCAAGGCGTATGACAGTTATCTAAAGTCTGAAACCATAAGCAAACAAATTAAGGATATGCGGATGGAAGGTATTTCCATTATGAATCGGTCACATATTTTAGAGAACAGGGAAGAAAAAATTGAGCTTTTAAAACAGGCTATCATTATGTTGGGCAAAGTTAAAGATACAATTAACTTGGCAAAAGCACATTTAAACCTTGGGAATGTATATAGTAAAGACATATTGAACAATTTTAACGGCAACAGAGAAGTTGATGACCAAATTGAAAGAAACCGAAAAAATGCATATGCTAATTATTCTATTGCCGAAACTCTTAATCAAACATTGAAGAGCCCCGAAATTTCCGCTTCTGTCAATGTTCATATGGCTGAATGGTATAAGTTTGAAAAAGACTATCAAAAAGCGCGGGAGAGCTTTAAAAAGGCAGAAGGTTTTTTTGGAAAATCCGGACAGATAAAAGGCAAGGTTTATGTCCTGCAACAATTATCTCAAATAGAAATTGAAGTAAACAATCTGACCAAGGCACTACAGCTGTTAGAAACTGCCGAATCGATTTCCAAAGATTTTGAGTATTATGATTATTTGGTTCAAATCTATCAGCTCTATTTTGAAATCTATAAAAAGAAGAATGACTTTTCCAAAGCATTGGAGTATTATGAGCA
>JAWKMU010000004.1:0-387360 GCA_041392065.1 Flavobacteriaceae bacterium
TAGCTGTAGTAATGCTACTGTTGTATTGGATGAAGTAAGAACTGATGGTGACTGTCCTTCTAATTATATACTAACTAGAACATGGACTGCTACTGATGAGTGTGGTAACTCTACCTCTCATACACAAACTGTAACGGTTCAAGATACAACAGCTCCTACATTTAACGAAACACTTCCTAGTGATGAAACTGTAGAATGTGATAGCGTAGCTGATGCCGTAACACTTACAGCTAGTGATAGTTGTGGAACTGCTGATGTAACGTTTACTGAAACTACAGCTGATGGTGATTGTCCTTCTAACTATATAATTACTAGAACTTGGACTGCTACTGACGAATGTGGTAATACTACTTCACATACTCAAATTGTGACTGTAGAAGATACTACAGCTCCAGTAACTACAACAGATTTTGAAACTGAGATCTCTGTAACATGTGGAAATATTCCTGAGGTTCCAGAATTAGAATTTGAAGATGCATGTTCTACAAATATTAATGTCGATTTTGAAGAAACATCAACAAATAATGGAAACAATGACAGTTATGAAATTACTCGTATTTGGACTGTTTCAGATGAATGTGATAATACTGAAGTATACTCACAAATAATATTTGTAACTGTAGAAAATGTAATTGGTGGAACAGCTGATTTATGTATTGAAGAAGATTTTGATTTCGATTTATTTAGTCTATTATCAGGTGATTTTGACTATGAAGGTACATGGACTGTTACTTCTAACAATGCAACTATAAATGGAAGTTATTTTAACCCTTCTTCATTACTTGATGCAGATGGACATTATACTTTTGAACAACTTAATGACACTTATACTTTTATGTATACATCAACTGGATATTGTCCTACAGAAACTGAAGTTACAATTACATTGAATGACGAATGTAGAGCGCTACCTTGTGGTGATGCTGATAGTGTTACTATTTCAAAAGCTGTAACTGCTAATGGTGACCAATGGAATGAGTACTTTGAAGTAACAGGTATTGAAGGATGTGGATTTACTGTTGAAGTACAAATATTCAATCGTTGGGGAGCTATGATTTATGAGTCTAAAGATTACCAAAACAATTGGAATGGATTTGTACATGGAAGCTCAATTGGTGGGTCTGAAAAAGTACCAACTGGAACATACTATTATATTATAACCCTAAAAGAAAGTGGATTGAAACCTTTTGCAGGACCAATTTACGTAGGAACCAAATAAATTTAACCTATCATGAAAAAGTTTATTAAGTTTAACATTATTGCTTTAGTACTGTTTTGTAGCTCGGCTACATTCAGTCAACAATTGCCTCAGTTTACGCAATATATGTTTAATACAATCTCGATAAACCCTGCTTATGCAGGAAGTAGAGAAACTCTCAGTCTTGTGGGACTTCACAGAAGTCAATGGGTTGGGATTGATGGAGGACCAACTACACAAACCTTTTCAATTCATTCTCCTTTGAGAAACGAAAAAGTAGGTTTAGGTTTTTCATTCATTAACGATGAATTAGGTTTTGAAAACTTTACCTACTTATATGGTGACTTTTCTTATACTATTCAAGTCAGTGAAAGTACAAAACTTGCGTTTGGTTTAAAAGGAGGTTTTACTTCTTACAGCATCGATCAGGAGCTTAGAGATGCAGAACCAGATGATCCAGCAATTTATGGTATAGAAAACAGATGGAATTTTAACATTGGAGCTGGTGCATTTTTGCACTCAAACAGATGGTATGTTGGTTTATCTGCTCCAAGAATCTTAAATACGGATTATAACGGAACTGAAGATTATGAGGCTCTTGAAAGAATAAGCTACTATTTAACTGGAGGAGTTGTGGTAGATATAAGCGAAAACACAAAATTTAAGCCAGCATTTATGGTTAAAGCAACTAATGGTGCGCCATTATCTTATGATTTAACTGGTAACTTCTTATTTAATGAAAAGTTTTGGTTAGGTGCTGCTTATCGTTTTGATCAATCTGCAGGAGCTTTGGGTGCCATTGCCGATTTTCAAGTATCAAAAGAACTTAGAATTGGTTATGCCTATGAGCACCCAATTTCAGATTATAGACCTTATACAAGCGGAACTCACGAAATATTATTAATGTTCGAAGTATTTAAAAGCAAACGTGTAAAATCTCCAAGATATTTCTAAAACATGACGACAATGAAGACAAAATTATTTTTAATCATATTAGTACTTACAAGCACATTTAGTTTTGCCCAAACTAAAGTCGCAGATAAGTTTTTTGAAAACTTTGCTTACATAAAAGCAAGTGAACTATATGAAGATGCTTTTGAAAATGGAGACGATAGCGTTCATGTTTTAACTCGATTAGGAGATTGTTACTATAACAATTCCAATTCAGAAAAAGCTGCTATTTGGTATAAAAAAGCATTAGATAAAGATGCTGATAAAGTAAGCGCTGAACACTTATACAAGTATATACAAACACAACGTAGTTTAGGAAACTATGAGGAAGCTGAAACTTGGTTAGATACTTTTAAAATGCATCAAAGTGATGACAGTAGAACAAAATCGGAAATTGTAGATTTAAGTGTTTATGATGAATTATCATCTATGGAAAAAGTTTACATAGATGTTATGAACTTAGACTTAAACACAGAAAACTCAGATTTTGGTGGCTATGAATACAATGGACGTATGTTTTTTGCTTCTGCAAGGCAAGCTGAAGGAACTGGAAACAAGGTTTATAGTTGGAATGAAGAACCATTTTTAGATATTTTTGAAACGACTGTAAAAGAAACCAATGGTGTTAAAGAATTTGGTAATGTGATGCCAATTAATGCCAACGACATTAATACACCTTACCACGAAGCTACAGTTGCCATAACCAATGATGGTAAAACAATCTATTTCTCAAGAGATAACTTAAACAAAAGAAACAGATTAGATTATGACAATAAAGGAACCACTCATTTAAAAATATATAAAGCAACTTTAGATAACAATAACTGGACAAACATTGAAGAGCTACCATTTAATAATGATAACTATTCGGTGTATCATCCAGCGCTAAGTCCAGATAACACAAAATTATATTTCACTTCAGATAAAGAAGGAGGTTTTGGGCAAACAGATATTTATGTTGTAGATATTTTAGAAGATGGAAATGATTATGGCAAGCCAACTAACTTAGGTGCATCTATTAACACTTCTGGTCGTGAAGGTTTCCCATTTATTGCAAAAGACAGTAGCTTCTATTTTTCGTCTGATGGTTACGTAAATTTAGGATTGGTAGATATTTTTAAATCCAACATCTTAAAAGATTCAAATGCAAAACCTGAAAATTTAGGAGCTCCATTTAATAGTGGTTATGATGATTTTGCAATTTATATTGATTCAGATACAGAAACTGGATATTTTTCATCAAATCGTCCAGGCGGAAAAGGAAACGATGATATTTACACATTTTCCGCTTACGAGTGCAAGCAATTGGTAAAAGGTATTGTAAGAGATAAAGAAACCAACGAACCTCTTGCTGGTGCAACTGTAGAGCTTATTAACGAATCTGGAAAAATCATCAATAACGTGACTACAAATGAAAATGGTGAGTATGTTTTTGAAGTAGAATGTGAAAAAAATTATAGCCTAAGAGGTAGTAAACCAGATTATGAAGATGACGTACAGAGTTTTAGAACAACAGCTGTTAACAACGAAGAGCAAAATGTAGATTTATTTTTAAAGAACCTTATGTCTGTTCCTTGTGAAATAGTTATTAACCCTATTTTCTTTGATTTTGATAAATGGAACATTCGCACAGACTCTAAATATGATTTAGAGCATATAGTAGATGTGATGAGAGCCTATCCAGATATGAAAATAACCATTGAATCTCATACAGATAGAAGAGGTACATTAAACTATAATGATAAACTATCTGACAGAAGAGCAAAATCTACTCGAGATTATATCATCTCTAGAGGGATTGCTGCAGAACGTATTGTGAGTGCCATAGGTTATGGAGAGCGTAGAAAGCTTATAAGTGACGAAGAAATTGATGCTATGCCTACACGCGAGCAAAAAGAAGCTGCTCACCAAAAAAACAGACGTTCTCACTTTAGAATAGTAGATTGCGAAGAAGACCAACAAAACTAATTATTCCCTAATATATTAGAGCTTCAGCGCATTAAAAATCAACTTATTATACCCAAAAAAACCACTTGCTTTTGTAAGTGGTTTTTTTGTGGAATAAAAACTCTTACATTTGTTAAAACAGCAATTATTTATGAGCCTATTTCAAAACTCTGTTCTAAACAAATACCTAAAAGGTTTGGAATCCGAAAAAGTTAATGAAGCTTACCATAGGTTTATAAGCCATTTTCATAACCCAACCATACAAGAAAACATACGAAACTCTAAAGAGGAACAATATCAAGGTGAATTTCTTATTGACCTTTTTGTAACTGTTTTTGGGTACACTAAAAACCCAGCACCAAACTTTAATTTAACTACAGAATTAAAAAACATAAAAGGCTCTAAAAAGACAGATGGAGCCATTTTATCAATAGATAAATCTGACACCTCAAGGGACTTAAGTCCCTTGGCAAAAGCAGTAATTGAACTAAAAGGAACAAACACAACCGATTTAAGTAAAGTAGAAGCACAAGCATTTGGGTATAAAAACAACCAACCTGGTTGTAATTATGTCATTACCTCCAACTTTGAAAAGTTGCGCTTTTACATTGATAACGCTGTAGATTTTGAAGAGTTTAATCTATTTCAACTTTCTAAAGAACGTTTTGAAATTCTTTGGCTTTGCCTTTCTTCAGAATATCTGTTAAAAGACATTCCTAAAAAGATTAAAGACGAATCTTTAACGCAAGAAGAAAACGTCACCAAAAAATTATACAAAGATTACGCTTCATTCAGAAACGAGATTTTTGATGCTATTCAAAAAGAAAACCCTGAATACGATAAACTAACCTTATTCAAGAAAACACAAAAATTACTCGACCGTTTTCTATTTATCTTTTTTGCTGAAGATAGATTATTATTGCCACCAAACTCTATTCGTGCCATCGTTAACCAATGGACTGATTTACGTGATAAATATGATGAGTACTTCCCTTTGTACGACCGATTTAAAAAGTATTTCGGTTATATGAACACAGGACACAAAGGACAACAGCACGATATTTTTGCCTACAATGGTGGACTCTTTGCACCAGACGACATTTTAGATAATATTAAAATTAACGATGACCTACTCCATAAACACACTTTAAATTTAAGTAACTACGATTTTGAGAGTGAAGTAAGCGTCAATATTCTTGGGCACATTTTTGAACACTCATTAAACGATATTGATGAAATACAAAATAATCTCAACGGACTTAAGTCCGTTGGAAAACGTAAAAAAGATGGCGTATTTTACACACCAAAATACATTACCAAATACATAGTAGATAACACAGTTGGTAAACTTTGTGAAGAAAAGAAAGCCGAGCTTGATATACATGAGGCAGACTACGAGAAAGAACGTAAAGGACGCCAAAAAGTAACTCTAAAAAAGCTTAATCAAAAATTAGAAGATTATAGAAAATGGTTGTTACAAATAACTATTTGTGATCCTGCTTGTGGTAGTGGTGCTTTTTTAAACCAAGCCTTAGAGTTTTTAATTGCAGAGCACAGATATATTGATGAGTTACAAGCCAAATTGTTTGGCGATGCCATGGTATTAAGCGACATTGAAAATGCTATTTTAGAAAACAATTTGTTTGGTGTAGATATTAACGAAGAAAGTGTGGAGATTGCAAAACTCTCACTTTGGTTACGTACAGCACAAAAAGGCAGAAAACTCACCACATTAAACAACAATATAAAATGTGGTAACAGTTTAATAGACGACCCAACAGTTGCTGGAGATAAAGCCTTTAATTGGCAAAACGAATTTCCAGATGTTTTTAAAGAAAAAGACAAAAAAGCCTACCATATTACCACAGCCATTCACGATAGCAGAACCTCTGCCAGAATGAAAAAATATAAAGTTAGAGAACAACGTGATGGTGGTACCAACCCTTATCCAAACGTTATTTACTTTACACCAGAAGACGACCTGATTATAACCCAAACCATTGCAGATATAGTAGAAGAAGATAAACTTAATCTTTTGGCATATAACATTTGTGCAGAGCACATACACCTTCTTGTTGTTTGTGACCTACAAGATATACCTTCTATAATGCAAAAAATAAAAGGACGTACCAGCTATCACAAGGGACTTAACCACAAGGAACTTAACCACAAGGGACTTAAGTCCCTTGACAAAGAAAAAAACAAACCCTTGTGGTCGCAAAAGTATAGTGCACCAAAAGAAGTAACTACGCAAGAGCAATTATATAACACCATACGCTATATACAGACCAACCGCAACAAGCACGAGTTACCACCTCACAATAAAAAACTGCAAAACCTTATAGACACCATGTGCTGCAGTATAGATAAAGCCTTTACACCAGAATATACTGGTGGTTTTGATGTGGTCATTGGAAATCCGCCTTATGTCTTATGTCAACCATCAAATACAATTGAAACAGTTTTGGATTTCTACAAAAAATTCCAAGTTGCAAGTTATAAAATAGACTTGTTTCATTTGTTTTTTGAGAAATCAATAGAATATTTAAAGCTAAATGGCAAACTTGGTTTTATAACACCAAATACTTATCTAAACAATAAATACATTAAACCTTTGCGCTCTTTTATACTTGAAGAAACAAGTGTTAACATTTTAATTAACTACAAAGACCAAATTTTTGCAGATGCTGGTGTTGATGTAGCTACAATAATTTTAACTAAAGGAAAGATTGATTATAATAAAATAACCTTAATTGAAGTCGAGAATTCGATAGAAAAACAGTTAGGACAAAAGCTACAATCTTTATGGTCAAAAGACAAAGACAAAATCTTCAATTTAAATAAGGAATTTGCAATAAAGTTTGATAATTGCGTACCTCTAAATGAAATTTGCACTTCCTATTTTGGAATTCAAGCATACGATAGAAAAAGCACTATAAGTATTGATGAAGTTGACGATAATCATCTACCAATTATTGATGGTGGTGATATAAATAGTTTTTCTTATTCGCTACCAACAAAATACTTTAACTTTCTACCAGAAAAAATAAAAAGTGGTGGAAATTTCAATGTTTATAATGAGAAACGTATTGTAATCAGCCAAATAGGATTTACACCAATTGTTGGCATTTGCGAAAAAGGTATTTTAGGCTCTAATACATTGTACAATATTAATCTTAAACCAAACTCTAAATTCAATCTATATTTTTTATTATCTATTCTAAATTCAAGTCTTTTAAAAGCTTATTGGGTTTCAAAATATTCAGATGGTAAAAAACTGTTTCCAAAAATAAAAGGGTTTCAATTAAAAGAACTTCCAATAAAAGTGGTGGCTGAAGAATTTCAACTTCCATTTGTTGATAAGGCAGAAAACTTATTGTCTTTTAATTCAAACTTACAAAAATTAAGAAATGCTTTAATTAATTTAGTTTTAAACAAATTCAACATAGAAAAACCATCCAAAAAACTCCAAAACTGGCACGAATTAGATTTTGGAGAATTTTTAAAAGAGTTGGAAAGTGCGCGTAAAAAAGCAACAATGTCAACGGACTTAAGTCCGTTGGACGCTTACGCCAAACTCTCATTAAACGAAGAAGCCGAATGGATGCAGTATTTTAACGAGCAAAAACAAAAAGCAGAGGAACTAAAAGCAGAAATAGAGAAAACAGACAAAGCCATAGACCAAATGGTTTATGAATTGTATGGTTTAACAGAAGAAGAAATAGCCATCGTTGAGGAAGCAACTAAGTAGTTTTAATATGTTGATTTACAAACGTTTAACTAAAAAAGCCACATACAAAGTATGTGGCTTTTTTTTTGCTATTAATCAACTATTATACTACAGAGGAATCTGTACTATTTTTTAATAAATATATTTGTAAAATACCATTTTCCATCGGCATCCTTTTCGGCCGAAATGTCAAAATTGGTAAAATCACCTTCTATAACTTGTCTGTGTCCATCACTGTTTAACCATGCGTTAACTACAGATTGAGAACTGCTAAATGCGTAAGCCACATTTTCTGCAACAGAAATAGCGCCTGCATTATTTTCTAAATTTATTTTTCTCTGAAAAAAGTTTGCATGCGAAACCTCATCATTCTTTATCATATAATCTGTATGACCATAAGCCTGTGCTTTAATAACACTCATGTCTGCTAATGGAGATAATCCTAAACCAATTCTGTGAGTATTGATGAGTTCTAAAATTTCAACTTCAATAGTTTTAGTTTGAGGCACATAACTATTTGAAATTGCTTCTATCTTATCCTCTTCTATCGCATCTGTCGAGCATGACGAAAGCGATAGCAACGCTAATAAAGCCAAAACAGGCAATGAAGTAGGTAGTTTCATTTTGTAGGGTTTTTTGATTTGGTTCTTCAAATTTAAACGCCTACTTGAAAGTAACTGTTAAAGAAATGTTAAATTCGATAAAATACATGCATTTCATCGAATTTTTAAGTCTTTTAATCGATGAAATGCGCGGTTTTGATTTTTTTTGTGTTTTTAAGCTTGTAATTTTTACACTTTATCGATGAAATACAAGTTTTGAATATTTTTAGTCTAATTATGGTGCCAATCTATCAATATTCCAATTGTAGTCAGCGTCTAGCTTATAGCGTATTCTATCATGTAAACGGTTGGCTCTACCTTGCCAAAACTCCATTTCAACAGGTTTTACAATAAAACCTCCCCAAAACTTTGGACGCTCAATATCTTTGCCTTCGTACTCTTTTTCCAGTTGCTTTAATTTTTCTTCAAGCTCACTCCTATCTTTAATAACTTCGCTTTGGTTAGATACTATGGCTCCTAATTGACTTCCTCTTGGTCTTGTTTCAAAATAACCATCGCTTAAATTTTCGGCAATTTTTTCAGCTTTACCTTTAATAATAATTTGCCGTTCTGCAGCATGCCAAAAAAATGACAAGCAAACATTTGGGTTGCTTAAAATAGCTTTTCCTTTTTCACTATTGTAATTGGTATAAAAAATAAAGCCTTCATAAGTATATTTTTTAAGTAGCACTACTCTACCCTTTGGATATCCATCTAAACCAATAGTTGATATGGTCATGGCATTAGCTTCGTCAATACCTTCAGACTGATCTACTTCATAAAACCACTTTTGAAAAAGCTCCATAGGATTTTCTGATACGTTGCTTTTTAATAATGCACCTTTCTCATAAGATTTTCTATAATCGCTTAAATCGTTATTCATGGTTTTATTATAATTGAATAAATTATATCTTTAATCTTTAATTTTCAAATTTACATAAAATGCTTTTTGCAGAATCACTTACTGGCATCATTTTAATTATTTGTGGCATCTTGGTTAAAATAAATCCTGATTTAATTGCTGGTTATAATACCTTGAGCGAAGCAGATAAAAAGAAGGTTGATATTAAACGCTTATCTACTTATATGCATAATGGACTGATAATTATTGGAGCTGTATCTATTATTGCTTCAGTAGTGATGTACTTTTTAGATATTAAAGCATCTTACAGATTGATGAGTATTTCTGCTTTTATTGTACTAGGCATACTTTATATGGCACTGAATAGTACAAAAATGAAGACTTAATTAAAATTCGAAAACTTTACCATCGTCAGCTAATTCAACATCATCAAATACTGTGTTAGCTTCTGTTTTAAAATCTTCCAAATTATCGTAACGTGTAGAGTAATGACCTAAAATTAGAGTTTTAACATTCGCTTTTTTGGCAATTGTAGCGGCTTGCTTTGCAGTAGAATGTTTTGTTGGTTCAGCTAATTTTTTATTCTTTTCTAAAAATGTGGATTCATGGTACAAAACGTCAGTATTTTTTATAATATCTACAATTGATTCATCATACATCGTATCACTACAAAAGGCATAGCTCAAAGGCTTTTTACCACTTGAAGTCACAGTTTCGTTTTTAATAAGTTGTCCTTCTTCATTCAAAACATCAAAACCCTGTTTTAATTTTCTGTAGTAAGCCACATCAATTTTTGCCTTTTTGGCTGCACTTACATTAAGTTTCCTTTCGTTGTCCTTTTCTTTAAATAGAAATCCATTGGTATAGACTCTATGGTTTAAAGGGATAGTGTGTACTTCTACTTTTTCATCTTCAAAAATACATTGTGATTCTTTTGAAGTCAATTCATGAAAAATGAGCTTGTAATTGGTCCAAGAATCTGCTAATTTCATTTGAAGTGTAATGATTTCTTTCAAACCCTTTGGTCCATAAATATGTAAATCGGCTTCTCTTGTAAGTAGCCTAAAGGTTGAGATTAAACCAACCAATCCAAAAAAATGGTCTCCATGAAGATGTGATATAAAAATATGTTTAATTCTGGAGAATTTAATTTTATTTCGGCGTAACTCAACTTGAGTACCTTCGCCACAGTCTATTAAAAACAAATGGTTTTTTATGTCCAGAACTTGCGATGTTGGATTGGTATTGGTTCGTGGAGTGGCGCTGTAACAGCCTAAGATTGTTAGTTTCATTATGTTGTATGTTGTGAAGTTGTAAAGCTGTTAAACCGAAAATTCTATAAACGACAAACAACTCAACAACAATCACTTAGAATCCTAAATCACGTTCTATTTCTTCCATTTCGATAATATCATAAGCTTCTTGCATGGTAGGAACTATTATAAGTTCGTCTGGAATATCTTCAAGCTTAATCTTATCTGAAACAATAACAAAGGAATGTTTTGCTTTTCTGTGTTGATTTGAAATTTGCAAAAACTCTACAACATCTTGGGTTGTTAAAGTCTTTAAACTCGTGAGGTTTATAATAATATTATCGTTTTTAAAACGAGAGTATATAACATCTAACTTTTTTACAAGTTCTACAATCGATACTTTTTCCTGTGTAATAATAGATATATTACCATCTTTATCAAAAATCATAGTCTATTGTTTTATTTTAGAAGCTAATAAATAAATTACTGCCATCCTAATCGCAACTCCATTTTGTACTTGATCTAAAATAATAGATTGCTTAGAATCTGCAACATCACTCGTGATTTCCACACCACGATTTATTGGACCTGGATGCATGATGGTAATCTCTTTGTCCAAGCTATCCAATAGTTCTTTATTAACTCCAAATTGTTGCGTGTATTCTCTAGTTGAAGGAAAGTAACTTATGTCCATACGCTCGTTCTGTACACGAAGCATATTAGCTACATCACACCAATTTAGAGCTGTACGCAAGTTAGTTTCGATCTTTACACCTAGTTTATCAATATATTTTGGAATTAACGTTTTTGGTCCACAAACCATAACTTCTGCTCCTTGCAATTGCAAGGCAAAAATATTAGACAAAGCCACACGGCTATGCAATATATCACCAACTATCACCACTTTTTTACCTTTTACTGAACCTAATCTTTCTCTAATGGAATAGGAATCTAGTAAAGCTTGTGTTGGATGCTCATGTGCTCCATCTCCAGCGTTTATTATGCTTGCGTTAACATGTTTTGAAAGAAAAACTCCTGCTCCAGGATTTGGGTGTCTCATAACCACCATATCCACTTTCATGGACAAGATATTATTTACAGTATCTATAAGTGTCTCACCTTTTTTTACAGAAGATTGTGATGCTGAAAAATTAATAACATCCGCAGAAAGTCGTTTTTCTGCAAGTTCAAAAGATAATTTGGTGCGTGTTGAGTTTTCAAAAAATAAATTGGCAATGGTTATATCTCTAAGCGAAGGTACTTTTTTAATAGGTCTGTTAATGACTTCCTTAAAATGATCTGCAGTTTCAAAAATGAGTTGTATATCTTCTTTGTTAAGATATTTTATTCCTAATAAGTGATTGACACTTAATTCGCTCATAATTAATTATTAATTAAATATACTGAATCTTCACCATTAAATTCAGCCCAATTTACTTTTACTTTTTCTTTATTTATTGCATCTACTTGTCGTCCTCTATAATCTGGTTGAATTGGTAAGTGTCTGCTAAAACGTCTATCTATTAACGTTAATAACTCTATGCCTTTAGGTCTTCCGAAGGATTGAATAGCTGTTAAAGCAGATCTGATACTTCGTCCTGTATAAAGTACATCGTCAATAAATACCACTTTTTTATCTTCAACCACAAAATTTATATCTGTTGTATTGGCTTCTAAGGGTTTGTCACCTCTTCTAAAATCATCTCTAAAAAAAGTTATGTCAAGATGTCCAAGTTGAACATTCTTTATTTTGTAATCCTCTCGTAGCATTTTAGCGATACGATTTGCTAAAAATTTGCCTCGTGGCTGAATACCTATTAAAACAGTATCTGAAAAGTCGTTGTGATTTTCAATAAGTTGACAAGCCAATCGATGAAGAATGATGTTTACCTCTTTTGCATTAAGTAACACTTTTTGACTCATAAACTATACAAGCGTATTTGGTGGACAAAGTTAAGTTAAAAATTTAGGGTTTGCAATGCTTTTATACATCAATAAAAAAGCCTCTCAAAATTGAGAGGCTTTTATTTATTTAAAACTAACGGAATTTACTTTCCATCCATTTTATCTTTAAGCGCCTGTAACGCATCATTAGCATCACCTAAAGTTGGTTTTGCTTCTGCTGCTGCAGCTTCAGCTTTTTTGGCAGCCGCTTTTACATTTTGTGCTTCTTCTTCTCTAAAGATAGCTGTATGAGAACCTACTACACGTTTAAATTCTTTATTGAATTCAATAATTTTAAACTCAGCTTCTTCTCCTTTTTTAAGTTTCTTGCCATCTTCTTTTTCTAAGTGACGTGCTGGAATAAATGCAACGATATCTTCGTTAAATGTTACAGTTGCTCCTTTATCTACTAACTCATCAATTGTTCCTGTATGAGTAGTATTTAAAGCAAACTCTGCTTCGTATTTATCCCAAGGGTTGTCTGTTGTTTGTTTGTGACCTAAACTTAATTTACGCCCTTCAACATCTAACTCTAAAACTACTACGTCTAACTTATCACCAACTGCACAGAACTCACTTGGATGCTTAATTTTCTTAGTCCAAGATAAATCTGAGATGTAAATTAATCCATCAATACCTTCTTCTAATTCAACGAAAACACCAAAATTTGTGAAGTTACGCACAATCCCAGTATGGTTAGAACCAACAGGGTATTTTTTAGTAATATCTGTCCAAGGGTCTGGAGTTAATTGCTTAATACCAAGTGACATTTTACGATCTTCTCTATCTAAAGTTAAAATTTGAGCTTCAACTTCATCTCCAACAGAAACAAAATCTTGAGCTGAACGTAAATGAGTAGACCATGACATTTCAGATACGTGAATTAATCCTTCAACACCATCAGCTACTTCAATAAATGCACCATAATCTGCAATAACAACAACTTTTCCTTTTACTTTATCACCAACTGCAACTTCTTCACCTAAGGCATCCCAAGGATGTTTGCTTAATTGCTTAAGACCTAATTGAATTCTTGATTTGTTTTCATCAAAGTCAAGGATTACAACGTTAAGTTTTTCATCAAGTTCAACAATTTCACTTGGATGATTAATACGAGACCAAGAAAGGTCAGTAATATGAATTAATCCATCAACTCCTCCAAGGTCCATAAACACACCATAAGAGGTAATGTTTTTTACAATACCTTCAAGTACTTGACCTTTTTCTAATTGACCAATAATTTCTTTTTTCTGTACTTCTATATCAGCTTCAATAAGCGCTTTATGCGATACCACTACGTTTTTAAATTCGTGGTTGATTTTTACAACCTTGAATTCCATAGTTTTGTTTACGTACTGATCGTAATCTCTAATTGGTTTAACATCAATTTGAGAACCTGGTAAGAATGCTTCAATTCCAAAGACATCTACAATCATACCTCCTTTGGTTCTGCATTTTACAAAACCGTTAACGATTTCTCCAGTATCGTGAGCTGCATTAACACGATCCCAAGCTTTGATTACTCTTGCTTTTCTGTGTGATAATACCAATTGACCTGTTGCGTCTTCGCGAACATCAATTAAAACTTCTACTTTATCTCCAACTTTTAAGTTTGGATTGTAGCGAAATTCGTTTAATGAAATTACACCTTCAGATTTTGCGTTAATGTCTATAATTGCATCACGATCACTAATGTGAATAACTTCTCCTGTTACTACTTCATCGTTTAAAGTGTCAACAAAATTTTCTGCAACTAATTTTTCAAATTCTTTAAGTTGTTTGTCATCAACCTCGTCAATACCTTCTTGGTAGTTGTGCCAATTAAAGTCTTTTAAAAATTTTTCTGGATTTGTTTGTGCTTCAGAGACTACTGGAGCTTCGGTTGTTGTAGCTTCTACAGTTTCTTCAACTTGTTCTTCTGCTACTTTTTCTTTATTTTCAGCCATTGCTGATTAAAATTTGTATTCTGTATGCATCAGAAAAATTAAGCGTTTTACACACAGAAGTGTTATTATTTGTTTTTTAATTCCTTTTAATTTTCTGACTATTCGCTAAAAGGAGTGCAAAAATACATATAATTGATGTAATTGCCTAATTTTATTTACTTTGAAAGTGATTTTTTTGTACTGTTGATGTTATATTGAATGATAGTATCGATATGAAGAATCTTAGCCATTACTAATTTAAGATTCTTGGCTTTGCTCTGAATGACAAAATTATTCTTGGTCTTCTAAAGTCATATTAACTAAATTCATAATGCTTTCGAATTGCTCGTTTAAAGTAAGGTTTGAATTGTCAATCTCAATAGCATCATCAGCTTTAACTAATGGTGAATCTGCTCGATGCGAATCTATATAATCTCGTTCCTGAACATTTTTAAAGACTTCATCATAATTGACTTTATCTCCTCTTTTAGTTAGCTCTTCAAACCGACGCTGTGCTCTGACATCTGGCGAAGCTGTCATAAATATTTTAAGTTCGGCATTAGGAAAAACAACAGTACCAATATCGCGACCATCCATAACAATACCTTTATCCTTTCCCATTTTTTGTTGTTGCTTTACCAATTGATATCTAACTTCAGGAATTGCTGAAACTGCGCTTACAAAGCCAGATACTTCCATAGTACGAATAGCTTGCTCTACGTTTACGCCATTTAAATACATTTCTGCAAAACCTAACTCAGAATTGAATTTAAATTCAAGTTCAATTTCGTGAAGTAATATAACAAAATCATTAACATTAAAGTCATTCTCACTAATAAATCCGTTTTGTAAAGCATATAGAGTAACAGCACGATACATAGCTCCAGAATCTACATAAATATAACCAAGCTCTTTAGCTATTTGTTTTGCTATGGTGCTTTTTCCTGTTGATGAGTAGCCATCGATGGCAATGGTAATTTTATGCACTATCTTAAATCTATTTGTAATCCGAAAAAACTAGCGTTTGATGCACTTGTATATCTTGCATGTGTGTAGCTAAATCGCATTTTATTGAGTTTAATTCCTATTCCGAAGGATAAACCAGAAAAATTTCGCTGATCTAAAATACGTAATTCTTCAGCTCTTCTAAAATTATATCCTAATCTAATATTAAAACCTCTGTCTGGAAACAATTCTGCTCCTAAAATAGTATGTCTTATCACATTGGCTAGAAAACCTACTTTTTCTTCTGTCTGATTGCCTTCTAAATCTGTTGTAACATGAGAAGGATTAGGACTTGCTATTGGCCATTTTTGCAAATTTTCAAACGTTACATGCCAACGCAAAGGCATATGTTCTAAGGTTTGTGACATCCCAAAATCTACTTCTAATGGTAACTTTTCATTAAGTCCTGCATAAGTGGTTATTTGCGTTCCAGCATTTCTGACCACTAACGCTGCATTGAAATCAAGTTTTTCATTAATGTAAAGCAATCCAATATCTGCTGCAACACCTAAAGAATTATATTGTTCTAATTTAGAAGTGATGAATTTTACATTACCTCCTAAATAAAAATCAGAATATCCAATCTGTTTTGCATAACCCAGAGATAGCGCTGCTTCATTACCAGTAAACGAACCAGTAGGCAAACCATTTTCGTCATAGCCATCAAAATCGCCATAATTAATATAAGTAACTCCAACATGAAGTGTTTGTGTACGTCTGTCCCAAGTGTAAGCATAAGCTGCAGTACCATAACCTATTCCTCCAAGATAACTTGAGTAGTTTAGTGCAAGTTGATTATCCATTTCAACATTAATAGTTGCAGGATTGTATAAGCCTTGTGTAACATCATAATCTACATTCGTTACAACTTTTCCTCCAAGAGCAGCCTGACGAGGAGATGATACTAAATTTAGAAACTGGTAGGTTGCCTCACCTCCAAGCTGTGGAAAGGCAAAATTAAAACACACCAAAACTATTAAAGTAGTAATCGTTCTTTTCATCAAAAATTGTTCAACTTGATTAAAGTCAAATTCTATTTATTCTGCTTATTTGTAGGTCATTTTTACAAAGTTGCAAAGTAACTAAATCTATCTTAAAACGATTACATGATTTTTTTATTTTTAAGCGCATAAAAAAACCTCGATTTCTCGAGGTTTTTACTACAATTTCTTGGCATTTTTCACTTTCTGCTTTGTTATAGCAATATCGATAACCTCACTCATGTCTGCAACATAATGAAAGGTTAAGCCTTTTAAGTATTCTTCTTTAATCTCTTTAATATCGCGTTCGTTTTCTTTACTTAAAATAATCTCTTTAATACGAGCACGTTTTGCAGCTAATATTTTTTCTTTAATTCCACCAACAGGAAGTACTTTACCTCGTAAAGTAATTTCTCCAGTCATCGCCAAGCTCTTTTTAACTTTTCGTTGAGTAAACAATGACACTAATGAGGTAAGCATGGTAATTCCTGCACTAGGTCCATCTTTTGGAGTTGCTCCTTCTGGCACGTGAATATGCACATTGTATTTATCAAATACATCACTATCTATTCCAAAAGTATCTGCATTTGCTTTTATGTACTCCATAGCAATTGTTGCAGATTCTTTCATAACTGTTCCTAAGTTTCCTGTTATGGTTAGTGTACCTTTTCCTCTGGATAATATGGATTCTATAAATAAAATATCTCCTCCAACACTTGTCCAAGCCAAACCAGTAACAACTCCAGCTACATCATTGTTCTCATATTTATCACGCTCTAATTTTGGGCCGCCAAGAACTTCTATAATATCTTCGTTAGTTACATTAATATTATAATTTTCTTCCATAGCTATATTTTTGGCAGCATGACGAACCATTTTGGCAATTTGCTTTTCTAAACCTCTAACACCAGATTCTCTTGTATAGCCTTCCACAATTTTCTCCAATTGAGGTTTTGCTATTTTAAGATGATTGGTATTTAAGCCATGCTCCTTTAATTGTTTAGGTAATAAATGGCGTTTACCAATTTCAACCTTTTCTTCAATAGTGTAACCAGTAACGTTAATGATTTCCATTCTATCTCTTAAAGCTGGCTGAATGCTTGAAAGGTTATTAGATGTAGCTATGAACATCACTTTGGATAGATCAAATCCCATTTCGAGGAAGTTATCATAAAACTCTGAATTTTGCTCAGGGTCTAGTACTTCTAACATGGCTGAAGATGGATCTCCCTGATGTGAATTTGATAATTTATCTATCTCATCTAAAACAAAAACAGGATTTGAAGTTCCAGCTTTTTTAAGGCTTTGTAAAATACGTCCAGGCATTGCGCCAATGTATGTTTTTCTGTGCCCTCTTATTTCTGCTTCATCACGTAAACCACCCAGAGACATTCTTACATATTCTCTTCCTAAAGCTTCTGCAATGGATTTCCCTAATGAGGTCTTACCAACTCCTGGAGGGCCATATAAACAAAGAATTGGCGATTTCATGTCATTTCTTAACTTTAAAACAGCCAAGTACTCAATAATTCTTCGTTTTACATCATCTAAACCATAATGATCTCTATCTAATATGCGTTTTGCTCGTTTTAAATCGAATTTATCTTTGCTAAATTCATTCCAAGGTAAATCTAGAAAAAGGTCTAAGTAATTTCTTTGTATGGAATACTCTGCAACTTGAGGATTCATACGCTGCATTTTTGCCAATTCTTTTTCAAAGTGATCTTTTACTTTATCGTCCCATTTTTTTGATTTGGCACGAATCTTCATTTCTTCAACTTCTTCCTCATAGCTAACACCACCCAATTCTTCTTGAATGGTTTTCATTTGTTGATGTAGAAAATATTCGCGTTGTTGCTGGCTCATATCACTTTGAACCTTAGATTGTATATCGTTTTTAAGTTCCAGTTTCTGATATTCAACATTCATAAACTTTAGAGTTTCTAAAGCACGCTTTTTTAAATCGCTTATTTCAAGTAATTTTTGCTTATCCTTAACACTAATATTCATGTTTGAGGACACAAAATTGACCAAAAACGAGTTGCTTTCTATATTGTTAATAGCAAATGAAGCTTCACTTGGAATGTTTGGGTTTTGCTTAATAAGTTGAAGAGCCAACTCTTTAATAGAATCAATAATTGCTGAAAATTCTTGATTATTGTTTATTGGAGCACTTTCTGGAACCTCACGAACAGTGGCATTCATATATGGCTCTTCGGTAATTACTTCTGCAACTTTAAAGCGTTTCTTCCCTTGAATGATAACAGTTGTATTGCCATCAGGCATTTTAAGTACTTTAAGTATTCTTGCAACAGTTCCTGTTTCGTATATGTCTTTTGCTGTTGGATCTTCAATAGTTTCATCTTTTTGAGAAACTACACCAATAACCTTCGATCCTTTGTTAGCATCTTCAATAAGTTTTATGGATTTATCTCGTCCAGCTGTAATAGGTATCACAACACCTGGAAATAATACAGTATTTCTTAACGATAGTATTGGAAGTGTTTCTGGTAGCAATTCGTTATTAATTTCTTTTTCATCTTCAGTAGTCATTAACGGAATCAACTCAGAATTCTCATCAAATTCCTGAAATGACAAACTGTCAAGGCTTGTAAATTTTGGTTTTGCCATAATATTTTTAAGTCATTCTGTCATTAAAACAGAACTTTTTTATTTTTATCTTTAAAACCCAATACTTGTTTTATTGCTCTATTTCAGAGAGTTATAAGTATTTGGTCTTTTAACTTATAACTATAAGTTCAATTGTTATGCCAATGTAAAGAATGTATTTTAAAATAAAATCATAAATAATTTTTTCCAAAAGTGTAACAATGCAACTAAATCTGTATCATTATAATAAACAATTTGTTTTCTGACACCAACCAACTTAAATATAGAACAACTTGTACAGCAGTGTAAATCTGGCAATCAATATGCGCAATTGGAAGTTTACAACAGATATTACAAAGCCATGTACAATACAGCAATAAGGATTGTTAAAGACAGTTTTGAGGCCGAAGATATTATGCAAGACTCTTTTTTAACAGCTTTTACTAAGTTGGACAGTTTAAAAGATGTTGTAACCTTTGGTTCTTGGTTGAAACGGATTGTAATAAACAACAGTATTTATCACTTTAATAAAAACAATAAATACAACGAAGTTGCATTAGATGATGTACTCTTTAAAGTTGAAGATGATGAAGATGGCATTGCAAGTGATTATGAGTTTACAAATTTGAGGGCACAGCAAATTATGGAAACCATGAAAACACTTAAAGACAATTACAGAGTGGCTTTAACATTGCACTTAATTGAAGGTTATGATCATGATGAAGTTAGCGAAATTATGAACATTAGTTATGCAAATTGCAGAACAACCATATCGAGAGCTAAAGAGAGTTTAAGACAAAAACTGCAAAAAAGAGCAGTGAACTAAAACATTAAATTATGAGTAAAAATAATTTAAATATCATTTTTGAAAATCTGAGAGCAGATTTTGATGTAGAAGAGCCTAACTCTGGACACGAAAACCGCTTTTTGATAAAGCTAAATAATCAAAACAGAGAGGTTATTACACTAACACAACCAAAGTCTAATTTCTGGAAACCATTTTTAAGTATTGCTGCCTCAATTGTGTTGCTTGTAACTGTATTTATTAGTTTCAATAAAACGAATGAGCCTCGTGATCTTGCAAGCATTTCTCCAGAAATGGCAGAAACTCAAAATTTCTTTACCAATGCTATTTCAGCAGAAATTGAAAAACTTAATAGTGAGCTAACTCCCGAATTTCAAGATTTGGTAGTAGACGCTTTATTTCAAATAGAACTTTTGGAAGCAAACTATAACAAACTAAAACAAGATTTAACTGTTAGTGGAAATGACAAACGTGTTATTAGCGCTATGATTTCAAACTTTCAGGACAGAATAGACATTTTAAATAATGTATTAAATCAAATAGAAGAATTAAAATCAACAAAAATCGAAACTTATGAAAACAGCTCTACTTTATAAAACCATTTGCACAATCTTATTGGTTCCTGCATTTGTTTTTGCAAACAACGGAAAATGGTCAGGGAAATACACTAAAGAGAAAAAACTCCATAAAGAATATAATGTAAGTTCAAGCGCAACTGTAAATATTGACAATAGTTATGGAGATATTGAAATTGTGACTTGGAACGAAAATCGTGTAGTTATTGATGTTACAATCACTACCAATGGTAACGATGAAGATAAAGTAATCAAAAAACTTGAAGGCATCGATGTACTTTTTGAAAACTCGCCAAATATGGTTTCAGCAAAAACCAAATTCAATAACAATAAATCTTGGTGGAATTGGGGAAATAACAACGTAAACATGAAAATTAACTACGTTATAAAAATGCCAATGAGCAACAATGTAGATTTAAGTAATGACTACGGAAGTATTAACCTTGACAAACTTAATGGTCGAGCTATTATTGATTGTGACTACGGAAAAATCACTACAAAAGAACTAATGGCAGATAATAATGTAATTTCATTTGACTATACTAAAAACTCATATTTTGAATACATAAAAAGCGGAAAAATTGATGCAGATTACAGCAGCTATACTGTTGCAAAAACTAACAATTTAAGCGTTAATGCAGATTACACCAAATCTGAAATTGAAATTGCCGAAGATGTTAATTACAGTTGTGACTATGGTTCGCTAACCATCAACAATGCAAACAATGTAAAAGGAGATGGAGACTATTTGACACTTCGTTTAGGAAACATCTACAAAAACGTATCTGTAAATGCCGATTATGGCTCACTAAAAATTGATAACATGACAGCCAATGCTGGAAGCATTGATATCTCATCAGATTATTTAAAAATCACAATAGGTTACTCTGAAGGCTATAGCTTTGATTTTGAATTCGATTTAAGCTATGCATCCTTAAGAGATGCTGATGATTTTGAGTTTTCAAAACGCATTGAAAAATCCAGCAGCAAATACTATTTAGGACACTATGGCAAATCAAATTCAGGAAACAGAATAAAAATTAATTCCGATTACGGAAGCATAACATTTAAAAAGAACTAAATTAAATCAATCTAAAAACAAACAATTATGAACAAATCAATTTTATTAATAATAGCATTAATGTTTGCCACTGCATCTCATGCTCAATGGTGGGGAAATAAAAAAATTAAAGGCAATGGTAACATGACCACTGAAACTAGAAATACAGGAGATTATGATGGTATTAAATGTGGTGGTTCTATGGATTATATTCTAGTGGCAGGAGAAGAAGGTAAAATAAAAATAGAAGGAGAATCTAATTTATTAGAATACATTATTACTGAAATAAAAGGAGGTGACTTAATTATTAAAGTTGAAAAAGGAATCAACCTTAGTCCAAGCTGGAACAAAACAATTAAAGTGACAATCCCTTTTAAGGACATAAGTAGTGTATCTTTAGCAGGTTCTGGAGATTTATGGAATGAAGATAAAATTTCTGCTTCAGATTTTAATGTTTCCCTTGCTGGTTCTGGTGATATGACATTGAACATTGAAGCTTCTTCTGTCGAAGGTAGTTTAGCTGGTTCTGGTGATATTACTTTAAAAGGAAATACTGATAATTTATCGCTAAGATTAGCTGGTTCTGGTGATATACACGCTTTTGGCTTACAATCCAATCATACAGAAGCTTCAATTGCTGGCTCTGGTGATATAGAAGTTGTTAGTAACCAAAGTTTAAAAGCAAGAGTTTCTGGATCAGGTGGTATTGAGTACAGAGGAAACCCAAGTAAAGAAGATACTAAGGTTTCTGGTTCTGGAAAAATCAGTAATTAATAGCACTCACAATATTTTAATAAACGCTTTCTTTAAAAGAAGGCGTTTTTATTTTACATACTCATTTCCTTTTATTGTGAATAATACAATTAGAGCAACCAAAAAGAAAATTGCCAAAAACAGTACTGACCACTGCATTGAATTTGTAATCGAAATTAATAATCCGAATACAAACATTCCTAAAACGATTGCAATTTTTTCGGTCACATCATAAAAACTAAAATAGGTGGCATGATCTTCAGTTTCTGGTAACAATTTAGAATATGTAGAACGTGATAAGGATTGTGTAGCGCCTAAAACCAAACCAAGTATAGCACCAAGTGCATAAAAATACATATCTATGTTAGATTGGCTTTTATCAAGAGTAAAAGCTATAAAACAAACCAAACCCCAAATCATCAAGGTTATTTTCAAAGCTTTTAAGTTTCCATATTTATTAGATATTCTTGAAAAAATATAAGCACCTAAAATGGCTACAATTTGAACTAACATGATGGTCATAATCAAGTTTGTAGTTGGCAAACCTAGTTCTTCACTTCCAAAAATTCCAGCCATTAAAACAATCGTTTGAACACCAACACTAAAAAAGAAAAAGGACACTAAAAAGCGTTTCAATTCTCTGTAATCATTTAACTCCTTTGCTACTTTTTTCAACTCAAAAAACCCTTTCCATATATAATCTTTTTCTGGTTTATGGTTGTAAACATTATTTGGTAACCGTCTGTAAGTAATTTGTGCAAAGCCTAACCACCATAAACCTACTAATACAAAGGTTATTCTTGAGCCATAGGCTTCATCAAGAAATCCAAACACTTTAGTTTGAATTAATACCATACTTAAAATCATTAATAAAACCGAGCCTGAATATCCATAAATAAATCCTTTAGCACTTACACTATCTTGCTGCTCTGGGTAGGCAATTTCAGGCAAATACGCATTATAAAACACAATGCTTCCCCAAAAACCAACACTTGCAGTAACAGTAAAAAGAAGTGCAACCCAAAGTGTAGATTGATCTTTAAAAAAGAATAAACTCATAACAGATAATGAGCCTAACAGACAAAAGAATTTAAGGAATTTAAGTTTATTCCCTGTATAATCTGCGATTCCAGAAAGTATAGGCGAAATAAATGCTACTATTAAAAATGAAAAGGACAAAGTATAATCATATAACGTAGTTGGATTCCACTGCGTGCCTAAAAAAGTAATGTCGCCTTCAATATTAGCAAAGGATGCTGTCATGCTACTATAATAAATTGGAAAAACAGCTGTACTAATTACTAACGAATAAACCGAGTTTGCCCAATCATAAAAAGCCCAAGCATTAAGTAGTTTTTTATTTCCTTTTTCTAAAATTGCCATTTTAATTATTTTAGTTATTGGTTATTTTATTTTTTGGGACTCTGAAAAGTAAAACAATTCCACACAAGAAAAATACAAATAAAAACAATATTGCATTTCGCATAGTTCCTGTTATTTGGTCAACTGTTCCATAGATACTCATTCCTATAATTATCCCAACCTTTTCGGTAACATCATAAAAACTAAAATAGGAAGTGGTATCTTTTGTTTCAGGCAAAAACTTTGAATATGTTGAGCGAGATAATGCTTGTACACCTCCCATTACAAAACCAACAATTGCAGCAGTAATATAAAATTCCAGTGGAGTTTTAACAAAATAGGCATATACACATATAAGCATCCAAATAGTATTGATTCCTATAAGTGTTGAAATATTTCCGTATTTAGATGATGTCTTTGATGTTATGCTTGCTCCAAAAACAGCTACCAATTGTATGACCAAAATGCTAATGATTAGTCCTATCGTTTTTTCGTTTTTATCAGCCCAAGAAATTTCTTCTTCACCAAAATAAACAGCCATTAGCATAATGGTCTGAACTGCCATAATGTAAACAAAATAGGCATATAGAAAACGCTTAAGTCTTAGGTTTTCTTTAAGTTGAATCCATACAGAGTTTAATTCTTTAAACCCATTCCATAAAATGCTTTTAAAAGCTTGTTTTCTTTGTATGTTGCTTTTTGGCAAGTTATAAAAAGTGTATTGCGCAAATAATATCCACCAAACACCAACGGTTATAAACGAAATTCTCATTGCAATCATAGCAGCTTCAGAATCTGTACCGTAAATACCAAACCAATGAGGTTTCATGACCATGGCTAAATTAAACAGCAGTAAAATGACACTACCAATATAACCAATAGAAAACCCTTTTGCGCTTATAGCATCTTGTTGTTCAGGAAATGCAATATCTGGCAAATATGAGTTGTAAAAAACCAAACTTCCCCAATAACCTATCAATCCACAGAAATACAAAAACATACTGATATAAATATGTTCTAAACTAAACCAAAACAGACCTATACAGCCCAAACTCCCAAGGTAACAGAAAAACTTTAAGAACAATTTTTTGTTCCCAATATAATCGGCAATACCTGATAAAAAAGGCGATAAAATGGTAATAACAAAAAAAGTAAAAGCCGTTACAAATGAGATTAACGCAGTATTTTTAACATCAAACCCTAAAAATTGAATTTGCTTTACTTTATCTAAAAATAAGGTTGAATAAAATATTGGAAAAATGGTTGAAGCAATTGTAAGCGTATAAACCGAGTTTGCCCAATCGTAAAACGCCCAAGCATTGAGCAATTTTTTGCTTCCCTTTTTTAGTTTTGCCATAAACAAAAAGCTGCTCTATTATGAGCAGCTTCTAAGGTAAACATTTATTTTTTACTCTTTATAAATAAATTATTCTCTAAATGAAGTAATCCCAAATTTTGCAGCTTCTTTTTTAGCTTCTGGAGCCCATTTGGTTAGGTTTGCAATCCGTGTTTCGTTTGATGGATGAGTACTTAAAAACTCAGGCGGAGCTTGTCCTCCACTATTAGCTTGCATTCTTTTCCATAGTTCTGCTGCTTCATCAGGATTGTAACCAGCAATAGCCATTAAACGCAGTCCTATTTCGTCAGATTGTGATTCATGGTTTCTACTAAATGGTAACATACCTCCTATTGTTGTAGCAGCACCATAAGCCTGCATCCACTGTTGTTGAACCTGAGGGTCTTTATTACCAGTACCAACAGCAACACCAACAGCGCCTAATTGTTGTATTAAACCAGCACTCATTCTTTGTTGTCCATGATTTGCAAGTGCGTGAGCCACCTCATGTCCCATTATAGCAGCAACACCTGTTTCGTTAGCAGCAATTGGTAAAATTCCAGTATAGAAAACTATTTTTCCTCCAGGCATACACCAAGCGTTTACAGTCTTATCATCTACTAAGTTATATTCCCACTTGTAATCTTTTAAGTAACCTTGATAACCATTTGCATTTAGCCAACGTTCAGCAGCTACTGCAATACGCTGTCCAACTCGTTTTATCATCTCTGCATCTTGAGTGTTACTGACCACTTTATTCTCAGTTAAAAACTGATCATATTGAGCAAAAGCCATTGGCAATAATTGTGAATTTGGAATTAATGCCATTGTTTTTTTTCCAGTAAAAGGGTTTACAGCACAAGAAAAAAACAAAAGTAAAGCTAAGCCTGCTATTATTGTTGATTTAAATTTCATTGTTAATGGTTTAAAGTGTTTGAAATAAAGGTACAAAAAACATACCATTTTTAAGACACTTTTTCTTTTAAAAAGTCACACAAAATAAATTTTTTATTAATAATAACAAGTAAGTTATAGTGCATTATAGCGACACATAATATATCTTAAAATTGATTAAATTTACACTATGAAAAAACTATTCTTATTTGCCTTAACTTCTTTCTTTTTTAGCTGCAATACTTCTGCACAAAAAAATGAAACTAAAGAAACATTTGCTGTTACTAAAACTGAAGCCGAATGGAAAACTCAGCTTACTGATTTACAATACTATGTATTAAGAGAAGCTGGTACTGAACGTGCTTTTACAAGTCCTTTAAACGATAATAAAGAAAAAGGAGTTTATGTATGTGCTGCTTGTAAAACTCCTTTATTTAAAAGTGAACATAAATTTGATTCTGGCACTGGCTGGCCAAGTTTTGATAGACCAATTGAAGGTAACGTTTCATTTTCTGTAGATTACAATATTGGCTATGCCAGAAACGAAGAGCATTGCTCAACTTGTGGTGGCCATTTAGGGCATGTGTTTGATGATGGTCCTAGAGAAACAACAGGTCAACGTCATTGTATAAATGGTGCTGCATTAAATTTTATTCCTGAAAAAAATGACCAATAGTTATTTAACGAGTGCTATAAAACAATTTGAATATTACAAAAGTCTTGGCGAAAAAACTTTTTCTCAAATAAATGATACTGATATCCATTGGCAATATAATTCTGAAAGCAATAGCATTACAATTATTACGAAGCATTTGGTTGGGAATATGTTATCTAGATGGACTAACTTTTTAACCGAGGATGGTGAGAAAGCTTGGCGTGAACGTGACCAAGAATTTGAAAATACTTACACAAATAAAGAAGAAATGCTCAGAGCTTGGGAAAAAGGTTGGGCATGTTTGTTTGATGCATTAAGACCTATCAAATACAGTCAATTAGAACAAATTGTATACATAAGAAATCAAGGACATACAGTTACAGAAGCCATTAATAGACAATTAGCTCACTATGCATATCATGTTGGACAAATAGTATTTCTTGGTAAGATGATACAAGGCGATAATTGGCAATCTTTATCAATTCCAAAAGGAAAATCAAACGTCTACAATCAGGAAAAGTTTGCTAAAGAAAAAGAGCGAAAGCATTTTACTGACGAATTATAAAAACAAAATCCAAATTCTAAATTCCAAAACTTCTATAAATTAAACAAACCTTAAAACTCTAAAATAGTTTTGTAATTTGTTATTTAGTTATTGGAGTTTTTACATTTGGTTTCGTAAATTCGTAGCTTCAAAAATCGACTAAAAATATTCTCATGAGTAAATATGATATTATCGTTCTTGGTAGTGGTCCAGGTGGCTATGTAACTGCAATTAGAGCGTCTCAATTAGGATTTAAAACTGCAATTGTTGAAAAAGAAAGTCTTGGAGGTGTCTGCTTAAATTGGGGTTGTATTCCAACAAAAGCCTTACTAAAATCTGCTCAAGTATTTGAGTACTTAAAACATGCTGAAGATTATGGACTGTCAGTAAAAGATGCTGATAAAGATTTTGGTGCTGTTGTAAAACGTAGTCGTGGTGTTGCAGAAGGCATGAGTAAAGGCGTTCAGTTTTTAATGAAGAAAAATAAAATTGACGTTATTAACGGTTACGGAAAAGTTAAACCTGGAAAAAAAGTTGATGTAGATGGAACAGAATATAGTGCAGACCATATCATAATTGCAACTGGAGCACGTTCTCGTGAGTTACCAAGCTTACCTCAAGATGGTAAAAAAGTAATTGGTTACAGAGAAGCGATGAGCTTAGACAAACAGCCTAAAAAGATGATTGTAGTAGGCTCTGGAGCCATTGGTGTTGAGTTTGCTTATTTTTATAATGCCTTAGGCACTGAGGTTACTATTGTTGAGTATATGCCAAAAATAGTTCCTGTAGAAGATGACGATGTCTCTAAACAATTAGAACGCTCTTTCAAAAAAAGTGGTATAAATATTATGACTTCTGCTGAAGTGACAAGTGTTGATACTTCTGGAAAAGGTGTAAAAGCAACGGTTAAAACTAAAAAAGGTGAAGAAGTTCTTGAGGCTGACATTGTGCTTTCTGCAGTAGGAATTAAATCAAATATTGAAAATATTGGGCTTGAAGATGTTGGCATTGTAACAGATAGAGATAAAATATTGGTGAACGATTATTACCAAACCAATATTCCTGGTTACTATGCCATTGGTGACGTAACTCCAGGACAAGCTTTGGCTCACGTAGCCTCTGCCGAAGGTATTTTATGTGTTGAAAAAATTGCTGGAATGCACGTTGAAGCTTTAGACTATGGCAATATTCCAGGTTGCACGTATTGCTCTCCTGAAATTGCAAGTGTAGGTTTAACCGAAGCTCAGGCCAAAGAGCAAGGTTATGATATTAAGGTAGGTAATTTTCCGTTTTCAGCCTCTGGAAAAGCGAGTGCTTCTGGAGCAAAAGATGGTTTTGTAAAAGTTATTTTTGATGCTAAGTATGGTGAATGGCTTGGATGCCACATGATTGGTGCTGGAGTAACAGACATGATTGCTGAAGCTGTTTTAGGTAGAAAACTTGAAACTACAGGACATGAAGTATTAAAAGCTGTACATCCTCATCCAACCATGAGTGAAGCTGTAATGGAAGCTGTAGCTGCTGCTTATGGTGAAGTGATACATTTATAAGATTGAAGTCGGAAGACAGAAGTTAGAAGACTAAATATAAAAGCGATTCGATTGAATCGCTTTTTTTATATCTTTCAAAAATGAAATTAAACTTACCTTTTTACTTTTTAATTTTAGCAGTAGCTTTTTCAAGTTGTGGTGTTGGACATGAATCAACTAAATCTAATAGAGAAATTTCTCTACAAATGGTTGAAGCATATAAAAAATGTGAAGATCCTGTTGAAGTACTTGACAAACCAGATAAGCCTCATTTATTAACTAATTTAAGTGACTTATCTTTTTCAACTGCATATACTTCAATCTATACGCACCATATTAAAGCTGATTCATTAGAGAAAGATTCTATAAGGTTTTTATATGCCAGAAATATAAAAAGCTTAATCAAAAATGCTTTTCCTAACATTGAAATGACTAACGACTCTGTCCTTTTAAGAAAAAATTATTTTTATATAGCAAAAAATTCTAATGCATTAGTTCTAACTAAAAGACCTAATAAAAATATAGAAAAATATAAGTTAAAAGCCTATGGATCTAATAAGCAACTTTTTATTAATATTAATTCTTTTCTAGGAAAAATGAAGTTTCCAACTAATGTTAGTATAAACGTTTTTGATACTCAAAACAATAAACTTCTTTACAGTGATTACCTCCAATATGAATGTGATATAAGAGACTATGAAACCTTAGAAAAAGTAATCTCTTACGGTTTATTAAAACTTAAAGAAAACTTTGAATAGCCAACTCATAACTTTGCAATCCAAAACCTATAATGACACCTTTGGCATTAGGTGACACAAACGATTTATGCCTAAACTCTTCCCTGTCAAACGTATTTGATATATGAACTTCTACAACTGGAGTTTCTATAGCTTTTACTGCATCACCAATACCAACAGAAGTGTGTGTGTATGCAGCAGCATTTAAAATGATACCATCATAAGAAAAACCTGTTTCATGTAACTTATTAATAAGCTCACCTTCAACATTTGATTGAAAATACTCTAAACTAACTTGAGGATATTTCTCTTTTACAGTTTCAAAAAACTCAGTGAACGATAAGTTACCATAAACATTAGGTTCTCGTTTGCCTAACAAGTTTAGGTTTGGTCCATTAATAATGATAAGTTTCTTCATAATTCAAATGTATCAAAAAATAATGCATAAAAAAACCGAAGCAAAGCTTCGGTTTTATATAAAGGTAATTTACTATTACCAAGCATATCCAATTGAAACTCCTATACTAACAGCTGCTGAGTTTACAGAAACTGCTAAATCGTCAGAGCTTCCTGTAACAAAGCCCAATCCTGCAAAAACATCCAATAAAAAATGTTCTCCAAAAATCCATTGGTGTCCAGCTTCGCCACCTATAGAAAAGAAACCAGCAGAATTATCAAAATCATCTTCTAAAGAAAAATAACCAACAGAAGGTCCAGCATGCCATCCTCTTAAGGCTTCATCGCTCGAAAAATAGAATCTGTACTCTGCGCCAGCTCCAAAACCAGAAACGTCAGAAATGTTGTAATACAATCCTGAAACTGTTAAAGTCTGAGCATCGCTAGTAGAAAATTCAAATCCTGCATTAGCTACTCCAAACGCCAATCCGATTGGGTTTGCCTTAATTGCTTGCTCTTGAGCATTTGTACTTAATGTGAATGCAACAATAGCCGCAACAAATAATAATTTTTTCATAATAGATTTGTTTTAAGTTTTTAAAATTTATAGTTGGCGAAAATAGAATGAAAAAAAATATGCGCAAGAAATTATTCACATATAATATAAGATTATTCTTTTAAGACAATAAAAAAGGAAGCCAATGGCTTCCTTTTTTAATAACAAATATTATTAATTATAGATGAATTGCAAATCCAATTAAGAACTGGAAAGCATCATCATAAAAATCACTATTCATAGATAAATTATAACGCAAAGTTGGTTCTATACTAACATTGTCAGCTACAAACCATGCATATCCACCTTGAAGTCCTACATAAGATGGGTTTTCATCTACATCTTTATAACTAACCCCTGTGTAATCAACACCAACTGGAAACTCATCAGCAATGTAATATTTTGCACCAATCTTGTAACTAAATGCAGAGTAGTCCTCACCAAAATCAGAATAACCCAAACCTGCCTTAATTGCTAAATTTTCTTTAACAAAATAACCTGCTTCAGCTCCAGCAGACCACATAGTATTACCATCTTCAGAGGCTAAAGAAAAAGCAGTACTACCAGTTGACCATGAACCAGTATTAACTTCAATTACCCAACTACCTTCAGATAAAGCATTACCAGATTGCTCATCACCTTGTGCATTTACGTTAAATGCGAATAACGCAACTGCTACTAATAAAATCAATTTTTTCATAATTTGTAAATTTAGTTTTATGATTAATTGAATCAAATAAAGTGATTTTATTAACAATCTCAAAAAAAAATGTTGAAAACTTTATAAATATACGTATAATTACGTAGTTTTTAACTGTAATATATTACGTACAAATTGTTAGTAACTGTATTTTTTGCATGAATTGGGATCAAGCCATACAAGATTTTTCAACGTATTTAAAGCTGGAAAGAGGTTTATCTAAAAACTCTATTTCGAGTTATGCTCTTGATTTAAACAAACTAAAATCTTATTTAGAAGAACATAAAGCAAATTCATCTCCTGTAAATATTAAGGCTAATGTTGTACAAGAATTTATTTATGATGCTGCTAAAACATTAAATGCAAGAAGTCAATCACGTCTTATTTCTGCTTTACGTGGTTTTTTTGATTACTTGATTTTTGAAAATTATAGAGAAACTAACCCTCTAGCATTAATCGAATCGCCAAAAATAGGTAGGAAACTACCAGATACTTTATCTATTGAAGAAATAGATAAAATTATTTTGGCTATAGATTTAGGAAATCCTCAAGGAGAACGTAATAGAGCAATAATTGAAACGCTATATAGTTGTGGTTTGCGTGTTAGCGAACTGACTAATCTTAAAATTTCAGACTTATTTTTTGATGAAGGATTTATTAAAGTTACTGGAAAAGGCAACAAACAACGTTTTGTTCCTATTAGTCCTTTAACTCAAAAATATATTAATATCTACAAAAACGAAGTAAGAATCCACATTCCTATTATTGAAATATATAGTGATGTCTTATTCTTAAATAGAAGAGGAAAACAACTTACAAGAGCTATGATTTTTACCATTGTGAAGCAATTAACTGAAAAAGCCGGAATACAAAAAAGTATTTCTCCACATACATTTAGGCACTCTTTTGCCACTCATCTACTTGAAAACGGAGCCGATTTAAGAGCTATACAATTAATGCTAGGTCATGAGAGTATTACAACAACCGAAATTTACACTCATATAGATAAATCTCATTTAACCAAAGTGATTAATACGTATCATCCTAGAAAATAAAAAAGCATCCAGAAAAACTGAATGCTTTTAAAAATAAATTAATGTTTATAGTTTCTTATTTAGCAATATTTACTGCACGAGTTTCTCTTATTACTGTAATTTTTACTTGACCAGGATAAGTCATGTCTGTTTGAATTTTTTGTGATATTTCAAAAGAAAGTTGAGCTGCTTTATCATCAGTTACTTTTTCGCTTTCTACAATAACACGCAACTCACGACCTGCTTGTATGGCATAAGCCTTTTTAACTCCGCTAAATCCAAAAGCAATATCCTCGAGGTCTTTAAGTCGTTGAATATAGGAGTCTAATACTTGACGTCGTGCTCCAGGTCGTGCTCCAGAGATGGCATCGCAAACCTGCACAATTGGTGACAACAATGAGGTCATTTCTATCTCGTCATGATGTGCTCCAATAGCGTTACAGACCTCTTCTTTCTCGCCGTGTTTTTCTGCCCATTGCATACCAAGAATTGCGTGAGGTGTCTCCATATCAACTTCTGCATCTGGAACTTTTCCAATATCATGCAATAATCCTGCACGTTTGGCAAGTTTTGGGTTTATACCGAGTTCTGCTGCCATTACGCCACAAAGTTTAGCAACTTCTCTGGAGTGTTGTAATAAGTTTTGACCATAAGACGAACGATATTTCATACGTCCAACCATCTTAATAAGCTCAGGATGCAAACCATGTATGCCTAAATCAATTACAGTACGTTTTCCAACTTCAATAATTTCTTGGTCAATTTGTTTTTTGGTTTTTTGAACTATTTCTTCAATTCTCGCAGGATGAATTCTGCCGTCAGTTACAAGTTTGTGTAATGATAATCTTGCAATTTCACGCCTTACAGAATCGAAACAAGAAAGAATAATAGCTTCTGGAGTATCATCAACAATAATCTCAACTCCAGTTGCTGCTTCTATAGCTCTAATATTTCGTCCTTCACGACCAATTATTCGACCTTTTACGTCATCAGATTCTATATTAAATACAGAGACACAATTGTCTATAGCCTCTTCTGTTCCAATACGTTGAATGGTGTTAATAATGATTTTCTTGGCTTCTTGCTGTGCTGTCATTTTGGCTTCTTCCATTTTGTCTTGCACATAAGCCATGGCCTCATTTTTAGCCTCTCCTTTTAGAGATTCTACCAGTTGATCTTTAGCTTCTTCAGCCGACAAACCCGAAATAACCTCAAGTTGTTGCACTTGGCTTTTGTGTAACTTATCTAACTCATCTTTGCGCTTGTCAAGATGCTCGAGCCTATAATTATAGTCGTTTATTTTTTCTTCGACTTCAGTGTTTAATTTCTTTCCTTTAGCAAGTTCTGAAGATACTTGGGATTCCTTATCACGGATTCTCTTTTCGGCTTCTGCCATTTTTTTATCGCGCGATAATATTACTTTTTCGTGTTCGGATTTAAGCTCTATAAATTTTTCTTTTGCTTGAAGAATTTTATCTTTCCTTATTGATTCGCCTTCGTTATTGGCTTCCTTTAAAATAGTTTCGGCTTCCTTTTTGGCATTTTTAACCAATTTAGATGCATTGTTCTTTTCGAGTGATTTTGCTATTACAAAGCCTATTATCAATCCTACTATTATACTTCCAACAATTAATAAAATTGTGTTCGTTTCCATTTTGTTTTAGTTAGTTTTAAAAAAAAAGCCTACACCAGTTGAGGTTTTGTATGAACTCCTTAAAAACAAGTTTAGGGCTAACAAGCTGATCAAGTATCTGCTCAAAGGCAGCTCGCTTTTACAACTTCAACTCACCCTTTTTAAAGAATTAACGTTGAGTTCATCAAAAAAATAACTAATGTAGGCAGTAACCTTTATTATATATTAAAGAACTTAAGAGTTTAAATACTCTTTAAGAAGTTGATCCATAGCTACAAGCTTTTCTTCAACTTCTTCATTTAAATATTCGTTTTCAATAGTTTTCTGTTCGTTTTGAGACGCAAACTGCAATGCACACATTGCCAATACATCTTGTTTATCACGAACAGAATAACTTTGCTCAAATTGTTTAATCATGGCATCTATTTTCTGAGCCGCTTTGCGTAATCCTTCTTCCTGTTTAGGGTCAATAGTTAATGGATAAACTCTATTTGCTATTGACAGCTTTATTTTAAGCTTCTCTGACATTTATACGTTGCCTTTACTCTGATAATTGGGAAATACAATGATCTATTTCCCTTATTAATCCATTTATTTTGAGCTTTGCTTCTCTTTTACTTTCGTCACTGCCTAATATTGAATTAGCTAATTTTAGCGATTCATACTTTTCTTCCCAAGAACTAATTATCTTTTCTTGATGAACCGTTTTTTTTTGAGTAGCTTCTAAGTCTGCTTGTAATTTTGCATTGTTTTGCTTTAAAACCTCAAGTTTGTGCAAAACCTTGCTTATTCTATTCTCTAAGGAATCTACAACAGACTCAATATTACTCATTTATATAATTCAATACTAACTACACAAAGTTAACACACCTATCTTTAATTAGCAATTGTTTTTACTTAAAATTCTGAAATTATTAATTATCAGTTCATTACAATATTTTTATGCAGCTGTAGTTTATACTTTGCCAGTTTAAAGCAATTTAATATTTTAGCAATAACATCAATAAATTATATGAGACACGCCCTCAAAATCTTATTCCTTTTTTTTATTCAATTTCCAATAGCTCAAAATCCCTATCCACAAGATTATTTTAGAAATCCTTTGGATGTAACTTTAATTTTATCAGGAACTTTTGCCGAGCTTCGCTCCAACCATTTTCATTCTGGTTTAGATATAAAAACTCAGCAAAGGGAAGGTCTTAACGTCTATGCTGCTGCTGAAGGTTATGTGAGTAGAATTAAAATATCGCATTTTGGTTATGGTAAAGCTTTATACATTACACATCCTAATGGTTACACAACCGTTTATGCACATTTAAAAAAGTTTGCTCCAAGAATTGAAGAGTATATTAAAAAGCTTCAATATGAAAAAGAATCGTTTGAAATTGAAGTTTTTCCAGACATGCAAACTTTGCCTATATCAACTGATGAGATTGTTGCTTATTCAGGAAACACTGGAGGTTCTGGAGGACCTCACCTTCATTTCGAAATTAGAGATAAAGAGGAAAGACCAATAAACCCAATGTTATTTGGTATAGACATAAAAGATACTCAATCACCACTAATTATTTCAGCTTTTGCATATCCTATTGGTGAAAATGCTCACATTAATGGAAGTACAGAATTAACTAAACTTAGACTAAAACAAGAACAAAACGGAACTTACACCATAGAAAACATAGATGCGTATGGCAAAATTGGTTTTGGTATTGAAACTTACGACAGACAAGATTTGGCTGCCAATAAAAATGGTGTGAGCAACATACAAACATTTTATAATGGCAATAAAAGCTTAGAGATAGATTTTAAACGATTTTCGTTTGACGAAACTCAGCACTTAAATAGATTGATTGACTATGAGTTTTATGAAAACGAAAACACAAGAATTCAAAAATTGTTTGTGCAACAAAACAATCCTTTAAGCATATACAAAGACGTCAGAGATGATGGTTATTTGCAAATTGAAGACAGCACAGCTTCAGTTTACAAAGCGCGAGTAAAGGATTTTAAAGACAACGACGCTTGGCTTACTATAAACATTAATGGACAAAAAATAGACTCTCTAAAACCAAAATATATAAAAGCTACAGATTATTTTGTCTACGCAGATCAATCGACAACTTTAGAAAAAGAAAATGTTTCGGTTTATATACCAAGTAATACTTTTTATGATGATTTTTTTATTGACTTTAATGTTGTAAACGACACTTTAACCATTCACGAACCTACTATTCCTCTTCAAAAAAACATGGTTATTAATTTTGATATTAGCCATTTTAAAGATGTGGATAAAGACAAATTATATATTGGACGTTTATCAAAATGGGGTAATAGAATTTATTATGTTTCAGCTTTAAAAAAAGAAAATATACTTACTGCTTACACCAAAACTCTTGGCACATATACCATTGGCATTGATAACGACAATCCAACCATAATACCAGTAAATTTTAAACAAGGCCAATGGCTTAGTAAGTACAGATATTTAACCCTTAAAATCGATGATGAAACCTCAGGTATAAATAGTTACAGAGCAACCATTAATGACCAGTGGATTTTAATGGAGTACGATTATAAAAAAAATACGCTGATTTATGATTTTAATGACGATATCATAAAAAATGAAACCAAGTATAATTTAAAGGTAATTGTTACTGATAATGTTGGAAATAGTTCTACATTTGAAACTATCTTTTACAGAAAATAAATACAACTCTTTTGAAGATACATTTTTTCTTACTTAAACTCGCTTTTATCCTACTGCCTTTTTTTGGTTTATCTCAAACTGCCACACTTAAAGGAATCATACTGGATAGTGCAAATTTACCTGTTTCAAATATTAACATTAAATCAGGAACAGATGGCACAACAACAAATGAAAACGGATTTTATCTATTAAAAATTCCAGCCAATGAAGATGTTTTAGTTGAATTTACTCACCTTAATTACAAAAAGGTTTCAGCAACCTTTAACTTGAAAAACGGTGAAACTTTCGAGTTTAATCCAGTGATGAATTTGGAGATTGAACAAATTGCAGTCGTTGTTGTAAAAGGCAATCAGCGTAAACAAGTAGAAGGCATCACAACCATAGAACCTGAAATGATTAGAACCATTAAAGGTGCACAACCAGGTGTTGAAAACTTACTTAAAACACTTCCTGGAGTTAATATCTCAAATGAATTGAGTACACAATACTCAGTAAGAGGTGGGAATTTTGATGAAAATTTGGTGTACGTTAACGAAATTGAAGTGTATAGACCATTTCTTATTCGTTCTGGACAACAGGAAGGATTAAGTTTTGTAAATACTGACATGGTTCAGAATGTTGAGTTTTCAGCTGGAGGATTTCAAGCGCAATATGGCGATAAGCTTTCTTCGGTTTTAGATATCACCTACAGAAATCCTGTAAGTTTTGGTGTACGAGCAGATATGAGTCTTTTAGGAGGAAGCATCACAACTGAAGCCGTTTCTAAAGATTCTAAGTTTTCAGGAATTATTGGTTTACGATATAGAGATAATAGTTTGTTGGTAAAAGCTCAAGAAACAGAAACCAATTACGACCCAAAATTTGCTGATGCTCAAACGTATTTGAATTATAAATTTTCAGATAAATTTCACTTGAGTTTCTTAGGAAATGCTTCAATCAACAAATACAACTACGAGCCTCAAACCAGACAAACCAATTTTGGTACGCTTGAAAATCCGTTGGCACTATTGGTCTTCTATGAAGGTCAGGAAAAAGACCAATATCAAACCTATTTTGGAGCGTTTAAAGGCACTTATTTTGCCACTGATGATCTCACCTTAAAACTCATAACTTCTGCGTATCATACAACTGAAGAGGAGTATTTTGACATCTTGGCTCAATACAGATTAGGTGAAGTAAACAGTAATATTGGTGATGAAAATTTAGGTGAAGTTGAGTTTTCTGAAGGCATTGGTGGTCAACTCAACCATGCTAGAAATGATTTGGATGCACTCATTGTAAATGTGGAACACAAAGGCGATTTAAGACTTGAAGGCGATAGCAATGTTAAGTGGTCTGTAAAATATACCCATGAAGACATCATGGATCGTATTGTAGAATGGGAAGTTATCGATTCAGCTGGATTTTCTATTAATCCTCCAAACATCGATTCGTTTAACGAGCAACCTTACGAAGCTTATCAAGGACCTTTAGTGCCATTTCAAAACATAAGAGCGAGAAATAATACTAAGATAGACAGAATTCAAGCTTATGCACAATGGAGCAAACGCACAGAATTAGGTAATAATGACGTATTTTTTAATGCTGGAATACGTGTTCATAATTGGACTGTAAGTGGTGATGGCATTGAAAGCTCTACGCAAACTGTTTTTAGTCCTCGTGCGCAATTTGCCATTAAGCCAGATTGGGAAAAGGACATGTTATTTAGATTAAGCGGTGGACTTTATTATCAACCTCCTTTTTACAGAGAGCTTAGAGGCAGTGAGGGAAGTGTAAATAGCAAGGTAAAAGCACAACAATCGGTACACATTGTATTAGCAAATGAATACAGCTTTAATATTTGGGAAAGGCCTTTTAAATTGGTTTCTGAAGCTTATTACAAGAACATGTCAGACATCAACCCTTATACAGTTGAAAATGTAAGAATTCGCTACCAAGCAAATAACAGCGCCAAAGCCTATGCTTATGGGGTTGATTTTAGACTTAATGGTGAGTTCGTTCCTGGAACAGAATCTTGGTTCAGCTTTGGTTATCTTAAAACTGAAGAAAATATTAACGACAGAGGCTACATCTCAAGACCAACAGACCAACGCTTAAAGTTCGGTATCTTATTTCAGGATTATGTGCCAAACATTCCAGATTTAAAAATGTACTTGAATTTGGTTTACAATACTGGAGTTCCAGGAGGTTCGCCTAGCTACGCTGATCCTTACGATTATCAAAATAGATTACCTGATTACAAACGTGCTGATTTAGGAATCTCTTACGTTTTGGTAGATTCTAAAAAACCTGCGAAAAGTGGATGGAAAAGCAAATTTAAGGAGTTGAGTTTAGGTATTGAAATCTTTAATATGTTTGATGTACAAAACTCAATTACCAACACTTGGGTTAGAGATGTGTATAGTAAGCGTCAATATTCCATACCTAATTACTTAACTCCTAGAGTTTTTAATGTAAGAGTTGGAATGCGTTTTTAGTGAGATACTAAATCTTTCAAAGTCTTAACCACATAATCAACCTCATCTTTGGTATTGTAAATACTAAACGAAAACCGAATTGATGGTTTCAGCAAATCGTCTTCGCTTAAAATTTCAGCTAATACATGAGAGTTTTGTGAACTTCCGCTTTGGCATGCACTTCCTTTAGAACAGGCTATTCCTTTTAAGTCCAATTGAAATAAAAACATAGCTCCTTTTTCTTGAGCAACTGGAAAACACACATTTGCTAAGGTGTAAGTGCTTTTCTCAAAATCTTCAGAGTTTCCATTAAAAGAAACCTGAGGAATTTCAGCTTTTAACTTTTTAGTAAAATAAGATTTAATCTCTTTCACATAACTGCTTTCAGTTTCAAGATTTTTATAAGAAAGTTTAAGTGCTTCAGCTAATCCAGCAATATTATGTACACTCTCAGTTCCTGCTCTATAACCTCGTTCCTGCTCGCCTCCAAAAATTAACGGTTGTAAGCCAGAGTTTTTTCGCATAAAACAAAAACCAACACCTTTTGGTCCATGAAACTTGTGAGCACTCGCTGCAAGAAAATCAATTGGAATTTCACTTAAATTTAGATGATAATGTCCTACAGATTGTACAGTATCGCTGTGAAATAATGCATTATGAGTTTTACACAATTCAGCTATACGTTTTATGTCAAGTAAATTTCCTATTTCATTATTCACATGCATTAAACTTACTAAAGCCTTAGTGTTAGTTTTTAAAAGATCTTCTAAGTGATTAAAATCTAATTCACCTTTGTCATTCAACTTAACAAATTGAACAGAAATTTCATATTCTCTGTGAAGCTGGTCAAGAGTATGTAAAATGGCATGATGTTCAATTTTTGAAGTTATTATAGTTTTGATTCCTAGATCTCTAACTGCACTTCTAAGGACTAAATTATCGGCCTCTGTACCTCCAGAAGTAAAGATAATTTCTGATGGACTTACTTTAAAATAAGCAGCAATCTCTTTTCTGTAATTTTCAATTAATGATTTAGATGATCTGCCAAAACTATGTGAAGATGAAGCGTTTCCGTAATTATTTTTCATAACAGAAGTCATCACTTCAATCACTTCAGGGCGAATTGGTGTTGTAGCTGCGTTATCAAAATAAACTGGATTCATTAGTTGCTAAATTATCTGTAAAATAAAATCAAAATTGGTTTTAAGGCTCAAAAATACTTGAAATAAAATTATTATCATTATCCTACGTTATAAAATACAATTCCGTTATTTTTGTTCAAAATCTTAACTATGCGAAAGCTACTTGTTTTACTTTCTATTTGTGTTTTCTTTAATTCTTGTGATGATGGAGATGTCATTACAGTTGAATTAGATTTTGACAAAATGTTATCTGTTTGTGGCGACACAAATTCTGATAACTATGTCGTTTACGATATTAAATCAGATCCTAATGAGTCCTTATCATTATTGTTTCCAGGAAATGCGACTACTGATTTAATTTTTAGACCAACCACAACTCCTTATGCTTACGAAGGCACTATAAATAACACTTCTGTACGATTTAATTACAGAACCTATAATGGTGACCCTTCAGGATTGATTTGTGAAGAAATTCCAGATGCTGATGTATCTATTATTGAAGATTATCCTGCTACAGGAGGAACGTTTAACACTGAAACCACTTTTGTAGATGATGATGAAGATGGCGTCCCTTCAGAATTGGAAGACATCAATGGGAATGGAGATTTAGAAGATGATGACACTGATGGTGATGGTATACCAAACTACAAAGATAATGATGATGATGGTGACAATGTTAAAACAAATTTAGAGAATCCTGATGATAATGGAGATGGATTAATTGATGATGCACAAGATACTGATGGCGACACCATTCCTGATTATTTAGATGATGATGACGATAATGATGGCACCATAACACGTTATGAGGATGAAAACTTAAATAAAAATTTACAAGATGATTTTGCTGATGGTTCAACTATTAGACGCTATTTGGATGCTGCTGCTAATGATGTTTTTGTTCAAGATGAGCTGAACATAAATACCTATAAAAGATACATAACAGTCACCTTTGATGTTTTAAATACAAACTTAGGTATTTTGAGTACAGATCATATAGATTTAGGTACTTATACAACCACACTTACCATAGAAAACTAACTAAACATTCTGAAAAATATAAACTTCAGTAGCTCCCAAGCCATACTTTTGGTAATTAGCGTCGTAATATTTTAAATTATCGTACTGTTTTAAAAGGTATTCCAATTCCATTTTTAAAACACCTTCACCTACACCATGAATAAAAACGATACGCTGTATATTCTTACTCATAACAAAAGCCAGCTTACGCTTAACAGTTTCCAACTGATACGTTAAAATATCATGTTTTTGCATGCCTTTTGTAGTTGGCAATAATTTATCAATATGCAAATCAATTTCCATAGCTGGCTGCGTACGTTCTTTACGTTTTAAGCCAGTCGATTTCTTTTTCTGAGACTTTTTATCTGAATTAATTTTTTGTAGTGAATCACTAGTGATAATAGAGGTCTTGAGTAATTTTGAGTTTTTTGATTTTATTAACTGAGAAGACTCAAATTCCAATTCAAAACCATCTTCTGTTTGGATAGTTACTTGACAATCTTTAGCAAAGATGACTTTACCTGAAAAGTCTTCATCTAAAACCTCAACAAAATCACCAACTTTAAATGACATTGATTAATCTTTTTCAGTTTTAATAAAAGAATCGTCATCTTTTTTACTAGAAATTCCCCGAGACAGTCTATACAATCCAGTCATAAGCATGACAATGCCTCCAATAAGAATATACACATTTTGATTCTCTTCAGCTTGAGCATAAAGTGCTATTAATCCGCCTGTAAGAATTAGGATAATATTTACTAATCTATACATAATTTTGATGGTTAGTCGATGAAACAAACAGTTTTGCCGAAATTAAAACATTTATTATACAATGTGAAAATAAATTTGTAATTTGGTAATCACCTAAATACTAATAAAATAGCTGCGCTATGATAAAAATTACCCAAAACACGCAGCTCCAAATCTTATTCATTTTCCTACTATTTTGTTCCACTATTGTATTTGCTCAGGTTGGGATTGGGAATAATAATCCTCAGTCGGTTTTGGATATAAGTTCGTCTAACCAAACTAACCCTGCAAACACAGATGGTATTTTAATCCCTAGAATTGATAATTTTCCAGCTGCAAATCCAGGAGCTACACAAGATGGAATGTTAGTTTTTGTGACTGGATCAGGTACTCCAACAAGAGGGTTTTACTATTGGGAGCAATCCACAACATCATGGATGCCTTTTGGTGGAGGTTCTTCTAATGATTGGGCTTTAACTGGAAATGCTGGAACTACAGCTGGCACAAATTTTATAGGCACAACTGATGCTGTTGATGTGGCTTTTAAACACGCTAATGTGGAGAAAGCTCGAATTACTTCCGACGAAACTTTCTTTGTAAATGAAATAACCGTTAGAGATGGTGGAACTACAAGTGGAAACTTTTTAGTTAGAGCAGACGACAACAACAACAATAATGATGGCAGGTTAAGAATCTACAGAAACAATGCTGTAAATATTTCCTTATCAGGAGAAGGTGAATCTGTATTTAATGAAGTTGGTGATGCTGCTAGTGATTTAAGAATCGAATCAGATAATCAGGCAAATATGTTTTTTGTTGATGCTAGCACAGATAGAATTGGAATAGGGTTAAATAATCCAGCTTATAATTTAGAAATGAAAATGAATGGAGGCGCCAATTATCTAGCTGCTTATGAAAATACTAATGTTAATGGAGGAAGTTTATTAGGTTATAATAATGTAGGAAATTTTAATGCCCTAGGTGGTGTTACAAATATTGCTACTGGGTTAGGTTCTTATGGTGTTTCGCTCCAAGCTACTGGAGCAAGTGTTGGAGTCTTTGGGACCTCAAATAGTTCTGATGCAAATGGAGTAGAAGGAAGTGTACCTACCACAGGTACATGGTTAGGTTTTGGAGGTCTATTTTCTGGCGGATTAGGGTATGTAAATGGAATTTACAATTTATCTGATGAAAGAGTTAAATCCAATATTGAACATATTGATAACGCTTTATATAAGTTAAGCAAAATTAATGGCATCAGATATAATTATAATTTAGAAAAATACAACTATTTAGCAGGAGGTGATCAAAAAACATATTTAGGTTTTTCCGCTCAAAATATTAAAAGTATCTTCCCTGAAGCTGTTACAGAAAAATACCTTAATGTTAGTGGTCCAGAAACAAAAACAGCTAATGCAAATATGTCAGATTACAAAAAAGAAGTTTTTAATGTAGTCGATTATACAGCGCTTATACCTGTTACTGTTGAAGCTATCAAAGAACAGCAACAAATAATAGAATCTCAAAACGATAAAATTAAACTACTCGAAAAAAAACTTTCAGATTTAGAGGCTAAGGTTAATAGTTTATTAGAAAACTAAAAAGTAATATTATGAAAAAGTATTCACTAATATTATTCTTTTTTCTTACAGCAACAATTGGATTTAGCCAAGACCTCTATGTATCTAATAATTCATTTATATATGTAGATGGCACTGGTTTTGCCAATTACAATGCTACGACCAACCCAAATGCTGCTGCTCTTTTTGTAACAGACGATATACAACTTGCTGGTACAAACAGCATTATTTACTTGCGTAATGAAGCTCAATTATTACAGCAAAGTGGTGGTATTGTAAATAGTGGCTTGGGATATTTGGAGGTTGAGCAAGATGGCACCTCTAACCTTTACAACTACAATTATTGGGGAAGCCCTGTACAATCTGCTTTTAATGCTTTTTCTCTTGGTAGTATTCTTTATAACGGTACAGATCCTAACAATGTTTTAGGCATACAATGGTCTACAGCCTATGATGCCAATTACAGTACTGCGCCAATTACAATGAGTAGCTATTGGCTTTATACTTTTAATGACAACCAGTTTGATGATTATGGTACTTGGGAACCCATTAGCGAAACGACAAATGTTAATGTAGGCTTAGGTTTTACTATGAAAGGTAGTGGTAGTGGCTCTGCAACACAAAACTATATGTTTAGAGGCATTCCAAATACAGGGTTTATACAAAATGCCATAAGTGGTGGCGCACAAGGAACATTAGTTGGCAACCCTTATCCATCTGCTATTGATGGAGATGAGTTTATTGACGATAATGTTTCAGCCTTATTGGATGGTACCTTAGTGTTTTGGGAACAAGCACCAACAAACAATTCTCATTATTTATCACAATACCAAGGCAGATATTCTTATTATAACAAAACAGGTGGTTTACCTCCAACAACTCCACCTGAAATAAGTGGTAGTGGAACAGCTTCAAAAACTCCACAACGTTATGTTGCTGTAGGACAAGGATTTTTTGTGAGAGGTGATGCAGATGGTGGTACTATCACTTTTGAAAACGACCAAAGGTTTTTTGTAAAAGAATCTTCAGGAAACTCTATATTTTTTGGACCAAATAACGAAGTCAGCGAAACGGAAATTACTACAGGAGCAAACAATAATTCTGATAATAGTATTCAACGTATACGAATAAATTTTACATCACCAGAAGGAGCAATCAGACATCTTTTGTTAGGCTTTACAACCAACAATAAAGCAACAGATGCCTTTGATTATGGTTACGATGGGTTAAACTCTGATGATTTTCCGAGTGATTTGACTTTTTTAATACAAAACGACTACTATACCATTCAAGGTGTTGGTAGTTTTGATGCCGAAAAAAAATACCCTCTTCATCTTTTGTTGGGAGAAAATGGCAATATTGAAATAGCATTAGACGAATTGGAGAATTTTAATCAACCTATTGACGTATTTGTGTATGACGACTGGCTAAGAGCATCTACTAAATTAAACGAGATAAATTATACTGCAATTCTCGATGCTGGCACTTATAGTGATAGATACTTTTTAACATTTAAAGACAGTAGTGAAACTTTAAGTGACTCAGAAAATATTGCAAGTGATTTTATTATTTTTCAGAATAACAAAACATCTCAACTAACCATAGTTAACCCAAACAATTTAGTTATAAGCAGTATTAATCTTTATGATATAACAGGAAAATTAATTTTTGAACATACCGATTTACCTTTAAAAAATAAGCACGAATTTTCAACTAAAGATTTTAGTGAAGGTGTTTATTTGGCAACTTTAAAAACTGCTGACAACCAAACAATTAACAAAAAATTGGTCATTACCAACTAACTAAAAACAAAAATAAATTAAATAGAAAGAACCTTCAAATGAAGGTTCTTTCTATTTTTACAGTTATTATAATTATATACCAATGCTTTCTCCTGAAGATTACATGTTGCCTTGTTTAACCAAAAAATTCTTTGGAATAGAATGCTTTGGTTGTGGTTTTCAACGTTCTGCAGTTTTGCTTTTTCAAGGCGAGTTTGTTGCTGCTTTTAAAATGTATCCAGCCATTTACACATTACTACTATTTGCTGGCTTTTTGGTTACCAACATGTTTTTTAAATTTAAAAATGAAGAAAGAATTAAATTAATTTTAGTAGTTTTAAATATTGTAATCATCGTTACAAATTATATTATAAAAATCAACCATTAAAACATTTATTTTGGAAAAACAAAAACTAAACACCTCGCTCATTTATGTTCTATCTGTAATAGGGTTTCTTTGCTGTTGCTTTGCAGGATTGGGTATTATTCCTTCAGGAATTGCATTTTTTATGTCCAACAAACAATTAAAAGAAGCATATGCAGACCATGAAAAATACGAAAACATTGAAGCCATGAAAACAGCAAAAATTGTTGCTTTAGTGGTATTCATTATCAACATTTTAATGGTTGTTAGAGTTATTTATGTGTTCTCTTCAATTGGATATGATGGTTTTATGGAACAATACCAAGAAGCCTTAGAGCAATTTCAACAGGCTCAACAATAAAAAAAGCGACCAATAGGTCGCTTTTTTTATTTAAATCATTGATTATTCGAACTCTTTAAGTGTCTTTATAATAATAGATACACAATCTAATAATTGTTCTTCAGTCATGACCAAAGGTGGTGCAAAACGAATAATGTTGCCATGAGTTGGTTTTGCTAACAAACCATTATCTCTAAGTTTTAAACAAATATTCCATGCGGTGTCGCTTTCTTCGTCATCGTTTATTACAATTGCGTTAAGTAAGCCTTTACCTCTAACTAAGGTCACTAAATCTGTAGTTGCTATATACTTGCTAAGTTCATTTCTGAATAACTGACCTAATCTTTCAGCATTTTCAGCTAAATGCTCATCTTTAACCACTTTAAGAGCAGCCATAGCCACAGCAGCAGCAATTGGATTACCTCCAAAGGTACTTCCATGAGTTCCAGGCTTAATCACATTCATCACATTATCATTAGCCAAAACCGCAGAAACTGGATAAGCTCCTCCTGAAAGAGCTTTCCCTAAAATTAAAATATCTGGCTTAACATTTTCGTGATCTACTGCCAATAATTTACCTGTTCTTGCAATTCCTGTTTGTACCTCATCAGCAATAAACAATACATGATATTTTTCACACAACGCTTTTGCTCCAGCTAAATATCCTTCGCTTGGTACATAAACTCCAGCTTCACCTTGAATAGGCTCTGCCATAAAACCTCCAACATTCGGATTATTTTTTAAAGCATTTTCCAAGGCATCTAAATCATCGTAATCAATTTTAATAAATCCTTTGGTAAAGGGTCCAAAGTTTTTTTGTGCAACAGGATCATTAGAAAACGAGATGATTGTAGTTGTTCTCCCATGAAAATTATTTTTACAAACAATAATCTCAGCTTCATTTTCATCAATTCCTTTTACTTCATAAGCCCATTTTCTACAGATTTTTAAAGCTGTTTCAACAGCTTCTGCTCCTGTATTCATTGGCAATAATTTATCAAAACCAAAATACTCTGACGCAAATTGTTCGTATCTACCAAGCATGTCATTATAGAATGCTCTGGAAGTTAACGTAAGTGTTTGCGCTTGATTTACCATTGCACCAACAATTTTTGGGTGGCAATGCCCTTGGTTTACTGCTGAGTAAGCCGAAAGAAAATCGTAATATTGTTTTCCTTCTACATCCCAAACATACACACCTTCTCCTCTACTTAATACTACTGGAAGTGGATGATAGTTGTGAGCTCCATACTTGTCTTCTAAATTCATCGCTTCTTGCGATGTTAATTGGTCTAAAACAGCCATTTTATTATGTTTTAAATTAAAAAAATAACCATTCCTTATCTACCTTTATCCTTTCAGAATTCTGAAAATTCAGCGTGGGAAAGAAATCATCCCTAAAGGCTTGCAAATTACTAAATATAAGTTGCTTGGTAAAATGTTGTTAAGAGATTTTACCAGACAATGACGAAATTTGCAATTCCAAACGTTTCATTTCTCTCAACAAAGCATTTTTGTCCATTTGCAACCATGCAAACATTTTAAGCATGCCAACAACTATAATACACAAAACGCCTCCTACTGACCACTTAATAAGTTCATTAGTGTTTTCAGTATCAAAAAATTTTACAACGCACATAATAAATGCTACAAAAAAGACTAAAGTCACAAAATTCATAACATACATAATCCAGCTGTTTTTTCCTTTAAATAAACCTCCAAGCATTTCAAATACGTTTTGCTCATCTAATTCGTCATAAAATTTAGCTTCTTCTTGAGTTAATGTCTCTTTTATGAGTTTGTCTATGTCTTCCATATTTGTTTTCATTTGTCTATTTTTTTAATATTAATTTTAAATTTTCTCTTGCGTGAAACAGTCTGGATTTTACTGTACCTTCTGAAACATCTAACATTTCACTTATTTGTTTGAGTGAATAATCTTCAACATAAAACAGTTTCAAAACTATTTGATGGTTATCTGATAAGTTTCTTATTGCTTTTAGTAGTTTTATTTTAACCTGATTATGTTCTTCATAAGTTTCACCTTCAGAAATGTGTTCATTTGCTAAATTTTCCTGTTTTCGCCTATTTCTGTTGTTTTCCCTTACAGCATCCAACGCCTTTGTGTATACAATACGCATGGCCCAAGCACTAAAACTCGATGGTTCCTTTAAATCTTGAATTTTATACATTATCGTTTTCCAGCTTTCTTGAGCAATATCTTTGGCTGCATCAGCATCTTTAACCATCCAATATGCTTTTTCACAAAACCTATTATGCCATCGTTTCACCAATTCTACAAGTGCTTTAGCATTTCCAGATTGAAATTCTACCACTAATTTAGCATCTATAGATGTGTCTGTTTTCAATTATTGATTCGTTATAGCTTCTGAAATAAAGACGGAAAACTTTTAAAAAGGTTCAATTTATTTTCTCAAAAGTGGAAACCTCTTTATAAAAATCAAGTTTATTAAAGATAATTTAAATATCACATACAACTATGTGTTGCGATTGCTATTTTTGCGCCATGTCCAGACGAAATAAAAAACAAATATTCACTAAGGTTGAAGTTATAGATGCTGGAGCTAAAGGTAAAACCATTGCTAAAGCTCCAGATGGAAAAGTTATTTTTTTATCAAACGCTATTCCTGGTGATGTGGTAGATATACAAACCTTTAAAAAGCGAAAAGCCTATTATGAAGGTAAAGCAATCAAGTTTTACACACTTTCAAAAAAGCGAACTGAGCCTGTTTGCCAGCATTTTGGTACTTGTGGTGGCTGCAAATGGCAAAACATGGCATATGAACACCAACTGTATTATAAGCAAAAGGAAGTGACTAATAACCTCAATCGCATTGGTCATATAGAATTACCTGAAGTCACGCCAATTCTTGGTTCTGAAAATGAGTATTTTTACAGAAACAAAATGGAATTTTCCTTTAGTGATAGTAGATGGCTAACACAAAAAGAAATTCAATCTGATAAAGATTTAGGCGATAAAAATGCTTTAGGTTTTCATATTCCAGGAATGTGGGACAAAATTCTGGACATTAAAACATGCCATTTGCAAGCAGATCCTTCTAACGCGATAAGAAACGAAGTAAAAACTTTTGCTATTGAAAACAACTTTGAGTTTTTCAATACCAGAAATCAGGAAGGCTTATTGAGGACTTTAATGATTCGTACTTCATCAACTGGTGATATTATGGTGGTGTTACAGTTTTTTAAAGATGATAAAGAGAAGCGTGAATTATTGCTTAATCACTTAGCCACAACCTTTCCAGAAATCACCTCTTTACAATACATCATTAACCAAAAAGCTAATGATACCATTTACGATCAAGAAGTGATTTGCTTTAAAGGTGAAGATCATATTTTTGAGGAAATGGAAGGCTTAAAGTTTAAAATTAACGCCAAATCCTTTTATCAAACCAATTCAGATCAAGCTTATCAACTCTATAAAATAGCAAGAGATTTTGCTGGTTTAACAGGAAATGAATTAGTTTACGACTTGTACACTGGAACTGGAACCATAGCACAGTTTGTAGCCAAACAAGCCAAAAAAGTAGTTGGAGTTGAAGCTGTTCCTGATGCTATTTCTGCTGCAAAGGAAAATGCACAATTAAATGGTATAGATAACGTTAAGTTTTATGTTGGCGATATGAAAAATGTGTTTAACGACACGTTTATAAAAACTAATGGACAGCCAGATGTGATTATATCAGATCCACCAAGAGATGGTATGCACAAAGATGTCGTTAATCAAATACTAAATATTTCGCCAAAAAAAATAGTTTACGTAAGTTGCAACAGTGCAACCCAAGCACGTGATTTAGCTTTGATGGATAGCATGTATAAAGTCGTAAAAACTCAGGCAGTTGATATGTTCCCTCAAACGCACCATGTTGAAAATGTTGTACTTTTGGAAAAGCGATAAAACCTTAATTATGAGAAAAGCTATCTATTTCCTGTTAATATCATTGTCAATATCATGTACTTCAGAAAAATCGAAGTCAGTTGAACTAGAACAGGTTAGCCAAGACTTTATAATTAATGGCTCAATTGAAAACTATAAAATAAGTGACTCCACTTCTTCACTTGACATATATATTAATGATTTGCTTTCCTTAGAAGGCTCAAGAAGAGAATCCATTACTATTGACTCCTTGGGTAAATTTTCATCTAAAATTAGAATACCTAGACAACAAGACATTTGGTTGAGTTGTAAAAATTTAGATTTTAGGCTTATTGTTGCTCCAGAAGACGAATTTGTAATAAATATAAAAGATATTAAGAATTCGCTTAATGAGAATTCAATCGAGATTAGTGGAACTTCTGCAAAGTTGAACCAAGATTTCTTAAAGTTTCAAGTTCAAAATGAATTTGATAGTGATTCATATTTTGACAACACAAAAAAATTAAACCCAGTTTCCTATAAAACATACCATGATAGTTTATTTGGAGAACGAAAATTACAAATTGAAGCCTTTATTGCAAATAACAATATTGATGATGCTTTAAAAAATTGGCTTTTTGTTGAAAAAGAATATAGACCAGCAGACTATCTTTTAGTTTACCCCTTAAACTATAGGATGTTCAACCAAGAAAAAGCAAAAGATTTAAAATACACAGATTATTTATTTGATGATTTCACAAATTTACCTCCAATAGAAGAAAAATACCTCGTTAATACTGTTCTTGATGGTTTTGGAAATTACTATCTTTTTCATTATTACCAACAAATTAGACCTGAAGGAATGACAATGAAAGGTGAAGTATTAGATTCCATTGCAATAAAAAGGATTGTTTCAGAAAACAAAAACAATAAACTATTGTCGCAACTTACAATTTTTAATGCATTACAAACGTCATTCAACAACAATAGACTGTCATATATGTATAGCGAAAAGGAAATTATAGATAGTTTGTTTAAAGGAAGTTTGTTTGAATCGGCTATTGCAGATAACTTCAATTACGTAAAGAGCTTACTTGAAAATGCTCCAGTTCCTGAAGGTGCTGAACTTTTAACATTCGATTCTAAAGATCCAAATGATTTACTTAATGAAATTATTAAAAATTCAGAAGGCAAAGTTATATATATTGACAACTGGGCAACTTGGTGTGCTCCTTGTCGTTCAGAATTTAAAAGCTCAACTCCTTTATTAAAAGAAAAATTCGACAAAGAAGTTGAATTTATTTACCTATGCCATAGATCAAATCAAAAAGAATGGAAACCAGTAATATCAAGGTATAATGTTGAAGGCAAACATTATTTTTTAACTGATGAACAAACAAACGTTCTAATGAGTAAATTGAGCATAACAGGGTATCCAACCTATAACATGATTAACAAAAAAGGTGAAATAGTTTATTCTGGTTTTGAATATAGGCCTAGCATAGAACAAACCTCAAAAATCTTAGAAAAATTAATTTCTGAATAGAATGCAAAAACCTAATTATTATTTTTTGTTGATTTTATTAATTTTTTTCGTTTACAAATGCGAAAAAGACGATATCTGCTCTGCTGAGACTGGTACAACACCAAAACTCATTCTTAGGTTTTATGACATTTCAGATGAAGAAGAAACCAAACAAGTGCCAAATTTATTGGTTTATGGTATTAATGATGCAAATGAAATTGTCTTGTTTGACCATATTGGTACTACAGCCATTAATAAAGACTCTATAGCAATCCCTTTACGTACAGATGGCAATGCAACTCGATTTGTTTTGCATCGCGATTTTGAAGGTAACGATACTGGAAATATTGATGTTATTACTGCCAATTATATTGGAGAAGATATATATGTATCTCGTGCTTGTGGTTATAAAACCATTTATAATGCATTGGCTTTAGACCTAGAACCAGACTCAGACAATTGGGTAATAAATTCAGAAATAATTAATAGAACAGTTGAAAATGAAACTACAGCTCATGTTAAAATATTCCATTAGCATCTTATGTCTTTTGCTATTGTGTACAACAACATTAGCTCAAAATGATAGTATTCCTTCAGACTCTTTAAGGTATGCTCAAAAATATGGTTTACGCTTAGGTGGTGATGTTAGCAAATTGGTCAGAAGTTTTATTGACGATGATTATTCTGGGTTTGAAATCAATGGCGATTATAGATTGACCAAAAACCTTTATGTAGCTGGTGAAATAGGTTTTGAAGAAAACACCACTTCCAACGACCAATTAAACTCAACAGCTAATGGCTCTTACTTTAAAGGAGGAGTAGATTACAATATGTACAAAAACTGGTTTGGCATGGAAAACATGATCTATTCTGGTTTTAGAGTTGGAGCAACTACGTTTAAACAAACACTTAACAGTTATACCATTTACCAAAGTAATCAAAGTTGGCCAGCAACTACTGTAAATTCTGGTCAGGAGTTTTCTGGTTTGAGTGCCATTTGGGGCGAACTCATTATTGGTATTAAAGCCGAAGTGTTAAATAATATTTACGTTGGACTTAACGCTCAACTTAAAGGCAGAATTACAGAAAAAGAACCAAATAACTTCGAAAACATCTACATTCCAGGGTTTGGAAGAACTTACGATAGTGGTCGTTTTGGTATTGGTTTTGGTTACAATATTTCTTACCTTATTCCTTTGTATAAAAAGGAATAAATATGCATAAAGACAACATAACAGAACTGCTTGAAGAAAAGCACCAAAAGCTTTTTAATTGGCTGGAAAACCAAGAGATGGACAAATGGCAAACTGGTCCAGAAGGTAAATGGACCACAGGACAGCAAGCATTGCATTTATTACAAAGTATAAAACCACTTAATGATGCTATGAGCATGCCTAAATTTGTACTGAGATATAAATTTGGAAAATCTAATCGTGAGGTTAGAGATTATGATGCTATTGTAAAACGCTACCAAGAACGTTTGGAAGGTGCAAAAGGAATAACTTATGGTCCTTCACGAAATATGAAAATTCCGAATAATGACGACAAGCATTATCTTTTAAACCGACTTAAAGCCGAAAACAAAAAGCTGCAATACAAAGTAAAAAAGTGGAAGGATAAAGATTTAGACAACTTGGTTTTACCTCATCCTTTAATGGGAAAAATGCCTGTAAGAGAAATTGTGATGTGGACAGCCTATCACGTTGAACATCACACCAAACAGCTTACAGAGCATTATTAACTTAAAATATACGTAAAGCTACGTATAGATTTTTTACCAAAAAAAGGCTAACTTCGTTTAACAGTCGTTGTAAACAATTATGAAATCACTCAAGCCTACAATAAAATACTTGATAATATCTATGATTTTGATTTCGTGCAATGGCGGAATTAAAAACGGAACGGAATTGACTCAATCGGACTTGAACTATATTGAAGAAATCGGACTGAAAGATGATGAAGAAAAAGTAATTCTTTTCGATTCCCAAATGGACAATAAAACAAGCGGAAATTTGATTACTAATAAACGCCTCGCAAGTTATTGGATTGACAAAGAAAAAAATATTAATAAAACAAATTTTGCTTACTATAGTGAGATTGACACTTTGCTGACAAAAGATTTATCGAAATCATTGACTTATGCATCCTTTATAAAAGTAATTAAAAATGATAAAACTGAATTTAAAGTATTCGTGGACGATAATGAAAAAAACACAAAATACTTTTTTGAAAAAGCTATAACTGAATGGGAAAAGTGGAGAAAATAACTGTTTACAACAATGTATAACCGCAATTACGGCGGATTCGACTACGTCCGAATCCACTCGGAATTGCTAAAGTTAGTGCTAAACCGAATATTAACGCATATTAACCCGTAACTGACGGTTATACGTGACCGTTAAACGAACCTCTTAAACTTTCCTAACCTTCACTTCAAAAATCAAAGGATATAAATTATCTTTTGTGGTATACATTCCAGATTCGGTTGTAACCAAATTTGGTAAAACATCATAAGGGCTTTCGTTGTGTTCATTTAAATACTCAATGTGTAATCCAGCTTCAGTAAGCGCATTAATCACTTCACTGAGTCCATGATTCCAACCATATTCTTTACTTATCATTTTGGAGTTAGTGTCTGCATAAGTGCCTTTGTATTCTTCATAAATCACCTCATCTTGCATGTAGCCATACTTCATAATTGGTTGTCCTTCTGTATAATCAAACATCCAAACAATTGGGTGAAATTCCACCATATAAAACGTTCCTCCTAGTTTTAAGCGATCAGCTATCATTTGTCCCCAAGGCTTTAAATCTGGCAACCAACCTATAACACCATAACTTGTAAACACAATATCAAAAGTTTTGTCAATATACTTAGATGTATCAAGCACATTACAGCAAATAAAGTCTGCATTTAGCTTTAATTCAGCATTTAACTTCTTTGCCAATGCAATACCTTCATCACTTATATCAACACCAATACATTGCGCTCCTAACCTACTCCAACTCAACGTATCTTGACCAAAATGACATTGTAAATGCAACAATGACTTGCCATTAACATTGCCTAAAGCCCTTTGCTCATAAGCCATTAAAGAAGACTTCCCTTGCTTAAAAGCATCCAAATCATACATTTTGCTTTTGGCATGAATATTTACTTTTTCATTCCAAGTGGCTTTATTAACTTCAAAATACTTGTCGTTTTTCATCACTTATTAATTAAAAACTAAATATAAAACAAACTGACAAATTAACTAAGGTTTCTTATTTTTGATAAAACCACCAACATTATGAAAAAGCTATTCTTCCTTTCGTTCTTAATTTTTCTATCTGCATGTAAACAAACCAAAGACAATAAAGAGATTGAGCAAGAACCAGAAAAAGAATTGACTATTGCTGAAAAAATTGCCTATGCTCATGGTTACCAACACTGGAATAACGTCAAAACATTTGAATTTAAATTTGGTGGCACACTTGAAGATTCCACTAGTGGTCGTTCTTGGGTTTGGAACCCAAAAACAAGTGATGTTAAAATGACTCGAAATGGAGAAACGACAGAATACAATAGAAACAGCATGGATTCTGTTGCGATAAATGCAGACAAAGCCTTTATTAATGATAAATTCTGGGCTTTAATTCCGTTTCAATTGGTTTGGGATACTAGTGCAACAATTTCTGAATCAACAATAGAGAAATCACCTGTTTTAGAACAAGATTTAAATAAAATTACAATCACCTATTCAAATGAAGGAGGCTATACTCCAGGTGATGCATATGACCTTTATTTTGACGATGATTACATTATTAGAGAATGGAGTTACAGACGAGGCAATGCTCTAGAACCATCGCTATCTAATACTTTTGAAAACTACAGTGACTACAATGGAATAAAAGTAGCACAAGATCATAAATTCGCAGGAAGTGATCGTAACTTACTTGTCAGGAATGTTAAAGTGATTTTAGAAGAATAATTCACTTAAGTAATCAACAATAAATCTTTCATTTTTTTTATTTTTGGATAAAATCAAAATTTTTCAACTTGTTCAAATATAAATTAGGTCTTGAATTTGCTAAAAAACAAGATCAAAATGATGATTTAGCATCCTACAGAAACAAATTTCACATTCCAAAAGATAATAATGGAAACGAACTTATTTATCTCTGTGGAAATTCTCTTGGACTACAACTAAAATCAACCAAAGACTATATCAATCAAGAACTTTTAGATTGGGCTAATCTAGGTGTTGAAGGTCATCTGGAAGCAAAAAACCCTTGGTTACCTTATCACGAATTTTTAGCTGAAAGCACAGCAAAATTAGTTGGCGCGAAACCTATAGAAGTGGTTACCATGAATACTTTGACCACCAATTTGCATTTAATGATGGTGTCGTTTTACCAACCAACAAAAAAACGATACAAAATTGTGATTGAGAGTGATGCTTTTCCATCAGATAAATATGCCGTAGAATCTCAATTACGTCATCATGGTTTTGATGATAATGAAGGTTTAATTCTTTGGAAACCTAGACAAGGTGAAGAATTATTGCGTTATGAAGATTTAGAACAGATTCTAGAGAATCAAGGTGACGAGATTGCGTTGATTATGATTGGAGGCGTAAACTATTACACAGGACAATATTTCGATTTAAAACGAATCACGCAACTTGGACATAAACAAGGTTGTATGGTTGGTTTTGATTGTGCTCATGGTGCAGGAAATGTACAATTGAATCTTCATGATTCTGGAGCTGATTTCGCAGTTTGGTGTACATATAAGTATTTAAATTCTGGACCAGGAAGTTTAAGTGGTTGTTTTGTGCACGAACGTCATGCACATAACAAAAACCTCAACAGATTTGCAGGATGGTGGAGCCATAACAAGCAAACACGCTTTAATATGAGGCATGAATTTGATGTACTTCCTGGAGCCGAAGGCTGGCAATTGAGCAATCCTCCTATCCTATCCATGGCTGCCATTAAAGCCTCTTTGGATATGTTTAATGAAGTTGGTATAGAAAAGCTAACAGAAAAATCTAAAAAGCTTACAGGTTACTTCGAATTTCTGTTAAAACAACTTGGTGAAGATGTAATTAGAATCATTACTCCTGAAAATCCTGATGAACGTGGTTGCCAACTTTCAATTCAAGTTAAAAGCGCAAATAAATCATTGCATAATAAATTAACAGAAGCTGGTGTGATTAGTGATTGGAGAGACCCTGATGTAATACGTTGCGCTCCAGTTCCTTTATACAATAGTTTTGAAGATGTTTTCAGAATGGTCGAAAAATTAAAAGCAATTTTGAATGACAATTGATGAGTTTAAAATATTGCACAAAAAGTTTTCAAAACTCCCATTATCTCTAGATGTATGGCAGTCAGAAGAATATAACAACTATATTCAAGCTTCACATGAGAATCAAGACTTCCAAGATTGGATTCTCATTCAAAAATTTGAACAAAATCGTTTCGATTATTATAAATTCTGCTGTCTCAAGATGAGTGATAATATATTTGAAAGTATAGATGAAAATGGTGAGATTAAATATGGTAACGTAGATGTTATTATAAATAAATTGAAAGATGGAACCTATGGTATTCCAATTCATGATGGAGGTTCCTCAATAATAGAAATTAATTTTTGTCCATGGTGTGGTACAAATTTGAAAAAACAAAATAATGCCAAATAAACAAAACATACTCATCATTGGTGCTGGACTTTGCGGAAGCTTATTGGCACTACGTTTAGGGCAAAGAGGCTATAATGTAACCGTTTACGAAATGCGTCCAGACTTGCGTAAAGTTGATATTTCGGCTGGACGTTCTATCAACTTAGCATTTTCAGATCGTGGCAATAAAGCCATGAAACTGGTTGGCATTGAAGACAAGGTAAAAGCACTTTGTATACCTATGAATGGTCGTATGCTACATGATAAAGATGGTAATACATTTCTTTCAAATTATAGTGGACGAGACCATGAATTTATCAATTCCATATCGAGAGGTGGTTTAAATGCTCTATTATTAGATGAGGCCGAAAAACATAAAAATGTAAAGATCCATTTTAATAGAAAATGTAAGTCGGTTGATTTTGAAAAAACCACAGCATTATTTAAGGATTATGATGGCAATTCTGAGTTTGTTGAAGATGCAGATGTAATTATTGCTACAGATGGAGCTGGATCAGCAATGCGTAAAAGTTATTTTTTAGGCAAAAAATTCTTGTTTAGTTTTTCACAAGATTGGCTGACTCATGGTTATAAAGAATTAAGCATATTACCAACTAAAGAAGGTGGTTATAAAACGTATAAAAATGCTTTACATATTTGGCCTCGAGGCGATTTCATGCTTATCGCATTACCTAACTTAGATGGTAGCTTTACAGTTACTCTGTTTTTACATCATAGCAAAGGTGAATACAATTTTAGCAACTTGACTACACCAGAAATCGTCACAGATTTTTTCCAAAAAGAATTTCCTGATGCTCTAGAACTCATGCCAAATCTGGTGGATGATTTCTTCGAGAATCCAACTTCAGCTTTGGGAACTGTAAAATGCTCACCTTGGCATTATAAAGGTAATACGTTGCTAATGGGAGATGCTGCTCATGCCATTGTTCCATTTTATGGTCAAGGCATGAATGCTTCTTTTGAAGATGTAGTTGAGTTTGACAAAGTACTAGACCAAGGTTTAGACAGTTGGGAAGCCATTTTTACGGCTTATGAAAAGTTGCGCAAAAAAGACACCGATGCCATAGCTGATTTAGCTATTGACAACTTTCATGAAATGAAAGACCACGTAGTCAACCCAATATTTCAGAAAAAACGTAAATTAGAAATGGCTCTAGAAAAGCATTTTCCAAACGATTATTCTTCTAAATATTCATTAGTCACTTTCAATGAAGATATAAACTACAGAGCAGCAATGGTAAGAGGTCGTGCACAAGATAAAGCAATATTGAATATGCTTTCTGATGGTGAAATTGACCTTGAAAGCGATTTAAAAAGCATATTAGAAAAAGTAAAACAAGAAACCGAAGCTATTCTAGAAGATGATAGAATCGCTGGATTAAAATAAATCATAATTCCTTCCCTTTTTTCAAGGGAAGGTGGATTCAGTTTCGTTAATGAAACTGAAGACGGAAGGGTTAATACATAAATTGAAGTTTAACTAAAAAATCACCGCTTTTGCGGAAAAATATGAGTAACAATAAAAACAATGAGACTCCTGCCTCTGCAGGAGATATTGTAACACCAAGAGGCGCTTATCCACACACAAAACGTGCTGGCGATTTTATTTTTGTATCTGGCACAAGTTCACGTCGTGCAGACAATACTATTGCAGGCGTTGATATTATTGACGAAATGGGAACAAAACGCCTGAATATTGAAGTACAAACACGTGAAGTTCTTCAAAACATAGAAAGAAACCTTATAAAAGTAGGCGCATCGATGAAAGATGTCGTGGATGTGACGTCTTTTTTAGTGAACATGAACGATTTTGCTGGCTACAATAAAGCTTATGCCGAATTTTTTAATGCCGAAACTGGACCAGCACGTACCACAGTTGCAGTACATCAATTACCTCATCCAGATTTAGTGGTTGAAATTAAAGTGATGGCTTATAAACCTGAGTAAATTATATGTCAGTTCGAGTGTTTTGCAAAGCAAAATGTATCGAGAACTATTGAAATTTAAATAAATTGAAATCACTCAAAGTGACAGTTAGTAACATTTTATTATTTTTATTTATTAATCTAATAACCAACCTCAAACCAACCTTAGCTTAATCACTTTTTTTAAATATAAACTGTGGTTAAATTCTTCCGACATATACGTCGCTCACTCATAAACCAGAACCAAATGGGAAAATACTTTAAATATGCCATTGGCGAAATTTTATTAGTAGTAATAGGAATTCTTATAGCATTACAGATTAATAACTGGAACGAACAACGTAAAGCAGAAAAATTGGGTCAAGACTATTTAAAAGGCATTAAAGGTGACCTAATCAAAGATTTTGAATTGCTCGACTCAATTCTGAAAGGATACAGTAATGATATTAGTCTTATAAATTCAATTGATAATGAGTTTAAAAAACCAATTTATGAAATAAACCCTAGATATAAACAAGTTTTAATAGTGCCTGATACCAACAGAACTAAATACTTGTTTTATAGAGGAATTTCTTTTAGACCAATACAAGCAACTTATAGTTCTTTAGTGGCAGATGGCAAATCCAGTTTAATAAAAAATCGTAATCTTTTTGAATCCATTCAAGAAATTTATGATGAGCGTCATAACCGCATTGAAAGTGTTTATGAATCCTTTAAACCCAGTGAAGACCGCATTCATTGGAACTATGCTTACGAAAAGAAAAACTGGAATTATACAGATTTATTAAATGCAAAAAACGACAAAATATTTTTAGACCTGTTTAATTTTACAGAAATTAAATACTTCTATAGTCAACATTTAATAAATCTTAGAAAAAAAATGACAGAAGTGATTACTTTAATTGATAAAGAATTAAGTATTGATTAAATTGCTACAATGAACATACAAAACTTCATCAACGGCAAATTTCATAATCCGATACAAAATAATTGGCTGGACAATTTCAATCCGTCAAACGGAGAAGTGTATTGTCAAATACCAAACTCTACAAAAGAGGATGTCGAAAACGCATATATCGCTGCAAAATCAGCTTTTTCATCATGGTCACAAACCACTTTAGACGAACGAAGCAGAATCATGCTTAAAATTTCTGAGCTTATTGAAACCAATATGGATAGATTAGCTGAAGCCGAAAGCAAAGACAACGGCAAACCCATTTGGTTAGCCAAAGCTGTCGATATTCCAAGAGCAGCACTAAATTTTAGATTTTTTGCCAATGCCATTACCCAATTCGCTAGTGAAAGCCACGAAAGTGTTGGTCATGATGCTATAAATTACACCTTACGTCAACCTATTGGTGTTGTTGGTTGTATTTCACCATGGAACCTTCCACTCTATTTATTTACATGGAAAATTGCTCCAGCCATAGCAGCAGGAAATTGTGTAGTAGCCAAACCAAGTGAAGTCACTCCAATGACTGCTTATCTTTTAGGCAAAATTTGTAATGAAGCTGGCTTACCAAAAGGTGTGCTGAACATAGTTCATGGGTTAGGAGCTACTGCAGGACAAGCTATAATAGAACATCCAGATATTAAAGCCATTTCTTTTACAGGAGGTACTGCAACAGGAGCACATATTGCGAAAATAGCTGCACCTATGTTTAAAAAATTATCGTTGGAACTTGGTGGGAAAAACCCAAACATCATTTTTGCAGACTGCGATTATGAAGATATGCTTACTACGACCATTCGCTCTTCCTTTGGTAATCAAGGTCAAATTTGCTTGTGTGGAAGTCGTATTTTTGTTCAAGATACAATTTACGAGCAGTTCAAAAAAGATTTTGTAAATGTAGTGAGCAAACAAAAAGTTGGTCATCCTTCTGCTCCAGATACTAAAATTGGTGCATTAGTATCTAAACCTCATTTGGAGAAAGTTATAAGTTATATAGATATTGCCAAAGCCGAAGGTGGAAAAGTCTTATATGGTGGTAATCAGCTTACTATTGAAGGTTATGAAAATGGTTACTATATGGAACCAACCATTATCGAAGTACAAACTGATGAATGTCGTGTAAACCAAGAAGAAATTTTTGGTCCAATTGTAACTATCATGCCTTTTAAAACTGAAGACGAAGTATTACAAATGGCAAACAAAGTAAAATATGGCTTATCTGCAACTCTTTGGACTAACAATTTAAAACGTACCATGAGAATGAGCAGTCAATTACAAGCTGGAATTGTATGGGTAAACACTTGGTTAATGAGAGATTTACGCACACCATTTGGTGGCGTAAAAGATTCTGGCGTTGGTCGTGAAGGTGGTTTTGAAGCCTTACGCTTTTTTACTGAGGCAAAGAATATTTGTATAAAATACTAAAGCCTCCCTCAATCCCTCCAAAGGAGGGAAGAACGTGAGCAAAAATAAAAACTAATTAAATTAACATTAAAAAGTCCTTCCCTCTGGGAAGGATTTAGGATGGGCTTATGAATTTAGAACTTAACAATAAATACGCATTAGTCTGCGGAAGCACAGCAGGAATTGGTAAAGCAACAGCAATAGCTTTAGCAAATGAAGGTGTACAAGTAACACTAATTGCAAGAAACGAGGACAAATTAAAGTCAGTTTTAGCAGAACTACCTCAGCACAGAAAGCATGACTACATAGTTGCTGATTTCTCAAATCCTTCAGAATTAAAAGAAAAAGTAGAAAACTATATTAAAAATAATCATGGATTTCATGTATTAGTAAACAACACTGGAGGACCAGCTGGTGGACCAGTTTTTTCTGCAAAAATTGAAGAATTCGAAAATGCTTTTACCCAACATTTAAAATGCAACCATGTATTAGTTCAAGCTGTTGTTCCATTCATGAAAACTGAAGGTTATGGAAGAATCATCAATGTCATTTCAACATCTGTAAAACAACCTTTAGATGGTCTTGGCGTAAGCAATACCATTAGAGGAGCTGTAGCCAATTGGAGTAAAACCTTGGCTAATGAGTTGGGTCAATTTGGCATTACAGTAAATAATATTCTCCCTGGAGCTACAGGAACCGAACGATTAACCGAAATTATAAAAAATAAAAGCACTAAAACTGGAAGTTCAGAAGAAGAAGCAGCTAATGCAATGAAAAATGCTGTACCTGCAAAACGTTTTGCAAAACCAGAAGAACTTGCTGATGCCATTACATTTTTAGCAAGTGAGCGTGCAGCGTATATAAACGGAATTAACCTTCCTGTTGATGGTGGAAGAACAAAATCTTTGTAAAAAAGCCCATCCTAACCTTCCCAGAGGGAAGGAAATTAGTATGGATTGTATTATATTTAAAGTTTCTTAGTATTATTAATCAATAACTCAAAATACCCTGTTTGAGTTTTTCCCCTCAGGGGAAATTAAAAGGGGCTTATATCATGAGCAAATTATATCCTCCAATAAATTTTAAAGCCTGGATTGAAGAAAACAGACACCTTCTAAAGCCACCTGTTGGCAATAAAGTTGTCTGGAAAGATGGCGATTTTATTGTCATGGTTGTTGGTGGTCCAAACAGTAGAAAAGATTATCACTACAATGAAACTCCTGAATTTTTCTATCAAGTTGAAGGTGATATTGTGTTAAAAGTCATTGATAAAGGCACTCCAAAAAACATTCATATAAAAGAAGGTGAAATTTTCCTATTACCTCCTAAAGTACCTCATTCACCTCAACGAGGTGCAAATACCGTTGGGTTAGTTATTGAATACCCAAGAGAAAAAGGTGTACAAGATGCACTACTTTGGTTCTGTGAAAATTGTACAACTAAATTATATGAAGAAGATTTTACTTTGGATAATATTGAAACTGATATGCCAAAAATCTTTGATAAATATTATGGCGATATAGATAAACGTAGCTGCCCAAATTGCGGACACGTTATGCAACCACCCAAAAAAGTGCAATTAGAGGAATAAACTGTCATTCTGAACAAAGTGAAGAATCTTTAGTAATCCCTTTGACAAATACAGTTTAAACAAATATAAAATTGAGATGCTTCGACAAGCTCAGCATGACATATGAAAGAAAAACGAAAACTAAGAATAAACGGTCACTCTCACCTACTTCCTTATCCAGAGGAAATCCCTCAGTTTATGATGGACAAAGGGATTTTTTGGGTAGATAAAGACCGAAAATTTATGCTTCAAAAAGATTGGAATAGACCAATTACTGATTCCAGCTTTTTCCTTGATGAAAAATTAGCTTGGATGGAACGTTTTAAAATTGACCATGCTGTAGTACTGAATTTATCTCAGCTTTATGGCAATGGGTTACGTGTTGAAGAAATGAAGCAAGCTCTTCGTTTTCAAAACGATTTTAATGCTAAAATTCAGAGAGAAAATCCAACTAAATTTACTTGTGGTTTTGTAGTACATCCAGGATTTGTTCGAGGTGCTTGTTGGGAAATAGAGCGTTGTGTTGAAGAATTAGGTTTACAATTACTCTGTTTACCAACACATTACATGGACACTATAGGCACTTGGCGCTGCATTTTTGATGAAGAAAACGAACCTATTTTTGAGTTGGCTAACAAGTATAATCTTGCAGTAGAAATTCATCCTTATGATGGCGAAAAATTTATTAAATTAGAAAATACCTCTTGGCGTTTTCACCTTATCTGGATGTTGGCTCAATGTGCAGATGCCTACCATTTTTTCACTTTAAATGGCTATCAAGACAAATACCCAAACATGCGAACTTGTTTTGCTCATGGTGGACAATTAGCTCAAATTAATTTAGGACGTCGTATACAAGGATTTGATGGCAGACCAGATTTATTTGAAGGCAAACATCACCCAAGAAAAGCTGTTGGGCACAAAAATATTTTCTTTGACACTTTAGTTCATGATACAGGTTCTTTACAATTACTTATAAAAAATCAGACTTCAAAGCAAGTGTTAATGGGATTGGATGATCCCTATCCTTTAGGTGAAATGGAAAGCGCAAAACAAAGCTCTTATCCTGGGAAGATTTTGGATTTAGCCATAGAACGTAATATTATCACTGAAGAAGAACGTGATGCGATGTGGGAAGATAATGTGATACAATGGCTATGTGGAGATGATGAAGATGCTAAGAAAAAATTACTTAAAAGAATATTAGGTTAGTGAAAGAGAATGTCACCTCGAGCGCAGTCGAGAGGTCTTTTTCATAACATTACACTTTAATAGGTCTCGACTGCGCTCGACCAGACAAAACAATGCATTTTTTACCTGAAAAAATCGATGATTATGTTGTAAAACACTCTGAGGACGAACCAGAATTACTACAACAACTTAACAGAGAAACTTACCAGAAGATTTTGCAGCCTCGAATGTTAAGTGGTCATTATCAAGGTAGAGTGTTAAGTATGATTTCTAAATTGGTTAACCCAAAAAATATTCTTGAAATAGGTACTTATACAGGTTATTCTGCTTTATGTTTGGCTGAAGGCATGCAAAGAAATGGAGAGCTACATACCATTGATATCGATGAAGAATTATACGATTTTCAACGAAAATATTTTGACAAATCTGATTATGGGAAACAAATCATTCAGCATTTAGGAAACGCATTAGATATTATCCCAAAACTCAACAAAACTTTCGATTTAGTTTTTATTGATGCAGACAAAGAGAACTACACCAATTATTTTCATGCTATCATCAATAAAATAAATGTTGGTGGCATTATTCTTTCTGATAATGTGTTATGGAGTGGAAAAGTATTAGATACTGAATTTAAAAAAGATGACACATCCACTCCTACGCTAATAGAATACAATAAGCTTTTAAAAGAAGATTTACGCATTGAAACCATTATGCTTCCAATTAGAGATGGATTGACAATTAGTAGAAAAATTTAAAGTTTTTTACTAAAACTGTAACATTTTTCAACAATTAAACTCATTAATAAAAACCAACGATTCTCTAGTATGAAAAAAATTGTATTCCTTTTTTTTGCAATACTTACTACATCATGTAACAACAAAGACACTTCAGTTAAAATCTCAGAGTCTGAAAATGTTATAAAATCTGCATCTGAATTTTACCCAAAAGAACGAGCTCAGGTTTTAGTAGTTGGTACTTTTCATTTTGACTATCCTGGTTTAGACGAATTAAAAACAGAAGAAAATGACAAAATTGATGTCCTTAAAGAACCTAAAAAAACAGAAGTCACAGAATTAGTAGAATATATTAAAAAATTCAAACCAACAAAAATAGCCATTGAGGCAAAACCTCAATATAGTAGCACTTGGAATGAAAAGCTTAGAGAATATAAAAAAGGTGAACATAGAAATGAACGTGGAGAGCGTTACCAACTTGCTATGCGTATAGCATCAGATTTTAATATAGACACGCTTTATGCTGTTGATGCTACTTCACTAAGTGGTGATTTATGGCAAAAAGATTCTTTGTTTTATAAATCATTAACCAATAAAATAGATTTTGAGACTGAAGACCCTTATTGGGAAATTGCTGAGAAGTACTTTAATTATAGAGAAAAACAAATGAAACAAACCAAAATATTGGATGTTATAAAATATATGAACACAAGAGAAGGCCACAACACTAATTTTGGTTTGTATTTAACTGGTTCTTACGCTACTGGAGAAGGACAAGGTGCAGATAACTTTTCAATGTGGTGGTACAATAGAAATGCTAGAATATTTGCAAATATTGTAAACATTACTGAAGGTCCAGAGGATCGTATTTTAGTAATTTTTGGAAATGGTCATGCTGCTATACTTCGTCAGTTTTTTGAAGCTTCACCACAATTTGATTTTATTGAGTTTAGCAGCTTAGGAGGCAACTAAAGGTTTCGTTTTACAGAACCTGTAAAATCGTCAAGTCCTTCTTTAACTTTCTTTATCTCATCATTAATGCTACTGGCAACGTCTGTATCAAGACCATGTTTATCAGCACTTTTAGTTATTTCGTATTTAATGTCGTTAGTAGCATCCTTTAAAGTACGCATACCTTTGCCCAAACCTCGAGCAATCTCAGGAATTTTGTCAGCACCAAAAACCATAACGACCACAAATAGCACCACAGCTATTTCGCCTCCACTTATAAATAAAAAAGTTGCTTGTTGTATCACATTACAAATATAGTGAGTAAGTTTAAATAGAAAGAAAAAAAACCGACTATTAAAAGTCGGTTTTTTTAATTTTAACTAAAAAAAGATTTAGTTTTTACTTTTGAATTGTTCAAATTGACTTTGCTTTATCTCTTTAGGCCAAGAGTTGTTAGAAGTATCAATATCTGCTGTCTCTAAATCAGGATCTATCTTAATAGATACTATTTCTTTTTCAGAAGCTATAGACTTACTCACTTCTTTATCATTATGTCTCCAAATTTCAGCAGGATAGGTTTCACGTTTTTTTGTTCCATCAGCATATTCATATTCTACAATTATTGGCATTACCAAACCTCCTGGCTTATTAAATGTAACATTATATATGTAATTTGGTGATTTAATGTTTTTGCGTTCTTCTTCCGAAAAATTATCCATTAAGTACTCTTTTAAAGTAGTAGCATTTTCTAAGGTAGTCTTGTTTTTTAAATCTTCACTAAACTCTTCAGAACCTTCTTCTACCATATAAACTAAAGGAGGTAAATCTTCGGCCTTCATACCATACCTGCTTGCAAGATCATCAACAACATTTTTTGGTGCGTTTGTAACGTACATTTTCTTTACTTCTTTTATACCAATATCTGAATAATCTGTAGTATAGAACCATCCTCTCCAAAACCAATCAAGATCAACAGCCGAAGCATCTTCCATTGTTCTGAAAAAATCCTCTGGTGTTGGGTGCTTAAACTTCCATCTGTTAGCATATTCCTTAAATGCATAGTCAAATAATTCACGTCCCATAATGGTTTCGCGTAAAATATTTAATCCTGTTGCAGGTTTTCCATATGCATTATTTCCAAACTGAAATGTATTTAAGCCTTTACTCATAATTGGCGCCAAGAAATCTTGATCTGAGCTCATATAAGGCACAATAAACTTTGCTGGTCCACGTCTGGAAGGAAATACAGAATCGCCAGGTGCTAAAGCATCAGGATATTTTTCGCTAAAGTCTACCTCAGCGACATATTGAACAAAAGTATTCAATCCTTCATCCATCCAAGTCCATTGACGCTCATCACTGTTAACAATCATAGGAAACCAATTATGTCCAACTTCATGAATAATAACTCCCATCATTCCGTATCTTGTTCTGTCTGGTATAGTTCCATCTGGATTAGGTCTACCAAAGTTGTAGCAAATCATTGGATACTCCATTCCCATTGGTGCACTTACAGAAATTGCTTTATGGTAAGGATAATCAAAAGTCATCCTTGAATAAGAAATTAATGTGCTTGCAACTGTTTTTGTTGACCAATCTCCCCATAACGGATTTGCGGCTGGAGGATACATTGATACAGCCATAACATCTTTGTTTCCAAGCTTTACGGCCATCATATCCCAAATATGCATTCTTGATGAAGACCATCCAAAATCACGAACATTTTCGGCATGAAGTTTCCACGTCTTTTTTTCTTTACTCTTAGTTTTTGCTGCTTCTACTGCTTCTTCATGTGTTACTATTTCTACTGGTTCGTCATACGATTTTTTTGCTTTTTCATAACGAGCCATCATCTCTTTTGTAAACACTTCACTTCTGTTGATTAGTCGTCCTGTGCCATCTAAAACATGATCTGCTGGAACAGTAATATTTACTTCAAAATTACCAAATGGTAATGCAAATTCATCGCGTCCCCAAAATTGAGAGTTTTGCCAACCTTCTACATCATTGTAAACAGCCATTCTTGGGTAGAATTGTGATATTACATATATTCTGTTGTCCGACTCTGGGAAATACTCGTATCCTGAACGACCTCCTTCGGTTACATGGTTATTAATGTTGTACCACCACTTAATTTGAAATGAAAACTTGTCGCCAGTATTCATAGCTTTTGGTAGCTCGACACGCATCATGGTCCCATTTATCATTGTTTGCAATGGTTTACCATTAACATCAGTAACTTTTTCAATATTAAAACCTCTTTCTGGACCTTCTTCCATATAGCTTTTTGTAAAATTAGAAACTGGTTGCACTTTTCGAGTACCACTACTTTCAATTAATGGAGATTTAGAGTCTTTAGCTCTCATATTTTGGTCTAACTGTACCCATAAAAACTTTAGCTCATCAGGTGAGTTATTGGTATAAGTAATGGTCTCGAATCCTGATATTTTAGCATTTTCATCATCTAATTCAATATCCATTTTATAATCGGCTTGTTGCTGATAATAACCTGGTCCTGGAGCTCCTGATCCAGTTCTGAACATATTTGGTGTGGCAAATTCATCATACAGCTGTCTAAATTTGTTGATGTTTGTATGACCTGGTTTTCTGTCAGGTTCTTTTTGTTCTTGAGCTGTTACTAAAGCTGTAACAAATAGAAAAGATAAAAAACAAAGACTAATTTTTTTCATATTAATTAAGAGGTTTATGGTTGATTATAATGTTTAGTAAAATATTTCTGACTTATTATTTTGAGAAGTGAGCAAAAAGCTCTTGTTTTTTGAGTTTATTTGTGTTTTAACTATATTTTGTTGCTCTTCAAACATTTCAAAAAACAAGTTATTAGTGATTTCAAAATGATTAATTGCTTTAATATTGTTTATCTCAAGATAACAATACATGATATCATGGTCGTATTCTTTTCCTAAAAAATCAAAACTTACTGATTGTTTGTTAATTTTAATATCAATTTTATCGTCAAGATATTTACCAATATATTTATCAATATATGGTTCATCTTCAGATAATTGAAGCGTGATATTTTGATCGTAACGTTTTCGTAATATGTTTTCAAAATCGTCTACAAAAATACGCATGGTTACTTGTACCGATTCTTTTTCTTTAACATAATCTATTTGAGTAACACTTACATAGAATTTATGCATTGCAGTGTAAGAATACAGAGGTAATACAATAAAAATCAAAAGGATTTTAAGGTATCTCATACACGTTAAGTTAAACTAAGCTACTAACTTACTTTTTTTAAGTGAGAACCTATAAAATTTTAAGAAATATTTAATCTTTTGAATTTATATTCTTTTTGAATTCTATAAATTTTTCATCTAAAAACTCATAGACCTCAATGACACTTTTTCCTCTACATCTTGATGCAAAATTTTCATCATCTGAACAAAAGTAAAAGAACTCCATGACTAAGTTTTCATCGAGAGGATGTGTTTTAAAAAAATCTTCCGAAAACTCAGCCTTAATGTTATACAAAAGTTCATCATTGGCTTCTAACCTAACACGTTCTTTTAGCATTTTGGTTCTTCCAGTAATAGTGTTTAATAGTTTATAAAAATTTAAGCTAAATCCGAATCCAACACTTGGTATCATTTTTCCTGCATCAGCTTCATGAAGTCGCCTTTCACTCTGTGTTTTGGGTTTTCCAGTATATCCAGGAATCCCTACATCATAAAAATCTATAGGCTTTTCAACTTCTGCATTTTTAACATCAAACTCCAAATCTCCAGAGAGGACTTTACCAACGGTAACTTCAGGCAAGGCGTTTACTTGCTCTTCTAAAAAAATGGAAAGTTTTTTTTCAGTAATCACTTCACTTGTTATTTGTACTGCTGTAAGCTTATATTGCACAGATGAAAACACAATCGTGTCGCTTAATTTTGCTTCGATTTCAAAACTTCCAGAAGCTGTAGTTGTTGTGTATTTTTTTGATGTTTTATTAATAACATGTATACCTTCAACATCTGAATTGGCAAAAACTTGCCCTTCAATTTCAATAGTTTGTGCTACACCAATTGAAACAGAAAACAATAGAGTACAATAAAAAAAATACTTAATTTTTTCCATTCTTGTTGGCTTTAAACTCTTTGCTTTTTTTAATAATGTAATCCAAAAACTGTAATTCTTTATCATCTTCCAACAGTGATTTATCCATACCTGAATCTTCTACAAAATAGATAAATTCCATCATCTGGTTTTTAGGAATATTAAGTTTTTCAATTAAATATTCTGGAGGATATTTTTCAACAATGTTTCTTTCTGAACTTAATAACGTTTTATTGTCTTTACCTTTTTTATTAAATAATGGTTTTGCTAAAAATCCAATAATTTTTACAAAATCTACACCATTATATAACCTATTGTCATCCATTGCAATATTTTGTATTCCAGAGAGATAATCGTCAGTAAATTCAAATTTATCAAGGTTACCTAATCCAAAGTATAATGCATCAAGGTTTGGGTTTATTGTTTTCGCCCTAAGTGCATCAATATCTAAATTTCCAGTAAGTCCATAAGGTAAAATAATAATTTCAGGTAGTTTGTTTACTTCTTCTACCAAAACAACTATAAGCTCTTTAGAATTGATAATTTCTTGAGTAATTACAACTTTAAAATTCTTGAACTGTAAGGCAGAAAACTGTAACTCATCGTTAAGTGCAACTAATATATTAAACCTTCCTTCTTCATTTGTTATAGTGCCTCTATTTGATGAAGTATTAAAAACTGTAACACCTTCAACGTCTGGCGAATCTACTATAATCTTACCTTCAACTTCTATACGCTCAACTTCTTGTGCTTTGGTTGAAAAAACACTAAACGCAATAAATGCAAATAGGCACAAAGGCTTTATATATTTTTTAGTTGGTATAAGCATATTGAAATACAGGATAAAGAAAGTTATTACAATTCATAAAAAGTGTGAATGATAATTAAACTTTTGTTAAATGATACATTTAACTAAATTTACAAAAATGGTTTGTTAACAAGCAATACCAAACGTTAAACTGTTCTCAATTGAAAAATATAATAATTGCAAGCACATCAACAATTTATGGAGGTGATTTTTTAGAGTATTTGCTTAAAGAATTAGAAGTACTATTTAAAAACACAAATGAAATCATTTTTGTGCCTTATGCGAGACCCAGCGGAATCAGTCATGAAATTTACACCGACAAGGTAAAATCTACATTCAAAAAAATTGGTAAGTCTGTAAAAGGTTTACATGAATTTAAAAATCCTATTGAAGCTATTAAAAATGCAAAAAGCATTTTTGTTGGTGGTGGCAATACCTTTGTTTTGGTAAATCAGCTTTATAAAAATGATTTAATTAAACCTCTTCAAGAGGCTGTTTTGTCTGGCACACCTTATTTGGGTACAAGTGCTGGAAGCAATATTTGCGGTTTAACCATGAACACAACTAATGATATGCCAATAATATATCCACCTAGTTTTAAAACATTGGCTTTAGTACCATTTAACATAAACCCTCATTATTTAGACCCAGACCCAAAAAGTAAGCATATGGGAGAAACGAGAGAAACTCGAATTAAAGAGTTTCATAAATTCAATACGCAACCCGTTGTGGGTCTTAGAGAAGGTAGTTTTTTAAAGGTAAATAATGACGATATTATTTTAGAAGGATCTCTTTCAGCCAGAATTTTTGAAGCTGATAAAGCTCCTTATGAATTAAGCACAAATTCTAATTTAAGTTTTTTAAAATAACATCTATTATTTAAACTGTGACTTTCATGTTTTTAAAGTGTCAAAAAAATATTAACCATAGCATAAACTTTTGTATTTTAGGAGTTAATTAAAAAACAATCATGAGAAGAGGTAGTAACAAATTAAGACTATTAATAGGTGCAGGTATTGTACTATTTGCAGTAATTAAATATTGCTCGAGTGCAGAAATAAACCCTTATACAGGTGAAAAACAACATATTGCCTTAAATGAAGATCAAGAAATTGCAATGGGCTTACAAGCTGCACCGCAAATGGCACAGCAACATGGAGGTTTATATCCAAACGAAAATTACCAAGCTTTTGTTGATCAGGTTGGAAATAGATTGGTAAACAACAGTATAGCAAGACAAACTGGATACAAATATGACTTTCATTTACTAGCAGATAAAAACACAATTAATGCTTTTGCATTACCTGGAGGACAAATATTTATTACCTACGCCTTGTTTTCTAAACTGCAAAACGAGGATCAACTGGCTGGAGTTTTAGGTCATGAAATTGGACATGTAGTCGGAAGGCATTCTGCCGAACGTATGGCAAACCAAGGTTTAATGGAAGGCATTTTAAATGGTGTAGCTGTTGGCATTGATCCAAGTACTGCTCAAGGTGCAGCTGCAATTGCTCAAATGGTAAATATGAGCTATGGAAGGGATGATGAATTACAAAGTGACGATCTTGGAGTAAAATTTATGATAGAATCAGACTACAACCCTGAAGAAATGATTGGTGTTATGGAAATATTAAAAGCTGCCGCTGGACCTAACAGAGTACCTGAACGTATGAGCACTCATCCTGATCCAGAAAATCGTGTACAAAAGATTAAGGAAGCCATCGAAAAGTATAAAGATTTATAGAGTTTTCTTTTAATCCTTTTAAACAAAATCCTGCTTTAAAGCAGGATTTTGTTTTTTATCTTTGCGTAATAATCTAAATACATGAACAAAAAAGTAATTTTGATGATTTTGGATGGCTGGGGAAAATCTCCAGACCCAAAAGTTTCTGCCATTGATAATGCCAACACACCTTTTATTGATTCGCTTTACCATAAATATCCTAATGCAAGTCTAAGAACAGATGGTCTAAACGTTGGTTTACCTGAAGGTCAAATGGGAAATAGTGAAGTTGGTCATATGAACCTTGGAGCTGGACGCATCGTATATCAAGATTTGGTTAAAATTAACTTGGCAGTACAAAATAAAACCTTAGGTCAAGAAAAAGCATTGGTAAATGCTTTTAATTATGCTAAAACACATCATAAAAATGTTCATTTCTTAGGTCTTGTTAGTGATGGTGGTGTACATTCTCACATTAATCATTTATTTGGTTTGTTGGATATTGCAAAAGAATTTGGCTTAACCAATGTATTTGTGCATGCCTTTACCGACGGTCGCGATGTTGATCCAAAATCTGGATTTGGTTTTATTACAGAAGTGGAAGATTATTTAAAAAAATCCACTGGAGAGTTAGCTACTGTTATAGGACGTTACTATGCTATGGATCGTGACAAGCGCTGGGAACGTGTTAAAATTGCTTATGATGCCTTAGTAAATGGCGTTGGAGAATTATCTAATAATATAACTAAGTCTATTGAAAAAAGTTACGATAGTGATATTACAGACGAATTTTTGAAACCTATAATTAATACTGATAAATATGGAAAACCAATGGCAACTATTCAAGAAGACGATGTCGTTGTGTTTTTTAATTTCAGAACAGATAGAGGAAGACAACTTACACAAGCTTTAACCCAAGAGGATTATCACGAATATAACATGCACAAGTTAAATTTGCATTATGTTACGCTTACCAACTACGACGAAACTTTTAAAAACATCAACGTAGTATTTAGTAAGGATAACTTAAAAGACACATTAGGTGAAGTACTTGAAAAGCATTGTAAAAAACAAATTCGAATTGCAGAAACCGAAAAATATCCTCATGTTACTTTTTTCTTTTCAGGTGGACGTGAAGAACCTTTTATTTGCGAAACTCGCATCCTTAGAAATTCTCCTAAAGTAGCAACTTACGATTTAAAACCTGAAATGAGCGCTTTTGAATTAAAAGATGCTCTCATTCCTGAACTTGAAAAAGGTGAAGCAGATTTTGTGTGTCTAAACTTTGCTAATGGAGATATGGTTGGTCATACAGGAGTTATGAAAGCAGCTATAAAAGCTTGCGAAGCTGTAGATAAATGCGTTGAAGAAGTGGTAACAAGCGCACTAAAAAACAACTACACGACACTACTTATTGCAGATCATGGTAACTGTGAAACTATGATTAATCCTGATGGTACACCACATACTGCACATACTACCAATCCTGTACCAATTATACTCATTGACAAGGATTTAAAACAGATAAAAGATGGTGTATTAGGTGATATTGCTCCAACTATTTTAAAATTAATGGGTATTGAAAAACCAGCAGCCATGTCTCAAAATTCATTAATTTAATGTAACTTTCGGCATTATTATGGATATATACAACAGACTTACAATAGCTATAGATTTTGATGGAACCATTGTAGAAGATGCGTATCCAAAAATTGGTAAGCCACGTATTTTTGCCTTTGAAACCCTTAACAAACTTCAAGAAGATGGTCACAGACTTATTTTATGGACTTACAGAAGTGGAGTGCGATTGGATGAAGCTGTCGAGTTTTGCAAAGACAATGGCATAGAGTTTTATGCTATAAACAAAAGTTTTCCTGAAGAACAGTTTGATTATACCAAAAGCCGTAAAATCTTGGCTGATCTTTTTATAGATGATAGAAATCTTGGTGGTGTTTTAGGTTGGGGAGAAATTTACCAAAAACTTACCAATGCCAAACCTCACTTAAAGCCAAATCAAAAGAAAAAAGGGTTTCTGGGACTTTTTCGTTAATCTAATTTCGTATTAAATTATAATAATCGCGCTCAATGGATTCTCTAAAATCTGGATGAGCAATTTCTGTTAAGGCTTTAACGCGTTGTTTAATTGTTTTACCATATAAATTTGCAATACCATATTCTGTCACTACATAATGAACATGCGAACGTGTTGTAACCACTCCAGCTCCAGGTTTTAATGATGGTACAATTCTACTAATTCCTTTACTTGTTATGGAAGGTAAGGCAATAATGGCTTTTCCGCCTTCACTTAAAGAAGCAGCCCTAATAAAATCCATTTGCCCTCCTACTCCAGAATACATTATAGCACCAATTGAATCTGCACATACTTGACCAGTTACATCAACTTCGATGGCAGAATTTATGGCTACCATTCTCGGATTTTGCTTAATCACAGAAACATCATTTACATAATCTGAAGCTCTCATTTCTATAAAAGGATTATCATCTACATAATCATACAAACGCTTTGATCCCATTAAAAAAGTAGCTAAAGCTCGACCTCTATTAATCCCTTTATAGTTTCCATTAATGACATCATTTAAAATTAAATCAATCACACCATCAGAAAACATTTCAGTATGTAACCCTAAATCTTTGTGATTAGTCAATCTTGATAACACAGCATTTGGAATATTACCAATTCCCATTTGTAATGTGCTTCTATCTTCAATTAATCCAGCAACATGATTACCAATTTTGTTTTCAATCTCAGTAGGCTCAGATGCTGGATGTATTGGTAAAGGTTCATCACACTCAACAAAAGCGTCAATTTCAGAGATATGAATAATTCCTGCACCATGTGTTCTTGGCATTTGCTTATTTACTTGTGCAATTACATAATTTGCATTATCAATGGCTGCCAATGTTGCTTCAACTGAAACACCTAAAGAACAATAACCATGTTTGTCTGGAACAGATACATGAATTAAAGCAACTTGCAAATCGATGATATTTCTTTTAAATAATAAAGGTAATTCACTTAAAAAAACAGGTGTATAAGACCCATTACCAGCTTTTAAAGTATGTCTAACATTTTTGCCTATAAAAAAGGAGTTAACGTGAAAACTATCTTTAAGTTCTAGGCTTGCATAAGGAGCTGCACCTTCAGTGTGCAATTGACAAATTTGAACATTTCTTAATTCTTCATGTCTAGCAGTCATTGCATTTATTAAAACTTGCGGCACTGCTGCTGCTGCTTGAAGGTAAACTTTATCGTTGGATTTGATGATTTTAACAGCATCTTCTGCGCTTATTGCTTTGTACATAACGTATTTATTTATACTACAAAATTATTGATTAAAACAGGTTTAAAACCTGTTTAAAGTCATAAAAACATAAAAACATTACATTTTATTTTTGAGTATCTTTGCCATTATTTTTTGAGCATGATTATAGTAAAAACAAAAGAAGAAATAGAATTAATGCGTGAAAGTGCTTTGGTAGTTTCCAGAACTTTAGGAATGCTGGCCAAAGAAGTAAAACCAGGTGTTACTACGTTGCAATTGGACAAATTAGCTGAGGATTATATTCGCTCACAAGGTGCTATTCCAGGATTTTTAGGATTGTATGATTTTCCAAACACACTTTGCATGAGCCCAAACGAACAAGTGGTACATGGCTTTCCAACCAATGTACCCTTAAAAGAAGGTGATATTATTTCTATAGATTGTGGTGCTATAAAAAATGGCTTTTATGGTGATCATGCCTATACATTTGCTGTTGGTGAAATAGCTCCTGAAACTGAAAGGTTACTTCAAATAACTAAAGAATCTCTTTATGTTGGTATCAAAGAATTTAAATTAGGTAATCGCGTTGGAGATGTTGGTTATGCTATACAGCAATATTGTGAATCTCATGGCTATGGTGTGGTTAGAGAATTAGTTGGACATGGATTAGGACGTAAAATGCATGAAGATCCAGAAATGCCAAATTATGGAAAACGTGGTAGAGGCAAAAAGTTTATTGAAGGTATGGTTGTAGCTATTGAGCCAATGATAAATATGGGAACACATCGCATTAAACAACATCGCGATGGTTGGACGATTACCACTTTAGACGGAAAACCGAGTGCTCACTTTGAACATGATGTTGCTATTGTAGATGGGAAACCTGAATTACTATCAACCTTTGCTTACATTTATGAGGCCTTAGGTATTGAAAGTAATGAGGAAGATGAATTTAGACAAAAGGCATTAATTTTATAATATTCTGTCATCCTGAACTTGATTCAGGATCTTTTAATTTTTATATAATTTATTATAGATTCCGCATCAAGCGCGGAATGACAAATGAAGTTGAAAAAACTATTCAAACTCTTCTTAAACTTAATTCCAAGACCAATACTTATTCGCTTAAGTTATGTGGTTAGGCCAATTCTTGCTTTCTTCTTAAAAGGAAACACATATACTGATCCAATTGATGGTAAGAGTTTTAAAAGCTTTTTACCTTATGGTTATGGTAAACAACGTCATAATGTACTCTCTCCTTCTACATTGAGTTTAGAACGTCATAGGTTATTGTGGTTGTATCTTAAAAATGAAACTGATTTCTTTTTGGCTAAAAAAAAAGTACTTCATTTTGCACCAGAACAAGCATTCTACAAACGATTTAGAAAAATGAAAAATCTGGATTATGTGACAACTGATTTAAACTCACCATTAGCTGATGTAAAAGCAGATATATGTGACCTTCCATTTAAAGACAATGAATTTGATGTGATTTTTTGTAACCATGTTTTAGAACATATTCCTGATGATACCAAAGCGATGCAGGAATTATATCGTATTTTAAAAGTTGGTGGTTTTGGTATTTTTCAAATTCCGCAAGATTTAGATAGAGCAACCACTTTTGAAGATGATAGCATCACAGATAAAAAAGAACGAGCCAAAATATTTGGACAATACGACCATGTTCGAATTTATGGCAGAGACTATTTTGATAAACTCCGTTCAGTTGGTTTTAAAGTTGAAGAAGTTGACTATACAGCTAGGCTTTCAGAGGATGATATTATCAAGTATTGCTTAGCTAAAGGTGAAATAATTCCTGTGGTTTATAAAGAATAGTCATTTCGAGCAAGGCGAGAAATCACATCATAAAATTCTTCAAATAATTTGATTATTTAAAGTTTCCCATTTTGGATTGAACTCAGAAATTAGTTTATTTTTCTTTTCTCTTCTCCATTTTTTCAGTTCCTTTTCTCTATTAATAGCATCTTTAGGATATTGAAAACCCTCATAATAAACCAGATAATAACATGCATATTTACCAGCAAAAGATTTCTTTTGATTTTGGTTGTCAAAATAATGTTCTGAAATTCTTTTCTGAATATTATTCGTAACACCAATATAAAGTGTAGTTCTATATTTATTAGTAACTATATAAACGAAATAGTTATATATCATTATTTAAATAAAAAATAGATTATGCGATTTCTCCTTTCAGTCGAAATGACAATCAAATAATTTATTATTTAGTCCTCAGGAAAACTATTCAAAGCAAGGGTTTCCAATTGCTTCTTTTCATTTTCAAAAATGAAAAACACTTTCAATTCTGGATGTGTTTTTAAAAGCTCACTTACCTTATCAATTCCCATGGCTTGAAATGCTGTAGCATAAGCATCTGCAGTCATACAATCATTGGCTATCACAGAAACGCTGAGTATATTTGTTTTACTTGGATAACCTGTTTTAGTATCTATAATATGTGCATAACGATTGCCTTGAGCATCAAGTTTGAACTTTCTGTAAGTTCCAGATGTTGCCATCGCTTCATCTTCAAGATATATTGCTTTAATAACAGACTGTGAGCCATCAAAGTTTGGTTTATCTATACCTACGTTCCAATTCGTCATTTTCTCTTGGTTAATGCCTTTGCATCGTATTTCTCCTCCAATTTCAACTAAATAATCATTAATATCCTGCGTTTCTAAAAACTCAGCAATAACATCTACAGCATAACCTTTGGCTATGGCATTAAAATCTAAAAATGTATAAAGATTTTCTTTCTGTATGGCATTTCTTCTCAGCTTTACTTTATCTAACCCAACTGAAAGCATCAAACTATCAATTTTTAAGCTATCAAGTGATACTATCTTTCCTTCAGGACCAAAATCCCAAGCATTTACAATAGCTCCTATGGTTGGATCGAAAGCACCAGAAGTAACATCATAAATTGTTTTTGAAGTATTGAAAACTTTAGTAAAATGCTCATCAATCTCAACAGCTTCATTTCTGTTTATTTTAGAAATATCTGAGTTTTCAATGTAAGTTGACATGGATTTGTTTATCACAAAAAATAAACTATCAAACTGCTTTTCGAAGTTAATATCACTATCATAAATCACACTATATGAAGTACCAAAAACCTGACCTGAGAGTTTGGTATTAATACGTTCTTTCTTACATGAAACCAAGCATAAAGCAAGATATATTATAAAAATTTGCTTCATTTTAATTTAAATTAGTTTCAACCACTTGAATACCATTGTACTCAATAAGATATTCTTCATTTAAGTAAATTGGCAAATCCTCTCCTTTAGGATTACCAAGCCCAACGCCTGCATACAACACTTTAGCATCTTTCTCTCTAGCATGTTTTTTAAAGGATTCCATCCAGACTACATCATAGTTGTTAGGGTTTTCAGGCAATATCACAGCTCTAACGATCACAAAAAAGTATTGACTGTTTTTATCAATGCATACAAACTGAGGATGTTTTTTTAGTTTGCTGTTTACAGCAATAAACTCAAAGCCTCTGTTTTCTAAGTCTTTGCCAACATGATTCATGGCAAGATTATGTAATTCTTGTGTTGTAAGTGCTATACTCATAACGCAAAAATAGGATTTATAAAATGATAGATAAAATTGTTTAACTTTAAATGCTATAAACAACCAAAGCTACACGTTTACTAAAAACTACTTACAATTAGATAAAATAAGTTAAATAATATACATGAAAAAAACATTAAAATTAATTGGAGTACTATTCCTTATCGTTTTAGCAATCTTAATATTCAACACTTTAAGATTAGGTTCAAAACAAGTTGAACCTCAAACTTTAGAAAGTGTTAGCCTTCCAAGTGATGCCTTTCAAAACCTTTCAAAAGCTATACAATATCCAACCATTTCATTCAGTGAAGATGCCATTCCAGATTCAACAGCATTTTTTGGTTTTCACAGATTTCTTGAAGAGACTTTTCCTTTAACTCATGCCAATTTATCGCTTGAAAAAATAAACACTTACAGTTTACTTTATACATGGAAAGGATCTGATGCTTCAAAAAAACCGATTATTTTAATGTCTCACCAAGACGTTGTTCCTGTTGACGAACCAACTTTAGGTGATTGGGAAGCTGGACCATTTGAGGGCAAAATTACAGACACTCATATTATTGGTCGTGGTACAATGGATGATAAAGGTACTTTAATTGGGTTATTAGAAGCAGTAGAAAAATTACTTGAAGAAGGTTTTGTGCCAACACGAACTATTTATTTAGCTTCTGGTCATGACGAAGAAGTTGGTGGTGGCAATGGTGCTGCTGCAATAGCAGCTCATTTAAAAGCAAAAGGAGTGAATGCAGCTATGACGCTTGATGAAGGTGGATTTATTGCCGAAGATTTAGTTCCTGGAGTTGATAAACCAGTTGCAATGGTTAACCTAGCCGAAAAAGGCTTTGCTTCTTTTAGGCTCATTGTTGAAACAACTGGAGGACATAGTTCACAGCCACCTCGCGAAAACACCATTGGTATGCTCGCACAAGCTATTGTAGACTTAGAAAACAACCAATTACCTTACAAATTGGTTAATCCAGTTGATTATCAATTAGAATATATGGGAGCTGAACTTCCATTTTTTCAAAAGTTAGCCTTTGCTAATCCTTGGCTTTTTAAAAAACCTATACTTGAAGCTTTAAATGCGCATACCACAACTGCTCCAACCATTATTGATGGAGGTGTGAAAAATAACGTGATTCCAACAGTTGCAGAAGCAACTATTAATTTTAGGATTCTTCCAGGAGAAACCATAGAATCTACAAAACAGCATATTGAAGCTACCATTTCAGATAAAATAAAAGTAGAGCCTGTTGGCTTTTTAACCAACCCTTCACCTGTTTCTAGTATTGATTCTGATGCTTTTAAAACTTTAGAACAAACCATACGTGATATGTTTCCAACCAGTATTGTTGTTCCTGGCTTAGTTGGTGGTGGTACTGATGCTAGATATTTTTATGATATTTCAGATGATGTGTATCGTTTTTATCCTATTCGTATTGGTCCTGATAGTATGACACGATTTCATGGTATTGACGAAAAAATAAGTAAAGACAATTACAATGAGATTATTGAATTTGCCTACCACTTGATAAAGAAGTTTGATTAATTATGATTAAGCTTTTCAGAAACATTAGACGTAAACTCATGGAAACTGGAAAAACAAGTAAGTATCTCAAATATGCCATTGGTGAAATAATTCTCGTGGTTATTGGTATTCTTATTGCACTTCAAATTAATAATTGGAATGAAAATCAAAAAGAAATTAGGCTGGAAAAGACCATTAAAATTGGTATAATAAAAGAACTAAAAAAGAATTTACAATCCATAGATAATGTAATTGCATTTCATAAAAAGAAACAACAAGCGTATCAAAGCCTTCCTTCCGGTTTTGAAAAAGATTATGTTGACAATAGTGAAATACTCGATTCCTTGGTAATGGTTGTAATTAATTTAAATGATACTTTTTTTCCAGCCGATGGTGTTTTTCAATCTAGTATAGCTGACAATCAATTGTCACAGTTTTCAGATGCTAAGTTTTTCCAAAATGCCATCATTCTATATAAATCAACCTATACTAAAATAAAAGACAACAGTAATATGTTGGATAACAGATATGATTATATGGTAAGAAAATATGCTGGTCTTAAACGTACTGGTAAGTTAACGTCCATACCAAATCTTAATTTAAATGAATTAGCCAATGATTTAAACTATTACATATTACAATCTGTTTATTATGTGAACCTATTGGAAATGACAAAAAAAGAAATACAACAACTTATTGAAAACCACTCGTAATTTTAATTACTCAATGATCAAACTATTTCGCAACATACGTAAATCACTCCTCAAAGAGGGCAAAACCACCAACTACCTAAAATACGCCATAGGAGAAATTGTGCTAGTAGTGATTGGAATTTTGATTGCGTTGCAGATTAATAATTGGAATGAATATAGAAAAAATGAATCCAATACAACATTAATGCTAAAACAACTAAAAGAAGAAAACTTATCAAATCTTTCAGATCTTTTAGAAGGCAAACCAAACAGGGATTCACTAAGTTCGAAAACTCGTTTTTTTATTAATTTTTTAAGAAATACTGATAGTATCAATAATATAGAAAGAACCAAATTCCACTTATCATTTCAACTTCAATCTGAATCTTATTCGTTTACTGAAAATGCCCTGATAAGATATTTGAACTCAAATGTTAATGAAAATTCAGCATTAATTAAAGAGCTGATAGAACTTCAATCTTATCAAAAAAACCTCACTTATATTTCTGAAAAAGCAATGGACTCAAGATTTGATAATGTTTTTAATTTTCTGATTAATGATGTTGACTATAGTACTTTAGAAATACATTCATTAGATAAAATTAAGTCATTCGAATTTAGAAACAAACTCAATTTAACTTTAGTTATTGAGAGTGCAGTAAACAGTCAATTTTATAAAACACTAAAACAGGAGCAAAAAGTGGATTCCATTTTATCAAATTATCTTAAGAATAAGAATTCTTAAAACAAAAAGCCCAACACAATGTGTTGGGTTTTTTGATATAACTAACAAAGATTATCCTCCAAAGTCATCAAATCTGATGTGTTCATCTGGAATTCCAAAATCTTCTCCCATTTTCTGAACGGCTTTGTTCATTAATGGTGGTCCACAGAAATACAATTCTATATCTTCTGGAGATTCATGATGATTCAAATAATTATCAATAACACAATTGTGAATGAAACCTACAAATCCATCACCTTCTTCATCATTAATATCTTTTTTAACTTTCCAGTTATCTTCTGGTAAAGGCTCAGATAATGCTAAATAGAATTTAAAGTTAGGGAAATTGTCCTCTAACTGTTTAAAGTGATCTAAATAGAATAACTCACGCTTAGAACGTCCACCATACCAATAGGTTACTTTTCTACCTGTTTTTAAGGTTTTGAATAAATGGTATAAATGAGAACGCATTGGAGCCATACCAGCACCACCACCAACATATAGCATTTCACTTTCAGACTCATTGATAAAGAACTCACCATAAGGCCCTGAAATGGTTACTTTATCACCAGGCTTTTGAGCAAAAATATAAGAAGATGCCACACCTGGATTTACATCCATCCATCCATTTTTATTACGATCCCAAGGTGGAGTTGCAATACGAACATTAAGCATAATATCTCTACCTTCAGCTGGATAAGAAGCCATAGAGTAAGCTCTTTCAACCGTTTCAGTATTTTTCATTACCAATGGCCAAAGACCAAATTTATCCCATTCAGCTTGAAACTTATCTGGAGTTTCATGCTCTTCAGGATGTGCTGTGATATCAATATCTGAATATTTAATTTCGCATGGTGGAATCTCAATTTGAATATATCCACCAGCTTTATAATTCATATCTTCAGGTATACGAACAACAAATTCTTTAATAAATGATGCTACGTTATAGTTACGTACAACTTCTGCTTCCCATTTCTTAATACCAAAAACTTCCTCTGGAATTGTAATTTCCATGTCTTGCTTTACTTTTACCTGACAAGCTAAACGAGCACCATGTTGTAATTCTTTACGAGTAAAGTGAGGTGTTTCAGTTGGTAACGCTTCTCCTCCTCCTGATAAAACATGGCATTCGCACTGAATACAAGTTCCACCACCACCACATGCCGATGGTAAAAAGATTTTAGAATTACCTAAGGTAGATAATAAGCTTCCTCCAGAGGCAACTTCTATTTCTTTTTCACCATTTATCTTAATCTTAACTGGGCCTGAAGGTGATAATTTTTGTTTTACAAATAACAACAGCGCTACCAATAATAAGGTTACAAGCAAAAATGCAGCAACTGTTGCTAATATTGTTCCTAATGTACTTGCGGCTAATATCATGTTATTCTTCTTCTTTTAAAGTGTTATTAGCTAATTCTTCTATTTGTTCTTCGTCAGACGTTTCGACTGCGCTCAACGTGACATCATTTTCAAGGGTATTTTCAACCAATACTGTTTTTTCCTCTTTTACTTCTTCGTCTCCTCCAGTAAGCATTCCACCAAAACTCATAAATCCAATCGCCATTAAACCTGTAATGATAAATGTAATTCCTAAGCCTCTTAAAGGAGCTGGCACGTTTGAGTATCTGATTTTTTCACGAATAGCTGCAATGGCTAAAATGGCCAAAAACCAACCTATTCCTGAACCAATTCCGTAAGTTGTTGCTAATCCTAAAGTTGGTATTTCACGAGATTGCATGAATAACGAACCTCCTAAAATTGCACAGTTTACAGCAATTAATGGTAAGAAAATTCCAAGTGAATTATATAATGATGGTGAAAATTTCTCTACAACAATTTCTACTAATTGTACCATGGTTGCAATAGTTGCAATGAACATGATAAACGAAAGGAAGCTCAAGTCGTAACTTGCATACTCCTCTCCTAACCAAGACAGTGCACCTTCTTGTAAAATATATTGATCTAACAACCAGTTTACTGGTACTGTTACAGCCAAAACAAAGATTACAGCTGCTCCAAGTCCAACTGCTGTTGAAACTTTTTTGGATACTGCAAGGTATGAACACATTCCAAGGAACGTGGCAAATACCATGTTATCTATAAATATCGATTTGAAAAATAATTCTATATGTTCCATAATATTTTATTCTAGTGATCTTCTACTAATGCTGGGTTTTTAGTACGTTGTACCCAAATGATTATTCCTACAACAATTAATGCCATTGGTGCCAATAACATAAATCCGTTGTTTTCGTATCCAATACTATACAATCCGGTTTTTGCAATTGGATCTCCTAATACTTTAAAACCTAATAAGGTACCTGATCCTAATAATTCTCTAAAGAATCCAACAATGATTAGGATTATTCCATATCCTAATGCATTACCAATTCCATCGAGAAAAGATCTCCAAGGACCATTTCCTAAAGCAAAAGCTTCAAAACGTCCCATAATGATACAGTTAGTAATAATTAAACCAATAAATGCTCCAAGTTCTTTACTTAATTGATAAGAAAATGCTTTTAAAACTTGATCAACTATAATTACTAAAGCAGCTACAACAGTAAGCTGTACAATAATTCTAATTTTTGAAGGAATAATATTTCTGATAAGAGAGATAACTACGTTACCAACTCCTAATACAAATATTACAGAAACTGCCATTACTATTGATGCTTTTAACTGCGCAGTAATAGCCAAAGCTGAACAAATACCTAATACTTGAATAGTAATTGGGTTATTGTCTGCCAATGGATCTAATATTAATTTGCTGTCTTTTTTTGATAAAAGTCCCATATTTTTTTGAGTGTCTAAAGTTATAAGTACTTAAAGTTTATTAGCTATTGATGTGAAAATTGCCAAAAGCTCTTTTGCTTCTTTCCTTAGTTCTTTTAATTTTTCTTTATTTATAAATTTAATTTCTTCAATTATTTCTAACCAATAATCTGTTTCGCTCGCTTCACTCAAACTGATTCTAATTTTATTTTTAAAATCTTTCTTACTTCTACTTCTATTGGCTTCCCTATAATTTGCTCCAATACTTGTTCCTGATTTAGTGAGTTGATTTCTCAAAACAAAAGCTTCAGTTGTGTTAGGTAAACTTGCCGACAAATTTATAATTTCAATAGCGAATTTAATAGTTCGCTTCTCTAATTTTTCAGCAAATTCTTTATTGGTCATTTTAACTTTAAATATTTAAGGCACTTAGTACACTTTTAACTTAACCTAGTTTTTTAAAGTTTTAAAATAAGGCACATACAATCTCAAATCGTTTCTAAGCATTGCTGCAACACCATCACCTGTAATGGTTGCTCCTGCAATGGCATCAACCTCATTATCTGTTTTATCATTGTTTAATGGATCTGCGTTGCTTTTAGAAATATTAATTCCTACAAAACTTCCAGATTCATCCATTAAATGTTCTCCAATAAAGTCATCCATAAAGAAGCGCTCTTTAATGTTTGCGCCAAGTCCTGCAGTTTCTCCTTGATGATCAAAATAAGCACCTTGAACTACCATATTCTCGTCCATTGCTACATAAGCCCAAACCGCATCCCAAAGTCCTTTCCCTCTAATTGGTGCTATGTAAAAAGTTTTTCCATCTTTTTCACCAACAAATAAAGGCAAACGTCTTTCTTTACCATCATTTGCTGCAGATTGTTCTTTTTTAACATCGATTAAGTATGCTTGATCATCTTCCTGTACATCAGTACCATTGGTAATTACCAATTGACGAGTAATATATTTTGTAAATTCTTCTCCTACTTTAGCATCTTCAACAAAGGCAACACTGGATTCGTCATTTTCATGAACTCCCATTGCGTAAAGAATATTTTGTTGTTTCTCAATACGTTTGTTTTCGCTTATTTTCGGTCTTAAAGAAGATGCAACAAATGCAAGTAAAGCTCCAACAACTATTACCATTCCTATGGCAAATAGTATTGTATATAAATTTTTATCTGTTTTATTTTCCATCGTTAAGCCGTTTTTGTTTTAAGACGTTTAAGTCTACGTTTAACATTGCCTTGAACCACATAATGATCTATTGTTGGTGCAAATACGTTCATTAATAAAATAGCAAGCATAACACCTTCTGGATAAGCTGGATTGAACACACGTATCATAATTGAAATAAAACCAGCTAAAAACCCATAAATCCATTTTCCTTTATTGGTTTGTGAAGCAGTAACAGGGTCTGTTGCCATGAATACTGTACCAAATGCAAAACCACCTATTAATAAGTGATGCCACCAAGTGGTACTCATTAAGCTATAAAATTTACTGCTTTCTCCTATCCAACCTGAATCTACAACTCCATTAAAAATTAATCCCATAGCTAATCCTCCTAATGCCATAGATAACATGATTCTCCAACTTCCAATCTTAGTAAAGATTAAGAATAAACCACCTAACAAGATTAGCAATGTAGAAGTTTCACCAACTGAACCAGGAATAATTCCGTAGAACATATCCATAACATCGTATCCTAAAACACCATTGTTTTGTGCCAAACTACCTAGAATAGTTTCTCCTGAAATAGCATCAGGTGTTCCAGCTCTTTCTACTGCACCATGAATCCAAACTTTATCTCCAGTCATCCAAGTTGGATAAGCAAAGAATAAAAAGGCTCTGATGGTTAAAGCCGGATTAAGAATATTCATTCCTGTACCACCAAAAACTTCTTTACCTATTACAACTCCAAAGGCTACTGCAACTGCAAGCATCCAAAGAGGAATATCAACAGGAACAATTAAAGGCACTAACATTCCTGTTACAAGGTAACCTTCTTCTACTTCATGTTTTTTAATAACTGCGAATAAGAATTCGATTGCTAAACCAACACCATACGAAACAACAACTAACGGTAAAACTTTCCAAAGTCCTATCACAAAATTATCCCATGACCAAAAAATTGGATCTAAAAATCCGTTTGCTCTAGAAATATCTCCTAAAGCTAAATGATGCTGATAACCAGCATTAAACATACCGAAAATCAAACATGGAATCAAGGCCATTATAACCGTATTCATAGTACGTTTTAAATCGTCAGCTGCTTTTATATGAGTACCTCCATGAGTGGTCTCATTTGGTAAGTATAGAAACGTATGGATTGCGTTAAACGCAGGAGCCATTTTGGTTCCTTTATACTTTTCTTTTAAATTATGTAAACTACTTTTTAAACCCATTTTGTAATATTTTTCATTTCGTTCCTCAATGAATAATTATCCAATTTCTTTAAGCATTAAGTCTAAACCTTCTCTTATAATTTTTTGATGTGGTTGTTTAGAAACACATATAAATTCTGTTAACGCAAAATCTTCAGGAGCAACTTCATACATTCCTAAGGCTTCCATTTCGTCAAGGTCTTTATACATACAAGCCTTTAAAATTTGCATTGGGTAAATATCTAAAGGAAAAACTTCCTCGTAAGAACCTGTTACAACAAAAGCACGATGCTCACCATTAGTATTCGTGTTTAAGTCGTATTTTTTCTTTGGGTTTAACCAAGAAAAAGTCATGGCTCTTGATGTTGATACTTTATTGAAAACTGGTTTGTTCCAACCGAAGAATTCGTAATCATCACCTTCTGGAATAATTGTAATAGTATTGCTATAATAATCAAGATAACCATCTGGTTTAATATGTTTTCCTGATAATACATTACCTGAAATTATTCTAACTTTTGCATCTTTTTCAACACCATGATCATAAATCATTGTAGCAACTTCACAACCTAATTTTGTAGAAAAGTATCTTGGTCTTTTAACTGATGAACCAACTAAAGCCACTACACGTTCTGCATTGAATTTTCCTGTTAGTAACAATTCTCCAATAATAACAAGGTCTTGAGCATTTACTGTCCAAACGATTTCTCCCTTATTAATAGGATCAACTTTGTTGATTAAGGTGCCTACATTTCCTGAAGGATGAGGCCCTGAAACTTTATGAAGTGTTGTTCCTGTTAAATTAGCAAGAGGAGAATTAGCATTCTTTCCAATAGAGATATGAACTTTTCCTTCTGTTAATTTTCCTAAGGCTGTTACTGCAGCTTGCAATTCCTTTTCTTTACCTTGGAGTGTAAAATCCAAATCAGCACTTAATGGTGCAGATGCATAACCTGAAACAAATATTGCTTTTGGAGATTTCTCAGGATTTGCAATGACATCATAAGGACGTTGTTTTACAAATGGCCAACAGCCAGCAGTTAATAATTTTGACTTTATCTCATCTGCTGATACATTTTCAACATTTAAAGAACCAAAATCTAAATAATTTTGTTCTTTATCTGCTTGAATTTTAATAGATAAAATCCTTCTTTTTTCACCACGAGTAATTTCAATTACCTCACCAGAAACTGGAGAGGCAAATTTTATTGCTTCATTGGATTTATCATAAAAAACCGTTTCGCCAGCTTTTAATTTTGAACCTTCTTTAGCAACAAGTTTTGGAATAACACTGTGGAAGTCTTCAGGTCTAATGGTATAAAAGTTACTAATTATAGCAGCTTCTTTAGTCTTTTCGGCTTCACCTTTAAGATTAATATCTAGACCTTTTTTGATTCGAATGTCGTTTGACATATTTAATTTTTTGAGTTTAGTTGTCTAAAAATCCGTGCAAATTTACAAATTAAATATGCAGTTTTCATAATAAATGACTCAAAATTTAGTAATGATTTTTTGTGCGATTTTTTAGGCATAGAATTTGTTTATCTTTACCGCAAATACCTTTTAATGACTTCAAAATATTTTATTGTATTTATTGCATTTTTTTGGGTTAAATCTTCTGTAAGTCAAGTTGCCGAAGAAGTTGAACCTCCTTATTATATTAAAACCATCACTTTTAAAAGCAATACAAACGAAAGTGAACTTCCTATTTTACGCTTAGGTGAACGATTACAATTGGAATTTGATGTTTTGAACAATGAAGAAGCCGATTTTTATTACGTCATAGAACATTATGATTACGATTGGACACCTTCTCGACTTGTAAAGTCAAGATACTTACGTGGTTTTGACGACCAACGCATTGTAAATTATGAAAACTCGTTCAACACTTATCAGTTATACTCACATTACAGATTGCAAATTCCAAACAATCAAACACAATTATTGGTTTCTGGCAATTATATGATGAAAATTTTTGACCAAAATGGTGAGTTAATGTTCAGCCGAAAATTTATGGTTTATGAAGATTTGGCTACAGTTGGTGTTGCAATAAAACGCTCAAGAGATGTAAGGTTTATTCACCAAAAGCAATCGGTAGATATTAGTATTGGTTCGTTAAATTTAAATTTCATAAATCCAAAACAAACGGTTAATGTTAGTATAATACAAAATAACAACCTTAAAACAGCTATTAATGGACTAAAACCACAATACACTCTTGGTAATGAGCTAATTTATAAATATGACACAGAGTCAAGTTTTTGGGCAGGAAATGAGTATTTATTTTTTGAAAATAAAAATGTTAGAGGTGCAAACATAGGAGTTCAGTTTTTTGATTTAAAAGAAGTATTTCACAATTATTTATACACAGACATTGTAAGAGCTTCACGACCATACACTTACAATCCAGATATAAATGGAAATTTTTTAGTTACTGCTTTAGATACTGAAAATGTTGACATTGAAGCCGATTATACTGTAATACATTTCTCTCTTCAACACCCTGAAGTATTAGACAAAAACATACACGTTTATGGTAATTTTAATAATTACGACATAACTGACAACACCAAAATGACTTTCAACCCAGATTCTGGTGTTTATGAAACACGTTTACTTTTAAAGCAAGGGTTTTATAATTACAAATATGTTATGGTCGATAAAAACAACAATGTTGATGAAGGAGCCATAAGTGGAAATTTTGACCAAACCGAAAACAATTACAAAGTTTTGGTTTATTACAGAGATTTAGGAGGTTTATATGACAAAATTATTGGTCTTGGAGAGTCATCATCGACTTTAATTACCAATTAACCATATATTATGTTAAATTTTAGTTGTATTCTCTATTTTTGCAAATTCATTCAATGACTATTGAATATTTTTTATAAATTTATTTTTCATTTTTAAAAAATAGATGGTACAACAAGTAACAAAAGGCATAAAAATTTCGGTCGAAACCAATTTTGAAGGCACTTTTTATAAAAACTATAAAGTACATTTTGCTTTTGGCTACATGGTTACTATTGAGAATCAAAGTAAAGATACTGTTCAACTAAACTCTCGTCATTGGGAAATACTTGATGCTTTAAATAACACAGAATTTGTTGATGGCGAAGGTGTTATAGGAAAAAAACCTGTTTTAAAACCTGGAGAATCGCATACATACACCTCAGGTTGTTTACTGACTTCACCTTTTGGCGCAATGCAAGGACATTACAATATGGTAAATCTTAACAATACAAGTAAATTTAAAGTTACCATTCCAGCATTTAAGTTAAGTGCTCAGTTTGCGCTTAATTAAGCTTTTCTTTTAGTTCAAATTTATACACTTTGTTTTGTTGCTCTATATGAAAAAAAGCGCAGTTTGAATATTGAATAAATTTGTAGTCCTTGTCATAATCAAAAGAAGTGTCGCTTATTGCATATAATCCATTAACATCAATATTTCCGTGAGGTGAAATACGCCTAAATCGATATAAGTGTGCTATCTCTGAAGTATACAATTCAAACCAAGCTCCAGCTGCAATACCATCTAACCACTGAGCGTGTTGGCTTTTTGTATCTGTCTGTAAAGACTCTAAAGTTCCTTTAAAATTTGGTGTGTGATTTTTTAAACGATCTAAAAAATAACGTCTATTATCTTTTTTTACTGATGATTGATACTTTGATATGTCGCCTTTCTCACTAACCTCATAAACATAATTTTCGGTATCAGCAATAACGACATTTCCAATAGTACTAGGCGTAAACCATTTTGATTGCTTTAAGCGTTTTTTAATTTTTGAGTTGGTTACAGATGCAATTAAACTATCTGTTACAAATCGCGCACAATTGCAAGCATTCTTGATAAATGCAGCATAACGTATAAAATGCTTATTTTGCATTCTGGTGATGTGACTTCTTGCTTTTTTGTAATCAATAGCATTGCAAACAGAAGCTATTAATTTTCCATCTCCATGAGTTAGTTTTGGATGTGTAGCTAGGAACTCAAAAATTTCATTTAGGTTTTTAATCTTATCTTCTTTAATTTCAGCTTTTAAGGGAAAATCCAGTTCGTGATCTGTATCTTTTCCTCTTACACGTCCATTAGGAATTGGTGTTATATAACGTCCGAAATCGTGATACTCTAAAATTCCTGTAGTTTTATCAATTAACACAAGCGCTGCATGACCAGCTCTTACGTAATTTTTTTTTCCAATTCCCAAGTAATGCATATAAGGTGAGTACCATTCATCTGCAACCATAACAATGGTTTCAGGATAAGCTAAGGTTAAAATGATTCCAGAATTAGTCATTTACAGATATTGGAAATTTGAATAATTGCTCAGATTTTGATTTGGTTTGAAGGTTTTCAAAGCTCATGCTAACCTCGTTATATGATTTTACAATTTGAGTAATACTTGTGGTTTTTACAAAAAATCTGTTCATTATTACACCAAAATTTTCATTTCCATTTCCAGCAGTTTTATGAAACATCATTATAGTATTTGAAGATAATTCATATTCTTTTTTAAAATCATTAAACCACTGCAATCGCTCTTGTTTCATTTGGGCATTATACAAAGATGAGGACGACCAAATTTTTGGCTCTAAAGGCAAATCACTAAAATGCTTATTTTCCCCATCCCAAACTAGTTCTTTAAACTCCATTTTAGTATTCCATTCAACAATAACCAAAGTAAAGGGCTCAATGTCATCTAAATTATAATCTTCTATGGCTTTATTAAGATTATCTGCAACTAACAAATCTTTCAAAACTACACCTCTACTTAATCTATAATTTAGTTTACGTTCATGTGCTTCAAACCCACCATTCAACACACACAACACACGTTGTTTTTCACTAATTCCAATCCAAGAACCACCTGCAACCTCATCTTTAGGAAATAAAAGTTTGGTTTTATTTATTTCGTAAAACTCTGGAGATAATGTTGTTCGGTTTGGTGCTTCATCTCTATTTGAAGTCAGCACAAAATCGTTTGTTCCTTTAGGAATAAGGGTTACTGTACACATGAGTTTTTAAGTCTGTAAACCGTTGAGCAACTTACAAAAATATCGTTAAAAAAATCGTAACTTTGCAGTCATTTTTAATAACTACAAAATCAAAATATATTATGGGAAAAGGTTTCTTTAACGTACCAATTGCAGTAAACGAACCTGTAAAAGGCTATGCTCCAGGATCTCCAGAACGTGAAGCTGTTTTAAAAGCATATAAAGAGATGTTTAATAGTAAAACTGATGTGCCAATGTACATAAATGGTAAAGACGTTACTACTGGAAACACAAGAACTATGTCTCCTCCTCATGACCACAAACACATTGTTGGTCAATACCATATAGCAGAACAAAAGCATGTAGAAGAAGCTATTGCAACTGCTTTAGAAGCAAGAAAAACCTGGTCGCAACTACCTTGGGAGCAACGTGCAGGAATCTTTTTAAAAGCAGCCGAATTAATCGCAGGACCATACAGAGCCAAAATAAATGCTGCAACTATGATTGCACAATCTAAAACAGTGCATCAGGCTGAAATTGATTCGGCTTGTGAGCTGATAGATTTTTTGCGTTTCAACGTTCAGTTCATGACTGATATTTATATGGAACAACCTGAAAGCACTACAGAAGCTTGGAACCGTATCGAGTATAGACCTCTTGAAGGCTTTACTTATGCTGTAACACCTTTTAACTTTACTGCTATTGCAGGAAATCTTCCATCTTGTATGGCTCTAATGGGAAATGTTGTGGTTTGGAAACCAAGTGATAGCCAAGTATATTCTGCAAAAGTTATTATGGATGTTTTTAAAGAAGCTGGAGTTCCTGCAGGTGTTATTAATGTTGTATTTGGTGATCCAGTAATGATTACGAACACTGTAATGGCAAGTCCTGATTTTTCTGGTCTGCATTTTACTGGTTCAACATTTATTTTTAAAGAACTTTGGAAACAAATAGGGTACAACATTCACAATTATAAAACTTATCCAAGAATAGTTGGTGAAACTGGTGGAAAGGATTTTATTGTTGCTCATAAAACTGCCAATGCGAAACAAGTAGCGACAGCAATTTCTAGAGGTGCTTTTGAATTTCAAGGTCAAAAATGTAGTGCAGCTTCAAGAGCATATATACCAACCAACTTGTGGAGTGATGTAAAAAAATATCTATTAGAAGATATCAAATCATTTAAAATGGGTTCACCAGAAGATATGAGCAATTTTATCACTGCTGTGATTCATGAAGGTTCTTTTGATAAATTGGCAAAGTATATTGACCAAGCCAAAACTGATAAAAATGTTGAGATTATCGCTGGCGGAAACTACGATAAAAGCAAAGGTTATTTTATAGAACCTACTGTAATTGTATCCAAAGACCCAAAATACACAACCATGTGTACAGAGTTATTTGGTCCTGTCATAACCATTTATGTGTATGATGAAAATAAATACTCTGAAACTTTAAAGTTGGTTGACGAAACAAGCGAATATGCATTAACAGGTGCTATTTTAGCAACTGATAGATATGCTATAGACGAAGCCACCAAAGCACTTCAAAACAGTGCTGGAAACTTCTACATTAACGACAAACCAACAGGAGCTGTGGTAGGACAACAACCTTTTGGTGGTGCAAGAGCTTCAGGAACCAATGACAAAGCTGGTTCTGCTCAAAACTTATTACGTTGGGTGTCTCCAAGAATGATAAAAGAAACCTTTGTAACTCCTACTAATTACAGATACCCTTTTTTAGGATAAAAGTAAATAACTCTCTTATTTAAAAACCCTTAACCTAATTGTTTAAGGGTTTTTTATTAACTCATATTGAGATTTCTTTGTATATTGAAATGCTATTAATTAAACAATTATTATGAAAAAAAATTACTTATTGATTTTATTTTTACTTCCTTCAATTTTATTATCACAAACCGAAAGTGCCATTTTAAATATTGATGCAACCATTCCTTATCAAGGTGAAGGTGAAGCAATACCACTATTAGGAAGTGCAGAATACAAAATTTTTTACAGTGGTAATGATGCTGTAATAGACAAACCAATCATTTTTGTAGACGGTTTTGACCCAAATGATTCAAGAGATATACCATCTATGTATAGCTTACTCGATTATGGAAGTCCAACTCAAAATCTTGGAGATATTGTAAGGTCTGAAGGTTTTGACCTTATTGTTTTAAACTTCCCAGAAGAATATTTTAGTCCAACAGATGGAACCTCAATTATTAGAGGTGGAGCAGATTTTATACAGAGAAATGCATTCATTTTAGTAGAACTCTTAAATGTTATTAATAGTTTAAAAGTTGGTGCTGAAGAAAATGTAATTATTGGCCCAAGTATGGGAGGACTAATTTCGCGTTATGCTTTAGCTTACATGGAAGACCAAAGTATGGATCACGAAACACGTTTGTATGTCTCATTCGATTCTCCTCATCTTGGAGCGAATGTACCAATCGGAATTCAATATACGTTTAATTACATGTTAAATGGCGATCCTGGAGTAACAGATTTGCAACCATTGGTTGATGGCTTGCTTAACAGCTCAGCAGCAAAGCAAATGCTCATTGACCACTACTTAGGACATGTAAATAGTGGTGGTGTTAACCAAGATGGATCCACACATACACCAAAAGGAGCTCCAAATTTTAGAGATGCTTTTCAAACCGAATTGGATGCTTTAGGTTTTCCGCAAGATTCAAGAAACATTGCTGTTGCCAATGGTAGTGGCACAGGACAACAAACAGGAACTCCTGGTATGGAACTCATAAACCATGTTTTTAACATCGCAACTGGAACAGATGCCACTGTAGACATTCATTTTGCTCCTCTTGCTTCTCAAAGTATAACTGTTTCAGATATTTCAGTAACTTTTTTTGGTTTTCCATTGTTTTCTTTTTCTGCCACAGCAGAATCAACCGCCTTATCTGATGGCATTGATAGTGCTCCAGGTGGTCTTTTTGACCTTTATTCTTTTGATGACGGAACAAATGCTTTGGTTACCGAGTTTGTTAACAACTTAAATTCTCAATATTTTAACTTCATACCAACTTTAAGTAGCCTTGCCATTGGCAGTGAAACTGATTGGTATGCAGTACCAAATGAAAATGATTCCCCTTTTGATAATGTTTATATTCCTACAAACAATGAACCTCATGTAATGTTAACTGAAGGTGTAACCGGAAATGTTGAATTTGTGCTTCAAGAAATTAGACAAGGTACTTTAAGCATAGGAGAAATAAATAATTATAATATAAAACTGGCAGAAAATCCTATTTCAAAAGAACTAACTATTTTATCAAACAAAAACATAGATAAAGCCGAAATAATCATTGTGGATTTAACAGGTAAAATAGTGTATAAAAACAAGATTTCTTTAACAAATAAAACCAGAATACCTTTAGAGCTATCATCTGGACTTTATGTTTTAAATATTACCAACAGAAATAAAGTATTCAAAACTAAATTGGTAGTTAATAACTAACCATAATCAAAAAAAAGGCCTCACTATTTGAGGCTTTTTTTATGGTTTGTATTTTAAAGGCAAATGCACTACTTTTTTAGTTTCGAAAAAATCCTCTTCAAAGTAATCTGATAAATTGTATAAGGTAGCTTTAGGAAAGTTCTGCAATTCTTCAGTTAAATCGCCTCCTTTTAAATATAAGATGCCGTTTTTTAACTCATGATTGCATTTTTTGTTGATTTTATGTTTTACCCAACCAACAAAACTTGGCATTGCAGTAACTGCTCGACTTACAATAAAATCAAAAGTTTCATCAATGTCTTCTGCACGTTTATGAGATGTTTTTACATTGGTTAAACCTAAAGATTTAGTAACAGCGTCAACCACTTTTAATTTTTTATTAATACTATCTACCAAATGAAATTTGCATTCTGGATATAGTATAGCTAATGGAATTCCAGGAAAACCTCCACCTGTTCCAACATCCATAATTGTAGCTCCATCATTAAACCGAACAACTTTTGCAATCCCAAGTGAATGCAATACGTGACGCAAATAAAGTTCGTCAATATCTTTCCTTGAAACCACATTAATTTTAGAGTTCCAATCTGAATACAAATTATTCAACTTGCTAAATTGCTCTTTTTGAATTTCGGTGAGATCAGGAAAATACTTCAGGATTAATTCCATCAAATTGTTTAATTTTAAGCAAAATTAATTATTTTAGGTCTATAATAAAGAGATTGAAAAAGAATTACCTTTTATAATTAATTATATTTGCATCTTATTATGTAAAACGATTAATAGCTCGTTATTATACAGATAACAAACAAAACATGACTAAACAAGCACTTTCCTTTTCAAGAACAGATTCTGCCAAATTTTTTAGAACTTTAAACAAACGTGTCAACGATTACTTTAAAGACAATAACATAAAACGTACTGGAAACTGGAAACTATGGTTAAAAACCATTGTTATGTTCTCTTTGTTTTTAGCTCCATATTTTTTAATTCTTACTTTAGATTTGTCAGGATGGTTTCAACTTTCATTAACTGTTGTTATGGGAATTGGTATGGCTGGAGTTGGTATGAATGTTATGCACGATGGTAATCATGGTAGTTATTCAAACAAAGAATGGGTTAATCGCTTAATGGGAAGCAGCATCTATATTCTAGCTGGAAACGTCTATAACTGGAAAGTTCAGCATAATGTATTACACCATACTTACACTAATGTTCATGGTCATGACGAAGATTTAGAAGCAGGTCGCATTTTAAGGTTCTCAAAACATGCTGACTGGAAATGGTATCATAGATTTCAACATTATTATTCTATTTTGCTTTACGGCTTACTTACTATTAATTGGGCAATAACTACAGACTTTCAACAAATGCGTCGCTATATGAAGCGTAAATTATCATATGGTAAATTTCCAAATCCTGTTGCTAACTGGAGTAAATTAGTCATTTCAAAAATAATTTATGTTTGCATTTGGATTGTATTACCAATGCTTATTTTAGATATCACTTGGTGGAAAATTTTAATAGGATTTTTTGTGATGCATTATACTGCTGGAGTTATTTTAAGTGTTGTATTTCAGTTAGCACATGTTATGGACGAAGCTGAAATGGTACTACCAGAACCAGATGGTACTTTAAAAAATACTTGGGCTATTCATCAACTTAAAACCACTGTAAATTTTGGTGCAAAAAACAAATTAGTGAATTATTTTACTGGTGGACTCAACCATCAGGTTGAACATCATATTTTTCCGCATATTTCTCATATTCATTATGGAAAAATCGCAAAGATTGTTAAACAAACCGCAAAAGAATTTAACTTACCTTACAACGAATATAAAACAACACGTAAAGCAATAATTGCCCATTTTAAATTTTTGCGTGAAATGGGAATGAAACCAGCTTTACAAGCCTAATTGATAATTTACAATGAACCAACTTTCTGATAGAATAAACAATCTATCAACCTCAGCAACTTTAGCTATGGCAGCCAAAGCAAGAGAACTAAGAGCAGAAGGCAAAGATATTATTGGTTTAAGTTTGGGAGAACCAGATTTTAACACACCAGATTTTATTAAAGAAGCTGCAATACAAGCAATTAATGATAACTACAACTCCTACACTCCTGTTGATGGTTATGTTGAGTTAAAAGAAGCTATCATTACAAAATTTAAACGTGATAATGATTTAACTTATACTTTACCACAAATAGTTGTTTCAACTGGAGCAAAGCAATCGCTTGCCAATGTTGCAGCAGCTATGATAAATCCTGGAGATGAAGTTATTATTCCATGCCCTTATTGGGTAAGTTATAGTGATATTGTAAAGTTAAACGAAGGTATTCCAGTAGAAGTTCAAACTTCTATTGAAAATGACTTTAAAATGACAGCTGCTCAACTTGAAGCTTCCATTACTCCAAAAACTAAAATGATTTGGTACAGCTCACCATGTAATCCAAGTGGTTCTGTTTATAGTAAACAAGAACTACGTGCTTTGGCTGATGTTTTACAGAAATATCCAAACATATATGTAGTTTCAGATGAAATTTACGAGCACATCAATTTTGTTGGTGACCATGCAAGTATGGCACAGTTTGATGATATGTACGATAGAACTGTAACTGTAAATGGTGTTTCTAAAGCTTTTGCTATGACTGGTTGGCGAATTGGTTTTATTGGAGCTCCAGAATTCATTGCTAGAGCATGTAATAAAATGCAAGGTCAAATTACAAGTGGAGCTAATTGCATTGCTCAAAGAGCAGTTATTACAGCTATGGAAGCTTCACCAAGCAAAGTACAATATATGATTGATGAGTTTAAAGTACGTCGTGATTTAGTGCTTGACTTATTAAATGATATTGATGGCTTTAAAACCAATGTTCCAGAAGGTGCTTTTTATGTATTTCCAGATATTTCAAGTTATTTCGGTAAAACTCTAAACGGAACAACTATAAATAATGCTAATGATTTTTCACTTTATTTGCTTGAAGAAGCCTTAGTAGCTACCGTTTCAGGCGATGCCTTTGGAAACCCAAATTGCATTAGAATTTCATATGCTGCTTCTCAAGAACAAATAATTGAAGCTATAAAACGAATTAAGAAAGCCGTTAGTTAAAAAAACACTTTTAAAACAATAAAAAAGCCACAATAATTATGATTACTGTGGCTTTTTCTTTCTAACTAACTACTACTAAAATGAAATGTTATATTATACTAATTTGTAATTAACTTAATAAAGCAACAATTACAATTGTAAAAATGCAAAGCTTTAAGATGGCATCTATACTTGGTGAGTATTGGTATTGTTTACTCTTTATTCTTTGTTTAATGCCAAATATTGAAGTTGGTTTTGAATAAAAGAAATTATTTTGAATTTCTTGCTTGTAACTTGATGTTAAAATGCCTTCATTCTTAAAGACAAAGGGTTTTGGTTCCTGTTTTTCTTTGGGCAACGAACCAAAATTCGCTTGTGTTAATACTATTTCCATGATTATGATTTTTTTGATTGATATTATACCAATAAGACGTACAACTAAAAAAAATGTTACAGAAAATTGTAATAAGAAGCGATAAAAACTATACTAAAAAATGAAAAAACTATCCATAGATATTGATAGTGTGAAGATTCAATAATTTTAAAAAAATTATCTATTCCTCCAGAAAAAAGGTGTCAATAAAATGAGCACTGTAAAGAGTTCTAAACGACCAATTAGCATCAAAAATGAACACCACCATTTCCCTATAGTTGGCATATTATAAAAATTGTCAACTGGTCCAAAATCACCTAAAGCTGGTCCAACGTTACCTAGACTTGATGCTGCAACACCAACTGAAGACTCAAAATCCAACCCTAAAATTGAAAATCCTAATGCACCTACAATAAAGGATAGCATGTATAAGATAAAAAAGGCAAGGATATTAAACACAATATCTCCTGAAATTGCCTTTTTATTATAGCGAACAGGTAAAACAGCATTTGGATGTAAGGTACGTTTAAACTCTACAAAACCATTTTTAATCATCAGTAAGTGCCTCACTACTTTAACACCTCCAGCAGTACTACCTGCTGAACCACCCAAAAACATCAAACCAAAAAAGAAAACCATTAAAAATGGAGTCCAAAGTGTATAATCTGCTGTAACAAAACCTGTTGTAGTAACAATCGCTAATACTTGAAATAAGGCATGCCTAAAAGCACTTTCCGCCTCACCAAAAACCATAGGATGAGGAATAGACGATTGGGTAACATCTGCTCTAAAATAAATGATACAAGCTGCTATTATTGTAAATACAATTATAAATTTGAAGTAGAGTTTAAATTCTTCATCCTGTATTATTTTTTGAACCTTACCCTTAAATGCAAAATAACTCAACACAAAATTTGTTCCTGCCAAAAACATAAAAACAATAACTATGTACTGGATTATTGGCTGAGCATTCCAATAAGCTAAACTTGCGTTTTTGGTTGAAAATCCACCTGTTGACAACGTACACATAGAATGATTTATCGCATCAAAAAACGTCATTCCAGCAACTTGAAGTAAAATAGTTTCGGCAGCAGTATAGCCAAAATAAATAAGCCATAAACGTTTGGCAGTATCAGTAATTCGAGGATGAAGTTTATCTGCACTTGGTCCTGGAGCTTCAGCTGCAAAAAGCTGCATACCACCAATACCAAGTAAAGGCAAGATGGCTATGGCTAAAACGATAATTCCCATACCACCAATCCAATGGGTTAAACTTCTCCAAAATAAAACACCTTCTGGTAAAACTTCTATATCGTTAAGAATTGTTGAACCAGTAGTTGTATAACCAGACATGGTCTCAAAAAAAGCATTTGTAAAATTTGGTATGGTTTCAGTAAGCACGTAAGGCAAAGTCCCAGAGAGTGCCATAATAATCCACCCAAAAGTAACCACAATATAACCTTCGCGTTTACCCATTTCCTTGTTAGGCTTTCTTGTTGCTAACATTGATAATCCACCAACAGCCATAACTATTAGTCCAGCATAAGTTATTTGTGCTGTTGCTCCATCTTTGTAAATTAGGCTTATTAGTGCAGCCAAAAGCATAAAACCACCATTAAACAATGATAGTAGCCCTAAAAAATGAAAAATGATTTTATAATTGAGTTTCACAAGTGCTAAAATTTCTTTTAATAGAAAAACTTCTCCACTTTTTTGATGGATTGTGGCAAACAACATACCACAACTCTGTCTCCAGATTCTACCTTAAAGTCTCCAAGTGCAGTAATGCCTTTTCCATTTCTAATTACACCACCAATAATAGCAGATCTCGGAAAATCTAAATCTTTAATAAGTTTGTTACAAATATCTGAAGTTGGTTTAACAATAAACTCTAAAAGCTCAGCATCCATACTGTTTAGCTTAGTCATTGCCACTACTTCTCCTCTTCTAATGTACCTAAAAATATTGTTGGCAGCCAGTAACTTTTTATTGATAATGGTATCAATACCAATGGAATGCGATAACTCAAAATAGTCAATGTTTTCAACTAATGCAACAGTTTTTTTTACGCCTTTAGATTTTGCAACTAAGCAAGACATAATGTTGGTCTCAGAGTTTCCTGTTACTGAAATAAAAGCATCCATATCCTGAATGTTTTCTTCTTCAAGAAGCTCAACATTTCGTCCATCACCATTAATTACTAAAGTATTTGGAAGCTCATCTGCAAGATCAAAAGCTCTGTTTCTTTCTTTTTCAATGAGCTTAATGTTAAATTTTCCATCTGTTAGACCACGAGCTGTTTTAGAACCTATTCGCCCACCTCCTAAAATCATTACGTCTTTTATTTCAGACTTAACCTTCCCTGTAAGCTTGCACAACTCATCATCACCTCCACTTGAAGTAATAAAAACAACATGGTCACCTTCTTTAAGCACTGTATCACCTCTTGGAATTATGGTTAAATGAGACCCAAAACGCTGAATTGCAATAGGTATAAAGTGTATTTCTGGCATTAGCAAAGCTGCTTCTTTCACAGACTTCCCAACAATTTTTGCAGTTCTGGAGAGATTTAGCCCTAACATAGTTAGTGCACCATCTTCAAAGGCATACGTGTCACTAAATACAGATTGGTTTAATAATAATTCTATTTCTGCGGCAGCTAAAGATTCTGGAGAAATGAGCTCGTCTATGCCAAACCTTTTAAAGCCCACTTCATTCTTCATGTCAATAAATTCAGTATTTGAAATTCTTGCTATAGTACGCTTTGCACCAAGCTGCTTTGCCAATACACAAGCTGTGATATTTGTAGTTTCGGACGATGTTACTGCAATAAACAATTCTGTTTCCTTAATTCTTGCGTCATTTAACACAGCTATAGAAGTTGCATCGCCTTTAATGACTTTAATGTCTAAATGGGAATCTGCGTAATTTAGACTTTCTTTTTTTGAATCTATAAGTGTAATTTCTTGAGATTCATAAGATAATAATTTCGCTAAATGAAATCCTACTTCACCAGCTCCAGCAATTATTATTTTCATTTAATATTTATTAAAAAGATGTGCAAATATAATTTAATTTTAGGGAATTGTTGCTGAAATCCATTTCTTTGCACAATTACTTAAAATAGTAAAGCATTTTATTAATGTCCCAAAAAGTAAAACCTTATAAAAATAGTGATCTGAGTAAAAAAGAACAGGTTACACAAATGTTTGATACCATTTCTAAAGAGTACGATGGACTTAATCGTGTTATTTCTTTTGGAATTGATGTTAAATGGAGAAAAAAGGTTGTAAAAATTGTTAGTGAACAACAACCTGAAACCATATTAGACATTGCAACTGGAACTGGAGATTTGGCAATAAATCTTGCTAAAACAAACGCAACTAAAATTGTTGGTTTTGATATTAGCCCTGGAATGTTAGAAGTTGGGAAGAAAAAAATTGCACAGAAAGAGTTGGGTCATAAAATTGAAATGGTTTTGGGCGATTCTGAAAAAATGCCTTTTGAAGATAACTCCTTTGATGCTATTACTGTTGCATTTGGAATAAGGAATTTTGAAAACTTAGAACAAGGTTTATCAGAAATATTGCGTGTACTTAAACCACATGGAATATTTGTTATTCTTGAGACTTCTGTACCTACAAAAACACCTTACAAGCAAGGCTACAAATTTTATACAAAACGCATTTTACCTTTAATTGGAAAACTCTTTTCGAGAGACAAAGTGGCTTATTCCTATTTAAGTGAATCTGCTTCAGTTTTTCCTTATGGTGAAACTCTTAACAATATTTTGCGTAAAATTGGGTTTATAAATGCGAAAGCTTTGCCTCAAACATTTGGTGTAGCTACCATTTATACAGCATCTAAATCTTAATATGAAGAGACTATTTTTTGTTTTATCGTTTGTTTTTGCATCTCAAGCATCTAACGCTCAATTATTTACTAAAGAAAAAATAAGAAATTTAGACAATATTGACAAGATGAAGTATTCTTGGGGTTACTATCTTGGTTTTAATAGTTACGACTTCAATTTTGATTACATTCAGGACAGAGACGATATTCAAGTTGAAAAAACCTTGGGCTTTAATGTAGGTCTAAAAGGTAGTATGCGTATTAATGAATTTTTAGATTTAAGTTTAGAACCAGGTTTAATCATTTCAAGAAGAAATTTAACTTATGACGAAAGCTATTTTCAAGGTATGGATTTTAACCCTTCAGATTTAATAAGAGAGGTCAACTCAACCTACATTCATTTTCCTTTATTGTTAAAATTCTCATCGCAACGTTTTAATAACATAAAACCATTTGTTGTTGGAGGTTTTTCAGCTGCTTTAAATTTGTCAAGTAACGAAGAAAACCCAGACGATAACACTGTTGGGCAGTTTAGAACCAAAAGAGGCATGCTGTTTTACGAACTTGGTGTTGGTATAGATTTGTATTTGTTTTGGTTTAAGTTTACACCTTCAGTTCGAGGTGTTTTTGCCATTAACGATGAAATTATTAGAGATAATGATAATGCAAACAGCCCTTGGACTGGCAATATTCACACCATGAAAACCAGAGGTTTGTTTATCAATTTTACTTTTCAGTAGAATCATTTAGTTTTAAAAAATGTTCAATCTGAATAGAATCATTTTCTATTCTATAGATCTTTTCTTTTTTCATTAACCAATATGTTTTTTCAGGCAGTTTACAATACGTTTCTGGAATAGAATAAAAGATAATTTCTATACTATTATCTGTTGGTTTATCTAAAATTATGTTTTGATTAGAATAAGGAGGTGGGAAATTAATATTTAGGCATTTAATTGTTTTTCTCTCATTCAAAATAACTTCTCCTTCTTGGTTCAAGTTCATTGATTCTGTTGATTTTGAATTATTTATTGTTAAACTAGTAATAAATAATGAGAATGGATGCATACTAGTATTTCCTTCTTTTAATTTGATAAATTGGTTGTCCTCATTATTAATCACTTTCAATTCATATTCCAATTTATTATTATAAATATTAGGCTCGATAACACTTAAAACTAATGTATCATTAATTCTTTCCCACTCACCTTGATAAATAGAATCATCACAAACATCACCTGATTTATATCTAAACGTATTATCCTCATATAATTTAAGCCATTGATAAATGTTACCACCATAATCTCTACTAAACTCAGTGACCTTAGTATTCATATCGTTTGCTTTGATTTCTCCTGTTTTACACGATATTAAAACAATTAAACTCAAACAAAATTTAAATAAAGTCTTCATCTAAAAATTTCTTCTCTTAAACTCACTTAACAAAATAGCTGTAGCATTAGCGACATTAAGGCTTTCCGTTTGTTGCAAATTACCAAAACGAGGTATTGAAATTCGTTTTTTTATTAAGGCTTCAACATTAGGTTGTATACCATTTGCTTCATTACCTAAAATTAAAATTCCGTTTTTTAGTTGGTTTTCCTCATAAATATTTTCACCATCTATAAAGGCTCCAAAACTCACTATTTTACCATCACTTAGAATTCCTGTTAAATCTTTATAAACTACATTCACTCTGGTTATAGAACCCATTGTTGCCTGAATAACTTTTGGGTTATAACAATCTGCAGTTTCAGTATTACAAATTAAATCCTTAACTCCAAACCAATCGCATAACCTGATAATAGTTCCTAAATTCCCTGGATCTCTAACATTATCTAAAGCCACAACAAGTTGGTTAAAATCTATGTTTTGTTCTTGAGGAATTTCAAATACAGCTAACGCTGTATTAGGTGTTTTTAAAGCACTGATTTTTTTTAGTTCGTTTGGTGTGATTTTTGTTTGAAATACATCCGAAACATTAAAATCACTCGTAGTTGTGTATAGTTGATAAAGTTTAAATCTTGAATTTAATAACTCGTTAATGGTTTTAACACCTTCAGCAAAAAATAATTGATGCTGTAAGCGAAATTTTTTTTGTCCCAAGCTCGTTATTAATTTTATCTGACTTTTACTTAGCATTCAACCACAAGATTTTTATAATGATATAAAGAAAATGAAAAAATCTTATTTCAAAAGGAAATAATGTATTTTTGAGTTTAAATTTGCCAGAATTTGCAACCAATAATTATTTATCTATAATTGAAACAACCTTTAGTTAACATATTATTTTTGGTCTTTACTTTAAGTTTTATTACATCTTGTAATGTACTGAAAAGAGTTAACGAAAATGATCAACTATTGGTTCAAAATACAATAGTAGTAGATGGCAAAAAGGAAAAATCAGAAGACTTAAACAACCTTGTTTACCAACAACCCAACAATAAACTATTGGGTATTCCTTTAAGATTGCACATTTACAACCTTGCAAGACCTGAAAGAGACTCTTTGTTCGATGCTTGGTTAAATGAAAACCCAAAACGAAAAAAACGCTTAGAAAAGCGATACTCAAAAAAGCAAGTCGATAAACTTAAAGAGTCTTCTATTGGCTTTAACAATTGGTTAAAAAAAACTGGCGAAGCTCCTGTAGTAATTGACACAACCAGAACAAACAGGACAAAAATAAACCTTGAAAAGTATTATTTTAAAAACGGATGGTTTAATCGTGAAGTTACTTACAGTATTGATTCTGTTGGCAAGCAAAGAGCTACAATAACTTATAATGTTGAAAGGAAAACACCATACATTTTAGATTCCATTTCAACCAAAATCGCATCTCCAGTTATTGATTCGTTGTATCAATTGAATAAATCTGAATCGATTTTAAAAAATGGCGACCAGTTTAGAGACATTAATTACACCAATGAACGCGAACGTCTTACTAATATTTTCAGAAACTCTGGAGCTTTTTACTTCTCACAAGATTATATCACTTTTGAGAACGACACAATTCTTCCTGATAAAAAAGTAAACGTAGAGCTACAAATTGCAAATAGAATAATACGAAATGAAGATTCTGTTGCTCATGTTCCTTTTAAGCTATACAAAATTAAAGAAGTAAATATTATTACTGACGAAAATGTGCAAAACCAAGGCACTACATTTTCAGATTCTATTGTCTATAAAAACTATAATTTATTTAGTTACGATAAAATGGGTTATCGCTCTAAAGCCATTACTGACGCTATTTTTATTAACAAGAACACCTACTTTAGTGATTTAGATAGAACGCGAACTTATAGATATTTAAACAATTTAAACACATTTAAATACCCAAATATAGAATACATAGAAAACCCAAACGACACAACATTAACAGCCAATATTATATTATCTCCACGAAAAAAATACGGTTTAGGGTTTGACATAAATATATCACAGAGCAACATACAATCTATTGGGCTTTCATTCAGTACTTCCTTAAGAATACGAAATATTTTTAGAGGTGCAGAAACATTAGAAATTTCTGGTCTTGGTGCAATAGGTGCATCAAAAGATGGTTCCAATAATGATGATCCATTTTTTGATATTAACGAGTTTGGTGGAGATGTAAAACTAATAATCCCAAGATTCTTTTTTCCTTTTAAAACCGACAAAATCATTCCAAAATACATGTCGCCAAGTACAAGAATTACTCTCGGTTTTACAAGTCAGACCAATATTGGTTTAGACAAACAGACAGTAAACGGAATTTTTAATTACAGATGGAATCCTAAACCAACATTAAACCACAGCTTAGACCTTTTTAATGCGCAATATGTAAGAAATTTAAATCCAGCAAATTATTTTAATGTTTATCAAAATAGTTTTAATCGTCTTGAAAACATTGCTTTAAATACATATAGTACACCTTCAGAATTTATATCGATAGATAACAATGGAAATGAAAGTTTAATCAAATCAAAATCTGATGAATTTATTAACCTTGTTTTGCAAGACAATGCTTTTCAGAGTTCAAACCCAAACGATTACAAAACTGTTAATAATATAGACGAACGAAAAAAACGATTAACAGAAGACAACCTTATACTTGCTTCAAACTTTAGCTATATTTTAGATAAGCGCGAAAGTTTATTTGATAAAAGTTTTTCAATTTTTAGAGCAAAACTTGAGCTTGCAGGAAATTTACTTGCAAATGCATCTAATCTGATTGGTCTAACTAAAAACTCAGAAAATAGATATGAAATTTTTGGTGTTGCATTTTCGCAATACGTTAAAACAGAATTAGATTATGTAAAACATTGGTCCCTTGGTCGAAATAATGAATTTGCAACAAGAGCATTTGTTGGCATTGCCATTCCTTATGGCAACTCAAATAGCATACCTTTCTCAAGAAGTTTTTTTGCAGGTGGCGCAAACGATAACAGAGCATGGACAGCTTATAATCTTGGTCCAGGAAGCTCTGATAGCAACAACGAGTTTAACGAAGCTAATTTAAAATTGGCATTTAGCTTAGAGCATAGATACAATCTCTTTGGAGATTTAAATGGCGCTTTTTTTGTTGATATTGGAAATATCTGGAATGTACTCGATAGCGAAGAAGATACAAAGGCAACTTTTGACAACCTCAAATCGTTAAAAGATATTGCTGTTGGCTCTGGTTTTGGATTACGTTACGATTTTGGCTTTTTTGTTCTTAGAGGCGATATTGGCTTTAAAACTTACGACCCTTCTTATGGAGAACAAAACAGATGGTTTAACGACTTCAATTTTAAAAATGCTGTTTACAACATTGGTATAAACTATCCTTTTTAAAATAAAAGTTTATTTATCCTTTTCTCAATCGATTTCGATTAAAAACACTAATTTCTCCTTTTAATATTAACCCTAAATAATCAAAAAAATCATTACTTTTGAAGAGTTAAAAAAACTTACTAAAACTACACAAATGAGCCACAATATAAAACCAGGAGTTGCAACAGGAAAAGAAGTTCAAGCTATATTTAAATTGGCAAAAGAAAAAGGATTTGCTCTTCCAGCAGTTAATGTTGTTGGTTCCAACAGCATCAATGGTGTGCTTGAAACCGCAAGAGACCTAAATGCTCCTGTAATCATTCAATTTTCAAATGGTGGTGGCGTTTTTAACGCTGGAAAAGGGTTAAGCAATGATAGCCAAAAAGCTGCTATAGCTGGTTGTATTGCTGGAGCCAAACACGTTCACTTATTAGCTGAAGCTTATGGAGTACCTGTTATTTTGCACACAGATCATTGTGCAAAAAAATTACTGCCTTGGATTGATGGATTGCTTGAAGCCAGTGAACAGCATTTTAAAGAAACAGGCAAACCACTTTATAGCTCTCACATGATTGATTTATCTGAAGAACCAATCGAAGAAAATATAGAAATCTGCAAAGAATACTTAAAGAGAATGAGCAAAATGGGAATGACTTTGGAAATTGAACTTGGTATAACAGGTGGCGAAGAAGATGGAGTTGATAATACAGATGTTGATGATTCCAAACTTTACACTCAACCTGAAGAAGTTGCTTATGCTTACGAAGAACTGAGCAAAATTAGTAACCAATTTACTATTGCAGCAGCTTTTGGAAATGTTCATGGTGTTTACAAACCAGGCAATGTAAAATTAACACCGAAAATCTTAAAAAATTCGCAAGATTACGTCTCTAAAAAATATGGCGTAGGTCACAACCATATTGATTTTGTTTTTCATGGAGGCTCAGGTTCTACAGTTGAAGAAATTAGAGAAGCTATTGGTTATGGTGTTATTAAAATGAATATTGACACAGACATGCAATATGCATTTATGAGCGGAATTAGAGATTACATGAAAGAAAAAGAAGCTTACTTGCAATCTCAAATAGGAAATCCAGAAGGAGACGATGTTCCTAACAAAAAACATTACGATCCAAGAGTTTGGTTGCGTAAAGGAGAAAATACTTTTGTAGAGCGTTTAAAACAAGCTTTTCACGATTTAAATAACGTAAATACTTTATAAAATTGTAGTTTTGCAAACTAACTAACAACAAAATTATTTTATGGCAATGGCATGGTTTAAGCGAAAAGGCAAAGGTATTAACACACCTACTGAAGCAAAAAAAGACACACCTAAAGGTCTATGGTATAAATCGCCAACTGGAAAAGTAATTGATACTGAAGAACTTGAAAAAAACTATTATGTGAGTCCTGAAGATGGCTACCATGTTAGAATTGGAAGCAAAGAGTATTTTGAAATTTTGTTTGATGAAGGCAAGTTTAAAGAACTCGATGCAAACCTTACTTCTAAAGACCCATTAAAATTTGAAGACACTAAAAAATATCCTGACCGCTTAAAATCTGCTATAGAAAAAACCAAACTAAAAGATGCTATTAGAACAGCTGTTGGTAAATCTAAAGGAAACGACTTAGTTGTTGCCTGTATGGATTTTAGTTTTATTGGAGGTTCTATGGGAAGTGTTGTAGGCGAAAAAATTGCAAGAGCTGCAGATTATGCATTGAAAAATAAAATCCCATTTATGATTATTTCAAAATCTGGTGGAGCTCGTATGATGGAAGCCGCTTATTCTTTAATGCAATTGGCAAAAACCTCTGCAAAATTGGCACAATTAGCCGAAGCTAAAGTACCATACATTTCTTTGTGTACTGATCCTACTACTGGAGGAACAACTGCTTCTTTTGCTATGTTAGGAGATGTTAACATAAGTGAACCTGGAGCTTTAATTGGTTTTGCAGGTCCTCGTGTTGTTAGAGATACTACTGGGAAAGAATTACCAGAAGGATTCCAAACAGCAGAGTTTGTCTTAGAACATGGCTTTTTAGATTTTATTTCGCATAGAAAAGACTTAAAAAACAAAATAAACTTATATCTGGATTTGATTTTAAATCAACCTTTAAGAGCATAAAAAAAGCGAGCAAAAGCTCGCTTTTTTCTTTAGGGCAAAAATTTAATTCAAAGTAATATCTATTACAGTTCCATTTGCAAAAGTAAAAGTAGCCTGATTATCACAATTGCCTTCTCCATAATCAAAAACTCCAGAGAAATTGGTACGTTCAACATCAACAGAACCGCTTACAAAATAATAGCAAACAACTTCTCTTCTTAAAGGAATTAAAACCTCATAAGAATGTGTGTTACCATTAACAAACGTTGTAGTCCAGTTTCCTGTTACCTCAAACACATTGTCACTCCAAACACCACTTTGAAAGCCTTCAACCCATTCCCTAACTTTAACTCCATTTCTAGTAGCTTGAGCACCATTTGGCCAAATTATAGTTATGTCAGTTGTTTTTGTAAACTGCGGATTACCATTGCTATTAGATAATACTTTCACAATAGTTTTACTACCAATAATATTTTTATTATTAAAATAAAAATCCTCTAATGTTTGGGTAATTGTAATTTGTTGCGCTTCTGGATTTCGAGCGTAACTTAAAATCATTTTACCTTTATATGTATTTCCGTTTATAACGCATCCTTCTGCGCCAAAATCTATTGTAATTTCTCTGGACATAGCCTCAATTACCACAGTCACGGTTACACAATCTGGAAAATCATTTGGTGATCTATCAAAATCTCCACTTGTATTGGCTCCACCAGAATCAACTTCTTCTTGGCTTTCATACACTTGAATCGCAATATCATCCATTGTGTCTGATGCTCTATCTATTTCAGACGACAATGCTACTTCTGAATAATCTTGGCTCTCTTCTTGTTCATCTGCATCGTTGTTGCTACAAGCAGTAAACATAAATCCTGTTAAAACAAGAATCGACCATGTCATGCTAATTGATTTTAAATTTTTCATAAATTATTTTTTTTGTTAATATATTGTTAAGACAATATGGTTTTAAAAAGGTTTAAAACCGTTTATCGAAAAATTAATCTTTAACTATAAAAAGTTGTAAATCACTATTTTTTGCTATATTTGCACCTTGATTCGAAAATCGAGTCAGTACATAACAATCATTTACAATAATATTAGCATGTATTTAGATCAAAAAGAAAAAGAAGCAATCTTTAAAAAACACGGTAAAAATGCAAAAGACACAGGCTCGTCTGAAGGACAAATTGCATTGTTTACTTACAGAATTAACCACTTAACAGAACACTTAAAAAACAATCGTAAAGATTTTAATACTGAGCGTTCGTTAGTAAAACTAGTAGGTAAGCGTCGTGCTTTATTAGATTACTTAGCAAAGAAAGATATTTTAAGATATCGTGCCATAGTAAAAGAACTAGGATTAAGAAAATAATCACATGAAGAGGCTTTTTAGCCTCTTTTTTGTTTACATAAAACTCCATCAGAGGAGTATAAAATCTGTAAGATAAGAAGCTATTTACAGTTTTTCATTGGTCGCACACAACAACTACAACAACACAACGACCATTGTATAACACTGTATTGATCATGCAATGCATGTCAGTACTAGAATTAAAAAATTTATGATTCCAAAAGTTTTTAGAGAGGTCATAGACCTTGGTGATGGAAGAGAAATATCCATCGAAACCGGAAAATTAGCAAAACAAGCTCATGGTAGCGTTGTAGTGCAATCTGGAAAATGTATGCTATTGTGTACAGTTGTTTCTAATTATCAACAAAGTGATGTAGATTTCTTACCACTTACTGTAGATTATCGTGAAAAATTTGCAGCAGCTGGACGTTATCCTGGTGGTTTCTTTAAAAGAGAAGCAAGACCAAGTGATGGCGAAGTTTTAACGATGCGATTAGTGGATAGATGTTTACGTCCATTATTCCCAAAAGATTATCACGCAGAAACTCAGGTAATGATTCAGTTAATGTCTCATGATGATGAGGTTATGCCTGATGCTATGGCTGGCTTAGCAGCCTCAGCAGCAATTCAATTATCTGATATACCTTTTGAAACTCCAATTTCTGAAGTAAGAGTAGGGCGTGTTAATGGCGAATTTATCATCAACCCAACCTTAAGTCAATTAGCAGAATCTGATATTGACATGGTTATTGGAGCATCTGAAGATTCAGTAATGATGGTTGAAGGAGAGATGAAAGAAATCTCTGAGGAAGAAATGGTCGAAGCTATAAAATTTGCCCACGATGCAATTAAAGTTCAATGTGCTGCTCAAGTAAAGTTAGCTGAAGCATTTGGTAAAAAAGAAACTCGTGAATATGAGCCAGAAAGAGAAGATGAAGATTTAGCTAAGAAAATTCACGATATGGCTTACGATAAAGTATATGCTATAGCAAAGTCCGCCTCATCTAAACATGAAAGAGGTGCTGCTTTCGCTGAAATTAAAGAAGAAATAAAAGCAACATTCACTGAAGAAGAATTAGAAGATGTTGGTGGATTGGTGTCTAAATATTACAGTAAAGCTGAAAAAGCTGCTGTAAGAGATTTAACTTTAAACGAAGGTTTACGCTTAGATGGACGTAAAACAACTGATATCAGACCAATTTGGTGTGAAGTAGATTATTTACCTTCTACACATGGTTCATCAATCTTTACTCGTGGTGAAACTCAAGCTTTAGCAACAGTTACGTTAGGAACATCTCGCGATGCAAATTTAATTGATATGCCTTCATTGGTAGATGAAGAACGTTTTTATTTACATTACAACTTCCCTCCTTTCTCAACTGGAGAAGCAAGACCAATTCGTGGCACTTCGAGACGTGAGGTTGGACATGGAAACTTAGCACAACGTGCTTTAAAAGGAATGATTCCAGATGATTGTCCATATACTGTTCGTGTCGTAAGTGAAGTATTAGAATCTAATGGTTCTTCTTCTATGGCAACAGTATGTTCAGGCACTATGGCATTAATGGATGCTGGTGTTCAATTAAAGAAACCTGTTTCTGGTATTGCAATGGGATTAATTTCTGATGCAGATTCTGGAAAATATGCAGTACTTTCTGATATTTTAGGAGATGAAGATCATTTAGGTGATATGGACTTTAAAGTTACTGGAACTGCTGATGGTATTACAGCTTGCCAAATGGATATTAAAGTAAAAGGATTATCCTACGAAATTCTTGTTAAAGCATTAAAGCAAGCTCGAGATGGTCGTTTACATATTCTTGATAAATTGGTTGAAACGATTGCTCAGCCAAATGTAGATGTTAAAGCTCACGCTCCTAAAATGATTACAAGAAGAATTCCTAACGAATTTATTGGAGCTCTTATTGGTCCTGGTGGAAAAGTGATTCAAGAATTACAAAAAGTAACCAAAACTACTATTGTTATTAATGAAGACCCTGAAACTGAAGAAGGAATTGTAGAAATTTTAGGTACAGATCAAGAAGGTATTGATGCTGTTTTAGCTCACATAGATGCCATGCTTTTTAAACCAGAAGTTGGAAGTATTTATGAAGTAAAAGTTATTAAGATGTTGGATTTTGGTGCAGTAGTAGAATTTACTGAAGCTCCTGGAAACGAAGTCCTTTTACACGTAAGTGAATTGGCTTGGGAACGTACAGAAAATGTAAGCGATGTTGTGAACATGGGAGACATTTTTGATGTTAAATACTTTGGTGTTGACCCAAGAACCAAGAAAGAAAAAGTATCTAGAAAAGCCATTTTACCTAAACCAGAAGGTTACAAAGAAAGACCTCCTAGAGAGAATAACAATGGTGGACGCGACAATCGAGGTAGAGACAATCGTGGACGCGATAATCGTCGTGACGATAGAAAACCAAGAGATAATAACAGAGATTAAACTTAATCTTTTAACCAATAAAAACCTCACAAATTAAATTGTGAGGTTTTTTTATGTCTTCACGCAACCATTTTTGTTTTTCCAGTCTATAAAATAGGAACCAAAAAAAATTGCTATGAAAAAGTATTTTAAACACATTTTGTTAACTATTGTTATTCTCACATACTCTTGTAATAATGAGTCCGTTGATCTAACTACAATAAGTGCAGATGATGCCATTATGGTAAATTCTGAAGTTTACAACAATATAGAGCGCGTAGTTGATGAAGATCCCGAAAACAACTTGGTTTGTTTAGATTTTATCTATGCTTTTACGCTCAATATTTTTGATGAAAATTTAGAATTAACCGGTAGTCAAATTATTCAAAACGATTCAGAATTTAGCAATCTGCTTAGTATTCTTGAAGATGGGTATTCAATAAGCCTTAGCTACCCAATAAATGGATTGACTAGCGAAGGTGAAATTGTTGAAATTACTAACAATGAAGAATTGAAAGCTGTTATTGACAACTGTTTAAAGGATGAAGTTATAAATTATTGCTCTGGCCAATTATCAAGTCCAGAATGTGTGTGGAAAGTTATTTATAACGAAGATGGAAACAATAATTTTGAAGATGCCTATTTTGATGTAGATGAATTAGGAACAGTTGAGTTTTATTATGACGACAATATCTACTCTGGAACATGGATTAACCTCTTCATTGGAGACGAGTTACATTTAAACATTTCATTAATAGACACTACTTTCGTTGCAGAAAGTTGGAATTTTGATTGGAAAGTAACTATTATTGACAGTGATAATATGAAACTGGAATATAGTGGTACAACCTTTTACATTAAAAAAGAATGTGAAGAAGAACCTTGTATTGCATTTGAGTTTGAAGAATGTGAATTAAATCAAGATGAAGGAATTGCAGAGTTTTACCTTGAAGAGTATATTGAATGTGTTACAAATTTTATTGAATATGAAGTTACAGAAAATACAATAATCACTTTTCATGAAACAACAATTGATGCAGAAAATAATATCAATCCATTGCCTACTACTCCATTTATAAATACAATAAATCCTCAAATTTTAATCATAAGAATTGAAAATACTGAAACCAATGAAGTACAATATGCTTCTATACATTTAACTGCAATTGACTGTGAAGATTGACTTATAAACATTGACCTAATATTTGAACTTAAACCAACTCATAAAAGCTTGTAAAAAGCAACAATTAAGTGCACAAAGTGAATTGTATATCAGATACAAGGACACACTCTATATGCTGTGCCTTAAATATTGCAAAAATACAGAAGAGGCTGAGGATAACTTACAAGATGTTTTTTTAAGCATTTTTCAAAACATAAAACGTTACAAAGGGAAAGGCTCATTTGAAGGTTGGATGAAACGCATAACCATTAACAGAGCTATTGATAAATATAAAAATGACAACTTAGTTGATTCTGAAATAAAGGAAGACTTATTGGCTGACACTAATACAGAAATTGAGGAATTTGAACATAAGCTTCCACTAGATGATATATTAAAAATCATTCAAGAGCTGCCTAATAGATATAGACTGATTTTTAACCTTTATGAAATGGATGGCTATTCACATAAAGAAATTTCAGAATTATTAAAAATATCTATTGGAACATCAAAATCTAACTTGCATAGAGCAAAACTGATTTTGAAAGAAAAGATACTAGAGATTAATGCATCCCAAATGAAAAACAAACAAAGTCATGGGAAATAAAAAAGACATCGGTAAAATATTAAATGAGCAGCTAAGTAACCTTAGCAAATCTCCTCATGATAAAGTTTGGGATAATATTGAAGCCGAACTTAAAAAATCCAAGCGTCGCATTTTCCCATTTTGGTTATGGTATATAGGTGCAGGACTTATTATAATCTCTACACTTTCAATTTTGGTTTATAACAGTTATGTTTTACCAGAAAATGAACAATCTAATCCAAGTATTGTTAATGAAAAAAGTATAGATAATAATGTAAATCAAAAAACAAATGAATTACTAGAATCTCAAAATAATTCAACCATAAATGCAAACTTAACATCAACAAAAATCGATAGTTTATTGATTACAACGCAAGAAAATCAATTTGTAAAAACTAACTCAACTAAGAAAACTCTCAACACTTCCAATAACATCAACATCTCTATAAATAATTCATTTATTACAAGTCCAAACAAGAATTATCTAAGTAACAATGATAGCCATCTCAGGGATTACTCAAACCACATAAACAGCAAATTATTTTTAGAAGGATATTCTGTAGTTTTTTTAGAAACACCTATTGACATCAATATTAAGTCTGAAGAAAATCCAATTATACCAATTGAAATTAAGAAGCCCAAAAAAGCAAAGAAAACAGAAACAAAAAATGACATTATGCTTAAAACCTACATTGAACCTACTTATTTTAGTACACTTGAAAAAGGATCTTCTATTGATGAAGATTTAATTTCAAATGATAAGTTAGGAGCTATTTCAATAGGTTATGGTGCAGCCATTATTTATGAATTTTCTAAAAAATCAAGAATTAGCCTTGGTATTTCGAGGGCAAATCTGAGTTATATTACTAAAAATGCCGATTCAACCAATAGTAATGGTCAATTAATGCGAAGCTATGGTTTTAATAGACTTAACATCACCAGGAGTTCAGAAGAAATTAGTGCAAAACTAGGTTCTTTATCTGCCATCGATTTAAAACAAAAAATAAGCCTCTGGGAAGTTCCAATAGAATATTCATATAAATTAATAGATAATAAAATCAGCTTTAAAACCTATGGAGGCGTTAGTTTTATTTCTCTCATTGAAGATTCAATCATAGCAGAATCATCAAATGGTAATTCTTTTACCATAGGAAATGTTACCAATGTTGGAAAAATAAGTGCAAGTTTAAATTTTGGGGTTGGTCTTGGTTATGATTTATCAGATAAAATTGAGTTGTTTGCTGAACCAATATTTAAGTACTATTCAAACATCTTTAACCAAAGTGACAATTTTAAACCTTATAGTTTAAGTACTCGTTTTGGTATAATATATAAGTTTTCTTATTAATTAAAACAACATTTTTCAACGTTGATAAAAACGTTAAAACCCGTTAAAAATTTGGATTTTACATAAATTTCATTAAATTGTTAGCTATGACATTTAACGACAAAAAAGAACACTCAGATTTTTTAGAAACATCTGTAAACTATCTCCAAAATTTAGGTTACGAAAATATTAAAGCAGATCTTGATGGTTATGAAACTCCAAAATCCTATCACAAAAAAGGAAGTGATGTTACCATAACACCAGATATTGTAGCCGAAAAAGAAGGCAGAAAACACATTTTTGACATAAGCCTAAAAACTTCGAAGACTAATTTATTAAAATCTAAGTGGATTTTCTTAAATACCTTAAGTGCACTTAAATCTCATCATTTCAGACTGATAACCACTCGTGGACATTATAAATTTACAGATGAAATGCTAAACGATATTAATTTACCAAATAAAAAATTAATAAAACTTTAATTTTTTGTAACATTTACTCCATTCTTTACGTATAACTAAAAGACAAGAGTATTAATCCCACTAATTAAAAAAGAAGGAGACCTTTAGATGAGACAACTTAAAATTACGAAGCAGGTTACCAATAGAGAAACTGCATCGTTAGACAAATACCTACAAGAAATTGGAAAAGTTGACTTAATTACAGCAGACGAAGAAGTAGAATTAGCACAGCGAATTAAAGCTGGCGATCAAATAGCTTTGGAAAAACTAACTAAAGCCAACTTACGTTTCGTAGTTTCTGTAGCAAAGCAATACCAAAATCAAGGATTAACATTACCAGATTTAATTAATGAAGGTAATTTAGGGTTAATTAAAGCAGCACAGCGTTTTGATGAAACTCGTGGTTTTAAATTTATTTCTTATGCTGTTTGGTGGATTCGTCAGTCTATCTTACAAGCATTGGCAGAGCAATCTCGTATTGTACGTTTGCCGTTAAACAAAATTGGTTCTATTAATAAAATAAACAAAACTTATGCATTCTTAGAGCAATCTCATGAGCGTCCACCAAGTGCCGAAGAAATTGCTAAAGAATTGGATATGACTATTAATGACGTTAAAGAATCCATGAAAAATTCTGGACGTCATGTTAGTATGGATGCACCTTTAGTTGAAGGAGAAGATTCTAACCTTTATGATGTATTAAATAGTGGTGAATCTCCAAATCCAGATAAAGAATTATTACACGAATCTTTGCGTACTGAAATTGAGCGTGCTTTAGAAACATTAACACCTCGTGAAGCAGATGTTATTCGTCTGTACTTTGGTTTAGGAAATCAACATCCTATGACCTTAGAAGAAATTGGCGAAACCTTCGATTTAACTCGTGAGCGTGTAAGACAAATTAAAGAAAAAGCAATACGTAGATTAAAGCATACATCTCGTAGTAAAATATTAAAAACATATTTAGGATAGTATTTCGTATATTTACAACTAAATAATGACTACAAACAGTTATCATAACTGTTCGTTTTTTGATTGATGAAAGAACCCAGAGCTGATTACTCTGGGTTCATTTTTTTTAGTCCATCCCTAAATCCCTTCCCAAAGGGAAGAGACTATGAAAAGACTTTTCTATCTTTGCGCAAACAAACTACAACTAATGAGTAAATTAATAGCACCTTCAATTCTTGCGGCAGATTTTGCCAACCTTCAACGTGATATAGAAATGGTAAACCAAAGTGAAGCAGATTGGTTCCATATTGACATTATGGATGGTGTTTTTGTTCCTAACATTTCCTTCGGGATGCCAGTTTTAAAAGCCATTTCAAAACACGCAAAAAAAACCATTGATGTGCATTTAATGATTGTAGATCCTGACAGATACATTAAAACCTTTGCTAGTTTAGGAAGCAACGTACTTACCGTACATTACGAAGCTTGTACACATTTACATAGAACGCTTCAAGCTATAAAAGCCGAAGGCATGAAAGCAGGAGTGGCTTTAAATCCGCATACTAATGTAAATGTATTGGAAGATACTATTAATGATATTGATTTGGTTTGTTTAATGAGTGTAAATCCTGGTTTTGGTGGACAAAGTTTTATTGAAAACACCTACAACAAAGTAAAACAACTTAAAGCATTGATTGAAAGTAAAGGCGCCAAGACAAAAATTGAAATTGATGGTGGTGTAACTGATAAAAATGCTAAACAATTGGCTGATGCTGGTGCTGATGTGTTAGTAGCTGGTAGTTTTGTGTTCAGAAGTGAGAATCCCTTGGAAACGATTAAAGGTTTGAAGGAGATTGCTAATAGTTAATTATTTAAAAAATTGAATAAAACATTTCTTTTAATATGTATTTTAATTGGATTACAATCTTGTAGCACCCAAAAAGTAAATGGAACTTGGATGTCTTACAACAATCGTGTAATCAACAACAATTATTGGTATGCGTCTGAAGATGAGGGAGTAATCCTTGATTTCAATAATCAAACTATTAGCACAATCCAACATGATAGTATTGTTTCAATAAATATAGATTTCAAGAAGTCAAAATTATCAATGAAAACAGACACTTTAAATGTTGATTTTAAAGTTTATAAAAAAGACTCCATTGAAATAGATTTTGGAAGAAATATGATGCATGTTTTTCGACCTTTAAATTTGGACCACAAATTATCTGTTAATAAAAGTCAAATTAACGATTTTTTATTTAAAAACAATTTCGGAAAAATAAATGACACTATAGATGTAGAATTCAGCGATAGATATTTCTTTCGTGATATTGAGTTTGAAAAAACCAACAAAAAAAATGCTTTAATTAATAAAAGTTGGAATGATGAAGGTTATTGGTATGTAAAAGAAATAGAACAAAACTTTTTTCTAATATTTACACTTAGTCAAACTTCAGATCAAAATATTTATCAAATTACATCTATTGATGATTGTAAATTGAAATTCATACAACTTCAAGAAACTGAATTTAGAAGCTCCAAATTAATAGAGTTAAATGCTTGCAAATAACCAATCAATTAAACCAAACCGCATAGCGTTGTCGCCTTAACTCCAAAGCCAAGGTTTCTTCCATTTTTATAGCTTCTGCTCTAGTTGCAATTGGGTTAATGTGATTATATAAACTTGGTCTTAAGTACATACCGTATTTTTCAACAATATTAGACGAAATTTTATAACCTTTCTTATTTCTATAACCTGTTTTATGTTGCTCAAAACGTTCTTTAGGTGTTTTGCTGGTCATACCAACATATAAACATTCCAAAACACCATTAAACTGTGGATTAGCTTCTCTAAACTTTCGGTTTTCTGTAAATACACGTTTGGAGAGTTCTACAACATAAATATGATATTGAACTTTTGCCATAATACTAATAACCAGCAAAATTAAAGTTAAGCATTTGCTTTGTTAGGTTGTAAATTCCTGGAAATTGACTTCTAAATTTTGCTGGAGTTTCAATAAAGCTCTCAATAATAACTGCTAAAAACTCAAAATGGTTGGTATAAGCATATTCTCTAAAATATTCTGAAGCAATCAATTCATCACGTAAAGGTTTGTTTTCAGATAAGTAATCGGTTAATTCTTTAAACGAATCTTTAAAAATTGTAGAACTCACATCACGTTCTTTCATACTATTTAAGTGAATAGCGTGGGCAAATTCATGTATGCCTAAGTTTAGGTTGTCATTAGCAATATCAAATCCTTGTTCAAAATGTTTCCAAGAAATCACCATCGCTCCCAATCTTGGGTTAATCTCTCCTTTATGATATTCATCATTAGCATTAGAGTAAAACTCGTCAGGATACACAAAAATTTTATCAATTAACCCAATAAAATAGTCTCTAAATCCAAATGTAAGCATCACAGCAGTTGCAGAAACCAATACTTTAATATCATCTGTTATCTGCTGTCCTTCACGACCAATAAAGGTTTTATCAATTATAAACGAAGCAACTCTATGTTCAAAATGTTGTTTTTGCTTTTCATCCAATTTTTTATAAAATGAAAAACGATTTCTTAAAATAGACTGTTGATTTGGGTTAAGCTTTTTAAGTTTAAAATAGATATGGTTATAAAGAGGCTTCTTATTCTTAATCACATAAGCCATTTCAAACATCCTAAAACTAAAATATAAAATCATGATAATAAGTGCTGTGAGAAACACAGCAACTATAGTATCACCTGTAGGATTTTGTATAGTAATGTTGGCTATCATTTACTGTTCAACGTGAAAGAGCGATATAAATTGCAGTTTAAAAAAATAAAAAACTCCAAAACTTGTTTTATTATTATAAATAAGTTTTGGAGTAATTTATTTGTGACCTCGGCAGGATTCAAACCTGCAACCTCTTGAGCCGTAATCAAGTGCACTATTCAGTTATGCTACGAGGCCATTTTTGAGGTTGCAAATATAAGTTATAATTTTTTTTAACAAAAGAATTTAATAGCAAAATACAAATAGTTATTTTTGGAGTATGATAGATATTGAAAAGCTAAAATCAGTAAACCATTTTTTTAACAAGGATCTTCTAACAGAAATTTCAACTCATGGAAATTTAAAGAGTTTTGGTAAAAATGAAATCATTATTGACATTGGTCAAAAATTAGAATTTGTCCCTATTTTAATCAATGGTAATATTAAAGTTTCGAGAGATGATAACGATAGTGAAATTTTACTTTATGTTTTAGAGTCTGGCGATACTTGCGCCATGTCACTCACTTGTTGTCTCTCAAACAGATCTAGTAAGATTAGGGCTGTAACAGATAAGCCATCGGAAGTCATTATGATTTCTATTGAAAAAATGCAAGAATGGATGTCAAAATATGAAGATTGGAGGAATTTTATTTTGCAAAGCTATCAGACCAGATTTAATGAAATGCTTGAAACTATAGATACTTTGGCATTTATGAAAATGGACGAACGTCTTTACAAATATCTCATAGATCAAGTAAAATTAAATGCTTCAGAAATAATAGAAAGTACTCACCAAAACATTGCTGAAGATTTAAACACATCAAGAGTTGTTATTTCAAGGCTTTTAAAACAACTTGAAATTGATGGAAAAATTAAACTTGGCAGAAACAAAATTGAGGTTTTAACCTTTTAAGTAACATATATTACATCAATAAAAGTTATATCTCTTTACTTTAACAATCTAAAAATCATTATTTTTTTATGGAGAACATCTTAAATCCATGGCCATGGTATATATCTGGACCGCTCATTGCCTTAGTAATGGCGTTATTACTATATTTTGGAAAAACCTTTGGTATGTCGTCAAGCTTAAGAACAATGTGCTCAATTGGTGGAGCAGGCAAATACTCAAGTTTTTTTAGATACAATTGGAAAAAACAAACATGGAATTTAATCGTTGTTATTGGTTCTATCATTGGAGGTTTTATTGCCTTAAATTTCCTTTCAAATGAAAGCATTACTAATTTAAATCAAGTAACAATTTCTGAACTGGAAGTATTAGGATTTAAAGAAGCTGGAAAAAACTTAGTACCAAACGAATTGTTTGGCAAGGATGCAATTACTTCAATTAAAGGATTGTCATTATTAGTAATAGGTGGTTTTTTGGTTGGTTTTGGGACACGTTATGCTGGAGGATGTACTTCAGGTCACGCTATTACTGGACTTAGTAGCCTACAACGACCATCTTTAATTGCAGTAATTGGTTTTTTTATAGGTGGTTTAATTATGGTTAATGTATTATTCCCTATCATATTTTAAGACATGAAGCTTATCAAATTTTTACTTGTCGGAATTTTATTTGGAATAGTTTTGGTAAAATCTGAAGCAGTCTCTTGGTATAGAATCTATGAAATGTTCAGATTTCAATCTTTCCATATGTATGGTATTATAGGAACTGCAATAGCTTCAGGAATATTGTTTTTGCAGTTTTCAAAAAAGAACAAATTAAAGTCGTTAAAAGGAAAAAAGATAAAAGTTGCCAAAAAAGATAAAGGTTTTATAAGATACATCGTTGGTGGAATCATTTTTGGATTGGGTTGGGCAATGATTGGTGCTTGCCCAGGACCAATGTATGTATTGTTTGGCACTGGAGTTTATAGTATGCTTATAGTTATCACTGCAGCTTTGGTCGGAACATTTATTTACGGCATTTTAAAAAATAAATTACCTCATTAATATGGATTTTAATCAAATACTTGGATATATTGGTGCCTTGGTCGTTGGCCTTGTCTTAGGTCTAATTGGTGGTGGTGGCTCAATACTTACTGTACCAATATTGGTTTATCTAATTGGCTTGAGTCCTGTAATGGCAACAGCATACTCCCTATTCGTAGTTGGAACTACATCTCTATTTGGAGCTGTTCAAAATTACAGAAACAAAATGGTAGATATGCGTACAGCAATTGTATTTGCAATCCCTTCATTTATAGCAGTATACCTAACGCGCAGGTATTTAGTGCCAGCAATACCAGAATCTTTGTTTAGTGTTTTAGGATTTGAAGTTACCAAGAATATTTTCATCATGGTGTTCTTTGCCATTATCATGCTATTGGCTTCCGTATCTATGATAAAAACAAAAAAAAATACTGAGCCAAAAGATGAAAAAATAAAATACAATTATCCTTTTATCATCATAGAAGGTGCTGTTGTTGGTATTCTTACTGGAATTGTTGGTGCTGGAGGTGGTTTTTTGATTATTCCAGCTCTTGTGCTTTTAGCAAAACTACCAATGAAATTAGCAGTTGGCACTTCTTTGGTTATCATTTCCGCAAAATCTTTAATTGGATTTTTAGGCGATGTTCAAAATTTAACAATCGATTGGACTTTCCTTATTATATTTACGATATTATCTATTATAGGAATACTTATAGGTGTTTATGTCACAAAATTTATTAGTGGCTCAAAACTAAAAAAAGGTTTCGGCTGGTTTACTTTACTAATGGCGATTTATATCATTTATAAAGAGCTTTTTTAGCGAATGTGACAAATGTCACAAAACAAAAAAATTAGATACTTTATCTTTATGCAAACATTAAAGATGGAAGTAATTACATCTTAAAATTTAAAAAACAATACAAATGAAAGTAGAACAAATATATACAGGATGCCTAGCTCAGGGTGCATATTATGTAGAGTCCAATGGTGAAGTTGCCATTATTGATCCATTGAGAGAAACTCAACAATACATTGATAAAGCAAAATCTGAAAACGCAAAAATAAAGTATGTTTTTGAAACTCATTTTCATGCTGATTTTGTTTCTGGACATGTAGATTTAGCTAAAAAAACTGGAGCAATTATTGTTTTTGGGCCTAGTGCTAAAACCAATTACGATGCTTACGTAGCATCAGATAATGAAGAATTTAAAATAGGTGATATTACTATTAAAGTGTTACATACTCCAGGTCATACTTTAGAGTCATCTACTTTTTTATTAATAGATGAAAATGGCAAAAATCATGCTATTTTTTCTGGAGATACTTTGTTTTTAGGAGATGTAGGTCGTCCAGATTTGGCTATTAAGTCTGACTTAACTAAAGAAGATTTAGCAGCAATGCTTTACGATTCTTTAAGAACTAAAATTATGCCTTTAGCTGATGACGTTATCGTTTATCCTGCTCATGGAGCTGGATCAGCGTGTGGTAAAAACCTCAGCAAAGAAACTGTTGGAACAATTGGTGATCAGAAAAAAAATAATTATGCACTCAGAGCAGATATGACAAAAGAGGAATTTGTAAAAGAGGTTTTAGATGGTATTCCACCACCTCCACAATATTTTGCAAAAAATGCGATGATGAACAAAATGGGTTACGAATCTTTTGAAAATGTATTGCAAACAGGAGATGTTGCACTTGATGCAACAGAATTTGAAGCCTTAGCAAATCATGAAGGTGCTTTAGTGCTTGACGTAAGAACTCAATCAGAATATGTTAAAGAACATATACCAAACTCTATATTTATTGGGCTAAATGGGAGTTTTGCTCCATGGGTTGGTGCCTTAATTACAGATTTAAAGCAACCTATTTTATTGGTTGTCCCTGTAGGTAAATCGGCTGAAGCTGTAACAAGGTTATCACGCGTAGGTTATGATAATACCCTTGGATATCTTGAAGGAGGAATGAACGCTTGGAAAGCTGCTGGAAAAGATATTGAAACTCTAGAATCTATTTCTGCTGAAGAATTTGCAAAGAGATATAAAAATGACAACTTAAACGTTTTAGACGTTAGAAAAGATGGCGAGTTTATATCCAGCCATATTGAAACTGCACAGCATTTTGCTTTAGATTTCATTAATGAAAAAATGAATGAAATTTCTAAAAACAAAACATATTATGTACATTGTGCTGGTGGTTATCGTTCTGTAATAGCAGCATCCATCTTAAAAGCTAGAGGATTTAATAATCTAGTTGATATTGCAGGTGGCTTTGCTGCAATAAAAAATACAGATTTACCAATAACAGATTATGTTTGTCCTTCAACATTATAAAATTTAAATTTTAGATATTATGAAATGAGCCATAACAAGAGGTTGATACAACCCAAAATGAATATTGGCGAATTACATCTAACCTATAAAAACAATAAAATTTAAACAGATGAAAAAAAACATGGGAAACACAGACAAAGCAATTAGAGTCATTTTGGCTATAGGTATTGCTTTATTATACTACTTTGATGTAATCCAAGGTACGTTAGCTTATGTATTAATGGCTTTCGCTATTATATTTTTAATTACCAGCTTTATTAGTTTTTGCCCATTATACAAACCTTTTGGGATTAGTACTTGTAAAACAAAATAATGAACACTACACTAACTGTACAAAACTTAAAATGTGGTGGTTGTGCCAATACAATAACCGCAAAACTTAGTGATGTTAATGGTATAGACTCTGTCAAGGTAAATAACGACACAGATTCAGTTTCGTTTAACTACACTGATGAAGGTATTTTAATAAAAGCTATTGATTTACTTTCAAAATTAGGCTATCCAGTAGAAGGCGAACAAAATCCTATACTTAAAAAAGCAAAAAGTTATGTGAGTTGTGCTGTTGGAAGAATGAATAAATAACAAATTTTAATTATTATAACACTAAAAAAAGCTCTGAATTTCTTCAGAGCTTTTTTTATATAATTTCTGCACTTAAACCTGCGTCTAACAACATTGAACACCTTGGTTCAAGTTCATCATAAACACCTGTTTTGACTGTACATTTTCCTTTATAATGAACAATAATAGAGCATTGTTCTGCTTGTTCTGGAGTGTGTTCGCAAGCATAAATAAGCGTATCTATAACATGATCAAATGTATTGACATCATCATTGTATAACACAATTTCATTGTGCTTTACTACTTCTTCTTCAAGTAATAGGTCTACAGAGGTTTCTTTTTGGGTACTACTCATGGCAAAAAGTTTTGTACTAATTTAAGAATTTTAATGAAACCCAATTGTTTCTTTCTAGTGTTTCAACTAATTTTAACATATACTTATTGCACTGTGCTTCAATTATTTTTATATCGTCCTTATAAAATCCACTTAAAAATAAAATACCATTTTTGTTTAGGCATTTAGTGTATTGCTCAATATCTTGAAGCAGAATATTTCTGTTAATGTTTGCTATAATGACATCATATTTTTTACCTTCAAGAAGTGTGGCATCACCTTCAAAAACAACAATGTTTTTGCAATGGTTGCGCTCTACGTTTTCTATACTATTTAAATAGCACCAATTATCAATATCTATAGCATCAAGTTTTATTGCGCCTTTCATTTCAGCCAAGATGGCTAAAACTCCGGTTCCGCAACCCATATCCAAAACCGTTTTTCCTGTAAAATCGTTTTTTAGAATATGTTGAATCATCATGTGTGTAGTTTCATGATGTCCTGTACCAAAACTCATTTTAGGCTCTATTACAATATCATATTTGGTATCAAATGGTTCATGAAAAGGAGCTCGAACTGAGCATAAATCATCAACAATTATTGGGTTAAAATTTTTTTCCCATTCTTCATTCCAATTGGTTTGCTCAATCTCATCAAAGTTGTATGAGATGTCAAATTCTTCTGAACTTAATATTTGAATGTCATCTAAAATTTCTTCATACCATTCTTCTTTTTGAATGTAAGCATTGACACCTTCATCAGTTTCTACAAAACTTTCAAAACCTGTATAACCCAACTCTGCAATTAAAATTTCAACTGCAGGCTGTAAAGGTTCTACTTTAAAGTAATAGGCAATATAAATTAAGTTAGACATGTTTAAAACGCATTTACAATAGCGAAAAAGTCTTCTGCGTTTAAAGAAGCACCTCCAATTAATCCTCCATCAACATCTGGCTTTGAAAAAATCTCTTTGGCATTATTTGGTTTTACACTTCCTCCATATAAAATAGAAACACTATTTGCAGTTTCTTTACCATATTTATTAGTTAAGGTTGTTCTAATAAACGCGTGCATTTCTTGAGCTTGTTCTGGAGTAGCTGTTTCTCCTGTACCTATTGCCCAAACTGGTTCGTAAGCCAAAATTATATTTTTAAAAGCAGAAGCCTCTAAATGAAACAAAGCGTTTTTAATTTGCTTTTCGACAACATTTTTATGGTTACCAGATTTTCTATCGTCTAACTCCTCACCAAAACAAAATATCACTTTCATTTTATGTGCTAAAGCTGTGTTTACCTTTTTAGCAAGCATATCGTCTGTTTCGTTAAAATAAGCACGACGCTCACTATGTCCCAAAATAACGGTTTTAATCCCAATGCTATTTAACATTCCTGCATTGACTTCTCCTGTGTATGCTCCATCTTCTGCAAAATGCATGTTTTGTGCAACAACTTCAATATCAACTTGTCTAGTAGATTCAAAAGCATGCCATAAGTTAGTGAATGCTGGTGCAATCATTACTTCGGCATCTGAAGTTTTTGTTTGTTTTTTAAGCTCAGAAATTAGGGTTTCTGTTTGTATTAAACCGTTGTTCATTTTCCAATTTCCTGCTACTATATGTTTTCTCATAACTCTAATTTAATTTTACTTTGGGATCTAACCATGAATAAATTACATCTACAAAAATATTTATTAGTATAAACATTATGGCAATAACTAATACTGATCCCATAATTACTGGCAAATCTAATGTATTTAATGCATTTACTATCTCTTTTCCCAAACCATTCCATCCAAAAATAAACTCTACAAAAACTGCTCCAGCTAACATAGAAGCAAACCAACCTGAAATTGCAGTAATCACTGGATTTAATGCATTTTTAATGGCATGCTTTTTAATAATTTGAAATTCACTTAAACCTTTTGCTCTCGCTGTTCTTATATAATCTTGGTTAAAAACTTCTAATAAAGAATTTCGCATCAGTTGAATCACAACTGCCAAAGGTCTTATTCCTAGCACAATTGCTGGAAGTATTAGGTTTTTCCATTTGATGGTTTTGGTTTCACCAAAATCGTCAATTTCATAAAGACTTCCTGTCATCTCTAAATTAGTGTATTCATGCAATACATAACCAAAGAACCAAGCAAACAAAATGGCACTAAAAAAAGAAGGTACACTCATTCCTAAGGTACTAAATATTTGTATGCCTTTATCTAACCATTGATCTTTAAATAAAGCTGAAACTACTCCAAGACAAACACCTAAAAACATTGCAATTATAATTGCTGACGAAGCCAATACAAAAGTATTTGGCAAAGTTTCACTGAGCACTTCTGTTACTTTTTTACCTTGTTTGGTGAAAGATTCCCTTAAATATGGAAACTTAACTACTGTTGTTGTATTTCCAATAGTAAACAATTTTGAAGCTTCATATTTATTTGCAGACAAAAAAGTATAATCTTTTGGATCTTTTGAATGAAATGATATAGGAGACAAATCGTTTAAATAGTAAAGATATTGTGTACTAATTGGTTTATCAAAACCATACTTTTGTTTTACTAAAGCTAACTGCTCACTATCCTGGTTTTGACCAAGCATCATTTGAGCTGGATCTCCTGGAAGTACATTAAACAAAAAGAAAATAACAGTAACTACTCCAAATAAAGTTAGAAGTGCATAAAATGCTTTATTTAGAAAATAACTTAGCAATTATTGCAATTTTAAATCTTCAAAATCATTCCAATGAAACTTTTGTTTTACAGTTGCTTTATTTAACTCTAAAACTCCAGGATTAGACCTCACAATGGTTTTTAAAGCTTTTTCATCACTTACATAAAAGTCAAAATTTAACTTATACTCACTTTTTATTCTTTGCTGAGCATCTGGTCCAGATGATGTTAATCCAATAACTGTATAACCTTTTTTTATGGCTTCATCAGAGATTGCTTTTATTTTTTGTAAACCTTCTTTTTCTGCAGTATCTAAATTATAGGATACAAACATGATTAAATTCTCAGTTAAAAGCATGTTTTCAGTTATATCACCTTCTTCACTTTCAATAGAAAAATCGAGTATTGGTGGTTCGTAGCCATCTTTAATCACTTTAGTTTTAACACCAACATATTCGCCGTCAACAGTTGGATAGCTTCCATTAGTCACAAATTCCTTTTCTTCACCATTTACATTAAACGTCCATGTAAATTCTTGTATAGCTTTAGGAGCATCGTCAGGAATACTCATGTTTTCCAATAGGTTATCTCCTATTTTATAAGCTCTAAAATCTTTTGCAGGTAAATGCATTAGCACATAGTAGCCAAACCATAAACTAAATATGAAGCTAAGTAAGGCAACTACTGTTGTTGGTAGCTTACCTAAAATTGGTTTAATGTGTTTTATTCCGAAGAACAAAATCAGGATAAAAACAAGTAAGATGACATCTTTAGTGAAGCTTTCCCAAGGTGTTAATTTTAGTGCATCACCAAAACAACCACAATCTTTTACTTTATCAAAATAAGCTGAATAAAAGGTTAAAAAGGTAAAAAATACAATCATACCTAATAAACTCCATACTGTAAATTTTGGTTTATAGCCAATGAGTAGAAAAACACCAAGTACAACTTCAAAAACCACTACAAATACTGAGATACCAAGTGCGTAAGGTTCTAAAAAAGGAATATTTAAAACATCTGCACTAAAATATTCTTGTAGTTTGTATGAAAATCCTAACGGATCGTTAAGCTTTATCAATCCTGAAATGATGAATAAAACACCAACCAATAATCTACTAATGTGTACTAAGTATTTCATAATCTATTTTAATTTCCAAATATCAAAAACTAAATTCCAAAACTCACTCAAATGGAATGCTTTTCGAAAATTTATTTTAATTTATTAATAATAGTTTGATAATATTTTTCTTAATTCTCCTGCTTCAACCAATAAATTTTCAATTCTTCCGCTCTCATCCTCATTTAGTGCTTTTAGTAATTTAAGCCAATACTCACTTTCTTTTGCCTCTTTTCTAGAAATTTTAATTCTAAACTATAAATCTTTGTCTCCAAGCTTTTCATTTCCTTCAATATAATTAGCTCCTACTGAACCAGAGGATTTAACCAATTGTTTACCATCCTCAATGTTAGAAATGGTGTTTTTTAAGTCCTTAACTAAAAGACGACAGTCTCTAGCAAACTTAAAAGTTCTTTCTTCCAGACTAAATATTTTATCGTCATTCATTTTTTGGAATTTAGTATTTTGAGATTTGTTTATTGCTATGATTTGCTTAGATGAATCATTGCAAAAACCGCATAATTAACCATGTCTTGGTAATTCGCATCAATGCCCTCGCTTACTAATGTTTTCCCCTTATTGTCTTCAATTTGCTTAACTCGTAACAACTTTTGTAAAATCAAATCAGTTAACGAACTTACTCTCATATCACGCCAAGCCTCGCCATAATCATGGTTTTTGTCAAGCATTAACTGTTTTGTTATGCTCACCTGTTTGTCATATAGTTTTGTAGCTTCTTCAACAGATAAATCTGGTTGTTCAACAACGCCTTTTTCCAGTTGAATCAGAGCCATAATACAATAATTAATAATGCCTATAAATTCACTTTCCTGACCTTCATCTACTTTTTGAACATCGTTTTGCTGCAAGCCTCTAATGCGTTGTGCTTTAATAAAAATTTGGTCTGTTAATGAAGGTAATCTGAGAATTCTCCAAGCGCTACCATAATCACTCATTTTTTTTATAAATAAATCTCTACACGTTGTGATTACGCTATCGTATTGTTTTGAGGTATCTTGCATGAATTAAATTGAATTTTGCGTAAATTTCGCTTAAATAGTTTAAAGTTCAAAGTTGAATGTTTAAAGTTTTAAGTTGAACTTAAAAAGTTTGTGTTTTTAACTAATTTTGAACTTTAAACCTTGAACCTGAAACCATATCATGACCATCAACTGCAAAGGAAACCTCATTAATTTAACTACACCTAAGGTGATGGGAATTCTTAATGTCACTCCAGATTCTTTTTATGATGGAGGACGTTTTAAAAATGAAACTTCTATTTTAAATCAAGTAGAACAGATGCTAACAGAAGGTGCAACATTTATTGATGTTGGCGCTTATAGTTCTCGTTCAGGAGCAGACCATGTTAGTGAAACAGAAGAATTACAACGCATTCTTCCTATTGTTGAAGTATTATTAAAGCAATTTCCAGAAATCATTTTATCCATTGACACGTTTAGAAGTGAAGTTGCCAAACATTGCATTGAAGCTGGAGCTGCAATAATTAACGATATTTCAGCAGGACATTTGGATCAAAAAATGATGGAAACCGTTGGAAAACTTCAAGTACCTTATGTGATGATGCACATGAAAGGCACTCCAAAAACGATGCAACAACACACAGATTATAATGATTTGCTTAAAGACATCATTTATTATTTTTCTGAACGGATTGCCAAAGCTAGAGCACATAAAATTATTGATGTGATTATCGATCCTGGTTTTGGATTTGCTAAAACTATGGAGCAAAACTATGAACTTCTAAGTCATTTAGATTTATTAAATATGATTGAAAAACCAATACTTGTTGGTGTGTCTAGAAAATCGATGATTTATAAATTATTAGACGCAACTCCTGAACATGCCTTAAATGGAACGTCTTCATTAAACACAGTTGCTTTGCTTAAAGGTGCTAAAATTTTAAGAGTTCATGATGTTAAAGAGGCTATGGAATGCGTTACACTAATTAATCAACTTTAGAATGAACCGAATCCTACTATTGCTACTCATTTTTACATTTTCGTGTGCTGAACGTGAACTGCAATTACCAGTGACAACTACAAATGAGATTACAGAAGTTTTAGATGTCTCTCCTATTTATATATTTTATAATGACGAAACTGGAGAAGCAGATTTTAACAGAAATAACATGATAAGCACTACCAATTGGTTGGTTAATATTGATAAGCGTCTAACACTTAAACAAGTTTTACCTCATTTGCAATATTTGCAAGAAAAACGCCAAGGTGATGGCATGCATAAAAACGAAAGTGCTAAAAACTATTTTACGTGTTTTAATGAGGATACAAAAAGTTTGTCGTTTATTGAGTTTACTGAAATAGAATATTTTGAAGGTTCATCTGCAGATTATCTGACAAAAATTTCTGATTTAATTAATTCTAATACTATTATTACTATTGAAATAAATTCAATTAATGACATAACTATAGCGAATACAAATTCTGAAAATCTTTCTTCAAAAACCAATATATCTGGCGTACTGAGTACTCTGAACCAACTAAATAATCAAGAAAATTTAATCTACTTAAATTTTGAGCTAAGCTTAAATTTTCAAGACTATATTACAATAAAATCTAAGTTACTAGAAATTGAATTTGATTCAATATTTATTTATGAAAAAGAATTCATCCATAATTAACTATATTTATTAAAATTTAAAACCCAACAGTGCATTGGAACTATTTGACGATCTCTTAAAATTTACAGTCATTGATGTTATAGACATCATTCTTGTAGCACTACTACTCTACTATGTTTACAAGCTCATAAAAGGTACAGTTGCCATTAATATTTTTATTGGCATCATCTTTATTTATTTGGCGTGGAAATTAACTTCGGCTCTTAAAATGGAGTTATTGAGTAGCATTTTTGGTGGTTTTATGAGTGTTGGTATTATTGCTTTAATTGTAGTATTTCAGCCTGAGATTAGGAAGTTTTTATTGATGGTTGGTTCTACTAACTTCGCTTCAAAAGGTAAATTTTCAAAACGCTTCAAGTTTTTAAAAACACAAGCCATTAACGAAACCGAAGCCGAAACTGTGGTTAATGCTTGTGTAAAAATGGGAAGCTCTAAAACTGGAGCCTTAATTGTTTTAGAACGAAATAATAATCTTGATTTTTTAGTTTCAACTGGCGACGAAATGAACATACAAGTCACTCAACCTATTTTAGAAAGCATCTTTTTTAAAAATAGTCCTTTGCATGATGGAGCCATTATTATTGCAGATAATATTGTAAAAGCAACACGTGTGATTCTTCCTGTAAATAACGAAAAAAACATTCCAGAGCGTTTTGGATTAAGGCACAGAGCTGCAGTTGGTGTTACTGAAAAAACAGATGCTCTGGCACTTGTAGTTTCTGAAGAAACTGGACAAATCTCTTACATTAAAAATGGTGAGTTTATCATGTATAAAAACACCGAAGAGCTGATTGAAAGAATAAAGATAGACCTCTCGTAATGGAATGTAAAAACTGCTCGTCTTCCTTTGAAGATAATCTTAATTATTGTTCTCATTGTGGTGCAAAAGTCATTAGAAACAGATTGACACTAAAAGCTTTGTTTGCAGATTTTAGTCAGCAATTTCTAAACTATGACAATCTTTTTCTAAAAACATTCAGGCATCTTACTACTAAACCTGAAGCAGTTATTGGTAGCTACATTAACGGAACTCGCAAAAAATATGTAAATGTGATAAGCTACTTCGCTATTGCATTGACACTTTCTGGATTTCAAATGTTTGTGATAAACAAGTTTTTTCCAGAGCTCATGTCTACAGATTTTATGCCAAATAATGGCTCTAAAGAAATCCAACAACAAAACATGAATTTTATGTTGGAGTATCAATCTTTGGTTTACATGCTAATTGTTCCTGTATACGCATTGGCTTCTAAAATTTTGTTTTTTAATAACAAGCAATATAATTATACTGAGCATCTTGTTATAAACATGTACTTAACTGCTCATCTATCGATAATATCAACAATTTTAGTATTAATTGCATCATTGTTTGGAGTTAATTTTGGAATCTTTGGGCTAATATCCATCCCATTTCAGATATTATTTTCTGCCTATTGCTTTAAACGAATTTTTAGCTTGAGTATGTCGTCTATTATATTAAAAACATTGTTGTTTTTAATTATGCTATTTATACTTTTTATTATCATTATTATAGTATCGCTTATAGTTATGTATTTTAATGGATCATTAGAGGAATTAAGGGAAGCCCAGAAAAATCTAAAAAAGAGTTAAGTAGTTTCTTCTTGTAAAAACTGAACCTCGTATAAGTTTCTATAATAGCCTCCATCTTTTTCTAACAATTCGGTATGTGTGCCTTGTTCTACAATTTTACCTGAATCCATTACAATAATGTTAGCTGCCTTTTTAATGGTAGCCAACCTGTGAGCAATAACAATTGAAGTTCTTCCTTTAGTAATTTTATCAGTAGCATCTTGAATGAGTTGCTCTGAATGTGCATCAATTGAAGATGTTGCTTCATCCAAAACTAAAATACTTGGATTGGTCACATAAGCACGCAAAAATGATATTAATTGTCGCTGTCCAGAAGATAGCATGACACCTCTTTCTTTAACATTATAATGATAACCATTTGGTAAACTCATGATAAAATCATGAATACCTATTTGTTTGGCAGCAAACTGAACCTCATCTTCAGAAATATCAGTATTTTTAAGAGTTATATTGTTTAAAATAGTATCTGCAAAAAGAAAAACATCTTGTAAAACCACAGCTATTTGCTGCCTTAAAGAATTTAAAGTAAATTCCTTTATGTTTGTACCATCTATTGAAATTTCGCCAGAGTTTATAGCGTAAAATCGATTCAGTAAATTAATGATTGTAGATTTTCCAGCTCCAGTTGCACCAACAATTGCGACAGTATCTCCAGCTTTAACCTTTAAAGAAATACCTTTTAATACCTCTTCATTATCAACATAAGAAAAATGCACATTTTTAAACTCAATATCTCCTTTAAAATGAGAAGCTTCTTTTGTTCCGGAATCATCAATATTTGATGTTGTATCTAACACTTTAAACACACGATCTGCGGCGACCATTCCCATTTGCAAGGTGTTAAATTTATTTGCAATTTGGTTGAGTGGTCTGAACATCATTGGAATAAACATCATAAATGCTGTTAAATCTCCTAAGGTTGTTACCTGTTGGTTAACCACATTTAATCCTCCATACCAAACCACCAAACCTAAGGTAATAGACGATAATAGTTCAGCAATTGGAAAGAAAATAGAGTTGTACCAAACCGTTTTTAACCATCCTTTTTTATGACGATCATTAATGACTTTAAAGTTTTTATATTCAATGTCTTCGCGAGTAAATAGCTGCAAAATTTTCATTCCTGTTACGCGTTCTTGCACAAAAGAGTTAAGGTTTGAGACTTCGTTTCTAACTTCTTCGAATGCTTTTTTCATGTACTTCTGAAAAATCTTAGTCGCAAAAACAATAAGAGGAAGAGTACAAAACACAATAATGCTTAATCGCCAATTCATGTATGCCATAACACAGCCTACTAGGAACATTTTAAGCACATCACTAAAAATCATAAACAAACCTTCGCCAAAAATATCAGCAATACGCTCCATATCTGTAATAGAACGTGTTACCAATACTCCAACTGATGAGTTGTCATAGTATTTCTTTTTAAAATTAAGGATGTGCTTAAACAGATTGACCCTTATATCTCTGACTACGGATTGACCAAGCCAACTCGCATAATAAATAAAAAGCAAGTTGCAGATAACCTCAATAATAAGTAGTCCACCATAAATTAATATATAGTACAAAAATCCTTCATCTGCTTTTGCAGCAATATTTTCGTCAATAGCAATTTGAAGTACTTTTGGTCTGATGGCGCCAAAAATTGCTAAACCAAATACAGAAAACAATGTTACACCAAAAACAAGATTGTAGGGCTTAATAAACTGTAGCAGTCTTTTAAACAGTGATAAATCAAAAACCTCTTTCTTAATTTTAGCCATTTATATAAAAATGCTTTTTGGGTATTCTATAATTGACAAATATAAACCATGTGCAGGAACTGAAGCACCTGCCCTGGTTCTATCTTCAGATTTTATAATGTTATGAAACTCCTCAATGGTAGTTTTACCAAGTCCAACATCTATCATTGTACCAACAATAGCTCTCACCATATTTCGCAGAAATCGGTCTGCTTTAATAGTAAAAACAAGCTGAATATTTTGAGATTTCCACTCAGCAAACATCACATCACAATAATACGTTTTTACGTCTGAATTACTTCTTGAAAAGCATTTAAAGTTTGTATAATCCAATAGAATTTTTGAAGCTTCATTCATTTTATCAATATCCAAATCATGTTTTAAGTAATAAGCTCCTTCACTATTAAAAACATCTTTTTTTGTAGTAATGATATAATTGTAAGTTCTAATAATGGCATCAAATCTGGCATGAGCATCAGACTTTACTTTTATTAAATTTTGAACACTAATATCTTTTGGCAAAAATGAATTAAGTTTAAAAATGAGGGTTTCAGCATCAAAAGTATCTTCAAAATCAAAATGTGCAAAAAGTTGTTCTGCATGAACTCCAGCATCTGTTCGTCCAGCACCAACAATATCTATTTTAGATTGTAATAATTTTGATAAAGCATTCTCTACAACCTCCTGTACAGAAATAGCATTTGGTTGATTTTGCCAACCATGATATGCTTTCCCATTATATGAAAGTTCAATAAAATATCTCAAACTTATATGCTACTTTTGTAAGTGCCAAAGATAGAGTTTTAAAGCTTTTTAAAATTTGAATTTAACGTTAAATAATTTAGATTTCCGCTTTCGTTGGAAATATTATGAAAAAAATACTTCTTCTATCAGACACACACAGTTATATTGACGATAACATCTTAAAATATGTTAAACAAGCTGATGAAGTATGGCATGCTGGAGATATTGGAGATTTAAATGTAACCGATAAGATAAAAGCTTTAAAACCACTTAGAGCTGTACATGGTAATATTGACAATGCTGAAACTAGAGCAGAATTTCCAGAACACAACCATTTTAAATGTGAAGACGTAGAGGTTTGGATCACACATATTGGAGGTTATCCACCAAGATACAACAGTCTAATTCATAAGGAGTTAAAGGCAAATCCGCCAGATATATTTATTTGTGGGCATTCACACATCTTAAAAGTAATGCCAGACAAAACACTTAATCTGCTGCATATAAATCCAGGTGCTATTGGTATTTATGGTTTTCATAAAGTAAGAACTATGGTTCGTTTTGAGATTGATGGAATGCAGATAAAAAATTTGGAGGTAATTGAGTTTAAGAGATAAAAAAAAAAGCCCAAGATCTTCACCTTGGGCTTACGCACTAATACTACTAAGATGATAGGTTTATCTTAAACGATCAACAGATTTTACGAGATCTTCATCCTTTTTTATGGCCTTATTGGCTAACACCAAGAACACGATAGAAAAAATAGGTAGAAGAATCCCAATACCTTTCTCAGAAACTTCAGTTTCTCCAGATAAGCTTAGCGATCGATATACAAATAATCCTAGTAAAATAAAGTTTAATATGATATTAAGGCGTCCCAAAACAAATTGCGACTTCCTGTCTTTGTATCTTAAAATTGAAATTAATGATAATGCTACAGAACCTAAAAATAACGAAAAATATAAAGTCTCATCTTGAGCAAAAACCTTTGTGCCTTCAGCATTTATCCATAGATTAAAAACAAATATCAAGCCGCCGGAAATTCCAGCAGCTATTAATAAATATATTGTTTGAATGCGTTGTAACATTTTTAATAATTGAGGCACAAAAATAATGGTTTCTTTTAAAACATATATAAAATATTAAAAATAAAGTTGTATACTTGCATCATCTATGAATAGCATTGCTATGTTGCGCATAGTTGATCTTCAAAAAAAAATCAAAAATTCAAATTTTTCTTAAATTCCACTAAAAGGAACAGAAAAGATTAATTTTTTCTCAAAAAACTAATTATTCAAATTTACAATGTTTGAAATTTCACAATTAAAAGAAATGAAGCTGTCCGAATTACAGGATATAGCTAAAGAGCTTAATGTTTCTAAATATCGCTCATTAAAAAAATTAGATTTAGTATACCAAATATTAGATCATCAAGCCGCAAATCCCTCTTCAGTTAAGCAAGCTGAAGCACCTCAAAAACCTAAACGCGAAAGGATTCAACACGTTAAAGAAGATAAAAACCAAAAGCAATTGGACTTTAAACAGAAAGAATCTCAAGAAAGTCAACTACCAAAAGAACAGCCTTCTCAAGTAAAAGATGATGCCAAGTCTCAAGAAACCAAACAAGACAACAACAAGCATCAAAAAGACAATAAAAATCGTCAGCAAAGAGATAATAAGCCTCAACAAAGAAATCAAAACAATAACAATCAAAACAAAAATAACGGAAATCAAGGTCAAAAAGATAATGGCAACAAGGATAACAGAAACCGTTATAGAGAACCAGATTTTGAGTTTGATGCCATTATAGAAAGTGAAGGCGTTTTAGATATTATGTCTGATGGTTATGGATTTTTACGCTCATCAGATTACAACTATTTATCATCTCCAGACGATATTTATGTATCGCAATCGCAAATCAGGTTATTTGGTTTAAAGAAAGGAGATACCGTTTTAGGAAATGTAAGACCTCCAAAAGAAGGCGAAAAATATTTTCCGCTTATTAAAGTAACCAAAATTAATGGACAAAGACCAGAAGTGGTCAGAGATCGTGTTTCGTTTGAACACTTAACACCATTATTCCCGAGAGAAAAATTCAATATTGCAGAAAAACAAAGTACCATTTCCACACGAGTTATGGATTTGTTTGCTCCAATAGGTAAAGGGCAACGCGGTATGATAGTATCTCAACCAAAAACTGGTAAAACCATGTTACTTAAGGATGTTGCAAATGCAATTGCTGCAAATCATCCGGAAGTTTACCTTATGATTTTATTGATTGATGAACGTCCTGAAGAAGTTACAGACATGCAACGTAATGTTCGTGGTGAAGTTATCTCTTCCACCTTTGATAAAGAAGCACACGAACACGTAAAAATCGCTGATATTGTTTTAGAAAAAGCAAAGCGATTGGTTGAATGTGGCCACGATGTTGTTATTTTGTTAGATTCTATTACAAGACTTGCTCGTGCTTATAATACTGTACAACCAGCTTCTGGAAAAATATTAAGCGGTGGTGTTGATGCTAATGCATTGCATAAACCTAAGCGATTCTTTGGTGCTGCAAGAAATATAGAAAATGGAGGTTCACTAACTATTATTGCAACTGCACTTACTGAAACTGGCTCTAAAATGGACGAAGTTATTTTTGAAGAATTTAAAGGAACAGGTAATATGGAATTACAACTGGATAGAAAAATTTCTAACCGTAGAATTTTTCCTGCTATCGACCTTACCTCATCAAGCACAAGACGTGATGACCTTTTATTGGATGATAACACTATTCAAAGAATGTGGGTAATGCGTAAATACTTAGCAGATATGAACCCTGTTGAAGCTATGGAATTTATAAACGAAAGATTTAAACAAACCAGAAATAATGAAGAGTTTTTAATCTCAATGAACGGTTAAAATAAATCTCATAAAAATAAAAACCTCAATAATATTGAGGTTTTTTTATTTCTAAATGTTTACAATAAAAAAAGCCTTTCATAAAGAAAGGCTTTTTAATATTTTAACAACACTTAAATTACTTAAGTGTAGCAATGTGCTTTGCTAAACCAGATTTTAAGTTAGCTGCTTTATTATTGTGGATTATATTTTTCTTAGCTAACTTATCGATCATAGAAGTTACTGAAGCAAATAATTCTTCAGCTTCTTTTTTGTTCTCAGTATCGCGTAATTTTTTAATTGCGTTACGAGTAGTCTTGTGCTTATACTTATTTCTTAAGCGGTTTGCTTCACTGCTTCTAATTCTCTTTAATGCAGACTTGTGATTTGCCATTTGCTTCTTTCTTGTTATACTTTTGTAGCCCGTAGGGGAATCGAACCCCTCTTACCAGGATGAAAACCTGGCGTCCTAGCCGATAGACGAACGGGCCATTTTATTTAATCATTTTAAATTTAAGTTTTAAACTCAAATTTAATTCATTTAAAAAAACGTACAATGTTTCCATTGCGGATGCAAAAATACAACTATTTTTAAATGTTGCAACTTCTAAATCATTTTTTTATGAAAAAAAAATTCTAATAGGCTTTAGCAAACAAAACTCTTTGTTTAGAAGGGTTTCCTGTTAACACACATTTACCGTTTTCAAGTTTATTATCCAAAGGGATACAACGTATGGTTGCTTTGGTAAGCTCTTTGATTTTTTCTTCGGTTTCTGTAGTGCCATCCCAATGTGCTGAGATAAATCCAGTTTTGTTTTCTAACACTTCTTTAAATTCTTCAAAGCTATTAACCTCAGTAATATGATTATCTCTAAAATTTAAAGCTTTTTGATGCAATTCGTTTTGAATCACAGTCATTAAGCTTTCTACTTTTTCAACAACATCATTCATATTTACCAATTCTTTAGTAAATGTATCACGTCTGGCTAACTCTACTGTCCCATTTTCCAAATCTTTAGGACCAATTGCAATTCGTAATGGAACACCTTGTAATTCATGCTGTGCAAATTTTGCTCCTGGTCTTAAGGTTGTCCTATTATCAAATTTTACAGAAATTCCTTTTGCTCTTAAATCAGACATAAGATTATTTACTACCTCAGAAATTTCATCTAATTGTTCATCAGATTTATAAATAGGAACTATTATAACTTGATTTGGAGCAAGATTAGGCGGAAGGACCAACCCATTATCATCACTATGAGTCATGATTAAAGCTCCCATTAATCTTGTTGAAACTCCCCAAGATGTTGCCCAAACATAATCTTGTCTACCTTCTTTATTGGTAAACTTCACATCAAATGCCTTGGCAAAATTTTGTCCTAAAAAGTGAGATGTTCCAGCTTGCAATGCTTTTCCATCTTGCATTAAAGCTTCGATACAAAACGTTTCTTCAGCTCCTGCAAAACGCTCGCTTTCAGTTTTAAGTCCCTTAATTACTGGAATTGCCATAAAGTTTTCGGCAAATTCAGCATAAACATTGTTCATTAACTCTGCCTCAGCCATGGCTTCCTCTCTGGTTTCATGTGCAGTATGCCCTTCTTGCCATAAAAATTCAGCAGTACGCAAAAACAAACGTGTACGCATTTCCCAACGAACCACATTTGCCCATTGATTTATAAGAAGTGGTAAATCTCTATACGATTGAATCCAGCCTTTATACGTATTCCAAATTATGGCTTCGCTAGTTGGTCTAACCACCAACTCTTCTTCTAATCTTGCTTCTGGGTCTACTCGAAGCTTTCCTTCATTATCAGGATCATTTTGTAACCTATAATGAGTTACCACAGCACATTCCTTAGCAAAGCCTTCTGCGTTTTTTTCTTCAGCTTCAAACAAACTTTTAGGCACAAAAAGTGGAAAATATGCATTTTGATGACCAGTTTCTTTGAACATCCTGTCTAATTCGGCTTGCATTTTCTCCCAAATTGCATAACCATAAGGTTTGATTACCATACAACCTCTAACTGCCGAATTCTCAGCTAAATCAGCCTTTACAACGAGTTCGTTGTACCATTTTGAATAATCTTCGCTCCTACTTGTAAGGTTTTTGCTCATATATAGTATTTTGGCACAAATATTGTGACTATGTTAAATAAAAAAATAGTTCAACAAAACTAACTATTTTTGTGATGTTCAACAATAAATTTATAGAGTTATGCAATTATACAACTACTTAAAACCAAAAATGCAATTTATTGGAACACTTGTTATGGCTTTTGCTATGTTTTCTTGTGGTTCTTACCAATATGCAGGATATGAAAACGATAGCATTTACGGTGATTCAGATAGAACTGTTGTTTACGTAGAAGAAGAACCTACAGCAGATAACAGCCAGTATTATAAAAATTATTTTAAGGAAAAAACCGAGCAATATGCTTCAATTTCTGGTGATAATGATATTATTTTCACTGATATAGATTCTTATGAAAGTGGTTATGCCGAAGAAAACGATACGCTTTACTACGATAATTATGCTGGTTGGGGAGAAAACAACTCTGATGTTACAATAAATATTTATGGTGGTCATGCTTTTAACAGTATTTGGTGGAACAGACCTTACTTTACATCTTGGGGCTGGAATTATGGCTATGGCTATGGTAATGTTTGGGGCTTAGGATATAATTATTGGGGTTGGAACAGACCTTTATGGCTTGACTATGGTTGGGGCTGGGGTTGGAACTCTCCTTATTGGTATGGTGGATATTATAATCCTTATTATTGTCCTCCTTTTTATAATAATGGTTATTATGGTGGCTATTACAACAATAGAGTTTTGGCTTATAACCAAACAAGAAGAGGAGCTACTTATGCGTCAAATGGAGATATGTCTGTTATAGGAAGACGAAACTCTGTAAATAGTTCAAATACAAGAAGAACTACAGTTGGTGACCTTAACAGTAGAACAACTAGTAGAAGATCTGCAATCAATTCTAACACAAATAGAAGAATTGGCACAACTCCAAACAGTTCAAGAAACAGAGTTGGGACTACAAACACAAGAACCAGTCCTACAACAAGAACTCGTTCAAATAATACAACGACACGTTCAGGTTCAACTCGAATAAATAATAATAACTCAAGCACACGTAATATTTCTCGTTCAAACAATTCATCTTCAAGAAGTAATAATGTTTCAAGATCATCTTCAACTAGGAGTAACAATGTTAGTTCTAGTAGGTCATCTACTTCTTCAAGAGGTTCAACATCAAGACGAGGAAACAATAACTAATAGTTAATATTTCATTGTAAAAAGAGAAAAATAAATTGATATGAAAAAGTTACTAATACTATTCATAGGTGTGTTACCTATGTCTATACTTAATGCGCAAGATATTTCTGATGCATTACGTTACTCTATAGATGAAGTACAAGGAACAGCAAGATTCAGAGCCATGAGTGGTGCCTTTGGAGCTCTTGGTGGTGATTTATCTGCTCTGAGCATAAATCCAGCTGGTTCAGCAATTTTTAATAGAAGCTATGCCTCTCTTTCAATTTCAAATTTGAATAACGATACCGAAGCAAACTACTTTGGAGGTAGAAATTCAGACTCAAATTCAAGTTTTGATTTAAACCAAGTAGGAGCTGTTTTTGTGTTTAACAATATGAATACTGAATCTCCTTGGGGAAGATTTACATTAGGTTTATCATATGAACAAACACAAAACTTTGATAATAACTTTTTTGCTTCTGGAACTAACAATAGATCCATAGACAGTTACTTTTTAAGTTATGCTCAAGGGCTTAGGCTTGATGAAATTTCTGCTTTTGATGGTGAGTCTATTACAGATGCCTATGGAGATATTGGTGCCGTTTTTGGATATGCCAATCAGCAAGGTTTTTTAGGTTATGAATCGTATATTTTAGAGCCAGACACAAATGATGATGCTAATACAGTTTACACTTCAAATATTGCTCCTGGTGATTTTTACCAAGAATACTCTTATGCAGCAACAGGTTACAATGGAAAGTTTGGGGTAAATGCTGCCATACAATATGACAATAATATTTTTTTAGGTCTTAACCTAAATTCTCACTTTATCAATTACGAACGCTCTACTTATTTGTATGAATCGAACTCCAATGTTGGTTCGCTTGTAAATGAAGTTGGATTTGAAAATAATCTGTCTACCATTGGCTCTGGTTTTTCATTTCAATTAGGAACTATTGCTAAAGTGAATGAGTCTTTAAGATTAGGTTTTGCGTACGATTCTCCAGTTTGGTATACTATAACTGAAGAAACTACTCAATATTTATCGACAGTTAGAGATGAAGGTGGAAGTAACGTTACAACAACATTAAATCCTCAAATAGTAAATATTTTTCCAGACTATAAATTACAAACGCCTTCTAAGATTACTGGAAGTGCTGCCTTAATTTTAGGAAAACAAGGATTGTTAAGTTTTGATTATTCAAGAAAAGATTACAGCAAAACAAAATTTAAACCAGAAACTGATTCTCATTTTTCTGTTCAGAATATGATTATTAGCAACAACTTAAAAGCTGCAAACTCATATAGAATTGGAGGCGAGTTAAGATTCGATCAATTAAGCCTTAGAGGTGGTTACAGATTTGAAGAAAGTCCTTACCAAGACACCACATTTTATGGTGATTTAACAGGTTACTCTTTAGGTCTAGGCTATAATTTTGGTGGTACTACTTTAGATTTAGCATACCAAAACTCTGAAAGAGATATGAATTATCAACTTTACAACATTGGCTTAACAGATTCTGCTAAGCTAAATACTGATAATTCATTGGTTACTTTAACACTAAACTTAAGATTATAACAATAGATTATTTTAACAGAAAAAAACGCCTTGCTAATTTTGCAAGGCGTTTTTTTATTATCGCTTTAGAGTAAAATGAGCTCTAAATTCTTTCCGTTTGCCATCAATAGGTTCGTTATATTCTACCGAAAACCAATAATCGTTGGTCGGCAAATTAACTCCATTGTAAGTTCCATTCCATCCATTTCCAGTTGGGCTCAATTGTTTTAATAGTTTTCCAAATCTGTCAAAAATATAAACAACAGCATCTGGTTGTGTGGCAATACCAGCAATGTTCCAAGTATCGTTGTAACCATCACCATTTGGTGTAAAATATAAAGGATAATCAATCACTAAAACTGAGGTAGTTGCAAGTCCGCAACCATTTTTATCTCTTACAGTAATGATATGTACACCTAATGAAACGTTTTCAAATACATTACTGTCTTGCCAAGTTCCATTATCTAAACTATACTCATAATCACTTATGCCTAAACCTGTTGCAGTAACTTCAACAACATGATTGTTTGCAAACATTAAAGAAGTCACCTCAGCAGTAACAGTTGGTGGACTACTAACATTAACAAGTGCTGAGTCTGTATTTTGGCAACCTGTTATATTGTTAGTAACCAAAACAGTATATGTACCACCTTCTGAAGGTGTTAAACTTGATGAGGTTTCAGCAAATAACAGTGCGCCATCCAATCGCCATTCAAACGTATAATCTGCATCAGATAATTGAGTGTCTAAAATTGGAATCTCTACAACTTCAGTTCCATTGGTGTCTAAGCACAATAGATATTCATCATCTAAATCAAAAATTGGCAATAAATTGACTTGTAATGTAATCTCAGTTGTTGCCCAACATATTGAGTTTGCTATAGTAACATCACTAACTCGCGCATAAATTGTTTGAGGGTTAGTTATATTCTGATACACATCTGGTAATGGATTTACTGCCAAATCAGCGTCCAATAGAGTTAAGTGATACGTAACCTCATAATCTGCTGGATCCTGTCCATCTAAAACTAAGGCATCTTGACTTCTTAAATCAAATTCTGCAAAGCCATCATTTTCTCCAAATTCGTCACATAATTCAAAAATTGGCATGTTCTGATTGGCTTGTACTTCCTCTTGAACTTCAATATAAAAACTTACTACAGATTTAAAACAACCTGTCACAGCATTAGTTATTCTAACAAAAATTTGCTGAGGATTAGTTAGGTTAGTATAAGGACTTACCAAAGCAGCAGTATTAGTATCTGCATCTGCTTGAGTTTCGTGGTAAGTAACAACAAATGTCGCTGGATCTTGTCCATTTAAAACCTCGCTTGTTTTACTTTCCAAATCAAAATCAAAAAATCCATCAGTATTGTCTTCACAAACAATAAAATCGGTTACAGCAATCACTTCTGGCACAGGATTAACAGTTAAGGTGATGTGATGCCCTAAACCTAGGCATGCATTATCAATATCACTATCTATACGAACATAGATATTTTGCACGTTTGGTGAAGCATCATTTCTGTGGTTGCTGATATCTGCAATCGCATTAGTTTCTGCTAAAGCGTCATTTAGAGTTTCATAATATGTAATCGTTAAAGATTGTCCTATTGGAAATAAGTTTCTGATTTGAGTTTCAGCATTACTGAAATCAAACGTTGCTATACCATTACGATCATCACCATCAATTGTTGTATCGTCACAAACCTCATAATACAACTGAAAAGCTTGTGGAACAGCAGTTGTAGACACCAATAATTCTAATTGAGAAATTCTGAAACAACCATCTGTATTTTCAGTTCTAGCATATAAAATATCTGGATTTGCTGAAGGATCTGTGTTGGTGTATGCTATTGGATTAACTATAGCGTTGACTGCATTTTGAGCATCAGCTAGTGTTGTGTAATAGGTAAATGTTTCATTAAGATAATTAGCTGAAATGAGCTCATTAGCTTCTGTTAAGTTAAAACTCACAAAACCATCTGCATCATCATCACATTGAAATAGTTCAACGACAGGAGTTGTTGTTGGAAGCTCATAAACCAATAAATCTATTACTGCAGTTTCATAACAATCAGTATTATCTATGTTTTCAACTCTAACAGCTATTTGTTGAGAATTAGCTGTTGCATTTACATAATTTAAAGGCAATGCAGAAACATTGGCATTAGCATCAGCCTGATTTATATGATATGTTACATTAAACTGCAAAGGATTTTGAGTTCCTAAAACTTGAGGTGTAATTGATGCTAAATCGAAGTTAACAAAACCATTAGTATCGTCTCCATCTGTTGCGTCATCACACAAATCATAAATAACATTTTCGGCAGTTGGTTGGTCAAAAACATCAAACAAAAAGCTTGATGTATCATAGCAACTTGTATTATTATTATTTTCAATACGAATGAAAATCTCTTCTTGCACATAAGCTGCAACATTTGTGTAAGGGCTCGCAATAGCATTACTATTGGCATCAGCCTCAGCTTGGCTAAGGTGATAGCTAACAGTAAAATCTGCAGTATTTTGAGTTCCTAAAACTATTGTTGACAATGCATTTAAATCTAATGGCCAGAAACCATCATTATCATCATCACAAATTAATTGATTGGCAACAGGATTGGCAATAGGAGAGTCAAAGACTTCTAATACAAAAGAACTTGTATCATAACAATCTTCATTATCAACATTCTCTATCCTTGCGTATATGGTTTGAGGGTTACTTACATTTTGATATGGAGATATTAAACCATTCAAATCACCATCAGCATCAGTTTGACTTATATGATAAGACACTTTAAATTGTGTAATATCTTGAGTATCTAACACGAATGAGGTTAATGCAACCAAATCAAAATTCCACGTTCCATTATTATCATCATCACAAACTAATTGGTCAGGAACCACATTAGCCGTAGGAGAATCAAATACCTGAATATTAAACGATGTCGTATCAAAGCAATCTGTAAGTTTACTATTTTCAATCCTAGCAAAAATGGTTTGAGGATTAGAGGTGTTTTCATAAGGTGATGTAATGGGATTAGCATTTGCATCAGCATCTGCTTGACTTAAGTGGTATGTTACAGGAAACTCAACAGGATCTAAACCTCCTAAAATTTGAGCAGATTGCGACTCTAAGTTAAACAGATACAAGCCATTATTATCTCCATCGCATTGTAGCATATCAGGTACTGCATTAGCTATAGGTTGCGTTTCAAAGTTGATAATAAACTCCACTGAAGAAATAAAATTACCCATGCCATCTAAGGCATTTGCTAAATAAACAGCACTTGGTGCGGTTACATTCGTTAAAATTGGACCTGTTTCAGCTAATAGGTTTCCATCTTGAAACCATTCATAACTAATAGCTCCAGGAGTTGTGGCATCCAAATCTATGATTTCTCCTTCGCAATAATTATCTGTATTTACAATAGAGCAATCGGTTGATCCAGCTCCAGTTCCTCCAGCGTTAGTTTGCTGCAATTGGATGTAACCTGGAACATCATCATAATTTGTGATTAATAAAACATAGATTTCACCAGCCTGAGCATTAGGAATTGTAAAGTTTTCAATTGCAGCTGGAGAAAAACTACAAGCAACAGTATTGGCTGCTGTAAGCTGAGTACAAACATTTGTATTGCCAAACGGTCCATAAGCAATAAAATCAACATCAATTGGAGCTCCAGTAAAATCTGCAGCAGAGTTTTGAACTATATTAAATGTTAAATCTCCATCTTGATCAATTTGCAAAAAATACCAGGCAGGATTGGGTTGACTACCAAGACATCCATAATCAGGACCTGATTCAGCATTCCCAGCGCCAGAAGTGTTTTCAAAAATCAAAGTTGAACCACCAGCACAAAAAGGTTCAGCAAAACGACATTCAAGTCCTTGGGAGAAACTATTAAAACTGACTGAGGCAAAAATTAATAGAACTACAAATTGAAAATTAGTCTTATTTAATTTTAAAATCATGCTTATTTAAATCTAAATTTTAATTGAGGCTCTATTTCCTTTTTGGCTTTTTTATATATACTAAACTGCTCTTTAGTCATTATTTTATAAAACTCTAAATCTCTTAATTTATTTAGCTTATTAAAAGTTTTATCATCAATTTCCTTTTTATATAAATCATCATAATACTCTTCAAGAATATTCGAGAATTTAATTGCTTGGTCTTTGGTTAAATTAAGCTTATTCTCATATTGAGTCATTAATTTTTTTGGACTTACTAAATCTTGTGCACTTAATGCAAAAACGGATAAAAGAAATAATAAAAGTGTAAACTTTTTCATAGCTTAAAAATTCAAAAGAGTCAAAGTGAGCAAATTAACAAATTTTAATCAAAATCAAGGTTAATTTCGATAAATAGAAATGAAATGCTGTTGTTTATCATATAACAATCTAAGTTGTAAAAATCCTACCTCAATCTCCATGATTTTTTAATTAAAATTCCATTTCATTAACTCATTGAAATTACTGATGTTAACAAATACAAAACAATACTTGCAAAATACATTAAATGCTTATCTTTGTAGCCAATTTATCAATTCTATTGATTTAGAAATACGATTATGAAATTTGAAAACCTTGAAGATTTTGACGCCTTAGGAGATGAGCACATTGGCACATCATCTGAGACACCTATGCGTAAAGACGCCTTTAAACTATCAAACGAAGAAAAAATAGACATCATTAAAGATGATGTACGACATATTATGGAAACTTTAGGCTTAGACCTTACAGACGACAGCCTTAAAGGAACTCCAAACAGAGTTGCCAAAATGTTTGTAAAAGAGATATTTGGTGGTTTAGACCCAAATAAAAAACCATCGGCTTCTACATTTGAAAATAAATACAAGTATGGTGAAATGCTTGTAGAAAAAAACATTACTGTTTACTCTACTTGCGAACATCACTTATTACCTATAGTTGGAAAAGCTCATGTGGCTTACATTTCTAACGGAACTGTGGTTGGCTTATCTAAAATGAATCGTATTGTCGATTTTTTTGCAAAACGTCCTCAGGTACAAGAGCGTTTAACCATTCAGATTGTTGAAGAACTTCAAAAAGTATTAAACACTAAAGACGTGGCTTGTGTGATTGATGCTAAACACTTATGCGTGAATTCTCGAGGTATTAGAGATATTGAAAGCAGCACAGTAACAAGCGAATTTGGTGGAAAATTTAAAGACAGAGAAACACGACGTGAGTTTTTAGATTATATAAAATTAGATACCAAATTTTAGTTAAATTTACATCTTAAATCTACTACGCAAACATGCCTTTATACCAAGACCAACAATTAAAAATTTACAATTCAATTACTGGAAAAAAAGAAGTGTTTAAACCTATAAACGAAGGTCACATTGGTATGTATGTGTGTGGACCAACCGTTTATAGCAATGTACATCTTGGTAATGTGAGAACTTTCATGTCGTTTGACATGATTTTTCGTTATTTTAAGCATCTTGGTTATAAAGTTCGTTATGTTCGTAACATTACAGACGCTGGACATTTAGAAAATGATGCTGATGAAGGCGAAGATAGAATTGCTAAAAAAGCGCGTATAGAACAAATAGAACCTATGGAAGTTGTACAAATGTACACCGTAGACTTTCATAATATTTTAAATAAATTTAATTTCCTTCCTCCTAGCATTGAACCTACTGCAACTGGTCATATTATTGAGCAGATTGAAATCATTAAAGAAATTCTTGATAAAGGTTTTGCCTATGAGGTCAATGGCTCTGTGTATTTTGATGTTTTAAAGTTTAACAAAACCAATCATTACGGAAAACTAAGTGGTAGAAATGTTGAAGATTTAATTCACAACACTAGAGCTTTAGATGGACAAAGCGACAAGAAAAATCCGCAAGATTTTGCCCTTTGGAAAAAAGCCGAACCTCAGCATATCATGCGTTGGCCTTCGCCATGGAGTGATGGTTTTCCTGGTTGGCATTTAGAGTGTACAGCAATGAGCACTAAATATTTAGGTGAACACTTTGATATTCATGGTGGTGGAATGGATTTGAAATTCCCTCATCACGAATGTGAAATCGCACAAGCTGAAGCTTGCAATGGTCAAAGTCCTGTTAACTATTGGATGCATGCCAATATGCTTACTTTAAATGGACAAAAAATGGCAAAATCTACTGGAAATAATATTTTGCCAGGAGAGATTTTCACTGGAGAAAACGATAAATTAAGCAAACCATTTTCACCAAGTGTCACTCGTTTTTTCATGATGCAAGCCCATTACAGAAGCATTTTAGACTTTAGTAGTGATGCCATTGAAGCTTCTGAAAAAGGTTACATTAAATTAATGGAAGCTATTAACTCGTTAAGTAAACTTGAAACTGGAGCTACTTCTGGTTTTGATGTTAAGGCTTGGTCGCAAACCTGTTATGATGCTTTAAATGATGATTTTAACACACCTATTTTAATCGCAGAATTATTTAGTGCAGTAAAATTCATCAATCAAGTTAAAGATGGAAAAGCTACAGTAACAAAAGAAGATTTAGAGTTTTTGACTGTTAAAATCAACGCTTTTGTTTTTGATATTTTAGGTTTAACTAACGATGCAGTATCAATCGATAACACTAATATGTTATCTGAAACTGTTGAACTATTAATAAAACTTCGTGCAGAAGCAAGAGCTAACAAAGACTTTGCTCTTTCAGATAAAATAAGAGACGAATTATTAGCTGTGGGCATCCAATTAAAAGATGGTAAAGATGGTACGTCGTTTACGACTAACTAAACATGCTTAAAAAAATTCTCATAGCACCATTTCTTTTTTTAATTAGAGTCTACCAATACGCAATCTCGCCATTATTTCCTTCAACCTGCAGATACCAACCAACCTGTTCATATTACACTGTTGAAGCTTTAAAACGTCATGGTCTTTTTTATGGTGGTTGGTTGGCAATAAAGAGGATTTTTAGTTGTCATCCTTTTGGTGGTAGCGGCTTTGATCCTGTTCCTGAGAAAAAGGATGACAACTAAAAATTTGCCAATGCGCCAGCTCGCCTGTCGCTAAAAATGTACACTGTACATTTTGTTTTTCGCTCCAGCGCCTTTTGGTGGCAGTGGTTTTGATCCTGTTCCTGAAAAGCGTGAAAAGAAGTGATTTGATTCATAAAATTATAAATACAATTGTCAGTTCGAGTAATTTTCGACAGAAAATTGTATCGAGAACTATTATTAGTTTAGAATATGATTCTCGATACTAATTTCACTCATATAAGTATTTGTGAAATTCACTCGAATTGACAAACCTTACTATATTCAAAATTAAAAATGTTATCAATAGCTTAACAGACATTTCCATTTCAAATTTCTATATTTACAGAACAAAAAATTAACACATGCATTTTTTACAAATAGTCTGGGATCCAGCTTCTGAAGGCCTTAAACTTTTCGGAGATTTTAAAATTCATTATTACAGCATGATGTGGATGTTGGCCTTTATTTTGGGTTGGTACATCATGAAACGAATTTATAAGCATGAGAGCCAAACTGAGGAAAAGCTGGACTCATTATTCATCTATTCTGTTTTAGGAATTATGATTGGAGCTCGTTTAGGTCATGTTATTTTTTATCAACCAGAACTTTTCAAGCAAGATTTTTTTAGCATCTTCTTACCTTTTCGCTTTAGACCTGAATTTGAATTCACTGGTTTTAGAGGATTAGCAAGTCATGGTGCTGCGATTGGAATGATACTCTCCATGTATTTATACAACAAGAAAATACTTAAAAAATCAGTACTGTGGATTTTAGATCGTGTGGTTGTTCCAGTTGCTTTAGGAGCCATTTTTATTAGAGTTGGCAATTTCTTCAACTCTGAAATGATAGGAAAACCAGCTGATGCTTCATTGCCTTGGGCAGTTATTTTTAAAAGTCATGATCAACTACCAAGACATCCTGGGCAATTATATGAAGCCTTTGGCTACATTTTTGTGTTTTTAATCCTTTGGTTTTTATACTGGAAAACCAAAAAAAGCGAACAAACTGGATTTCTGTTTGGATTGTTTTTAGTCTTGCTCATGACAGTGCGTCTCATTGTTGAAAACTTTAAAATTGAACAGGTTGAAGGACGAGAAGATTGGATTTTGGGAATGAATACAGGGCAAGTTTTAAGTATCCCATTTATTCTTATTGGTTTGTATTTTATGTTTATTTATAAGCCTAAATCTGCTTAGTTAATTCTGATGAAATCAAACCTTGTAAAATCATTTATTGCTCTTGCTTTAAGCTCATTTTTACTGTTACTTTTTGGTTGTAAAGAAGAGCCTAAAAGTGTAGTATCACCAATAAACATATCATTTAAAAAAGAAGGTACTCTGCAACTATATAAATCTGGCACAGATTCTATAATCTCAACATTTGATATAGAATTAGCCGAAGATGCTTATGAAACTCAAACAGGTTTGATGCATCGTAGTTCTATGCAAAACAACCAAGCTATGCTGTTTATTTTTCCCAATGTACAAATGCGTTCCTTTTACATGAAAAATACACTTATTCCTTTAGATATCATTTATATTGACGAATCAAAAAAAGTGGTCAGCATTCAAAAAAATGCAAAACCAATGGATGAGACTTCACTACCATCTAAAGCACCTGCAAAATATGTTTTGGAGATAAATGGTGGTTTATCAGACCAACTCAATATCGTTGAAGGAGACAGCATTGCTTTTAGTAAAAATTAGTTCTCGATACTAATTTCACTAAATTAATTTCGTGAAATTTACTCGAACTGACAGATAGTTTTTCAAATTGCTATTCGTATTTTAAACTTGCATAAGCAACCCAATGTCGTTGTGTGGCAATGGCAGTAGTTCCCATTCCTAAGTCTTCAACATCAATGAGTTCGTGGTCAATACTAGATTGATAATGCATAAAAGTCCCTGTTAAAGGTTCATTATTAACAAGGAGATTTAATTTATTGGCAAAATCCAATCCGAAAGGCACAGAATAACGTCCACACCAAACCCATTTATATTCTTTGTAATCATCCTGCTGAACTGTGTATTCTGTAAAGCGTTTTATCTTTTCGCTAGTAATGGTTTCAGTCAAACAGTTATTAATAATTTCCAAATCCATTTCCCTAGCTTTTTCTGTACCTTCATCATCAACTCCAAAAGGTGCTAAGTCACCACTCCACTCTTCATCTCCATAATGCACAGCATCGTTGGAGATTACAATTGCTAGATCTTCACCATAACTTAAGTTATTATTATTTAAAACCTTCTGAACTGATTTAGATAATTGCGTGCTAATCTCGTCTATGGTTGCATAATTTATATAAGGCACCAATATTGGTATAATTTCCAGTTCCGGATTTTTTTTGTGCAGAAAAGGAACAATGGCTTCTAAGGAATGTTCAAGATTTTGCATGCTATCATGCACTACGTAAGCATCCTTCTTGAGATTATTTATGATTTCATTATTTAAATCTGATACTTTTAAATCGCCATAAGGTGATTCCCAATGAGAATAACTGCCAAAAATAATTTTATCCTGAAGATTATAGTTTCTTGCTCTATGAGCTACACCAACCAAAATAACTGTATTGGCATTAATGCCTTTTAAGGATTCGTAATATAAACGTCCAGCATATTTATAATCGTCATGAGGAGAAATTGATGCTTTCCATTGCAAATTGTTTTCTTTATCTGAAATAACTAAGCGACTATAAATAGAATCCATTTGCCAAGCATATTTAGCAAAACCAATGGAATCGTGAACTTGTCTAATGTGTTTCTCAATTGCTTCATCCTTTAAAGTCTCAGGTTTAGGTTCATTTTTACAGCTTAAAAACCCAAAAACTATACAAGTAAGAAGAATATATTTTTTCATGTTATTTCATTTTTCATAAAATTACATTTTATTCTATAAAAAAAGCCTTTCAAATACATATGAAAGGCTTTTTTTAAATTATGTACTAATAATTATTTTTTAGCATCAGGTGCAACACCTTTGTTCTTTAAAGTATCATACATAATCGGAGTTGCAATAAATACAGATGAGTATGTACCTACTACTACACCAACAATTAATGCATATAGTAAGCCTCTTAAAGAATCTGCTCCAAAAATGAACATTGCTAATAACACTACTAAAGTAGTTAACGATGTATTTAAGGTTCTACTTAACGTACTATTGATAGCTGAGTTGATGTTGAAACCTCCTCTAAATCCTTTTTCGTCAGTGATCTCTCTAATTCTATCAAACACAACCACAGTATCGTTTAGTGAGTAACCAATTACTGTTAAGATAGCTGCGATAAAGGCTTGATCAATTTCCATGCTGAAAGGCATAAATTTCCAAGTGAAAGAGAATACACCAAGCATAATTAATACGTCATGAAAAACTGCAATGACAGCACCAAGTGAGAATTGCCATTTCTTGAATCGGATTAAAATGTATAAGAACACCACTATTAATGATCCTAAAATTGCCCAAACAGAAGACTTTTTAATATCATCTGCAATGGTTGGACTCACTTTACCTGAATACATGATACCAACATTATCCTGAGGACTTGCAAATTCTTCAAAAGTCATTCCGTCAGGTAAATATGGCATTAAACTTTCATGTAATTTAGTTTGAACTTCCAAATCAACGTCTGGTGAGTTTTCATCAATTTTATATTTTGTTGAAATTTTTAGCTGATTAGCTCCACCAATGGTTTTTATTTCACCACTACCAAATGTAGCGACTACTGCGTTAGAAATTTCTTCGGCATTTACATCTTGTGCAAAACGAACTGTATAAGTTCTACCACCAACAAAATCAATACCTTGATCTAAACCAGTAGTAAACAATGATGCCAAACTACCAAGAATAACCAAGCCTGAAATGATGTAAGACATCTTACGTTTCTTTAAGAAATCGATATTTACATTTTTAAATAATCCCTTGGTAATAGCTGTAGAAAAATCTAAGCTTTTGCCTTTGCTTACGTACCAATCAATCAATAATCTCGAAATATATATAGCTGTGAACAATGATGTTACAATACCAATTAATAAGGTTGTTGCAAAACCTTTGATTGGTCCAGTACCAAATACAAACAGTATCAATGCTGTTAAACCAGTAGTAATGTTGGCATCTAAAATAGATGATAAAGCATTGCTATATCCATCTCTTACTGCATCTTTTTGACCTTTACCTTTGGCTAGTTCTTCACGAACACGCTCATAAATAAGTACATTTGCATCAACAGCGATACCAATGGTTAATACTATACCTGCAATTCCAGGCAACGTTAACACAGCACCTAAGCCAGAAAGAACACCAAATATTAATAAGATATTCAATAACAAAGCAATGTCAGAGAAAACACCAGCTTTTCCATAGTAGAAAATCATCCATAATAACACTAAAGTCAATGCAATTAAGAATGACTTCATTCCAGAATCAATTGCTTCTTTACCTAATGATGGTCCTACAACCTCAGCTTGAACCATTTCAGCTCTAGCAGGAAGCTTACCAGCACGTAATACGTTAGCTAAATCGATTGCTTCGTTAAGTGTAAACTGACCTGAAATTTCTGAGTTACCACCAGCAATAGCACCTGTTGTAACTCCAGGAGCAGAATATACAATATTATCAAGAACGATAGCAATTTGTCCTCCTGTATTAAAGGCATTACCTGTCATTTCCTCCCAAATTTTAGCACCTTTAGCATTCATTTGCATAGACACTGTTGGTTTACCATTAGGCGCAAATGAGTTTCTAGCATCAGTAATAACAGCACCACTTAAAGGTGGTTTATTTTCTCTGTTTCCTTGTAAAGCGTATAACTCAACTAATTCGCTATCTGCCGCTGGAATTCCCCAAGCAAACTTAACATAACGTTGCTCTGCAGAAAGCAAAGCTCTTACTTGAGGCATATTTAAGTACTCATTTACTTTTTCCTTATCTTTCGCTTCAAACAAAGCAACGATTGGTCCACCTTGGTATCCTTGACCTCTTACCAAATCGATTAAAGGATTGGTTACTGTCACAGCGGTCGTATCTGTTGAAGTTTCACCTAATAAATCAGAAATCTGATCGCTTTCTGTGTTTTCTGTGTCTTGCGGTTCAGCTTCGGTAGTTGTTGTATCAACATCAACTATATCTTTTAACACACCATCGGCTTGAACCAAGAAAGGTAAAAATGACTCACCAGGAAAAGCATCCCAAAACTCTAATTGAGCTGTTGTTGTGATTAATTCTGTTGCACGTTGCTTGTCTTTAACTCCAGGTAGTTCAACTAAGATACGTCCAGATGTTCCTAAACGTTGAATGTTTGGTTGAGTTACACCAAATTGGTCAATACGTTTACGTAATACTTCAAAGGCTGAAACGATGGACTCGTCAACCTTAGTTCTTAAGATTGGTTTTACTTCGTCATCTGTCATTTCGAAAGTGATTTCTTCACTTAAATCTCTATTAGCAAAAATGTCTGGAGATGCCAATTTTGTATCGCCTTTAATAGCATCAAAAGCGATAAAGAAGTCTTCTAAAAAGGTATTTTGACTATCCTTTTGAAGTTCATGAGCATCTGCCAATGCCTTATTAAAAACTGGATCGTTGCTATCATTAGCCAATCCTTTTAAAATGTCTTGAACTGAAATTTGAAGTATCACACTAATACCTCCTTTTAAGTCAAGACCAAGATTCATACTCTTGTCTTTTACTTCTTTATAGGTATAATCTGCGACACCAATGTTAAAAACTGGTTCTGTGGTTAAAGAATCTAAATATCTTGTTTCTTCAATTCCTCTTTTGGCATCATAGTCTGCTTCTGTGTCAGCAATTTTACTTACTGCAATTTCTTTAGCCTGTTTTTCTATTTGATTTACTTTAAACGTGAATGATAATTGATAGATACTTACCAAACCGAATAAGAGTGCAAATAATTTTACTAATCCTTTGTTTTGCATTATTTAATGTTTTATGTGGTCAAATTTTTAAAACCGCGCAAATATAAAATTTACGGTTACATTTGACAATTTTTTATGATTATTTGAGGTTATGATAGCTTTAATGAATATTTATTAAACTATCTTAATGTTTTTTTAGAGGGATTTATTAGAAAGGTCCAGCTCTTACTTCTGGAGTGCTTTGAAATAGGTTTTTTATTGCAAGTGCAATATTTCTGTTAGCTTTATAAGTTACTTTAAAAGTATGTTCTACTCTATCTTCTGAATCAATTGCGAAAACAAAAAGGTTTGGATTCAACAATCGCTCATTATCAGATTTTAAATGCTGAATGCTATTTTCAACAAAATTCCAATCAACATTATTTCTGTTTTGTATTTCATATACATTAAGATTATAACCAGTTGATTTATTTTCTATTGGAAAATTTGATGATTCATTGTCTTGATTATTTATATTATAATCAAGAACTAAGGTAGTGTCTTCAGTAAGATTTTTCTTTATGTAGTTTACATTTGAAGCACTGTAGTAAGTAATAATGAGGTTGCCTTCTGCAGTATTTTTAACCTGAATATTATTAGCACCTAAGCTTTGCAGTTGTTTTTTAACAAGTGCAAGAGTGTTTTGCGTTTCAACAGATGATACTTTAGCATCTCTAAACTGCAATACAATTTCTTGATTAGGAAGTCTATTTTGTTGCTGATAAACAATACCTAAAAAAGTGAGTACAATAATTAGGGCTCCTATGTACCTTCTTAAATTCATGCGCCAAATATAAAAAAATAAAGACTGTATTTCTACAGTCTTTATCTAAATATCATACTTTTAAGCGAATTTTTATAATTCTAACAAACTATTAGTTTTTTTAACGCCTTCGGCACTTTCCATTAAATGAGCTTTTTCAGCTTCGCTCAAATTGATTTTAACAATGCTTTCTATTCCGTTTCGTCCAAGTATTACTGGAGCACCAATGCATAAATCGTTTAATCCATACTCCCCTTCTAATAAAGCTGAGCAAGGGAACATTTTCTTTTGGTCGCAAGCTATAGCTTGAACTAAAGCTGAAACTGCTGCACCTGGAGCATACCAAGCTGAAGTCCCTAAAAGTTTGGTAAGTGTAGCACCACCAACTTTGGTGTCTTCTTTTACTTGCTCTAAACGTTCAGCAGATAAAAACTCAGACACTTTTACACTGTTTCTAGTAGCATGAGCTGTTAAAGGCACCATTCCTGTATCACTATGTCCACCAATTACCATACCATCTACATCACTAATAGGAGCACCTAAAGCTTCAGCCAATCTGTACTTAAAGCGTGCAGAGTCAAGAGCTCCTCCCATTCCGATAATTCTATTTTTTGGTAAATCAGTAGTTTTATGAACCAAGTAGGTCATTGTGTCCATAGGATTACTAACTACAATAATGATAGTATTTGGAGAGTGTTGGATTAAGTTAGATGAAACTGTTTTTACAATTCCTGCATTGATACCTATTAATTCTTCACGAGTCATTCCTGGTTTTCTTGGAATTCCAGAAGTAATCACACAAATATCACTATTTGCTGTTTTTGAATAATCGTTTGTACTACCTGTAATTTTTGTATCAAAGCCATTTAAAGAAGCACATTGCATTAAATCCATCGCTTTGCCTTCGGCATAACCTTCTTTAATGTCTAACAATACAACTTCTGACGCGAAATTTTTAAAGGCAATATACTCTGCACAACTTGCACCTACTGCTCCTGCTCCTACTACTGTTATTTTCATATACTATTTTATTTTAATGTGTTGTTTTGAAAGTGCAAAATTACGAAATAATCCTGATGCAATAAAAAAAGCACCAGACAAATCTGATGCTTTTTGAAACTAACTAACCAATAAAATTTATTTGAAACTAAATGCAATTCCAGCGGAAGCTGTATTATATTCCTGCAACGAGTAATCAGCAAATATCTTAAAAAATCCAATATTCAATCTTGCACCAAGTGTAGCTCTAATTCCATTAGCTTCAAAATCTAAATTAATTGGATCTGTAATGGTTTCGGAATCGCTACCAATAACATTACCTCCACCATCTTCTACATCATAATCTACAGTGTAAGTCCCTTTTAATTTTGTTGAAGATGAACCATTATTATATCCTATTCCTCCATATAATGTAATGATTTTAAAATCTAATGATGCTAATGCCTGAATGGTCCAAGTATTCATTTTAAATTGTGCTTCTCCATTAGTAACTGTTATATCGTCTGTATTATCGTCATCCACAATATTGTATGTTACATTCATATTTGTAAAGGCTGCTAAAACAGAAACATTTAGTGGTAATTTTTCTAGTGGACCTAAATATTGCATTAAATCATGTTGTAATCCTAAACCAAAGAGGTTGGCTTCAACATCATCATCAAAATTTAAGTTTGGTACTAGTCGTAATTTAATATCAGTGTTTAATGGTAATCCAACACCTAGTTGAACCATTGGTGTTGGAACAGCATTTATAGGCAAATCTCCTGTAATTCCTCCTGGCATTTCAAAACTAGCTACGTTATAAGTACCATCTCCATTATCAATATTAACATCAACCGTTGTTTCGGTATCATCTTCACTCATAAGTGTAGGCAACTGACTTTCTCCATTTGGTAATGATAAAAACATATAATCACTAGGAACAAAAGCAAACATTTGGTCTTTATTTGGAACAAATGAAGCATTTGCATTGATAGTAATATCAAATCCTAATGTTTTATGTGTTTTAGCAGTTGTATACCAACCACCATTCATATCATACATTAATCCTTTCATAACTGGATTAACATAATTTTGCATTAAAAGACTAGCATCTTCCGCGGCAATTAAGATGTTTTCTATTTCTTGAGCTTTAGTAAATGTTGTAGTCAAGAAAAGGAACAATACAATTGTTAGGTTTTTCATTTTATTGTTGATTTGGGTTAAAGCAAAAATAACATTTTTTTATACATAAACGTATTTTATCGTAAAAAAATTACATTTTATCGATGTTTTTATTAAATAAGACAATAAAAAAATGCCCAAATTGGGCATTTTAAGTTTATATTGATGCTTAAATTATGCATCAATATTTGCATAAATAGCATTTTTCTCTATAAACTCTCTACGAGGTGGCACATCGTCTCCCATTAACATTGAGAAAATGCGATCAGCTTCTGTACCATTATCAATATTCACTTGACGCAAAGTTCTAAACTCTGGATTCATTGTTGTATCCCAAAGCTGCTCGGCATTCATCTCACCAAGACCCTTGTATCTTTGTACACTTACGCTTCCTCCAAATTCATCTGCAATAGCATCACGTTCTTTATCATTCCAGGCATATTGTTTTTTATTTCCTTTTTTAACTAAGTACAAAGGTGGTGTTGCTATATATACATGACCTTCTTCAATAAGTTCTTTCATATATCTAAAGAAGAATGTTAGGATTAAAGTAGCGATGTGAGAACCATCAATATCAGCATCACACATAATCACTATTTTATGATAACGTAATTTTGAAAGGTTAAGTGCTTTACTATCTTCTTCAGTACCGATTGTAACACCTAATGCTGTAAAAATGTTTTTGATTTCTTCATTTTCAAAAACCTTATGTACCATTGCTTTTTCAACATTAAGAATTTTACCTCTAAGTGGTAAAATAGCTTGGAATGCTCTGTCACGACCTTGTTTTGCGGTTCCACCTGCAGAATCTCCCTCTACAAGGAACACTTCGCATTTTGCTGGGTCTTGTTCTGAACAATCGCTTAATTTTCCTGGTAAACCACCAATACTCATTACTGTTTTACGTTGAACCATTTCACGTGCTTTTTGAGCTGCGTGACGTGCTTGAGCTGCAAGAATTACTTTTTGAACAATAACTTTAGCATCATCTGGATGTTCTTCTAAGTAATCGGTTAACATTTCAGATACAGCTTGACTTACTGAAGCCGAAACCTCTCTGTTACCAAGTTTGGTTTTGGTTTGCCCTTCAAATTGTGGTTCAGCAACTTTTACAGAAATTATGGCTGTTAAACCTTCACGAAAATCATCTCCAGCTATTTCAAACTTTAATTTGTCTGTCATTCCTGAAGAATCGGCATACTTCTTTAAAGTATTAGTTAAACCTCGTCTAAAGCCAGATAAATGTGTACCTCCTTCGTGTGTATTAATGTTGTTTACATAAGAATGTAAATTTTCGGCATAGGATGTATTATAAACCATGGCAACCTCAACTGGGACACCATTTTTATCTCCTTCAAAAGCGATGACATCTTTCATTAAAGGCTCTCTGTTACCATCAAGAAATCTAATAAACTCTTTTAACCCTTCTTTTGAATGAAAGGTTTCGCCTTCAAATTCGCCATCTTTATTTTTACTACGCTTATCTACCAAATGTATGGTTATCCCTTTATTAAGGTAGGCAAGCTCGCGCATTCTACTTGCAAGAGTATCATAACTGTATTCTAATGTTTGGTTGAATATTTTATAGTCTGGTTTAAAGGTTACGGTTGTACCTCTTTTATCAGTTTCTCCGACCTGCTTTACAGGATATAAAGTTTTTCCTCTTTCATACTCTTGTTCCCAAATCTTACCATCTCTGTAAACTGTAGCTTTTAAGTGTTCAGATAAAGCATTAACACAACTTACACCAACACCATGCAAACCACCTGAAACCTTATACGAATCTTTATCAAACTTACCACCAGCACCAATTTTGGTCATTACAACCTCAAGTGCTGAAACTCCTTCTTTCTTGTGAAGGTCTACTGGAATACCACGACCATCATCTTCGGTAGTAATAGAATTATCTTCGTTTATTGTTACTGTAATATTGTTACAATGTCCAGCAAGTGCTTCATCAATGGAGTTATCTACAACTTCATAAACCAAATGATGTAACCCTCTAACACCAACATCACCAATATACATGGATGGACGCATGCGCACGTGCTCCATTCCTTCTAAAGCTTGAATGCTATCTGCCGAATAATTATTTTTGTTAAACTCTTCTTTTTCTTGACTCATATTATTTAATAATCTATAGTTTAAATTTTCGATTTATTTCATAAAAAAAATGACACAAATTGTATCATTTTCAATACATACAAATATACGATTAATTAACCGTTTTTTAAAGGTTTTTGTTGTATTTATCACATAATTATCAACATTTGTTAATTATGTAAAAGTGCCTTAAATCGCTTAAAAAGTGTCTTAAATTGGATTTTAATGTTTTTTTGGTCGTTGGCAAAACTGAAAAACTAAAATCGTCGCTTAGAATTGATTTTTACAATATTGTCTTAGTCTTTTTATTTAAAAATTATAACAGATATTTTATAAAAGTAACTCAATTCCTGAGCCATTTTTTTTAGGGTAAACTATTTTTCCAAATTCTAATTTAACTCCTTTTGCAATGTCGTTTTTTATAAGCATACCTCCATCGGCATCTAAGTAATCTAAAAGTAGTGCTATTTGTGCTAAATTAGAAATTCCTACTGTAGATTCTGCCATACAACCAGCCATAACTTTTAAATTAAGCTCTCTTGCCTTATCAATCATTTTTAAGGCTGGTGTTAAGCCTCCGCATTTCATGAGTTTAATGTTAATACCATGAAAGCCTTCAGCGCATTTTTCAACATCTTCATAACGTTGACAACTTTCATCTGCAATTAATGGTAAAACACAATTAGCTTTTAAATGTTTCATGCCTTCCCAATCATCAGCATGAAGTGGTTGTTCAATAAATTCTACTCCAAGTTCTTTTAGTTTGATAGCATTTTGCAGTGTTTCTTCAACTGTCCAAGCGCAATTGGCATCGATTCTAAAAACTGCATCTGTAGTTTTTCTAAGTTCTGATACAATTTCTACATCGTGTTCTGTTCCCAATTTAATTTTATAGATCGGCCAAGGTGTATCTAAAATTTTTTGTTTCATGACATCAATGGTGTCAATACCAATGGTATAATCACTTAATGGTGTATTATCATCATATTTATAAAAATAACTTCTAGTGGTTTGGTTATTTGATTTTGCATAAAAATCCCAATAGGCACAATTAATAGCACAAAGCGTAAAATAATCGTCTTTTAAATTACTTTCCAATTGCTTCCACAAAATATCAGGATGAGTTCCATAAGCTTTTTCAATGAGTAGTCTAGATTTTAAGATAGATAGCTCAATTTTCTCCTTTGTAATATTATAATAAGGATATGGAATGGCTTCACCATAACCATTTATTACTCCATCTGAGATAGTTACTATTACAGTATCTTGATGAGTTCTTGTAAACCTTGAAATGGTAAAAGGGTGTTTTAAAAACAGTCTATATGGATTTGATTGAAGTGTTAATTTCATGCCATAAAAATACTAATCTTATCTCTTAAACAGTGTCAAAATTTTATCCCACTTCCAAATTATGAAAGTGACCAACAAGAAAAATCCATTAAACAAAATAATTGTTATTATAAATGGTGTCCAAGTATCAAAACTAACGCCATTAGGAATATATAAAATACTCTCTCCTGAATTACTGCTAGAAATTAAATGACGCGTCGCCCAATTGTTTCCTAAATGAAGTCCAATAGGAAAATATATAGTTTTTGACTTTAACAATGCTGTAGCAAATAGTAAATGTCCAACAGGAATAGCAATTGTTAGCATTATAATCATTCCTAAATTACTCAATACGCTTTCATCAATAACATGGATAACTGTAAAAAGGATTGAAAACACAATGTTAGCTATAACCACATTAGAAGCTTGAATCGTTTTTTTAAATAAGTACCCTCTAAATAAAAGTTCTTCTGTTGCCACTTGTGGTAAAATAAAATAGAAAGCAAGTAGAATTGTTGAGTAATCAATTGTAGTAGACCATTCAAATACTTCACCATTGTATAATGCTCTTAAATACTTAGCTCCAAAAAAAGCAAAAGCCCCAATTAAAATACCCAATGGTAAAAAATAGAGATTCTTTACATTAACATTTAATCCAATCGCACTTAGTGATTTCTTTTCTTTTTTATATAAAATGTAAGTAGCCAAAACTAATAATAATGGTGCAGTATAAGGGAAATACTGCTTTAACACTCCTTTATTTACAAGTACACTTACAAATAGTGCTAAGACAAATAATACTAATGCTAAAGCATATCTTGAAACTAGAGGGTATTTTTTAACTAAAATTTTCATTTGCTTGTTGCTTCTGCATTTTTAGGCTTAAATTTTAAATATTGCTTTACAAATATTAAAGTGATTATTGACGGTAATAAACCCTTGAAAAGATTAAAAAACAACCAGTTCCAATCTTTAATTTCTATTCGAGATACTTCCTGAAATAGTAGTTCTCCATAAGGTTGTGATTCAAAAAAACATGCATTTGTAAAATTTACTGCAAGGTGAAAGCCTAAACCCATCATTATTGATTTAGTTTTAGCAAAAGTAAATGCCCAAACATAACCTGTAAGTCCAGTTATTACAAAAACGTAAGCTAATAGAATAATTCTTTCACCAATTATACCATAAGAAAACCAATGGTAAACTCCAAAAATAATGGCTGATAACCACAGTGCTTTGGTAGCACCAATTCTTTTAATCAAAATATAAAAGACTGCTCCTCTAAATACTAAATCTTCTGTAAGTGCAGATCGTATATGATATATAAATGCGTTAAATAAAGCTGTATAATCTAAAGTATTAACCTTCCATTTTACATTTAAAACAAAAGTTTCAATACAGACGTTAATCAATACAATAATAATCATAACCAAGAAGCCTATTAAGAATTGACCTAGTCTGCTTACATTAGGCACTATACCTAACACATCAATATTTTTTTTCTCAATAAAGTGCAAGAGCACCCAAGAGACTACTATTATTACTAATAATCCTAACATATTATTCTATTTAAAATAAAAACTACTTAAACCACTTTCGGCTTTAAAAAAGGAATTGATAATGGATAATTACAAGTCTGTTTATTTAAGGCAGACGATATGTTTATGAGGCTAACTATTATCCCAAAAAGAAAAACTGCACCAGTAATAAAAAAACTAAAACCAGGTAAAATAAAGAACATTAATAGTGATATTAAAATCAACAAATTAATTGTACTATGAAAGTTAACCACAGCTCTACCATGAGCATCGTATATTTTATTATCATCTGCTTTGCTAATCCAAATAAAAAGCGGAATCAATACATTAGCAAACGGAATAATAAGTCCTACAAAAGGAGTTCCATGTATTAGCAACATCCATTTACGTTGAATCACTTCGTCGTTTGGATTTTCCAGTACTAATAAATCATCTACATCAATATCTAAACCCACAGCCAACAATTTTACGGTTTGTAAGTGTGGTTGTACATCACCTTTTTCTATTCGCTGGATGGTTCTTACACCAACAGTTGTTTTATCTGAAAGGTCTTCTTGAGTATACCCTTTCAGTTTTCGTTGATAGATTAAATTTTCGCTTAACGTTTTACTTTTCATTTTGATTATTTTGATGACACAAATCTACTATGAACTATTGGTTTTTAGCACGTCATTTAAATGTCACCTATCTGTCACTTACAGCAAATATAGGTGTTTCAAGATGTAAAGTAGCTTTTTTAAAACTAACATTTTTAATAAAACAAAAAGAGGTTAGCTAATTGCCAACCTCTTTTTAATAACTAATTAACCAACCAAATTAGCTATTTAAGTAGGCATCATCATGTACTTTAGCCACAGCACGACCTGAAGGATCGTTCAAGTTTTTAAAGGCTTCATCCCATTCTAATGCAATTTTTGTACTACACGCAACACTTGGCTCTTGTGGCACACTTAGTGCAGCTGCATCACTTGGGAAGTGCGATTCAAAAATACTACGATAATAATACTCTTCCTTGTTTTGTGGTGTTTGAATTGGGAATCTAAAATGAGCGTTAACTAATTGTTCGTCTGTAATTTCTTGTGCAACAACTTCTTTTAGAGTATCAATCCAGCTATAACCAACACCATCACTAAATTGTTCTTTTTGTCTCCAAGCTACACTTTCTGGAAGCATATCTTCAAATGCTTTTCTGATGACCCATTTTTCCATTCGTTCACTATTTATCATTTTATCTTTTGGATTTATTCGCATCGCTACATCCATAAATTCTTTATCGAGAAAAGGCACACGACCTTCAATTCCCCAAGCTGCTAAACTTTTGTTTGCTCTTAAGCAATCATACTGATGTAGTTTACTTAGTTTTCTAACTGTTTCCTCGTGAAACTCTTTAGCATTTGGTGCTTTATGAAAATAAAGATAACCTCCAAACAGCTCATCTGCTCCTTCTCCTGATAACACCATTTTTATTCCCATTGATTTAATAACTCTAGCCATTAAATACATTGGCGTGCTTGCTCTTACAGTAGTGATATCGTAAGTTTCTAACTGATAGATTACATCTTTAATTGCATCTAAACCTTCTTGTATTGTAAACTTGATTTCGTGATGGACCGTTCCAATATGTTCTGCAACTTTTTTAGCCGCCTTTAAATCTGGTGAACCTTCTAAACCTACAGAAAAACTGTGGAGTTGTGGCCACCATGCCTCAGATTTATCATCAGTTTCAATACGACGCTGAGCATATTTTTTGGCAATAGCTGATGTGATTGATGAGTCTAAACCACCTGAAAGCAAAACACCATATGGCACGTCACTCATGAGCTGTCTATGCACAGCATCTTCTAATGCATGGCGCAACTCTGAAATTTCAGTTTTATTATCCTTAACAACCTCAAAATTTTCCCAATCTCGCTTATACCACTTTACAAACTCTCCATATTTACTACTCATATAATGTCCTGGAGGGAATAGTTGAATTTTTGTACAGAAACCTTCCAAAGCTTTCAATTCTGAAGCCACATAAAAAGTTCCCTGTTTGTCCCAGCCTATATATAATGGAATAATTCCCATATGGTCGCGAGCAATAAAATACTCGTCTTTCTCTACATCATATATAGCAAAGCCAAAAATACCATTCATTTCATCTATAAAATCAAAGCCTTTTTCTTTATATAAAGCTAGAATTACTTCACAATCGCTTTCGGTCTGGAATTTATAATCAGGAAACTGTTTTCGAAGCTGACGATGATTGTATATTTCGCCATTAGCAGCTAGAATAAGTTTTTTATCTTCACTAAATAAAGGCTGCTTTCCAGAGGTTGGATCTACAATTGCCAAACGTTCATGAGCCAAAATAGCTTTATCATCACTATAAATACCACTCCAATCTGGTCCACGATGACGAATGGTTTTAGCCATTTCTAAAATTTGAGGTCTTAAATCTTCAGATTTTTGTTTTAAATCGAATGCACATACAATGCCACACATTATCTTTTTCTTTTAATATTATAACACAAAAGTGACAATATCATATTATATTATAAACATATAACTATCAAATAGTTTTAATTTAAAACATTTTATAGCTTTTTAATATTAAATTAAAATAAAATTTATCAACAAGACTTGATTTCTGGACATTTTGAAAGTTTTAACAAAATCTTTCGACTTTTTGTTCTATCTATTATATATTTTTAAAATCAAATAAAATTCTTTTAAGATGAAAAAAACAACATTTATTACAACTATCCTATTTACATTTACTGTGCTACTAAGTTCAAATGTAAATGCTCAAAAATTTCCTGATTTAGACAAAAGCCCTATGGACGCTGCCTCTTTTCCAAGCAGCTACAAAGAGTCTAACAAGGCTGTAAAAATTGTTTACAGTAGACCTCAATTAAATAATCGTTCTTTAAGTGAATTGGCTCCTAATGGGAAGCAATGGCGTTTGGGAGCTAATGAAGCTGCAGAAATTACATTTTATAAAGATATGACTGTGGCTGGTGAGAAAATAAAAGCTGGTACTTACACATTATCAGCAATTCCAGGAGAAAACGAATGGACTTTAATTTTCAGCTCAGATCTTAATGTTTGGGGAAGCTATTTTTATAAAGAAGCTAACGATGTTGCCAGAGTGACTGTAAAAGCATCAATGGCAGACGAGTCATTAGAAGCATTCTCTATTGTATTTGACGAAAAAGGTAACATGCACTTAGGTTGGGGAAATGTACGTGTTGAAGTTCCGATGATGTAAAAAAAGACATTCATTAAGATTAAATAAAATTATTAAACCAGAGAAAATTTCTCTGGTTTTTTTTATTCTCTCAAGGTGAATTTTTAGAAATAATAAAACGTAAAAAAGCACCCAGAAAGGTGCTTTTTTACTACTAACCAACCAAAATTGTTACTACGCTTTTATAAAGTAACCACACTTTTAAAAACTTTGATGCAGTAACACTATTATATGTTCAATCATCGTGCCAAAAATTATTATGAAATAAAATAATTTGCAAAATATAGTTTATATTTATATCTTTATAATATCATTTTAATATCATAAATTTTATATCATGAAAGAAGAAAAAATTATTGTCCCAGCTAACGGTTACCTTATGCTGTTTGTTTTTTTAGTGTTATTTATTGGAGGAATAGTGTCAATAATTACTTTACAAAACCCTTGGTTTGGGTTTGCAATACTCACAGCAATAGCTATCGCACCTGGATTTATTATGGTTCAACCAAATGGTTCAAGAGTTTTACTTTTGTTTGGTAAATATGTTGGAACTGTAAAAAGAAATGGCTTTTATTGGGTTAATCCATTCTACACAAAAAAGAAAATATCTCTACGAGCTAGCAATTTTGATAGTGAGCGTTTAAAAGTAAATGACAAATTAGGAAATCCAGTAATGATCAGCACAATTTTGGTTTGGCGTGTACAAAATACTTATAAAGCAGCTTTTGATGTTGATAATTACGAAAACTTTGTTCGCGTGCAAACAGATGCAGCTGTTAGAAAGCTTGCAAGTATGTATCCTTACGATAATTTTGCAGATGAAGGCCATCAAGAAGATATTACATTACGCTCAAGTGTAAACGAAGTTAGTGAAGCCTTAGAGAAAGAAATAGAAGAACGCTTGTCTATTGCTGGAATTGAAGTCCTTGAAGCAAGAATTGGTTATTTGGCTTATGCTCAAGAAATTGCTAATGCTATGCTAAAAAGACAACAAGCCACAGCTATTGTTGCAGCAAGACATAAAATTGTTGAAGGAGCTGTAAGTATGGTAGAAATGGCTTTGGAAGAGTTAGGAAAAAAACAAATTGTAGATTTAGATGAGGAACGAAAAGCAGCTATGGTAAGCAATCTTATGGTAATACTTTGTGGAGACAAAGATGCTTCTCCAGTTTTAAACACAGGAACTCTAAATCACTAAAAAAATTAATGATTAACTTAAGCATATATATGACTAGTTTTTTCAGTGATTTGCTTAAAACAAGTAATGATTATACTACATCAGAAATTATATTTGGTTTATTGTTAATTGCTATTTTTGAAATATTTGCCTTTAAACTCTTAAGTAATGAAAAATGAAAGACCACGCATAAAAGTACCTTTTGAAACTGTTGATGTTATTGTAGAATTTACATCTATAACTTTACTTATTTTAATGTGGAGCTATTGTATTTTTAAGTTTTCAGAACTTCCAGATACCATAGCCACACATTTTAATGCAGCTGGCACTCCTGATGATTATGGCAGCAAACATACTATATGGTTAATACCATCTATAGCAACCGCTATGTACATTGTTTTATTTATTTTAAATAAGTATCCTCACTTACATAATTACATGGTAAACATTACAGAAGAAAATGCACTCAAAAATTATAGATTCAGCACCAGAATTGTGAGAATTGTAAATTTTTTCTGTGTAGTATTAATGGCTTATATTACGTATATGATAATTGAATCTGCTTTAGGCATTAAACTTAAAATGGGAAGTTGGTTCATTCCAGTCATTATAGGTACAAGCGTAATTTTCCCCATAATATTAATCATATATATGAAAAAAATGAACAAATAAAATGGCGAAGAAAAAAGCTTTCGCGTTGCGAGTTGATGAGGATATGTTAAAAGCTATTGAAAAATGGGCTTCAGATGAATTTAGAAGTACTAATGGACAAATAGAATGGATACTTATGGAAGGCTTAAAAAAGGCAAATCGAAATCCTAAAAAATCTTAAAACAATCTTAAATTTTTAATATAATCATTGTAAAAGAAATTATTCTTTTACATTTATCTTTAATAACCAACCATTATATTGAAAAATTTAATTTTAACCTTCGCTTTATCTACTGTTTTAATTGGATTTTCCCAAACAAAAACTATTCATGTTAAATACACAAATCAACCCATAACAGTTGATGCTGTGTTGGATGAAGCTATTTGGTCTGAAGCTGAACCAGCAACCAATTTCTGGCAACATTTTCCTACAGATTCATTGCAAGCCAAACAACAAGCTGAAATAAAAATGTTGTTTGATGATAGAAATCTCTATGTTGGCATGAAAGTAAACTCTGCTAACGATCAATATATTATACCTTCACTTAGACGTGATTTTAGAGCGTCAGGGAATGATAATATAAGTTTGCTTTTTGACACTTTTAATGATGGTACAAATGCTTTTTTCTTTGGAACAAATCCTATGGGAGTTTTAAGAGAAGCTCTTATTTCAGGTGGAGGTGCCGAAGTTAGCGGATTTGATACATCATGGGACACTAAATGGGTTGGAGAGACAAAAAAGCATGACACCTATTATATTGTTGAATGGATGATTCCGCTTTCTGCATTCAAATACAGAGAAGGTGAAACCAAGTGGCGATTTAATAGCTATCATTTTGACACTAAAGACAACGAAAGAAACACTTGGATAAATATTCCGCAAAACCAACCTATTTTTAGTCTTGCATATATGGGAGATATGATTTTTGAAAAACCATTGGGTAAATCAAAAGCTCCAATTTCTATTATACCATATGTTAATGCATTAGTTGGTGAAAACTATGAAACTAATAAAACAACATCTGATTTTAAATTTGGTGGTGATGTAAAAATGACTCTTGGAAACAGTTTAAATTTAGATTTGACTGTTAATCCAGACTTTTCTCAAGTAGAGGTAGACCAACAAGTTGTTAACCTAACACGTTTTGAAATTTCTCTTCCAGAACGACGTCAGTTTTTTATAGAAAACAGTGATTTATTTTCAACTTTTGGTGACGATCGTGATTCTAATCCATTTTTTTCAAGACGAATTGGTATTGCCAAAGATGTTGATGGCAATAATATTGAAAACGAAATTATTGCTGGAGTAAGACTTAGTGGTAAAATAAACAGCAATACTCGTATTGGAATTTTAAGCATGCAAACTTCTGAAGATTTAGCAAACGAAATACCAACTACAAACAACTCAGTATTTACTGTTCAACAAAAAATGTTTAGTCGCTCTAATTTGAGTGTCATGTTTATTAATAAGCAAGCTACAAAAGACTATGATTTTTTAGAAAACAGTGAACGCTACAATCGTGTTTTAGGAATTGACTATAATTTGGCATCAGCTGATAATACTTGGGTTGGGAAATACTTTTTGCATAAATCATTCTCTCCAGACGTTGATGATAAAGACATGTCTGCAGGAGTTTCAACTTCTTATAATAGTCGCAATTGGAATTTTAGAGCAGCAGCAGTTTTTGTAGGTGAAAATTACAGATCTGATTTAGGTTTTTTAAGACGAACAGATGTTTTTAAAATAAGCCCTAGAATAGAACGAGTGTTTTGGCCAAAAAAAGGTCAAATACAAAAACATAGCTTCTCTTTTACTCCATTTTATCTATGGAGACCAGGTCAAGATTGGGAAAATTCTGATTATACAATAGTCTCAAGTTGGAATGCTGATTTTCAAAATACATCAAGACTTCAGCTGGAAATGTTCAATCGTTTTACGCGTTTGTATGAAGAATTTGATCCAACTGGCTCTGATGGTGGCACTCCATTACCAGCTGGAGATTATTACTATACTAGTTATGAGGTTAGTTATAATTCTGACCAAAGAAAGGAATTTTCATATAATATTGGTCCAAGCATTGGTAAATTTTACAATGGTGAAAAATACTCATTTCAAACACAGTTAACTTGGAGAATACAACCTTTCTTCTCTGGAAGCATGCAAATTAATTATGATGACATTAGGCTACCTGATCCTTATCCTGATGCAAAAATTTGGTTAATTGGTCCTAAATTAGATGTTACCTTTAATAAGAATTTGTTTTGGGCAACCTTTATTCAATATAGCTCACAAAGTGATAATTTTAGCATAAATACAAGAATGCAGTGGAGATTTGCTCCATTATCAGATTTATTTGTAGTTTACAACGATAATTATTTTACAGACAATGTATTTGCTCCAAGAGTACGTTCATTTAATGTAAAACTAACCTATTGGCTAAATATTTAAACACTCATGGAAAACACACCACTCTTTACCAACGACGCTATCGTTTTTGGATTATTAATGCTATCATTAGGTTTTGTATTCTTCACAGAATCTAAACAAACAGGGTTCTGGTATAAATTTTACAAAATTGTACCTGGATTATTAATGTGCTATATGATACCAGCAATTTTTAATTCTTTAGGATTAATTTCTGCTGATATGACGCAAACATATTTTGTAGCAAGTCGCTATTTGCTACCAGCTTCATTAGTCTTACTAACCATTAGTATAGACTTAAAAGCTGTTTTTAACTTAGGTTGGAAAGCATTAATTATGTTTTTCACAGGAACGCTAGGCATTATTATTGGTGGTCCATTGGCGATTTTACTCATATCAACTTTTTCACCTGAAACTGTTGGAGGAGCTGGTTTTGAAGCTGTATGGAGAGGACTAGCAACATTAGCTGGAAGCTGGATTGGTGGTGGAGCAAATCAAGCAGCAATGCTAGAAATTTATGAATATGACCAATCACTTTATGGAGGTATGGTTTTGGTTGATATTGTTGTTGCAAATATTTGGATGGCTATTCTTTTATTAGGAATTGGTAAGAGAAGAAGAATTGACAAATGGCTAAAAGCAGATAATACAGCAATAGACGAGCTTCAAAATAAAGTTCAAAATTTCACAGAAAAAATTACTCGTAATCCATCATTAACTGACTTAATGATGATACTTACCTTTGCTTTTGTAGCAGTTGGAATTGCTCATTTTGGTTCTGAAAAAATTTCAACCTTTTTAAACGATAATTTTGAGGTTGTAAGCAATCCAAAAAGTGCTTTATCTTCATTTGGAAGCGGTTTTTTCTGGCTCATCACTATTGCCACATTAATTGGCATCTTATTATCCTTTACCAAAGCTAAAAATTATGAAGGTGCTGGAGCCAGTAAAATAGGAAGTGTTTTTATTTACATTTTGGTTGCAACCATTGGTATGAAAATGGATTTAGGCAAAATATTTGAAAACCCTGGATTAATACTCATTGGTTTAGTATGGATGGCAATTCATGCTGCATTATTAATTTTAGTTGCCAAACTTATTAAAGCTCCTTATTTCTTTTTGGCTGTTGGAAGTCAGGCTAATGTAGGAGGAGCTGCTTCAGCTCCAGTTGTTGCAGCAGCTTTCCATCCTTCTCTTGCTACAGTAGGTGCTCTTTTGGCTGTGCTTGGATATGTTGTTGGAACTTATGGTGCAATTTTGTGTGCAGAACTTATGAAAATTGCTTCAGGAGGTTAGTATTTAAAAAATAAATATGAGATATTTGCGCTCTAAATTCAAAAAATGAAAAAAGCAGCATTACTTTTTATTCTTATACTAATCGCTTCTTGTAGTAAATCAGAACCAAACTTAACTGTTACTGGAACTATTAAAGGACTAAAAAAAGGAACTTTATATTTACAACAACTTCAAGATACTATTTTGGTTGTAAAAGATTCTGTGATTTATAATGGTGAAGAAACTTATACACTTACAAGTGATTTGGAAGCACCTGAAATGCTTTATTTAACTCTTGATAAAAATGCTGGAGACGATATACCAAGAATCGGATTTTTTGCAGTTCCTGGAACTATAGAAATTAATACAACCTTGAAACGTTTTGAATTTGATGCAACAATAACTGGTTCTCCTTTACAAAAAAAGTTAGAAGAATTTCAAGATATTGCTTCAAAGTTTAACGATCAAAATCTTGAACTGATTAAAGCAAAATTTGATGCTCAAAAAAGTGGCGACTCTTCTTTAATAGAAAAAGCAAATCAAGATTCAGATAACCTGTTGAGAAGAAAATACTTGTATGCTATAAATTTTGCAATGAACAACAAAGATTCTGAGATTGCTCCTTATATTGCTCTTGCAGAAATTTACAATGCCAATGTAAAGTATTTAGACACCATTTATAATGCCTTACCAAAAGAGATAGCTAACTCTAAATATGGTATAGAATTAGATAAATTTATTAAAGAACGTAAGGCAGAAGAAAATCAATAAAAAAGGCGCTTAAAACGCCTTTTTTATTAAAGTTTATTTATTTTTTCAATGAGAGCCCTACCTCTTTTTTCAAGTTCTTGATTGATGCTCTTAAAATGTGCTTTTTTGTTTTCAACACTTTTATCGTTCACTTTAGCAATCAACTCGTCAAAAGTTTCTATAGCTTCATCAATTATTGCTTCGCTTTTTTTAGTGTCTTTATCTGTATTGGTATATTCCCACACATATACTGCTTCAATAATATCACCAAGTACGTAATTAATATCCTTTTTTAAATTTCTAACGTTTGCCATTTTATAATAAAATTTATTTCAGCAAAATTAAACATTTTTATACATAAACCTCTAAAAGTTTAGCATTGTTTGAATCTATTTCAAAATTCTTTATTACTGCAGGAATTAAAATGGTTTCTCCTTTTTTTAATGTTTCATTAAACCCTTCAACTTTAATATCAAGTTCACCATCTACACACATATAAATGATAAATGAATCATGATTATTTTCTTTTTTAACGTTCTGAGTGAGATGAATAAAATTAGTAGTAAAATAAGGACATGAAACCATTTTGTTGGATTTGTTAGTTAGGTTAGAATACGAAACCTTAAAATCATCTTTCATATTAAAATCAATGGCATCAATAGCTAAATCGTTATGCAATTCTCGCTCATTACCTTCACTATCTTTTCTATCCCAATCATAAACACGATAGGTAATATCGCTTGTTTGCTGAATTTCAGCAAGTATCACTCCTGCTCCTATAGCATGAACTCGACCAACTTCAATAAAATACGTATCGCCTTCTTTTACTTGCTCAAAGTTTAATATTTTAGTCAGTGTCTTATTTTCTAAATGCTTTAAATAAACTTCAGGTGTTACTTTTTGATTAAATCCAACAATTAACTTTGCCTCATCATCTGCTTGCATGACATACCACATTTCTGTTTTACCAAATGAATTATGGCGCTTTGCAGCTAGCTCATCATTTGGGTGAAGTTGAATGGATAAATCTTCCTTGGCATCAATAAATTTTATGAGCAATGGGAATTTCTCGCCAAATATTTCATAATTCTTTTCCCCAAGAAGTAATCTTCCATAGACTGATAAAAGTGATTTTAAAGTTTCCCCTTTTAATCTACCATTAGAAACTATGGATGTATCACCATCAACATCACTTATTTCCCAACTTTCACCAATATTTGGTGAGTTACTTTCTTTATTAAGAATGGCATTTAGTTTAGTTCCTCCCCAAATTTTTTCTTTTAAAATAGGCTGAAATTTTAAAGGATATAAAAGATTTCCCATGAATTAATTACCTGTATAGGTTACAAAATTTCTAGGTGTTTCATAAAGCACGACTTCCAAATTAAAAGATGGTTTAAGTCTTGGCTTTATCTTATTATAAATAACTACAACTATATTTTCGGCTGTTGGGTTAAGATCTTTAAAATCTGGAACTTCAATATTTAAATTTTTGTGATCAAAAGCATCTTCAACTTCTTCTTTAATAATATCTTTTAACACTTTCATATCAATCACATAGCCTGTTTCTTGGTCAATTTCACCTGTAACACTTACAATTAACTCGTAGTTATGACCATGATAGTTTGGATTATTACACTTGCCAAAAACATTGTCGTTTTTTTCATGACTCCAATCTTTTCTATATAATCTATGTGCTGCATTAAAATGCGCTTTTCTACTAACTGTTACCTTCATTGCCAACCAAATTTATGTGTTCGTAGAATTTATCAAAAATTATTTTAAACCAAGCTGTGTATAACTCAGGGTGCAAAGCCATATCAACTTTTACGTCATCTAAGTCCATCCATTTCCAAGATTCCACTTCATTTGGATTAATAACAGGCTCTTGGTTATAATGACCAACCATGATATGGTCTAGTTCATGCTCAGTCAAACCATTATCAAAAGGCGCTTTATAAATGAATGAGGTAGTTTCTTTTAAATCGGTTACAAATCCCATTTCTTCTTTTAAACGACGCTTTCCTGCTTCCACATTACTTTCCCCTTCTCGTTGATGACTGCAACACGTGTTAGTCCATAATCCTGGTGAATGGTACTTATCTAAAGCACGTTGTTGTAGCATTAACTCATTTTTATCATTAAAAATAAATACAGAAAATGCTCGATGTAACAAGGCTTTTTCATGAGCTTCCATCTTAGGCATTAATCCTATTTGCTCGTCCTTTTCATTCACCAAAATGACTCTTTCTTCCTTCATAGAACTACAAAAATACCAACTTAAATATTAATATTATCATTCTCAATATAAAATCTGAATCGTAATTCTAAAATCTTAATTTAAAGAGTATCTTTGCATCCCAATTGTAACAAGGAATATGAGTTTTTTAAAAGAGATAGAACGTAGACGAACTTTTGGTATCATTTCACATCCTGATGCTGGTAAAACCACCTTAACAGAAAAACTTTTATTATTTGGTGGAGCTATTCAGGAAGCTGGTGCTGTAAAAAGTAATAAAATTAAAAAAGGTGCTACAAGCGACTTCATGGAAATTGAGCGTCAGCGTGGAATCTCAGTTGCAACTTCAGTTTTAGCATTTGAATATGATGGTATAAAAATTAATATTCTTGACACTCCTGGACATAAAGACTTTGCCGAAGACACCTTTAGAACACTAACTGCTGTGGATAGTGTTATTGTTGTTATTGATGTTGCCAAAGGTGTTGAGGAGCAAACTGAAAAACTTGTTGAAGTTTGCCGAATGCGAAATATTCCTATGATTGTGTTTATCAATAAGTTGGATAGAGAGGGAAAAGACGCTTTTGATCTTTTAGATGAAGTAGAACAAAAATTAGGATTAACAGTTACTCCTTTGAGCTTTCCAATAGGAATGGGTTATGATTTTAAAGGGATTTACAACCTTTGGGAAAAGAACATCAATCTTTTTAGTGGTGATAGTAGAAAAAATATAGAAGAAACCATTGAAATTTCTGATTTAACCTCAACTGAGCTTACAAAATTGGTAGGCGAAAAAGCTGCAAACCAGCTTCGAGAAGAAGTTGAACTCATTGAAGGTATTTACCCAAAATTTGATAAAACTGAATATTTAAATGGTGAATTACAACCTGTATTTTTCGGTTCAGCTTTAAATAATTTTGGTGTTCGTGAGTTGTTGGATTGTTTTGTTGAGATTGCTCCTAAACCAAGACCAAAACAAAGTGAAGAACGTTTGGTAAAACCTGATGAAAAAAAATTTACAGGTTTTGTGTTTAAAATTCATGCCAACATGGATCCAAATCATAGAGACAGGTTAGCATTTGTTAAAATAGTTTCTGGAACTTTTGAGCGCAATAAACCTTATCTTCATGTGAGGCAAAATAAGAATATGAAATTCTCTAGTCCAAATGCTTTTTTTGCTGAGAAAAAAGAAATTGTAGATATTTCTTATCCTGGTGATATTGTTGGATTACATGATACTGGAAACTTTAAAATTGGGGACACTTTAACCGAAGGTGAAGTTATAAATTACAAAGGCATTCCAAGCTTTTCACCAGAACATTTTAGATATATCAATAATGCAGACCCTTTAAAAGCCAAACAGCTTTATAAAGGTATTGACCAATTAATGGACGAAGGTGTTGCACAGCTATTTACTTTAGAACTTAATGGAAGGAAAGTAATTGGTACAGTTGGAGCTCTGCAATATGAAGTTATTCAATACAGACTTGAACATGAATATGGTGCAAAATGTACTTATGAAAATCTAAATGTACACAAAGCATGTTGGGTTGAACCTACTGATAAAAACAATGAAGAATTTAAAGAGTTTTTGCGTGTAAAACAGCGTTTCTTAGCAAAGGACAAACAAAATCAGCTTGTATTTTTAGCAGATTCTTTGTTTTCGCTACAAATGACACAGCAAAAATATCCAAGTATTAAGTTCCATTTAACATCTGAATATAACTAGAAATCAGTACGTTATATCGTATTTTCAATTAAAACAAAGATGTATTTCATCTAAAAAAGAAACAAAAATTTGTTTTTAATCGTAATTATTGTACATTTCAACGATGTTTTTAATATTAAAAAACTTTGGTTTTTACATTTAAAATAGATTCATAACCCCAAACATGAACTACTTATGGAAACTCAAGACAACATTTTCAGTAATGAAGATATTACTGTGACCTTTGAACCTTGCAAGTGCATTCATGCCGAAAAATGTGCTCAAGAATTATCTGAGGTATTTAGAACCTCAGTTATTCCATGGATTAACTTAGATGGTACTACAACCAAAAGGATTATTGAACAAATTAAAAGATGTCCTTCTGGCGCTTTACAATATTCGTTGAATACTGTTAAAAGAAAAGTAAGTTAAAAAAAGCCCTTTGTAAAAAATTACAAAAGGCTTTTTTTATGTTTTATACTTGTCTTGTTAGACCAAAATTTAGAGGTATTAGTGTTTTTCTCATAAAAATATTACGAAAAATCACCAAAAATAAATTAAGCTTGTCCTGTTGGACCAAAATTTAGAGGTATTGGTGTTTTTTCGTAATCTTTAATTTCACCATGGGCAGCTTCAAAACGTTGTACATTATCACCTAAAGCTTTTACCAAACGCTTAGCATGTTGTGGTGTTAAAATAATACGCGACTTCACCTTACTCTTTGGAGTTCCAGGCATTATGCTTACAAAATCTAACACAAACTCAGAAACGGAATGGTTGATTATTGCTAAATTAGAATAAGTACCTTCTGCTACTTTTTCGTCAAGTTCAATGTTTAATTGACCTTTTTTATTTTTGTTTTTTTCTTCTGACATCTTTAATTTGTTTTCTCTTCCATAGTATTGGAAGTTTGATGGATGATAAACTAATATAACTAAAAATTAAAAAGCCTTCATACAAATTAATGTGTGAAGGCTTTTATTTTATGGATTCCTGCCTTCGCAGGAATGAAAAAATCTAATTGTAATTCAATTCTTGTTTAGCTTGCATCATTTCGTCAAACTCCTCTTTAGAACCAACAATAATATTATCATATCGTCTTAAACCTGTTCCAGCAGGAATTTTATGACCAACGATAACGTTTTCTTTCAAGCCTTCTAAATCATCTATTTTACCATTTACAGCAGCCTCATTTAAAACCTTAGTGGTTTCTTGGAATGATGCAGCAGAGATAAATGATTTGGTTTGAAGTGACGCTCTCGTAATACCTTGAAGAATTGGTGTAGCTGTAGCAGGATTTGCATCACGTGCAACAACTAACTTTTTATCTTCACGACGTAAAATTGAATTCTCATCTCTTAACTCTCTAGGTGTTACAATTTGTCCAGCTTTTAAGTTCTCAGAATCTCCAGCGTCTTCAACAACTTTCTTTCCAAAAATCTCATCGTTTTCTTCAATAAAATCATCTTTATGCACCAATTGATCTTCTAAGAAAATGGTATCACCAGAATCTTGTATTTGAACCTTACGCATCATTTGTCTTACAACAACCTCAAAATGCTTATCGTTAATTTTTACACCTTGCAAACGATATACTTCTTGTACTTCATTTACCAAATATTGTTGTACTGCAGATGGTCCTTTGATGTTTAAAATATCATCAGGAGTGATTGATCCATCAGACAATGGCATACCTGCTTTAATAAAGTCATTTTCCTGTACAAGGATTTGATTTGATAGCTTTACCAAATATTTTTTTACTTCGCCCAACTTAGACTCAACAACAATTTCTCGGTTACCACGTTTAATCTTACCAAATGAAACCACACCATCAATTTCACTTACAACAGCTGGATTTGAAGGGTTACGAGCTTCGAACAATTCTGTAACACGTGGAAGACCTCCTGTGATATCTCCAGTTTTAGCCGATTTACGAGGTATTTTAACTAAGATTTTTCCAATGTCAATTTTCTCACCATCGTCAATCATTAAGTGTGCTCCGACCGGAAGGTTATATGAACGAATTATTTCTCCTTTACCATCTTCAATGTGTAAAGTTGGAATAAGCTTTTTATTTCTTGATTCAGAAATTACTTTTTCTTGAAAACCTGTTTGCTCATCAATTTCAACTTGATAGGTAATACCTTGTTCGATATTCTCATAACGAACCTTACCAGCAAATTCTGAAATAATTACACCATTATATGGATCCCATTGGCAAACTAAATCGCCTGCTTTTAATTTAGAACCATTTTTTATGTATAGTGCAGAACCATAAGGTATGTTATTTGTACTTAACGCAATACCTGTTTTTTCATCAATAAGTTTAAGCTCAGAAGTTCGTGAAATAACAATATCTATGTCATTACCTTCTGCATCTTTACTTTTAACAGTTTTTAGGTCTTCTATTTCTGCAATACCATCAAATTTCACAATTAATTTGTTTTCTTCAGAAATGTTACCAGCAATACCACCTACGTGGAATGTACGAAGTGTTAACTGTGTACCTGGTTCACCAATTGATTGTGCAGCAACTACACCAACAGCCTCACCACGTTGTACCATTTTGCCAGTGGCCAAGTTTCGACCATAACACTTTGCGCAAATTCCTTGTTTTGCCTCACAGGTTAATGCCGAACGCACTTCAATTGACTCAATCGGAGAAGCTTCTATTTTCTTAGCCACATCTTCATGTATATGCTGACCAGATGCTACTAAAAGTTCGTCTGTTAATGGGTTATAAACGTCATACAATGATGTTCTACCAACAATTCTCTCTTCTAAAGTTTCTACTACTTCTTCATTTTTCTTTAATGCTTCAACAGTAATTCCTCTTAATGTACCACAATCTTCAGAATTGACAATTACATCTTGAGAAACATCAACTAAACGACGAGTTAGGTATCCAGCATCTGCTGTTTTAAGTGCTGTATCTGCAAGACCCTTACGAGCTCCGTGAGTTGATATAAAATACTCTAAAATTGAAAGTCCTTCTTTAAAGTTTGAAAGAATTGGGTTTTCAATAATTTCCCCTCCTCCAGCATTAGATTTCTTAGGTTTTGCCATCAAACCACGCATTCCAGTAAGCTGACGAATCTGCTCTTTAGATCCACGTGCTCCAGAATCAAGCATCATATACACAGAGTTAAAACCTTGTTGATCTTCACGAATACGTTTCATAGAAAGCTCTGTTAACTCAGCATTTGTTGAAGTCCAGATATCAATAACTTGGTTATAACGTTCATTATTAGTTATAAGTCCCATGTTATAGTTTGCCATAATACCATCAACCTGCTTGTTTGCAGAATCAATCATGTCATGTTTTTCTGGTGGAATAATAATATCACCTAAACTGAATGACAATCCACCTTGGAATGCAAATTTATATCCTAAAGTTTTAATCTCGTCAAGGAATTCTGCTGTTTCAGGTACGCTTGTCACTTTTAAGATATCATGAATAATATCTCTTAATGATTTTTTTGTTAGTACCTGATTGATATATCCAGCTGCTTGAGGTACTTTTTCATTAAATAGTACTCTACCAACAGTTGTTTCAATTAATTTTGGAGCAAGTTTCCCTTGGTCATTAAAATCTATTACTCTTACTTTAATTGAAGCGTTTAACTCTACTTTTTTCTCATTGTAAGCAATGGTTACTTCTTCTGGAGAATAGAACGTTAAGCCTTCTCCAATAACTTTATAATCAGGAGTAGACTTACGCAGCTTGGTCATGTAATAAAGACCAAGTACCATATCTTGTGAAGGTACAGTAACTGGAGAACCGTTTGCTGGGTTTAAAATATTATGAGAAGCTAACATTAATAATTGAGCTTCTAAAATAGCTTCAGGACCTAATGGTAAATGCACAGCCATCTGGTCACCATCAAAATCGGCATTAAATGCAGTACAAACTAAAGGATGTAACTGGATTGCTTTCCCTTCAATTAATTTTGGCTGGAAAGCTTGAATACCAAGTCTGTGAAGCGTAGGAGCACGGTTTAAAAGCACTGGGTGTCCTTTCAAAACATTCTCTAAAATATCCCAAACTACAGGTTCTTTTTTATCTATAATTTTCTTTGCAGATTTTACAGTTTTTACAATACCTCTTTCTATTAACTTTCTAATTACAAAAGGTTTGTAAAGTTCTGCTGCCATGTTTTTTGGCAATCCGCATTCGTATAATTTTAATTCTGGTCCAACAACAATTACTGAACGTGCTGAATAATCTACACGTTTACCAAGTAAATTTTGACGGAAACGACCTTGCTTACCTTTTAATGAATCTGACAAAGATTTTAAAGGTCTGTTAGAATCAGTCTTTACAGCTGATGATTTTCGTGTGTTGTCAAATAACGAATCTACCGATTCTTGCAACATACGCTTTTCATTACGTAAAATTACTTCAGGAGCTTTTATCTCAACCAATCTTTTTAGACGGTTGTTACGAATGATAACACGACGATATAAATCATTTAAATCTGATGTAGCAAAACGACCACCATCAAGTGGTACTAAAGGACGTAATTCTGGTGGAATCACTGGAATTACTTTCAGAATCATCCATTCAGGTAAATTTTCTCTATTTTCGTTTGCTTCTCTAAAAGCTTCAACAACTTGTAAGCGCTTTAAAGCTTCTGTTTTACGCTGCTTAGAAGTTTCAGAATTTGCTTTATGGCGAAGTTCGAAAGAAAGCTCATTTAAGTTGATTCTTGAAAGTAACTCTATTAGGCATTCTGCTCCCATTTTGGCAATGAACTTTTCAGGATCATTATCATCTAAATATTGATTTTCTTTTGGAAGTGTTTCAAGAATATTCAAGTATTCCTCTTCGGTCAAGAAATCCATTTTTTGAAGCTCTTCGCCATCTGGATTTTTTGCATTTCCAGGTTGAATTACAACATAGCGCTCATAATAGATAATCATATCCAGCTTCTTAGAAGGTAGTCCTAATAAGTAGCCTATTTTGTTTGGTAACGAACGGAAATACCAAATATGTGCGATAGGCACCACTAAGTTTATGTGGCCTACACGATCACGACGTACTTTTTTCTCAGTTACTTCTACACCACATCTATCACAAACAATACCTTTATATCTGATACGTTTGTATTTTCCACAAGCACATTCGTAGTCTTTTACTGGACCAAAAATACGCTCACAAAACAAACCATCACGTTCAGGTTTATGAGTTCTATAATTAATAGTTTCAGGTTTTAAGACTTCTCCATGAGATGTAGCCAAAATTGACTCAGGAGATGCTAAACCTATTGAGATTTTATTGAATCTCTGTACTGTATTTTTATCTTGTTTTCTTGCCATGTTTTTTAGTATTCAGTCCCAGTCTCAGTATTCAGTTAAATTTTATATTACTAACCTCATACTGAGACTGTATACTTAAATTTATTCTTCTAATCTAATGTCTAATCCAAGACCTTTCAATTCGTGCATTAATACATTGAAAGATTCTGGTAGTCCAGGTTCTGGCATTGGTTCGCCTTTTACAATTGCTTCGTAAGTTTTAGCTCTACCAATTACGTCATCAGATTTTACAGTTAAAATCTCACGAAGTGTGCTCGATGCACCATAAGCTTCAAGTGCCCAAACTTCCATCTCACCAAAACGTTGTCCTCCAAATTGTGCTTTACCACCAAGAGGTTGTTGAGTGATTAATGAGTAAGGACCAATAGAACGAGCGTGCATTTTATCATCAACCATGTGGCCTAACTTAAGCATATAAATAACACCTACTGTGGCTGGTTGGTCAAAACGGTCTCCAGTACCTCCATCATATAAATAGGTGTGACCATATCTTGGAATTCCAGCTTCGTCAGTTAGTGCATTGATTTGATCAATATTTGCACCATCAAAAATTGGAGTAGCGTACTTTTGATCTAATTTTTGACCAGCCCAACCAAGAACTGTTTCATAAATTTGACCAATGTTCATACGCGAAGGTACACCAAGTGGATTCAATACAATATCAACTGGTGTTCCATCTTCTAAGAAAGGCATATCTTCTTGACGAACAATACGTGCAACAATACCTTTGTTACCATGACGTCCTGCCATTTTATCTCCAACTTTAAGCTTACGCTTTTTAGCGATGTAAACCTTTGCTAATTTAATGATACCTGCTGGTAATTCATCTCCTACAGAAATTGTAAACTTCTCTCTACGCAAAGACCCTTGAAGGTCGTTCTCCTTAATTTTGTAGTTATGTATTAAGTCTGCAACTAATTTATTGGTATGGTCATCAGTTGTCCACTTCGCAGCAACTAAATGAGCGTAATCTTCAACAGCATTTAACATTTTTAAGGTAAATTTCTTTCCTTTTGGAAATACTTCCTCACCTAAGTCGTTATGAATACCTTGAGATGTTTTACCACCAACTATTGCAAATAATTTTTCGACAAGGACGTCTTTTAGAGCATCAAATTTTTTGTCGTAGATATCTTCTAATTGAGTAATATCTTCTTTATCTTTAGCTCTCTTGCGCTTGTCTTTTATTGCTCTCGAGAATAGCTTTTTGTCTATTACAACACCATGTAATGAAGGTGAAGCTTTTAAAGACGCATCTTTTACATCACCAGCTTTATCTCCAAATATAGCACGTAATAACTTCTCTTCAGGAGTTGGGTCAGATTCTCCTTTTGGTGTAATTTTCCCAATAAGAATATCTCCAGGCTTTATCTCTGCACCAATACGAATCATACCGTTTTCATCAAGGTCTTTAGTAGCTTCTTCTGAAACGTTAGGTATGTCGTTAGTTAACTCTTCATTTCCTAATTTAGTGTCACGAACTTCTAATGAGTATTCATCTATGTGAATTGATGTAAAAATATCATCGCGTACCACTTTCTCAGAAATTACGATAGCATCCTCAAAGTTGTACCCTTTCCAAGGCATAAATGCAACTTTCATGTTTCTACCTAATGCCAATTCGCCATTTTGAGTTGCATACCCTTCACATAAAACTTGACCTTTAGTAACCTTGTCACCTTTTCTAACGATGGCTTTAAGGTTAACAGAAGTTCCTTGGTTTGTTTTTCTGAATTTAGTAAGTGGATATGTTTTTGTGTCAGAGTCAAAACTCACTAAAGCTTGATCTTCTGTTCTATCGTATTTTATTACAATTTCGTTAGCATCAACGTATTCTACTACACCTTCTCCTTCAGCGTTTACCAATACTCTAGAATCTGTTGCAACTTGACGTTCTAATCCAGTACCAACGATTGGAGATTCTGGTAATAATAAAGGAACTGCTTGACGCATCATGTTTGATCCCATTAACGCACGGTTTGCATCATCGTGCTCTAAGAAAGGAATTAACGATGCAGAAATAGAAGCAATTTGGTTTGGAGCTACATCTGTATAATGTACATGTTCAGGTTCAATTACTGGGAAGTCGCCTTCCATTCTTGCAATTACTTTGTCATGAACAATTTTCCCTATGTCATCTACATTTACTGTTGCTTGAGCGATTAACTTTTCTTCTTCTTCTTCAGCACTCAAATAAACTGGTGCACCTTTAATATCTACAACACCTTCCTTAACAGCTCGATAAGGTGTTTCTATGAATCCCATAGAATTAACTTTAGCGTAAACTGCCAATGAAGATATAAGTCCAATATTTGGACCTTCAGGTGTTTCAATTGGACACAAACGTCCGTAATGTGTATAGTGAACGTCACGAACTTCGAAACCTGCTCTTTCTCTTGACAAACCTCCAGGCCCTAAAGCAGACAAACGACGTTTGTGTGTAATCTCTGCCAATGGATTGGTTTGATCCATAAACTGAGACAGCTGGTTAGTACCAAAGAATGAATTAATTACAGACGATAAAGTCTTAGCATTAATCAAATCAATTGGTGTAAACACTTCATTATCACGAACGTTCATACGCTCACGAATGGTACGTGCCATACGAGCTAAACCAACACCAAATTGTTGAGATAATTGCTCACCTACTGTACGTACACGACGGTTTGACAAGTGATCAATATCATCAATCTCTGCTTTTGAGTTAATAAGCTCTATCAAATATTTTACAATGGTAATGATATCTTCTTTGGTAAGCACTTGTTTGTCCATACCAATATCAAGACCTAATTTTATGTTCATTCTGTAACGTCCAACTTCACCTAAAGAGTAACGTTGGTCTGAGAAGAACAGTTTATCAATAATTCCACGCGCTGTTTCTTCATCAGGTGGTTCAGCATTACGTAATTGACGATAAATATGTTCAACAGCTTCTTTTTCAGAGTTTGTTGGGTCTTTTTGAAGCGTGTTGTGTATAATTGCATAATCTCCTTGCTGAGCGCTTTCTTTGTGCAAAAGAATGGTTTTGGCTCCAGCTTCAAAGATTTCTTCTATATTGTCTTTATCTAAAATTGTGTCACGATCAAGAACTATTTCGTTACGTTCTATAGATACAACTTCACCTGTATCTTCATCAACGAAATCTTCATGCCATGTGTTAAGTACACGAGCCGCTAATTTACGTCCTTGGTATTTTTTAAGTCCAGATTTTGATACTTTTATTTCTTCGGCTAAGTCAAAAATTTCAAGAATATCTTTATCTCTCTCAAAACCTATGGCTCTAAATAAAGTGGTTACTGGTAATTTTTTCTTCCTATCAATATAAGCGTACATAACAGAGTTAATATCTGTTGCGAATTCTATCCAAGAACCTTTAAAAGGAATTACTCTTGCAGAATATAACTTTGTACCATTTGCGTGAAAGGATTGACCAAAAAACACTCCTGGAGAACGATGTAATTGTGATACTACAACACGTTCTGCTCCATTGATACAAAATGTACCACTTGGTGTCATATATGGAATTGTACCTAAATATACATCTTGAACAATAGTTTCAAAATCTTCATGCTCTGGATCAGTACAATATAATTTTAGTCTTGCTTTAAGTGGAACACTATAGGTTAGCCCTCGTTCTATACACTCTTCTATGGTATATCTTGGAGGATCAATAAAGTAATCCAAAAATTCCAATACAAATTGATTACGTGTATCTGTAATTGGGAAGTTTTCCATGAAGGTGTTATATAAACCTTCATTTCCTCTTTCTTCTGATTTAGTTTCTAGTTGAAAAAAATCCTGAAAGGATTTTATTTGAATATCCAGAAAATCGGGATATTCTGTTCTGTTGATAATAGACGAAAAATTTAATCTTTCAGCTTTAGTTGCTAACATCGACGGACGAATTTTTGATTAAAAAATAGTTTTGCGTGCACATAATATTTATATACACAAAAGGGTTTAGGCCATATTTCGCTTTTTTTTGCGAAATAGACCTAAACCATATTTTGTAGGTTAGTTAAGCTTACTTAAGCTCAACCTCAGCTCCTGCTTCTTCTAAAGAAGTTTTAAGGCCTTCTGCTTCGTCTTTTGAAACACCTTCTTTAATAGCGCTTGGTGCACCATCTACTAATTCTTTAGCTTCTTTTAATCCTAAACCAGTTAATTCTTTAACTAATTTTACAACAGCTAATTTTGCTCCACCAGCTGCTTTTAAGATTACATCAAATTCAGTTTGAGCTTCTCCAGCATCGTCTCCACCACCAGCTGCTGGTCCAGCAGCAACTGCTACAGCAGCAGCAGCAGGTTCGATACCATATTCTTCTTTTAAAATAGTTGCTAACTCGTTTACTTCTTTTACTGTTAAGTTAACTAACTTTTCTGCGAAATCTTTTAAATCTGCCATTTTCTATCGTTTTAATAATTTTTTAATAATATAATTGTATTTAAGTGCGTACTTTTTAATAAACTATCTTACTTCTCAGATAGTGTTTTAATTATTCCTGCTAATTTGCCACCACTTGATTTAAGAGCTGAAACAACATTTTTGGCAGGAGATTGTAACAATCCTATGATTTCTCCGATAAGCTCTTCTTTAGACTTAATGTCTACAAGCATATCTAGTTGATAATCTCCAAGATAAATTGCTTCTTCTATAAAAGCTCCTTTTAATAAAGGTCTATCTGACTTTTTTCTAAAGTCTTTAATTACCTTAGCTGGTGCGTTACCTGTTTCTGAATACATCACAGATGTATTTCCTTTTAATACAGAAGGAAGTTCACCAAAATCTTTCTCTGATGCTTCCATAGCTTTTTCAAGCAATGTATTTTTTACAACCGCTAATTTTATGTTCGCTTTAAAACAAGCGCGACGTAAATTTGAAGTAGTTTCTGCATTTAATCCAGATATATCTGCCAAATATATATTGGCATTATCAGATAACTGAGCAGTTAACTCTTGAATTACTTGTGATTTTTCTTCTCTTGTCATAATAAAAAGATTTTACTGCTTAACTTATTTTTGGATCTATTGCAACACTTGGGCTCATTGTACTAGACATATAGATACTTTTTACATATGTGCCTTTTGCAGCAGTTGGTTTAAGCTTTATTAATGTTGATATTAATTCTTGTGCATTACCAGCAATTTTATCAGCACTAAAAGAAACTTTACCTATTGCGGCATGAACAATACCTGTTTTATCAACCTTAAAATCAATTTTACCAGCTTTTACTTCTGCAACTGCTTTAGCTACATCCATAGTTACTGTACCAGTTTTTGGGTTTGGCATTAAACCTCTTGGTCCTAAAACTCGTCCTAAAGGTCCTAACTTACCCATAACACTTGGCATAGTGATTATAACATCAACGTCTGTCCAACCATTCTTGATTTTATCAAGATACTCATCTAAGCCTACATAATCAGCTCCTGCTTCTTTAGCTTCAGATTCCTTGTCAGGTGTTACTAAAGCTAATACTTTCATATCTTTACCAGTACCATGAGGAAGTGATACTACACCTCTAACCATTTGATTTGCTTTTCTTGGATCTACACCTAAGCGTACTGCAATATCAACTGATGCATCAAACTTTGTACTTGTAATTTCTTTTACCAATGCAGAAGCATCTTCCAAGGAATATAATCTACCTTTTTCGATTTTTGCTACTGCTTCTTTTTGTTTTTTTGTCAACCTTGCCATTTCAAAAATTTAGAGATTAATTAGGTGCTTCACCACCTTTTACTGTTATTCCCATTGACCTAGCTGTTCCTGCCACCATTTTCATGGCAGAATCTATGGTAAATGCGTTTAAATCCACCATTTTATCTTCAGCAATGGTTCTAATTTGATCCCAAGTTACTTTTGAGACTTTTTTCCTGTTTGGTTCTCCTGAACCCTTTTTTACTTTGGCCGCTTCTAATAATTGTACAGCTGCTGGAGGTGTTTTAATAACAAAATCAAATGATTTGTCTTTGTAAACTGATATCACAACAGGTAATACTTTACCTGGCTTGTCTTGCGTTCTAGCATTAAACTGCTTGCAAAACTCCATGATGTTAACTCCAGCGGCACCTAAAGCGGGTCCAACCGGTGGCGATGGATTCGCTGCACCTCCCCTTACTTGTAGTTTAACTACTTTTCCTAACTCTTTTGCCATTTTTAATAATTTAATTTGATTTGATTTTACTTAAGGAAGCAATAAAACCAAACATATATTAGTGTAACAATTATTATATTTTTTCTACTTGCATGTAACTTAGTTCTAATGGTGTTTTTCTTCCAAAGATTTTTACCATTACTTCAAGTTTACGTTTTTCTTCATTAATCTTTTCGATTGTTCCATCAAAACCATTAAATGGACCATCGATAACTTTTACGGTTTCTCCCATAACAAAAGGAATTGTTACGTTTGAATCTGATTCTACTGACAGTTCATCAACTTTACCTAACATTCTGTTAACCTCAGACTGTCTTAATGGTATTGGATCTCCTCCTTTTGTCTCACCTAAAAAACCAATTACATTGGTTATTGATCTGATAATATGTGGAATTTCACCACTTAAATTAGCTTGAATCATTATGTACCCTGGAAAATAAACTTTTTCTTTATTTATTTTTTTCCCATTACGTATCTGAATAACTTTTTCCGTTGGGACTAATACTTGCTCTACAAAATCTCCTAAACCCAACCTTGCTATTTCGTTTTCAATGTAGGTTTTAATCTTGTTTTCCTGACCACTTACAGCCCTAACAACGTACCATTTTTTTTCAATACTATTTTCAGACATAATTGTACCTTCTATTTTAATAGGTTAAAGTACTCTTTAATGACTCCACTAAAAACGGTATCAACTCCCCAAATGGCGAGAGAAAAAATGATGGAAAACACAGCCACAAGCACAGTTAAACTTTGAGCTTCTGCCAAAGTTGGCCAACTAACGTTATTCTTTAACTCATCAAAAGATTCTTTTATATAATTTAAGATTCCAGCCATTTAATTTTATTTTTTACTACTTTACCTTTTATGGTCTTATCAATGTGACAAAATATTTTTGCACGGGTTGAGAGACTCGAACTCCCGACACCTGGTTTTGGAGACCAGTGCTCTACCAACTGAGCTAAACCCGTAAATATAAGTCAAAAGGCATCACGCTTTTAAGCGTGATACCTTGAGTTTATATTTATATTAAACTGTTGTTTAGTCTAAAATCTCAGTTACCTGACCAGCACCAACTGTTCTACCTCCTTCACGGATTGCAAAACGTAATCCAACATTCATTGCGATTGGTTGAATTAAGTCAACTGTAATAGTCAAGTTATCTCCAGGCATAACCATCTCAACTCCATCAGGAAGTGCAATATTTCCAGTTACGTCAGTTGTACGTACGTAGAACTGAGGACGATAGTTGTTATGGAAAGGAGTGTGACGTCCACCTTCTTCTTTTTTAAGGATATAAACCTCTGCTTTGAATTTTTTGTGTGGTGTTACAGAACCTGGTTTTGTGATTACCATACCTCTTGAGATTTGAGTCTTTTCAATACCTCTTAATAAGATACCTGCGTTATCACCAGCTTCACCTCTATCTAATATTTGACGGAACATCTCAATACCTGTAATAGTAGATGTAAGTTTTTCAGCTCCCATACCAATAATTTCAACTGGGTCACCAGTTTTAGCAATACCAGTTTCAATACGACCTGTAGCAACAGTACCACGACCAGTAATTGAGAATACATCTTCGATAGGCATTAAGAAAGGCTTATCCATATCACGAACTGGTTCTTCAATCCAAGTATCACAAGCTTCCATTAATTGCATAACTGTATCAACCCACTTTTGCTCACCATTAAGCGCACCTAAAGCAGAACCTGAGATTACAGGACCATTATCACCATCATACTCATAGAAGTTTAATAAATCTCTAACTTCCATATCTACTAATTCTAATAGCTCTTCATCATCAACCATATCAACCTTGTTTAAGAAAACAACGATTCTTGGAATACCAACTTGACGACCTAATAGAATGTGTTCACGAGTTTGTGGCATAGGACCATCTGTTGCAGCAACCACTAAGATTGCACCATCCATTTGAGCAGCACCAGTAACCATGTTCTTTACATAATCCGCGTGACCTGGACAGTCAACGTGAGCATAGTGACGATTTGCTGTTTGATATTCTACGTGAGAAGTATTAATTGTAATACCTCTTTCTTTTTCTTCTGGAGCATTATCAATCTGATCGAATGATCTTGCTTCTGATAAACCTGCATCAGCTAATACTTTAGTAATAGCAGCAGTTAAAGTTGTTTTACCGTGATCTACGTGTCCAATTGTACCAATGTTTAAGTGTGGTTTTGAACGATCGAAAGTTGCCTTTGCCATGTTTAATTTATTTTAATCTTATTTATATTAGTGTTCAATTTTATTTGAGATTGAGCCAATGACGGGATTTGAACCCGTGACCTCTTCCTTACCAAGGAAACGCTCTACCCCTGAGCTACACCGGCAAATTGATTTACGATTGCCGATTTTTGATTTTTGATTTACATTTAGCAAATCGCAATTCGTAACTCGTAATTTTTAGAGCGGGAGACCGGGTTCGAACCGGCGACATTCAGCTTGGAAGGCTGACGCTCTACCAACTGAGCTACTCCCGCAATTTTATAAATTCATGCAAATTTTTTGTGGGGAGAGCAGGATTCGAACCTGCGAAGGTAAAACCAACAGATTTACAGTCTGTCCTCGTTGGCCGCTTGAGTATCTCCCCAATAATAAAAATTCACTCTTTTAAAAGAACTTGAGCCGATGGAGGGACTCCCTTCGACTTCGCTCAGGATAAACTTCTCGTCCCTAATCCAAGTAATTCATTGTTAAAAGAATACTTGCATCTCCTGATGTTTTCAAAATTTCAAGAGCCGATGGAGGGACTCGAACCCACGACCTGCTGATTACAAATCAGCTGCTCTAGCCAGCTGAGCTACATCGGCTTTTTAATACTACTTTTTAGCAATAAAAAAGTCCGCTATTTCTAACGGACTGCAAATGTATATATATTTTTTTTGTTTCAAAACATTTTTTGAAAAATTTTGTCTACAAATGAGACCTTAATTTTTCTTTGCGTTTTTTTAACTGTCTTTCTAGTGAATTGACTGCGGAATCTGCTCCTTCTTCAAAAGTTTTACAAACTTTTTTTACTACAAAACTATCTCCTGGGACATCTACCCTTGCTTCAAATACTTTATTTTCTTTATCACTTGTATTTTCAACTTTTAAAAACACATCTGATTTGATAACTTTATCATAGAAACGATCCAGTTTGTCCATTCTGTTTTGTATAAAGTTTATTAGCTTTTTGTCTGCGTTAAAGTTTACTGATTGTGTGTTTACTTTCATAATTTTACACTTTTGGTTAGACAATTATTTAATTTTTTGAATTTCTTGGGTGAGATTTAGCGTATACCTTTTTTAATTCTGCTATACTATTATGTGTATATACTTGAGTTGCCGCTAAACTTGAATGACCCAATAATTCTTTTACTGCATTTAAATCTGCACCTTGGTTTAGTAAATGTGTTGCAAAAGAATGTCTCAGTATGTGCGGACTCTTTTTCACTTTTGAAGATGCTATACTAAAATACTCATTTATTATTCGGTAAACAAGTGTTTCATAAATTTTAACTCCTTTTTGGGTTAAAAATAACATTGTTTTATCGCTAACACTTGGTAGTTTATTTCTTTCAGCCAAATAATCATTTAAAGTATTGATTGTTGAGTTAAGCAGAGGAAGTATCCGTTCTTTGTTGCGCTTACCTAATACTTTAAAGGTTTTATTTGGAAGATCTATGTCAGTTAATTTAATATTTACTAATTCAATACGTCTTATTCCTGTTGAATAAAACAATTCTATAATAGCTTTGTCTCTTAAACCTTCAAAAGTGTTTTTAAATTGAAAATCGGTTAGTACGCTATTGACTTCGTTTTGCGAAAATGGTATTTGTATTTTTTTTTCTGTTTTTAATGCTTTATGTTTTATTAAAGGATTTACTTTAATAGTTTCGGTTTTTAATAGAAATTTAAAATAGCTGTTGAGTGATGACACTTTTCTATTAATGCTTCTATTTGAAATATTGCTTTCAACCAACTTAATAATCCAACTTCTTATTTGAGCATAGTTTACATTATCTATGTTCTTATCACTATATTCATCTTCGCAAAAACCTAAAAAACTTTCCAAATCCTTTACATAAGCATTTATAGTATGTGGCGAATAGTTTTTTTCGAGAGATAAGTAATCTGAAAACGATTTGAAGGTCATAGACTAAAGTTAGTGTTTAAAAATACAAAACTTATTTAAGGTACATATAAAACAAAAACCCACAATAAATATTGTGGGTTTTTAATCTTTATTTTTAAGCTACTAAATTTCTTCTGAGTCTTTTAAACGCTGAATATATTGTGCTTTTTGTATTTGAGCTCTACGTGCTACTGAAGGTTTTGTAAACTGTTTGCGATTTTGTAACATACGCTTAGTTCCAGTTTTATCAAACTTTCTCTTAAAGCGCTTTAACGCTCTATCTATATTTTCTCCTTCTTTAATTGGTATTATTAACATAGTGTCTTAACCTCCTCTCTTTTAGAATTTCAGGCTGCAAATATATAATTAATTATGAATTTAAAATTCAAAATTTCAAAATTATTTTAAGTAGCTGGTTTATACTCCTTCTTATCAATTACTATTTTGGCAATTATTTCTCTAAGAATCTCCGATGTTCCTCCACCTATTGGTCCAAGTCTACTATCTCTAAATAAGCGTGCCATTGGGTAATCTTCCATATAACCATAGCCACCTAAAAACTGCAAACAATCGTAAGCAACTTCATCTGCCATTTTTGTAGAACGCAACTTAGAAATGGTTGCTTCTTTAACAACATATTCGCCTTTGTTCAATCTATAAGCCACTGAGTAATTATAGGTTTTACAAATTTCCATATCTGCATACAAATCGGCATATCGATGACGAAGTGCTTGATATTTATCAATGGTTTTTCCGAAGGTTTTGCGTTCAGACATATATTGCAAAGCATAATCTAAAGCATATTCTGCTCTTGCATGTGCATTAATTCCCATAACCAATCTTTCCAATGCAAAGTGTTGCATGATGTATGGAAATCCTTTTCCTTCTTCTCCCATTAAATTAGTTGCTGGTACTTCTACATTATCGAAAGCAATTTCAGCAGTGTCTGAGGCTCTCCAACCCAATTTATCTAATTTTGATACTGAGACTCCTTTTGTTTTACTATCAACAATAAACATGCTAATCCCTTTATTACCAAGTTCAGGGTTTGTTTTGGCAGCCACTACCATATAGTCACTATAAACGCCATTGGTAATAAATGTTTTTGATCCATTTAATATATAAGTGTCTCCTTGCTTAACAGCAGTAGTTCGCATTCCTGCAACATCGCTTCCACCAAAAGGTTCAGTTACGCAGAGACATCCTACCTTTTCACCCATTACACTTGGCTGAAGATACTTAAGTTTTTGTTCGTGATTGGCTTCTTTATTAAGATGTGTCATTGCCAAATAAGCATGTGCCCAAATTGCAGCTGCAAAACCACCAGAGTTTATTTTTTGAAGTTCTTCAAGTAGAATTACTGTATAAAATAAATCTAAATTTAATCCATCATATTCTGTAGGAGTAGCAAGACCAAAGTAACCCATTTCTCCAAATTTATTCCAGATGAAGCGTTCAATAGTTCCTGTTTTTTCCCATTTTTCAATATGAGGAACCACTTCTTTTTGTAAAAAATCTTTAAGGCTTTGCCTAAATAATTGATGTTCTTCGGTGAAGTACATACTATCCATAATCATGCAATTTAATCGAGCTTCAAATATAACTTAATTATCTCGATTTTATCAATTGGAAAGTTTTTTACTTTGGTTAAGTCATCCAAAGATTTGTAGCCTTCTCTTAAAGTACGTTGATTAACAATCTCGTAAGCCAACTCGTAATCTACGTGTTGTATGGTAACTAGTTGTTCTGTTGATGCAGTATTTAAATTTATTTTTTCAAATTGCCTTGGTGTTTTTACTGTAAACTCATTAAGCAATCGTTCTAAAACTTCTGGTGAGATACCATACACATCTTGAAGTTGCACATCTGCTATAAAACCACCTTTAAATTTATTTCTGAATTTAATAATTCTATCAGAGAGTTTTTCTCCTATTCCATTTACACGTTGTAATTGACTTGCAGTTGCTGTGTTTAAATCTGTTTTTTGTTCAATAGTCTTTTTTGAATTGTTCTGAAAATTATAAGTAGGTTTTGGAGTTGGATTTGTTACCCATTCTGGAAACTTAAAATATGGTGAAATTTCATTAAGTAAAGAATCAGAAATTTTTGTGATTTGCTGAAATTGTATAGCAGAATTAATCCATTTATCCTGTTCTCTATATTGAAGCAATCTATCTATTTCATCTGAAGACATTCCCAAGGTGTAGCCTTTGTAATCTGTAATGTAATTTGGGTTGAAAGGAAAAATCTTTGGTTTATTGTTTTCAGCTTCGACCAATTTGAGTGAATCTATTTCGTGTTGAAACTTTGCAAGCTCTGATTTGTTTACTACAGTGTCTTTTGAAGGAAAATCAGTAAACACATAAATGCATTGAAGTACTATAATAATGAGCACCAATAAAAAAATCCCATTTCGTTGTCCTTTTGTGAACTTGAAATGGGATTTTATATGTTTCATTTTTAATCTATTTTACATGTGCTTTGTTATATCTTCAGCACCTTCTTGTATAGCTTCTCTTTTAATTGAGATAGCATTTAAGTATCGTTTCATTTCTTCTCTTACTTTAGGGAATAAGAAGAATAATCCTATCATGTTCGGGAATACTAAGGCTAATATCATAGCATCAGAGAATTTAATAACAGCATCTAGAGTTGCAGCTGCGCCAATGACAATAAATATTAAGAATAATACTTTGTAAGCAGTATCTGCGGTTTTTCCTTTTCCAAATAAATATTTCCACGACTGAAGTCCGTAGTAAGACCAAGAAATCATAGTAGAGAAAGCAAATAATATAATTGCAATAGTTAATACATAAGAGAATCCAGGTATTACAGAATCGAAAGCCATAGAAGTCAAATCTACACCACCAATAGTACTACCATCAGAGTTTAAGACTACGTTACTTGCACCATCTCCACCATAAGCAAATACACTTTGCATGTTTCCACCATCAATGTTGAAGAAAATAATTACCAAAGCCGTCATTGTACAAATAACAACGGTATCAATAAAAGGTTCTAATAATGCAACAACACCCTCTGATGCTGGATACTTTGTACGAACAGCAGAGTGAGCAATAGCCGCTGAACCTGCTCCTGCCTCGTTAGAGAAAGCAGCACGTTGGAATCCTACAATAAGTACACCTACCAGACCACCAAGTCCAGCCATTGGCGTGAATGCACCTTCAAATATTAATCCAAAAGCAGTTCCAATATCACTGAAATTAGCAAATATGATTACTAAAGCTGCAAGCACGTAAATTCCTGCCATGAATGGTACAATTTTTTCAGTAATACTAGCAATACGTTTAATACCTCCAATAATTACTATACCAACTAAAATAGCCAAAATAACACCAATAATAAATCCGTTTGAACCGCCATCTAAGCCTAACATTGAGGTAATTTGAACTGTTGCTTGGTTAGATTGAAACGCATTTCCACCTCCAAACGATGCACCAACACAAAGGATAGCAAAAAGAACTGCCAGCACTTTACCTATTCCAGAAAATCCCCTTTCTTTTAAACCTTTAGAGAGATAATACATTGGCCCACCATATACAGTTCCATCTTTACCTACATCTCTATATTTAACACCTAATGTACATTCTACGAATTTTGTTGACATACCTAATAATCCACAAACGATCATCCAAAATGTTGCTCCTGGTCCACCAAGTGCTATAGCAACTGCAACACCAGCAATGTTCCCTAAACCAACTGTACCAGAAACTGCAGTTGCCAAAGCTTGAAAGTGAGATACTTCGCCATGAGCACTTTCATCACGAATAGTGTTTGGTATATCTTCAACTGCTAAAGCTTCATCATTATTATAAAGTTTGTCAACTCCATGTTTTTCAATATCTACATATTTACCTCTAACTGTATTGATTGCAGTCCAAAATTTGGTAATACTAGGAAACTTAAAATATATAGTAAAAAAAGTTGCTCCAGCAACTAAAAGTAAAACTACAAACGGCACATTGTATTCACCAATTGGCACAGTTGCCAGTACAATGTTTTCCCATCCTACAGCAATTGGCATAAACCAATCGTTTATTTTCTCATCAAGCCCTTTTTCGGCTTCTTGAGCCAAGGAAATAAATGGTAATAATAGTGCTGAAATTGAAAGAAGATATTTCTTCATAATTAAAAAATATTAGTTAGTAGTCTATTTAAGATAGCAAGATGCTAAAAAAAAATGAGTTTTTAAAAAATAGCTTGTTAAAAAGGCTACTCGACTTCAATATTGTAAAGCGAATTTAGTTTTTGTATTTGTTCTGGTCTACCTAATACGATTATTTTAGACTTGGGCATTAATTTAAGTTCTGCATCTGGATTTATTAGATACTCACCATTTTCACTTTTATAACCTATAACATTACATCCTGTTTTTCTTCTAAGGTCTAAATCCATAATGGTCTTAATTTTGGATGTATCGTAAAGATGTTCTACAGCTATTTCTTCAATATTTATGTTAGATTCTCCTACTATTGAAAGGTTATCGATAAACTCCAATAGATCAGGTACTACAACCAATGATGCCATGTGATCACCTCCTATTTTATCAGGAAGAATAACATTATTGGCTCCAGCAAGTTTTAATTTACCATAAGTTGTTTCTTGTGACGCACGACTTATTATCCTGATATTTTTATTAATCTGTCTTGCCGAAAGCACTACAAATACATTGTCGGAATCACTTGGCAATGCAGAGATTAAACACTCAGCACGTTCTACACCAGCTCTAATTAGTATGTCATCTTCATTAGCATTTCCATGTATAAAAGGTACCATATCACTTTGATGCTTATCGACAGTTTCCTTTTTTGCTTCAATTACTACAAATGACCTTTTGTGATCCATCAATTTTTTTGCTGCCTGTTTCCCATTTCTACCATAACCACAAATAATAATATGGTTAGAAAGTGCATCGATCTTTTTTTGCATCTTTTTAAGTTTTAGTTCTTCAATATCATTTTTGGTAATAATATATTCTGTAATGACCTTTATAGCATAACCAACAATAACAACACTTGTTAATATTAAGATAATGGTAAATATTTTAGCTTCGGCATCTAATGGTCTTACTTCGCCAAAACCAACAGTTGTAATGGTTATCACTGTCATGTAGATAGCATCAATCCAAGTGTAATTGGACATTAACTTAAATCCTAAAACACCTATAAACAACAGAGCAATCAATAATATAACTGCTGTATTAATTTTAGACCTAAATACTTTTATCAATGGGTTAGCCATACGTTTATAAATCGAATACAGAACTTCGCTTGGTATACAACAAATCTTTTATTCGCATCCAGAATGCAATAAATAAATATAAAGCGAAACCAAAACCAAGTGTTACAAAAGTTAAGTACATAAATGAAGTCCTGACTACTTTAGCCCTAATTCCTAAACGATCTGCAATACGCTGACAAACATAATAGCCATGTTTTTGAAAATAGAGCAATGTTTTGTAGAAAATATTCATAGCCGCAAGGTAATCAATTCTTCCCTAAAATAGAATTTCCAACAGCACATTGCAGACATTTATTTTTATCGCAATAAGCATTCTTTAACTGCAATAAGGCTTGTGACTGCATGGCCGAATTTGGTACTGGTTTAAGTGATTGAAATTTATCTACAATACTATTTTTCTCAGGTTTTATCTCTTGAATTAGTTTAAGAATATTTTCATGATTGTTGTTTCCTTTTTGTTTTTCGTAACAAAACTGCAACGGAATTATAGTATTGATAAGCAATAAATCTACAAATGCTTTTGAAATTGTTTTCTTAATTGGTTTTGAGGTTTTGCCAAAAGTATAATGCGATTGCCAATACGTTGTTGTTTGAATTGCAAATAGATTATAAAAATCCTTTAATTTATTTAAACCTATAACTTTTGAAAACAGATTGTGATGCGTATGATAAAGCATTGCTAATTGCGCAATTCTTATTGTTGGAAAGTTAGTTGGTCTTAACCTAAAATATTGAAAAGGTATTACGCCATCATTGTTAAGTTTAAACTTTTGTTTTAAAAATTTATATTCTTTTTGCAAAGACAAGTAGTATGCGTCTTCATAACTTGTGTTAAGTAAATCGGCTTGTCCAAATAATAAAGCCTCAAGTTGTTTTATGTTCGGTTGAAGTTTTCTAAGTACAGAAAAATCGACAGAATTTGCCAAACTGTAAAAAGCATCTCCATTTACTTTTAAGCCAAAGTTTTTGGCTAACATTTTAAAAAGTACAGTTTCCCAATCATTATTAGAGGATTTTAAAAGTTCTAAAATAACTCCCGATTTAGCTTCGAGTCTTTCAATGTATAAACGTTCTAACAAGTTTTGAAGTAAAAAATCATCGACAACGCCAAAATCATTTTCACAGTTAATCCATTTTTTCGCTTTGCTCATTAAAGCGCTATAATTTTTTATGGTCGCTTCACTAACAAAATCTTTTAAAATAAGAGTTGGTAACTTGCTGTTGTCTTTTCTAAAAACATCTGTATCGTGTTCCCAGACTACATGCAATATGACATTATCGTAAGTTTTATCGGTTTCATGATTGTGCAAATACCAATCTGAAGATTTTAGGTGAATTTCTACATTGCCAGCCCAAAGTTGGTCTGCAATACGTATTTGAGCGTTAAAAAAATCTGGTCCAGAATTTAGGTTGTGTTCACCAACAGATGCAATTTCAATAGCTTCAAACTCTGTAGTTACAAGATTTAATACATCAAATCTTTTGTGTTTCCAGAGATAATGTAAAAAATCTTCGTGCATTGAAAGAAATTGTAAATGATTGGCTATTCCAATTTAAAAAATTCAATCCAAATAGCCCATTTTTTTCATCCAATCGTTATTGAACATTTTACCAACATAACGGCTGCCATGATCGTGAAACAAGACCACAACAACATCGTCCTTTTTAAAATGCTCTTTAAGTTGCAAAACACCTTTAATGGCTGCTCCAGCTGAGTTACCCAGAAACATACCTTCTTCTCTTGCTAGTAATTGGGTATAAACAGCTGCATCTTTATCTGTCACTTTGGTAAAACCATCAATGATGCTAAAATCTACATTTTCAGGTAAAATATCTTCACCAATACCTTCTGTAACGTAAGGGTAGATTTCTTTTTCGTCAAAAATTCCTGTTTCATGATATTTTTTAAACACGCTACCATAGGTATCAATTCCCCAAACTTTTACATTAGGGTTTTGTTCTTTTAAGTACTTTCCAACACCAGAAATGGTTCCACCTGTTCCTACTCCAACTACAAAATGTGTGACTCTACCATCGGTTTGTTTCCATATTTCAGGTCCTGTACTTTCGTAATGCGCTTTTGCATTGCTTGGATTGTCATATTGATTCACATACCATGAATTTGGAATTTCATCACCTAAACGTTTAGACACAGAATAATAACTTCTTGGGTCTTTAGGCTCAACATCAGTTGGGCAAACAATAACCTCTGCTCCTACAGCTTTTAAAATATCTACCTTTTCTTTGCTTTGCTTATCTGTAGTAACAAAAATGCATTTGTAACCTTTTACAATAGCAGCGAGAGCTAAACCCATTCCTGTATTTCCAGAAGTCCCTTCAATAATAGTTCCTCCTGGTTTTAAGCGTCCATCAGCTTCAGCATCTTCAACCATTTTCAAGGCCATTCTGTCTTTTACTGAGTTTCCAGGATTAAAAGTTTCATATTTTGCCAGTACCAAACAAGGCAAATCTTCAACTAATTTATTGAGTTTAACTAAAGGTGTATTTCCTATGGTTCCAAGTATATTTTCTGCGTATTCCATTTTAAGCTCACGAAAGTGAGTATCTTTTTATATTAATATAAATTTTTGGCAAAAATAGTTAAATTAATGAGATGCTTAATGAAGTTCAGCATGACAAAATTTTTTATTCAAAACGTATAGCTTTGACTGGAGAAATTTTAGAAATAATAAACGATGGTAATAGAAGCATAAGCATACAAACAATAAAGGTTCCGATATTAAGTGCTAAAATATAACCAAGATTAAGATAAACTGGAGCTTGAGTTACATAATATACTTCTGGATTTAGAGGAAACAACCCAAATTTCAGTTGGGCAAACAACAAGCCTAATCCTATTAAATTTCCCCAAAACATTCCTAATAAAATAAGGTAGGAAGCGTTGTACAAGAATATTTTTCTAATACTCCAATTGTTAGTTCCAATCGCCTTTAGTAAGCCTATCATTTGTGTTCTTTCTAAAATAAGGACCAACAATGCTGTAATCATATTAATGCCAGCAACAATAATCATAATGGCAATGATACCATTGGTATTGTTATCAAAAATGCTAATCCACTCAAAAATAGTTGCATACTTTTCGGCAACTGTTGTTGTGTTAAGAGTTGAAGGAGTACTCTTGTAAACTTCTGTAGCGATGTTTTGTAAATCAGAATAGTCATCTATAAAAACTTCAAAATTTCCAATCTGGTCAGCTTCCCATCTATTCATTCGCTGCACGTGTTTAATATCACCTATTAAATAAGTTTCATCCAACTCTTGAAATCCAGAATTGTAAATTCCTACTACATCAAATTTTCTTATAAATGGTAATTGATTGGCATCATCTTTCATAAAAAACATCTGAAAACTTTCACCAACTTTAAAACCTAATCGCTTAGCCAAATACTGGGAAATAAGTACATCATTACTCATGCTTTCAGAATAACTTGGTAGTTTTCCATCAATTAAAAATTCTTCAAAATAGTTCCAAGAAAAATCAGGTCTAACACCTTTCATCACCACACCTTCAAAATCGGTATCGGTTCTAATAACACCAAACTTTGTAGCAACAGCCTGAACATGTTTTATGCCTTCAATGTCTTTAAATTCTGGATAAAATTCTTGGTTAATGGAAATTGGAACTTGGGATTCGTCAGAAGCATTACTATCAAAATTTGTTATGGTAATGTGACCATTAAAAGCAACAGCTTTGTCGCGAATTTTTTGTTGCAAGCCAGTTCCTGTGGCGATAGCAATAAGCATTACTATAATTCCTATTGCAATAGCAGTGATTCCAATTTTTATTATTGGAGCCGAAATACTACTTTTATACGACTTACTACCAATTATGCGTTTAGCTATAAAATATTCGAAATTCAATCTAATCTATGAGCTTTAAAGTTTTCAAAAATACAGTTTTATTATTTGTTTTGGTATTAATTTCTTGTGGAAATAGTAATAAGTCCGAAGATGGAAGCAAGAAGCTTGAAGCTAATAACACATTAGAACGAGACATCATTGTTGGTGCTAACAGAACATCTGAATATTTACCTCTTTTAAACGGAAAACGTGTTGGTATTGTTGCTAATCAAACAAGTGTAATCTTTAAAGTTGAAAGACAGAAGACCGAAGACCGAAGCTATACACATATAGTTGATTCTTTGATGGCTTTAAATATTGATGTAAAAAAAGTTTTCTCTCCTGAACATGGCTTTAGAGGAACAGCAGATGCTGGCGAACATGTTGAAGATGGTATTGACAAAAAAACAAAATTACCCATTGTTTCTTTATATGGTAATAACAAAAAACCAAGTGCTAAAGAACTTGAAGGTTTAGATATCATGGTTTTTGATATACAAGATGTTGGCGTAAGGTTTTACACCTACATTTCAACATTACACTATATCATGGAAGCGTGTGCAGAAAACAACATTCCACTAATAGTTTTTGATAGACCAAATCCAAATGGAAATTATGTTGATGGTCCAACTCTTGAAAAAGAGCATCAAAGCTTTTTAGGTATGCATCCTATTCCACTTGTGCATGGCATGACCATTGGAGAATATGCCAAAATGATTAATGGTGAAAAATGGTTAACAAACGGAATTCAGTGTGATATAAAAGTCATTGAAATGACAGATTATTGGCACTCAAGAAATTATAACTTACCTATTAGACCTTCGCCAAATCTACCAAACGATCAATCTATTAAATTGTATCCTAGTCTTGGTTTGTTTGAAGGCACAAATGTAAATGCTGGACGAGGTACTGAATTTCAATTTCAACGTTATGGTGCTCCGTTCCTTAATCCTGAAACAATGACATTTACTTACACTCCTCAATCTAATTTTGGAGCAAAATATCCAAAACATAAAGATAAATTATGTTATGGTGAAGATTTAAGCACTGCTGAAGTTAATAATGAAATGACCTTAATATGGATCATTAAAGCTTATAAAAACTCCACAGACAAATCCAAATTCTTTTTAACAGACGGATTTACAAAACATGCTGGAACCACTGCATTGCAAAAACAAATTGAAGCTGGCATGAGTGAAGCTGATATTAAAGCTACATGGCAAAAGGATTTAGAAAATTTTAAAATAACAAGAGCAAAATATTTAATATATAACTAAAATGAAACACTACACCTTAGTACTTTTTATCTTAAGTCAAACCTTAGGTTTTTCACAAAGCAAAGAGTTTTCAATAAAAGAAACCATTAAATCAGCTCATACTACAGCTTTAAAATTTGCTGAAAAGGAAAGTGTTCCAGGTATGGCAATTTCAGTTTCAAAAAATGGCAAACTCCTTTGGTCTGAAGGATTTGGTTATTCAAATTTAGAAGAAAACGTAGAAGTAAGTCCTAGTGTAACCCAATTTAGGATTGCTAGTATTTCAAAATCATTAACTGCTGTTGCACTAGCAAAATTAATGGATGATGGCAAATTAGATTTAGACGAGAGTATTTACACTTATATTCCAGATTTTCCGAAGAAAAAATATGATTTTACAGTACGACAAGTTGGAGGACACATTGCAGGAATTAGACATTACAATGGCTCTGAATTTATCATGAATAAAAAAATGAGCATTGTTGAAGGACTTGATATTTTTAAAGATTCGCCATTAAAGTTTGAACCAGGAACCAATTACAGTTATAGCACTTATGGTTGGAATTTACTTAGCGTTGTAGTACAAAATGCCTCAAAAGTTGAATTCAATCAATACATGACTCATAATGTGTTTAAACCTCTTGGAATGTCAAATACCACTTTAGATTTATCTGACCAAGATATGCCTAATAGAACTTTATTCTATAACAAAACCAATGCTGGAGATATAAGACTTGGACCAGAGGTAAGTAACGAATTTAAAGCTGCTGGTGGAGGTTTTGTTTCAACTTCTGAAGACTTAATTAAGTTTGGAAATGAAATCATTTCACCAACAATTTTTAGTAAAGCGTCAATTAATGAATTGCTAAAAGAACAATATTTAACCAACGGAAAAGGAACTGGCTATGGTGTTGGTTTTGGAATTGGTAAAACAAAAAACGGAACTGTGTCTTACAGTCACTCGGGTGGTGGTATTGGTGCTACAACTTTACTACTTATGTATCCTGAAGAAGAGATAGTAATTGCGATAGTAACCAATTTATCTAGTTTACCAATTCGCGATTTTGGCAAACAACTTGAAGATATTTTTATTAATTAATGATTTGCGGCTACAACTGTAGGTTCGTCACCATAAATACGTACAACAAATACAATTTTTAGCGAATCTTGTACAACCACAAACATATGCTTTCCTACTTCAAGGTTTCTTAGTGAAACTTTATAATCTGAAGCATAAACATGTCTGTTTATGTCGTGCTTCATTTTATTATATATATCGTAGATATAACTAATTTTACTGTCGCTTTTAAGTACTAAAGTATCTTTGGTTGTATTTAAATCGTGATACAAACCACTAGCCAAAACATTGATATTTTTTTCAATTTTGGCAAATTCGTGTTGAGCAAATAGCTGAGAATTTGAGAGACAAAAAAACGCTATAAAAAGCGTTAAAGTAAATTTGTGCATGTGCTTTACTATTAAGTTCAATAATTTTAAACTCAATAGTTATTTTTAATCCCAAGGCACTAATCTATAAGAAATGTCTTTCATTAAAACAAAAAAGTCTATGAAATGCATAAAAAAACAGAGGAATGAACACAAATTGTTAATAAGGTGTTAGCAACACTATTCTTTCAATAAACGAATTAGCACATTTGGATAATCTGTAATAATGCCATCAACTCTATACTTAATCATCTTATTCATGTCTTCTACTTCATTTACAGTCCAAGGAATAATTTGAAAATTTTCTTTTTGGTAGTTCTTAACTTTTGCAGCATCTAACAGTTTAAAATAAGGGCTGATAATTTGCGGTTTAAAACTCATAGCCTTTAACTTGGTTTCGATAGTTTCATTTTCGTCAACCAAAAGCGCAAGTTTAATATTTGGGTTTTGTTTATGCGTTGTTTCCAATATTCTTAAATCGAAGGATTGCAAATTAACTTGGTCTTCAACATTGTATTCTTTAACCAAATTCAACACTAAATTTACAAATTCATCTGGTTCTGGTGTAAATACATCGTCATATTCTGGTTTAGCTTTAAACTCTATATTGAATTTAATTTTTGGATTTTTTGCCAAAGCGACTTCAAACACTTCCTTCAATAATGGTTTATAAACTTTAAATTTTTCTTGTTCAGGAAAATTTGGATGGAATTTTGTTCCGCAGTCAAAAGCTTTAATTTCGGCATAATCCATTTGATATAGATTGTATTTTTTATCGTCAGATTTTGGAATTACATTACTCGATGCATCCAAACAATACAATCGGCTTATAAATGGTTCGTGAGACACAACCACTTGCTTATCCTTAGATATAGCCAAATCCAGCTCTAAAGTGTGTACACCTAAATCAATGGCTTTTTCAAATGCTTGTAAAGAATTTTCAGGTATTAAACCTCGACAACCTCTATGACCTTGAACATCAATATTTTGTTTTGTTTGACAACTCATTATCAATACGATTAAAACAATAAGAACAACTCGCATTATATTTGAAAGTTTATAAGAGAAACTCAAATATAAAGGCTCTAATGTAAACTAAATATTAAGGTTTTTGCTGATTTTGTTCTGGAAGTATTGTAGGCTTTTGGTACTTCTGAAATGGTTGCTTCAATAATGACCACACATTACCATTCTCCTTTTCATCAGGAAAAACATCTACACCATAAATTAATTTATCACGATCTAATTCCATATAAGTACCTAACAATCTATCCCAAATAGAAAAGATATTTCCATAGTTAGAGTCTGTATATGGCAAAACATAATGATGATGCACTTTATGCATATCAGGAGATACTAAAACATAGCTTAGCGCATGATCTACTTTTCTTGGCAATTTTATATTAGCATGGCTAAATTGAGTTGCCACAAGAGACATAGATTGATACAACATGACAATTCCTATTGGAGCACCAATAATAAATACTCCAAGAAGTGTAAACGAGTAACGAATAATACTTTCCAATGGATGATGTCTATTTGCTGTAGTTGTATCTACTTTGTGGTCTGTATGATGCACCAAATGAATCATCCATAAAGGTTTTACTTTATGTTCAATAAAATGTGGAAGGTATGCTCCTACAAAATCCATTAATAAAATTCCTATCACAATGTATAACCACATTGGTAATTCAGGCAACCAATTAAGTATTCCAAAATTATTTTCCATGACATAATCTGCTGATTTTAGTAACAAAAATGCCAATGCAAAATTGATTATGATAGTCGTTAAGGTGAAAAATATATTAGGTATGGCGTGTTTCCACTTGTTATATTTAAACTTAAACAAAGGAAGACTTCCTTCTAATAACCAAAAAAAAGTAAGACCACCAACTAGAATAATACTTCTGTGTAAAGAAGGAATGGTTTCGAAGTAATTTAAAAGTGATTCCAAATTTTTAATTATTTATGTTTAAAATCAATTGCGATTTTTTTAAATCGGCTTCCGTTAATTCTGATTGCCATAATGCAGCATCTTTATCGTCTTTAAGCAACATAAATGTAGTATAATTTAAGAAATTAAATAAAGGTTTGTTTATTTCAGCTACATCAGCTTTATCAATTCTTTTTAAAAATCGTAACGATCTTCTTCCCTTATCTAAAACCAAATCTTGTTTAATGTTCAAAAACTCAATTCTTTGCAGATATGCATCTTTCTCTTGTAAATCGCTAGTTGGAAGAAGCGTTTTAGCTTCATCTAAGTATACATTTGCCAATGCAACAACTTCTTCTCTAGCGCTTTCTTCAACAAATAATGCAAAATCAATGTATTTATCTCCAAGATTGTAAGAGGTTGTAAAATTTACTTGTTGAGAATAGTTTATTAAGTCTTGTTTTAAAAATGTCGTTTTAAGCGAATAGTTTTTAATCAAATCCGAAAGGTTCTGCTCAATATCATAGTTAATTTTAGTATTTAAAATATTCTCGTTAGCATCCATTATTTTAATGCTATCGTCATTAAGCCTTGTAATGTAACTAGAAGTTCTTCCTTCGGCTGCTTTTATCAATCTGTCGTACTCTGCTTCTGAAAGAATTACAGGAATAAAATGTTCCCAAATAACAGCATCAAGGCTTTTGTCTTGAGATAAATCAATAATGATTAGGTTTCCCTTGCTGTCATTATACAACAAAGGGTAAGGATAATCTAACGACTCTTCCCAAACCACAAAAAGCATTTTATCTTGTACCAAAGCCAACCTTTTTGCAATGCTTATGGATGTAAAAAACTCTTGTGACAAACAAATATTTTGCGATAGTAGAGTAATAGTTAATAAAAAAAATAATTTTTTCACAGATAGTTAAATTACAATTGAATTCGTTTTTTCATAGCTTCTACAATGTTAAATGCTGCTGGACAAATAGCCACATTTTTTAGTGTCAAATTAGAAATTTGCTGAAATTTCTTTCTATCAGTATGCGGAAATTCTCTACAAGCTTTTGGTCTAACATCATAAATTGAACAATAATTATCTGCTCCAAGAAATGTGCAAGGTACGCTTTGTAGCACATAATCATTATCTTCATCTAACCTCAAATATTGTTCCGCAAATTGCTGTGGTTTCATTTTAAAAAACTTTGCAATTCGCTCTATATCCTTGTCAGTAAATAATGGTCCAGTAGTTTTACAGCAATTAGCACATTCTAAGCAATCTGTACGTTTAAATTCTTCGTCATGCAATTCCTGCATTAAGTAATCTAATTGTTTTGGTGGCTTTTTTTTAAGCTTAGTAAAAAAGGTTTTGTTTTCCTTATGCTTATCTTTGGCCAGCTTTGGAAGATTATTTATAGTGTCTTGCATAGTGTAAAAATACTAAAGTTCTCGATACAATTTCGATAAATCGAAATCACTCGAACTGACAAAACAGAATTTGAATGAAAGACATATTCGGAAAAGCTTTATTAGATTACCAAAACGGAAATTACACTGAAGATATTATTACATCCACAAGTATTTCCGATGATGATGCTTTACCTCTTCCTTATTTGTTTAGGAGTTTTTCTGAAATGCCAAAGCTTGAACAAAAAGCACTACAACTTGCCAAAGGTAAAACGCTTGATGTTGGTTGTGGTTCAGGAAGTCACAGTTTGTATTTACAATACAAAGGCTTTGATGTCAAAGCTATTGATATTTCTGAAGGTGCTATTCAAGTAGCAAAACAACGAGGTGTTACACATGCTGAAGTTTTAAATGTGTTGAACGAAACTAACACCTTTGACACCATTTTACTCTTAATGAATGGCACAGGAATTTTTCAAGACATGTCTCAAGTTTCAAAGTATTTGAGGCATTTAAAATCATTACTAAAACCTAAAGGACAAATTTTAATTGATTCGTCTGATATAAAATACATGTATGAAGACGACGATGGTGGCATTTGGCTTGATGCTAACAACGACTATTATGGCGAACTGGATTACTTTTTAACTTATAAAGGCGAACAAGAAAAGCCAATGAAGTGGTTATATCTTGATTTTAATACATTATTGACTGCTTGCACTTCTGTTGGACTCAACTGCGAACTCGTTATGGAAGGTGAGCACTTTGATTATTTAGCGAAAATAATTTTCAAACAGAAATGACGCAACCTTTTGCAGCTATATGAGTCTAATTAGTAAAACCTTATGATATGAAAAAGACTAACCAAAGAACTTATTACTTATTAATTTTCATTTTTGCTTTTAATATATCTTGTAGCAAAGACGATAGCAACACTAAAGAAGATTTATATTTCGACAATAAAGAAGTCGAAGTTGTTTTTGAGAATAATCCAGAAAATGGCATTAACGTTATATTCATGGGAGATGGATATTTAAAGGAAGATTTAACCAAACCTTATGGTTATTATAATTATCATGCAATAAAACATATTAAAAAGCTTTTTGAAGTGCCGCCATTCTCAACTTACAAAGAACATTTCAACGCATATATTGTATACGCTGAATCAGTAGATAGAGATACCTATTCAGCTTTTAATACTAAGTTTGAATCAGGTAACATCTCTAGTATAAATAGACAAAAAATATACAACTATGCTCGTATAGCTCGTCCAGACTATGATGAAAGTAAAGATATAATAATGGTTAGTCTAGCTCATGGAAAAGGAGGAGGAGTAGCATTTTCTTATCAAATTGCAGTCTTTGACGGAAATTCTGAAAGAACAATGTTACATGAAGTTGGTCACGTTTATACAAAACTTGGAGACGAATATTATTACGATAATACAACAGCTCCTCTTGGTTTAACTTTATCAAATAGACCAAACCTAGATGTAACACCCAACTATGATGAAATTAAATGGAATTTCTTTTTTGGATTAGAAGAATATCCTGAAGTTGGAGCTTTTGAAGGAGGATACTATTATGAAAACGGTGTTTGGCGTCCTACAAATAATAGTATTATGAAAAGTTTAGAGTTCCCTTATTTTAATGCCGTTTCAAGAGAAGCAATAGTTAGAAAAATTTATTCTGATCTTAATTTAACTTATAAATTCGAAGTTTTTTTAGAGTCTGATGTTCCAAATTTCTTGCCAGTTAGCAATTCCACAGAAAATATAAATTATGATTTTTTTGTTTGCGGAAACACTATTACTAATAATTAAAAATCAAACTTATACGCTGTTCTATCTAAAAAACTTTAACACTTGACTTTATCAGAAAAAAAGTCGAACTTCGTTTAACATCTGATATAAACAATTAAAAAAGTTCATATCATTACATTGGCAATAATTAAAAATCAAAAAATGAACAAAATTTTAAAATTTATAATACCTTTTCTGCTCATATCTTGTGCTTATGATAGAGACGACAGAATTAGAGTCGAACAACAAATTCCTGAAAATTATGAATCGACTGAAACTATTTTTACTACACAGGAGGCAATAGTTTATTTTACAGGCTCTAATGAATGTACAGGAAATGGAATTTATACGTTTAATGAAGATAAAGTATTGGATAACCTAGAAATTCCAACTGATTTACCTGAAGAGTTTGACTTATCTTCGCTTTTACCGCCAATTGGTAATCAAGGAAGGCAAGGCTCTTGTGTTTCTTGGGCTATAACTTACTATTTGAAATCATTTCAAGAGAGAATTGAGTCTGGATTACCATATACTACTGATAGGATTATGAGTCCTGCTTACACGTACAATCAATTAACTCAAGGTATTTGCGAGGGGACAAATATAGAAATGACACTTGAAATATTGAAAGATAAAGGAACTGTATCAATTGAGTCATTTCCATATCTCGACTATTCCTGTAATATCCAACCTACTGAATCTCAAAATGTCGAAGCAGAAGCAAATAAAATTAATGAGTATGAATATTTAAATGGTGAAAATATGGTATTAGAAATGAAAACTTTGATAAATAATCAAACACCTATCATTATTTCAGCATTTTTAGACTCTGAATTTGGGTTAGTTGATAACTTAGGTCTAACTGCATATAGAGAACATACCGTAGATTATTCTGTTCCTGGAGGTTGTCACGCAATGCTTGTTGTTGGATATTCAGACCAATACAATGCATTTAAAGTTGTGAATTCTTGGGGAGAAGATTGGGGAGATGAAGGATTTATTTGGATTGATTATCTCGCATTTGATAATGTAATTGACACTAATGCTGGTTTCCGTGTAATAAGTACAGCTATGATTGCTTATGATTTAGAACAATAACTATTGCCAACAATGGCTATAAGTAATTGCTTGTTCTCGCCTACTTCTGAAAATCCTTGCGGATTTTCAGCTTGGTGTGTACTTGTAAAGTTAAGTGCTAAACCACGCAACTACTCATAGCCGAGACCGTTAAACGAACTTCATATTTTTAGCATTTTATAAAAACTTCTAAAAACTAAAAGATTCTCACTTTCGTGGTAACTAAAAATCAAACTTATACGTTGTACCAGCTAAAAACTGTAAGCCTTGCACTTGAAAATTCATCCAACGTTTGTAATCTTGGTTTGCAATATTATTTGCTTTTGCATACACAGTCCATCTGTCGTTAATTCTGTAACCAACATGTGCATTGGCATCAAAATAACTTTCTAATGCCATGGTAAAGGTTAAATCGGCTTCAGGATCTAGTGAACCTTCAAGAGAACCTTGGTCAAAACGCTCACCTACATAAAACAGATTAGCTCCTGCAAACCAATGCTTATCAATCTGGAAGTCCATAAATAAAGAGGCTTCAAAATCTGGCATGTTCCAAGCTTTTTCTTCGTCTTCTGTGTTATAGGTAAAATATTCGGCTTTAATGCCTAAGTTGAAATTTCGGTTTACATCTACATTAATTTCACCAAAAAGACTAAAGGTATTTACATCGTCATACACCACTCCAAAGGAATTCCCTTGGTTATAACCATTGGCTGGCGAGTAATTTCTTTGTGTATTATTTTTAAATAGAGCTTTGTTATTTTCGGCAATATAATTTCCTCTAATATTATAGCTCATATTGTTAGATAACTTCCCTTTTAAACCAACATAAGCATTGTATTGTTGGTCTGTTGGCATGATAAAAAGCGTTGGCGACACAAATGGATTTTTGCTTGCAAAATCATAGTAAGAATTCTGTATTAAATCGCCTTCTATACCACCATAAGAGATTAAAATTTCGTCAACCAAACGATAAGATGCTGTTACTTTTGGGAAAATATAAAACTTGTTTTTACTGGCTTCAGTATCTTTCATATAAAAAGCTGATACACCAAGGTTAACCGTTAAATCATCTTGTAAAATCTGATAGCTTGGTATTACTCCTATCTGAAAATTGCCATACTCAATTTTATCTGTGTCAAAATAAGATTGCTCGAAAGTGCCACCTAAATAATCAAATTTAAATGTGGTATTTAAATCACCATCATTCAATGGAATATCAACATTAGTACTAAAAGTAAATCGGTTTTCGCCAGAATCTAAGTCGTCTGCAAAACGACGAAAACGCATTCTACCATCATTAATAATGCGATCTTCAAATTTAATTTCACCACCAAAATCGAACGTAAAATAGGTGTGCTGCGGATCTATATCTGGAACTGAACCTTCGTCAAAACTTTCTGGCAAACCATACCAATTAAAGATTTGGTGTCTTGCTCCAGCATCAACATTCCAAGAAAAATCACTTGATTTTCTAGAGTAATTTGCATTAAACTTCGTGTCTGAAAAATCATCATTCAATAACACGCCATCAATACCTCCTTGAGATGAATGATGGCTCAAATAACCTCCAACACTTTCAGTGCTATTGATAGCGTGATTTAAATACACTTCGCCTAGAAAACTTGTATACGACCCAACACCAAACGATGCATAATTATCATACAGTTTTACAGGTTCAGCTTTATCTACATCTGCAGCAGTAGCTTTAGCTGGCGTAAATGTTGAAGCCACAGGAATTGAGAAAATATTGTATTTAACTTCCTTTCTGCTTTCAGTCACCTCATCATCTAATGATGGAATTTCTTTTACCTTAAAAGCATCCGAAATTGTTGGTGTGTAAGGTTTAACAACATCAACCACTTCAGTATTTATAGTGTCTTTTGTTCTACTGTTTTGTTGGGCAAATGCAAAAGAAGTAAACAATAACGTAATTGCAATTGCTAAATGATTTCTTTTAACTATCATAGGTATGATTTTGTTTTTATTTTTTATCTGCTTCGACTGCGCTCAGCATGACAAAACGTTTTTTGATTTTAGTTTCCGTCTCCGTCAACTATTGATGAATTTGTTTTTGATTCTTCAGATTTAATGCGTTTCAGTTCAGCTTTAGCTTCATCAACTACATCATTAAACTCGGAAAAATTCTGAATCACACTTTCTAAAATATAAGTAGCTTGGTAAGCATCATCTAAAGCATAGAAATTTTTTGCCATAATGACTAAACCTTTGGCAGCATAATATTTATACCCTGAATAATCTTTAGCCAATTTTTGAACAACTGTATTAGATGCTTGGTGATTGCCTTCTTTATTTTTAAAATAAGCGTTGAAATAAAGCGCTTCAGCAGCCAATTCGCCAGAAGCAATTTTTTCTACTTGAGCATAAGCTGATTTTGCCTTGCTTTCATCTCCAGTTTTCATTGCAGAACGAGCAATAATTACATGAGCATCACTCTTAACGTTTTTATCTACTTTTGAGTTAGCTAATACTTTTTCGGCATAAGCCACAGCATTAGCATAATCTTGAGCTTGATAATGTGCTTTCATTAAGTTGGATTGAGCAAATACTACGTTTTGTGGAAATTGCGCCTCGTTTTCAAGTCGGTGTAACAAAGGCATGGCATTGGACCATTTGGCATCATTCAAATAAATTTCTGCCAAACGAGTTAAAGCTTGCTCTGTATACTCTCCACTTGGTTTGTTTACAACATATTCAAAATGTGGAATCGCATTGCTTTGCAAATCATCTTTATAATACAGTTGTGCTAAATAATAATGTGCATTTAAAGCATGAAGACCATTTTTAAACCCATTCAAATAAGAATTGAACAATTTAATCGCTCTGCTAGAATTGCCAGCCAAGTATTGTTTTTCGGCTGCCTCGTAAGTTGTGTTATCCAAATCTGCATCTGAAACATCTACATAATCCAAAGTTCTAACCCAATCTGCATATTCATCGACTCGACCTAAATCAATATAAATTAAACGTGCTGTAGATACTGCCTGAACTGCTTCAGGTGTGCCTTGAAAATTATTAGCTACATTTTTAAATTTACTTAATGCTTCTTCATTTTTGCCTGCGTTGTAATGCACCAATCCTTGTCGCAACATAGATTTAGATACAAAAGGACTTGCACGATACTCAGAATTTAGCTGATCGTACATATGCATGGCTTTATCAACTTCGTTTAGCTTTACATAAGAATTTCCTAATTCATAAAGTGCATCATCGCGCAAGGTTGACTTTTTATAATCATTAATAAAGGCATTTAATTGCTCGATTTTTTGAGAACCTTCATTGATATAACCATGACTAATAGCTTTTTGAAAAAAGGCATAATCAGTTTCAATTTCATTCATTTTAATAGCTCGCTCATAAGCATTAATTGCTTTTCTGTAATCGCTTGACACGAAATAGCCATCTCCTAATCGTAGGAATGCATCATTAAGTCTTACTTTGTCATCAGATGTTTTTGAGATGTAATTTTGAAAATGTTCAGTGGCTTTACTGTAGTTTTTTTGTTTAAAGTAAGTATAGCCTAAGTTGTAATCAATATTTGAAATCTCTTTTGTTGAAGCAGCTTTTCCAAATCCTTGAAACTGCTTAAAGCCAACCAAAGCATCATCATAATTGGTAAGGTTATAATCGGTTTCGGCTTTCCAGAAAGTTGCTCTTGCTGTATAATTTTCGTCTCTTGGTTCTTTCAATGACTTATCAAAATACGATTCAGCTTCTAAATACTTGGATTCATTATATAGTTCAATTCCTCTATAAAACGCTACTTTTTGGTAAGCAACTTTATTATCAAAACTGTTTTTCCCTTCTAATAAATTAAGAGCTTCCTTGTAATTTTTGGAAGTGATGTAAGAATCAATCAGCAAGGATTCAATCTCTTCTTTGTAACTAGTGTCTGGATATTTGTTAAGATAAGCTGCCAACACTTGCGGTACAGATTGGTAAGGGTTACCAATGTCGTAACTAATTTTAGCATAGTTTAACCATGCATCTTCCTGAATTTTTAAATCGAAATCCATTTGAGATGCATTCCTAAAAGCGTTTAATGCTTCTTGCTTTTTATCAACATTAATGTAGCTTTCTCCTAAGTGATAGTATGCGTTTTGTGCAACTGAATTGTTACCATCAATAATTTTGTTGAACTCTGAAATGGCATTTTCAAAATCGTTTTGTTTGTAATACGAATATCCAAGCAAATAATAATCTGTATTGTTCCAACGGTTGCGTTTTCCTTTATAAGCCTTTAAATACGGAATGGCTTCAGCGTATTTTTCGAGGTTAAAATAACTTTCACCAATAATTTTTGAGAGTTCTGAAACCTCATTGTCATCACTTGTTGGTAATTGCTCTAAGGCAAGTTCAATGGCTTTCTCAAAATTACCAAGTTTAAAGTTTAAATCGGCTTGATAATAGGATAAATCTTGTTTGTATTTTTCATTGTCGCTTACTTGATCAAAATACTCAGAAGCTTTATCATAATCATCGCCTTCGTAAGCCATAAAACCAATGTAATATTTTGCTTGCGAACCATATTTTGGAGAATTTTCAACTCGTGACAAATATTTTTTTGCTCCAGCATTATTCTTGGTGTTGTACAATGAATAACCATAATTAAAATAAAATTTCTCTCGCTCACTTCTTGAAAGGGCTTCCTCATCTACTTTTTCATACCATTTTCTAGCATAAGCAAATCGTGAGTTTTCGAAGTAGTAATCGGCTACATCAATGTAAGCTGTGTTTCGCTTTGTGCTGGTTGGATACTCTTCAACAAAATTCAAAATCAAATCATCAGCGCTTTGTTGATTTAATCGTACTGCACAATTGGCTATATAATAAGCACAATCTGATTTTACAACTTCGTCTTTTGTAGCATCCTGAATTTGATCAAATAAAGATTGCGCTGCCAAATATTGTTGACTGTTGTAAAGTGAAAGGGCTTTTTGAAAATCTACCAATTCGCTCGTATAAGTAGCTGATTGTTGGGCAGAAATACTGAAGTTGCATACGATGGCTAAAGCCAGTGCTATTAATCCTTTTTTAGTCATTAACTCGTTTTTTGATGAATACCAAAGATATATTATCTCGCATCTATAACGTTAGTTTTTTACTATAATTATAAACCAACTTATTAAATGTTAATTTTTTTTTAGTTGAATATGTGCAAACTTGTTTGTTTTGCCATTTGAGTTAAATAGTAATACATTTACATTCGTAAAATATCCTTTAAGGTTTTTTAAACAACCATAAGAAACAGATGAAAACCTGTATTGTTATTCCCTTATACAATGAATATCAAAGATTTGATCAAAACAGTTTTTTATCGTTTGTAAAAAACAATGACCTCATTTTCTGTTTGGTTAACGATGGCAGCAATGACCAAACCATGCAAATGATTGAATCATTAGCTAAAGGTTCGCAAAAGATTTATTCGTTGAATTTAGAAAAAAACCTTGGTAAAGCTGAAGCAGTTAGAGCAGGTACTAATTATGCCATTTCAAATTTAAATTGTAAAATCATTGGATATTTTGATGCTGATTTTGCCACACCTTTGCAAGAGATTTTAAATCTTGAAAAATTAATACAAAATAGCCTATATGCTTTAGTAATGGGAAGTAGAGTTAAGCGGTTAGGCGCAAATATAAAGAGATTTAAAATACGTCATTTTTCTGGAAGAATTATTGCTACCATTATCAGTGAAAATATTTTAGGCTTACCTGTTTACGATACCCAATGTGGATTGAAATTGATGACAAAAGAGATTGCCGAAATTGTGTTTAAAGACAAATTTATAAGCAAATGGCTGTTTGATGTTGAGATTATTGCTCGAATAAAGAATAAATTTGGCAAGGACTATTGTATTGAAAACATCTATGAGTTTCCTTTGTCAAAATGGGAAGATAAGGGCAAATCCAAAATTACATTTATTGATGCTTTAACTGTACCTATTAACCTGACAAAATTATTTTTTTACTACAAATAAGATGGTGAGATGGATAGATAGAAAAACAAAAAAGAACTTAGCTTTAAACTTACTGTGCTATGTTGTATTAATTAGAGTAATTACATTGTTTTTCTATGAAGGTTACTCAATTTTTCCAGACTCTGAAGGTTATATAGAATTAGGAAACCAGCTTTCAACTTTAAACTTGAATGGTTACTCTGGTAAACGTACACCAGGTTACCCAATCCTCATCGCATTAACCGGTAACAACTTGATATTTGTTAAGATTATACAGATTATTTTGGGTGCTATAAGTACTTTTCTACTTTATGATTTAGTAAAAAAAGAAACAAAAAATAATTTATGGGCTTTCCTGACTGCTATTTTTGCGACTTCATTTGTTCATTTTATCTTTTTTGAAGCTGCTATACTTACAGAAACCCTAACCCTTTTTGTTTTATTACTTAGTTTTTGGCTTATACGACTAAAAGAATGCCTCGATGCAAGAGTCAGTTATTCAAACCTTATCTTACTTTCTGCCCTTTTTGCATACTTGTACTTTATTAGACCAATGTTTATATATGTTCCAATAGGTTTTGCTTTGTTTTACTTAGTTAAAAATTTAAAGTTCAATTATAAAAAAGCAATTTATAAGTCTCTTCTTGTTTTAATTTTTCCATTAATAGCCTTTTATAGTTGGTCCTCTTTAAACAAAAAAAACATTGGTGTGTTTGGAAGTACTTATTTTTTAGGTATTAATTTAACTCAAACTGCGACTCCTTTTTTTGAGTTAGTATCTGATGAGCATAAAGAAATTCGTGATATTATTGTAAAACACAGAGATAGTATCGCTAATATTCCTGACAAAAATATCGCTATGTCCATTTGGGCTGCTTATGACGAACTTTTAAAAGAGACACAATTAACACCTCCACAATTATCAGAAAAACTTGGAGGAATTTCAACCGATTTGTTTAAAAAACATCCTGAATTATATATCAAACAAGTTAGTATTTCTTGGTTGCATTTTTGGAAAGAAAGCTTATTATGGAATCCTAAACAAATAAAAAGCACATTTTTAAAAAATATTTTAATGGGAACATGGTTATACATTCAGCAATGGGTTGGTATGGTATTGAGCATTTTATTTATATTTTTTGGTTTAAAACACATCTTTAGGTTCTTTAAATTAAAGTGCATGGTTTACGATTTTAATTTTTTCTTAATCCTTATTATTTTATCTGGGTCAATAGCGCAGGCTTTGATAACTTTTGGGTCGAACAACCGATTTTCTTTTCCATATTTTCCATTAATTATTTACATAGTATTTATAAATTTGTTCACATTAAAATCTAAAAATGCAACAGATACTTAAACTCAAAGACGCTTCAATTTACCAAGGTGGCAGCTTGGTGCTATCCAATGTAGATTTTGAAATGAACAAAGGCGATTTTGTTTACTTAATTGGTAAAACTGGAACTGGTAAAAGTAGCTTTATGAAAACCCTTTATGGCGACTTAGAGCTTACAGAAGGTGAAGGCAGCATTGTTGACTTTGATTTAAGAACTTTAAAAGAAAAAGATATTCCTTTTTTAAGACGAAAATTGGGTGTTGTATTTCAAGATTTTAAATTATTGAATGACAGAACAGTTAATGGTAATTTAGAGTTTGTTTTAAGAGCAACAGGTTGGAAAGACAAAGAAAACATAGCATCTAAAATTGAAGATGTTTTAACTCGCGTTGGCATGAAAACCAAAGGTTTTAAGTTTCCTTATGAATTGTCTGGAGGCGAACAGCAACGTGTTGCTATTGCAAGAGCTTTGCTTAATGATCCTGAGCTTATTTTGGCTGATGAGCCTACTGGAAATTTAGATCCTCAAACAAGTATTGAGGTGATGGAAGTTTTACAGGCTTTAAATAAAAAAGGACATACCATTTTAATGGCTACTCATGATTATGCTTTGTTGTTGAAATATCCAAGTAAAACCTTAAAGTGTGATGACAATAAAGTTTACGAAGTTGTACAACGCAAAAGCTAAAACTTTCCAAAAAGACGTTCAAAAAAACTGAGTTTCTTTTCAAATTTCACAATATACACACCAAAATTATTTGGTGTTTTTTTTGCAATCGTGTTATGCGAAGGCATTTGCAAGTCATTTAAATTCATATTAAACTCTACTTTACTGTCACTTTGAATCTTTCCTGATTTTATGATTTTTTCTGGATTTTCTATATCGTAAATTTTATAAGTGCTTCCTTTTTTTATATCTATTCCAGAAAAATCAACCATAACAGCTTTTCCATTTTTGCTGAATAAGGTCACTCTGTAAGTATCTTCAGAATCATTAATTTTTGTTAAGTCTAAAACCGATTTCACATTAAAATCCTTTACTTGTTTCCAAGTACTGTTTTTATCTAATCTAAAATTAGTTTGCCATTCTTTAAGCGTATAATCTTTATGTTTACTAACACGTTGAGAGTTTGATTTTCTAGTATAATATATATTTTCATCAAATATCCAATCTGCTTTTAAATGTTTCAAAATAGAGTTATTGTAATGCACATAACCACAATAAGCTATATTATTTTTAAAAATTAGTGATTTTACATGCAACAATCGTAATGCATTATTTTTACCTATGATTATATTATTAGTTACAGTGACATTTTCAACTGGTGCTTTTGCAGAATAACCCAAAGTTAATGACGCTCCATCACCAAAATTGGTGCTACTTGTAAAATCAGAATTGTGATACAGAATATTGGAGTCAAGAATGATATTTTTAGCTACGTTTATTCCATCTTTATCATCAGAGGCTATAATAACATTATCTACAAAATTGCCTCCTGGATTTCCGTTATTAAAAATAACATTATGCTTTAGTGTTACATTTTTTACAAATTCGAATTTTGATCCAGAAGATGCAGACCAGACCTCAATACCTTTATAATAGTTATTAAAAATAGTATTATTGGTTATATACCTAATTTTATCACTTTGGTTTTGTACATAAAGACCTACTCCACTTCCTCTTACCTTTGACATATAACCATTGTTGTAAATAAGGCAACCATCAATAACAGTTCCTCCTGTGCGCTTCCATGAACCAAGACCTGAGCCAGGATTATTATGGATTTTAAGGTTAATAAACTTACAATCTTCACCATCAACATGACTTATGCCATTTACTACTTGAAAGTCTTTGTCTTTCATACTTCTTGAGAAATCTCCAAGAAATGTAATTTCTAAATCCTGAAAAATTACATTGCCTCCTCTAACTTCTAAAACCGAATTTAGTTTAGAATTTATATTTCCATTTATTAAAATCTTATCATTTTTATAGGGTCTAACTTTTATAAAGGTATTTTTATCAACTGTTGTAATTGTACTTATATAACGACCATTGTAAGTACCTTCATGAAGGTAAATAATGTCATTATCGTTTACTGAATTTATATCTTGGTTTAAAGCGGTTTGTAAATCCCATGGTTTGGTGATACTTCCATTTCCAGAAGTTTTCCCTGGATTGGTTTTATGATTTTCAGGAAACACATGAAATATTTGCTGTGCACTTATAGTTACTGCTGAAAAAAGAAATGATATGATTAATAATTTTAACTTCATACATTACAAATTACAAATACTGTTCCAAGAAAATGAAAAAAAACAAAATAATACTTAGTTTTGATTTTAAATGCTATCAATATTAATTCCTACATACAATTATAATGTTTTGCCTTTGGCAGAAATTATAGAGCAACAAGCTTTAAAGGCTGGAATTGTTTTCGAATTGATCTGTATGGACGATGGTTCGTTCTCAGAGCATAATAAAAAAAATCAGCAAATAAACACTCTCGCTAACTGTAAGTTTATTGAAAACAAAAAAAACGTAGGCAGCAAGGCCAATAGGCAAAGACTTGCTGAGTTAGCACAATATGATTGGTTACTTTTTATAGACGCAGATTCTAAACCTAAATCACCTGAATATTTGTCTAATTACATTAAAGAAATAAGCAGTAGCAATGATGCTGTTTTTGGAGGAATTGCCTACAATGACATTTCAGTAGATTCAAGTAAAGTTCTTAGATATAGATTTGGAAAGGAAAGAGAGGAAGTCGATGCCAACATTAGAAATAAAAAACCTTATAAAGTGATTGCTTCTGCTAATTACTTGATAAAACGTTCTGTTTTTTTAGGAATTAGTAGTTGGAAGGATATGAACATATATGGTCTAGATTATTTATTTAGTACTCAGTTAAAAGAAAAGAGCATAAAAGTAAAACATATTAACAACGAAGTATTTCACTTAGGTTTGGACACCAATGATGCATTCTTAAAGAAGACAAAAAATGCAGTTAAAGCATTACATTCTGTTATTAATTCTGGTCTGATAAAGACACATAGTATAGGTTTACTAAACGCCTACACTATTGTAAAATTTGTTGGACTAAGGAAGCCTTTGGCTTGGTTATTTAAAAAAACAGAAAATAGGATAGAAAACAACTTAAAAGGAGAAAGCCCTAATTTATTTTTATTTGATACTTATAGGCTTGGCTATTTTTGCACTCTTAGCTCACAGAGTTAATAAAAGTATCATAATCTCTAATATAGTCACTTTCATCAAAAACATCTGATGCTAAAACCAAACATACAGCTCCAGAGGAAAAATTATCTAATTCACGCCAAATTCCTGTAGGTATAAGCAAGCCTTTATTGGGTTTGTTAAGCATTATTTTTTGTTTAACTTTTCCATTGTCCAGCAACACTTCAAAACTTCCGCTTAAAGCAATTAATAGCTCATACACCTCTTTATGTGCATGACCTCCTCGATAGGCATTACTTGGCACATCATACAAATAATAAACTCGCTTAATGGTAAAAGGATATGTATCTTTTTCAATCACAGCAAGATTGCCACGACCTTGTTCATCAACAATTTTTGGGATGTCTATAATTTTTATGTTTTTAATTTGCATACTGTCCATATTACCTTGTTTCGAGCCCTTGTTTTAACAACGACTTATAATCCTTTATGCCTTTAAGCGCAACTCCAAATTTCGGAATTATTTCTGAAAACTTTAGTTTTCCCTCCTTTAAGGTTAAATAAATGTGTTTGGCTATCCTAAAATAAGACCTAAGTCCATAATATTTATAATATAAAGCACTTCGTCCATAAATAAGTCTATCGCTTGCTACGTCTTGCCCTGAACTAAATTTATGATGTTTCAAAATAACTTGAGGCTCAAAATAAATAGTTAATCCAGCTCGTAACGCATCTCTTAAAAACACATATTCATCTGCCACTTCAAATTGTGCTCCTAAACCAAAATGAGAATTAAATACAACTTTACCCTTTACACTTTGCAATTTAAAAGCAATAACCACAGAATTTGCAGTATAAACCGTATTTTCAGTATGTCTTTTGATGTTTTGATAATCTCTGAACAGGTTTCCATCGTCATCATTCATTTGAAATGTAATAATGTCAACATCATCATATTCTTTAAATGCTGAAAGAATAACATCCTTAAACCCTTCTACGTAAACCACATCATCGTCTGCCAACAAACATATATCTCCTGAAGCTTTTTCTATAGCTAAATTTCGACTTTTTGAAAGTCCTTTTTCAAAAGAATTAAAAACCTTGACATTCTGCTTTTCAGATGCTAAAAGATTATTCTTATTGGTTTGATTAATGATTACAATATTAAAATCTGAAATGTTGTTAGATGAAAACATATCACTTAAAAACGACAATGAATTTTGCTGCATTGTTGAAAGCAAAATCTCTAAATTCTCGCTTTTTTTAGTGGTATTAGTCATTAACAATTATATTTGATTGTAAAAGTATAAAATATAAATGAGGATTTTATTAGTTGGTGAGTACAGCAGGCTTCATAATTCTTTAAAAGAAGGCTTATTACAACAAGGTCACGAGGTTGTGTTACTTGGAACAGGAGATGGTTTTAAAAACTACCCTTCTGATATTCACATAAAGCTTTCCTTATTTTCTAAGTCTTTTTTCAAGTCCGTTGCTAAAGTATTTGACAAACTGTTTAGTATACAACTGATTGAATTGGAATATTACTATAAGCTTAAAAAAATCATTCCAACTTTAAGAGATTTTGATGTAGTGCAGCTAATTAACGAACAAAGTTTAAAAACTTCACCGAAGCATGAAATACAATTGGTTTCACAACTTATTAGGCAAAACAAAAAAGTGTTTTTACTGTCTTGCGGAACCGATTACACAAGCGTTAAATATGCTTTAGACAAAAAGTTTAAATACTCCATTTTAACACCTTATTTTGAGAATCCCTCGCTTAAAAAACATTATCGTTTTATTTTAAAATACGTTACTGAACCATATAAAGAATTACACGAATTTTTGTTTAGCAACGTAAAAGGAGTTATTGCCTCTGATTTTGATTACCACATTCCTTTAAAGGGTAACCCAAAGTATTTAGGACTTATTCCGAATCCTATTAATACAGATAAAATTCAATACAAACCCATTGAAATTATTGATAAGATTGTAATTTTTCATGGTATCAATAGGATGAATTATATAAAAAAAGGGAACCACTTTTTTGAAGAGGCTCTAGACATTATTCAAAAAAAATATAGTGATAAAATCAATATTGTTACTGCAGAAAATCTTCCATACAATGAGTATACTAAAGCTTTTGATGCTTGCCATATATTATTAGACCAAGTGTATGCCTATGATCAAGGTTATAATGCTTTAGAAGCTATGGCAAAAGGCAAAGTGGTGTTTACAGGTGCAGAACAAGAATGGTCAAACTACTATAATCTAAAAGAAAACGCAGTAACCATTAATGCTTTGCCTAACACTAATGATATTGTCTCAAAATTAGAGTGGCTTATTGAAAACCCAAGCAAGATTTTGGAAATATCAAAAAATGCAAGAGCTTTTATTGAAAAAGAGCATCATTATATAAATGTTTCCTTTGAATATTTAAAGTATTGGACTCAATAAAAAAACAAAAAGCTTTATTAAAGATAATTTCTGAAAGATTGAGAAAAATTATAATTCCCTAACAATATTTGCAGGATTTCCAGCTATAATTACATTTGAAGGGAAAGTCTTTGTTACCGTTGAACTTGCAGCAACAACTGAATTTTCTCCAATAGTGACACCTTTAAGTATTGTTACATTATTTCCAATAAAAACATTTTTACATATAGTAACGCTTGAAGCTATATGCTTGCCACTACTTCTCTGCAAAGGACTTAAATCATGAAAATCGCTATCCATTATTGAACAATTATAACCTATCAGCACATCATCTTCTACTGTAATACTTTTTTCAGCTACTAAAGAAATAGAATTATTAATTTTAATGTTATTACCAAAGGTTACAACAGAATCTTTATTTCGGGCTTCAATATAGGCATACGAATTGTAGAATAATGGAGAATTAACAACTCCGAAATTTACATCTTTTCCAAAAACAATTTTTCCTTTTCCTTTTAATACAACTGGTTGGTTTTCTGTAAACTTCCCTATAACCGACTTATTATTGGATTTTGCCTTATATACAGCTCGCAACAGGTAAAAGTAGATTTTAGAAATTATTTTTTTCATTATCATCATCTTGATTTTGAGGTTGCCTACTAAAAAGTGAGGCTCTAAAAATTAACAACACTACAACGTAATGTACTGTAAATGTAACAAAATGGGCAATAGTTGCTCCTTTTGCACCATAAATATCAATAAAATAAATACTTGATAAATAAAGCAATGTCAATGAAAAAGTCTCAACAATAATATAGTGCCAAAACATTTTCTTTGCCAAAAACTGATAGCTAATCACCAAAGACAAAACTTTAACAAAATCACCCAATAACTGCCATAAAAACAAATTTTCAACAGGTTGAAATTCCTTGGAGAACACCAACTGAACAATATATGTCCTTAAAAAATATATGAACAACAATCCCAAAGCAAAAATAGGTATTATGGTTTTGTAAAATCCAATCACCTCATTTCTAAAATCTTTACTGTTGTCAATACTTGAAAATTTTGGCAAAATGTAAAGTGACATCAATGAGGTCACAAACATTAGGTAGTAATTGGATATCCTTAACATGGTCTCCCAGTAGCCAGCTTGAGTTATACCTTGATTATCAACGATATAAAACCTAATGTATAAAGTAACCAAAGGAATAACAGTTGCTGAAAACAATGCCATTATTGAAAATGCGCTCAACTTTTTAAAATGCTGTAAGCTTAGCTCTTTAAATTGAACGAGCTTAGCTACAGAAATAAACTTAGACTTCCAGAATATGGTAAGAAAAAACAACATGGCTGGAACCAAAACCACAGCAATCAGTGCTCCTTCCAACTTTTTTTGCCAAATAAGTACCAATGTTACAATTAGTCCTAAAACCTGTCCATATATGTTTATGATTAGGACTTCTTTATATTTTGTTTGTCCATTTAATATTGAAATTAAAAATATATTAGACGCATAAAAAGGCAAGCCTAAAGCCATAACCTTTATTATATGTCCAAAATCATACTGAGCATAAAAAATTGTACCACTAATATAATCTGCATTAAAAAAGCAATAGCATGACAAAATTATTGAAACTAAAAAACTTAGAATATAGCTTGTAGAGATTGACTTTGATAATTCTTCTTTTATCAATTTAAGCTCTGACACGTACTTTACAACAGCATTTGAAAACCCTAAAGTTGAAAAAGCTTGTATAGATGAAATAAAATTTCTTAAATTCCCAATTAATGCCATACCCTCAACGCCTACAAAAAAAGCTATTGCCTTTGAAGTCAATAGACCTGAAAATACCTTAACTAAAACAGAGATTGTATTGAGCGAAGCTATTTTTAGTAAAATATTCCTTTGTATGATATTCTTTATTTTTTTCAATTTCTATAATTGATTTTACCTAAATAAATAGTTTACTTTCTCGAAAACTACTTTGGGTAAAAACTTAATCTAACAACGGCTTATCATCATCATCTGGCAAAATACCAAACAACGAGCTACTAAACATTACCAAAATGATTATGTAATATAGTGCATAGCTGATAAAATGCGCTATAGTTGCTCCTTTTACTCCATACAAATCAACAAAATAAATACTTGTAGCATAAAGTATAATGACCAAAAACACTTCGGTAATAATAAAATGTACAAACATTTTCTTTGCTATAAATTGATAAGCAATTACCATAGACAGTACTTTTATTAAATCTCCCAACAATTGCCACCCAAAGAGCTCTTCAACCTTTACAAACTCGTCTGTTAAAAAAATGGCTACTATAAATGGTCTTAACAAATAGATTACTAAAAGACCTAATGCAAAAACTGGAATCATGGTTTTATAAAAATCAAACACTTCAGTCCTAAACTCCTTTATATTGTCGATTTCCTGAAAACGTGGTAAGAAATACAAGGTCATTATAGAGTTTACAAACATAAGGTAGTATAACGATATCCTGTTCATGGCTTCCCAAAAACCTGCGGCTTCCATACCTTCGGTTGATATAATATAATTTCTAATTCCAATCATCACCAACGGAAGCGCAAAACCTGAAACCGTTGCCATTAGAGCAAAAGGGCTAAGCTTTTTTAAAATTTCGAAATCTATACTTTTTACTTTTAAGAGCGATAAAAAGTTTCGCCTGTTTACTATACCAACAACTGTAATTAAAAAAATAAGCGAAGGTGAAATGACCACAGAAACCAACGCTCCATCTATATTTTCTTGTTTTATTAGAACCAGTGTTACGCACAAGCCCATAATTTGCCCAATGATATTGATTATCATTAAAAACTTGTACTTGGCAAACCCATTCATAATGGAAAAACTGAACATATTTAAAGCATAAAACGGCAACGCTATGGCCAATACTTTAATAACATACTCGTAATGGTATCGTTCAGAAAATATGAGGTTGTTTATAGTTTCAGCATTAAAATAGCAAAGCAAACTGATAAGAAACATAGCGCAAAAGCCAATGTAATATGAAGTAGAAAGTACTTGCCCAAGTTTTTTTACATCGTCTTTAAAATCGCTAACCAAATTAACCACACCATTATACAAACCAACCGTTGCAAAAGACTGAACAGCTGTTAAGAAGTTTCGTAAATTGCCTATTAAAGCCATCCCTTCGGCTCCAATAAAAATAGCTATGAACTTGGTAGTTAAAAACCCAGCTACAATTTTGGTCACAATTGTTGCCGAATGGAGCCAAACTACTCTTATAAGCACTTTGCTGTTTATATAATTTATGAGTTTTTTCAATTAGTAGGCGTTTATAAGTTCGACAATTTTTTGGGCTTCTGCTTGAGACATCACTGGACTAATCGGAATACTAATAACCGTTTTGTGAATTGCCTTTGTTATTGGCAAATTTAAACTTTTAAATTGATTTAAGGCTTTCTGTTTGTGTGGCGGAATTGGATAGTGAATTAAGGTTTCAACATGGTTCGACTTTAAATAAGCCTGAAAATTGTCTCTATCTTCTACTCTAATCACAAATTGATGAAACACATGACTTAAATCATAATTAGTTTTAGGTAATTTTATTTTACTGTTTTTTATTGATTCTGAATAAAACTCTGCAATTGCTATTCGCTTAGCATTATCTAAATCTAACATTGGTAACTTAATGTTCAAAAAAGCTGCTTGCAATTCATCTAATCTAGAATTATAACCAATTACATCATTCACATATTTTGATGATGTACCATAATTTCTAAGTTTACCTAACATTTCCGCTAATTCATCATCATTTGTTGTTACAGCTCCACCATCACCAAAAGCTCCTAAATTCTTACTTGGATAAAAACTAAATCCAGCTGCATTACTTAAATTTCCAGCCTTATTGCCCTTACTATCTTGTGCTCCATGTGATTGAGCTGCATCTTCAACAACTAATAAATTATTGCCTTTTGCAATTCTGTTTATAGCTTTCATATCTGACAACTGACCATACAAATGCACAGTAAGTATTGCTTTGGTTTTTGGTGTTATCGCCTTTTCTATTTCTGAAGGAGAAATATTGAAAGTAGATTCATCTGGTTCTACTAAAACTGGTGTTAATCCTGCATGAATAACAGATAAAATAGAAGCAATATAAGTGTTGGCTGGTACAATAATTTCATCGCCATCTTTTAATTTACCTAATGCTTTATAGCCTTGAAAAATTAGGATTAGAGCATCCAAACCATTGGCTGTACCAATGCAATGCTTAGTGTTACAATAGTTGGCAAAAGCATTTTCAAATGTCTTTACTTCATTGCCTAAAATATAGTATCCAGAATCTAAAAATCTCTTGTAAGCATCATAAAACTGTGCTTCAAACCTTGAGTTTATTAATTTTAAATCCTGAAACTTAATCATACAAATATGGTATCTAATTTTTCAATATGGTCAAGGTCTATTTCATAAAAATCTTGAGTAATGGTTCTAGCTCCAAAGCCTTCTTTCCAATAGTTTAGTCCTTCATTAATTTGTCTGCCATTATTTTCATTTGAAATACCAAAATCAAAAAATGATTTATCCTTAAACACATTATTAATTAAATGCAGATGTAAAAAATCTAAACTCCCTATTTCATTTTTTTCTTCGTTACCTGAAATATATTGTGAGTGCGCTACTTGCTTGGTTTCAAAAATGGTAGTTCCAGCCACTATGTTATCATTTTTATACACATTAAATTGTCTTATTTGTTTTGGGAATTTTTCTTTTAAAAGTCGAATTTCCTCTAGTGTATGAACAGGTTTAACATTATGTTTTGTGTTTAGGTTTGGTATTAGAATTTCATTCCAAAACTCCTTAAAATCATGAACTTCCTTTACTTTCAAACCATATTTTTCTGCTCTTTTGTTGCCAGCCAATCTGTCTTTAGAAATTTTGAGTTTGTTACTTAAGTGTAATACAGACAAGGTATCGCGTCGTGTTAAATTAGCATTTAAAACAAACATTAAATACCGAATTTCGTCGTTTGGTATTATTGAATAGATAGATGGCAATAGTTTTAAATGAAGGGTTTTAAAACCATTGTTTTTATAAAACAACATGACTGTTTGAAAACAAGAAACAAAATCTTTTAGCTTTATATCTTGGGTAGTAATTAAGCCACCATAAGTCAGTCCTTTATGTGAATGAATAACATACTCAACCTTATGAGCTGGAAGTAATGCAATAACTTTTTTGTCTTTAAATATCAAAAGGGAGCAATCATCAAATCTATCTTGATGATAGTCCATAAAATCTCTGTTAAACAAAAAGGTAGCGTTTTTGGAAGTTGCTACAAATTTGTCCCAAAGTTGTTTGTGAGTACTGTTATATTTTTCAACTGAAAAAATAAGCGTTGGTCTTAAATTTTAACCTTGTGAAAGTACTAATTTTTCCTCAAAAAAAGATAATAGAAATTAATACATATAATTGCAAAATTAGTTACAATTATTGGCCAAGAGGTGCTTAACATAAAGCCATAAACCACAAATAATGCGCCTCCAATAGAATTGATTATTCTAAGTTTATTAATATCTTTCATTAAAAAAGAAATTAAAACCGCAAACATAGCAGCATATCCAACCCATTCTGTTAAGGTAATTCCTAATAATTCCATGTTTTTAAATTTATCAATAAAAAAGAGAAAACCAGCTAAGATTTTCTCTTTAAATATATAGGTTTTAAATATAATTAAATATCCTTATTGCGTTTTCTGTCTACTTCTTTCAAGAGTATTTTACGCAATCTGATGTGGTTTGGTGTTACTTCTACATATTCGTCTTTTTGAATATACTCCAAAGCTTCTTCTAAAGAAAACTTAATAGCTGGTATTATCCTTGCTTTATCGTCTGCTCCTGAAGAACGTACATTACTTAACTTTTTAGTTTTTGTAATGTTAACAACCATATCATCACCACGCGAATTTTCGCCAATAACCTGACCTTCATAAATATCTTCACCTGGATCAACAAAAAACTTTCCACGCTCTTGTAATTTATCTATAGAATAAGGGATAGCTTGACCATTTTCCATTGAAACTAAACTTCCGTTTTGACGCTCTGGAATACCTCCTTTAATAGGTTGGTATTCTTTAAAACGATGAGCCATAATAGCTTCACCTGCAGTTGCAGTAAGTAATTGATTACGTAAACCAATAATACCACGTGAAGGCACCATAAATTTACAAATCATTCGGTCGCCTTTACCTTCCATACTCAACATTTCTCCTTTACGTAAGGTCACCATTTCTATAGCTTTTCCTGAAACTAATTCAGGTAAATCAATAGTCATCTCTTCAACTGGCTCACATTTTACACCATCAATCTCTTTAATGATTACTTGTGGTTGTCCAATTTGTAGCTCATAACCTTCACGACGCATAGTTTCAATCAAAACTGATAAATGCAATACACCACGACCAAACACCAAGAACTTATCTGCACTATCTGTTTCATTAACACGTAATGCTAAGTTTTTTTCTAACTCTCTATTTAAACGATCTTTAATGTGTCTTGATGTTACAAACTTACCATCTTTACCAAAAAATGGAGAATCATTAATAGTGAACAACATACTCATTGTTGGTTCGTCTATAGCAATAGTTTTTAGTCCTTCTGGATTTTCGAAATCTGCAATAGTATCACCAATATCAAACCCTTCAAGACCAACTAAGGCACAAATATCACCTGCTTTTACTTCTTCTACTTTTATTCTACCTAAACCTTCAAAGGTGTGTAATTCTTTAATTTTTGATTTTACGACGCGTCCATCACGTTTTACTAAAGAAATATTTTGTCCAGCTTTAAGTGTTCCTCTTGTTAATCTTCCAATAGCTATTCGACCAGTAAATGAAGAATAATCTAACGAAGTAATTAACATTTGTGTTGAACCTTCTTCAATTTTTGGTGAAGGAATATGCTCAATTACCATATCTAATAATGGTTGAATAGAGTTGGTTTGTTTTTTCCAATCATCACTCATCCAATTGTGCTTTGCTGAACCATAAACTGTTGGGAAATCTAATTGCCATTCTTCAGCACCAAGCTCAAACATTAAGTCAAAAACAGCTTCGTGTACTTCGTCTGGAGTACAGTTTTCTTTATCAACTTTATTAATTACAACACAAGGTTTCAATCCTAAATTGATAGCTTTTTGCAAAACAAAACGTGTTTGAGGCATTGGACCTTCAAAAGCATCAACCAACAACAATACACCATCAGCCATGTTTAATACACGTTCTACTTCACCACCAAAATCCGCGTGACCTGGAGTATCAATAATGTTAATTTTTGTATCCTTATAAACAACCGAAACGTTTTTTGAGGTAATAGTAATCCCTCTTTCACGTTCTAAATCGTTGTTATCAAGAATTAAATCGCCTGTGTTTTCGTTTTCACGAAACAATTGGCAATGGTACATAATCTTATCAACCAAAGTTGTTTTGCCGTGGTCAACGTGCGCAATAATTGCAATGTTTTTAATATTAGCCATAGCTATTTTATTTTAAGCGTGCAAAGGTAAGTTATATTTTATGAATTTTATATCATTAGTAGGCATATTTAAATATGTTAAATTCTTGTTATTTAGGAATTTTAACAAAATATGATGTTGTAGCTTAACGTTAAAGGATTAGATTAATAGCAAACACCATGAAACTTTTAAACAAATACGCGAATTTAGTTCCGTACCTTTACTTTATTGCAGCAATTGCTTATGTTTTTACTTACACCAATCAGCGTGAAGGTATTTTGGCTTATCCAATTTTACTACTTGGTATTCCCTTTTTATGGCAATTGATAAGACCAAATGTAAAGTTAAATTTTGCTTTAGGAATCACTTTTATGTGCTTGTCGTCTTATATGATTTTGGCTTATTTATCAGATATTTTCAATATTATTTCGTTCAACGCTAAAATCAGTCATTTATTAATTATTGGTAGTGGTTTTATTTTAGCAAATTTTGTGATGTCACTTTGGATTATAAGAAATAGTATTAAGCAAACCTTCTAAATTGTTTATCTTTGTGGCTTAAAATTTAAGCCAATGACGCTTCAAGATGTTCCGAAAATAAAACATACAGATTCTAAAAACTTCTTTTTGTTAGCAGGACCATGTGCTATTGAAGGTGAAGATATGGCAATGCAAATTGCCGAAAAAGTATGCAATATTACCAATAAGCTCGAAATTCCTTATGTTTTTAAAGGTAGTTTTAAAAAAGCGAACCGAAGCAGAATTGATAGTTTTACAGGAATTGGTGATGAAAAAGCACTTGAAATTTTAGCTAAAGTTTCACAGACCTTTGATGTGCCAACTGTTACTGATATTCATGAGATTTATGATGCAAATATGGCTGCTCAATATGTTGATGTGTTACAAATTCCAGCATTTCTGGTCAGGCAAACCGATTTGGTAGTCGCAGCTGCAAAAACTGGAAAAGTTGTTAACCTGAAAAAAGGACAGTTTATGAGTCCTGAAGCTATGAAACATGCTGTACAAAAAGTAAAAGACGCTGGGAATGATAAAGCTTGGATTACTGATAGAGGCACTATGTTTGGTTATCAAGATATGATTGTTGATTTTAGAGGTATACCAACCATGCGTCAATATGCACCAACTATATTAGATGTAACACACTCATTACAACAACCTAACCAAACTATTGGTGTTACAGGTGGACGACCAGATATGATTGAAACCATTGCCAGAGCTGGAGTTGTTAATAATGTTGATGGTTTATTTATTGAAACCCATTTTGATCCTGCAAATGCCAAAAGTGATGGTGCTAATATGCTTCATTTGGATAATTTAGAAAAATTATTGACTAATTTAGTTGCAATTAGAAAAATCATAAATAGTTTATAATTAGTTATCTAACAACCAAGCTCTCTTGTTTTTCTCTGTTTGAATTGCTGCTACTTTAAGTAATTCAACAAATTGGAGTTCGTCTAAATCTTCTATTTTTTTAAGTTGTATGGATCGAACTTGTTTGCGTTTATTTTCATTTTTAAGAACTGGAAATTCTTTTTCAAACACAATACCATGTACAAAAGCAACATCAACATAATCCTTTCCTTTTAAAACATTAAGGTAAAGCATTGGTTTTTTTCCAATATGATAAAACGGAATGTTATAACTGTAACGCTCTATTACATTAGGTAATGTTTTTAAAATCACATTTCTAACATAAAGCATGATAGATTGAAATGGTTCTGGTTGATTGTATAAGTAATCATCAACTGGTTTCAATTCTCAATCCTTCTTATTTTGTTTTTTAAAAAACTCATTTGCGGAATCCATAATATACCCTAAACTATTGCTATCATAGATAGAATGACCTTCATTTTGTAAAACTTCTAATTTTGCGTCTTTTTTATACTCGTTTAAGGCTTCAATCATTTCCTGAGAATGCTCAACTGGAATTATATCATCTTTTTTACCATGAAAAATTAATAGAGGAATATTAAAATCCTCTGCGTAGTTTATTGGAGAAATTTTATTAAGATATTTAGATTGGTTAGAGCCTAAGGCTGTGTTCCAAAATTCATAAGCAAAATAATTTTTTTCTTTTTTCTGTTGCCTCATCCATTCTTTTAAATCTGATGGAGCCGAAATTGCAACTCCTGCAGAATATAGATTTGGATATTTAATTAAGCTCATATATGTTGCATAACCTCCATAACTATGACCAAAAATAAAAACTCTATTTTTATCAATATAAAAATTGTCTGAAACAAAACCAACTGCATCTGCAATATCGTTTATCATTACTTCATCTATACTATTTACACCAGCTAGAACATGATTTTTGCCAAATCCTGTTGAACCTCTGAAATTAACTCTTAGCGCTGCATAGCCTCTAGATGAAAAATATTGAGAGAAATCGTCAAATTCCCAATAATCTCTTGCCCAAGGACCTCCATGAGGTATAACTACTAAAGGTACTTTATTATCTTTAGAATAATCTTCAGGAAGATTAAGATAACATGGAATCTTGAAATCATCTCTAGTTGTTGCAATAACATTCTTTGTTTTGGAAAGCTGATATTTATTTAATTCATCATTAAAATGAAACATAACAGCATAGGAATTGACTGAACTATCATAAACTCCAATATTTCCAGCATTTACATCATTCCATTGATAAATTAACAATCTAGTATTACTGTAATCAGAATCAATTATTTCGTTGATAAATTGCGGATAAAGATCATTAAGTTTACTGTGTTTATTCTTATAATCTTCTGAAAACCATTTGTATTGAGGCAATATGCCATCATATTTTATACCTGCTAATTCAAAATTATTAAAATCAAAAATTAAGGATACATCTTTACCATCACTATCAATTACATCACAATTAACATCTTTTAATAAAACATCTTTAACTGTGTTAGACTTTAAATCGTATGATACTAAATATTTCTTATCTGAATTTATGTTTGTTGTTAAGTATATAATATCATCTTCAAAACCATAACCTAAAAAATCGATAGTTTTGTTTAGGTAAGAAGTTCCATCAACTCTCAACTCATAAACTTGGTTTTCAATATTAACATTAAAAATTTCCCATTTATCATTTTTCTCATTTAATTTATAATAGGCATAACCTTCTTCATCAAATCGCATCCCAAACTTGACATTACCTTTGGCATCAGTTATCCACTTATTAATTTTATTATGCTTACCACTCAAAACGGTAATTTTTTCGCCAGTATAAATATTTACTCGCTTAATATCAGCATTTCCTTCATAATCAAAAGTTTCAATAAGAATTTCGTTTTTATTGTTAGGTAATAAGCTTATAACATTATTAAACTTTATACTTCTATAAAAACTATATATACTTTTTCCTTTCATATCAGATAGCCTACTAACAATTACTGTAGCATTAGAGCCATCAATATCAATAGCAAGAATTTCACCCAACGATTCATATATGAGACGTTTTTCAGAAAGCCAATAAATGTTTTGAATAGAATTTTTACCCATTGGTATTCTATTATACACCTTGTAACCATCTATATCAACAATAATTATATCTCTCTCGATATTATTATCTTCTATTTCAGCAAAATATTTTCCATCAGGTGATATTGAAAAATCATGCAGTTTTGACCGTTTAAATAAGATATCTGTTGGCACAGGCTTAATGATAGAATCAACTGGTTTAATTGCTAAAGAATCTTGTGCAGTGAGATTTATGGATAAAAAAAATATAAAAAATAAGCTGAAAATAGGTTTGTTCATGTTTAAAAAAATGATTGGTTGTGTTGTAAATTTATACTTTTTAAATTTTAAATGCTAAACTTATTAAACTAAATGAGAAACTATTAAACAATTAAGGCTTTAGAGATTCATAAAAACATTACCTATAAAAAGTACTTAATGCTAATTAGTAAATATTAAAAATCACTACATTTAAACTTAAAATCGTCAAAAACATTAATATGAAAACCATCTATAAAATCAACTTGATAATTTGTTTTAACTTTTTTTTCATCTTTAATTATAAACTTAACGCTCAAACCTATGCCAAAAATGGTATGGTTGTTTCTGCAAATAAGTTATCATCTCAAACAGGAGTTGATATTTTAAAACAAGGAGGTAATGCAGTTGATGCTGCCATAGCTACAGCATTTTCACTTGCAGTAACACATCCAACTGCAGGAAATATTGGTGGTGGAGGATTTATGGTGTTTATGAATGCTGAAGGAGAAACAACGACAATCGATTTTAGAGAAAAAGCTCCATTAGCATCATCTGAAACTATGTTTTTAGACGAAGAAGGTAATATTAAAGACAACAGTAACCACAAAGGATTACTTGCTGTTGGAGTTCCTGGAACTGTCGCAGGTTTGTATTTAGCTCATCAAAAATATGGAAAACTACCTTGGAAAAACTTGGTTCAACCAGCTATTGACTTGGCTGAAAACGGTTTTGCTCTTAACTGGGATTTGTTTGGAGATGCTGAGTATTTTAAAAAAGTTGCTGAAGAGTATCCTTTTATGGCAAATTATTTCAACAATGAAAATGGAGCACTCACGCAACCCAATGAAATTTGGAAACAGAAAGCCTTAGCCAATACACTTAAAAAAATAAGAGATCAAGGTCGTGATGGATTTTATAAAGGTGAAGTAGCTCAAAAAATAGAAGACTACATGAAATCCAATGGTGGCATTATTACTACTGAAGATTTATTGAAATATGAAGCTATTGAACGTAAGCCAATAAAAGGGACTTACAAAGGTTATGATATTTACGGAATGCCTCCTCCTAGTTCTGGTGGAGCAACGCTGATACAAATGATGAACACTATGGAGTTGGTAGATTGGGAAGCTGTAGAATTTAACTCTACCGAATATGTTCATATTCTTGCCGAAGCCATGCGTCGAGCTTATGCTGATAGAGCTGAGTTTTTAGGCGATCCAGACTTTAATCCAGATATGCCAATTGATAGATTAATCTCTAAGGAACATGCAAAAAAACGCTTTGCAAATCTTAATATGGAAAGAGCTTCTGTTAGTGATTCCACAAAATTTGGGCAGATTTATGATGGTACCAATACAACGCATTTTTCAGTTATTGATAAAGATGGCAATGCCATCTCACTTACTTATACACTCGAGAATGGCTATGGTGTGAAAATGGGCTCTAAAGAGCTAGGCTTTATTTTCAATAACGAAATGGGAGATTTTAATCCTGTTCCAGGAGTTACAACTTCAGGTTGGCAAATTGGCACAAAACCAAATTTAATAGCTCCTCAAAAACGAATGCTGTCAAGCATGTCTCCTACTATTGTTGCCAAAGATGGCAAACCTTATTTAATTATTGGAAGTCCTGGAGGACGAACCATTATCAACACAGTATTTCAAACCACATTGAACGTTTTGGAGTTTGATATGCGTATTGATAAAGCAATTGAAGCTATGAAAATTCACCATCAATGGTCACCAGACATGATTTCATATGAAGAACACTTAATGTCTCCAGACACTCGAAAAGCTTTAGAAAAAATGGGACACACATTACGAGGGGTTGGTGGTTTAGGAGCACTAATGGGAATAACTATAGATCCTGAAACAAAGCTTATAACAGGAGCTTCAGATTCTTCAAGACCAGAAGGCGCAGCTATTGGCTATTAAATTTATTTAACAAAAATTTAGTTGTAAATATAAATTAAATTTATTTACTTTGCAATTCAAAGTACTTTTAATATGAAATCAAAAGATTATCTAAAAGACCTCAACGAGATAAAACATCTTATGAACAAATCGTCTCGATTTATGTCGCTAAGTGGTTTGTCTGGTATATTGGCAGGAATTTATGCCTTAATTGGTGCCTTTTTCGTGAAAAGGATTATTAATGAAATTAATGAATCTTCAAATGAGTTAAAAAGATTTATAATTGCATATGATTCTGTTTTAACACTTATATTAATTGCATTTGGAGTTCTATTTCTTTCGGTTATAACAGGAATTTATCTTAGTTGGAGAAAGGCTAAAAAACATGGTGAAAAATTATGGGATTCTGCCTCTAAAAGACTACTTATTAATTTCTTAATACCATTAATTACCGGAGGATTTTTTGTCATTTTCTTAATTGAAAAAGAAATGTTTACACTAGTTGCTCCTCTTACACTTGCCTTTTATGGACTTGCACTTGTTAATGCAAGCAAATATACACTTGGTTATATTAGATATTTAGGAATAACTATTATTATACTTAGCCTAATATCCTTATGGTTCATTGGATATAGATTACTATTTTGGTCATTAGGTTTTGGAGTTTGCCACATTATATATGGTACTTTAATGTATTTTAAATATGATAACAACTAAAATTTATTCAATGATTATGAATGGTAAAAGGATGCTTACTATTATAGGAATTGTATTGCTCATTTTACTTATTCCACTTATTGGAATGCAAATCTCTGACGGAGTTAATTGGAGTTTGTCTGACTTTATTATTGCTGGAGTTTTATTACTAACAACAGGACTTAGTAGCGAATTGGTAATACAAAACGTAAAGAAAAAAGAAATCCGAAATACGCTTATCATAGTTTTAATTATGGCATTGCTTTTAATTTGGATAGAATTGGCTGTTGGCATTTTTGGCTCGCCTTTATCTGGAAGTTAAATCTTATTAATGAGTTTACTAACAAACATAAATAAAGCATTCGATCACAGAATTAGATTAGGCATTATGTCTATTTTAATGGTGAATGAGTATGCCGATTTTAATACCTTAAAAGAATTACTTGATGCAACAGATGGCAATTTGGCAAGTCATTTAAAAGCTCTTGAAAAAGAAGATTTTATAGCTATTGAAAAGCAATTTATTGGTAGAAAGCCTAACACACGTTACAGTGCTACAAAAACCGGAACAAAAGCTTTTAAAGAACACATAGACGCTTTAGAACGTATCATTAATAAACAGAAATAAAAAAATTTATAAATCTACTTTGAATTTCAAAGTGAAATATTTGTACAACATGAAACATATAACAGTTATTATTGCCTCTATTTTATTTAGCACTTTATTTTACGATCAAAAAATTGGATTGAATCTTTCAATTTTTAGCGTTGTTTGCATTATAACATTAATGATTAGCAACATCAATAAATTCAAAAATAAAACAACCATTTTTCACACAATTATATATTTACATACAGCAGTGTTGGTGTTTTTTCAACATACAAGCCTATCAATATTGGCAAATATTTTAGCTTTTATAACCTTACTTGGAAGTGTTAGTGAATCTAGATCTTCAATATATGTGCAATGGTATAATGGTCTTTTCACAAGCATAGCTGGCTATTTTCACAGAATTTTTTATTCAAAGGATGCTCAAAAAAAGCAAATAAAAAAAGACGTTGATGTGTTGCATTTAGCAAAACTTATAGGTGTTCCATTAGTATTTATGATAGTTTTCATAGTGCTTTACAAAAATGGCAACCCTATTTTTAATGATTTAATTTCAAAAATAAATTTGAGTTTTATAAATCTAAAATGGATATTATTTACAGTTTTAGGCTACTTTTTGTTTAGTAATATTTTTAATCCAGTTCAAATAGAATTAGCTACAAATAAAGACTTACAAACTGGTAACATTTTACATCAAACTGAACTTTTTTCAACAGATATATTAGCAAAAGAAAAGCAACTAGGTACAGTTTTATTATTTTTTCTCAATATTCTAATTGTTTTCTATTTAACAACAGATATCATTTCACTTAAAACAATAAATTGGTCTGAAGCACATGTTGTTTCAAGCCAAGTCCATAATGGGATAAATGCATTAATAGCTTCAATTGCGATAGCAATTATTATTATACTTTACTTCTTTAGAGGAAACTTAAACTTTTATGAGGAGAATAAGATACTTAAGAACTTAGCCTATGTTTGGATTATTCTAAATGTACTACTTGTTATATTAATTACATTAAAGAACTATAATTATATAATTTCGTTTGGACTAACCTACAAGCGTATTGGTGTTAAAATTTACCTCTTTTTAACCCTTGCTGGTTTAATTACTACCTTTTTAAAGGTATCAAAAGTTAAAAACCTTTGGTTTTTGTTCAGAGTAAATACGCAAATAGCATTTGTTTTATTAGTAGTTTTAAGTATTATAAATTGGGATTACTCCATTACAAAATACAATATTAATCATGCTCAATCTTTAGACCTTGATTACTTGATTACTTTATCAGAAAACAATGCTGAGTTACTTAATGAATATAGAAAGGCAAACAATCTTAGTTCTAATCAAAACAAAAAGATAATTACTAAATATCAAGACTATTTAAAAGATGTAAATGATAGAAATTGGCAAGAATACACATATTCTAATTTTGAATTAAAAGCGATTACTAAAACCTCAAGAAATCATGAATATACTAAGTAATATAGGAAGGTCATCTCTTTTAGCAGCTTTTTTATTTTGGATTATTAACCTAGCTCATGACTTTAATTTTGATTATTTTCCATATATATTTTTATCCCTAATCCCTATATACCTTTGCTGTGCCATTGTTATTTTGTTTACAATTTGTCCAATATATTGGTTTTCAGTAAGTGAACTGTTTAACAAACAACAAATTTTTAAAACCTATTTTCCAATATATGCTATAATAATGTTCGTTTTATGTAGTTATGGGATTTTTAAAGCTCAAACAAGTATTTTTGCTATAAGTTTTTTTGTTTCAGCTTATATAACTACTCTCCATTCTTGGGTTTGGTTTGCTAAACCTAAAAAACTCAATGACCAAACAACTTATTCAACTTAAATTATACTAAATAAACTGTCATTTAAGTTAAAAAAGAAAACTAAAAGGCTTCATGAAAAAACTATTTAAAATTCTAATTGCTTTAATATTACTCATTGCTCTAAGTATCTACCTTCCAAATAAAGTCATTACAAATAATGCCAAGGGAAAAACGTTTACTAATGTTAAGCTCATTCCTAAAAATAAAGTAGGCATTGTTCTTGGCACACCTAAATTTGTATCTAATGGGTTAGTCAATCTATTTTACACCTACAGACTTGAAGCTGCAGCTACTTTGTACAAAGCTCAAAAAGTAGACTTTATATTAGCAAGTGGTGATAACCTTACGTCTAATGATGAAATAAAAGTTTTTAAAGAAGACCTTATTAAATTAGGCATTCCCGAAGAGAAAATATTTTTAGACTATGCTGGCTTTAGAACTCTGGACTCGATGGTTAGAGCAAAAGAAATATTTGGTCAAGAATCTATTACAATTATTTCACAGAAGTTTCATAATGAACGTGCTATCTACCTTGCCAAAAAATTTGATATAAAAGCTGTTGGTTTTAATGCCAAAGATGTCTCTGAACAATATGGACGTTACACAACAGTACGTGAATATTTGGCAAGAACAAAAGCTGTTTTAGACATCTTAATAGGTAAAGAACCAAGGTTTTTAGGCGAAAAAATTGAAATTAAATGACCTTTAAAAAAACATATTTTATACTGTTTATAATTCTGCTATTAATAGAAATATGCATAGCTTATTTTTTAAATACAGGCTTTATTAGACACACTTTTGGCGATTTTTTAGTGGTCATTTTATTGTACTGTTTTCTTAAAAGTTTTTTAGGCATTAAGCCAATAACAATGGCTCTTTTAGTGCTCTTTGTTTCTTTTATTATTGAGTTTTTACAACTCACGCCTTTTTTAGAATGGTTGAATTTGCATAACAACACTCTTGCTCAAACAGTTTTTGGAAACACCTTCCACGTATCAGACTTGGTGGCTTATACTTTAGGAAGTATTTCTATAATAATTGCTGAATTAAGGTTAAAAACAAACTAATTTCTAACCTTTCCTGTAAAAACACTTGCTTTAGAGTTATATGGATTTCCTGAGGTTCGCCTGTGTGTTATAATTTGCCCACAATGCCATAAAGCATCAGCAATTGGTCCATTTATTTGGTTCCAGAATGGATATTCTGTGTTTCCGTTTTCTCCCTTAAACACAATTTTAAATTGACTTAAATCATCAGTTGATCTAAAAATATCAGCAGCTTGCTTAAGCATATTTAATGTCAATGTTCGCTTTTCACTAAAGCTCATTCCTTCTGTATCTAAAGGCTCATTCACTTTTTTTAAAGCAGAGTTTAAGATAACATTAGTAAGACCTAAAATGTGATCCACAGTTTCTCCTGTTGTTCTCGCATCTTCACTAGGTTTAAAAGTTAGATCTTCAGCCCTCAAGCCTTCAGTTGCCCAATAATATCTAAATCCCAATCCATCAATCATTCTTGCAACAACTGTACCTTCGTTATATTCTGAAGGATAATCTGAAATTTCATAGTAAGGCAATTCCTTGTTTTGTGAGGTAGATATATTCATAAAAAAAAGTGATAACATAAGAAGTGATAATTTAAGTTTCATTGGCTTATTTTTTATTGATTTTTGTTAAAGTTATTAATAAAAGCAATATAAAAGTGAAATCCCTTCAAAATAGCTTTTGAAGGGATTTACCGAATTAAGAACCAATTAAATTGGCAACCAACCTTAATCTTAATTCATTCCACTACTCAATATTAATTTATTACAAATTAGTTAGTTTTAAAATTTAAGGGCACGTAGATGGAACACTTAACACTCCAGGTGTTGGATTGGATGAACTATTAATTAATTGGCCATTTGGATCATAAATCTGAAAAGAAACTTCCTCATTATAGGTGTCATTTACATATTCCCATACTAAAGCTGTTGCTCCAACTGGCACAACAAAAGTTGCTGAACCTGTACTGCCACCACCATTAGGAATATTGATAAAAGTAACAATTCCATCTAAAATTGCATTAATACCTCCTCCTTGCCAACCATCTCCATAAGAATCCTGCATTTCAATAATATATGTTCCAGCTAAAGGAGGACAAACTATTGCAGCGTCAAAATTACTTGTAGAAGTCGTTAAATCACCTTTAGAGTCAATAAAAAATGTTTTAAACTTAACTATGTCTCCACCAGTCAAACTCGAAGTTGTTATACCTAATGCATTAACTACTTCAGTTAAACTAATATTAATATTAGCTGGAAAACTTGAAACATCTGTAACTTTAGAAAACCCTCCATCATTAATAGCAGCATGAATTTCACCGCTAGAAGGAACAGCTCCTCCGGACAATGCTACATCTAATATAAAATCAACAATAGAGTTTGAAGGATCTAATAAATTATACGTTGAATTTGAACCTGTATTATAAACAGGATAAATTCCATAAGCTTCTCCAATAAACTCTTGATAATCTCTAACTCCATCTTCTAACACATCATTGCAATTCAAAAAGAAAATTCCAACTACTAGAAGTAAAGCTATATTTTTAATATTTTTCATAATTCTTTATTTTTTTTATTATTAATTATCCCACCAAAGTCTTGAAGTCATCGTTTGTCCCGAAGGGACATTTTCCTCATTTGTTGTTAGCTCAGTTTGAGGATATAAACCTCTTCGAGGGAACTCACTTAACTTAGCGTTATTTGGTAAACTCAAATAAGAAGGGTACTGAAAATCATGTCTTCTAAGATCTACCCAAGTCTCTAAATTCATAGTAAACATTGCCTTATACTTTTCTTCCATGATTTTTTCCATTGTAATAGTAGTAGCAGTTTCATTAGCAAAGGTTGCTAAATAAGCTGTTATATCAGCCTCAGGAGTACCATTTACAAGTATTGTTGATCTTAACATATCCATACTTGCTGCAACTGCAGCATTATGAGCAGTTGCAGCTCTGGTTGCATTACCAGATCTCATTGCTGCTTCAGCTTCAATAAATAATAATTCAAAATATGTAGCTATTAAAACAGGTGAATCTTGCTTGCCATAGTAAGTGTTAGGTCCAACTGGAGAATATGAAGCACTTCCTGTTGGGTTTCCATTAGGCTTACCAACAATTTGTGGAAATATAGCACCACCACTTCCAACTGGAAAAGCAAATAAATCCCAGTAAGCTAATCCTCGTGGATCATTTGTTGATAACAATAGATTTACAAAATTTTCTGACGCAATAATTAAGTTATTTGTAAATAAAAGATACCATGGGTTTAAAAAAGCTGTATCAGCCGCATTATAATTCATATTATAATTTCCTGCGTTACTATTTAGCCCAGCTGCTTTAGCCGCATCAACATATGTTAACGCCTTTGTTGCAGACCCTGATGGATCTCTTTTACTAAGGTGATTATTGTATCTCGCCAAAAGTAAATTTGCAGTAGCCTTCCACTTATTTAAATCACCACCAAATACAACATCTTCAGCTCCGACTGTAATCAATGATGTTTTATTTAAATCTACAATAGACTCTTGAAGCATTGTAAAAATAACATCGTACAATTGCTCCTGAGAGTCATATGAAGGAGATGTAAAATTAGCAACATCTAATGCCTCAGACCATGGTAAATCTCCATATATATCGGTTAAAAACCCTAAACCAGTTGCTGTCATTATTTTAGCTATTCCAACATGTCCCCAAGCCTCTTGGTTTGGTCCCATTACCTCAATTACTTCCTTTAAATCTCTAAATCCTTTTTGATACATATTTGTAAAAGAACCTGTGAAGTCTTGATTTTGTAAATCATACTGGTCTGCTCTAACTCCTGTTGCATGATTTCCTGCAAATGTTTGAACAAATGTACCTGCATATCTGTCCCAGTCAACCCCAAATCTTCCTAAAATACTACCTTGCGCTGAAGTTATCAATAATGCAGGTGTACCATTTACAGGGTTGTTTGGATCAACTGAAATTTCTTCTAATGTTAAATCGTCTGTACAATCAGTAAATAAAACTGAAAGTGATAGTATTGTTATATAAATATATCTTTTCATTTGTCTAGTTTTTAAAATCCTATTTTCATATTAAACGTATAACTTTTTGTAGCTGGAGCTCCAAGAATATCCCATCCTGAAGAGTTACCAGCTCCGTAAGCATTAACTTCTGGATCTTGACCGCTATATTTAGTATCAAGCCATAAATTTTTACCAATAACTCCTACTTGCAATGAATGAATTCCAGCCTTTTCAATAAATTTCTTAGGAAAATCATAGCTTAAAGAAATTGTTCTTAAACGTATCCATGACGCATCTTCTACAAGTGCCTCATCGTTAAATGAGATTAAGTTTTGATAATAATTATTATCTAAAGGAATAGCAATGTTGTTTGGCAATCCTGTACTTTTTACAATACCAGGAATAACAGCAGTTGAAGTTGCAGTTGGGTCACCTGGGTAAAATCTGTTTTCAGTAGTTTTAGAAAGCCCTGCGTAAACCCACCATCCTTCAGAGTCATTTACTATATCTCCTCCTTTTTTAACCTCAAGTAAAAAATTTAATCCAAACCCTTTATAATTAAAGTTTCCAGACATATTTCCAATCCAATCTGGATTAGTATCACCAATAATAATATTCTCTGAAGACAACAAAGGATTTCCATTATCGTCAATATAAATATTACCTTGAGGATCTCGATCATATCCAAGACCTTTAATTGTACCTGTAGAATAACCAACTTTAGCCACTTTAAATGAAGATGACCAAAACCCTCCGTTAGCGACAGTAATTTCGTCTCCAAATCCTTCCGTTAGTTCTTTTACAATATTCTTATTCTTAGTAAAGTTAAAATCCAGTCCCCATTTTAACTCACCTAAATCGATTAAATTATTTAAAGAAAGTAAAATTTCAACCCCTTTATTATTAATAAGTCCTGAGTTTATTACTGTAGTGCTATAGCCAGTAGTACTTGAAACTGGTACTGTGGCAAATTGATTATCAGTATCTTTATCATAATAGGCAACGTCTAAACCTACCTTATTTTCAAACATTTTCATTTCTAATCCAACTTCCCATTCAGTAGAAATTTCTGGTAATAGTTTTGGATTTCTTGAAATATTAGAAATCGTAAATCTTGGAACACCACTAATATTAACTCCGTCCCTTACATAAACATCTTGTAAGAAATATGGTGGTGCACTTTTACCTACTTGTGCTAATGAGCCTCTAAGCTTTCCAAAATTTAACCACTTTACATTAGGAATAAGTTTTGAAAAAATTACACCAAGGTTGGCAGAAGGATAAAAATAGCTGTTATTATCCTTAGGTAATGTAGAAGACCAATCGTTTCTTGCTGTTAAGCCTAAAAATACTATGTCATCATAATCAAAAGTTACTTCTCCAAAGAGACCAAAAATTCTTTGGTTACTAATGTTGTTAGCTACAGTTACGGTTGTATAATTTGTAATATTTGTAAATCCTCCTAATATTTGCCCTGTTCCTGTGGTAGTTATGTTATTAAATTTATTATCAAAAACGTTATTACCAATTAGATAACTCAATCCAATTTTTTCGGTTAAGTCTCCATCTCCGGTAAAAATTAAATCTGAATTTAAAATAGTACTTTGGATATTAGTAACCCAGCCATCTCCAGCTCCTCCAGGTCCATTTGGATTTGTCCCATTAGTATTAACTGAAGAAATAGGTCTATATGTCTGACGATTATCAGTATAGTTATCTAATCCAAGCTTGTACGAAACATTAAACCATTTAGAAAATGCATAGTTTATATTTACATTACCTAACACCCTATTTACTAAACCTTGTTCTTGTTCTTCATTTACTGCCCATAATGGATCAGCAACCGAACCTGAAAACCATGTTTTATTACCTGAGGCATCTTTCCATTTAAATGAATTGATATCCCACATATGATGAAAATAACCAAGACCTTGTCCCCAACCACCTCCAAAGCCAGAAGGTGAAACTAATCTTTTAGTTTGTATAAAATTTGCACTTGCTCCAACATTGAGCTTATCATTTAATTTATAGCTACCATTAAGTAATACAGAAAATCTTTTATTCTCAGAATTTGGAACAATGCCTTCTTCATCCGTTTTTGTTATAGAAGTAAAAAATCTTCCATCTTCGTTTGCTCCACTTAAGGCAATATTATTAGTAAGCGAAAAACCTGTTTGAAAAAAGTTCTTATAATTATCTTTGTAAAATGGGATTGCTTGCCCACCAACATTCGTAGTTCCATTACCATCGAGATTAGCATTTGTTCCTGCTGGGAAAACTGGGTTTGATGCATAACTTGGTCCCCAACTCCAATGAGTTACATTTGAATATGCACCATTTCTTCCTCGTGCAAAAGCATTTTGAAATTCTGGGTATTTATTTGGTTCGCTTGTAGTATAAGACGATGATATGTCTACATTTAATCTTCCTGTTTGCTTACCTGTTTTGGTCGTAATTAAAATAACACCATTAGCACCTCTTTCTCCATAAAGTACTGTGGCTGCACCACCTTTTAAAACAGAAACACTAGCAACATTATTAAAATCAATATCAGAACCTCTATTTGCACCAGCAATATTACCACCACCAAAGGTAGTTGTGTTGTCTATTGGCACACCATCAACAACAAATAGAGCTTGGTTGCTACCGCTTACAGATGAAGACCCTCTAATAATTACATTGGAAGAAGCGCCAACATCACCTCCAGCACTGGTAATATTAACACCTGAGACTCTACCATTTAAGGAGTTTAGGATATTGGTTTCTGAAGATTTTTCTAACACTTCTGCATCTACAGATTCAATAGCGTAACCTACCTTTTTCTTCTCTTTAGAGATTCCTAGTGCAGTCACAACAACTTCATCTAAAACTGCTGCGTCTTCTAGCATTGTAATATTAATTGTATTGGAACTTCCAATAGTAACTTCTTGGGTTTTTAAACCTACATAAGAAAATACAAGTATACTTCCTGTATTAACCTTAATAGTATAATTTCCGTCAAAGTCAGTCTGGGCACCATTTGTTGTACCCTTTTCAAGAATGTTAACTCCAGGCAACAAACCTCCGAATTCGTCAGTTACTGTTCCTGAAATAGTTTTTTCCTGAGCCATTACTGTAGCCATAGAAAATAGCAAGAGTAATGACATGATAAAGTAGTTTCTTACTTTCATAAAATAAATTTTTTGGTTATTAATTTCGTTTCAACCAAAAAAAAAGCTTGAAGTATTTGAAGACTAATTCAGAAATTATAAAACTTCCAATCTATTTTAAAAACAAAGTTTAATGGAAGATTAAAATTATTACAACAAGCTTTTGATTGATTGCTATGTAAAGCAATGAATAATATCAGTGAATTTGGGAAATTCCCATAATAGTTAACCAAGTCCGAAGATTGTTTACCTGAAATTTACTTCTGCAATGCATTAATAAATTCTGAAGGTGTTTGTGAGTGGTATTTTTTGAATGACTTATTAAATGACACCTTGTTATTAAAGCCAACCTCAAAAGCAACATCTATAATATTTAAGTTTTGATATTTGTCATTTTTAAGTATCTCAGTAGCATCATTTATTCTGTAAAAATTTATTAATTCAGAAAAACTCATGTTAAAGTGCTCATTAATAACTTGAGAAGTATTATGCCTACTTGTATCTAATTTTTCAGCCAAGAATTCTAAACTAATATTATTATTTGTATACATTTTATCTTTAACCAAAAGATTTATTAGCTGATCTTTTAATTCTAAAGAATATGATGGTGTTAATCCAGATTTCTTATACTTAAAAATATCCGAGTCTAATAATTTAACTTTTCCTTTAAAAATTTCAGGCAGTTGATAAGCTATATATGTAACATATAAAACAACCATAGACATTACAATAATTTGAGCATGAAATAAATAAGGAGCATTAATTAACTCAATAATATTTGCTGAATAGACTAAATATGCAAAAATGTACACTACAAATAATGCAATTATATTTCTTTGCCATAAGTACACATATTTATTATGCTTTTTAATAGACTTATAATCATTAAGATAGATTCTAATAATTAAATAAGCATAAGCTATTAATGATACTACTTTTACTAATATTATTAAATGAGCTCCAGGTAATAATAAGTTAGTTTGATCAAAAATCACATTGAATTTCTCCAATTTAGTCATTACATAATAAGGAAAAATATATGCAAAAAGCAATATAGATGGTATTAAATGTAAAACATCAATCCACTTAAATTTATAATTTATTGACTGTCTTTTAAAATAGAAATAAAGCAATGGACCATATAGAAAAGAAAATGTTGTTGAAACAAAAAGAAAATGTGGAGCGTAGTATTGATAATTTATAACATATAAACTTAAGTGTATAATAAATAAAGAATGAAATAATACAAAAAGACTTATTAATAATGTCCCTAATTTATCGTTGTTTCTTTTGATATTTAATAAGAAAAACATAAAAATTCCTAAAAATCCTGAAAAAACATAAAAGATAGAGATGAAACTAATTTTTGGAATATATTTATCCTTAAACTCTTTATAAACAGGAGAACTAGAGATTGATGAAAATAAATGATCATTTATAATAGATAGGTCACCTGTTGCAACAATAAATTTTTTAATAAAAACTATTGAAGCTTCTACATTATTATCTTTGGCATAAATAATTGCGCGCTCTTTAAAATATTGTAATGAATCATTGACTGATAGAGTAATATTATGAATCCCAGAATCCATTATTACAATATTCCTAGTCTCAATATTATGCATATTCTCTAATCTCTCAGTAAATGCATTTACATTAACCGAAAGAAAACTAAATGTGGTTATAATAAGGACTTGAATTGGATAAACTATATTTATGGTTAGCAGTTTCACCAAGTCGCAATTTTTTATTTAAGTTACAAATAAGAAGCCATAGTAAAGGTTACTTCCGATAATAATTTACCTCAATCAAAACTCATCAATTATTGAAAACCCCTTTATTTACGGGCTTTTCAAGTAGTATTAGAAAATTAATAAAGATGAAATAAAATTCTTACTTAATTAGAAGTTAATTTTCAGAATTCAAAGATTTTATATACTCCGAAGGTGTTACTAAAAGTGCTTTTTTGAATGACTTATTAAAAGTTACTTTATTATTAAAACCAACTTTATAAGCAATATCAATAATGGTTAAGTTACTGTCTTTTTCGCTTTTAATCAATTCAACGGCTTCATCGATCCTGAATTTATTTATCAATTCATAAAAATTCATATTAAAATGCTCATTAATCACTTGAGATGTATTATGTCTTGATGTGCCTAACTTCTCCGAAAGCAAATCGAGATTTAATCCATTTTCTCTATAAATTTTTTCTTCATCGAGCAATTTTATTAGCTCATCCTTAAGCTCTAAAGAATAAGAAGGTGTTAAGGCAGAAGATTTATATTTAAACAATTCTACTGGATCGACCAACTTTACCTCTCCTTTAAACACTTCTGGCTGAACATAAGTTACATAAGCTACATAAAACACCAAGCCAACCATTACTATAATCTGCAAATGAAAAAACAAAGGAATATCAAAAAAACCTGATGTAATAGTTTCATATAAAATAAAAGCGATTAAATAAGTAATATAGATGGCTATAATATTTCTTTGCCATAAAAGCTGCATCTTATAATCTTTAAATTTATCTATTGGCAATAAATAAAGTTTTATACTTAAAATGCCATAAATGATCAATGAAATAATTTTTGCAACAATAATCATGTTGGCCTCGTTTGTTAAAATATCTTCTTGATCAAAAAGAATTACAAATTTCTGGCTACTTGAAAGTGTATAAAAAGGACTTATATAAACAAGCAAAGCTATTGCAGGAATTAAATGTAGTGCATCAATCCATCTCGGTTTATAATTTACTGCTGTTATTTTGAAATAAAAGTAAATCAAGGGTCCATAAAGCAATGGGAAAACCGTTGTAAACAATAAAGTATTAGGAAAGTAGTATTGGCAATTAATCAAGTATAAACTCAAATGTAAAACAAACAAGGAGTTTAGCAATATAAATAGACTCATCAAAAATGTACTAACTCTATTAATTCCTTTTTTTAAGTTTAAAATCACAAAAATAAATATGCCTAAAAGTGAAGAAAACAAGTAAAAAAGCGGTAAAGCATCAAACTTAGGCTTGTAGTTACTTTTAAAATTCTGATAAATATCTGTATGGCTTATTTTTGAGAAAAAATGATCATTAATTATAGACAAATCTGAAGTTGCCCTAATGTACTTTTTAGCATAATCAATAGCTTTCGTTTCCTGCAAGCTATCTGCATATATTTTTGCCAAATTTCTATACTCCATAACCACATCAAGTGAGTCTTGATCGATTTCTATGTTTGAATGAATAGCAACTTCAATCTGCTCAAACGATTCAATTCCAAATAAATTAACAGAAAAGAACAGGTAAAAAATGGTAGTAAAAAAAGTTGATTTACTAAATAACACTTTTAGATATATGTTTTTAATATGTTGGTTACTTGCATAAATATACAAATAGGTAAGTTCAAACAATCATTAAAAAGTAAGCCTCGATAAACTTTTACGTTAATTTAATAGCAAAGTAAATTAATCTTTAATTTGGGTTGTTAAGTTAATATTATTAAAACCATATTTATCTACTAAATAAACCAAGGAGGTCATTGTAGCTGCTCCAAGTTCTAATTCACGTTTATTAATGGCGTCAAAAGTATCATTTGCTGCATGATGATAATCAAAATAACGTTGTGTATCTGGACGCAAACCAGCCAATACTACGTTTCCATCTTTCAATGGTCCAATATCTGCTCCACTTCCACCTTTTACAAAATAATGAACTAAATATGGCTCGAAAAGTGGCTTCCAATTTAACACTTGGTTAAAACTTGCATCGTCACAATCAAACGAAAAACCTCTTGGAGTAAAACCTCCTGAATCACTTTCTAAAGCAAAAACATGATTTTCGTCTTTTTGTTTTGCAACTTTAGCATACTCATTTCCGCCTCGCATTCCGTTTTCTTCATTCATAAAAAGCACAACTCTTATGGTACGTTTTGGTTTGATTCCTGTTTCTTTCAATAATCTAAGAACATCCATAGATTGCGTACAACCAGCACCATCATCATGCGAACCATCACCTAAATCCCAAGAATCTAAATGACCTCCAACTACAATTATTTCTTTAGGAAATTCGTTTCCAGTAATTTCTCCTATTACATTATACGATAAAACATCTGCCATTTGCTGACAGTTTTGTTTAAAATAAAATTTTATATCCTTATCCAATTTTAGCATACTACTCAACAATTCAGCATGGTTGGTACTTATTGCCGCTGCTGGAATACGTTTATCTATTGGAGTATCACCATAATTTGTGCCTCCAGTATGAGGAAAATCGTCTAATCTCAAATTCATTGACCTTACAATTACTCCAACAGCTCCAAACTTAGTAGCTTCTTTAGCGCCAGAGCCACGTTGATCTACACAACCTCCATAAGCACTAAATGTGTTTATTAGAGTTTCATCCATTGGACGATTAAAGAATACTATTTTTCCTTCTATTTTTTCTTTTCCAAGAGTTTCTAGCTCTTCTAAACTATGCACTTCTATAACATTAGCTTTAATACCTAAGGCAGGAGTAGCTACAGAACCTCCAAGAGCACAAATATTTACTGAGACAGTTTTTCCTGGAGCAGTTTCAATATATGCAAATTCAGGATTTCCTCTCACCCATTTTGGAACCATAACTGGCTGTAACCACACTTTATCTAATCCTAATTTATCTAATTCTTCTTTTGTATACTGTACTGCCCTCTCAGCTCCTAAGGAACCTGACAAACGACTACCTATTTGATTTGATAAATGATCGAGCCATTGATAACTCTGCCCATTGCTTAGTGACGTATTGTATATGCTTTTAATAATTTCGGCATCTGATTGAGAAAATACTTGACAAGTAAATAGAAACCCTAAGAGGAAAAATAATCGTTTCATGATTAGTATATAAATTAATAATGCTTAAATATAAAACAAAAATCCAGCAACACACTTTATTTTAACTAAGTGTTAATGCTGGATTTAAAATATACATGAACAAACGCTTATGGCTAAGACGTTTGATTAATATTAAGACATTTTTAAATTATAAAGGTTTAAAATTACTCGTTATTAAGCTGTTGTTTATACAGCTCAATATTGGCTTTAACCTCATCATCTAATTCAGGCTCTTTAATATCTGAATACGTTTTTAAGGTATCGTACAATATTTTTGCTACAATATATCTTGCAGTTGGTTTATTATCAGCTGGGATTGAAAACCAAGGTGCATGTGGTTTTGAAGTTCGGTTTAATGCATCTTCATAGCACGCTTGATAGTTTTCCCAAAGTTTACGTTCTTTTAAATCTCCTGGAGAGAACTTCCAGTTTTTTTCTTGCTTCTCTAATCGTCTTAGCAATCTGTTTTTTTGTTCTTCTTTTGACAGGTTTAAAAAGAACTTAAAAATAATCATTCCATTAGATGCAATGTGCTTCTCGAAGTTATTGATTTGCTCAAAACGTTTATCCCAAAAGCTATCATTAATATCATCAACCGAGTTTACACTTGGAATATTTTCTCCCAAAATATACTCAGGATGTACTCTGGTAACCAATACATTCTCATAATGAGTTCTGTTAAAAACTCCAAACTTGCCACGCTCAGGAAGTGCTGTGTAATGTCTCCAAATATAGTCGTGAGACAATTCTTTTGGTGTTGGCACTTTAAAGCTATGCACGACTACTCCTCTTGAATTAAAATCTTTAAAAACTTCTCTTATCAAACTGTCTTTTCCAGCAGTGTCCATACCTTGAATACAAATTAAAACAGCGTATCTTCCGTGAGCATACAAGGTGTCTTGAAGTTTTCCAAGTTTTTTGCGTACGTTTTCCAGTTCTTTTTCAACTTCATCATCATTAGCTTCTATATCATATTTAGTAGCACTTTTTTTGATGTTAAAAGAATCGACAATTTTAAACTCATTAATGTTTACAGACTTCATCTTACTATATTTTTTTGCTCGCAAATAGGTTTACATCGTTTTCACTAATTTCTGGTTCACCAAGAATAATTAAACGTTCAACAACATTTCTAAGTTCTCTGATATTTCCTGTCCAATCATAAGCTTGCAAAAGTTTAATTGCATTTTTAGAAAACGTTTTTTGAGCTGTTCCTTGTTCATTTGCAATTTTTTCAGAAAAATGCTCAATGAGAAGAGGAATATCGTCTCGTCTATCGTTTAGCGAAGGCACTTCAATAAGAATAACTGCTAGCCTGTGATATAAATCTTCCCTAAATTTTCCATCTTCTATTTCTTTCTTTAAGTTTTTATTGGTTGCTGCAACCACACGAACATCAACCTTGATATCCTTGTCACTACCAACACGCTGAATTCTACTTTCTTGTAAAGCTCTCAGAACTTTAGCTTGGGCAGATAAACTCATATCACCAATTTCATCTAAGAAAATTGTACCTCCATTGGCAGCTTCAAATTTTCCAGCCCTATCTTTATTGGCACTTGTAAAAGCTCCTTTTACATGACCAAAAAGTTCACTTTCTATGAGTTCTGATGGAATTGCAGCACAGTTAACTTCAATTAATGGTGCTTTTGCCCTGTCACTTTTTTCGTGCAACCAATGCGCAACAAGTTCTTTTCCAGTTCCATTAGGTCCTGTAATTAAAACGCGAGCGTCTGTGCTTGCAACTTTTTCAATAATATCTTTTATATGTGAAATGGCTTTACTTTCGCCAACCATTTCATAGTTTTTACTCACTTTCTTTTTTAGCAACTTGTTCTCGACAACCAGTTCTTTTTTGTCAAGAGCATTGCGAACTGTATTTAATAACCTGTTTAAATCTGGTGGTTTAGAAATATAATCAAAAGCACCTAAACGCATGGTGTTAACTGCTGTATCCAAATCGCCATGACCAGAAATCATAACCACTGGAATCTCTGGTTTTATTTTTTTGATGGATTCGAGTACTTCAACGCCATCCATTTTTGGCATTTTGATGTCGCACAAGATTAGGTCATAGTCATCATTTTTAATCTTTTCCAATCCAGACAAACCATCTTCTGCTTCTTCAACTTGATAGGCATCACTTTCTTCTGAAAGTATCTTGGTTAGTACTCTTCTAATGGCTGCCTCGTCTTCTATTACTAATATTTTTGACATATTTATTGATTATTTTTCTGAATAATGTGAACATCTCTCTGAGGAAATGGTATGGTTATATTATTTTCTCTAAAACGTTTATCTATTTCAAATCTGATATCGCTTTGTGGAAATCTTGCATTAAAACTATCGCTTAATGTAAAAACTACTCTAAAATTTAGTGAACTATCACCAAAGTCTGTAAATAATACATTTGGTGGTGGATCAGGTAACACACTTGGATGGTTTTCGGCAATTTCAAGCAATATCTTTTTTACCAATTGCACATCGCTTCCGTAAGCAACTCCAACATTAACACCTTCTCTTGTTGTTGTTCCGTTTTGTGTCCAGTTGTACAAACTATTGGTTAAGTACAAATGATTAGGAATTACCAATACTTTATTATCTGCAGTTGTGGCTCTTGTGGTTCTAAGTTTTATTTCTTCAACTCTTCCAACTTTGCCCTCAAGTTCTATAATATCACCAACATGTACGGATTGGTCAACAAGAATAAAAACTCCAGATATAATATCCTGAAATAATGTTTGTAGTGCTAAACCAATACCAATTAATAAAGCCGCTGAAGCTGCAAAAATGCCTGTCACATTTACTCCTAACGAATGCAATGTAATTAAAACTATAATAACATAGATAAGCCACCTTCCGTAAGAAAAAACAACCTTAAATTTACGCTTATCTTCACGAGGCATTCTTCTGGTGATAAGTTTTCTAATAATACCAAGTATAACACTCGCAATTGCTATAACAACAACCAATATTAAAACATCCTTTACTGATATCTTAACATGTTCGCTGAGTTGAAACGAAAGGTTTAAAAAATCTTTTATTTTTTGCATTGCTAATATTTTAACCACTTAAATAATTCTTTATAACTTGGCTTTTTTCCATACATTAAAATACCAACTCTATAAATTTTTGCCGCAAACCAAACGGTAAACACAAAGGTTGCTATTAATAAAACCAAAGCTATTAGCTGCTGCCAAATTGGTACACCAAAAGGTATTCGCATAAGCATAACCACAGGCGAGGTTAATGGAATAAACGAAAATACAGTTGAAACCGTTCCGTGAGGGTCTTCAATAACAGTAAATACACCAACATAAACAGCCAAAATTAAAGGCATTAAAATAGGAAGCATAAACTGTTGTGTGTCTGTTTCGTTATCAACTGCTGCACCAATAGCTGCATAAAGCGAACTGTATAATAAATAACCACCAATAAAAAACAAAATAAACGCGATAACTAAATTGGTTATTGGCAAATTATAAATAGCAGACATTAAGTTTTGCATCTGACCCTGAACCTCAGGAGTTTGCACTGCTTGTTGCATCATTTCCTGTTGTGGTGTTTGCACTGCTGCTAAATCTATACCAAAAATAAGCGACACTACTGTAAGTAAAACCGTTCCTAAAATGATCCAAATAACAAACTGTGTGATACCAGCCAATGATGTGCCAATTATTTTTCCCATCATAAGTTGAATGGGTTTTACTGAAGAGATTATGACTTCAATTATCCTACTTGTTTTTTCTTCAATTACGCTTCGCATGATCATGTTTCCATATATTATGATAAACATAAACAACAAATAACCTGCAAAACCACCAAACGCTAACTTTACAATGTTATCCATTTTAGACGTTTTTTCTCCTTGGTAACTTTCCTGAGCAATATCTACTGAGGTTTTTGAAGCTGTTATTTTTTCAATATCAACACCATCTTGTTGTAATTTTAAATCTGTTAGCTTTTTTTCCAACTTACTTTCCATACTGGAAATAAGAGTAAGTGAAGGTGTGTCTTCCGAATAAAACCTAATGTACTTTGCCATTAAGTCTAAATCGTCATTTTTAGAAATATGCAACAAACCATACTCCTTGTTTTTTTCAACTTGAGCTTTAGCTTCATTTAATGAAATATCACTAAGAATATTGTAAGTTGTATTATCTGTATTCTTAAAAATTGGACTTATCAAGCCAGACTCGTCCAAAATTGAAATAGTTCGTTCTTTATTGTTGTTTAATTGCGATAAATAAGCTACAACTGCAAAAAGAACAATCATGATGATTGGACTTAAAATAGTCATAACAATGAACGACTTATTTTTTACCTTGGTTAAATATTCTCGCTTTATAATTAGAGGAAGGTGGTTCATTATTAATTATTTTTTACCGTTTGAATAAATATATCGTTGGCAGAAGGTATTAACTCATTAAAATGATTAACCTCAGCGTTTTGTGTTAAAAAAGTTAGCAAATCGTTTGAAGTTTCTGTAGGTTTTAACTTGATATTAAGTTTTAAATCATCATTTAATGATTTAAAGTCAGCTTTTGAAATTTCAAATTTTTGCTGAATAATATCCTTTAACTTACTTTCATTATCAGTAACCAAACCAACTTCAAAAGTGTTGGTTTTATAGTTTCGTTTAATGTCTTGCAATTTACCATCCAAAATCTTGTTTGATTTATGGATGAGCGCAATGTGGTCGCAAAGTTCTTCAACAGATTCCATACGATGTGTTGAAAAAATAACCGTTGCTCCTTCATCACGCAATTGCAGTATTTCGTCTTTAATAAGATTTGCATTAATTGGGTCAAACCCTGAGAAAGGCTCATCAAAAATCAGCAATTTAGGTTGATGCAAAACAGTGACTACAAACTGAATTTTTTGCGCCATTCCTTTAGAAAGTTCTTGGATTTTTTTATTCCACCAATCGCCAATTTCTAATTTATCAAACCAATATTTTAAGCGTTGTTTGGCTTCAGATTTACTCATGCCTTTAAGCTGTGCTAGATATAACGCTTGTTCACCAACTTTCATTGATTTATAAAGTCCTCGTTCTTCTGGCAAATAACCAATATGCTGAATATCACTTGGTTTTAATGGTTTTCCATCCAATAGCACATGACCAGAATCAGGCATTGTAATTTGATTGATGATTCTGATTAATGTAGTTTTTCCTGCTCCATTTGGACCTAATAATCCAAAAATGCTTCCTTTGGGCACTTCAATTGAAACGTTGTTTAATGCCTTGAAATCGCCAAAATTTTTAGAGACTGAATTAGTCACTAACAAATTATCCATCTAATTCTGTTTAGTGTTTTTAAATAAGTGTGGTAAAGATATTAAATGTTACAGCAAGTTAAAGGCATAATTAAAAGAATTGCTAAAAAAACAAAACCCACCCTTAAAATAAATTAAGGATGGGAAAAATTGCTATGAAAAAGAAAAATTACCACTAATAGAATTAGCGGTAAATCAAATATACTGTTTTTTATTAAATAAATAGAAAATGTATAAAATAACTTTTTCCAAATGGATAAATTGAAAGACTTTCCTTACTGAATAAAAGGATATGCTTTTTATGAGAACATATCTTTTACCTTTTCAAAAAAAGATTTATCAGAACTTTCTGGTTTTGGCTCAAAATGTTCACTATCTCTCATACTTTCAAAAAAGTCCTTTTGCTTTTTATCAAGGGTTTTTGGTGTCCATACATTAACATGCACTAATAAATCACCTTTTCCGTAACCATTTATGCTTGGTATGCCTTTACCTCTTAATCTTAGTATTTTACCAGATTGCATTCCAGGTTCAATTTTAATCCGTACTTTTCCTGTAACTGTATCAATTTCTTTTGAAGTTCCTAAAACAGCATCAGGTATACTCACATATAACTCATAATGCAAGTTATCTCCTTCACGTTGTAAAGTTGGATGACTTTCTTCAGTAATGGCAACAAGTAAATCTCCAGAAATTCCATTTCCTGGAGCTTCATTACCTTTTCCTGACACTTTAAGCTGCATACCATCTACAACTCCTGCTGGTATTTTAATAGAAACTGTTTCTTCACTTAATATTAACCCTTGGGCATCTGCTCCAGCTGGTTTTTTGTCTATCATCTCTCCTGCTCCACCACAAGTAGTACAAGGTGAAGAGGTTTGCATACGACCTAAAATGGTATTCGTAATTCGTGTAACTTGTCCAGAGCCATTACAAGTTGAACATGTTTTGTAAGTGGTTCCAGAAGCTTTTATTTTTCGTTTTACTTTTATTTTTTTCTCAACACCATTAGCAATTTCTTCAAGTGTTAGTTTTACTCTTATTCTTAAATTGCTTCCTTTTACAACGCGTTGTCTTTGTCCTCCAAAACCTGAAAATCCGCCTCCACCAAAAGCTCCTCCAAAAATATCTCCAAACTGGCTGAATATATCATCCATATTCATGCCTCCACCACCAAAGCCTCCAGCTCCTTCAAAAGCTTGATGTCCAAATTGGTCGTAACGAGCTTTTTTATCAGGATCGCTTAACACTTCATAAGCCTCGGCAGCTTTTTTAAAGTTTTCCTCTGCGTCTTTATTGTCAGGATTTTTATCAGGATGATACTTCAAGGCCATTTTTCGGTAAGCCTTTTTTATCTCGGCAGCAGATGCATTTTTGTCAATTCCTAATATGTCGTAATAATCTTGTTTTGCCATTGTTTTTTTGTTATTTATTGACCAATTACGACTTTAGGAAAACGGATTACTTTATCGCCAAGCTTATATCCTTTCTCTATAACATCAATAATTTTTCCTTTTAAATCTTCGGTTGGTGCTGGAATTTGTGTCACAGCCTCGTGGTCGTCTGCATTAAAAGTATCGCCTTTAGCAATCTTAATTACAGATAAACCTTTTTGCTCAAGTGTAGAAAGTAATTTCTGGTATATAAGCAACACGCCTTTTCTCAAAGCTTCAGCTTCTTTGTCTTCTTCTATATGATTTAAAGCACGTTCAAAATCGTCAAGTACAGGAAGCATGGCTACCATAACATCTTGACTTGCAGTTTTAAACAAATCGATACGCTCTTTTGTTGTACGTTTTTTATAATTTTCAAATTCAGCAAATAGTCTTAAAAACTTATCTTTTTCGTTTTTAAGCTCCTCTTGCAACTGTTCTTCAACTGATACAGTTTCAACCTCTTCTTGCTTTATATCGTTTACTTTTTCTTCAACTTGTTCTTCTATCGCGTCTTTTTTAGTTTTCTTGCTCATCACTTATATAAACTCGAATATTATTTTTTATCTCATTAATGGTTGGCAAAAGTACTGCCATTATTATTAAAATGTCAAAATGTCACTAAAATATTTTGCATTTTTTTTAACAAAAAATATTTTTCCAATCAGTACTTTTGTTACAACACTAAACATTTAAAAAACAATGAGAACAAACTTTTTAAAAATTTTTACAATTGTAGCTATTGGAGCAGCTGTTGTGAGCTGTAAGAAAAAAGCAGACGAGGCTGCAACAACTGAAGCCACTGAAGTTGCTATGTCTGAAGCTGCTTCTGCAAAATATATGGTAAACACAGAAGAATCTGTTATAGAATGGAAAGGTTACAAGCCTACTGGATCGCATGTTGGTACTATTAAAATAGAATCTGGAGTTTTTACAGTTAATAATGGAGCTCTTGAAAGTGGTACTTTTATTATAGACATGAACAGTATTAAAGATAATGATGGTAGCGAAAGACTTGAAGGTCATTTAAAAAGTGCCGATTTTTTTGAAGTTGAAACTTACCCAAGTTCTGCCTTTGAGGTTACTGGCTTTGAAATGGTTGAAGGTAAAGCCATGCTATCAGGAAACTTAGCTTTAAAAGATGGAAAAAACAATGTAACATTTCCTGTAACAATTTCTGAAGAAGGTGACACCTTTACACTTACAAGCGAAATGTTTACCATAGACAGATCAAAATGGAACGTAAAATATGGTTCTAAATCGTTTTTTGACAATTTAGGAGATAAATTTATTAACGATGATATTGAGCTAAAGGTAACTGTTAAGGCTAAAAAGTCTTAAGCTTAAAACATATATTTTTTTAAAAGCCACTCTTGTTGAGTGGCTTTTTTATTGACTTTGCAAGAAAAAACAACTAACTTCGCTTTTGGACGATATCATTCATAAACACGTTGACAAATGATATCTTAACCGTTACCCAACATTTGATGAACGACAAGGAAATTGGAAAATTGATTAATGAATTACGCAGTCAAAAAAATTATGACGAAGCGTATATTGGATATTTCCAATATGGCGGAGGTCCTGAAGAAAGTTACATAAAAGCAAATAGACAAGGACTTGAACTGCACGCCGCTGAACTTTTAGAAGCAGCACTTGAAACGGAAAAAGAATTTGAAAATGGAAAAATTAAAACGTTTGGACTTGACGAAGGAATTTCAGACGAAGAAAGTGATTTTTTATTTGACTATGTTGAGTTAAAAAAAGAAGCTCGAAAAGGAATTAAGCCTGATTCTGATTATAAAGAAACGTGGAAAGACAAGTTGTTCAAATATTTCTTTTTTGGAATTTTAATTGGATTAGGACTATTAATAATAATCGGAATTGTGACTGTAATATCTTGGATTTAAAAAATAAAAAACGTTGGTTAACAATGTATAACCGCAATTACGGCGGATTCGACTACGTCCGAATCCACTCGGAATTGCTAACGTCAGTTCTTAACCGAAAAACATTAACTTTAAACCCGTAACTGACGGTTATACGAGACCGAAAGCGAAACCTCAAAAATCACAATACATCTTCAAGTGCTGGCTGTAATTGGTAATATTTAAAGGTAAAACCTAAATCTTCTATTTTTTTAGAACTTACACGTTGGCTTTCTAAAACCAAAGTACTCATTTCGCCTAACACAAATTTTAAAACAAAACTTGGAACTGCTGGTAGTAAAATTGGTCGTTTTACCTCTTTGGCAATGCTTTTTACCATTTCTCTTTGAGTTACAGCATTTGGTGCAACTCCATTAAAAATGCCTTCAAATGTGTTATTAACTACATACATAAAGATGGCTGCTAAATCTTCAATGTGTATCCAAGATTGCCATTGGTTGCCACTTCCTAAAGTACTGCCAACAAACCACTTTATTGGCTTCACCAATTGTGGCAAAGCTCCTCCTTGTTTAGACAATACAATACCAATCCTAATTTTTGAAACTTTAATGTTTAGACTTTTAAATTGGTCAGCTTCATTTTCCCAAGAAGTTACAACCTTAGCCAAAAATCGATCATCAAAATCATTAAAGTCTTCATCATAATACTGGGTTAATGAATCTGGATAAATACCAATAGCACTTGCAGAAACCAGATGCTTAAGGGTAATATTTTTAGTTTTAATCGTATTGTAGAGTAATTGTAAAGCTTCTACTCTACTTTTAAGTATTTCTTCTTTGTAAGCATTCGTCCATCGTTTTGCAATCGTTGCACCAGCCAGATTAATAATTACCTCTACACCTTCAAAACAATTTACATCAATTTCACCAAAACTCGGATTCCAATAAAAGCCTTTATAATTTGGCTTGTCCTTTAATTTAGATTTAGAAGTTGATAAATAGTGAACAGCAATATTCTGGTTATGACATTGCTTTACAATCTCCTTACCTACCAAACCTGTTGCTCCTGTAATTAAAATGCGTTGCATGTTGCAAATTTACAAAACAAAGCAGTCAATAAATTTTTATTAGTAAGGGTTTAACAGTAAATTATCTTATTTTTTTGTTGCTCTTAACATGTGTCGTTTTCCTGGAGGTCCTTTTAGTCTTTCAACTGTAAAACCTAAAGCTTGCATGTTGCGTTTTACTTCTCCAATTGCTGCATAAGTAACCAATATACCTTTTGGTTTTAAAGCGTTATACATGATTTCAAAAATAGATTTGTTCCAAAGTTCGGGTTGCACTCTAGCTCCAAAAGCATCAAAATAAATGAGGTCAAAAGCATTAACATCAGCTATATCTAAAAAGAATTGTTTACGCTTTTGAAGTTTGAAATTAGATATGATGTGATGTTGCTTTTCCCAAGACACTTTATGAAGTTTATTAAAAACCGTTTGATTTTCTACTGAAATCAACTCTACATAATTAAGTTGATTAATGTCTTGCATTGAAACAGGATAAGCTTCAACACCAACATAATTGACTTTTACGTTCAGTTTTTCAGCTTCGAGTAAAGTTAAAAAGGCATTGAGTCCTGTACCAAAGCCAATTTCTAAGATTGATGCTTTGATACTTCGACTGAGCTCAGCACAAGCTTCCTCAGCATGACAATTTTTATTTAATGAAAAAAAATGATGCAGTCCTTCTTTTATAAATACATGTTGCGCTTCTTGTATGGCGCCATGTTTAGAGTGATACTGCTCGTTCCAATCTTCAATGTGAATGGTTTTAGAACCGTCTGCAGTAGTAATGATCTTGCGTTTCAAAATTACTCAATAAGTAATTTCTTAATTCTTGGAATTGGGCCAACACATTTTACACTATGGCAAGAAATACATGCATTAATAGCATTATTATAACGTGTAATTAGTTCTTCTTGAGGAGCTTCGAAAATTTGTTTTTGGGCTTCAAGAAAAAGCTTTGAGAACGACTCAAAACGTAAATCTCTATGAGAATCATTCGTTAAAACTGCAGAATGTATGTTATCGAATTTTTCTGGGTAAGTTGCACTTAAGGCGCCATCAATTATTTGCTGCTTTATACTTTCGTTAAAAGCGTACATCTCATTCATAAGTAGAGCCATCTCAGACCTTTCTGCCATAATTAAAGCTTGCTTCTCCTGTGGTTCTTCTTGAGATTTTTTGCATCTAAGAAGAACCAAGGTCAAGCCAATAAACAAATATTTTAATCGCATTATTATTGTTTCAATAAAACACCATCTGCTTCAAAAGCAAATGTTTTTTCTGGTTGAGTAATTGCAGCAATTTCTTCAGCAGTTTTACCAGCATCTTCTGCATAATGACGTAAGTCGTCAACTGATGTTTCTTTTAAAAAAGCTTTACCGTTAATAATAACTTCACCTTCAGCATTTAAAGGCATAAAAAAGCCATAATCTTTAAAAGTCACCATAACATCTTGGTCATTACCAAGATCTAATTTCATCCAACAACCTTTCATTTGACAAACTTCATTAATTTTTGCCGAAACTTTTGCAATGATTGTATCTCCAATGTTTAGTCCATTAAAACGCTCAACCATTTCAGAAGCTGTAATAACTCCTTCTGCATCTATTTTATCTCCAAAAGAAGCATATGCTAAATCTTGTGTCTCTTGAGATGTTTCTAGAGAAGATTCTTCTGTTTTAGTTTCATTTTTACAAGCAACCATTACAGAAACAGTAAGCAATACAAACAATATTTTTTTCATGATATAAGTGAATTTTAAAATGTTGATTTTAAGCTGCAAAGATAAGATTTTTTTTAAGGTACAATTCATTTAAATATCAGTATTTATTTGCTTAATTTTGCTCTATAAATTTGGCTACAATGATTGAGACAATAAAAGAATTGATTGAAGTTACCAAAACCAAGACTTCAAAAATTAAAGAAGTAGATTTTGATAACCTGAGTTTTGGAAGCATTTTTTCAGACCATATGCTTGTTTGTGATTTTGAAAATGGCAAATGGAACGTACCTAAAATAGTTCCTTATCAAGCTATTTCATTAGAACCTTCTTCCAAGATTTTTCATTATGGCCAATCGGTTTTTGAAGGTTTAAAAGCCTACAAAGATGCTCAAGGTGATGTGTTTTTGTTTAGACCTCAAGACAATTGCAAGCGTTTAAACATATCATCAAAACGTATGGCAATTCCTGAGCTACCAGAAGCTTATTTTATAGATGGTTTAAAAAAATTGCTTGAGGTTGATAAAGACTGGATTCCGAGCAAAGAAGGCTGTTCACTTTATATCAGACCATTTATTTTTGCTACTGGAAAAGGGTTTCACGCTTCACCAGCAAATTCTTATAAATTTATTATAGCCACAGCTCCTTCTGGAGCCTATTTTGCTGGAAAAGTTAAGGTTCTAATTGAAGAAACCTATTCACGTTCTGCAAATGGTGGTGTTGGTTTTGCAAAAGCTGGAGGTAATTATGCTGGACAGTTTTACCCAACGCAATTGGCTGTAAAAAAAGGATATAACCAAGTCATTTGGACTGACGACACAAGTCATGAATATATTGAAGAAGCTGGTGCTATGAATATCTTTGTTAGAATTAATGACACCTTACTTACAACTCCTATAAGTGATAGAATCTTAGATGGGATCACACGAAAAAGTATTATTCAAATAGCAAAAGACGAAGGCATTAGTGTTGAAGAACGAAAAATTTCTGTTAACGAACTTGTTGAAGCTGCTAAAAATGGAAGCTTAAAAGAAATGTTTGGAGCTGGAACTGCAGCTGTTGTGTCTCCAATCTCCACTTTTGGTTATCGAGATATAGATTACGATTTACCAGAACTGGAAAATAATTACGCAAGTCAATTGAAAAAACGTATTACAGATATACAAACTAATAAGGCTGAAGATAAATTTGGTTGGAGAGTAAAAATATAGTCTGAAGTTGGAAGACCGAAGACGGAAGACTAAAAAAAGGCAAACTAATTTGCCCTTTTTTAGTTGACTAATATATCTTCAATATTTGGTTTAAAATAATTTGGTCCTTTAAGCACTTTTCCATCTTCTCTGTAAATAGGTTGGCCATCGTCTCCTAACTTACTCATATTACTACGTTGAATTTCGTTAAATACTTCTTCTATTTTATGCTGTAAACCATGCTCTATGATAGTACCACAAAGAATATATAGCATATCACCTAAAGCATCGGCAACTTCAACAATATCATTGTCGTTTGCTGCATCAAGGTACTCTTCATTTTCTTCACGCATTAATTTATAGCGTAGCATGTTTTTCTCAGTACCTAAATCGGCTTTTGGTGTTTCTCGATAACCTATTTTAAACGCTTCGTGAAATGCTTTTACAGCTTCTATTTTATCCTTCATTGTATTTCATTAAATTCGCATAAAAATAAACAAATATGTTTAGTAACGGTCAGATAATTTTTGCAATTCTTTTTGCAATTGCCTTTATATCATTTTTAGTTTATGCTTATAGAAAAGATATAAAACTGCATCAAAAATACTACAAAGGCAGTATTTGGGTTCTTTTTGCTTTTATTGGTTTTTTACTCTTTATTGTTGCTATTAAGTTTGTTTTGGGTTAATTGATGACAATTAAAAACTTTACCGTTGTAATGTAAACAACCATTATCATGTTTATAGTTTACATCATATTTTCATTAGTCCTTTTTAATTTAGCATTATTAAAATTTAGCACAAACAAAAAGCAGAAACCATAATTGAGTTTCTGCTTTTTGTTATTAAAAAAATAATGATTTTTAATTTTCTTCTGGCAAAAAGCCATATTTGTTAGCATAGCTAAGCATCTGGTTTTCAAAACTTGCCGCATGCATCACTTTTATTGCAGTAATTTCGCCTGCTTCATTGGTTTCAGGCACTAAAACAGGGTTTACAAATCCACTGTAAGGTGCAGAGGTAAATTGCTCATTTCGTTTTAAAACCTCAGCATGTAATTCTTGGTCTACTTTTACACCATAATCTTCAACCAAAGCTTGAACAGCCTCATAATCGCCTTCAGATTTTATGCGTTGTGTTTCTCTTAGCAATTGACCAAATAATTCATGCAGTTTATCATAATCATTAATGTTAAAATAAGTTTTTCCATCACGAGTTACTTTTTCAATTACATTATCAGCCTTACCTTTTTCAAAAACCCAAGCACTAACCCATTGACGGTTTCTCATGTGAGCTTCTTCTACATCATCACCTAAATTTAATCTTATCAATTGCGTCATTAAACCATTTCTAATATAACCATCGTATGCAGCTTTTCCAACTGCTTGCCAATCATCAACCAAACCTAATTCCTGTAGTTTTGAATCGTATAAATAATACAATCCTACTAAATCTGCACGACCTTCCTCTAAAGTAGAAGCATAGGTTTTAAGAGTTTCTTTGGTTTCGCCAACTCCAGGATTTAATTGTCCTGAAGCATGACCAACCACTTCGTGTAAAGCAGTATGAAGTTTATCTGCAAGTTGACCATATTTTTCTTCTAATTCGTACTCTTCATCATCGTGAACAAACTCTTTTAAGCGTCCACTGCTCCCAGCATTGTTATATGCGTGAATAATGTTTCCTAAAGACACTGATTTACTACCAACTTCTTTACGAATCCAATTAGCATTTGGCAAATTAACTCCAATAGGTGTACTTGGTGATGCATCTCCAGCTTCTCCAGCTACGTTTACTGTTTTGTAACTTACACCAACAACGTTTTTCTTTTTGTGCGACTCCATTAAAGGAGAATTATCTTCGAACCACTGAGCATTTTCTGAAAGCACAGCCATTTTTGCTGACATATCAAAATCTTTGATTTGCACAATAGATTCGTATGAGCCTCTATAACCAACAGGATCGTTGTAAACCTCAATAAAACTGTTTATGTAGTCTATATTGCCTTCGGTTGCAGCAGTCCAAGCCACATTGTAATCGTCCCAAGTTTGTAAACTTCCTGTCTTATAATACTCAATTAATAAGCCAATAGCATCACCTTGGGCTTTGTTTTCTGCTACGCCTTTTGCCAGTTCAAGCCATTTAATAATTTCATCAATCGCTTCACCATAAAGACCACCAGATTTATAAACACGCTCTTTTAACTCGCCATTTTCTTTTACTAACATAGAGTTTAAACCGTAAGACAAAGGTCTATCCTTGTTTACTTTTTTATCATCTTTAAAAACACCACCTTCAGTATTTGGCATGTCAGGATCTGTGTCCTTAATATCTAGATAAAAAGCTTCAACATCTGCTGTAGTAACGTTTGATCCATAAAAATTTACAGCACTTTCCAAAACATTGTCTACACCTTTGGCTTGATTTACTTTTTTAGCATCTAAGTCATTAAAAATAACTTCAAAAGCTTCACCTTCAAGATTTGTATTGGTTTCGTTTAATAAAGTTTTTAAATACTCTTGAGAAAATTCTGGCTTAATTTTATCGTTTGAATAGTGATGGTGAATACCATTACTAAACCACACACGTTTTAAATAAACTTCAAAAGCTTTCCAATCGTCTTTAGTTTTATCGCCTTCGTAATTTGTATAAACATTTTCCAATGCATTTCTTATTTTAAGATTGTGTCTGTAGTTCATATTCCACATAATATCACGACCAGAAATACCTGCTTCAACTAAATAATAAACCAGTTTTTGTTCTTTAAGGGTTAACTCTTCCCAACCAGGAATTTGATAACGTAAGATTTTTAAATCTGCAAACTGTTCTAGCATAAAAGGAAAGTTGTCATTTGAAATTTCAATAAGTTCTTCCTTAAATACTTTTTCTTTTGTTTCAGTCTTACAAGACCACATCATTCCAGCAATTAATAATGTTGCTATTAATACTTTAAATTTCATGTGTTAGTTTTTATTGTTTTTTAATTGTCATATGTAACCTTTGATGTTTAAAATAATTATTTCTATAAGTGTTTAAAGATTATTTTATACATGTCGGTTTCATTTTAGTTATTTTTTAAATAAGATTCCGAAATTAATATTATTTAGTGAATTATTAAATATTCAATTAATTTATTTGGTTTTTTATAAAGGATGATAAAATACTTATCTTTGGTAGAAATCACAAAACCCTAAAAATATGAAAGCATTAAAATTCATCATTTTCTTGCTATTAATTCTCATAATAGGTGCTTGCACTTATGTAGCTGTTCAACCAAACAATTACGAAGTTGTTAGAACCAGAACGATAGATGTTAACAAAGCGATAGTTTACGATAATATTATTGATTATAAAAATTGGGAAGCTTGGTCTCCTTGGGTGGAAAAAGACCCAACTACAGTAATAACCTTACACGACAATACAAAAGGTGCTGATGCATCGTTTTCTTGGGAAGACAAAGATGGAATAGGAAACATGAAAACATTAGCAGAGTTTCCAAGCGACTCTATAAATCAGCAAATGCAATTTGACAATTTTGAGCCTTCAGTGGTAAATTGGAAATTTGAAACAGTTGACAATTTTAAAACCAAAGTGACATGGACCATGAAAGGTGAAAAAATACCTTTTGGCTTCAAACTTTATGCAGCTTTTTCTGGAGGGTTTGATAATATGATTGGCCCTGATTTTGAAAGAGGTTTGGAAAAACTCGATAGCATAGTTGTTGAAAGCACCAAAAAACACGAAATTACTGTAAATGGTATTACAGAATATGGAGGAGGATTTTACTTATACAAAACCACAAATGCAAAAGATTCTAACATTAGCCAAAAAATGGCAGAACAATATGGCAGTTTAATGGCTTATATTACTCAAAATAATATTGTAATGGCTGGAATGCCCTTAACCATTTACAATGAAATGAATCCAGAAGATGGTACAGTGATAATGAGTAATGGTCTTCCTGTAAACCAAAAAATTGAAATTGCAGAAGATAGTGATATATCTTGTGGTTTTATGGAAAAAACTAAAGTTTTAAAAACAACTTTAAAAGGAAACTACACTTATTTAGCAGATGCTTGGGATGTTGCACTAAAATATATTGCTGATAATAATTTGGTTCAATCTGAGGAAAAACCATTTGAAATTTATACCAACGATCCTGGCGATTTTCCAAATCCAGCAGATTGGGTTACGGAAATTTATATTCCTATTGTTGAAAATAATTAGATGAAACAACTCTTACTCGTTTTTATTGGTGGTGGCTTTGGTAGCGCTTTACGTTTTGTAATTGGAAAGTACCTTAATACTGCTGAAGCCGAAATTCCTTGGGGAACTTTTACTGCCAATATTTTAGGAAGCTTGATTATTGGAATTATTTTAGGTCTTGCAGCTAAAAATGATGCTCTCTCCTCTAACCAAACCTTGCTTTTGGCGACTGGGTTTTGTGGTGGTTTTACAACGTTTTCAACCTTTGCTTATGAAAATCATGTGTTTTTAAAATCAGGTGATTTTACAAACTTTGCACTTTATACAATTAGTAGTTTTATTGTGGCTTTTCTGGCTGTGTTTGCAGGATTGTTTATTGCTGGAAATAATGCTTAATAATACATTTTAGTTACATTAAAGTAATAAGAATCGCTTATATATATAAATATTCTAAGGAAAAGAATTATTAGGGTTTACATTTATTTGTAACTTTGCTATAGTATTTTTCATCAATCAAAATTCTTTTAGTTTATCCATGTTTGGAATATATAGCCTAATATCTATAGTTGGAATTATTCAAGGGTTATTTATCCTATCCCTTTTAATTTCAAAAAAAAACAAAACATTAACAACAAAATGGGCTATTATTCTATTTATAGTTTTTATTGTTGATTTAGCTTGGTACTTCCTTTACCTTGAAGGTTATTTAGATAAACTATGGTTTTTTTACGGTATTGAATATTTAGTGCTTTATTTTTACGGACCAACTCTTTATTTATATACTCGTTCACACTTTGAGAATAAAAGCAAGCATTTTAAAAAACCTTTACTTTACTTACATTTTGTTCCTGCTGTCTTGATTTTTGTGTTGATGTCACCACTATTATTTCGTGAACAAACTACAAACTTTTTAAATAATTTAAACCTCCACCAATATTTAATTTTTTCTAAGTATAATACTCATAGTATTGTGTTTAATTTTGGACTATGGTATTTACATGTTATTGTTTACATAATTGTAAGTGTTAGATTTTTAAACTCTTATAGTAAGAATAATTCATTTCATGACAACATTTCACTAAAAAAACATATAAAATGGATTAAAATTCTACTTGTCGGTTATTTATGTTTTCCTTTTGTAACTGTTGTTTTTTTTATAATTAACCCATTTATAAACAATTCCATATTAAATAGTACTTATGATATTGTTATTGTGCTTTTTGTCTTCCATATTTTTGTAATTAGTTACATAGGCTATTCTAATCAAAATATAATTACGAATCCAATAGAACTTCTAAAAAGACAAAATACCAATTTATCTAATATAGATATAGAAAGCACGGAAATTCTCCTCCAAAACTTAATGAATAGTAAAAAACTTTATTTAGATGAAAGATTAACTCTTTCAAAACTTGCTAAAGAGCTTGAAGTTACAACACATCAGCTATCTGAGTACTTCAATAGCATAAAAAATACTTCATTTAGTGATTATATTAATAATCTAAGAATTGAATATTCAAAAAAACTATTACTTAATGAAGAAAGTAATATTTACACTTTAGATGGCATAGCATCTAAATCTGGGTTTAAAAGTGTAACTACATTTCATAGAAACTTTAAAAAACTCAATGGTATTTCCCCTAAAGAATGGCTTAAATCTAAACAAGTCTAATAATTTTTAACTCATTAAAAATACAGTCGTTCGATAAATTGTAATACAATTCTAGTGATGCTTTTCTTTTTTGCAACAATTATTTTACAGATTTGTTCAATAATCTAAAAAAAATTGCAATGGAAAGAAAAACATTTTTAAAACGTTTAGGAGGCACATTATTAATAGCGTTGCCTCTAATGAAATTAGTTGGTTGTTCAAGCTCTGATGATTCAGGAGATAATAATAATCAAGGAAATGAGCGCAACTGTCTTGATAATGGAGCAATGTCAGGTGGCATTACTTCTAATCATGGTCATATTTTAAGCATTCCAAAGGCTGATATTCAAGCTGGAGTCGAAAAAACTTATAATATTCAAGGAACTTCAGAACATGATCATTTTATAACGATTAATAGTGATGATTTTTTAAAATTAAAAAACAATGAACAGGTAATAGTTAACTCAACAAATGTAGCCAATCATTCCCATACGGTTACAGTTATATGCGCTTAGCTGATTTTTAAAAATATTAACATCAATATATTTAAATATGATAAAAAATACTTTTATTACAGGCATACTATTGCTTTTATCGATAAAAGGACTTTCTCAAACAGTTACAACCATTTTTGAAGGATTACCAGACGATGCATTGGTATTTGATAGCGATGGAAATTTATACGCTTCTTCTTACACTCAAGGAAAAATTTATAAATATGACAACTCATATAATGTTTCTGAATTTACTAGCTTTCCCTCAAATGCTGTAGGTATAGCCATTAATTCAACAAATGAGATATTTAACTGTGATTTTGGAACTAGCCGAATACGTAGTTTTTTGCCTAACGGCTCATTAAATCTTAATTTATTACAGTCTGGATATCCAGCAGGTATTATTAAAGATTATGGTAGCGATGACTTAATTTTCACAAAGTTTTCTGGGAATAGCATACATAGGCTTAGCACTAATGGATCTGTTTCTTTAATTTCAAATGCTCCCGAACTTGATGGTCCTGTCGGTCTAACTTTCGATAACAATGGTGAGCTTTATGTTAGTAACTATAATAACAGAAAAATATTCAGAGTTCTTTCGGATGGAACATTGGAGTATATTGCAACCTTAGGCAATAGTTCTGTTTTGGGCTACATAGCTTACGCCCAAGAAATGCTTTGGGGAACTGTCTTGGGGGAACATAAAATTTACATGATTAATCCAAACGGAATTGACGAGGTAACTTTATTTGCTGGCAGCTCTGGAGGCACTGCAGATGGAGATATTAGTGTCGCCACATTTGCTGCTCCTAATGGGATAATTTTTAACGATTTAGAAGACACAATGTATGTTACTGAATTCAACACTAAAAACATCAGAGTAATTTCTGGCATTAGTTTATCTGTTGAAGAGTTTGATGAAAATGACATAAAACTCCTAACACCATTAAAAAATAATGAAGTTATCTTAAAAGCAAACATTCAAAATGTAAATAGCTTTAATTTAACTATTAGGCAACTTCATGGACAAACAGTTTTTAGGGAGACAATAAATACCGAAAATTCAGCAACTATAAAAAAAATAAATACTGATTCTTGGCAAGATGGTATATACTTTATGACCATACAATCTGCAAAGAACAGTACTACAAAGAAATTTATAGTAAAAAATTAGTACTTTATTCATAATAGTTATCATTGGTTTTTAGTAATCGGCAACATAAATAAGTTGCCGATTACTCTTTTATCAAACAAAATTTAATAATGAAAAAAAGATTAATTATTTTGTTAATGATTGTTTTGAGCTGCAATAAAAATTTCAAAACAAACACTTATTCTATAAGTGGTAAAGTTAAAAACGTAGAAGATAAATCAAAAGTATATCTAAAAAATGCTGATTCAGGTAAAATAGAAGATTCAACTCTTATAGATTCTTCTCGTTTTAGTTTTAGTGGAAGTGTTTATTATCCTATGCGTTATAAATTGGTTTACAAAAATGATCATCAAATCAAAGAACATTCACTTTGGATTGAGAACTTACCTATAGAAATATCGTATGATTTTTTAAATCCTGAAAAATTAAAAATATTAGCTGGAAAAGAACAAGAAATTGATGCGAACTTAGAGAAAGAAATTTCTTTTTTTAACCCAGAATACATTCGCTTAACAAAAGAAGGTAAACAGGATTCAATACCTATGCTTATAGATAAATTAACCAAAACAATAGAAGCGTTCTGTTATAAAAACATTAACAGCTATTTGTCAATAGAATTATTGTACAGCATCAGAACCAAAGTTAACAAGGATACATTGTGCAAAAAAATTAATGAGGCAGAAAAAGTAATCCACAAAAGTAATTATGGTAAAAGTCTTGAGGTTTTTTGCAATAGTAAAACACCTAAGATTAATGATAATTATATTGATTTTCAAGTCAATACACTTAAGGGAAATTCTATATCAATTTCAAGTTTGATAGATGAAGGCAAACCCATTCTATTAGTATTTGGAGGCTTAAAATGTATGGAAGAAAAGGGGAGAACTCTTTTAAAAAATTTTAATGAGGCAAATAAAAACAATATAAACACTATTGTCTTCTCATTTACAAATACTCAAGAACAATGGTTACAAGATTCAAATTATAATATTGGAGATGTTACTTTAGTCTCAGATTTGAAAGGTGATCATAGTCCTGTAAAAATTAAATATAATGTACAAGTTACACCAACGGTTTATGTAATAAATAAATTTGGAAAAATCTCTCTAATATCTTTAGGGTTTGGAGAAAATGTTACCGAACATATCTTAACATTAGTTGAAAACAAGTAAACTTTTAAGATTCAATTACACTTACCATATTGTAATAATTTTTTAATTTTTTGTAAAAATTAATGGCGTTTTATCGAATGACATAATGGTTATGATCTTGTTAACAGTATTAAATTCTTTAATTCTGAAATTTAGATCAAAAAAATGAAAAAATTTACAACATTACTAGTATCAATTACTATTCTGCATATAAGTAATTATATAATGGCTCAAGATAAAACAATAGATTTTAATAAAGACAGTCAGCCTATATTAAAACCATTGAGTATTAAAGACCAAATAACAAGATATCTCGTGTATGTTGAGCTACCTAATGGGACTATGTCAGATATTTCTATTTGGGAACGTAATGTGAAATTAAAAAATGATGAAATAATAGTTAAACAATCGTGGGCTAATCAAGATAAAACTAAAAATAGAATCGTTTATTCTGTAAGCGATAAAAAGACATTTCTTCCCAAATACCACAAATCAGTTAACAGAGACAGTGTTATAGAAGCATATGATTTTTACACCGATAAAATAGTAGGGGCAGACTCTATAGCCAATAACTCAAAAAAAGATTTCAATTTGGAATTAAGTAATAGTGGTCTCCCTCATAACTGGGAGTTGGACTTGGAAATGTTACAAATGCTGCCATATCAATTAAACAGAACGTTCAGCTTATTTTTCTATCATCCTGGAGGGAAAACAGCTCCAAAGTATTATAATTATACAGTAATAAATGAAGAAAAGCTTTCTACTTCTTATGGAGTTATAGATACTTGGGTATTACAAATTATATATGATATACAAAAAGATAGTAAAGCAACCTTTTGGATACGAAAAAGTGATAACATGGTGATTAAGATGTATGAAAAATATGGACCTGTAAAAAGAGTAAAGCAAATAATATAAAATGCTTTTTAAAAATATAATATCTCAATCTAAAATTTAAATGATGAAGATCAGTAATTCATAAATCCTAAAACTGAAATCCAATGAAAAAATTATTAATAACACTTTTTGTAATGTTTTCTAACAGTATTTTTTCTCAACACTCTGTAACCGTTAAAAAAGGCAATACGCAATTTACTATTCAAGGTGATACAACAAAATATAGTTTTAAAGCAACTATTGCTAATTATGAAGACAGATTTGAGGATGCTGCAAAATATACAATTAAAGGCATAGAAGAAGGAGAATTTAAAAAACCAGAAAATGCATATTATGATGCAGCTTGCTATTTGACTTTAACAAATAAAACTGACGATGCTGTAAAATATTTAACCAAAAGCATCAATAATGGTTGGGAAGATTTAGCACATATTATTTATGATGATGACTTAAAGCCCCTTAAAAACACCAATGAGTGGAAAACTAAAATTGAGCCTCTAATAGACTCTTATTTTGAATCAAACAATAAAGAGCTTGCTCACATGTTTGCACAAGATCAAAAACCGAGAATAAGTGGACAGATGGATAAAAATCTTGCAAAAGAAGATGAAGCACGTAGAAAACATATATTAGAAATGTTAGAAAACAATCTTATTAAATCTGGTCATGACTTTTATAAAGCAGCAATGATAATGCATCATGGCAATACAATAGAAGACTATAAACATGCAGAAATTTTAATACAAAAAGCTTTGACAACAGATCAAATACATCATATGGCACCTTGGCTTTCAGCAGCAATAAAGGACAGGCTATTGCTAAAATTAGGTAAGCCACAATGGTATGGAACCCAAAATATAACAGTTATAAATGGTAAAGTTGCAATGGATCCTAAAATCATAGATACTACAGCCGTAACACCCAAACAACGTAAAGCATTAAACGCACCTTCTATTGAAACACTTAGAGAATATTTAAAAAATTTCAGCTCTAATTAATTTAATTAATATGAGAAAACTTCTACAAGGGTCTTTAGATACAGTATTGGCAACTTATGTTATGCTATCAATGTCATTATATGGTGTTGGAAAAATTGTACAATTTAAAGGCAGTTTAACAGAAACACCCATTAACAAGGCATCAGGAATGGAGCTAATGTGGGCTTTTTATGGATATTCTGTTGAGTTTCCTATAATAATTGGAATTGTAGAAGTAGTTGGAGGATTTCTTCTATTTTTTCAAAAAACACGTCTTTTAGGCTGTTTTCTCTTGGTATTTATGCTGGTTAATATCCTTATACAAGATTTTATATATGGTGTTCATTCTGGTGCAATTGTGTCTGCAATTATTTATCTAATTATTGTTTTTTACTTTATGTACAAGGGAAGAAAGTCAATAAAAAAAGCTTATTTAAGCTTAATAACTTTTGAACCAAATACTGAAAAAATAAAAACATTTAGCCTTAAAAATATTTTTCAAGTGTTTATAGGGTTTTTAATAACAGTTTTAATAAAGATGTTTACAGGAATCTGATAAGCATAAAAATCAATCAAAAAAATGAATTCATTATTTAAACAAATCAACTTTAGTGTAATCGAGTTATTATTCTATCTAACCATTGCCTCACTCATAACAGTGAGTTCAATAGCATTTTCTTTGTTAATGTCAATTATAGATTTAAAACTTACAGGACGTTTTTAAGCTGTTTTTATCTATAAGTATTAGGTATAGCCAGGAAATTAAAATAAACCTATTTCTATTATTGGGTTTCAATAGCACTAGTAATAATTAAGAAAAAAATAACCCAAAAAAATAAATTATGAAAAATCAAGTATTTGCATTTATAATTGCATTAGTATCATTTTCTATACAATCACAAGAGTTTGGAATAAATGATTTCCGAATTAGTAATATGGGAACAGATGGAGTTACAAGTTTTTTTGCTTTAGACCCAGCTGTTGCTTACAACACTACAGATAATAAGTATTTAGTAGTTTGGAATGCAGATGATAACAGAGATGCTGTTGTAGATAATGAATTTGAAATTTATGGACAATTTATAAATGCAGATGGCAGCGAGTCTGGTTCTAATGATTTCAGAATAAGTTTTACCAATACAGATGGCAACACAAGCTTCAGAACAGATAGACCAGATGTTACTTGGAATTCTACAACAAATCAATTTTTAGTGGTTTGGGAAGGCGAAACCAGTGTTGATGGCGAAATTGAAATTTATGGGCAACTTGTAAATGCAGATGGTACTCTCAATGGCTCAAATTTCAGAATAAGTGATACTGGTCCAGAAGGAGATGGTAATTTCGATGCAAATAGGCCTTCAGTTGTTTATAATTTAACAGACAATGAGTTTTTAGTGGTTTGGGAATCTGACGAAACTATTAATAATAACATTGAAATTTATGGGCAGCGTATTTCAGCAACGGGAAACGAAATTGGAACAAATGATTTTCAAATAAGTATACAGCTCCCAATTAACGATGCTAATTTTGATGCAAGAGAGCCTGATGTTGTATGGAATTCAGCTTCAAACCAATATTTAGTGATTTGGCAAGGTGAAACATCTATTGACGAAGAAAAAGAAATATATGGGCAAAGATTAGATAATTCTGGTAACGCAATAGGTTCTAATTTTAGAATTAGTGATATGGGAACTGAAGGAGAAACCACTACATCTGCACTATCTCCCAGATTAGATTATAATTCTGTCGACAATAATTATCTAATAATATGGCAAGGAAGTGATACAGTAGCTAATCAGTATGAAACCTATGGACAGTTAATTGATGCTAATGGAGCCGAAATAGGAACAAATGATTTTAGAATTACAACTACTACTAATATTAATGCTAATTACGATACTTGGCGCCCTAAACTAGTATGGAATGTAACTAATAATGAATATTTAGTAGTATATAGAAACGATCATACAACAGATGATGAATTTGAAATATATGGTCAGTTAATTGATAATTTAGGCTCACTTAAAAGCGCAGCGTTTAATTTAAGTGACATGGGACCAGATGGAGACACCAATTATGGTGCTGATGATTGTGTTGTTGCAACAAACGGAATTGGAGATTACATAATTGCTTGGGAAGGTGATGATAATATAAGCCCTTTGGTAGACAATGAAAAAGAAATTTTTATACAAATGTTTAAAAATGAAACTTTAAGCATTACTAATTTAAACTTAGAATCAGAATTAAAAATTTACCCTAATCCATCCTCAAGCTATATATACTTCAATAAAAACCTTAACAATAGAACCATTTTAATAGTAGATATCAATGGAAGATTAATTAAAAAAGCAATTGTTTCTGATAATTATATTGATATACGGTTTTTAAAACAAGGAATCTATTTCTTAAAATATGAAAATGCAAAATTTATAAAATTCATTAAAAATTAATTACTAATTAAACACGTAAACTTATAATATAAAATTATGAAAGCAATAACTACGATAATTACAATTTTTTATTTTACAATAGGAGTCAATGCTCAAAATATTGAAACTGAAAAACCCTTAATTGAAAAAACAATATTAAACTACATAGAAAATTTCTTCGAAAATAATTTTGATGAAATGAATAAATCACTCCATCCGAGGCTTTCTAAAAGAGGTATAAATCCAGATGGCACAATGAGCGAAGATTTTCCACCCGAAAAATTGAAAGAATTATTGGCAACTAACCCAAAGTTTGAAGTAAAACATCAATACAATGTAGTTAAAGATATTACCATTTTTGGCAACATGGCAAGTGCAAGTTTAAAAACTGGATATCCAAAAACCAGATGGGTTGAATATATACATTTAGCAAAACAAGATAATCAATGGAAGATAATAAACGTGTTTTGGGATTTTGAGAAGAAAAAAGAGTAAAAATTAAACAACAAAGAGCATCTAAGCATAGATATAGTCTTCATTTAATTTAAAATTAATAGTAATCATAAGAGTAAATTCAATATAAAATGAAAATAAAAAACTTAGACAATCTATTTCTTAGAACTGAGGATTTAGAAAAATCCAAGACATTTTATTCCAATGTTTTAGGCCTTGAAATAAAGTTCTATTTTAGTAACAATGGGCTTTTGGCATTTAAAATTGGAGAACAAGAACCAGCAATAATTTTAAAAGACCTAAATATGTACCCAAACACTAAACCTACAATATGGTTTGAAGTTGATTCTGTAAATAAAGTATATAGTGAATTAAAAGAAAAAGGAGTTGAATTTTTATATGAACCTTTTAAAATAAAAACTGGTTGGGCTGTTGAATTTTTAGACCCTTCTGGGAATAAATTAGGTTTCACAGATTATAATAATGAATTATGAAAAAGCTTATATTAATTTTTATTACAGTTTTTGTAATTAGTTGCAAATCTTATAAAGAAAATTTTAATGTTATAAATGGTCTGTTAATTGACAAAGCAACAATAATTACAGCAAATGATATTGGCATTATAGAAGATTATGTTGGCTATGTTTTAATCGATAATTCAAAAATTATTTATGCAGGAAAAGATAAGCCTATTGTAAAAGGAGAGTACAAAGCAATAAATGGTAAAGGAAAATTTGTTGTACCAGGTTTAATAGATAGTCATGTACATTTAAACAATATTGCAGGCATTAATTTTAAACAAGTTAAATCAAATAAAGTATTAGCCGAAGAATACTTTGATCGGCTACCTAAGAATTTTTTATACTATGGTTATACTACACTAATAGATGTAGATAATTATGCTCCAAGTACTATAAGTAAGCTTAAATCGGTTGGCCTTAGACCAGAAATTTATACCTGCGGTCAAAAAGTTCAAGTCATGGATGATTTCGAAATGATAATGAATGAAATTCCTGAAAATGAACGCTTTGAATTCCCTTTTTTACACGATAAATACAATACAAACATTACATATCCAGATTCATTAAATCTAAATCAACATTCCGTTAAAGAAATAATATCTAAAATAGAAAAAGAAGGAAATATCTGTGTAAAAACATTATATGAAGATGCTTCATCTGGACTTCCTCAGATTTGGGAATTGCCATCAAAACAAATAATAAAAGATTTGGTTGCTGAAGCTCAAAAAGAAAGCTTAAAAGTTATTATGCACGCCACTTCTTTTGAAGGGCAACAGTTTGCCGAAAATACTGGTGTAGACATAATTGCTCATGCCATGTGGAACTGGAGTGCTAATCCTGAAGAGTACTTTAATACAGAGCTTCCTGAAACCCATAAACAGCTTTTGCTTACTATAGCTGAAAAACAAATAGGGTATCAACCAACAATACGAACCATTTTAGCCGAAAAAGATATTTTAGATAATACTTTTAAAGAAAATGAAGTACTAAAAAAACTGTATTCTCAAAGCTATATTAATTGGCTTCAATCTGAAGAAGGGCAATGGAGTAGAAACCAAATTTTAAAAAGACCTAAATTCATTAAGCAGATCAACCCAGATTTTTTTAATGTTATAAAAACAAATTTTAGTAATGACACTGAATTATTTGAAAAACTATATAGTTCAATGGATGTAAAGATTAAAAAAGTTCTAAAACTCCTATCTGATAATAACGCAAATCTATTATTTGGTACTGATAATGGCGCAATGAATATGTACACAAATCCTCCAGGTTATAATGGGTATTTAGAAATGAAATATTGGTACGATGCTGGAATTACATTAGAACAGATTTTTAAAGCAAGCACTTACAACAATGCTGTAGCATTTAATCTTATTGATTCAATAGGAACAATAAGTGCTGGTAAAGCAGCAAATATTCTAATGCTAACACAAAACCCATTAGATAAAATTAGTGCTTATGATAGTGTTGAATATATAATAATTGATGGAAATTTAATAGATAGAAAAGAGTTAAGTGCTGATGGAAATTAAACTTATTAATTATGAATAAAAAAATAGCATATATAATACTTTTAATGTTTACAGGTCATTTAGCAATCTCTCAAACAAAAGAGAGTGTTTTTGTTTGGCCAAATTCACCAGCTTCAATTGTTTTTCAAGATTTTGTCAAAGCCTATAACTCAAAAGAAGAAAAGGAGGTAGAAAAATTTGTAAAGAAACATTATACTTTATCTAAAATCGAAAGTGTTAATGAGAAGGTTGAATTATGGATGGATTTATATTACAGATATGGTCCAATAAAAGTACATTCTATTTCCATAAACAAACCTCATGACTTAGAGATTTGGGTAAAAGGGGAAGTTACTGAAAATTGGTTTGCGCCAGAGTTTATTTTAGATAAAAACACAAACAAAATTAAAGCGGTTGGATTGTTAGAAGGAGAACAACCTAAAGGAACTATATTTCCAGCTGATAACGAAAACCAATTTTTAAAAAATTTAGAAAGCTATTTAGAAACCAATGAAAAAGCTGGCCTATTTCAAGGCAACGTATTAATAACTAAAAGTGACAACACTATTTTAAATAGAGCATTTGGCTACTCAAATAATGAGGATAAATCTAAAAATCAGATAGAAACCAGAATGCGAATTTCATCCATTACAAAACCTTTTACAGTTGTTGCCTGCCTTCAGCTTGTGCAAAAAGGTGTTTTAGATTTAGACACGCCAATAGCTAACTACCTAACAGATTTACCTTCTCACATTTCAAATAGAATAACATTAAAATCATTAATAACACACACTTCTTCGTACGAGCTTGATGGTATAGAAGGATTTAGGCAAGAACTTGAAAGCACAAAAAGTATGAATGAGGTTTACCAACTTCATCTAAAATATTTACCAAAGTGGGAAAAGTATAACAATTTTGAACCATCAGGCAAATTCGATTATTCAAACGATTCTTTTGATTTGATTGCCATTATTATTGAAAAAATTACAGGACATAAGTTTGAAAATTATTTAAAAGAGTTTGTTTTTAAAATAGCAAATATATCTAATACTTCTTTTGATAATAATAATTTATCAACTCCTTACAGATATGATCTAAGTTATAAAGAGCTTACGAATTATGAAAGTAAATATCCTTACACATTAGGCAAAATATCAGGAGCAGGAGGTTTAAAAAGTACCACACAAGATTTGGCAAACTTTTTTAACACACTTTATAAAACCAATAAATTATTAGACTTACCTTATAAAAGCTTAATGTTTTCAATATTTCAAACTTCAGGATCAGCATCTAACCCAGATATTGGCATTTCTCCAATAGGGAATATAGATTTCAATAAAAAAAATAAGGTCAAAAATGGACGTTCTTTTGGGTTTAGTATTTCTTATGACACCAATCTCAATATAGGCCATAATGGAACAAGTATAGGTAATTCTGCAGAGTTGAGGTATTTTCCTAATTCAGACTATTTAATGATTGTACTCTGCAACAACCGTTCTGGAGCTCAAAATTTTTACAATTATTTTAAAAATAAAATACCTCAAAAATTATGAAACAGTTTTTCTTTTTTGCTTTGTTTTTTTTAACAAGTAGTAATAATATTTATTCTCAAGATCATCGAAATTCATATTCCAAAGCTATTGAAGATGTTTTAAGTCTTTATGATAAAAAACAAATAGTAGCATTAGGTGAAAATCATGGTCGTTTTAAAGAATCAGAGTTCAGATTACAATTAATTAAACATCCTGATTTTTCAAAGACAGTTGATGTAATAGTTGTTGAATTTGCTAATCCATTATATCAAACTATTATTGATGATTATGTAAACGGTAAAAATGTTGAGCTAAATACTTTAAAAAAAGTATGGCAAAACACAACACAGGTTAGTGGTGTTTGGGATTCGCCTGTATATATGGATTTTTTTAAAACAGTTAGAGGCGTAAATTCAAAATTAAGTAACAATAATAAAATAAGAATTATAGCCGCCGACCCTCCAATTGATTGGAGTAAAGTTAATAGCTATATAGATTTTGAACCCTTCTCAAATCGTGGCAGTTACCCTGTTGAAGTAGTTGAAAGAGAAATTTATGATAAAAATCTCAAAGCACTACTAATTTTTGGTTCTCAACATACTGAATTGTCTGGTAAAGGATTCACTTCCAGGTTGTTGAAAAAGCACCCTGGAACTATTGCTATAATAATGCCGCCAGCATTCGATGAGAAAGAAATGCAACTTTTAAAAAGGTATATAGACTCTCCAAACACACAACTTATTGATTTAAATCTTAACAACTTGGGAAATATTCCATACAAGGAAATCCAGCCACATTTTAGATTCAATGGATTATTAAAGGATGCAGGGCAGTTTAAACTCTTTCTTGGTTTTGAAAAGGACAGCGTAGTTCACATTCCTGAATCAATTAACAATGATGAAGTGTATCAAAAAGAAAAAAAACGAAGGCTCAAAATCCTATCAAGAAATTAAATAACAAGGCTGTGAATTTAAAAAACAAAAATTTTTTGAGTATAGGAAGCTTTTTATTTATCTCCATTGGAGGATATCATATTTTTCTACCTTATTTATGGAACTGGAAGGAGTTTTCAAACACAATGCCTGATATGGTTGAATGGGCACTGTATGCTGTTAATTTTTTTATGAGCTGCTTAATGATACTTATTGGCATTTTTACTTTAGTAATCATTAAAAAGCAAAGCAACAAAAACAATTTAATTTTATTGTTAGGAGCTCTTTATTGGGTCTCAAATTTTGTTTACCAAATTATATATCCCACACCTATACCTCAAGAATTATACGCTATGAAAATAGGGTTTTTAATTCCGCCTGTAATTGGTTTTTGTTGTTATATAATTCCATTTATTGCATTCAAAAACAGCAAAGAAAAAAACATACTATAATGAAAAAGTTGATCATTTTATTTATATTATCCATTAGCATCACAGCTTTTCCTCAAGATTTCAAAATCAATTTGAGTAATAACTTTCAAAGTCAATTTGGTTCAAGTAGTGATATGATAGCTCTAAACCCAATATTTAAACTTGAGTCTGATACCATTTTTAATAAAACTGAATATTCAAAAATTAAAAGGTTTCCTAAAGGAGTTTCAAACTCTGATTTAGCCTACGGTTTTTTATATTTTTCTGGAAATCATAATCCCATTTTTGAGAATGAAATAGTATTTCTTGTTAAAAATTACATGTCTGATAAGCCTTTATTATATTTTGATTTAAATGGGAATTTAGATTTTACTGATGATGGCAACCCAATTTCTTTTATCAACAGTTTTAATCTTACACTAAAAAATAATGATAATCCATCTTCTGAACTTCATTATCAAATCGGTAAAAGTGAAATCAGCATAAAAAACCAAGAAGCTTTAATTCATAGATTTAGTTCTAAATATCCTAAAAGTAAAATTGTTTCTACAAATTATTGGCTAACTAATCTTAGGAAAGCAGTAAAGTTATCTAATACAAAATTAGATGGTAAACCCATAACAGTAATGCTTTTTGATGAAAATGCTGATGGTCTATTTAGTGAAAACATAGATAAAATCTTTATTGAACCTAATACAATAGAATTAGGAAAAGATTTAAGTTCTTATTTAAGAAAAGCAAACACAATAAGTAAAGATGCAACATTCTTAATCCATAACAGGACTTATAGTTTAAAATCCTTAGATATAGCTGGAAAAAATTTAATCATAACTTCTACTTTAAAAAAAGCAAACAAAGTTTTTGGTGTTGGAGATATAATTTCAACACTAAAAATAGAACTGATTAATGAACTAGCTTTACCTATTGAGAGTTTATTAAATAATGAAAAATATGTATTACTTGAAGTTGGAGGCACTTGGTGTGGAGGGTGTATTACACAAAAACCTATTGTTAAAGAGATACAAAACTCAAAAAAAGCTATTGTAATTGGTGTATTTGCAAATGACACTAAAGCTTCTGTATCTAAATATATAGATAAACACGATATCAATTGGCAAGTTGGCTTAATGAATGATGAATTCAAAAATCTATTTGGCATTAACTCATTTCCAACTTATATACTTATTTCTCCTCAAGGAAAAATCGAGATGATAGATATTAATGCAAGTAAGATTAAAAAGATCATTGAAAATAATTAATACTATTAAATGAAAAGAAGAGATTTTACAAAAGGTTTATTAGCTACTGTAACAAGTTACGCCCTAATAGAATCTCTATTTGCTACAAATGCAATTGCAAATAAAATAAATCCATTAACAAAACATTGGGTAATTTTACTTAATGAGTATTGTTCAGATTTAAAAAAACAAGCTATATCGCCTTTAGAATGGCAAAAACTGATTGAAAGTTTATACAAAACAATCGATTTGAAAGAATTACTAAAGTTTATAGATTTAAAAAAATTACAAAAAGGATTTCAGTATCCAGACTTAGGAGTAAATACTAAACCTGTGTTTTTTCCAAAATTAGAAGGTCTTCCAGAAAATACTCTTTTCGTAAAAAAAATATTTGGAATGCAGAAAGATAGAGCAATTATTCCTCATGGTCATAATAATATGGCTTCAGCTCACTTAGTTTTAGAAGGAGAAATGCATTTAAGACATTATGAAAAAATAGCTATTGCAGACAAGAATTTAATTATAAAACCATCTATAGACAAAATAGTAAGAACAGGTCATTTTTCATCAATTTCCGATGAAAAGGATAATGTGCATTGGTTTGTTGCCAATACTCAAACCGCCTTCACCTTTGATATAATTATGCTCGACTTAAACAATAAATCTACTGATATTCAAAACATAGACATTTATGAAAAACAAAACTTGAACAATGGAACAATTAGAGTTCCTATACTAGATGTAAATACAGCATTAAAAAAATATGGAAAGCATCATCATTAAAATAGTATAATAATTTATCAATCAAAATCAAATAAAAAATGAAGTATCTAGCATCAAAAGGAGGTATCTACCTCATTACAACATTAATTGTAACAGCAATATATGTGCTGTTCATCAATCAACTACATCTCGATAGAAGTTTTTATAGGCATACGGTTGCATTACCAGGTGTTTTAGGCTTGGCGTTCATGTTTTTTTCCAAACTATCCAACCTCAGATTTAGTGATTTTTTTAGGCAGTTTAAAATTCAGAAAAAAAATGTTAAATGGTTACTCTTATCACTCTTTCTTTACACAATGCTATCTTATTTGGCTTCTGCTATTTCAGGATTAGTTTTTAATGGTAATTTTATTTGGGTACCAAATTTTAAAATACCAATATCAAAAGTATGGCTCATTTTTGTATTGGCTTTTTTTGAAGAAATAGGATGGCGAGGTTTTGCTTTACCACAACTATTAGAAAAATTTAGCTTTGTCCAATCCAGTTTGCTCGTTGGTATAGTTTGGGCATTGTGGCATTTTCCAGGCTACTTGGTTGGTTTTGGCGCACCCAACGATATACCATTTATAGTATTCTCTCTTTGGGTATTAGCATCGTCATTTATATTTAGCTGGCTGTATATCAAATCCAATAAAAATGTTTGGACTGCTGTTTTACTTCATTTTGGAGCGAATATGGCATTGCAGCTATATCCTATAATGCCATCACCAGCAGGAACATCTATTACATTTTACATCATGACTTTACTTGTTCTTACAATAGCAATAATACTATTAACCAAATACAAATCCATTATAACTAATTCAATAAAATAAAAAGCAATAAAACAAGATTTTTAAGCAATGGACCTATAAAAGTTCCTATACTTGAAGTAAATATTGCTCAAAATACGGTAAAGAAAAGCATCATTAACAAGAATATATTATAATTAATGCTTAGCATACATTTTCACTCCTGCTTTTATCTGTATTGGCAAATAGTTCTCACGTGGCACTAACGGACAAGAAAATTTCTCATTGTAAACACAAAGCGGATTGTAAGCTCTATTAAAATCTATAGTAATGGTATCGCTTTCCGAAATTCTTAAATCGATGTAACGTCCTCCATCATAACTTTGATCACCATTAGTATCGTCTAAAAAAGGTAAAAACAAATAATCTTCAAGACCTTTGGTTTGCATGTTTTCTTCACCTTGGTAAACATTTAAGTTATATCGTTCTCCACTAATCTCAAAAGTCAATATACCAAAAACTCGTTCTTTAGATAAGCGTTCAGTAGTTGTTTTCATGCTAAACCATTCTGCATTTGGAGTACGTTTTAATGATGCTTTTACTATATAGGTTGAATCAAATTTAAAAAAATCCAGTCCTCTAAAATTTTTTCTGTCCTTATCTGTTAAAGGAGATGTTGTTGCATCTTTAAACTTAGCGTTTTGTTCTTTTTGATAATCTGTTTCTCCAAGAAGTGGTCTTCTTTCCTGATTACAAGACATCAAAAACACAACGATACAAATAACAAATAAGCGAATCATACTATTTTTTTACACTTCAAAAATACAACTTAAAGTTTTTTTGCATAGCTTTGAATGAACAAAAATCAAGAGCAATGAATTGTATCGTGAATATCTATAAGCAAAAAACCACCTCGTTGAGAGTTTTGGGTTGGACGCCTTATATATTGTAACGATACAAATATCAATGATAACAATTTATAAAAGTCCGACTCCTAAGTCGGACTTTTTATTTTAGTGAAGTCATCAATTCAAAAATTTATGCATTGAATTGATTGGACTGAACTAATCCCAAACTTATACTGGGCTTGCCGAAGTATGCTTTGGGATCTGATTTACAAGATTTCCACTTTTGTGGATATAAAAAATATTTTTTAATGAAACGATTATTTAACAACTATATCAATACATTTAAAGGACTTTCACCAGAAGTTTGGTGGCTGGCTCTAATCACTTTGATTAATAGAGCTGGAACAATGGTTATACCATTTTTATCACTATATCTTAACAAAGATCTTGGTTTTAGTCTATCAAATGTTGGATGGATATTAAGCATTTTTGGCTTAGGCTCTGTTGCTGGTTCATGGATTGGTGGAAAACTAACAGATAAGTTTGGTTTTTATCGAGTTATGATTTTTAGTTTGTTTGCAACAGGAATCCTATTTATTTTGCTGCAATACTTAACTACCTTTTTGAGTTTCTCAATTGGTATTTTTTTAGTGATGCTTGTAGCAGATTCTTTCAGGCCAGCAATGTTTGTTGCAATGAGTGCTTACAGTAAACCTGAAAACAAAACAAGAAGCGTTACACTAATTCGCTTAGCCATAAATCTTGGTTTTTCTGCTGGACCTGCAGTTGGAGGCATCATCATAACCACTATTGGTTATTCTGGATTGTTTTGGGTAGATGGCATAACATGCATTATCGCAACACTATTGTTAATAAATGTTCTGCATCCTAAAAAAGTAAAGACTTTAGACAATGTAATTAACGAAAACCCAGAAAGCATCATGAAAGACAAACCATATTGGTTGTTTTTAATAGCAATGGCTTTTTTTGGTATTATCTTTTTACAATATTTTTCAACCATGCCATTGTATTACAAAGACGTTCATTCACTTACAGAACTTGAAATTGGGTTGCTTATGGGAATGAATGGTTTTATCATTTTTGTGTTAGAGATGCCTTTAATAAAATGGTTAGAAAATTCAACTTATACTAGAGCAGGTCTTATGGTTTTTGGTGCTCTTTTAGTTGGAGCCAGCTTCATTGTACTTATAATGACAAGTTGGATTGGTATTTTAATTTTTGGAATGCTCCTCATGACAATTGGCGAAATGATTGTATTTCCATTTTCAAATGCCTTTGCAATGAACAGAGGAAAACGTGGTAAATTAGGCGAATACATGGCACTCTATACCATTTCATTTTCTCTATCACATGTATTTGGTCACAACGCAGGAATGCAACTTATTGATAAATTAGGTTATAACACAACTTGGATTTTAATAACATTATTGGCAGTTGTTTGTATTTTGATTTTATTACTTTTAAAACGAGCTTTAATAACTGAAAAATCAACCGTATGAACTTAAACCAAGTCACTATTCCATCATTAGATGTTGAAAAAGCGACTCAGTTTTACAAAATCTTAGGTTTGAAACTCATTGTTGATGCATTACCAAGATATGTAAGGTTAGAGTGTCCAGATGGCGAAGCTACATTATCTATTCATAAAGTAAATAAGCTCCCAAAAGGCAATGGTATCACTATTTATTTTGAAGATGAAAATTTAGACACTTTAGTTTCAAACTTAATACAAAAAGAAATTACCTTTATAAATGATCCAGAAGATAAAACTTACTTGTGGAGAGAAGCACATCTGAAAGATCCAGATGGTAATCACATTATTTTGTTTTACGCTGGAAAAAATAGAAAAAATCCGCCTTGGCGATTAACATAAAAAGATGAAAAAAATATTATTCCTACTGATTAGCATTACTCTAAGTTGTAACACGTCACAAGAAAAAAACACAACTCCTGATAATGAGATCCTGAAACAAGTTCAGGATGACAAGAAATTCCCAAAACTAGAACCTAATCGTTATAACGTAGCATTTCTTATCATGGATGGCACATACAATACAGAACTCACTGCGCCTTTTGATATTTTTCAGCATACCATTTTCAGAGATAGCATTAAAGCTATGAATGTGTTTACTGTTGCCAATACAGACAAGCCAATAACCACCTTTGAAGGCATGAGAATTATTCCAGATTATAATTATCTATCAGACCAATTACCTAAAATAGATATACTTGTAGTACCAAGTGCAGAGCATCATTTAGATTCAGACTTAGACGATGAAACCATGATTAATTTTGTAAAAGAAGTTGATAAAGAAGCTCAATTTATGACGTCTCATTGCGATGGTGCCTTTGTGTTAGCCAAAGCTGGATTGCTTGACAATGCTGTCTCAACAACGTTTCCGAGTGATATTGACAAAATGCGCGAGATGTTTCCAACGCTTGACATCAGAAAAGACGTGTTGTTTGTTCACGACGGAAAATACATTACCTCAGCTGGTGGAGCTAAAAGCTTTGAAGCTGCTTTATATTTATGTGAATTCCTTTATGGAAAAGACATTGCACAATCACTTGCTGAAGGATTAGTCATTGATTGGAATGTAGATAATGTGCCACACCTTATAGTTGAAGAATAAACTCAATTGTATTATTTTTTTCTTATATTTAAAATAAGTTCTGCGAGTTAATCACTATTAAATCAACCTATTATGAAGCAACTAGTATTATTTTTACTATCTCTCACAATAACTACAACATCTTACTCTCAAGATAAAATTGCCAAAGAAATTTCAGGAACCATTACTTATCTAAATGAGCCTCTTAAAGATGTAAACATCACCATAAAAGGCACAAGCAAAGGCACAAAAACAAACGAGCAAGGTGAATACAACATAAAAGCTAAGGTTGGTGATATTTTAGAGTACAGTCATGTGAGTTATACAACCGTTGCTGTTATGATTGAAGATGTGACCTCAACCTTAAATATCGAGCTACAAGAAAAAGACAATAAACTTGATGAGATAGTTTTAACTGCAAAACGTTCACCTAAAGATCTTGCAACTTTTGAAGAAAAAATGGATGCTGAAATAAAAACATCGTTTGGCATTTTTAAACCAAATGCTGCTGGAACTAAAGTCCATTATCTTTCTGGCGAAGAACTAGGAACTCATTATGCTGATTTAGCTGAAGCATTAAGAGGCAAATTTTCAGGTGAACTTCCTGGTAGTTATGATGTTGATGGTGTTCCTTACACAAACTCAAACATCTTTGCGGTAAATTTATCTAGAATTAAAGATGTTTATGTAGCTAAAAATGTTGTTGTAGTAAGAACTATAGATTCTCCAGAAGAAATTGCAAGACGTCAGGAAGAAAAAGCCGAGCAATACAGAAATCAAAACTATTACAACGACGATGCTTTATCAGATGAAAATACTATAAAATATTCTTCTACTAGCTTAGTTAAAAACATTTCTGGTAAAGTCACACATTTATTTGCTCCTATTCCAAATGTAAACATCACCATAAAAGGCACATCAAAAGGAACAAAAACAAACGATAAAGGTGAGTACAGCATACAAGCTAATGTTGGTGATATTTTAGAATATAGTCATGTAAGTTTTGAACCAGTTGCAATAATGATAGAACACGTAACCTCAACCTTAAATATTGAGTTACAGGAAAAAGACAACAAACTTGATGAAGTTGTAGTAAATGCTCGAATAGACCAAAAGGCTTTAGAGTTTGAAAAAAAGATGAATGTAGAACTTAAAACGCCTTTTGGAACATTCAATCCAAAAAAATCAGGTCTTGCAATTGAATATGTTTCTGGAAAAGAGCTTAATCTTGCTGCTCCAGGTCTTGGTTCAGCTTTAAACGGTAAAGTTGCTGGAGTGCAAGGAGGAAAAGAAGGTTTATTAATTAGAGGAAGAGCTGCTAAATATGTTATAGATGGTCGTGTTGTTGAAGGATATGAAACTAAGTTTTTAAACTCAATGAATTTAAATGATATTGAAGACATATATATAGTAAAAAGTCGAGCTCTAGTGATTATTAGAACCAAAAGCTCACCAGAAATCCAAGATGAAAAAAGACAAGACATTACTAAACAATACCAAAACCAAAACTACTACAGTCACGATGCAACAACTACAAATGAAGATGCTACGTTTTCGTCAAACAATATCACTCCCTCACAACCTAAGTTTATTATTACCAAAGACATTTCAGGAAAAGTCACATATTTAGATGCTCCAATGCCATTGGTTAATATTAAAGTGGTTGGCAAAAACTCTGGTGTGGTTACAAGTCCAGATGGCACTTACAGTATTAAAGCTAATGTAGGTGATATCATTCAGTATTCTCATGTTGGTTTTGCAACTGTATCTATTATTGTTGAGGATGTAACCGAAATCTTAGACATTGAAATGGTTGAAGAGCAAAACGAACTGGAAACCGTTATTGTAACCGCAGATGGCAAGCTTGGAAAAGCTGCAGAATTGGCTAAAAAAGCAGATGAGAAGTTTAAAACTTCAATGGGAACTATAGACCCAAAAACTGCTGGTTATTCTGTTGGTTATATTGATGGAGATAATACCACTTCTGGAGCACGAGACATCTTAGATGTTTTAACTGGTAAAGTTGCAGGTGTTACTGTTGATCGTTTAAACAATATTGTAAAATTAAGAGGTACAGGCTCGATAAATACTGATACTCCTGCAATTTGGGATGTAGATGGTGTGATTATGAGCGAAGTTCCACAAATAGATCCTGCCAATGTTAAAAATATTCATCTTTTAAAATCTCTGGCTTCAACCACACGTTATGGAACAGCAGGTCGAGGTGGTGTTATAGTAGTCACAACAAAATCTGGCGATTTTTCTGCTGCTGAAGCAAATAGAAATAAAATAGCCGAAAAATACACCAACAAAGATTATTATGCCAACGATGCCTCTCAAATCTCCTTATCAAGTTTAAATGCTAATACTTATGCAGATGCATTGGAAGCCTTTGAAACCAAACAAAAAGCATTTATTTATTATGACGAAAAACTTAAAAACCAACTACCAAGTTATGCTGATCATATTGCAATTGCGCAAAAATTTGTATCACATTTTAACGACTTAACGTTATCTACCCAAATCTTTAAGGAACTCATAGAACGTAACGATAAAAATCCAGAAATTCTTAAAGCCATAGCTTATCATTTGCAAACTATTGGCAGACCAAAAGAAGCCATTGATGCTTACGAACGTACCTTTAAACTGCGACCACAATATGCACAATCGTTTCGTGATTTGGCAAATGCTTATATAGAAAATGACCAATACAAAAAATCATGGCGTTTGTATATGAGTTACCTTATGCAAGGTAATGATGTAAGTGGTGAAGGTATTGGAGAGCTTATTTACAACGAAATGGAATGGCTTTATTTTAGTCGAAAAAACCAAACAGACATTAAAGAAAACTTTATACCAAAAAGTAAAAACCTTTTCGACTTTAGAAACGATGTACGCATTATTGTTGAATGGAACTCTTCTGAAGCTGAATTTGATTTGGAATTTGTAAACCCAGAGTTACGCTCTTACGTATTTGAGCATACCTTATCGGGAAATCAAGAACTCATTACAGACGAAAAACAAAAAGGCTATTCTAGTAAAGAATTTTTCATAGACGATTTAAAAGATGGCGAATGGTTAGTAAACATCACTTACAAAGGCAACAAAAAGCCAGAACCAACGTATTTTAAAATCACCAAATTTTACAATTGGGGAAAAGAAACTGAAACTAAAGAAGTAACTGTTTACAAGTTTCAAAACGAACGCGATAAAATACAGCTAATGCGCTTTACAAAGGATTTGTTATTAGTAAAAAACTAAAACAAACCAAATAAATACATGGTTAACATTCCCCAAAATGTACCAGAAACCATGCTTAAAATTGCCAACAAAATGGCGTGTGGCATCCATTCCTTGTTGTAAGCAGCTGTTACAGCTGGAGCAGTTGAGATACCTCCTAAATTTGCCATACTTGCAATAGGAACCCAAGCCATATGAAGTTTCATTTTTTTGGCAGCAAACATCATAATTACAAAATGACATATCAGCCAAATAACCACAAACAAAACAAGATTTAAAGGCATGGATAAATTATTAAAATTGAGTTTCAAACCTAAAATTGCCATGATACAAATAATACTTAATCCACCTAATTTAAGTACCAAAGCATGATTCCATTTGGATACAAAATTTCCAATCAGTAAACCTATAATACTAAATGCAATAATTTTCCAGAGAAAGGATTCAATTAAAAACCCTACTCCAAAAATCAATACGATACTAACAGCAACTGTAATTGAGATAGATTTGACAGAAAAGGTATCAAAGGCATTTTCATCTTTCACAAAATCTGGCACTAAATCCTTTATCCCAAAATAATTATTAAGATTATCGCTTTTTTTAATCAACTGAAACATTAAAATTGTCCAGATATTAACCAGAATATTATCCAAAACCAAAATGGTTAAAAACAAACCTTCAGGACATTCTACTAATTCTTTCAGCACCAACTGACTTGTGCTTCCTCCTATCCAACTTCCAACAATTGGCACTAAACCTTTCCAGTGTTCTTCAACAATTAATAGGTCATTAAATTCTGGAGTAAACACATTAAAAAATAGCAGTAATAATGGTGCTAAAATAGCTATGGCAAAAGAGCCAATAACAAATAGAATAATTGGCCTTAAACCAATAATGCGTAATTGCTTAAACGAAAGCGCACTCATAACCATTAAAATGGCAAATGGTATGATGTAATCTTTGCTCCAACTATGCAGTTCAACTGAGCTTAAATCTAGGTTGAATGAATGCGTTACAATAGCTGGAATAACATAGGCAAACAAAATGGCTGGAAACCAGTTTAAAAGGGTTTGAATCCATCGTTTAGAGCTCTTTTCAAGTAGCAATACTGAAATAACTGTAACTAATACTAAAATACTGGCTTTTAAAAGCATAAGCTTAGTCTTCTAAAATTCCTAGATGAATAATTCGTCCTCCATCAATGTTAACAGGGTTTGTACTTTTACCAATAACGATGCCTTTTTCTGGAGCAAAATATTCTTTAATCACATCACCAAACGGGTTTCTTAAAACACCTATAAGTTCACCTTTTTCTATGATTTGATTTAGTTGAACTGGAATGTCCAACAATCCACCTTGGTCTACATAAACCCAATATGATTTTTTGCACATTACTGCTGGTCTAATCTCAGGAATAGTAAACGATTGCATACCTAGCCAGTTCATGACATTTTTTACACCAACAACACCACGTTTTACCATATCGTCTTGATACACTTGTGGATTGCCATACTCAACGGTTATTGTAGGAATGCCTTTTAACATTGCTTGAGCTCGCATAGTTCTGGTGGCTGCAATATTGTCTCCAGCACTAGGTACACCTTTATTATTTAACACAATGTCTGCATCTTGAAGTAAAGCCATTTTACTTATTTTTTCATCACCTAATTCACCTCTTACGTACAAACTATTAATCCTGCCAAAACTTGCGGTATGCATATCAATAAGGTAATCCAGTTTTGGTAAAATTTTCTGATTGATTTGCCAAACGTACTGCTGGCTTCTATTTCCATTAGCTTTTCCTGGGAAATTTCGGTTTAAATCTTCTTCATCAATAAAACGCCTTCTATCTTGTCCAATACTCAAGGCATTAATCCCAGGAATCGCAATCACAGTTCCTTTTAATGCACTAACATTAATCTCTTTTACAGATTCTTGAATCACTTTAATGCCATTGAGTTCGTTGCCATGAATAGCAGCTATTAAACCCAAAACTGGACCATCTTCTTTTCCTTTAAAAATCATCACAGGAATAGAAACAGGTTGCGAAAATCCGTTATCAATCATAGTTAGCCAATACTTTTTTACTTGGCCATTCGGAATCTTTTCAAGGTTAATTTCAGAAATATTTTCAAAAGTATTCTGAGAAAAAACAGGACTAAAAAGCAGTAAGTAAACAAAAAAAAGAAAATACTTCATTTTTAAATGGTTAATGATAAAAATAAATGTAGTAAAAATTCTCTTTATAAAATCAATTATTGTAACTCTTGCATTTTGAATATTAAAATTGTTAAAACCGAAAGAGTAACTTAATATCTAGCAATTAATTACTATTTTTAAGATTCATTATTTCTAACTAACCAACCAATGAGTCCAACAAAATTCGTTTTTGCCATGGTGTTTTCTTTGTTCATGGTAACAACACTCACTGCACAAGACTATTTTTTTAAAGACAAAGCACCATTTAACCCAGATATTCCTTCACCAGAAGAATTTTTAGGGAGACCCATTGGTGCACAACACACTAGGCATGATCTTATTGTGGCTTATTTTACCAAATTAGCTGAACTATCAGATAGAGCTGAAATTGAAATTTATGGTGAAACACACGAAATGCGCAAACTAGTTATGCTTCGAGTCTCAACTCCAGAAAATTTAAAAAATTTAGAAGCTCTTAAAACAGAGCATTTAAAGTTTGTAGATCCAAATCAGAATCCTACAAACTATGATGCACTTCCAATTTTTATTCAATTAGGTTACAATGTTCATGGTAACGAACCATCAAGTTCAGAAGCAGCTTTATTAACTGCTTATACACTTATTGCTTCAAATAATCCTGAGGTAATAAAGTATTTAGAGAATTCTGTCATTTTTATCGATCCAACCATAAATCCTGATGGTCGTGATAGACACACACAATGGGCAAACCAGTTTTTGGCAAAAGAAATTGTCTCTGATGGTGCAGATGCCGAACACAACGAAACTTGGCCAAGAGGAAGAACCAACCACTATTGGTTTGATTTAAACAGAGATTGGTTATTAGCTGTGCACCCAGAAAGTCAAGGAAAATTGAATTGGTATCATCAATGGTATCCTAATGTAGTGACTGATTTTCATGAAATGGGAACTAATAGCAATCACTTTTTTGAACCAATGAAACCTATTGGTTCTCTAGATCCTATAATGCCAAAAGAAAATTATGAAGATTTAAACGATTTATTTGCAACATATTTTTCTGATGCCTTAGATGAGATTGGCTCCTTTTATTACACCAAAGAATCGTTTGATGGTACTTATCCTGGATATGGAAGCTCATATCCAGATTTACAAGGAGCTTTGGCTTTATTATTTGAACAAGCCAGTTCAAGAGGCCATCTGCAAGATACAGATTACGGTAAAATGTCGTTTGCTTTTACCATTAGAAACCAATACACATCAAGTTTTGCAACTATAAAAGCGGCAGTTGAAAACAAGGCTTTTCTTAGAGAATACCAACAAACATTCTTTAAAACTGCTTTATCTGAAAAAGCGCCAACAGGATTTGCTGCTTACGAGTTTGGAGATGCTTATGACAAAAACAGAAATAAAGCCTTTGTAGATTTTCTGCTGAAACATAAAATAAAGGTTTACAAAAATGGAGATAAGTTTACTGTGCCTTTAAAACAGCCACAACGTAGAATGGTTCAAACCATGTTTGAAACTTATAGCAAATATAGAGATAGTGTGTTTTATGATGCCTCTGCATGGAGTGTTGCCAATTTTTACAACATGAAATATCGTGGACTAAAAACCGCTAATCTTGGCGAGGAAATCACTTCAACTGAAAACATCAACAATGTAACTTCAGTGCCAAAAAGTGATTATGCTTACATTATGGATTGGGACGACTATTATGCGCCTTCAGCCTTGTACTATATGCAATCAAAAGGTATCATTGCTGCATCAGCGTTTAAACCTTTTTCGAGTAAAACCAATCTTGGAAATAAAGACTTTAATTATGGAAGCATTATGATTCCAGTGAGTAAACAACAAAAACTATCAAGTGAAAAGGTTTATGAAATTGTACGCGAGGCACAAAACAAATTTAATGTACCAATCTATGCTGCTAATACAGGTTTTAGCATTAAAGGAATTGATTTAGGTAGCAATAATTTCAGGACTGTTAAAAAGCCAAAAGTAGCCATGTTAGTAGGTGATGGTGTTAGTAGTTATGAGGCTGGTGAGGTTTGGCATTTATTAGACACAAGGACGAAAATGCCAATAGTAAAACTTCAAACTAATACAATTAGAGGTAATTGGCTTGATAAATACAATACTCTTGTAATGGTTTCAGGCAGCTACAATTCTCTTGATTCTATTCAACGTCAAACCATAAGAGATTGGACAGCCAATGGTAATACATTAATAACGATTGGCTCAGCTTCAAAATGGGCTATTGATAAAAAATTGGTAAAAGAAAAACTAACCACTAAGCCTAAACCTAAAGACAAAAAGGAAGAAGATGAAAAAGTAGAAAGAATGCCTTATGTTGATGCAGGTGAAAATTTAGGTAGAGAACAATTAGGTGGAGCCATTTTTGAAGTTGATTTAGATCTAACTCATCCTCTTGGATTTGGTTATAGAGATGATAAATTACCTGTTTACAAAAACAACAACGTGTTTTTATCCCCAAGTTCAAGTGAGTATGGTACTGTAGCAAAATACACAGAAAACCCTCATATTGATGGCTATATATCTAATGACAACCTAAACATATACTTAAAGCCTTCTGCATCACTAATTGTAAGTCAAATTGGAAGAGGTCGTGTAGTAATGTTTGCAGACAATCCTAATTTTAGAGGTGCTTGGTATGGTACCAATAAACTTTTTTTAAACGCATTATTTTTAGGAAATAATATTTCGGTACCTAGATCACAACTTAACTAATCATTAAAATATCAAAATGAAAAAACTAACCATCCTATTTTCGCTCCTATTTGTATTAAACGGTCTCGCTCAAAATGATTATCGAGGAGATGGACCACATTCTCAACTCATCATTCGTGGTGTAACACTCATCAATGGAGATGGATCACCACCTCAAGGTCCAATTGATATTGTTGTTGAAGGCAACAAAATTGTAGACATACGAGTTGTTGGTTACGACGGAATTCCAATTAACGAAGATAGGCGACCAAAACTAAAAGCTGGCGGCAAAGAATTAGATGCCAATGGCATGTATTTATTACCTGGTTTTATTGATATGCATACTCACATTGGTGGTAATGCTCAAGGTGCAGAACCTGATTATGTATTTAAACTATGGATGGCACATGGAGTTACAACTGCTAGACAAGTTAGTGGTAGAAATGCCATAGAATTAAAACGTCAAAGTGCAGCAAATGAAATTATTGCACCAAGAATATTTGAATATACAGGATTTGGCTCAGGAAGTGACAAACCCATTAGTACTCCAGAAATGGCTCGAGAATGGGTAAGACAAAATGCTAAAAATGGAGCTGATGGTATCAAATTTTTTGGAGCAGAACCACATATCATGGAAGCTGCCCTAGATGAAAATAAAAAATTAGGTTTAAGATCTACTGCGCATCATGCACAGTTAAGTGTTGCTAGATGGAATGTATTGCATTCTGCAAGAGCTGGAATGAATTCTATGGAGCATTGGTATGGTTTACCAGAAGCCTTATTTAATGATAGAACAGTTCAGAATTACCCTTTAGATTATAACTATCAAAACGAACAGCATCGTTTTGAAGAAGCTGGAAAACTTTGGAAGCAGGCTGCAGAACCATATACCGAACATTGGAACAAGGTGATGAATGAGTTACTGGAATTGGATTTTACTTTAGATCCAACATTTAATATCTACGAAGCCAGTAGAGATTTACAACGTGCTCGTCGTGCAGAATGGCATGAAGATTATACTATGCCATCACTCTGGAAGTTTTACGAGCCAAGTAAAATTAGTCATGGTAGTTATTGGCATTATTGGGGAACTGAGCAAGAGGTAGCCTGGAAAGAAAATTTTAAACTGTGGATGACCTTTATAAACGAATATAAAAACAGAGGAGGAAGAGTCACTGTTGGTACAGATTCAGGGTTCATTTATCAACTATATGGTTTTGCCTATCCTCGTGAAATGGAACTGTTACGTGAAGCAGGATTCCATCCTTTAGAAGTAATTAGAGCCGCAACCTTAAATGGTGCTGAAGCATTAGGTTGGGACGACAAAATTGGTTCTGTACAAATAGGCAAACTTGCAGATTTTGTTATTGTTGAAGAAAACCCATTAGTCAACTTAAAAGTGCTTTATGGAACTGGAGCAATCAAGCTCACTGAAGATAATGAAGTGGTTAGAGTTGGTGGTGTAAAGTATACCATAAAAGACGGAATTATTTATGATGCCAAACGCTTATTAGCTGATGTAAAAGCTATGGTTGATGCTGAAAAAGCTAAAACCAACTGGAAGTTAAAGCAACCTGGAGTTAAAAATTAACTTTCTGCTTTATTGGTTTATCATCAATAACATTTGATAAAATAATTTGTGTTTTAGTTTCACCATAGGTAATTAGCTGATCTATAAATTTTTCTAGATGTTTTTGGTTATGTAATATCACTTCCATAACGATATTCTCATTGCCTGTGATTCTATAACAATTTATTACTTCATCAAAAGATTTTACTTTTTCAAGAAAGGGCTTTAAGCGTCCCATAAAAGCCCTAACAGTAATTAAAGCTCTTATCTGATACCCAACCTCAAAAGGTGAAACTTTGGAGCGATAGCCTTCAATTATTCCAGCGTCTTCCAATTTTCGAATGCGCTCGGCAACCGCTGGAGAAGAAATACCAACGAGAGTTGCAATTTCAGTGTTTGACCTTCTTGCATTGATTTGAAGGAGTTCAAGTATCTTCCAATTGATTAAATCTACTTTCATTTTTAAAGTATTATATTCAAATATATTAAATATTAAATCTAATACTATTATTTCATTTAATATTTAAATATAAGTTTTTCTTTTATACACTAATTTTGTGTAATTGCTATTAGAAAAATGATGTACACTATCCCATCTCACTTACCTGAAATGCCTATTTATAAAAAGGCTTTGGAAATATTTTCGTTATCACGAAAGATATCTACGTATTTAAATTATGACTTAAGTCATTTACTTATTGATGGAAAAGAAGATCAAAACATCTACTTTTCTGGAGACATTGTGCAACAATCTGAATCCTTAGTTCCTGAAATTATAAAGGCTGAGGCAGAAATTTATTCTGAAAACAAGCATAAACATGCTGACACTTTAAGACGCCTGACCAATTTATTATATAAGAATTGTGCTCGTTTAGAAAAAAGCAACAGTAATGGAAAAGACTTTATTCCAATTTTAAGAAAAGAGTTGAAAGTTTTCAGAAAATTGCAACGTAATTGGATGCTAACCTTATAAATTTTTTTACATATTCCTACGATACTGTCCTCCTACTTCAAACAAAGCATTAGTGATTTGTCCTAAAGAACATTTCTTACAAATTTCCATTAAAACCTCAAAAATATTTTCATTATTGATAGCCTTAGTTTGTAAGTCTTTTAATAATGCTTTAGTATCATTTGCCTTATGTAAATTTTTCAATGTTTTTATCTGGAATTGCTTTTCTTGCTCTGTTGCTCTAATAACTTCAGCTGGCAAAACAGTTGGTGATCCTTTTGAGCTTAAAAACGTATTTACACCAATAATTGGAAAATCGCCATTATGTTTTAAGGTTTCATAATACAAACTTTCTTCCTGTATTTTACTGCGTTGATACATGGTTTCCATAGCTCCTAGAACACCTCCTCTTTCAGTAATTCTATCAAACTCTATTAAGACAGCTTCCTCTACCAAATCGGTTAATTCTTCAATAATAAAAGATCCTTGTATAGGGTTTTCGTTTTTAGCTAAGCCTAATTCTTTATTGATGATTAATTGAATAGCCATGGCTCGACGCACACTCTCTTCTGTAGGTGTTGTAATAGCCTCATCATACGCATTGGTATGTAATGAGTTACAGTTATCATATATTGCATACAAGGCTTGTAGTGTGGTACGAATGTCATTAAAATCAATTTCCTGAGCATGCAAACTACGTCCAGATGTTTGAATATGATACTTAAGCATCTGTGCCCTAGCATTGGCACCATATTTATGCTTCATAGCCTTAGCCCAGATTTTACGAGCCACACGACCAATTACGGCATATTCAGGGTCTATACCATTGGAGAAGAAAAACGATAGGTTTGGACCAAATTTGTTAATATCCATTCCTCTTGACAGATAATACTCAACATAAGTAAATCCGTTTGACAATGTTAGCGCTAACTGAGTAATTGGATTAGCTCCTGCTTCAGCAATATGGTATCCAGAAATAGACACTGAATAGAAGTTTCTAATGTTATTTTCTATAAAATACTCTTGAACATCTCCCATTAATCGTAATGCAAATTCAGTAGAAAAAATACAGGTATTCTGTGCTTGATCTTCTTTTAAAATATCTGCTTGAACTGTTCCTCTAACTTGAGCAATTGTTTTGAATTTAATGTCCTGATATACATCAGAAGGTAGAACTTGGTCTCCTGTAACACCTAACAACATTAAACCTAAACCATCATTGCCTTCAGGAAGTTCGCCATTGTACTTTGGACGTTCTTTTCCTTTATAAACTTTAGCAATTTTAGCTTCAACTTCTTTTTCTAATCCATGTTCTTTGATGTAAATTTCGCATTGTTGGTCTATGGCTGCATTCATAAAAAAGCCTAACAACATAGGAGCTGGACCATTAATAGTCATACTCACAGATGTCATTACATCTGCTAAATTGAAACCAGAATAAAGTTTTTTGGCGTCATCTAAACAGCAAATTGAAACGCCTGCATTTCCAATTTTTCCATAAATATCAGGACGTAAATCTGGATCGTTTCCATATAATGTTACACTATCAAACGCTGTTGACAAACGTTTTGCTGGCATGCCTTGACTTACATAATGAAAACGTTTATTGGTTCGCTCTGGGCCACCTTCACCAGCAAACATACGCGCTGGATCTTCTCCTGTTCTTTTAAAAGGATACAATCCAGTTGTATAAGGGAATTCGCCTGGTACGTTTTCTTGCAAACACCATCTTAAAATATCTCCCCAAGCCTCATACTTTGGCAATGCTACTTTAGGTATTTGAGTATGTGCTAATGACTCTGTATGTGTTTCAATTTTTATTTCTTTTCCTCTTACTTTAAAAGAGTAAATAGGATTTTTGTATTTGTTTATTTTATCATTCCAACCTGTGATGACTTCCCAGTTGTAAGGATCTAAATTTAATTTTACGCGATTGAATTCAGCAATTAACATTTTAACAAAGTCTTTGTTCTCGACTGTGTTAGAACTGACCGAATCAGAATCAACTCCTGATTTATCCAAATCAGGTTTGTTTCCAATGACAGATTCTATTGTTTTGTAAATTCCGTAAAGTTTTTGAGCCACTTCAACTTGTTCTGTAGCTTTACTATCATAAGCACGATTGTTTTCAGCAATTTCAGATAAATAACGTGTTCTATTTGGTGGTATGACAAAAATCTTTTCGCTCATCTCTTTTGAAATCTCAAAGGTTGAGTTCAAATTAGCTTCTGTCTTTTCAACCAATTTATCCATAACCGCTTTGTAAAGCGTATTCATTCCTGGATCGTTAAATTGCGAAGCAATAGTGCCAAAAACTGGTAACTCATCTTGAGGAGTATCCCAAAGATTATTGTTACGCATGTATTGTTTCTTCACATCTCGTAAAGCATCTAGAGAACCTCGCTTATCAAATTTGTTGATTGCTACTAAATCGGCAAAATCAAGCATATCAATTTTTTCCAATTGTGTAGCAGCTCCAAATTCAGGCGTCATTACGTATAATGACACATCGCTATGCTCAATAATTTCGGTATCAGATTGTCCAATACCAGAAGTTTCTAAAATAATCAAGTCGTATTCAGCAGCTTTTAAAACTTCAACGGCTTCATTTACGTGCTTTGATAGGGCTAAATTAGATTGACGTGTAGCCAAACTGCGCATATATACTCTTGGAGAGTTAATAGAATTCATACGTATTCTATCCCCTAAAAGTGCACCTCCAGTTTTACGTTTTGATGGATCAACAGAAATTAAACCAACTGTTTTCTCAGGAAAATCTATTAAAAAGCGTCTTACTAATTCATCAACCAATGATGATTTTCCAGCACCTCCTGTTCCAGTGATTCCTAAAACTGGAGCCTCTTTTCCCTTTTTCTCCAAAGGAGAAAAGCTTTTTTCAAAAACCCCATGCTTATTCTCTGCAAATGATATTAATCTTGCAATGGTATTAACATCTTTGTCCTTTAGAGATTCTTTAATTCCCTTCCCAAAGGGAAGGGTTAGGGATGGGCTTTCAAAATCAGATTGCTTAACCAAATCGTTTATCATTCCTTGAAGCCCAAGCTCTCTCCCATCATCTGGAGAATAAATACGAGTAATGCCATAATCCATCAACGCTTTAATTTCAGATGGAAGAATGACTCCTCCACCTCCACCAAAAATCTTGATGTGCTCTGCTCCTTTTTCTTTAAGCAAATCATACATATATTTAAAGTACTCATTATGTCCACCTTGATAAGACGTCATTGCAATGGCATTTGCATCTTCTTGAATCGCAGTATTCACTACTTCTTCAACACTTCTATCATGCCCTAAATGAATCACTTCAACACCTGTGGCTTGAATGATTCTACGCATAATATTTATGGACGCATCATGACCATCAAATAATGATGCTGCAGTTACAATTCGTACTTTATGTTTTGGTTTATATGGTGCTGTTTGTTGCATTCGTATTTATATCTGTTATAAGAGTTGCAAATTTACGGATTATTAAAAAATTTATCTTCTTTATTATGAATATTATAAGTTTCTATAAATCATAAATATCACCTTCTTTTGCAAACCGAAATCCTAAATTTTGAATGCTGTCTTTTAATCTATGAGAATCTTTTATTGTAGGATTGGAATGGTTGAAATGGATAAAATGTATTTTGTTTTTAGTCTCTAAATCTTCATTTTCAAACAACGTTGTAGTTTGGGTCGTGAAAGGATGAGGGATTTTACTCATGTCTCTATCTAATTCACCATCTCTAAAAAAAGACGCATCTACAAAAGCGTAATCTACTTTTTTAACTTCTTCAATAATGTTACGTTCCCAAGTTTCCCATTTATCAATATCTGGAATAAACAATGCTTTTTTGTTTTGCCCTTCTATGATATAACCAACTGTTTCGGAATATTCGTCACGATGTGGCACTAAAAAAGGAGTAACCTTTAAATTATTATTCAAGGACACAACAGAATCATGTTGAATAGGCTTTAAATCGATATTATTAAAAGCTACTAATTGACTCCATGGACCATTAGTTTCTAAATAGCTTTTCATTCTTGGCATAGCATACACAGGAATTTTATTTGCTCCCATTGCTTCAAAGCCTAAATACATTAGTCCTGTGTAATGACCAACATGAGCATGCGTTAAAAACACACCATCAATGATATTTCCATTATCTAAATGATTGGTTTTTAGCAACTGTGTTTGTTCTGTAAAATTTGGTGTGGCATCAAAAATATATTTCTTTTCATCTTCTAAATCAACTACACCTAAGCATGAAACCAGTTTTTTAGGTTCTTCTCCATCATAAAACGACTTACAGCAGTCGTTTTGACAATTAATATGCGGATAGCCAGCGTCTTGAGCAATTCCAAGTACTGTAATATATTGATCAGGTTTTTTAGTTTCAATAGGAGTTTTGCTAATTGCTTTAGATTCTTCTTTAGAATTACAATTAAATAATGCCATAAAACAAATTAGGCATAAAATTTGAACAGTTCTCATCAGTAAAATTTATCTTTGTTAAAGATAAAAAACCTTCAACTATGTTAAAACGAATTATTGCCTTAATCTTAATTTTAAATGTAACTGCCTGTGCAGAATTACAACAAGTTGTGAATCAATTACCTCAAGGTGGTTTGGGAAATGAAGAAATTGCCTCTGGCTTGCGTGAAGCTCTTGACTTTGGGATTGACAAACAAGTGAGTAAACTTGCTCTAGAAGACGGTTTTTTTAAAAATGAATTAGTTAAGATTTTGCTGCCAGAAGAATTGCAAAAAGTTGACAAAGCACTTCGTGACATTGGTTTGGGAAATCTTGCTGATGAAGGTTTAAAAATACTTAACAGAGCTGCCGAAGATGCAGTTAAAGAAGCAACACCAATTTTTGTAAATGCTGTTAAGGATATCACGTTTGCCGATGCCAAAAATATTTTACTTGGCACAGATAATGCAGCTACACAATACTTAACCGAAAAAACAGAAACTGCTTTATACGACAAATTTAATCCAGTAATAAAAAACTCATTCAGTAAAGTTGGTGCAGACCAGATTTGGGAGAATTTGATTAACAAATACAATAGTATTCCGTTTACAAATAATGTGAATCCAGATTTAACCGATTATGTTACTGGCGAAGCCCTTAAAGGTGTTTACACCATGATTGCTGTGGAGGAAAAAGAAATACGTAACAAAGTTTCCTCTAGAACTACGGATTTGTTGAAGCGCGTGTTTGCTTTACAAGATAAATAAATTTATGGTTTCTAATTGAAGATTTCTGGTTTCTGGTTTAATAAATTATGAACAAAAAAAATCTATAATTAAGAATTAGAAACCAAAAATTAGAACATAGAAACTTTATTGCTTCCTATACAACCCATCAAAAGCTATAGTAATATCTTTATCATTTGTAATTGTTTCCCAATACTGTCGTACAGTTCCATCTTCGTTTTTAGTCCAAGTGACACGATGATAAAAAGGTTCTCCTTTTTGATTTTTGGCAACATCTGTTTGTAAAATCATTTGGTTACCTACTCTATTCCCTTTTAAGTGCAAACTTCCACCTTGGTTATCAATCCAGATTTGTTCCCATTGCTGCTTTGCAAAGTTGTAAAAATTGTTACTTGTTCCTGTAAAACCAGGAGTAGCACTTATCCAGTTTTCGCGTAGCACACAATTATTCTGAACCTTCTCAATAGTATTTGTTCCTGCTGCTGTTCCATCAGGGTTTGTAACTGTCCAACTACCAACCCAAAAGTCAAATTCAGCATGTTTTTCAGTACAGCAATTACAAGTTGAAGTCTGAGCATTAAGACTTAAAGACGAAAATAAAATAATACTCAAAACATATTTCATAGCATATAAATTTAGTTAAACTCTAAAATATTAAATGATAATTAAAGCTATAGTAATATTAACATAACATTATACTGAGTTTAAAATTAGATATTTGAAATTTCAAGATGCAAATTTTCATTTGTTTTTTAGGAGTTAGTAAGTATAAGGAAGTATTAAAATCGGTTTTCGAAAAAAGAAGATCGATTTTTTTTACAATTAAGTTGCTCTATTGTAATATTTTAAATATATTAATACTCTATTTAAACTTAAAATGGACATGACAAAGTTTCCTAAGATTATTGAGAAACAAACTAAGTTGAACAATAAGTACAAACAGCTTATTGAGGAAGCTTACAATTTAAAGCAAACAGATTCTGCTTTGAGTGATATTTCAGAATATAAAGCCATACAGTTACTCCATAAAATAAACAGGCTTCGATATTTAAATAGAGAGGCCCAAGCACCTATTTCGTTAAGTTAATTTTACGATTATTTAACTTCCTTTAAGCATCTAAAAGCGATATTTACTCGTACATCTATTGAACGTAAATACTTATTGCTATGAACAAACATTATTGTAAGGTTGGTAAAATAAAACCTAATCTCAACAAAATTTTAAGCCTGAAAGAACTCGAAAATAAAATTGCCAATTTTGTAGAAGATTTAAGTAAACTTGACAAACAACAAGACTGGAAAACGAGTTTTTAACCTTTCGTTTATAAAGAGATATTATCTTATCAATTCAACCATTTGCTGTTTCAAATCATTAGCTGCATTAGAGGCTGCTTGCGCAAAATCGGTATTATTTGAGGCATAAATAATTCCTCTTGAAGAATTTATTAGTAGTCCGATATTTTTATTCATACCATATTTACAGACCTCTTTCAAATTGCCACCTTGTGCTCCAACTCCTGGAACCAGTAAAAAACTATCAGGAATTATTTTTCTAATGTCTGCTAAAAATTCTGCTTTGGTTGCACCAACCACATACATAAGATTTTTGGCATTTTGCCAAGATTTTGATGTCTCTAAAACTTGTTTGTATAATTCTTTACCATCAACCGTTTTGGTTTGAAAATCAAAAGCGCCTTCATTAGATGTTAATGCCAAAAGAATGGTATGTTTATCTTTAAAAGATAAAAAAGGTTCAACCGAATCTTTTCCCATGTAAGGTGCTACAGTAACACTATCAAAACCTAAATCTTCTAAAAAAGCTTTGGCATACATAGTACTTGTATTTCCAATATCACCTCTTTTAGCATCAGCAATGGTAAAAATTTCAGGATGGTTTTCGTTTATATATTTAATGGTTTTTTCTAAAGCTTGCCAACCTTTTAAACCATAGGCTTCATAAAATGCTGTGTTTGGTTTGTAGGCTACACACAAGTGATGTGTTGCATCAATAATGGCTTTGTTAAAAGCAAAAATTGGGTCGTCTTCTTTTAATAAATGCTGTGGAATTTTATTTAAATCAACATCCAAGCCTATACATAGAAAGGATTTCTTTTTTTTGATTTGAGCTACTAATTGTTGTGTTGTCATTAGTTTTTTTTCTTTTTGCGTTAAAATGCAACTCTATACTTTTTTAGTGGATTCCGCATCAAGTGCGGAATGACAAATCATTTCTATTTCATAAAAAAGCCTCAAAAAAGAGGCTTTAGGTTTATATTACATCATCATTAGCTTTTAACATTTCAGTATTTTCAGCTAACATTAATTCGTCTATTATTTTTTGAATGTCACCATTCATAATATTTGATAAATCATAAAGAGTTAATCCAATTCTATGGTCTGTAACTCGTCCTTGAGGATAGTTATAAGTTCTAATCTTTGCACTTCTATCTCCTGAAGAGACCATACTCTTACGTTTTTCAGAATCTGCGGCTTGCTTTTTAGCCAACTCCATTTCATATAAACGTGAACGTAAAACCTTTAAAGCTTTCTCCAAGTTTTTATGAGACGATTTTTGATCTTGACAACTCACAATCATTCCTGTTGGTTCATGATGCAGCTTAATAGCAGAATACGTCGTGTTTACCGATTGACCTCCAGGACCAGTTGATGTTGTACGTTCAATACGTACTTCGCTCATATCCAACTCTACGTCAAATTCCTCAGCCTCTGGCAATACAATAACCGTTGCAGCACTCGTATGAACACGACCTTGAGTTTCAGTTTGAGGCACTCGTTGCACACGATGTACTCCAGCTTCAAACTTCATTGTTCCATAAACATCCTCACCAGATACTTCAAAAATAATTTCTTTATAGCCTCCTGAAGTACCTTCATTAAAATCTACCACGTCAACTTTCCATCCCTTACTCTCACAGAACTTAGTGTACATTCTATGTAAATCACCAGCAAAAATACTAGCTTCGTCTCCACCTGTTCCAGCTCTTACTTCAACCACAACATTTTTAGCATCGTCTGGGTCTTTAGGTATTAATAAAAATCTGATTTCTTCCTCTAATGGTTCTAATTGCTCATTAGCTTCTTCCAACTGCATTTTTGCCATTTCAACCATTTCGGCATCACTACCATCGTCAATAATTTCTTCAGCTTCGGTGATATTTTTTAACAAGGTTTCATACATGAGACCTTTATCTACAATCTTTTTTAGGTCTTTGTACTCTTTGTTTAATTGAATATAGCGTTGCTGATCAGAAATTACATCTGGTTGAATAATCAGGTCATTAATTTCATCAAATCGTTGTTTTACTATTTGTATTTTTTCTAACATCTGCTGTCTAAAATTGTGTGGCAAAAATACGATAATTTATGAATTGTTAATAGCATCATATTTCAACATATTAACAATAAAAAATATTTCTGACTTAACTACGTTAAAGGTACTATATGCAAAAACTCCTGACTATACTTGCATTTTACAAACCGTTTGTAATATGGTCATTTTTAGTAAATATTGCAATAACAATTGTAAACCCATATATTGTTCCTGCAATCGTTACTAAATTAATGCTCACTATTTTTGTTTGGTATTTTGTGAATGAAACCAATGCCAAACGAAAATTGATTTTTTACAACAACCTTGGTATTTCATCGATTAGATTGTTTTCGGTGATGTTTTTAATTGATATTTTTATAACTATAGGTTATCTTATACTTATAAAAGAATATATATAACGTGATTTTAGAGATTGACAATGTAGAACTTTACTTTAAAAACAAAGCAATTTTAAATGGTATTTACCTTAAAGCCGAAACTGGAAAAGTTACAGGCATTTTAGGTAGTAATGGCTGTGGAAAAAGTTGTTTGTTACAAATTGTATTTGGGTCTTTGAAACCAAAATACAAACTGGTTCGTATTGACAATAAGCCAATTTTAAAACCGCTTTATCAAACTGGTTGGGTTAAGTTTTTACCTCAACATGCTTTAATTCCAAAAAACTTATCGTTTAAACATGTTTTTAAATTGTATGAAGTTAATTGGCAAGAATTTGTTGCAACTTTTGAAGAGTTTATGGGTTGCGAAGTATACAAATCAAAACACTTGTCAGGAGGTCAAGTTCGATTAATTGAAACCTACATCACTCTTAAAAGCGAGAGCAAAATTGTTTTGCTAGATGAACCTTTTTCTCATTTAGCACCTCTTCATATTGAAAAAATCATCGACTTAATTGAAGAAGAAAAAGTTAAGAAAGCCATTATTATAACAGACCATTTTTACAATAACATTATTGAAGTTTCAGATGATATTTATCTTTTTAAAAATGGTGCTTCAAAATTTATAAATCATTTGTTGGAGCTTGAAGATTATAAATATTTAAGTCAAGGTAGCTTAACTTAATTCTTAACAAAAAAATTGTATTTTGCATGAACATAACTAACTAATGCGAAACAAAGTCTTAAAACAATTTGGACTTATTTTAGGTCCTTTACTATTTACAATTACACTACTTTTTTTTAAGCCTGATAAGTTGTCCCCTGAAGGCGTAGCTGTTTTAGCAACAACGCTTTGGGTTGCAGTTTGGTGGATACTTGAAGTTGTACCAATCGCTGTTACAGCAATGCTTCCTATTATATTGTTCCCAATAACTGGAGCGATGAATTTAAGCACAACTACTGCTGCCTTTGGGCATAAATACGTGTTTCTTTACATTGGTGGTTTTACTCTAGCCATTGCCATTGAAAAATGGAATTTGCACAAACGTATTGCATTAACAGTTATCAATCTTATTGGAACAAGTGTTAGCAAAATTATATTGGGTTTTATGATTGCCACAGCGTTTTTAAGTATGTGGATTTCTAATACAGCTACGACAGTTATGATGCTACCAATTGGTATGGCAATCATATTTCAGCTCAAAGACAATCCTGACACTAAAGAAGATGAAAACGAAATTTTCGGTAAGGCTTTGATGCTGGCTATTGCTTACAGTGCTTCTATTGGTGGAATTGCAACCTTAATTGGAACACCTCCAAATTTAATTTTCGCTGGAATTTTAGAAGAACAATATCACATAGAAATGACATTTTCTAAATGGATTATTTATGGCTTGCCAATTTCAATTTTACTGCTTTTTATCTGTTGGAAATACCTAACAACAATTGCTTTTAAATTTACCCAAAAAGATTTTCCAGGAGGAAAAGCCGAAATAAAACGATTACTAAAAAACTTAGGTAAAGTAAGTTACGAAGAAAAAACAGTATTAATCGTATTTTGCGTCACTGCCTTTTTATGGATCACTCGTGAGTTTTTGATTTCAAAACTAATTCCTGCTATTGACGATACCATTATTGCCATGGCAAGTGCAACCATTTTGTTTATTCTTCCAACAAAAAACAAAACTGAAAAAAAGATTATTAATTGGGAAAGTGCCATAAAGTTACCTTGGGGAATTTTATTGCTTTTTGGTGGTGGCTTAGCCTTAGCTGAAGGTTTTAAAACCAGTGGATTAGCGCAATGGATTGGAACGCAGATAACTCAGTTTGACAATTTGCCACTATTTGCCTTATTGTTTGTTTTGGTTTTAGCAGTAAACTTTTTAACTGAAATTACATCAAACTTAGCAACTACTGCTATGCTATTACCAATAATAGCACCAATTGCATTGGTTTTAAATGTGCATCCTTTTACATTAATGGTTGGCATAACAGTAGCAGCTTCTTGCGCATTTATGCTCCCTGTAGCCACACCACCAAACGCCATTGTTTTTGGTTCTGGTTATTTGAAAATTCCAGATATGATGCGAACAGGAATTTTTATGAACATAATAAGTGTTATATTGATTACACTTATCACTTATTATTTACTGCCTTTACTTTGGAATTTTGATCCGAATGTATTTCCTGAAAGTTTAAAAATCAATTGAAACGCCAACACCTAAAAGTTGTTTCCATTGTACCTTTGCACCAGAAATCTCTTCTTCTTGCGTGTCCATATTTTCGCTAATGATTTTTATATCGTTATCGTATTTTAAATGAGAGCCCAATGAAGCTTTTACAAAGTCGTTAACTATAAACCTAAAATTTACTTGCCAATCCACGTCAAAATTTCCAAAGTCATTTAAATAATCTGTATAAAGGCTCAGTTCGTTTCTAACTGTTATGTTTTCCATAATTTCAGATTCATAACCGCTGGTTAATAGTATTCCAAACTCTCTTCTGTATTTTCTTCCTTCACTCAGTAAATTGCCTTCAATATCATATTCCGCAGGAGTTACACCAAATGCTCCAGCATTGGCCAAATTTTGATCTAAAACAAAAGTAGATTTTAGGGTTAATGGCGACATATAAGCCGAAAATTCTTCAATATGTTCTCCATAAACCGTACCAACACCTAAAAACAAATAAGCTGGAGCCATAAATCTTGAAATAGGCTCTCTATCACTATTTGCATAATTATAACCGTTAGCAAATTGAGTTTTAAAACTGAAGTTTGCCGAGTAATACCAATTGGATATGGTATCTTTTCTAAAACCAAATCTGGAATTAAGTTCTAATAAATCGTCTGTTTTTCTGAGGCTTTGCTCTTGCTGTTTGTTAAGTCCTATTCTTGCAACAGCTCTATTTTCCCAAACCAAATGTCCTTTATTATAATTACGTCCTGACTCAAGACCAAAAAGTCCAGAAATAGAATTGGCTCCACCAGCATTCCAATTTACAAATGCTACTTCACTAATATCTAAACTAGCTCTGTTTGAAGCTTTCCAACCAACTCGTAAACTATCTGCCACTATATTAGTACTGTCGTTGGATTTTGGATTTAAATGAATGTTATTAGCAAATGAAAAAGCTGATACTAAAAGCATAATGATAACACTATACCTTCTTGAACATTTAAAAAACATATTATATATTTTAAGCGGTTTAATAGTTAAAAACGCCAAATTGGCTTTTTATTGTAAGTTTTTTTGAATTACTAGCTTCAACTCGACCAATTATTTGAGCATCTACGTTAAAGGATTTTGAAATTGAAATGATTTCTTCAGCGATTTCAGGAGCAACATAAATTTCCAAACGATGACCACAGTTAAACACCTGATACATTTCTTTCCAATCAGTTTTTGATTGTTCTTGTATTAATTTGAATAAAGGAGGAATTGAAAACATGTTATCTTTAATAATGTGAAGATTATCAATAAAATGAAGAATCTTTGTTTGAGCTCCTCCACTGCAATGTACCATTCCATGAACCGTTTTACTATCAAATTTTGAAAGCATGTTTTTTATTATCGGAGCATAAGTTCTCGTTGGAGACAACACTAATTTACCTGCATCTATTGGAGAATTTTTAACCTCATCAGTTAATTTCATTTGCCCAGAATATACCAATTCTTTTGGAACAGATGCATCGTAACTTTCAGGATATTTTGTGGCTAAATAGTTATGAAATACATCGTGACGTGCTGATGTTAAACCATTACTTCCCATGCCTCCATTATACTCTTTTTCATAAGAAGCTTGCCCAAAACTTTCCAATCCAACAATAACATCTCCAGCTTTAATATTGGCATTATCTATAACATCTTTGCGTTTCATTCTTGCTGTAACAGTCGAGTCTACAATTATGGTTCGTACCAAATCACCAACATCTGCGGTTTCTCCACCAGTAGAGTGAATGGTAACACCAAAGGCTTTTAAGTCTTGAATAAGTTCTTCAGTTCCGTTTATAATAGCAGAAATAACTTCGCCAGGAATGAGGTTTTTATTTCTTCCAATAGTTGAAGACAACATAATATTTTCAGTAGCTCCTACACACAAAAGATCGTCAATATTCATAATCAAAGCATCTTGAGCAATGCCTTTCCAAACAGAAATATCTCCAGTTTCTTTCCAATACATGTAGGCAAGAGACGACTTCGTACCAGCTCCATCAGCATGCATGATTAAGCAATAATCTTCATCGCTTGTTAGATAGTCAGGCACAATTTTACAGAATGCTTTTGGAAACAGTCCTTTGTCAATATTCTTTATGGCATTATGCACATCCTCTTTTGAGGCTGAAACACCACGTTGTGAATATCTTTTGCTTATTTCACTGCTCATTTGTATTGCTTGATTATAGTGTGCAAAAGTACAGAATGTAATTCATTATTAATAATCGTCTGCCAATTGATTTGAGTTAATTACTGTTGGGACTTTTTTTGCAAGTTTGTTGGGCAAATAATTGCCAAAATAGAGGTTTAGTCCTACTGCAATTCTCCAGTAAACATCATCTGATTGACCAAAGACCAAACCTTCTACCTCATCATTAAACATATAATTATAGTCTGCAAATAGTTTAACGCCAAGACGTTCGGTCATTAAATACTCTAATCCTACACCACCTTGAACTTTTGTATCTGATGTTTCAAAATAATTGGTTGCATGGTAGCCTGCTCCTGCAAAAATGAAAGGTGTAAAAGTTTGATGAGGTGAAATGTACCACTCCAAATTCAGATCGAAAGACATAAAACCTTCATTAAAAATGTCTTCAAAAGCTAAATTGAATTTATGGTAGCCTAAATTTATTGCAACTGCCGAACCCAAAAAACGCTTGTAACCAATATGACTGTAAATTTCGAACATTGGGTTTGCCAAATCTCCATTCATAACAGAAGTTCCAACACCAAGCGAAATGGCGTTTTTACCTCTTAACTTGTTACCTAAACTGGATATTTTTAGAGATTTGACTGAAATACTGTCTTTGTTTTGAGCAAAGGAATTACTAAATAAAAAGTAAGTAAAAAATAATAGGAATATCTTTAGAAATGCACAATTTCTCATAATCTTATGCTATTAATCAAGCAGGCAACTTGCATTCACATAAGATTTAAGGGCTTGCGAATATACTAAATGAAAACTTCGAACAAAAAATAATTCACAAAAAAAGTACCTAATTGATTGAATTTTAATTGATTCAATAAAAAAACCTCAAGTATTTTATATTAAAAACAATACTTAAGGTTTTACAAAATTTTATTGCTGGGATTGATTTAAACCATCATTAAGAAGCCAAATCAATGTCGTTTACAACCGCTACTGGATGTTCTTTAGATATCTCTTTCTTATCATCATTAGAATCTCCAAGAGAAAATAAAAGGGTCGCAAACATAAGAGCAGCAACACTTAACAGCAACTTCTTCATTTTTACAAAATATAGATTAATAGCAATACAAATCTATAAAAAATAAAGATGACAAATAAAACCCTTAGTGTCTACTTAAGATTTTTACCATGCATTTTCGATAAGCTGTGAAAATAATTAGTTGAAATACCTATTTTTTTATGAAAAAGTATCGATGAATAGCACACAAAAAGAAAGAATACAGCTACAAATAATAAAATAATTTATAAAAAAGCCTCGATTTTTCGAGGCTTGATATATAAAATACTACTTGGTAAACAACAATTCTCTATACTTTGTTAGTGGCCAAAGCTCGTCATCTATTAACAACTCAAGTTTGTCACAACTGTAGCGAATTACATCAAATAATGGCTTTACTTTATTACAATAAGCTTCTGCTTTTTTCTCAGAGTTTTCAATTGCATTTGCTTTTTTACGCTCATTAGTCATTTTAGTAACACCTGAATTTATGGTTTCTATATGGCTCGAAATTTCTTGTATTAATTCTAATTGCTCTTTAGCATACTTTTTAAAGTCTGCACCATAGATGTTTTTGAGTCCTGTTACGTTTTCGATTAAAATATTCTGATATCTTACAGCAGTAGGGACAATATGGTTTCTAGCAATATCTCCTAAAACACGTCCTTCTATTTGAATACGAAGCGTGTATTCTTCTACTTCGATTTCATAACGCGCCTCAATTTCAACTTCATTCATTACTCCTAATTCTTCAAACAAACTAACCGTCTTTTTTGCAACTCTCGCTTTTAAAGCTTCAGGAGTGGTTTTGTTATTACTAAGTCCACGTTTTTTTGCTTCTTTTTGCCAGTCGTCACTATAACCATTACCTTCAAAAAGGATGCTTTTTGATATTTTAATATACTCTCTTAAAACATTAAAAATAGCATCATCCTTTTTCATATTTTTCTTCTTTACTAATGCATCAACTTCAGCTTTAAAATCAATTAATTGTTTAGCAACAATAGAGTTTAAAACTGTCATTGGGTTTGCACAGTTAGCAGAAGACCCAACAGCTCTAAACTCAAACTTGTTGCCTGTAAAGGCAAAAGGAGACGTTCTGTTTCTATCTGTATTATCTAAAAGAATTTCAGGGATTTTACCAACAACATTTAGCTTTAAATCTGTTTTTTCTTCTGGTGAAAGTTTACCTTTTGTTACACTTTCAAGGTCATTTAATACTTTCGTTAGCTGTTCTCCAATAAATACCGAAATGATTGCAGGTGGTGCTTCGTTTGCTCCTAAACGATGATCATTACTTGCACTTGCAATGGAAGCTCTAAGCAATTCTTCATATTGATGTACAGCTTTTATTGTATTGATAAAAAAGGTTAAAAACTGCAAATTACTCATAGGTGTTTTTCCTGGACTCAGCAAATTAACTCCTGTATTAGTACCTAAACTCCAGTTATTATGTTTACCTGAACCATTTACACCTGCAAATGGCTTTTCATGAAATAATACTTTAAAGTTATGACGTTCTGCTACTTTGTCCATCACATCCATTAATAATGAATTATGGTCTACGGCAAGATTGGCTTCGTCATAAATTGGAGCCAACTCAAATTGATTAGGAGCTACTTCATTATGTCTTGTTTTTACTGGAATTCCTAATAGCATACACTCGTGTTCAAGATCACGCATAAAAGACATAACACGATTTGGAATAGTACCAAAATAGTGATCGTCTAATTGTTGTCCTTTAGCTGGAGAATGTCCTAAAAGAGTTCTTCCAGTTAAAGTAATGTCTGGGCGAGCAGCAACTAAAGCGCTATCTACCAAAAAATATTCTTGTTCCCAACCTAAAGAAGCATTTACCTTCTTAACATTTTTATCAAAGTACTTTGCAACATCTACAGCAGCATTATCAACTGCCTGTAATGCTCTTAGCAAAGGTGTTTTATAATCTAATGCCTCGCCTGTGTAAGCCACAAAAACAGTAGGAATACACAAAGTGGTTTCGTAAATAAACGCAGGAGATGTAGGATCCCAAGCTGTATAACCACGAGCTTCGAATGTGTTTCTTATTCCTCCATTTGGAAAAGAAGAAGCATCTGGTTCTTGCTGTACCAATTGTCCACCACCAAATTTCTCAATAGCTAAACCATTACCAATTGTTTCAAAAAAAGCATCATGCTTTTCAGCAGTTGCTCCAGTTAAAGGTTGAAACCAATGTGTGTAATGAGTAACACCTTTAGAAATTGCCCATTCTTTCATTCCAGTTGATATATGATCTGCAACAGACCTTTCTATTTTAGAGCCGTTTTCAATAGCATCCATAACACTATTATATGCTTCTTTGGTTAAATACTGTCGCATTGTGGCTTCGTTAAAAACATTGCTTCCAAAAATAGATGAACGACGTTCGTTTTCAACAATTTTTATGGGTTTGCGGTTTAGCGTTTCTTTAATGGCGTGAAATCTTAAGGTTGACATACTGATTTTATTTGATTTAGAAAATTTAAAGGGCAAATGTATAAAAAAAGTATGTGTTTATAATTTTAACCCTAAAAATTTTAGGGCTAATTATAAACAATTCGATAAAAAACAGTTAACAACCTATAAAATTAAGAGGCAAAGACCAGAAAAATAAAAATTCCGTACATTAATACAAGAACAAATCCGTTTGATCTAGTTATTTCATGCTTTTTTGGAGTTAAAACAAGAGGAATTAAAATAGCAGCAAAGGCAATCATCCAAAAAATATCACGAGTTAGTATTTGATTATCTGTAACAGGAATGGTCTTAATCATTGAGGTAAGACCCAAAACAGAACCAATATTAAAAATATTTGAGCCAATTAAATTGCCTAACGAAATCGCTTTTTCCTTTTTTGCAGCTGCTATTACTGAAGCTGCCAATTCTGGCACACTTGTACCTACAGCAATAACAGAAACAGAAATCACAGCTTCGCTTACTCCTAATATTGTTGCCAAATCTATGGCTCCTTTAACCAACCATTCTGAACCAAAATAAAGCGCTACTGCACCAATGGAAAGCCACATGAAAATTTTAAAATATGAAACAACAGATAAGGTATCGTCTACCTCATCTTCATAAACTTCTTTTTTACCTTGATTTAACAATACATAAACAAAAGCTATTAGGCCAATAAATAGAATTAAGCCTTCAACAAATGTTAACTTATTATCATTGTAAAGAAAATACCACAGAACTAAAGAAAAAAGCATCATAACAGGCCAATTAAGCTTATAAAATGTTTTAGTAACAGAAATACTTCCAACTATAGCTGTAATACCAAGAACCAAACCAATATTAGCAATGTTGGAGCCTACTACATTATTTATAGCAATAGCAGGAGAACCTGAAAGCGCAGCATTGAGGCTTACCAAGAGCTCTGGAACAGACGTTGCAAAAGACACAACAGTCATTCCTATAACAAACTTTGAGATACTTAATTTAAAAGAAAGCGCCACAGACGATCTAACCAAAAACTCACCTCCAATAACAAGAAGAATAAATCCGAGGATTACTAAAACAAAGCTCATTAAATCTATTTTTTGCGAATATAAAAAGAATTCATTCTAATAAAATCAATAAAACCGTTTTCTTAAAATATCACAATAAAAACTAAATTTTTCGTTAAATAACTATATTTACAGTTGTATAACTAGAAAAATAGTTTATATTTGATTTCAAATTTATTTTCCCATGCAAAAACTTACAAACAAAGAAGAAGAAATCATGCAAATCTTGTGGAAGCTTGAAAAAGCTTTTGTAAAAGATATTCTTGCAGATATAACCGAAGATAAACCTCACTATAACACCTTGTCTACCATTGTTAGAAACCTAGAAGATAAAGGCTATGTAAGCTATACAGCCTATGGCAAAACACATCAATATTTTCCAATTGTAAAAAAAGAAGATTACAGAAAACGCTTTTTCAATTCAGCGATTGACAACTACTTTAATAGTTCTTACAAAAATGTGGTTTCCTTTTTTGCTAAAGAAGAAAAAATAAGTGTTGAAGAACTTAAAGAAATTATTAACCTTATTGAAAACAATAAATAATCATGGAATATTTAATTAAAGTAAGTGCCATTCTTATCTTGTTTTATACGTGCTACAAGTTGTTTTTAAATCGTGAAACCTTTTTTGAGTCTAACAGAACCTTTCTATTAATTGGTATAGCAACTGCTTTTATTTTACCACTTATAGTTATCCCAAAATATATTGAGGTTGAACCTATTATTTCTGATAGTGCTTTTGCAATCAGTGATACCAACGCACAACCTTTAATTGTAGACAACTCAATCAGTTTAAGTACTATTTTGACTTATACATACCTAATAGGTGTTTTGGTCTTCTTTGGGCGATTTTTGTTTCAATTTAGCTCGTTAGTTATATTAATTATTAACAGCACCAAACAACGTATTGCCTCCTATATATATGTCATTACAATAAAAACTTTGTCACCTTTTTCATTTTTTAATTGGATAGTCTTTAACCCTAAACTATTTAACGATAAAGAATTAGAACAAATTATCACTCATGAAAAAGTGCATGCGCAACAATTGCATTCAATTGATATTTTAATGGTTGAACTAACTAGCATCTTACTTTGGTTTAACCCATTTATATGGCTTTATAAAAAAGATTTGCGACAAAATTTGGAGTTCATTGCAGATAAAAACGCTCAAGCTACTACTAATTGCAAAAAAAGTTATCAGCATTTATTATTAAAAACCAGTGTTCCCAATTACCAATTGGCTGTAACCAATAATTTTTACAATTCATTAATCAAAAAACGAATCGTTATGTTACACAAAAACAGATCAAACAACCTAAATCAATTAAAATTCTTATTAGTCTTACCAGCTTTAGCTGTATTTCTAATGAGTTTTAACACAAAAGAAGTTTACATTAATAAAGAAGCAGTTAAAAAAGCAAACAGCAAAGTTTTAGACCTCAATCAGTTTGAGTCTACTCATGCAGAGGCAAGCACAACAATTAGCAATACTATGGCTTCTAAAATTGTAACTAATAAAGATACTCCAGCAACAAAAGAAACCACAAAACAAGATATTGTTACTTATTTTATTGAAAGCACTTTTACTGATGCTCAGCTTGATGATGTAATAACCAAACTTCAATCTCATGGTGTTACATTAAAAATTAAAGGTGTAAAGCGCAATAGTAATAACGAAATTACAGCATTAAAAATTGATGCCAAATCAAAAAGCGCTAACGCTAATTTCTCTATTGATAATGACTCAGCAATTAAAACCGTAAAAATTACGTATACCGCAAAAGATAATTCTATTTCAATTAGCAATTCAGATGGCTTAATACATGGAGAAGATTTTATGTACAGACACAAAGATGGTGCTGTAACATTTAAAAGAGGTGGAAAAGGTAGCAATGCTTTTGTTTATAGCATAGACAAAGATCATGTTAAAGACCATGAAGTTATTGAAGATGATGATAAAATAATTATTAAAAGTGGTGGTAAAGTACACGAATTAAAAAAGGCCAACAATGGCAAAAACACTTTTGTAATTTCAGATGATGAAGATGGAAAAGTTATTGAGTTCAAAGGAAAAAAGGGAGAAACGTATGACATCATAAAAACTGACACACTATCATCTGATGGAAATGTTTTTAAACTAAAAGGAAATGTTGTTATTGGTTCAAAAAACAAAGATGGCAATGTGTTTTTTCATAATGACGACGACGGAAAAGTCATCATAAAATCTTCAGGAAGTACATTATGGACTGATGATAATGACGAAAATGTCATTATAAAATCATCAACTGGAAAATCATTATGGACGGATGACAATGGCGATACTATAGCTGTACAAACCATTGGGAAAGGTGATGGCAAAATTTTTATTTCTGGAAATAATGAAGACGTATTATTTATTATTGACGAAAAGGAAGTTAATAAAAAAGACATAGACAATTTAGATACAGATAATATAGAATCTGTAAATGTTTTAAAAGGAGAAGCAGCAACCAAGTTATATGGTGACAAAGGTAAGAATGGTGTCATTGTAGTTACTACAAAAAAGAAAAAAGATTAACCTTTTCATTTAAGGTTAGGTTGGTTAAAAAGAGGCTTCATAATGAAGTCTTTTTTTTTGTTAGAATATCTTCAAAAAAGATGAAAAGGCTAAAAATCGTTGTTTTTTAAGATTTTTTTCCCTTGAAATTAAAAACAGAGTCAAAAAACACCCTTTAATTATTATAAATTAAAATCATAACACTAAATAATAATTACATTTTAAAACTTATATCAAGACACTATGTTTTATTTTATAATATTAATTATTTTTTTACTTACAATATTGTATTAAATTTTATTATTTCTTAAGGATTTGTTTGGTTACAACATTAACAAAAATCTATATTCAAAATTCAATTTAAAATTTAAACCATTTCATCAACCAAAAAAATTGAATTTATGATTGCACTTGTAAAATTTATTGTAAATGTTGTAGATCTCATTATCGTCATTATCCTGTAAGGCAGCAAAGCTTATTTCTAAAATAAGTTTTGCTACTTTTGCAATAGTATAAACAAAGAGGTTTCCATTTACAAGGGAAATATTTATGAAAAAACAGTTTTTCAAAATATTGGCAAAAATCAATAAAGCTATACTACCAAGTTTCACCAAAAAACGTTTGGATTTAAATAAAGCCACAAAACTGCAAATGGCTATTTTTGGCTGGCGTTTATATGTTACAAAAAGAGCTTTAGACTAAAAAAAAAAGACTTTCAAGGTTGAAAGTCTTTTAAATTATAGTTAACACTATTTTGTTAAATTCTAAAACTGTTTTAAAAAGGTTATTTTACTTATAAACTGTCGTGTGTGTTGCATGGGATTAAAAACATCTGTTTGAGTATCATTAAATACTAAATAAATAAATGACAAAGGCTGATATTCCCAACTAAAACGCAAGTTCCAACGTCCTTGCTCATCTAAGCTATTAAACTGATAAAAACTGTTAAACTGCAATCTTGGGTTTAAAGCAAGTCTTAAATTTGCAGAATACAAATCGGTATCCAAGTTTTCATTAAGTAGCCCAAGATCTTCAATATTATTATGCTCATAGCTTGCTGTAAAAGAAACATTTGGCAAGGGCGCATACCTCAACCTTGTGTATATTGTCTGTCTTGATCCATTATAGAAATTACCAAAATCATAGCTTACATCAGCCGACAGTTTTTTTGATTGATCTGTGTAATATCTAACAAAGTATCTGGTATATCTATAGTTTTTTTGTTCTATATCTATACCTAATGGAGAAAAATTAAAATTAATATTCTGCCAAGTTGGTGTCATAGAAGCTTCAAAAAAACTATTGTCCTTGAACCATGTATATATTGGAAAAATATAAATACTTGCTTGTTGAAAATTTCCAAAGTCAGTTAAATCGTGGTAATAATTAAAGAAAGCTCCTGGATCCCAACGACGAATAAAAGGCAACTTTTTTGGTCTTAAAATTGCATAACCACCAGGACTATGGTACATTATATCCTTCTGAAATACAAATCCCATATCTGGAGAATAATTATTACTAACGAATGAATTGACGTAACCCATATAATAATCATTGGTTCGTGAACCTGCAAAAATTCTACCTGCATAACCCAAACTATTATCCTCGCTATCAATAGATGTTGATATTAAATATGAAATACTAACTTCGCTCTTGGGACGCACAAACCCATCAATTGTTATGGTTGTATTATTCTTACTATCAATATTCATTTCATTAAAGCCATCGTCATTTCTATAGGTAACCATTGCACCTACATTGTTTTCCTTACCATAATTTTGAGTATACCTCGCCACACCAAAAATACTACCACCAGCTTCGTCTGTATCTCCTTGTCTAACAGCTAATACTCCAATGGTTCGTTTATCATCTCGACTTGTAAATCTTGTTCCATAATCCAATGGAGCTGGCTGAGCATTAAATGTATTATCCAATCCAATAGTTCTACTAAAAAATGGTTTTACTTGATTATTATCGCTTCCAGCCCAAATACCAGAATTTTCAAGAAAAAACTGGCGACGTTCTGGGAAGAAAATATTAAAGCGTTCTAGATTGTTTACTGCTCTATCAACATCTGCTTGTGCAAAATCGGTATTAACAGTTACATCAATAACTGTTTTTGGATTTATAACCCATTTAATATCTCCACCTACTTTGGGTTCATTTGTCTTATCAGTTATAGTATTTCCAGCCTTGTTTTCATCATATTGATAAAGTGCATAAGGTTCTACTCTAATGTTAGCAGATGGAGGTGGTAGCTCAAGACCTGTTAATTTGGCTGAGTATATCATTCTATTTTCTGAAAACGACTGAGGTATAGCTGGAAAAACAGTTTTTTCAAAATCTCTTCTAGCAAGCCTGTAAAAAGTTATTCCCCATGAAACTGGTTCCCCATCTATAGGCTTATCATATCGAATAGACTTAAAGGGAATAGCAAACTCAGCATAATACCCATTATCAGTTCTTTCTGTTCTTACACTCCATAGTGCATTCCAATCTGTGTCTGTGTTCCTGTCATTAAAACTTTGTAAATCTAATTGATTGCCATGAGGTGTTGTTTGAAACGAAACAGCATATTGCTTTGTGTTTTGAGCATCAATTTGTACACCAAAAACATCATTTTCACTAGTGTTAAAATCTCGTCGTAAATCTTGAATTCTGACTCCTTTTTTTCCGAGAGAATCTTTTGCAAAAACTCCTATATAAAGGTTTTTGTCATCGTAAAGAACTCTAACTTCTGTTTTGTTTTTAATGTTACCACCTTGTACTGGCTCAACTTTAAAAAAATCGGTAACGAGATATGAGCTGTCCCAATCTGGTTCGTCTAGCTTCCCATCAATCAATATTTTACCACTAGTTTTGGTTGCTTTTATCTCTATAGGGTTTTCAGGTGGAGGGAAATTATCAGCTTTTTTTTCTTGAGCATTAATTGAAAAGATAATTAATGAAATTAGTACTGTATATAGTGCCCTCATAATTTAACTTATTAATTCAACTTTATGCTTATTTGGTTTCGGAATCAATACAACCAATAATATTAAACCACTTAAAATCAACAATCCTAAAGTTTTAGTATATGTATTTGAGGTTTCATAGCTAAACTCAAACTTTGGGAGATTCTGATAATCACTTTTTGTAAAAACAGAATTATTGTATAACAAAGGAATAAAGTAATCTCTCCATTCCTTTGAAAATGCTAAACTCTGGTTTTTAAAATCTTGATAATCTTTTGTTGAAGTTCCTGCAATCTGGTTAAATGAATTTTGAACTATCAATGCTGGAGAAAACCAACTTGATGTACTTACAAATTTGTGTTGATTTTCAATCTGTGATTCAAACTGAGATGTTAAAGGCTCTAATTGGTCTTCCACTAACTGTTTTGCAGCCATATATCTATGATAAAAACCTATAGTTTGTGTACTATCATTAATAGCATATTCTGGATGGTCTCTTAAAAAGTTATCTAAAATCTCATCTTGTTTTTTGGCAGCTTCAGCTTTAAGAGTTCGTATTTCATTAAGCATTAAAGTTCTTGAAGGCACAGGATGTAAAGCGTTGTTTATTTGATTAATTATTGATGGAGAAAGTAATACAAACAAAATCCAAAACCCTAATAAAGTAATGGCGTTTTTAGCAGAACTTTTAATCCATATATTCGTTGCAAATGCCAATACAAACCAAAATAAAGAATATGCTATAATTATAGTTAGAAGCTCTATTAAAGACATTGTGCTTGTCTTAAAATCGAAATTAAAAACAATGAATACAATGGTAAGTGTGACAACAATAGTTAGAAACAACCATAAAAATCTTAATCCTAACTTTTGCAAAACCCAAACTCTAATACTAATAGGTTGAGAAGCAAGCAATTTTAAAGAACCACTTTCTCTTTCTGATGCCAAAATATTGAATGAAAAAGCAATAATTATGAGAGGTAAAAGATAAACAATTACAAAAGCCAAGTCAAAACTTCCAAACAATAACTGCACAGGACTTGTCATTTCTTTAAAATTTAAAGAAGAATCATCACCAGTAACCGTTGGTTGCACATAATGAGCAAATAAATCGGATTGTCCCGTTGAAACAAAAGCTGTAGGTTTAGATGGCATATTTACAGTTCTCGGACGTATGTTTCCCACAACAATTGGCGTTGTTAGGCGCTTATTAGATGGTACCACATCAAGCCCTTTTTCAATTGAGTCTAAAATCTTCAATGCCTCATTATCCTTTTCCTTTTGCTCAAGAAGTACATTAGCAATATTATCCTTTCTTTTTTTAACCTTATTTTGTCCATTATAAACCGCAAAACCAAACAAGATTAAAAGCAAAATGGTTAAAACTTGTACCCATTTATTTCTTATAAGAAGTAACCATTCGTATTTAATATTATATTTTAACATTTTTAAGTGATTTAGTAGTGAAAAACAGTATTATGAACGTACAAAACAGCCAACACATTAATAATAATATGTTGCCTTTATTGCTTTTTAGAGTTTCTGAAAGTGAAGGAGGTTGGTAGTTAAATTTTGGTAATTGTTTCCAAAAATTGGCATCAGCTCGCCATGACCAATCACCATATTCTGAATTTTCAGCAAAATGATCATTAAGAAATTTCTGTGTATTAATTCTGTAGTTTTCAGCAGCATCGGCAAAGTCCCAATGCGTTGTATAATCTGTATTGGCTATAGACATACTTAAAAATCGTGCAGGCAAAAAAGGTGAAATAGAAGCCAATTGTCTGTATACCTTAGTTTGGTTATAGTATTGATTTTTGAGTTGTTTGTAATGTTTAAAATAGATTTCGGCTTCATGCTCTTCTCCTTTTTGCATTCTGTAGCCATCATAATTAAAAGGCAACTGACTCAAACTATCCACTCCATATTCTTCTAAAACTTGCTTCTCAAGAATTTTAGCCGCTTCATTCCAAGGATTGTGACCATCCAAACCTTCTTTTTTTTCCTTAACAATGTTTGCTGCAAACTCCTGTTTTGTTGGATAAGGATATTTATATTCGGCAAAATTACTAGCTGTTTTTGGTAACACTAGACACACCAAAATCCAAACACTTAATGAAAGCACTAAAGAAATTCCTGATTTCTTTACCAAGCTAGAAATAATCAATATCAAATTGATAAAAATGGCATAATAAACTACATAAGTTAGAAATAGAGTAATTAATGAAGACCAACTAAAAACTCCAAAATCTTGAAGTGTAGATAATATAATACCAGCAACAATAAATAAAATAAAAACCAATACAAACAAGGGTAAAAATATAGCTAGCCATTTTCCTAAAATAAGCTTAAAGCTATTGGCACCTTGACTATTAAGTAATGTAATAGTTCCCATTTCCTTCTCTTTTGTGAGGATATTGTAAGCAATAAGTATGATGAGTAATGGAATTATAAAAAGCAGTATAAAATCAGGTGTTAAATTTCCAAATCTTGCTAATCCAGTTTCGTCAGAAGCCTCGTCAAACTGTGAATCATTTCGTTTATGAGCCTCTAAAAAGATTGAAGTTCCGGTGTACTTATCTACACCTTGATCAATTAGTGCTAATGGATATTTAGGCTTAAATGCATAAGTACCATAGTGAGCTGCAGAGTGTGGATTTTTCTCTCCTTGACTGTCCCAAATCTCTCTTTCAGAATCTTTGGCTACTGAGTACTCTTCGTTAATTTTCTTATAGTTTAACGAACTAATAATTACAGCAGCAATTGCTAAGACGACAACAAGAATAAATGCAATTTTAATGCGACCATCCCTAAATAGTTCTTTGCTTTCTTTTTTAAAAGTTTTAAGTATCATAGCTCAACAGTATTATAGGACATGGTTTCTAAATACTTTTCCTCTAAATCAGATAGCGAAATATCATTAACAGACCATTGTTGTTTAAGCTTACCATCTTTCATTATACCAATAGTGGTAGCAACTTCTTTGGCTCTGAATATGTCGTGAGTAGCCATTAAGGTTGCCACACCTTTATCCTTGAGTTTTTGAAGTAGTAGTCCAAATTCGTTACTAGCTTTTGGGTCAAGACCTGAAGTAGGTTCGTCCAGCAACAAAACTTTGGCTTCCTTTGCTAATGCAATTGCAATACCTACTTTTTGTCTCATTCCTTTGGAATATGTTGAAACACGCTTGTTAAAAGCATCTGATTGCAATCCAGCCTCTTCCAGATAAGATTTTAATTGATTAGTAGTAAAATTTTTATCGGCTATCCCAGAGAAATAATCCAAATTCTCAATTGCGTTGAGACTTGGATATAACATTAAGTTTTCTGGTATATAAGCCAAATACTCCTTTGTTTTTTTAGAATGTTTTGCAACATCAATATCATTAATAAATGCATTTCCCGAAGTTGGCTTAATAAAACCTAAAAGAAGGTTTATTGTGGTTGTTTTTCCTGCACCATTAGCACCTAACAGACAGTAAATTTCTCCTTGTTTAACTTTTAGATTTAGAGCATCTAATGCTATAAAGTCATTATAGGATTTTGTGAGATTATTTGTTTTTATCATCTTGTTTTAAATTTATTGATATACGGTTAATAGATATAAGCACTTCTATATTCCAAATGGAGTACAGTTGTTATATGCTAAAATTAATTTGATTAAAAGATGACTTAATAAAGCTTTATCAAGCTTTTATGTTGATCTACAATTGATTGAAAAATTTAAACACCAAACAGCAATAATGAAAGGCATCACTTGTAATGGATGAAATTCATTAAAAAAATAAGCCATCAAAATTACAAAATTGGTGGAGGCTTGTTATGAAAGAAAAAGTTGTGGTGTTCTCTGAATAGAGGATTTTTATAAGGTAAAACAAAAGGTTTTGGTAATACCTCTACATCTAATATATCACTTGAATACGAATAGGAAAATCCATCAAAAGGTTTAGTTTTATTCGAATCGACAATTAATAAGCACTGTTCACAATGCTTAACATCGTCATTTGAAAAAGCATGAGAAAGTGAGTGTGCTACTCCAATCTTTAACATTGCAAAGACTAAGAGAAGCAAGATGCTTTTTAACTTTTTGGAAGATTTAGCACTACTCATATCTCAAAACTAAATAAAAAATTCTAAATAAAATGTTAATATGTGTATATAATAGTTAGTTCGAGAGGAGTGACTCACTTCGTTGGCCTTTCCTCAAAGCTCTTCGCCTTCACTAAAGTTTTGGCGAACAAAACGTTTGAAAATAGGAGTGACTCCTGCTAGTCGTCTTTCCTCAAAGCTCCGCTTTGAAAACATTTCAAACAAAAAAACGCTCAAGCAAGCTTGGCGTTTTTTCTTTTTAAAATGTTTATTCGTGACCTCGAGAGGATTCGAACCTCCAACCCTCAGAGCCGAAATCTGATATTCTATCCAGTTGAACTACGAGGCCTCTAATTCCTGAGAAAACAGGAATCTCTTTTTTAATATAATGACCTTTCGACTGCGCTCAAGGCGACATTAAAATTTGATTAAGACAACTTAGCTCTAACTATATTAGAGATAGTTTTACCATCAGCTTGTCCAGCTAATTCTTTGCTAACTACTCCCATTACTTTTCCCATATCTTTCATGCCTTCTGCTCCCAGTTTCTCAATAGTCTTTTCTACTACTTTTTCAATCTCTTCTTCACTTAAAGCTTCAGGTAAGAACTGATTTATCACTTCAGCTTCATCTATTTCAGGTTGCGCCAAATCTTTTCTATTTTGTTCTAAATAAATAGCTGCACTGTCTTTACGCTGTTTTACTAATTTTTGCAATAGTTTTAGCTCTTGTTCTTCTGACAACTCACCTGAAGCGCCAGACTCTGTTTGAGCCAACAATATTGCCGATTTTATTGCTCTTAATGCTGTTAATGCCGTTTGATTTTTTTCTTTCATGGCAGTTTTTATAGCTGCCATAACATCTTGCTGTAAACTCATTTCTTTTGATTTTTGTAGAACTGCGAAGATATGAAAAAGTAAGGAGTTTCTATTGAGTCTATAAAAACTCAAAACATAAAAAAAACCCGAAAAATAGTTTAGAATTTTTCGGGTTGGGTACGAAGTTGTGCCACAAAAACTTGACTTGCTATTAATCTACGTTGTCGTGTAAAAAAGAATTGTTACTTCGTATTTGTAAATCTTCGTTATCATCTGTTCCGAGTGATAAACGAGATGTATTGGTTTCTGATGAATGCTGTGCTTGCTCTAAGTTTACACCTTGTCTTTTATAAGCAGGCACTTTTTCATAATCATCAATTTTTGAATTATTGAACTTATAGTTGAACTCTTTCATTTTTCTTCGTCTCTCATCTGCTCTTTCCTTTAAAATTTCGGAGATTGGACTGTTCATTGGGTCGAGTTCTTCAGTTTCAGTTTCTACTTCCTTCTTTTCAACCACTTTCTTTTCAAAAACTATGTCTTCTTCTATCTTTACAATAACCTCTTTTTGCTTTTTTGTTTGATTTATTGAAGATTCTACTGTGATATAATCATCAAGAGCATAGCGTTTTTCACCTTCTTCATTGGCTTCAGTGACAGTAATAAGCTCAATGTAATCGTTTACAGGCATTTCTTTTACTTCTTCATTTTCGTCTAAACTAAACAACACTTTATTGTCTTGCTTATCAGTTTTTATCTCATTTGCAGTTGGCTTGTTTGATAAAGGCAAATCGAAAGTGAGCATGATTTGTTCTTCTTGCACTTCTTCTGGTTCTTCTACTTTTGGTTTTACTTCATTAATAATAAAATCATCCTCAAGTGTATTTGCCAAAACCTCGTCATAAATCACATTCATGTTTCTTAATAGTTCTGTAGTTGGAATAAGGTCCATTTCTGGCATTATCTGCGCTTCTTCCTCATCAATTTCAAGACTGTGAACTATTTTTTCGTCTTTATTCTCCAAAATGATGTCTGGTCTAATAATAACAGGGTCTCTATCTTTTAAAACTTCCTGTTCTGTTTGATGGTCTTCTAAAGAATGCACTACTTTTTTTACTTCTGTATTAGAAATTTCATCTTGTTGGTCTACATTAAATCCAGTAGCAATTATGGTTACAGAAATAGATTCTTGTAACGATTCGTCCTCGCCAACTCCCATGATAATATTAGCTCCATGACCAGCTTCGTTTTGAATATGGTCATTAATTTCGCCTATTTCATCAATGGTAATTTCTTGAGCTCCAGAAACGATAAGCAACAATACGTTTTTAGCTCCAGTAATTTTATTATCATTTAATAATGGTGAATCTAAAGCTTTCATAATAGCTTCAGTTGCACGATTGGTTCCAGATGCAGTTGAAGATCCCATTATTGCAGTACCACTATTACTTAATACTGTTTTTGCATCACGTAAATCGATATTTTGGGTATAGTGATGTGTAATAACCTCAGCAATACCTCTTGAAGCTGTTGACAATACTTCATCAGCTTTAGAGAATCCAGCTTTAAAACCAAGGTTACCATAAACTTCACGTAGTTTGTTGTTGTTAATTACTACTAAAGAATCTACATGAGCGCGTAAATTTTCGATACCTTTTTGAGCTTGAGCAATCCTGATTTTACCTTCAAATTGAAATGGCATGGTTACAATTCCTACGGTAAGAATATCCATTTCTTTAGCAATTTTAGCGATTACTGGAGCAGCACCTGTTCCAGTTCCTCCTCCCATTCCAGCAGTTATAAATACCATTTTAGTGTTGGTATCTAACATGCGTCTTATTTCTTCCATGCTTTCTTTGGCAGCTTGTTCTCCGACTTCAGGATTGGCACCTGCTCCAAGTCCTTCGGTTAAATTAACACCAAGTTGAATTTTATTAGGCACACCACTATTTTGTAGTGCTTGTGCATCTGTATTGCAGATTACAAAGTCAACGCCTTTAATTCCTTGCTGGAACATGTGATTAATGGCATTGCTACCTCCTCCTCCAACACCAATAACTTTGATGACGTTGGATTGGTTTTTTGGCAAATCGAATGTGATTCCAAAATCTTTGTTGCTACTCATATAATTAGTTTTTACTGGATTAGTAATTAATATTTTATTTTTTTATTTACTCTGCGTTATCTAAAAAATCTTTGACTCTTTCCGTAAGCTTATCTAAAAACGTTTTACGCTCTTTCACTGGTTTTTCAATAACTTCGTCTTCAGTTACATCATCAGAAACAATAGCCTCTTCATAAGCTTTTTGAGCTACTGCTTCTTGTTTACGCTTTTCTTGACGTTTTAAGCCATCCATAACCAAACCAACAGCTGTGGCATACAATGGGCTTGTTACTTCATCATCACTATCTCCTGCAAGGTGCTCGTTTGGATAGCCAATTCTAGTATCCATTCCTGTGATGTACTCCACCAATTGTTTTAAATGATTCAATTGACTTCCTCCACCTGTAAGTACTATTCCTGCAATTAGTTTCTTTTTTTGTTCCTCGTGACCATAGTTTTTAATCTCAACATAAACTTGTTCGATGATTTCAACAACACGAGCATGAATGATTTTTGATAAATTTTTGAGGGTTATTTCTTTGGGTTCTCTACCGCGAAGTCCAGGAATAGATACGATTTCGTTATCTTTATTTTCTCCTGGCCAAGCAGACCCAAATTTTATTTTTAAAAGTTCGGCTTGTTTTTCAATGATTGAACAGCCTTCTTTAATATCCTCTGTAATCACATTTCCTCCAAAAGGAATAACAGCAGTATGACGAATGATGCCATCTCTAAAAATGGCCAAGTCAGTTGTTCCACCTCCTATATCAATTAAAGCAACTCCTGCATCTTTTTCATCTTGACTAAGCACTGCATTAGCTGAAGCTAAAGGTTCCAACGTAATACCTTCAAGCTCCAATCCTGCGCTTTTTACGCAACGTCCTATGTTTCTAATCGATGAAACTTGGCCTACTACGACATGGAAATTAGCTTCTAAACGTCCTCCATACATTCCAATTGGTTCCTTAATTTCGGCTTGACCATCAACTTTATACTCTTGAGGAAGTACGTGAATAATTTCTTCACCTGGAAGCATTACCAATTTATGTACTTGGTTGATTAATCGATCAATATCATCTTCATCAATAACCAATTCAGAATTTGCTCTAGTAATATAATCGCTATGTTGTAAACTTCTAATGTGCTGTCCAGCTATTCCAACAGTTACTTCTTCAATTTTTACACCTGAAGCAGCTTCAGCTTCGTGAACCGCTTGCTGAATAGATTGAATGGTTTGGGTAATATTATTAACTACACCACGATGCACACCAAGGCTTTTGGCCTTACCAATACCAAGAATTTCTAATTTACCATAGTTATTCTTTCGTCCAACCATTGCCACAATTTTTGTGGTTCCGATATCTAATCCAACTGAAATTTTATTGCCTTCCATGGTTTACTTTTTTGTGCATACAACTTGATTGTTAAACTGCAAATTCACTTTTTTATAACTACTTAGCGTTTTGTCTTTTTTTGCTTTTTGATAAAATGCCTTTAGGTTATTTATCTTTTTATCTAAATCACTTAAATCTCCTAATTCTATTTCAAAATCATAAACTCTTGTTTTTAGGCTCAAAGTGTGATTTTGGTTTTGATGAATTTCTACGATATGTGTCTTCAAAAACTCATCATTATAAATTTTGTCAGCAATTGTGTAAACATTTGCCAAATTATTCTTCTCTACAGACCCAGTTACAATTGGAACATGTGCTGTATAATTTGTTGACAAAGGCATATATTTACCCTCATCATCAATATAATATGATGTATTTGAGCTTACCCTTGCAATGGGTTTGCGTTGTATAACATCGGCTCGAACCTTACCATTAACAGCAAGATATACTTCTGCGGTTTTAATCATGGCGTTTGATTTGAGGGCGTTTTCTAGACCATTCAAATCTAAAATTTCTTTAGGCACATTCGTAACATTTTTGCCATTTTGTATTAACAATTTATTAACCGTTTCATGTGTTACAAATAGATTGTTATCGCCTAAAAATTTAACCTCAAGTTCAGATATTTTTCTAGACTGATTTCTGCTTGAGGAAAAAGCAAACAAAAATCCTACTATCACTAGCAGTAGAAACCCTTTTATGTAATTCCAATTAACTCGCAATGCTTAAACTTTCTTTTATACGTTTTACTTCGGCACCAATATCACCAGCTCCAATAGTGACAATAACTTTTATATCACTTTTTTGAATCTCTTTTACAATTTCAGATTTAGCAATAAGTTTTTTACTTGGATTGTTAATTTTATCTAGTAACCACTGAGAGTTTACACCTTGAATTGGCAATTCTCTTGCTGGATAAATTTCTAATAACAAAATGCTATCAAACTTTTCTAAACTAGACGCAAATTCATCTGCAAAATCTTTGGTTCTACTAAATAAATGTGGCTGAAAAATGACCAATACTTTCTGATTTGTATACATTTCCCTAACAGCTTGATGTACTGCATTGATTTCTTCTGGATGATGCGCATAGTCATCAATAAAAACCAATTCATCAGTTTTAATTTGATAGGTAAATCTTCGTTTGACACCTTTGTAAGATGCTAATGCGCTGGCAAGTCTGATTGGAGAGCAACCAAATTCTACAGCCATTGCCAGCGCTATTAATGCATTCGACAAATTGTGTCTACCAGGTAGGTTAAATTTTAAATTTTGAATATTTTGATTAGGTGTTTGCACGTCAAACACATAAGTTCCATTTACTATTTTTATGTTTTTGGCTATATAATCTGCATCTTCTTCAATAGCATAAGTGATACCATCTAAAGGCAGCCCTTTTTTAACAAACAACTTTCCATTAGGCTTTAATTTCTCACTAAATGCTTTAAAAGAGTCCTTGAGAATTTCTGCACTTCCATAAATATCAAGATGATCTGCATCCATTGAAGTAATACAAGCATAATCTGGAGACAGAGTTAAAAACGAGCGATCAAATTCATCTGCTTCAACAACTGTCACTTTTTCACCGTTTTGAATTAAGTTAGAGTCGTAATTTTCTGAAATTCCACCTAAAAACGCTGTCATTTCAACATTACATTCATTTAATAGATGTCCCAAAATACTTGTTGTGGTTGTCTTACCATGCGTTCCTGCCACAGCCAAGCAAATTGTGTTTTGAGTTATTAAACCAAGTATTTCAGACCTTTTTAACACTTTAAATCTATTGTTTAAAAAGTAGTTTAACTCGCTATGGTTTTTTGGTATTGCAGGTGTATAGATTACCAAAGTTTCATGAATACTAAAAAATTGCTTAGAAACATCATTTAAGTTATCATTAAAATGAATATCTGCTCCTAAAGCCTCTAAGGCATCAGTGATTTCTGTTTGAGTTTTATCATAACCAGCTACATTTTTATTAGCAGCCATAAAGTAACGAGCAAGTGCACTCATACCTATGCCACCAATGCCAATAAAATAAACGTTATGTATTTGGTTTAAATTCAAGTTCCTAATAATTTTTCAACCTCATCTACAATGTCTTTTGTAGCATTGACTAAGGCCAATTTTTTAATATTCTTACTTAATATGTCTTGCTTTTCTTTTGAACTGTTTAAAAGGGAAAACTTATTTTCAAAATCAACATCTAAGTCATCTTCCTTTATTAAAATAGCTCCATCTTTTTCAACTATAGCATTTGCATTTTTTGTTTGATGATCTTCTGCAACATTTGGGGAAGGAATAAAAATCACAGGTTTACCTACAATGCATAATTCTGAAACAGAACCTGCTCCTGCCCTTGATATAATTATATCTGACGCTGCATAAGCCATATCCATCCTATTTAAAAAAGCATGAACTTGAATGTCTTTAACATCATTATATATTTTATAATCTTGATAATATAGCTTACCACACTGCCAAATAATTTGAACGTTTTGTTCTTGGAAAAAATCAAGTTTTTTCACAATCAGCTCATTAATGCGCTTGGCACCCAAACTACCACCCAGAACAAGCAATGTAATTTTGTTGTGTTTTAGTTGAAAAAAATCTTTTGCTTCAATTGATTTATCTTCTAAACTGAGTAAATCCTGTCTCACTGGATTTCCTGTTTTAATAATTTTCTCTTTAGGAAAAAATCGCTCAAGACCATCATAAGCCACACAAATTTTATTTGCTTTTTTTCCTAAAAATCTATTAGTTATCCCTGGATATGAGTTTTGCTCCTGGATTAAACTAGGTATTCCTTTTGATGTCGCAACTTGCAATAATGGTCCACTAGCAAAACCTCCAGTACCTATGGCTACATCTGGTTTAAATTGTTTTAGGATTTTACGAGACCTCAGCAAACTAACAATTAACTTAAAAGGAAACGACAAGTTTTTTAGGGTTAGCTTTCTTTGTATTCCAGAAATCCATAAGCCCTCAATTTTGTAACCTGCTTGTGGCACCTTTTCCATTTCCATTTTATTTTTTGCACCTACAAACAAAAACTCAGAATTTGGAAAACGTCTTTTTAATTCATTGGCAATGGAAATCGCTGGATAAATATGACCTCCTGTTCCTCCTCCAGATAAAATAATTCTATGTTGTTTTGTTTCTTTCAATTATCAAATCGTTTCACTTAATATTTCAAGTGGATTATCTTCATAATCTTCTTGCATTTTTATTTCTTCACGTTTAGCGCTTACACTAAGAATGATTCCAATAGCCAGACAAGTCATCCATATCGATGTTCCTCCACTACTTATAAGTGGTAATGTTTGTCCTGTAACTGGGAATAATTCGACTGCAACAGCCATATTTATCAAAGCTTGAAATACAATTGGCAAGCCTACACCAACCACCAAAAGTTTACCAAAAACCGTATCAGCTTTTTGAGACACTATCACAATTCTAAACAGTAACCATAAATACAGTACTAATAAAAAAAGTCCTCCAGCTAAACCATATTCTTCAATTATGATGGCAAAAATGAAATCTGATGATGATTGAGGCAAGAAGTTTTTCTGAATACTCTTTCCTGGACCAACACCTTGAATGCCACCAGAAGCTATTGCTATTTTTGCTTTCTCTATTTGATAATCTGCTTCTGTATCTTCACCATTTGAGAAATTTTCTATTCGGCTCATCCATGTATCAACACGATTTGGCATTGCTTCTGGAAATGCTTTTGCAGTAAGAATAAACAATGCCAATACAACCAATCCTGAACCAACAATAATAGCTAAATAACGCAAAGGGTATCCTCCTAAAAATGTAAGCACAATAACCATTGTAAAAATGATGGCAGTTGTTGAAAAATTTGCAGGAAGAATCAGAACCAAAACAAAGAAAACTGGCATCCATAAAGGCAAGATGGTTTCTTTAAAAGTTACATTTTTATCTTGAATTTTAGACAAATAACGAGCTACATAAACCATTAAAACTACAGAAGCCAATGTTGATGGTTGAAACGTAAAACCAACCAATGGCACTCTAATCCAACGCTTAGCGTTTGTAGCGCTTTCAGCAACATCTGGTTGCAACATAGTAACAGCCAATAAGACTAATACAACAGGAATCATAATCATTGAAAGCCCTCTAAAGTATCTGTATGGTATTTTATGAACTCCATAAATAATAGCAAAACCTAAGAACAAATGAAGAAAATGTTTCACAAAATAATTGAAAGTATCTCCATCTCCACTTACATAAGCTAAGTTACTTGCAGCACTATAAACAGGCAAAAACGAGAATATGGCCAATAGTGCAGCTATGGCCCAAATTAATCGATCTCCTTTTATGTTACTGAATAGTGTTTGCACTTCTCTTTTATAAGTTTCTTACTGCCTCTTTAAATTGTCTGCCTCTGTCTTCGTAGTTTTCAAACAAATCAAAACTTGCACATGCTGGCGACAAAAGCACATTATCTCCAGCTTCAGCAATTTTATATGCAATTTTTACTGCCTCGCTCATAAACTGAGTTTCAACAATAATGTCTACCATATTTCCAAAGTTTTCAAATAACTTTTTGTTATCTACTCCAAGACAAATAATGGCTTTTACATTTTTGTTTACAAAAGGAAATAAAGATTCGTAATCATTCCCTTTATCTTGTCCTCCAACAATCCAAACCGTTGGTGCCTCCATGCTTTCTAAAGCATAATACGTGGCATTAACGTTGGTTGCTTTTGAATCGTTTATATACTGTACTTTGTTTATACGAAGCACTTGTTCTAAACGATGCTCTGCACCTTGAAAATTTTCAAGACTTTCACGAATTGTGTTTTTCCTAATACGCAGTAGTTGCGCGACAGTTGAAGCTGCCATCGCATTTTTAATATTGTGTTTTCCCTCTAGTGCTAAATTTGCTGTTGGCATAATTATTTGGCTATTATCAATGTTTATTATTATGTTTTTTTCTTCTAAAAAAGTTCCTTGATCCAATTTCTGTGTTAATGAAAAAGGCAATAATGTTGATTGAATTGAATGTTGTTTTAAATAAGCTTCTATAACTTCATCATCAGCATCATAAATCAGATAATCATCTTTGGTTTGATTCATCGTAATTCTGAATTTTGATGCTATATAATTTTCAAACTTATAGTCATATCTATCTAAATGGTCTGGTGTGATATTGGTAATAACAGCTATTTCTGGTTTGAAGTTTACAATGCCATCCAACTGAAAACTGCTCAACTCCAAAACGTAATATTCAACATTGGTTTCAGCTACCTGTTTTGCAAAACTGTCACCAATATTTCCTGCCATTCCAACATTTAAACCAGCCTGCTTTAAAATATGATTTGTTAACATGGTTGTTGTTGTTTTACCATTGCTTCCTGTAATTCCAATGATATTTGCATTGGTATATTGTGAAGCAAATTCAATTTCAGAAATCACAGGAATCCCTTTTGAATTGAGTTGTTTTACTACATCAACTTTATCAGGTATTCCAGGGCTTTTTACCACAACATCTGCATTTAGTATTTTATTTAAAGAATGCTGTTTTTCTTCCCATTCAATCTCATTATGTATAAGAACGTCTTTATATTTTTTCTTTATTTCACCTTTATCAGAAACAAACACTTCATAGTTTTTTAATTTTCCTAAAAGCGCTGTTCCTACTCCACTCTCTCCTCCACCAAGAATGACCAATCTCTTCATCTATCTAATTTTCAATGTGACGATTGAAATGATTGCCAACAGAATACCAATAATCCAAAATCGTGTTACAATTTTGCTTTCGTGATATCCTGATTTTTGAAAATGATGATGCAATGGCGACATCTTAAAAATTCGTCGTCCTTCACCATACTTTTTTCGTGTATATTTAAAGTAGCTCACTTGCATGACTACAGATAAATTTTCAGCAAGGAAAATGCCACACAATACAGGAATAAGCCACTCTTTCCTTACAGCAATTGCAATTACAGCAATGATTCCACCAATAGTTAAACTTCCTGTATCTCCCATAAACACTTGGGCTGGATAAGTGTTATACCATAAAAATCCTATAAGTGCACCAACAAACGCCGCGATGTAAATTGTGATTTCCTCTACACGAGGTATATACATGATATTGAGATAATCTGAAAAGATAATGTTACCTGAAACCCAAGCGAAAATTCCTAAAGTGAGCACTATAATTGCTGAAGTTCCTGCTGCAAGACCATCAATACCATCTGTAAGGTTAGCTCCATTAGAAACCGCTGTTATTATAAAAATAGCTATCAGAATAAAGATAATCCATGAATATTTTTTTAAATCTGGACTAATCCAAGTAATCAAACTTGAGTAATCAAATTCATTTCCTTTAACAAAAGGAATAGTTGTTTTTGTAGATTTTATTTCATCCTCAAATAGCTTTGCTGGAGCAATATTTGGGTTTTCTGCCAATAACTCTTGTTGCTGCTTAATAGGCAATTTTTCTTTTATAGTTACATCATCGTTAAAATATAAGGTGGCACCAACAATAATTCCCAATCCGACTTGACCTAATACTTTAAACCTCCCTTTTAAGCCTTCTTTATTTTGTTTGAATTTTTTAATGTAATCATCTATAAACCCAATAATTCCCATCCAAATGGTAGTAATTAAAAGCAAAATGATGTAAATATTCTCAAGTTTAGCTAATAAGATTACTGGAATTAAAGTTGCTAGAATAATAATTATTCCACCCATTGTTGGTGTTCCAGCTTTTTCAGCCTGACCTTCTAACCCAAGATCTCTAACTGTCTCTCCAACTTGCTTTTTTTGTAAGAATTTAATAATGCGTTTACCATAAATAGTAGAAATAAGCAATGACAAAATAATAGCAACTGCAGCCCTAAAAGTGATGAACCCAAATAAGGAAGCTCCTGGAAATTGGAATTGTTTTTCTAAATATTCAAATAAATAATAGAGCATACTATTTTTGTAATTGTTTTAAAAATTCTTCTAATATTTTATAGTCATCAAAATCAATACGTTTACCATTAATTTCCTGGTACGTTTCATGACCTTTTCCAGCTACTAAAATGATATCGTTAGGCTTCGCTAATTGACATGCTGTTTTTATAGCTTGTTTTCTATCTACTATTGATAATGTTTTTTTAAAATGTTGTGGCTCTACTCCAGCTTCCATATCTTCAATAATCTGTTCAGGTTTTTCTGAACGTGGATTATCACTTGTAAAAATTACTTTAGTACTTAATGCTGAAGCGATATTTGCCATTTTTGGTCGCTTAGTTTTATCTCTATCTCCACCACAACCAACTACCGTAATTAAATTTTCGTTTTGTGTACGAATGGTGTTGATGGTTTCCAATACATTTTTAAGCGCATCTGGCGTATGTGCATAATCAACAATTGCTGTAATATCGTTAGCAATTAGGTATTGAAACCTTCCGCTTACACTTTCTAATTCACTCAAAAGCCTCAGTATTTCTACACTTTCTAAACCTAACAAATCGGCCGCTCCATAAATAGCTAATACGTTATAGGCATTGAAATTTCCAATAAGCTTTGACCAAACTTCATTGTCATTAATTTTAAGAAGTAAGCCGTTTAGTTGATTTTCTAAAATTTGCGCTCTGTAATCGGCATACGTTTTTAGTGCATAAGTGTATTTTTTTGATGCTGTGTTTTGAAGCATAAACAAACCGTTCTTATCATCAACATTTACAAGAGAGAATGCTGTACGAGGCAACTCGTCAAAAAATGCTTTTTTTACATCACGATACTCAGAAAATGTTTCATGATAGTCTAAATGATCATGTGATAAATTAGTGAAAATTCCTCCTGCAAAATGTAATCCTTCAGTTCGTTTCTGATGAATACCATGAGAACTCACTTCCATAAAACAAAACTCAACACCATGATCATTCATTTCACTTAAATACTTATTTACAGTAAGAGAATCAGGTGTTGTATGGGTTGCTTTATACTCTATATCATCAACCAAAATTTTAACTGTTGAAAGCAACCCAACTTTATAACCAGCTTTTTTAAATAACGTATACAGTAAAGTCGCTATAGTAGTCTTACCATTGGTTCCAGTAACACCAACCAATTTTAAGTTTTCTGAAGGCGAACCATAATAATTTGAAGCCATAATAGCTAAAGCACTATTGGAATTTTCAACTTGTATGTAAGTAATTCCATTTTCAAGTTTCTCAGGAAGCTGCTCTACTATTATTGCAGTTGCACCATTTTTGATAGCAACATCTACAAACTTATGACCATCTGCAACTTGTCCTTTTATAGCAACAAAAACATCATTGTTTTGAATTTTTCTAGAATCAAACTGAATTGCATTAACAGCTACACTTGTGCTGCCTACTACAGCTTCAAGTGTTACTTTATACAATATGTTTTTTAGTTCTATCATGATAATTCTAGTACAATAGTTTGTTTAGAACTCAGCTTTGTTCCTTTTGCTACAGATTGTTTTTTTACTTTTCCACTTCCAATGATTTTTACTTTCATACCAATGTTTTCCAATAAAGCAATAGCATCCATTGCTGGCATTCCGTTTAAATCTGGCATAATGGTTTTGTACTTTTGAGCTGTATTGAAATAGTTATCGTAATCAGTTTTAGTTGCAAGATCTTGAGTTTCTAAATCTTTGATTTCATCAATGATTGGTGTATCAGTAAATATTTTTTGTGCAATTTTTTTGAATACAGGACCAGACACATCTGCACCATAATAACCAACACTTATATCAGGTTTATGAATTACCACAATACAAGAATACTTAGGATTTTCGGCTGGAAAATATCCTGTAAAAGATGAGATATAGCGTTTTTTTTCATCCCAATCTGACATCCAGTATTCGGTTTGAGCTGTTCCTGTTTTTCCTGCCATCGAAAAATTTTCAGCGTATAAACCGTTTCCTGTTCCGTGTTTCTTTTTTACAACATTTGCCAAAAGTTTTTGCAGCTTGGTCACAGTTTCTTTTGAGCATATTTGTTTATTAATCACATCTTTTTCAAAAACTTCTATGGTATTACCAAACTCCTTTACTTCTCTTAAAAATCTAGGTCTGACCATCTCACCATCGTTGGCTATGGCATTATAAAAAGTTAAGGATTGCAATGGAGTTAGTTTTACATTATAACCATATGCCATCCACTCTAGAGTAATACCACTCCAAAGTCCGTTTTTTATTCTTGGGTCTGGAATAATAGGCTTGCCTTCGCCAATAATTGGTAAATTCAAAGTATTTTGAAGGTTCATTCTGTATAAACCATCTACAAACTTTTTAGGATTATCAGTATAACTATTATGAATTGCTCTAACAATTCCTGTGTTTGAAGACACTTCAAATGCTTTGGCTACAGTTATCTTACCGTAGCCTCCATGTTTTGAATCTCTTACTTTTTTTCCATAAAAAGTTAAAATTCCATTTTCGGTATCGACAACAGTAGATGTATCTATAACCTTATCTTCTAAAGCTACAGCCAAAGCCATTAATTTAAAGGTTGAACCAGGTTCGTGAGATTCGCCTACAGCATAATTAAGTCGTTCGTAGTATTTTCCTTCTTGGTTTCTACCAAGGTTTGAAATAGCTTTAATTTCTCCTGTTTTGGTTTCCATTACAACCACAGTACCATGGTCTGCTTTGTATTTTTCCAATTGTTCTAACAAAGCATGATGCGCAATATCCTGAATGTTAACGTCTATGGTTGTGTACAAATCATAACCGTCTTTTGGTTCTATTTGGTTGTAATCTTCAATTGGTTTCCATTGCCCTTTTCCTATTCTTTGCTTTAACCGTCTTCCATCTGTACCTCGCAAATACTGCTCTCCAAAGGCGCCATCAATTCCTGCTCTTGTTACATTTCCATTTTCATCAAAACGTTCATAACCTATAGCACGTTGGGCAATTTCACCCATTGGATGTTCTCTTTTTGTTTTCTGCTCAACTATTAAGCCTCCTTTAAAAGCTCCCATTTTAAGCAATGGAAAATTTCTAATTCTTAAGTAATTTGAATAACCAAGATTTCTACCAAGCAAAAAATATCTGTTTTTATTTGCTCTTGCTTTTCGCAGTTCTTTTTCAAAATAGCTAGAAGTTTTACCATGAAATTTTGCTAATGAATCTGAAAGTGGTTTAATGTATGTTTCAAAATTCTTAGCAGAAGGTGTAATAGCATCAAAGCGAATATCATATTTAGGCACTGATGTTGCTAATAAGTTGCCTCCAGCAGAGTAAACATTACCTCTATTTGCAGGAATGACAACATTTTGTATGGTTCGTTGCTCTGCTAAATCTCTGTATTCATTGCCATGAATGAATTGAATATTAACCAATTTAACCACAACAAGAATAGCAAAGATAAACATACATCCAGCTACAAAATACAATCGGTTTAATATGTTCTTCTCGTTTACTGCCAAGACTGAACTTTAATTTTTAGATGTTACTTTTATCTTTTTTGGTGGCACTTCAGATGGTGCTAACCCTTTATCTGACAGCTTTCTTCGTATTGAAGATTCTTTTTTAAGCTCCATTAATGTTTTCCTACCTTCAACAAAAGCTGATCTTAATTCTTTTACTTCTTCTTTTAGACTTGCTATTTCGTATACTTTTCTATCTGCACTATGTGAACTTGCAATCATAATTACAGCAAGTGCAGATAAAAACAGTATTAATCTCCAATTCTTAAATGAATCGTCACTGATTAAAAAAGTTCCTCTTAAAACGCTATAAATATTTTTTTTCACTTTTATAGTTTTTCAGCTATTCTCAATTTTGCGCTTCGCGCTCTATTATTTAACTGAATTTCTTCCTTGCTTGGTACAATGAGATTTCCAATTTTTTTTAGTGGAACACTTACATTACCAAACACATCTTTTTCTGGTTCTCCTTCAAACATGCCACTTCTTATAAATCTTTTTACTAATCTATCCTCAAGCGAGTGATAGGAAATAAGACTCAAACGACCTCCTTTTTTGAGTAATTCAGGTGTTTGTAATAAAAACTCTTTTAAAGCTTCAATTTCCTGATTAACCTCTATTCGGATAGCTTGGTAGATTTGGGCCAAAATTTTGTTTTCCTTTTTTGGTGGTAAATATTTTTTTAAAATATTTTTAAGTTGATCAGATGTAATTATTGGATTCGCTTTGCGCTCTGTAACAATTGTTCTAGCTAAAGCAGGTGCATTTCTTAGCTCTCCATATTGCCAAAACACTTGTCTTAACTGCTCTTCGGCATACTCATTAACGACATGAAACGCCGACAGTTGTTCTTGCTGATTCATTCTCATATCAAGGTTAGATTCAAACCGAGTTGAAAAACCTCTCTCTGGAATGTCAAATTGGTGTGAAGACACACCAAAATCAGCAAGAATACCGTCAATTGACATTACGCCATGAAATTTCAGGAAACGTTTTACGTACCTGAAATTTTCATTTATTAGCGTAAATCTGCTATCATCAATTCTATTTAAAAGAGCGTCTTGATCTTGATCAAATGCTATTAATCGTCCATCTTTACCAAGTCTTTTTAATATTTCCTTGCTATGGCCTCCACCTCCAAAAGTGACATCAACGTAAGTGCCATTTTCAATAATATTTAAACCATCTACAGTTTCCTTTAATAAAACTGGGTTATGATATTGCTGCATTGTCATCATCTTGTCCCATTACGTCTTCAGCTAAATCTGCAAAATCTATAGCTGCATCATCAATTGCTTTTTCGTAGTTGTCTTTATCCCAAATCTCAATGATGTTAACTGCAGAAGAAACAACTAATTCTTTAGAAATTCCTGCAAAAGCAATAAGGTCTTTTGGTATTAACAATCTACCAGAAGCATCCAGCTCCACAACTTTTACTCCTGCTGTAAATCGCCTAATAAAGTCATTGTTCTTCTTTTTAAAACGATTGAGTTTGTTCACTTTTTGCATCAAACTTTCCCATTCATTCATAGGATATAGCTCCAAACAAGGCTGAAATACTGCACGTTTTAATACAAAACCATTTTGCATCACAGGAGCCAACTGCTTCTTTAAAGCAGACGGAAACATAAGCCTACCCTTGGTATCTGCTTTACATTCGTATGTTCCTATTAATGAATTCAAGGTATTCTGGTTTTGATATATAGGTTTCAAATCTAAAAAAATTTTACCACAATTTACCACAATTTACCACTTTGTTAATAAATTTCTATAAAAAGCACATTATATCGCTAAAAATTTATTGGCATTTATTCTGAAACTGTACCTGTAACGAAATTTTATCGTGCTATTTTTAATTAACAAATGATTGGGTTTTTTGTTAATAGCCATTCTTTATGTTAAATAAATTTGTGTAGATTTGCCTTTGACCAGAATCATCAACTATTAATGGCTCATAGATTAAAAAAAGAAAAGAATTACAGTTACATTGAAGTAGGAAAAGGAACGCCGATTATTGTGCTGCATGGCCTTATGGGAGGTTTAAGTAATTTTGATGCAGTAACCAGTTTTTTTAGTAAAAATGGTTATAAAGTTGTGATTCCCGAATTGCCTATTTATACGATGTCCTTGCTTAAAACCAATGTTAAAAGTTTTGCAAAATATTTGCATGATTTTATAGAGTTTAAAGGCTATGACGAAGTTATTTTATTAGGGAATTCTTTAGGTGGTCATATTGGTTTGTACCACACCAAAATGTATCATGGAAAAGTTAAAGCTCTTGTTATAACTGGAAGCTCTGGTCTTTATGAAAGTGCAATGGGAAGCGGTTATACCAAAAGAAGCGACTACGAAGTAATCAAGAAAAAAGCCCAAGATGTTTTTTATGATCCAACAGTAGCTACTAAAGAAATTGTAGACGAAGTTTATAAAACTGTAAACGACAGAAACAAGTTGATTAAAACTTTAGCAATCGCTAAAAGTGCTATCAGACATAATATGGCTAAGGACTTGCCAAAAATGCACACACCTACTTGTGTGATTTGGGGAAAAAACGATAATGTAACCCCTCCAAATGTAGCAGAAGAGTTTCATGAACTTTTACCAGATTCAGATTTATTTTGGATTGATAAATGTGGTCATGCCGCAATGATGGAACATCCTGATGAATTCAATGCCATTTTACATAAATGGTTATTGGAAAGAGGTTTTTAAGTTAAATTTTCATCTAAAAAAAAGATTCCCTTTTTCAAGAGAAATAAATATGCAAATAAAATCTGCCGAATTTGTTGTAAGCAATCAAGACGTTGACAAATGTCCTAAAAACCATATTCCAGAATACGCTTTTATTGGAAGAAGTAATGTTGGAAAATCGTCATTAATCAACATGCTTACCAACAGAAAAAGCTTGGCAAAAACTTCAGGAAAACCTGGAAAAACACAACTTATCAATCATTTTATCATCAACAGTAATTGGTATTTGGTTGATTTGCCTGGTTATGGTTACGCAAAAGTTTCAAAATCAGAAAAAAATACGTTTCAGAAGTTTATTACCGAATATTTTAAAAAAAGAGAACAATTGGTTTGTGCTTTTGTTCTTGTTGATATTAGACATGAGCCACAACAAATTGATTTGAACTTTATGGAGTGGTTAGGTGAAAATAGCATCCCATTTTGTATCATATTTACAAAAGCTGATAAATTAAAACCTAAAGCCATAGAAAACCATGTTGAAGCATATAAAAATATAATGCTCGAAACTTGGGAAGAAATGCCACAGCACTTTATTACTTCATCATCAAAAGGAATTGGTCAAGAAGAACTATTAGAGTATATAGACAGTATTAACGGCTCTTTAAATTCTTAATTTTTTAGCACTTCTTTAATAGGAGTTCCAGTATTTCCGTTAGGAAAACTAATACCTAACAATGCAGACATAGTTGGTGCAATATCTACAATTCTAGTTTTTTGGTAAGTACTTCCTTTATTGATACCTTTTCCAAAAAACAACAATGGAATGTGTGTATCATAATTAAAACCTGAACCATGTGTTGAACCTGTTCTGCTATACGAAATTGTGGCTGGATTATTTACGTAAACAACATCGCCTGATCGTTTTTGGTTAAATCCATTTTGTAAAAGCTCTTCGACACCAGTATTAAAATTTGCAGAAGTGAATACAGAACCAGAATACGCTTTGTCTACAGATTCATATTTAATTATTTCGTTTACAATGGCATTTTGCACATCACTTAGATTAAGCTTTAGTTCTTTTAGCTTTTCATGATTTAAAAAAATCTGATTGTTACTAACATTTTCAATTAACTCTGCCGATTTATAAGTGTCTAACATAAAATCGTTAAACATTTGCTTTTCAAGGTTTGAGTTAACATAACCTGCTGGAATTTTCAAGCTTTGTAAATATGATGGTACATGGACAGCTCCATGATCTGCAGTTAAAAACACTGTATACTCTCCTTTTCCAACCTTAGCATCAAGAACATTAAATAGTCTTTCTAAATCTTGATCCAATCTTAAATAAGTATCTTGTACTTCTTTAGAATTTACTCCAAAATTGTGCCCAACATAATCTGTACTTGAATAGCTTATAGCCAAAACATCTGTTATATTATCCTCTCCTAAATTTTCGCCATCAATGGCAGCTATGGCAAAATCAGTAACAATGCTATTGCCATAAGGCGTAGTTCTTAAAATATCAAAACCACCATTTTCAGTGCTTAAAGTCTTTAAATCGTAAGGAAAAGATGCAGTTTCTTTGCCTTTAAAACCGCCTTCAAAATCATTAATATCGTCTCCACTCTCAACATAAGTACCAATATTATATAAAGAGTTCCAAACTTTCATGTATTTTGACACATTATCACTTTTGTTGTATTGCTTTACCCAATTAGGCAATTCGGTCATATAATGAGTGCTTGTAATAAAACTGCCTTCACTTTTACCATGAAACCAGTAGGCTGCATTAGCAGTGTGCCCTGCAGGCAGAATAGCTCCTCTATCTTTTAAAGAAATCCCAATGGTTTTTCCTCTCATTTGGGTAAATAACCTGTTTTCGTCTGCAAAGCTTGTAGTTTTCATTCTATGAGGTGACATTTGCCCAGCATAATCGTTAGTACCAACAGATGCTACAGAATTATCTCCAGCACAATACACTGTTTCTTTTTGCTCTTTATCGTACCAATTGTTTGAGATGATGCCATGATATTTTGGAGTTGTTCCAGTATATATTGACGCGTGTCCTGGTCCTGTATAAGTTGGCACATAGTTAAAATGATTGTTTTTGCAATTAAAGCCTTCATTCATCATTCGTTTAAAACCTCCTTCTCCAAAACGGTTTTCAAAACGAGTTAAATAATCATATCGCATTTGGTCAACAACAATACCAACAACCAATTTTGGTCTGTTTGAATTATCTTGACTAAATGAAAGATTTGTTAAGAAAACAATTGCAAAAAAACTAAATACGTACTTCATGTTGCGTTTTAAATAAATGATTTTCAAAAATAAGAATTTTAGCACTTGCAATTCTTAAATTACCATTAAATAATGGTTTGTTGTGATTTAATCATTAATTGTACCAAATGTTACTATTCTTTTCCAATAAATTTTATGGTAACCGTTATATTTTTTTACTTTAGCGGTAACTAAAATTAGCATGACATACCTTCATAATATTGGGCTTTATTTTTTAATGATTAAGGAAATGTTTCGTAAGCCAACCAAATGGTCTGTAATGAAACATCTTATTTTAAAAGATATTGACGACCTTATCATAGGTTCTTTAGGCATTGTTGCTTTTATTTCGTTTTTTGTTGGTGGTGTTATTACCATTCAAACCGCATTAAACATAAGCAACCCTTTAATACCAAAATATCTTGTTGGATTTGCAACAAGGCAATCGGTTATTTTAGAGTTTGCTCCTACTTTCACCTCCATCATTATGGCAGGAAAAGTTGGTTCTTTTATTACTTCAAGCATAGGAACTATGAGAGTTACAGAACAAATTGATGCTCTTGAAGTTATGGGAATAAACAGTTTAAACTACCTCGTTTTTCCCAAAGCAGTGGCTCTAATGCTTTATCCTTTTGCCATAGCTATTGGGATGTTTTTGGGTATTTTAGGAGGAATGGCAGCTTGTGTGCTTGGTGGTTATACCACTTTGGATGATTACATTTTAGGTTTGCAAACGGATTTTGATTCGTTTCACATGACATATTCGTTTATAAAGACCTTTATTTTTGCCTTTGTGTTGGCAACAATCCCTTCTTTTCATGGTTACTATATGAAAGGTGGAGCATTGGAGGTAGGAAAAGCAAGTACCACTTCGTTTGTTTGGACTGCTGTGGTAATCATACTCTTAAATTATATATTAACAGACATGCTTTTAGGATAATGATTGTAGTTGAAGATTTACATAAATCGTTTGGTGATGCTCATGTCTTAAAAGGCATTAGCACTACTTTTGATAAAGGAAAAACCAATTTAATCATTGGGCAAAGTGGCTCTGGAAAAACGGTATTTTTAAAATGTCTTTTAGGTTTGTTTAGTTATGAATCTGGTTCTATTTCTTATGATGGAAACATTTTTTCTAAGCTTTCTGAAGACGAAAAAAGAAATTTACGCTCACAAATAGGAATGGTTTTTCAAGGCAGTGCTCTTTTTGATTCTATGACCATTGCCGAGAACGTTATGTTTCCATTACGTATGTTCACTAAGATGAGTAAAAGTGAAATGCAAGATCGTGTTAATGTGGTACTAAAACGTGTAAACCTTGCCGATGCACATCATAAAATGCCAAGTGAAGCTTCTGGTGGTATGCAAAAACGTGTTGCCATTGCAAGAGCCATTGTAAACAATCCTAAGTATTTGTTTTGTGACGAGCCAAACTCTGGTTTAGACCCAAAAACAGCTATTGTTATTGATAATTTGATACAAGAAATTACAGAAGAATATCAAATAGTAACAGTCATTAACTCGCACGACATGAACTCTGTCATGGAAATTGGCGAAAAAATAGTCTTTTTAAAAGATGGACTTAAAGCTTGGGAAGGTTCAAAAGACACCATCTTTAAAACAGACAATGAAGTTGTAACTGATTTTGTTTACTCTTCAAACTTATTCAAAAAAGTACGAAAAATGTATTTGGAAGAAAACCAATAATTAGTTTCTTTTAATAACTAACTTTTCAATATTTAACTCTTTTTTAAGCCAGTCATTTAGTTCTTGTTCTCTCAATGCTATAATACTATCTGTTAAAGTAGTATTCCATCTTACATTGGCAACAGCAACAGTGTCTATTTTACGAAAATCTGAAGATTCAAGCATTTTAGCATACCCAAAATACTGAAGGTCTGTAAACTTAATTTTAGCATCTTTAGCAAGCAAACTAAAGTTATTAGCATCTAAAAGATTTCCTTTTTTAGCATAAAATGCATTGATGCTATCCAACTCCTTCTGCTTTATAAATAAAAGACTGTCTCTTTTTTCAACGTTAACCAATGCTTTGTCGTATAAATCCATTAAACGTTCTGCACTCACATTTTTATTGCCATTGATAACTAAATCAAATTCTTTAATATTAGTGTACTTATTTAGTTCGTTCCTTAAATCTGTTTCTGTGGCTTGAGCTATTTCGCCATTAAAAAATAAGGTTATGGTTTTATTATTTGTATCCAATTTTTCGCGTTGCAGCCAAAGGGACTCGTTAGATTCTACTTCTTTTGAGATAAATTGTTTGTAATCGTTTTCCAGCTTACTTTCTTGCCAAACGTTATAAAACGTCCATCCTGCTGGAACCATAGCAACAACAGCTAACATAGCAGCAAAATTTGCTATCCTTCTTCTTTTTGCCGAATTGGCATAACGAAGCATCGGAAAGCGCAATAATTTTAGGACTAAAAATGTGGCTAAAGCAATAAATACTGTGTTGATGCTAAAGAGATACATAGCTCCACCAAAATAGCTCCAATTTCCTTTTGCAAGTCCATATCCTGCAGTACAAAGTGGTGGCATTAAGGCAGTAGCAATGGCAACTCCAAAAATAACTGACGCTATCGTACCTTTTTTTGTTCGTGCAATTATAAGTGCCAAACCACCAAAAAAGGCAATAAGTACATCGCGAATATCAGGACGCGTTCTACCTAATAATTCAGAAGTATCTTCGCTAAGCGGAAACAACCAAAAAAACAAAAAAGCAGTAAGCAAACTCAGCACAATCATCACTGCAAGATTGATAAGCGACTTGCGAAGCGTATCGATATCGTTGATTGCTATAGATAAGCCAACTCCTAAAATTGGACCCATTAATGGCGAAATAAGCATGGCACCAATTACAACTGCTGTTGAATTGGCATTGAGACCAACCGAAGCCACCATAATGGAGCAAATTAAAATCCAAGCTGTTGCTCCTTTAAAAGGAATATCAGACTTTATAGCTTCTATAGTTGCATCTCTTTCGGTATCTTGTCTAAACCCAAAAACACCATTTAAAAATTGCTTAAAACTGCTTGCAAGCCCTTTGGCATCTTTCATCATAGCTTCCTTTTGCTCTTCTATGATGGTTTCTTGAGTTTTGCTTTCTTCTTCTGAAAAATTGAACTTACTTTCTTGATTATCCATAGGATTTCCCAAATTTATCTTTTACTTTTTGAAGCACTTTTTTAATGTCTTGCTCTTTTGCTTTCGGAAAGATAAGCAAAACTTCATCTTTATCCACAATGATATAATCATTCAACCCTTCAATTACTACAATTTTATCTTTTTTGGCTCTAACCATATTTCCTGAAGCCTTTTTTGCCAATAATTTTGCGTTTACTACGGCATTGTTTTCAGAGTCTTTATCGAGTTTGTCATATAAACTTCCCCAAGTTCCAAGGTCGTTCCAATCAAAAGTTGCTGGTAACACATATACATTTTCGCTTTTTTCCATTATGGCATAATCTACCGAAATATTTTCTGCTTTGCCATAATTATCTCTTATAAAATCGTCTTCAAAATCGCTGTTGTAAACATCAATACCTTGCTCAAATAATTGATATAATTCTGGTTGATTGTTTTTAAATGCTTCGACCACACTTTTTACACTCCACATAAAAATACCTGCATTCCAAAGAAAATTTCCCTTAGCAATAAACTCTTTTGCAGTGTCATAATCTGGTTTTTCCCTAAACTGATTAACGCCTTTAATGTTCTGATTATTTGTTTTATCAAACTCTATATAACCATAACCTGTATTTGGAAACGTTGGTGTGATGCCTAAGGTCATTAAGGCATCGTTTGTTGAACAAAAATCAAAAGCTAATTTTACATTTTCTGTAAATGCGTTTTCATCTTCAATCCAATGGTCACTTGGTGCCACAATCATTACAGCATCTTTATTTTCTTTCTGAATTTTTAAAGCAGCATATAAAATACAAGGTGCTGTATTTCGCATCGCTGGCTCTAAAACCACTTGACGCTGAGTAACTTCAGGCAATTGCTCTAACACCAAATCGTTATAACGCTCATTAGTAAGAATAAAAATATTCTCTTTAGGTATAAAATTACTGAGTCTGCTAAAGGTTTTTTGAATAAGAGTTTCACCTGTTCCCAACATATCGTGAAACTGCTTAGGAAAACTTTGTGTACTTACTGGCCAAAACCTTGATCCTACTCCTCCAGCCATTAAAATGGCATAATAATTTTTGTTCATTAAAATTTGTTTTATTTCCGTAACAACGGAAATCTTAATAAATATATAAATACTTTCTAAAGATTCCCATTTCACTTCTACTACACTTAGTGTGACAAATGGGAATGAAATTTCTAAAGCAATTCCACCTCAGCATTTGGATTGAAAAGATACAACTTTCCTGACTTTACCTCAACACACTCAAATCGTTTTCTACGCTGTTCGCCTTTTATAAAAATCTTACCATTATATAACTTAAAACTTTTGCCCAAAGGTATTTCGAATACAAAAGTTTTATCGTTGACTTCGTCAAATTGTTTTAAGGCTAGCGCAAGCGATGCATCTGTATCGCTGGACGCTTTTGGATTTTTAAAATGCTTTGCCAATAATGGCAATAACTCGTTTGGAAAAACCTGCGGATTTAAAAAAGGCAACATTAATCTCTGAAACGTTCTTTTCCATTCAATACCATGAGGTTTTATAAAACGACCATATTCTTTGTAAGCCTCAAAATGTGCAATCTCATGAATTAAAGTAATTAAAAATCGGTAGAGATTTAAATTTGAGTTTACTGTAATTTGATGCTTCCCATTTGGCAACCGTTTATAATCACCATGTCTTGTTTTACGCTCATTTTTAACTTTTATTACCAAATGATCGTGAGCCAAAAGCTCTAAAACTTTTGGAACTGCTGGTTCTGGAATGTATTGTTGAAGCGTATTTTGCATGTGAGCAAAAATAGAAATAATCGTTATATTCACTTAAAGAAAAGTAAAATGATTACAAAACCAACCCTAATTTTGGACGAAGCCAAATGCAAAGCCAACATTGCATTTATGGCAAACAAAGCAAAAAAACACAACCTTGTACTGCGACCACATTTTAAAACACATCAATCGCTGGAAATTGGCAGATGGTTTAAAGAGCTTAGTATTACTAAAATAACAGTGTCTTCGTTAGATATGGCTACCTATTTTGCTGAAGAATGGAACGATATTACTGTAGCTTTTCCTGTAAATATTTTAGAGATAGATACCATAAACCGTTTGGCTGAAAACATCACCTTGAATGTTTTGGTTGAATCTATAGCGACTGCTCAGTTTTTAATGAAACACTTAAAATATTCAGTTAATTTTTTAATTAAACTGAATATTGGCAATGGCAGAACAGGTTTACTGCCAAACAACACAGAAACCATTGATACTATTCTTGAAGCTACCAAACATTATGGCAAGCTACATTTTATAGGCTTTCTGGGTCATGCTGGACAAACCTATAAATGTCGAAGCAAAGCTGAAATACAACAAGTACACGACCAAGCAAAAGCAACTATTGTAAGTGTGAAGAACAAATACAAATCACAATTTCCTGAACTTATTGCCTCTTATGGAGACACACCAAGTTGTAGTGTGGCTGAAAATTTTGAAGACCTAGACGAACTACGACCTGGAAACTTTGTTTTTTATGATGTAATGCAAGTGCAAATTGGAGACTGCAGCTATAACGATATTGCAGTGGCTATGGCTTGCCCTATTGTATCAATACATAAAGACAGAAACGAACTGGTAATTTACGGTGGAGGCATACATTTTTCTAAAGATAGGATTGAACACCAAGGCAAAACCATTTTTGGTGTAGTGGCTAAAAAAACTAATAATGGCTGGAATGACCAAATCCCAAACATGTATGTTAAAGCCTTATCACAAGAACATGGTGTAGTGGTTGTACCACCAACTTTAATTAATGACTATACCATTGGTGACCTGATTTATGTATTGCCAATACACTCTTGTATGACTGCCGATTTGATGAAGCGTTATAAAACGCTAGATGGAAACGATATTACCATGATGGTAAACCATTAACGATACTTAGAACTACGTATTGATTTTATGCTTAAAAAAGGCTAACTTCGCTTTTGGACGATATCATTCATAAACGTGTTGACAATTCTTGAAAGGTCAATCAATTTTACTTTAAATTAAACCTTAAGTAAACTTTTAAGTCTTAAAAAAAACTTCAACCTATTTAATTATGATTAAGCCAACTTTTAATCTTTTTATATTAATTCTAACTTTTGGATTAGTTTCTTGTAGTAATGATGTAAACTACAATCCGATTGAAAATAATATTATTAATATTCCAGATGAACCATTCAATTATGTAAATTTAAGTTTACCAAGTCATTTTACTAATGATGTGCCTGGACAACCTTTGCCAACATCTATTAATGGGTTAGATAATACACCAAATGATAACCCAATAACCAATGAAGGTGCTACCTTAGGTCGAGTACTTTTTTATGATAAAAGCTTAAGTGCTAATGGAACAATAGCTTGTGCATCCTGTCATAAACAGGACAAAGGTTTTTCAGATAATGCTATACTGAGCATTGGCTTTAATGGTGGACTTACAGGACGTCATTCAATGACTTTAATAAATTCAAGATATTATCAAAGAGGTCGTTTTTTTTGGGACGAACGAGCAAGTACTTTAGAAGAGCAAGTCCTTCAACCTTTTCAAGACCCAGTAGAAATGGGAATGACTTTAGAGCAAGTAGTAAGTGCAGTACAAGAACAGGATTTTTATCCTGAATTATTTGAAGATGCATTTGGCTCTCAAGACATTAATAGCGATAGAATTTCAAAAGCACTATCTCAATTCGTAAGGAGTATTGTAAGTTATTCTAGTAAATATGATGAAGGAAGAGCTTTGTCTACTTCACCTGGAGCAAATTTTCCAAACTTTACAGATGAAGAAAATTTAGGTAAAAATTTATTTTTTCAAACTATTCCAAATGGTGGCGGAGCTTGTTTTGGTTGTCATACAACAGAAGCATTTGTTAGTGCGAATCCAGGTCCACAAAACAATGGACTTGATTTAGCAACAACAGATTTAGGTGCAGGTGCTGTTTTTAATAACCCTATTTTTGAGGGTCGTTTTAAAACCTCAACTCTTCGAAATATTGAGCTTACAGCACCTTATATGCATGATGGTAGATTTGCAACATTAGAAGAAGTTGTGGAGCACTACAACAGTGGAATAAAAGCTCATCCTACATTATCACCAGCATTGACAGATGACAATGGAAATCCTGTTCAACTGAATTTTACAGATACTGAAAAAGCTGCTTTAGTAGCATTCCTAAAGACATTGACAGATAATAGTATAAGTACTGAAGAAAAATGGAGTAATCCCTTTGAGTAAAACTGGTTATAACAACTCATAAAGAATATTGGTTTAAGTGCTTAAACAAAAGAAAATTAATAAATTAATGTTATTGTTAAACCGAAAAGTTAGTGCTTAAAATTCGCTATTTTTGATATACAAAACCAAAAGTGAAACTCTCAAAATCAAGGTGTCGTACTGGATACTTGCAACAATTTTCCGTTATAAAATTTATGTCCTGTTAAAGCAAAGTCATAAATATAGTTTGCCATTTCTAAAGCTGTAGTTGGAGCTTTATAACCAGGAAAAGCTTCAGCCAACATTTCGGTTTGTACAGCACCTAAGGCTAAGACATTAAAGCTAATGCCTTGCTCTTTATGCTCTTCGGCTAACAATTCGGTTAAGGTAATCACAGCACCTTTACTAGAGCTATATGCTGCCAAACCTGGAAACTTCATACTACCTTGTACGCCTCCCATTGAGCTTATGGTTACTACATGAGCATCGTTGTTTAAAAAAGGTAACACAACCCTAATCATTTCTGACACTCCAAATACATTGGTTTTGTAAACCGTTTCAAAGTCTTGCATTGTGGTTTCGGCAAAGGGCTTATTGAGTAAGGTTCCTGCGTTATTAACCAGGATATCTACTTTGCCTTTCCAGTTGTCCTTTACAAAAGTGGCGACTTTGTTGTAGTCTTCAGTTTTACTTAAATCGAAAGCCAAAGAGGTAATATTATCAAAATGCAAATTGTTTACTGGCTGTGCATTTCTAGACAATGCCAACACATTATGTCCTGCGTTAGCAAATAAATGCACAAGTTCAAAGCCAATGCCTCTACTTGTTCCAGTAATAATAACGTTTTTACTCATTCATTTTAATTTCTTGTGCTGGCGCATTAATTACACCTTCCAAAGCTGGAGCTAAATTATTAATAGTACTTGCCATGTGGTTGTAATCCATTTTATCGGCTTCGTCATCGACATGGTGATAGAAATCAAAATTGGTTAAATCACATGACGAAATAGTTTGCGCAGCCACTTTAAACTGCTCGTAAAATGGATAGTTATCTGAACGCTTAAACAAATTGAATTTTGCTGCTTCATCAGATTTCCCAACTAATTTATATTCAGCATATTTATTTAATACTTCAGCCATGTTAGACAAATCGTAACCTGTTGCAAACACTTGGTAATCTCTATCAGGAAACGGAACTCCCATCATCTCGAAGTTAATCATGGTATACAAATTGACGTTTTCGTTTTTCATACGTTCTGCCAAATGCTTAGAGCCTAACAAGCCCATTTCTTCAGCAGAAAATAAGGCAAACACAATAGTTCTTTTATTGTTTTTTGCAGCACCAAAATATTTAGCCATAGCCAAAACGGTTGCAGTTCCTGTAGCATTATCGTTGGCACCATTGCCAATGCTATCGTTTTCAACTGGTCTTGTTCGTAAACCAATATGGTCGTAGTGAGCACCAATAAGCACGACCTCGTTTTTAAGTTCAGGGTCTGTGCCTTCTAAATAACCAACTACGTTGTAAGCATCCATTTCTCTTGCAACAAAATGGTCTCTGTAAGTGTCATAGTAAGGCTTTACACCAAACGATTCCAATTGTTTTTCTATGTAAGTTGCTGCTTCGGCAATGCCTTCGCTTCCTGTATCACGTCCTTTTATATCGTCTGAAGCTAAAAACGAAACGGTTGCACTCACCTCATCGCTTGAAATTGTTACTCTTTCTAATGTTTCTTTTTCCTGACCTTTACAACTTAATGCGACTAAAACAGCTAATGCTAATACTATTTTTTTCATGATGTTTTTTAATTTGTTGCTAAAGATAAAAAAATTGAAAGGTATGGAGTTACTTTTTTCACCTTAGTTTAATATTGTTTAAGTTGTTGAATGGTTAAGCATAATTCGCTTAAAATGATTACATTGTAAGAAGCAAATTTAAGTTTATGTCTTCAAGCAATCCTTCAGCATATATAATGGTTATAGAAACTAGCGATTTTTTGCACAGGCTTGAAGCCAATCAGTTTAATTTGTTTACACAAAAGCTTCACAATGGTATTTTTAACCTTCTCGAAAAATTTAAAGGAACTGTTTTAAAACACAATGACAATACGTATGAAGTCACTTTTGACACAGTGACCAATGCTGTATTATGCGGCTTAAAACTGAAAGCTAATTTTAAGTACATTACACCTAAGTTTGATAAATCTATTAGAGATTTAAAACTGGGAATTGCTGAAGGGAAGTCGAACAAAGCTAAACTATTAGCAACCAGAATGTGCGAAATAGTTGTAAAAGATAAATTTGTGATTTCTCAGGCTGTAAAAAAAGCTTACGAAAAGGAAAACAGAAATAATTTTATTAATAGAGATGATATTAAAATATTAAAATCAAGCGAGGAACAATTTTTGACCAAGTTGATGAATCATGTTGAAATTATTTGGGATAATGCTGACTTTAATGTTTCTAATTTCAGCAAACATCTCGGATTAAGCACATCGCAATTTTATAGAAAACTTAAAAGCCTGACTGGAAAATCACCTTCTACATTTTTAAGAGATTTTAGGTAAAAACGAGCCATGTTAATGCTGCATTACAAAAAAGGCAACATTACTCAAATAGCAGAAAAATCTAGATTTAACAGCTTAACTTATTTTTCAAAATGCTTTAAAGATGCTTTTCAGATTTTACCATCGAAATACCTACAACAACACGCATAAAAAATCCTATTCCAACTTAATGAAATAGGATTTTGGAGATTTGGGCTAACTAAACTAAATCATCCTACCCAACAATAGAGTCCGTAACTAATCAATGCGTAGAAAGCCAACAAAAACAGCTCTAATTTATATTTCTCAAACTTATCTGAAATTTTATCCATTTTCTTGTACATCAAGTATATTAATAGTAAGTGTTGCCTGAGCAGTTAGTGTACCATCTGTAACTTCTAAAACAACTGTAATGATCGTGTTTTGTTCATAATCAAAAGCACTTGCGTTGGCTACAAACAAGTCGCCAGTAGTTTCACTAATCATAACACTATTTGCTGGTGTTTGCGATACTATGGAGTAGGTTAGTTCATGCTCTGTATTAGAATCTGTTGCCAATATAGTGGTTAGTAAATCTGATGTAAGGTTTTCGCTAACATTCAACACTGCATCATCCAATGTTAAGGTATGGCTTGTACTATCATCGTCTTTGCTACATGATGTAATTGTTACTACTAAAAGCAACATCACTAAGGTTTTAATTGTGTTCATAATAAATAGATTTGGGTTATTATTATTTTTATTGTTTGATTATTTTTTTGGTGGTTTCGCCCTGGTCTGTTTTAATATTTACGAAATAAATGCCTGAGGTTAAATCTTCAATATTGTAGGATGTATGACTTTGATGAAAAGTTTTAACCTTTTTCCCTTGAACATCATAAATAGTCACCTTGCTTATTGGTTGATTGGTTTCTATTGAAAACAGATTTGATGTTGGGTTTGGGTACATTGCAATACTGTTTTTAAATTCTATATCATTAGTAGACAACGTAGGATCGTAGTATTTAAATAGTTCAATTCCTGTCGAGCCATTATCGGCTGAAAAAAAGAGATAATCATTCGCAACTACTAAATCTGTTGGATTGCTATCACCAGAAGTATTGATATCATCAACCAAGAGGGTTCCACCATTGGTGCCATCTGTTACCCAAAGTTCTATACCGTTGGTTCCATCATTAGCAGAAAAATAGAGTTTTCCATTATATTCTGAAAAGCCTTTTGGGTTACTGTCAGGATTGGCGCTATCTGTATTAATATTCTTTATCATATTTGTAGTTGAAGAAAATCCAGTAGATGACCATAACTCCATACCATTATTACCATCATCTGCAGAAAAATAAAGCGTACCATTAAACACATGAAGGTTTGATGGATTACTACTATTCGCACCTGAAGCTATGTTTTTAACATTGAAAACCGCTTCTAAAGTTGTCATCTTAAACAATTCAGTACCTAAAGTAGGATGTGTTGCTGTAAAACATAATAGATTATTAAGTACTGTTAGGTTTTCTGGATTGCTACCTGTTGCGCCCAAATATAAGTCCATAACCATTTGTGTGCCAGCAGTTGTACCATCAGTTACCCAAAGTTCTCTTCCGTTTACTCCATCATCAGCTGTAAAATAAAGTTTACCATTAAAAATCGTTAACGATTCAGGGTTAGAATCTGTAGGATTAATATTTAAAAGCAAATTCGTTCCAGAAGCTGTGCCATCTGATGACCATAATTCTCTCCCATCAGCAGAAGAAGCACTAAAAAATAAATTTCCATTTAAAACAGTAAAATGATCTGGATTACTGCTGTTAAATCCGCTATAAACATCTTTAAATACCTGTGTTCCAGATGTAGTACCATCAGTTACCCACAATTCCCTACCCTCAACTAGAGCATGAGCACTAAAAAAAAGTGAGTTATTAAATGCAATAAATTTCTGGGGCACACCATCAGTGCTACTGTTAGTATTTAATACAGGTGAAATAATACTCCCATTATATTTATAGAGTTCATAGTCTGGATTACTTCCAGCAATGGCATTAGCAGTGAAATAGATTTCATTTGTTTGCTCCCAAACATAAAAACCTTGTGGTCCACCATCTCTAAAGCCTGTTGCAAGATTTTGCACTAATATTCCTGAATCAGTTCCATCGCTTTTCCATAACTCAATACCTAAAGACGGTGTGTAAGCAGCAAAATATATTTCATCTTGATAGACTACTCTGTTGCTTAAGCCAGAAGCATATTGAGGAATTGAGCCACCTGAACCTGGGTTTAAATCAGCCACTAAACTAACTTGAGACTGTGTTAAAGTCAATGTCATTACTGACATAATAAGTAATATTTTTTTCATAATAAATAGGTTTTTAAGTTTAGGGTAAAGTTAAATTTGAGAGCAAAGTAATGTACTACCCAAAAGGGTAGAATTGTGCTATTTATAAAGTTAATAAGTGAGTTTTATAGCAAATTTTCTCTATTTGCTTTTTGGACGGCTTCAATGTTTGAGTTAACCTGAAGCTTGATGTAAATATTCTTTAGGTGGAACTTAATAGTGTTTTTACTAATAAAAAGTTGCTCTGCAATGCTGTCATAACTATTACCATCAGCCAATAAAGTCAAGACTTCCTTTTCACGTTTAGAAAGTTCTATCTTACTTGGTTGCTTCTGAAAAGAACTCACAACCATTTTGGCAATTTTAATACTCATTGGTGCTCCACCACTAATCACTTCATTAAGTGCATCAACGATTTCGTTTGGCGATACATTTTTTGTTAAATAACCAGTTGCTCCAGCACATAAAGCATCGAAAACTACATTTGAATTTTCATTAACTGTAACCATTATAATATGACAGCTTGGAAGTGTTTTTTTAATGATTTTTGTGCCTTCTACTCCATTTATACCAGGTAAATCTATATCTACTAAGTAAATATTTGCATTGTCATTTTTGATTCGTTCTATTGCAGCTTCACAAGTGTCATAAGCATCAATAACATGAAAGTTATTAGTTTTATTTATAACTTCTGTAAATCCATCTCTTAACGGAATATTATCTTCAATAATAACAACTTTATAGTCTTTCATTATTTACAAACCTAATCATTGTTTACTTAACCAAACCTACCTTATTGGGTTGTATTTCCAATAAATTGCACAACAGTTCCAGAAGTTTCAAGAGCTTTAATTTCCAATTCTCCATTTATTAGGAATGCTCTTTCTTTCATGTTTTGAATACCATTTGATGATTCTATTTGTTCGTCAGAGACTCCAATACCATTATCCAAACATTGAATGTCAAGTTGGTTATCTTGATATTTAAAAATTAAAATTACCTCGCTACATTTAGAATGTTTTAGAGTATTTGTCATCGCTTCTTTAAAAATATAAATAAGTTGTTTACTCCAATAGTATGGTAGCTTTATATTAGCGTCCAAGTTCTTCTGTAAAACAAACTTAATTGAAGTGTTTTTAAACAAATCTTCTCCAAAATCTGATAAATATGTAACTACTTCTTCTAAATAATCACTATTAGACTTTAAGGAAAAAACAAAATCCTTTGTACCAACAAATAAAGTATTGGCATCTTCTTTAATCTGTTTGATTTTAGTTTTTATATTTTCGTCTTTATCAGACAATTTATCTGCAACCAAGTTTGACAATAATGATATTCTTGCAAGCTTATTCCCTAAGTCATCATGAAAATCCTGCGCAATATTATCTCTTACATTAGATAGTTCTTTTTCTAAAACCAGTTGTTTATCAAAGGCTATTTTTAAAGCTTCATTTTTTTGACGGATTCTTTTTAATTGAATGATACTTCCAAAAAATAATATAAGCACAATTACCAAAGCTGCAATTATCAGCCATACATTCTGCCGCTTTATTTGAGCTTGTTTGTTTTCTATTTCTAAACTAGCGATTTTTTGTTGTTGATTTAAACTTAATATTTCAGCATCTTTAAGTTCGGTTTTATACTTTGTTTCAAGTTCGTTTATAGCCTTATTTTTTTCTTTATCATTCAATTCTTTTTCAAATTCACTTTTTTCTTCCAATGCCTTTAATGCTTGATTTGGCAAATTAAAGTGTTTATAAGCTTGATATGAAAATTGCGAAATATTCGCCCCATAGTAAGGTGTAGATTTTATTTGGAGGTTATTTAAAGAATCTACATATGCCAGTGTTAAGGCTTTTTGGTTTTTGGTTTTGTAAATGTTTCCCAAATTTTCATAAGCATTGATGATTACCGTTTCGTTGGTTAATGCTCTTTTTTTCAACACTTGCTTAGCATAAAACTCTGAATTTTTATAATCTTTTTTGACAATGTAATAATTACTTAAAACAGCATAACTACTTATTACACGGGAATTAAAATTATTATCCTTGGCTAGTTTTAATGCCTTTTGGCTATATTCAAAAACTAAATCCAAGTAATTTATATCATTATGCCTATTATATAAATCTAAATACTGTTGAGAAGCAAAACTATAAATCACATTCTCCATTAAAGGATCTTGAATATTATTATTTTCAGCAACTTCAATAGCCTTTTTTATATAATCTAATTGTTTATTATACTGTTTTTGAATTGCATATATATATGAGATGGCATAATTTGCTTGCGCAACATTTTTTAGATCGTTTATTTTTTCTGAAATTTTAACCGCCTGTAAAAGGTGTTCAATAGCAAGAACATTACGATCCATATTTTGATAAAGTGTTCCTAACTTATTGTGAAAATCGGCTTGGATTTTAAAATTATTGCTATTATCGACTAGCTTAAGACCTTCTTTAAAATTCTTTTCAGCCTCTTTAAAGTTTTTCAAAGTCAAGTTTCCAACCCCAAGATATTTTATGGCTTCAATTTCTAAACTTTTGTTTTTTTGTGCTTCTGACAAATCCAGTGCTTTAGCACTGTAAAAAGCCAAAGAATCTCCTTTACCAGTTGTTTGATAATAATATTTTGCTAAATCTAAATAGGCTTTTACTAATGATGTATCCTTAGAAATTTCTGTTTTTTTTCTTAATTCAGCTTCTTCATTCTGGGAAAAACCAAAATTTGTGATTAGAAAAAAAAGAGGCAAAAGCCATTTAAGATATAAATTCATTTATTCTCAATTGTAAAACTTAAATGTACAAAAACAAACAAGAGAAATTACCTACCCAAAAGGGTAGGTTTAAGAATTATAAGATTCGCTGAAAACAAAAAAATCCTATTTCGATACCGATACCTATTGAGAAAAATAGGATAGATTTTATTATCTATGATGAGATTCCTGCCTACGTAGGAATTAACATTGTCACTGGATTTTCAATGTATCCTTTTAGAGTTTGCAAAAATTGTGCTCCAGTTGCTCCATCAACCGTTCTGTGGTCACAAGCCAAGCAAAGCTTCATCGTGTTTCCAGGAACCACTTGTCCGTTTTTAACAACTGGCTTTTGCACAATAGCTCCAACAGACAATATCGCTGAGTTTGGCTGATTAATAATTGAAGTAAAGCTTTCAATACCAAACATACCTAAGTTAGACACAGTAAACGTACTGCCTTCCATTTCGTCAAGAGTTAGTTTTTTATTTCTAGCTCTACCAGCAAAATCCTTAACCGCTGCATTTAGTTGTGTTAGTGACTGCTCATTGGCAAATTTAACCACAGGAACTACCAAACCATCTGGAACAGCAACTGCAACTCCAATATGTACGTGGTTATTTATGCGCATTTTATCATCAAACCATTGTGAATTAACTTGTGGATGTTGCTTTAAAGCTAAAGCACAAGCCTTTACTACCATATCATTAAAAGATATTTTAGTATCAGGCAAGGTATTATATTGCTCACGGAACGCAATAGCATTATCCATATCAAACTCTACATTTAAGTAATAATGAGGAGCTGTGAATTTTGATTTCGCTAAGTTTTTAGCAATTGCTTTACGCATGTTTGAATTAGGAATCTCATCAAAATCTTCTTGTCCAGAAGGAACAAATTTACCAACTGAAGCAGTAGTTGAGGATGGTGTAAAGTTTTCAATATCTCTTTTTACAATACGTCCATTCTCTCCTGAACCTTTAACTTGAGATATACTAATACCCTTTTCTTCTGCTAATTTTTTAGCTAATGGAGAAATAAATAATCTACCATTTGTAGAGGTTTGAACAGGATTTGAAACTGCAACTGCTTTTGTTTCAGCTTTAGTCTCAACTTTTGGTGTTTCTTCCTTTTTTGGTGCTTCAACTTCTTTTGCTTGAGCACTGCCAACAACTTTAAAGTTTTTAGCAATATTTGAAACATCAGTCCCAGCAGGTCCTATGATAGCTAACAAAGCATCTACTTTAGCAGACTCTCCTTCTTGTAAACCAACATGTAATATTGTCCCAGACTGAAACGACTCAAACTCCATAGTAGCTTTGTCAGTTTCAATTTCTGCGAGAATATCACCTTCTTCTACTTTATCACCAACTTTTTTAAGCCAAGTAGCAACAGTACCTTCTTCCATAGTGTCACTCAATCGAGGCATGGTAACAACAGTTACACCTTCAGGAATTTCTATAGAAGACTCATCTTCACTTTTTGAAGATTTTTCAACAGCGCTCAGCGTGACATCATTATTATCGTTGGAATTTGAAATTTGATTATTAGAATTTTCCAGAATACTGGTAATATCCTCTCCTTCTTTACCAATAATAGCTAATAACTTGTCTACTTTTGTAGTTTCACCTTCTTTTACGCCTATATGAAGTAAAGTTCCTTCATGAAACGACTCAAACTCCATTGTTGCCTTATCTGTTTCTATCTCTGCAAGGATATCTCCTTCTTTTACTTTATCGCCAACTTTTTTAAGCCAAGAAGCAACAGTTCCTTCTTCCATGGTGTCGCTCAATCGAGGCATATTTATAATCTCTGCCATAGCTTATAATTTATGTGGTAAAAATGGATAATCTTGTTGTTCGTAAACAGCGTCATACATCACGTTTTTTTCTGGCCAAGGTGATTCTTCAGCAAATTTTTCACATTCTGCAACTAAGTCTTTAACTTTCTTATCAATAACTTCTAATTCTTTTTCTGTTGCATATTTGTTTTCTATAATAACATCCTTAACCTGTGTAATAGGGTCAATTTTTTGATATTCTGCTACTTCTTCTTTAGTTCTGTAATGCTGAGCATCAGACATTGAATGACCTCTATAACGATACGTTTTCATTTCTAAGAAAGTTGGTCCATCACCACGTCTTGCTCTTTCAATAGCTTCATGCATAGCTTCAGCTACTTTTACAGGATTCATTCCATCAACTGGTCCACAAGGCATTTCATAACCTAAACCTAATTTCCAGATATCTGTGTGGTTTGCTGTACGCTCTACTGAAGTTCCCATAGCATAACCATTATTCTCACAGATAAATACTACTGGAAGTTTCCAAAGCATAGCCATATTAAAGGTTTCGTGTAAAGAACCCTGACGAACAGCACCATCTCCCATGTAACATAAGGTTACAGCACCAGTTCCATGATACTTGTCTCCAAAAGCCATTCCTGCGCCTAAAGGAATTTGTCCACCAACTATTCCGTGACCTCCATAAAATCCTTTTTCTTTTGAGAAAATGTGCATAGAGCCACCAAGACCTTGTGAAGTTCCTGTTGCTTTTCCGTACAATTCAGCCATAACTCTTCTTGGGTCAACTCCCATTCCTATTGGCTGTACGTGATTACGATAAGCAGTAATCATTTTATCTTTGGATAAATCCATAGCATGTAAAGCTCCTGCTAATACTGCTTCTTGACCATTATATAAATGAAGAAATCCTCTTACTTTTTGCTGAATATATACTGCAGCAAGTTTGTCTTCAAACTTCCTCCAAAACAGCATATCTTCGTACCACTTTAGGTAAACTTCTTTTGTGATTTTTCGCATGGACTACATTTACGTTTTTAGTTAGTAGAACCACAAAAGTAACACTTTAGTCAGTAATAAAAAAAACTGGAATTTGTAAAATTAACAGTTAAGCAAAAAGTTTATTCCGAAATCGTTAGAGTACAGATTTATCGAACATAAGAGGCAGTAAATTAGCAAGTGAGTTAGACTTGACCACTTTTCCTGTTTCTCCCATAAAATAAATTTCAATTGGGCTTTCTTGTTTTATTTCGTATTCCGCAATGGCTTGTCTGCAAGCTCCACAAGGCGGAATGGGTTTTGAAGTAACATTTTTAGTAGAACCAGCAATAATTGCCATTTTTAAAATTTTAACATCTGGATATTTTGCTCCAGCAAAATAAATGGCAGTTCGTTCGGCACATAAACCTGAAGGATAAGATGCATTTTCTTGATTATTACCAGTTATAACTTCATTATTATCTAATAGAATAGCTGCACCAACATGAAATTTTGAATAAGGAGCATAGGCATTGTCACGAGCCACTGAGGCATTTTGCATGAGTTGCTGAACATCATTCGGCAAATCTTTTATATTATCGTAAATAAAAAAGGTAGATTCTACTTTTACTTGCTTCATTGAAACTATTTTAGACAAAAAAACTATTGCAAAATACAATAGTTTTTTAATTCAATTATTATTTATAGGATTCTAATACTCACTATACTCTCCATCTCCAAAATTGAACGTGAGCGAAAAACGCAAGGTGTTTTCTAATGGACTTTGAACCTTTGATGCAGAAAATAAGTAAGATAAATCAATATTAATAGTTGTATACTTAAATCCAGCTCCAAGTGCAAAGAATTTTCTTGCTCCTTTTTCTTCACTTTCGTTAAAATAACCAGCTCTTAGAGCAAAAGAATCTTCATACTGATATTCGGCTCCTAAAGCCCAAGTGAACTCTTTTAGCTCTTCGCTAAATCCTCCTGGAGCATCTCCAAAAGATTGAAAAACTCCAGATATAAAACTCACATCCTGTGATTTTCCTGAAATGATTACATTTTCAGTTGTATTAATTTCCACATCTTCATCCTCTTCATAACTACCACTTCCATTAGTATCCTCAAATTCTATTTCTCTTCCTAAGATTGGAGGTGTTGGCACAAGCAATTTTGCAACTTCTGCAGTTACGTTAAGCCTATTATAATCATCAAAAATAAAGTCGAAACCTCCACCAAGTCTTAAATTGGTTGGTAAGAAGTTTTCACGTCCAGCATCGTCATACTTAATTTTTGGCCCAACATTTTGAAGTGCAAAACCTGCTCTCCAACGACCATTAAAACTGTTATAAGCATCTTCTTCGCTTTGATAATAACCTGCGATATCTACACCAAATGTACTAGCAGCACTTGCATTATCATCTACAGCTTGTATTCTTAAATCTGAGCGTAAATAACGCATTGCCACAGCCAATGAAAATTGGTCTGCTAAACGTAGTGCATAAGATGCATCAATAGTAAGCTCATTCGGTTTTTCAATAAGTGCTTCAGAAAACTCGTCTTGTACAATTTCTATTTCACCAAGACTAAAGTATTTAAAACTTATACCAAATGCACTACCTTCGCTAAGCCTATTGAAATAGGTTACATTTCCAAGAAAAATATCGTTTACTAATTTACTTAAGTAAGGTGTATAACTTATTCCCAATCCTGATTTAGCTTCCGAGAATCCATATTTTGCAGGATTCCATTGCTGGGAATAAGCATCAGCTGAAGTAGCAACTCCTAAATCTCCCATTCCTGCTGCTCTAGCATCTGATGCGATTAATAAAAATGGAACTCCAGTTGTTATTACTCTACTATCATTTGAATAAGGAATAACTTCGGTTAAGGTCTGAGCTTTAACTTGGGCAAAAACTCCTAAAGTCATTAAAGCTATAATGTAGTTTCTCATGTTGATTATTTAAAATTAATACTGCTATCACTAGCATTAATCGTTAACAAATATAATTTATTATTATAGTATTACAAGTTTTTGATATTTTTCTACTTGCTTGTTTATTTCGTTTGATCGCACTGTGAGTTTATACACATAAACTCCTTTTCCTATTTTATCTCCAAAATCGTCTCTTCCGTCCCAAGTTATATCTCTTGAAACAGAACTTGTGTTTTTACTACCTCCAAGTGTTTGACCATTGATTGTTCTGACCAATTTTCCAGAAACAGTGAATATCTGTACTGAAACGTCTAAAACACCTGAACTATTGTGATTGAACCAAAATTCTGTGTAATTAACAAAAGGATTTGGATAATTTAATACATTTTCGATAACAAGCGATTCATTTTGGTTATACACCACAAATTGTATCTCTGCTGTTGAAGAATTGTTATAAACATCCCAAGCTTTAAAGGTTAAGGTATGTAAACCTGGTTCTAAATCTCGAAAAGGGTACGTTACCTTACCAGCTTGGTAACTATCTACATCGCTTTGGTAATAATCGTTTAATTTAAAAGGATTGGCTTCATCTCCATCAAGGATAGCAATAATATCATGACCAATACCACTTGCAGTATTGATCCCATTTTCATCTTGAAGCTTTGCTAAAAGAGTTGGCGCTTCATTTGTAATACCACCAGAAATGAAGTTTTCATCGTTCATAAACAATGTTATGGTTGGCCCTTCATTATCTTCAGGTGCATTTTCATTTAATCCTCCTATTTTTACATCAAAATTTGCTCCTGCTTGATCTTCTAATGGTGTTGAAGACTTTGCATAAAAGCTCACTTTACCTGTGCCAACAGGAATACCAATATCTCTTGGCACTATGAAATCAAATTCAAACTTTCCATTAGTGATAGTGGCTTGTCCTCTAAAAATAGTTTCACCAAGTGTATTAAAATTTAAAATAATGAGTTGTCCATTTTGAGTTGTACCATCATTTCCAAGTGTTGCTCTTTGTATTTCTTTATCGTATATGCTCGCAGTGAGTACGCCATTATAATTAGGCATTGGGTTACCAAATTCATCAACCACTTCGCCTTCAATTTTTGCATGGCTTAGGGCTTGTAGCACATCAGTATCACCAGTAATTGGCACGTCATTAATTTGGGTTAACACGATATTAGGCTTTGGAAATGCTAACTTCATTGCTGGATCACCAATAAAAAATACTAAACGACGCTGCTCTATCCCTGAAATGGTAGGGTCGTTTTTTGTAAGTCTTAAAGCTTCTGCCATAGAAGGATATTCATTAGAGCCAAAAGCAAACAAATATTCTTCTAACACAATATTAAATGCAACTCCAACACTTACAAATATTTGCCTTGTAGTTGTTATTAATCCTATAGCACCTCCTTCTTTATTCCAATACAAATACTCTCCTGCTGTTGGCCTCTGAGGGTTATCAAACTTTGTATATTCGCAAGTAACAGTAACAAAACAGTTAAGTTTGCAAGTGTTTTTTAATTCTTGAGCATTAATTTTATCAAAAATTCTTTCTCCCGAAATACCATCTTCTCCTCCATGCCCAAAATAATTTACAACTAAGGCTCCAACCTCAATGGCATCAAAAATAGCTTTATTTGCAGCTGGATAACGCTCGCCACCTGCTGTAGATTGTTGTGTGAATGAATCGGAGTGGACTTTGGTAACATTTATAAATGGTTTATTCTGAGTTATAGTTTGCCCAATGTCGTCTGTTGTATTTTGTAAGACACTTTCCCAAGCTTGATCGACATCATCAGAAATGGTAATAATATTGTTCCTCCAATTTCCATATGCTTCTTCTGCGTAATACGATTGAATTTTATCGACCAACTCCTTGGCTCTTTGTGGTGTATCGGCTAAAATCCTTCCGACTGCAATATCCAGTTTATCTGATGTTTGCATAGATCCTTCGTTGTCGTCCATCATACCATAAAAATCATCAGAAACAAAAGAACCAGACAAGCTAAAGCTGTTAAGCGAATGCCATGAAGGTACAACATTGGTGTTATTAGATATCTTATCCTTATAATCAAACGAAGCATCTCCAAATAGACACAGATATTTTATTTTATTTTCAGGAGAACTTGCATTATCATAAACGTATTTAACAAGATTTCTTATAGCAGCAACATCTTGATTGCCTGAGCTAAACTCAGTATAAATGTCTTGCAAATTATAGACTTTTACATTTAAACCGTATTGATCTCTATTTATCTGCGCTAAACGTTCTGCTTGCGTAAGCATATCGTTTCTTGCAACTATAATATAGTCTACATCTTGGAAGTTGCCTGAACTATTATTAAAAACTGTTCCTTTAATATTCTGGTTTGCAACTCTCGAATTTGAATCTTGCTTAGGTTCAAAATAATCTGAAGGATCGATAGCCAAATATTGCCTAAGTTCACCTAATTGAGCTTTAAAACTAAAGGTTGAACTTTCATCTGTATTTATTTTGCTCTTTACATTATATTTATCAGTAATGTCCCAAACTTGAGAAATATCTGAAGCGTTTGTGATACTGTATTCTCCAATACCACTTTCTGTTGCTACACTATTTTTCTTAAATATGAATTGGTTTCCAGTATGTGTTAAATTACGCGTTGCCTCAATTGATATATAATCTAAATATCCAACAGAAGAAGGATTACCATTATTATTGTAGTTGAGGTTTACAGAAATTTGTGAAGAATTTACAGTAAAATTTCCTGTATAAACATCTTGTGTGGCTAAAATAGGGTCGTCAATAGCTGCAAATAAAAAATTATCAACATTTACTCCATTTACATTTAATTGCATGGTTGTAACTGTTTCTCCTACTGCTGCGGCATAAACTTTTAGGTTGATAGGTTCTGTGGTTACCATGTTTTCAAATTCAAAAACAAAGGTTTTGTCATTTTCAAAATCAAACCTATCACCAAACCATCTCCTTCCTAATTTAGCCAAATTGTATTCGTCTATTTCATGAAATTTGTAATCTTCAAAGGTATTGATTTGTAAGTCTGCATTTGCTGAAGGTTCAGCCATTGACTGAATACGTTTACCAGGACCTCCTGCAACATTTATATAATAATAAGCTCTATCTGTATAAGGATTAATATTAGAATTATTTTCTTCGTTAAATCCCTTTGGACCTTCTCCATAAAAGAGTATATAATCACTGTTATTAAAATTACCGTCTTGTTCGCCTTCTACATAAATGGCATTTTCTGTTAAATCAAATGGATAATAAACATCGTTTCTAAGCGGTAAAGATTTACCTCCTTGTCCATAAATTTTTATGTTTCGAGGATCGATAGAATTAACATTGATGCCAAGATCGGATAAAAAACCTCTTGATAACCTAAAAACTCCTGTTGTATCAATATAAAATTTATACCACTCCCCTTGACTCAATACAGAGTTGGTAATTATTTGGGGATTAAAAGTATTTCGATTGCTAGAGTTACTGTATTTATATGCTATTGTAAAAGAGGTAACCTTTTTTAGCATACCATTTTCGTTTATAATGGGAGACATTTCTAAAAAGACTGATTGTTTTCCTCTTGAAATCGTGTTTTTAACGGAATAATCTATTTTATTAGGAATAGTAGATAATTTTACATCCTTTAAATCTTCGACAGATATGGTTGCATAGCTAACACTAGTTATATTGGCTGAACTTACATCTACAAACCCTTCATCTTTCCACTCTGCAAAAAAAGTTAACCCATTAGCAATAGAATAGTTAAAATTGTCCTTATTAAAAGAAGGAACAACAAAGCTAGATTTTTCTGTAGACAATGTCTGATAACCTTCCCAATCAATTGTAAACTTTTTTGATTGCGAAAAGACATTAATACAAATAAACAGAGTAAAAAGAAAAATAGTTTTTTGCATACACAATAAACGTCTAAAAGTATAGGTTAGTATTAAAACAAAAATTTTGTGCAAATTTACAATAATAAATTAGTAAGATACACGTTATTTGAAGATAAAAATACGTTGAAAAGTGCAAAAAAATCCGATGTTCTGTATGAAAAATAGGATGAAATACACTTTTTTTAGTGAATTTTCTTAAAAAAACATTGCAATATTCGGTTTAATGATTATATTGCACCACCAAAATTTAATCGACTTACGAAAAAGTATGGATATGAAAAACACCGCAACACTAAGGATTTTGATAGTTTTAGCACTGTCTTTATCTATGTTTGGTTGTAAGAAATCTTCAAGTTCTAAGAACAGTTCAAGAGCAACTGGTTGGAAAATCAATGCAAAAGAAGGAGGATTTCAATACAATACTGACTTTAAAGAACAAGCCACTGCCCCAGGATTAGTCTTCATTGAAGGAGGTACATTTACTATGGGAAAAGTGGGAGATGATGTGATGCATGATTGGAATAACACTCCAAACCAGCAACACGTACAATCTTTTTACATGGATGAAACCGAGGTTACAAACATGATGTACCTTGAGTTTTTAGATTGGATAAAAGCTGTTTATCCACCAACCGAACCACAATACAAAGCTATATATGAAGGTGCTTTGCCAGACACACTTGTTTGGAGAAACCGTTTAGGATACAGCGAAGTTATGGTTGAGAACTATTTACGTCATCCTGCTTATGCAGAATATCCTGTGGTTGGAGTTAGCTGGATTCAAGCTGTAGAATTCGCCAATTGGAGATCTGATAGAGTTAACGAGTTATATCTTGAAGAAGCAGGTTATATTGAGCGTGACGCAAAAATAGCAGCCAATGCAGAGTCTAATTTTAATACTGACACATACTTAATTGCACCAACTCAAACTTATGGTGGTAATGACAGTATTATTAACCCTGTTAAATCTAGAAGAAGAGTTACAACTACTGCAACTGGAGATACCATAAATGTATATGCTTCAAGAGAAACAGGAATCATTTCACCAAAATACAGACTACCTTCTGAAGCTGAATGGGAATATGCTGCACTTGGTATGAGTGAACTTAGAAGTTATAACGTTTATAGAGGTCGTAAAAAATATCCTTGGGACGGACAGTACACTCGTTCAGGAAAACGTAAGATAAGAGGTGACCAAATGGCAAACTTTAAACAAGGAAACGGAGATTATGGTGGAATTGCTGGATGGTCTGACGATGGTGCAGACATTACAGGAAAAGTAAAATCTTACGAGCCAAATGATTATGGTTTATATGATATGGCTGGAAATGTTGCCGAATGGGTTGCTGATGTATACAGACCAATTGTAGATGATGAATTTAACGATTTTAACTACTACAGAGGTAACGTTTATACCAAAAACGCCATTAATGATGATGGTACTGTAAAAATTGTAATGCCTAATGAAGTAGAATTTGATACTTTGTCTAACGGAAAATTAGTAGCAAGAAACCTACCAGGTGAAATTAAGCAAGTTTCTGTTGATGAAAATGAAACTTACTTAAGAAACAACTTTGATAGAAGTGATAATAGAAACTTCAGAGATGGAGATAAAAGATCATCTCGCTATTTTGAAGACTTTAACGATGAAGAAGAATCTGACGAAGAGTCTGCTACAAGAAAAATGTACAACTCACCAAAACACAACATAGAAAGAGATTCTCTTGGTAACATCATAAAAGAATACGACAAGCAAAACAACCGTACATCTTTAATTAACGATCAAGTAAGAGTTTACAAAGGTGGTTCTTGGAAAGATCGTGAGTATTGGTTAGATCCTGCTCAAAGACGCTACTATCCTCAAGATATGGCAACTGACTATATTGGATTTAGATGTGCAATGTCAAGAGTTGGTTCAAAATCTAAAGCCAAAAACAAAACAAAAAACTAATCTTATTTAGTGTTAAAATATAAAGTCCTAACGATTTTCGTTGGGACTTTTTTTATTACATTTATTTCATGAATATAGAAGAGCTCCACAAGATTTTTTTAAAGTCAAATTCCGTTTCAACAGATACTCGAAAAGTTAAAGAAAACGATTTGTTTTTTGCCTTAAAAGGTGACAATTTCAATGGCAACAAATTCGCCAAAGATGCTATTGAAAAAGGAGCTAGTTATGTAGTAATAGATGAGGAAGCTTATAGAAAAAATGACCAATATATTCTAGTAGATGATGTTTTAAAAACATTACAACAACTTGCCAACTATCATAGAAATTTCTTAGGAATAAAAATCATTGCACTTACAGGAAGCAACGGAAAAACAACCACCAAAGAACTCATCAATGCAGTATTGTCTAAAACATATAAAACCACAGCAACCGTTGGTAACTTAAACAATCATATTGGTGTACCACTTACGTTACTCTCTATGGATACTTCAACTGAAATTGGTATTGTAGAAATGGGAGCCAATCATTTAAAAGAAATAGAGTTTTTGTGCTCTATTGCGCAACCAGATTTTGGATATATTACCAATTTTGGTAAAGCTCATTTAGAAGGATTTGGAGGAGTTGAAGGTGTTATAAAAGGGAAAAGCGAACTTTATCAGTATTTAAAAGCTAACAGCAAACTCATTTTTATTAATTATGAAGACGAAAAACAAAAAGAGCTTTTAAAAGATTATCATAACACTTATAGCTTTGGAAGTTCTATAACAACTGATGCAGCTATAACTTTTTTGGAAGCCAATCCTTTTGTGGTTTCAAAATTTAAAAATGAGGTGATAAAAAGTCAACTCATAGGAAGTTATAATTTTACAAATATTTCGGCAGCTATTGCCATTGGCAATTATTTTGATGTTGATGCCTCATTCATAAAAGAAGCAATTGAACAATATATACCATCTAACAATCGCTCTCAAATCATAACAAAAGGTACTAATAAAATTATCTTAGACGCTTATAATGCCAACCCAACGAGTATGAAAGCTGCTTTAGATAATTTTGCACAGCTAAATGACACATACAAAGTTGCAATACTAGGTGATATGTTTGAGCTGGGAACTGATGCAGTACAGGAGCATCAGTATATTGCAGATTATGCCACAAACCTAAACTTAAATGAGTTGCATTTGGTAGGTGAGAACTTTTATGGTACTAAAACAAAAAGTAATACCTACAAATCTTTTAACGAGTTTATACAAATAAGTAAACTGTCTTCTATTAGCCATGCGACCATTTTAATAAAAGGTTCAAGAGGAATGGCTTTGGAGAGGGTTTTGGAGTTTTTATAACTTGATTTTATCAAAAAAAATGGAAATTAGTTTTATTTATTAATACCTTATATTGAAAATGAAATTTTAGATACTAAATTTTTATCAGTAATTAAGAATGAGTAAAAAGAAGAATCCAAATTTTAAACATGCAACTAAACTCCCTATCTTAAAACATAGTGGATTCAAGCCCAAATTAACTAATATTGAAACGGCAAAAAAACACAATTACTGTGTAATAAAAGGAGTGGCTATTACTGGAGATGCTCCAAAAGATATAATTAGATTATATGAATATGGCACTGCCTTAAAAAGGAAACCAAAGAAATGGCCTATTTATATTGCAAAACTCGGTCATAAATATTACCCATTAGAATCAATAACAGAACAAGTAATTACTGATATAGGAAATTGGTATGGATTTAATCTCTCAGAATCTAAGTTATGTATAATTAGTGACCAAATTAGATTCTTATCTAAATATTTTATAAAGGAGAAAGCCGATGAATTATATCATGGTGCTGATCTTTATGCTGGATATTTGAATGACAAAATGTTTGTTGACGAAGTTGAGTTATTAAAAATGACACAATCATTCTTTACGATTAAATTTACTAAAGAAGTATTAGAGCATTTTTTTGTTGATTCTAATAAATTTCTCTACGATTCATTTATGCAAATGCTGCTTTTTGATGCTCTTATAGGAAATAATGATAGACATATGTATAATTGGGGAGTAATTAGAGATATTTTTGGTCAAAAATTAGGTCGTTTTTCTCCAATATATGATTCGGCACGAGGTTTGTTATGGAATGAAACAGAGTCTAAGATAATTGAAATTGTAAATGATGATAATCGTAAAAAAAAATTTATTGAAAAATACTGTGAAAATAGTAAGCCAAAAATAGGAATTGAGTCTAAAGAGAATGTTAATCATTTTGATTTAATCAAATCTTATTCCGATTTTTATAAAAATAGTACATTTGCCCAACAAATTTTTGCTGAAAACAAAATCGACCATGTAATTAATCAGCTTAATTATGAATTTAAAACACTTTTGAGTAACGAAAGACGTTCTCTTATAACAGATATATTAAAATATCGCTTTAATAAATTAAAAAAAATTGTAACTTAGAAAGCCGTTCATGAAAGAAAAGCTTAAATATTTATATAAGAAACTCACACCTTGGTCTGTTGATGAAGACTTAATTTCAAAAATTAGCTCAACAGATGAAGATGGTATGTTTGAATTATTATTCGAAGATAAACTTATAGGAACCTTAGAATATCAAAATGAAAAATGGATTTTTAAATACTCAGATTCATTTAAAAAAAATCCGTTTGTTCTTCCATTAATTGACTTTCCTGATATTGATAAAGTTTATGAGTTTGAAGAGTTAATGCCTTTTTTTGCTGCTCGTATTCCAAACTTAAACCAACCATATCATGAATGGAAATTAGACAAATATGAAGGAGATAAAACTAGTCTTGTTTCTTTACTAAAAATATTTGGAGAAAAGTCAATAAATAATCCTTTCCACTTAAAATATATTTTATAAATTTATTAGTTTTAAAAACAAGTTTTTCTATAAAACCTACAAACAAAAAATCTGCTTGTTTAAGCAGATTTTTTGTTTAAAGTGGGTCATACTGGATTCGAACCAGTGACTTCTACCCTGTCAAGGTAACACTCTGAACCAACTGAGTTAATGACCCTGTTTTTAAGCATTCAAATATAATATATCTAAACTAATCTCTTATTTAAAAAAGCTCGTCCTGAACCAGATTTTAAATATTTTTCGAATTTATAAGCTTTGTATTTATCATTAAACACTATATAAGTCCAAATTTCTATTGGTAATCTATACTTTGTAGAAATCACCTGCCCTTTAGAATGCCTTTTAAATCTCTCCTCCAGATTATTGGTACAACCAACATAAAACGATTCATCTGAACATTTAATAATATAAACTATCCACTTATTATTTTCCATATTTATAGATAATATTTAAATCTAAAAATATAAAAGTGGGATTTGTCCACCGAAGCTCAAAAGAAAATAAATCAATACTAAATAATGTGCAAAAAAAAGCTCGCCTTTGCATTATAAATTAAATGCTTCGGCGAGCGAAGGTGGGCGCGAAGGGATTCGAACCCCTGACCCCTTGGGTGTAAACCAAGTGCTCTGAACCAACTGAGCTACGCGCCCTAAATATTGGACTGCAAATATAAGTCAGATTTTCATTCTACCAAATAATTTTAAACAAAAATCTAAATAATTTCAGCTACTACAAACGTACTACCACCTACATAAATTAAATCGTTTGTTGAAGCGTTTTGTTTTGCTGTTTCAAAAGCTTCTGCTACAGAATTATAGGCTTCAACTTTATAGTTTTTGCTTACAAAATAGTCTTTTAGTACATTAACATCTAATCCTCGTTGTACTTTAGGTTTACACAAATAATATGTAGCTTCTTTTGGAAACAAATCTATTATGCTGTCTAAGTTTTTATCATTAACAAAACCTAAAACCAAATGAAGTTTGTTATGAGGTTCAGTATTTAGTTGATTCATCGTATAAGTCAACCCTTCTTTATTATGAGCTGTATCAGCAATAATTTTTGGATGCATTTGTAACACTTGCCATCTACCTTGAAGTCCTGTGTTTTTTATGACATGCTTAAGTCCGCTAATAATATTTTCTTCTGAAATTTTGTAACCCTTTTTTCTAAGTTCGGAAACTGTTGCTAAAACAGTTTTTATATTATGTTTTTGGTAATCTCCTTTTAAATCAGATTCATATAGTTTGCTTTCTAAAGCATCAGCAAAGCAAATTGGTGCATCTTTTTCTTTGGAAATTTTTTCAAAAACTGTTTTGGTTTCTTTTTGAGTTTCACCAATAACAACTGGAATCTTATTTTTAATAATTCCAGCTTTTTCAAAGGCGATTTGTTCTAAAGTATCACCCAAAAATTGCGTGTGATCAAGCCCAATATTTGTAATCACCGAAACTTCAGGTGTGATAATATTTGTTGAATCTAATCTTCCTCCAAGACCAACTTCAATTACAGCAATATCTACCTTTTGTTTAGCAAAATAATCGAAAGCCATGCCAACTGTCATTTCAAAAAAAGATAAGGAATGTTGATTTAAAAACGAAGTAATTCGCTTAATAAAACCAATTACAAATTGTTTACTTACACAAATTCCGTTTATTTTAATACGCTCTCTAAAATCTTTTAAATGAGGTGATGTATATAATCCAACTTCGTAGCCAGCTTCCTGTAATATGGATGCCAACATATGGCTTGTTGAACCTTTGCCATTGGTTCCAGCAACATGAATGGATTTAAATTTCCTCTCGGGATGTTTTAGATGCTTAGAAATAGCTAAGGTATTGGTTAAATCCTTTTTAAAAGCAATTTTACCTTTGTTTTGATACATTGGTAATTGGGAAAACATCCAATTTACAGTATGGTTGTAGTTCATGTTATTGTGTAACACTGAAGTTTATTACTACAAAACCTACTTGTTTTGCAGGAGCTTTAGAATCGGCTGGCCATTTGTAGGTCATTGCGGTTTTTTTTGCAGCTTCGTAAAGGCAAATGGCTCCTGTTGTTCCTCGTTTTCCAGGAACAGCACTGATTACATTTCCGTTTCTATTAACATTTATTTCCACTACGACACTGCCTTCTTCGTCACACTCTGGAACCACTTTAGAATTTGTTGGTCTGCCTCTTCCTCTTAATCCATAACCACTTCCTCCACCACCAGAACCTGGTTCGCCAAAATAAGTTGGTGCATAAGGGTCGCCATCCAGTTGTCCTTTATCACCAGCTTTATTATCGTCACCTTCTCCACCAGTATCTTTACCATCTGTTTTACCAATTCCTCCAATAAGGTCGTCTAGTTTTTTCTTTTTCTCTTCTTGAGCCTTTTTTTCTCTTTCAATACGCTCAGCTTCGGCTTTTGCTTTAGCTTCTTCAATAGCCTTTTGCCGTTCGGCTTCTTTTTGCTTTTTCATAGCAATGCTTTCGGCATTGTCTTCCGTAAGGACTTCCTCTTTAGTATCTTGAGGAGTAGAAGCTTCAGGTTTTACAACTTCTTGCTGTTCCTTAACTTCTTCAATAATTTCTTTAGTTTCAGATTTTATAGGTTCTTTAGGTTGAATATTCCCACTACCAAAATCAGTTGTACCAAAATTTACAGCAACACCATACTCTTCAGGAGGATCAAGATAAGTTGGGCCAACAATAAATATCAGCAATATGAGAATCACTGCTATAAGCGTTGTGATTCTTGCTGAATCTTTTTCATGTTTAGTCTCAAAATATTTCATTTGAAGGATTTCTTGTTTTTTAAGATCAATACAATAGTTGTTCCAAAATTTGGACAATCACTGATCTATTTTGCAGTCTTTCTAAAAGTCCTCAACCTAATTGGGCTTTACAGCCAATATTACTTTAAATTTATTTCTGTTTGCAATATCCATTACAGTCACTACATGTTGCACAGGAACAGATTCTTCGGCTCTTAAGACTATAGTAGGTTTTTCCTGACCAGACATTGCGTTTATAAGTTCATTTTCAAGCACACTTTCGCCTACTCTTCTTTCATCGATATAAAAGGTTAAATCCTTTTTAATACTCACTGCAACCGATTTTTTATTTTCGGTTTTACCACTTGCTTTAGGCAAAATAATATCGATAGCGCTGGTGGTTACCAAAGTGGAAGCAAGCATGAAAAATATCAACAACAAGAACACAATATCTGTCATTGACGACATATTGAATTCTGGTGTTACTTTATTTCTTCCTCTTAAATCCATATTAAATTGGTTCGTTTAGTAAATCTAAAAACTCAACCGAATTCGCTTCCATTTGATGGATAACTTTATTGGTTCTAACCACTAAATGATTGTATGCTATATAACCAATAATCCCAACAATTAATCCAGCAACTGTTGTAGTCATTGCTGTGTACAAGCCACTGGCAAGCACATCCATTTGAATAGTTCCTCCTGCATTTGCAAGTTCAAAAATGGCTAATATCATTCCAACAACTGTACCGAGAAACCCAATCATTGGTGCAGCTCCAGAAATTGTTGCTAAAACACTCACGTTTTTTTCAAGGCCATAAACTTCCAATCGTCCAGCATTTTCAATAGCAGTATTGATATCTTCAAGAGGTTTGCCAATTCTGGAAATTCCTTTGCTAATTAATCTTGAAACTGGAGTGTTTATTTGCGCGCAAAGCACTTGTGCTGAATCTATCTTGCCATTTGTAACATGGTCTTTTATTTGATTCATAAAGTTAGAATCTATTTTTGAAGCCGCTTTAATGGCGAAAAGACGTTCAAAATAAATATAACAAGCTACCATTAATAATAGGAAAAGCACCAAAATAATGATTTGCCCTGCCAAACCACCACTTGATATAAGCTCTATAATGGAAAGCGTTTTTTCTACAGATTCTTCATCAGTAATAAGTTCTGCACTATCCTGCACAGTTTTAAGCATTGCTGAATATAACATATAATTGTTTTGTTAGATTTTGAATAATAACGATTGATTTCTAAATAAAGTATTTAAAAGAGTGTTCTTGTATAAAAGAATACTGCTGCACCAGCTAAAAAGCCAATTAATGCTAACCAAGATATCTTTTTTAAATACCAGAAGAAATCTATTTTTTCCATTCCCATAGCTACAACTCCAGCTGCAGAGCCAATAATTAACATACTACCACCTGTTCCTGCTGAATAAGCAATAAAGTGCCATAATTCATTATCTAATGGTTCTGAGAACATTCCTAAACTTGCTGCAACCAATGGAACGTTATCAATAACAGCTGACCCAACTCCTAATGCTAAGATAACCAAGTCTGAAACACCTTCATGGTGTAGTTCTGTACCTAACATTGGAGTATTTTCTTTTAATGACGAAGCAAATTCAAATAAAATACCTAAAGACTCTAAAGCTGCTACAGCCATTAATATTCCTAAGAAGAACAAAATGCTTGGTAGTTCAATCTTTGATAATGAGTGATGTACAGGACTATGGTGAGCATGCTCTGCACTTTCTTGATTGTCAATAACTGTTAAACTAAACTTAGAATTACTATACACTTCGGCAAAAATAGCTACCACACCTAAAGCCAACATCATCCCAACATAAGGTGGTAAATGGGTAATAACTTTAAAAATAGGCACTGAAACAATTGCTGAAAGCCCTAAAAACAACATGGTTGAACTAAACTTGCTTTTTGGAATATCTTTGTCGCTTTCATCTACTTCTAAATAACCTTTAAATATTGGTAAGAAAGAAGCAATAAACGCTGGCAAAGCCATACACACAAAGGATGGCAACAACAAATAACCAATAAGGTGTCCTGTACTTACTTTATTACCAATCCATAGCATAGTAGTGGTAACGTCACCTATTGGTGACCAAGCTCCACCTGCATTTGCAGCTATAATAATTAAACCAGCATACCAAATACGCACTTCTCTATCCTTAACTATTTTTTGCAATATGGAAATAAGCACTATTGTAGCAGTTAGGTTGTCGATTATTGCCGAAAGAATAAATGCTAAGATTGAAAAAATCCAAAGAATTTTTGTTTTCTTTTTAGTTTTGATAAAGCTTTTAATAGTGGCAAAACCATCAAAATAATCTATTATTTCTACAATGGTCATTGCTCCTAAAAGAAACACCAAAATTTCGGCTGTTTTACCTAAATGATGTAGCAAAGTTTCTTCCATTAAGTGCATCCTATTCTCATGATCCATTGATGCATAACCATCTACCAAACCATGATTTGCAGAATCAAACCACTCAGGAAAGTGATCGATACCCAAAGAAATAAGCGCCCAGCTTATTGCCATCATGACCAAAGCTGGTATTAGTTTGTCTATTTTAATATTATGTTCGAGTGTTATGGCTAAATAGCCAACTACAAATACTATGATAATTGCTGCTTCCATGAGAGGTTAGTTTTTAAATTATATGAGTTCACTTAATGCTAAAGTGAAAGCGGTTTTACTTAGTTCTGTTTTGTGATGATTGTGATTATATATATTTTGAATTGCTGATTTGATAATATTTGATGTATCATCAAAAATAGCATCGTCTGTCATTTCTACACGTCTTTCCATAAAATAGGCAAATACTCTTGCCATTCCACAATTAGAAATAAAATCTGGAATTAAACTTACTTTACTATCTGCGAATTCCATAATTGGTCCAAAGAAAATTTCTTTATCAGCAAATGGCACATTAGCACCACAAGAAATAACTTCCAGACCACTTTGCATCATTTTATCAATTTGATCTTTAGTGATTAGTCTTGATGCTGCACAAGGAGCAAAAATTTCGGTTTCTAAAGACCAAATTTTATCATTAATCTCATCAAATGGGATTAAATTATCGCTTTCTAATGTATTTCCTGTTTTTTTAAGAAACAAGTTAGTGATTTCTTCAAAAGTAAATCCATCTTCCTTAATTAAACCACCAACAACATCAATAATTCCAACAACTTTGGCTCCCATTTGTGCTAAATAAAAAGCTGCTGCTGCACCTACATTTCCAAATCCTTGAACTACTGCTCTTTTACCAATTACAGTTCCACCATAAATATTGTAATAATGCTTTACAGCTTCGGCCACGCCAAAACCAGTAATCATATCTGCAACAGTATACTTTCTTGAAACATCAGGAGAATAAACCTGATTTTCTATCACTTTTATTACACCTTGACGCAATTGCCCAATACGATTTATTTTATCAGCTTCAGTTGGTTTAAAATGTCCGTTAAAAACACCTTCTTGAGGATGCCACACACCAGATTCTTCAGTAATCGGAATTACTTCATGAATTTCATCTACATTTAAGTCACCACCTGTTCCATAATAGCTTTTTAATAAAGGAGAAACAGCTTTGTACCAACGCTCTAATACACCTTTTTTTCGTGGATCTTTAGGGTCAAAATTTATACCTGATTTAGCACCTCCAATAGCTGGCCCAGAAACAGTGAATTTAATTTCCATAGTTTTTGCTAAAGACAAAACTTCATTCATATCGAGCCCTTTTCGCATTCTTGTTCCTCCACCTGCAGCTCCTCCTCGTAAAGAGTTTATCACAGTCCAACCTTCTGCTTCTGTTTCAGGATCTTTCCAATTAAATACTATTTCTGGTTCTTTATTTTCGTACTTCTGAAGTAATTCTTTCATAAAATCTTTGACTAGAAAATGTCTCTAACAAATATAAAAAACTAAATAAGTTTTACTTTAAATTAAAGATAAAATTAAGGATAATAGATTTTACCTGAGCTATGATCAATTTTTGAGCCTGTTACACTACTTAAACAATTATTTTCTCCTCTTAATTTTAACACGCCAAGCAGTCCAAAAATTAAAGCTTCTTTATACTCAATTAAATTTTTTTCAGGAATTACTATGCTATTATAAGTAAGGTTTTTTATACGATTTATTAAATAAGAGTTATATGCTCCTCCTCCTGTAACTAATACTGAAGCATTTTGTTTTTTGTTTATCTCGTTTGAAATTTGAAACGCACAATGCTCAACAAAAGTTCTTAAAACATCTTCTATACTTAAACTATAACTATCAATAATTGGAAAAATTTTTTCCTTAACCCATTCTAATCCTAGTGATTTTGGAGGGTTGGAGTTGTAGAAGCCCAAATTGTTTAATTGTGCTAACAATTTTTCATTTAAATTACCTATTGAAGCCAATTTGCCGTTTTCATCAAAATCAAATCCTAATTTTGAAACATAATGATTTAATACGATATTAACTGGGCAAATATCATAAGCTATTCTTGTAGAGTTAACTTTGGTAGAAATATTAGCAAAACCGCCAAGGTTTAAACAAAAATCATATTTCTGAAACAACAACTCATCTCCAATAGGAACTAAAGGTGCACCTTGTCCTCCAAGTTCAACATCTTGAACTCTAAAATCGCAAATAACCGTTCTGCCAATTAACTTAGCTATATTTTCTAAATTACCTATTTGATATGTAAGCCCTTTTTCAGGTTGGTGTAACGCAGTATGTCCATGAGAGCACACAACATCTAAACTCAAAATTTTATTCCTACTTATAAAATCAATAATTGTCTGAGACAAATAGGCTGTATATTTCTTATCTATAATTAATAATTCTTCTTTTGAATTAGAAACTAAATTTTTAAGAGTTTCTTTCCATCCTTTTGAATAAGCTATGGTTTCCGTTTGAAGAATTCTAAATGACCAAAAATCATTAAAACTAAATTCAATATAAGCCAAGTCCAAGCCATCTAACGAAGTGCCAGACATTGTACCAATAACTTTATATTTAGATTTTATCATATCCTGTAAAAATATATTTTAATTGAAAAAAATGCAATAAAGCTATATCTTTGCATACAATTATTTATCAAATAATCAATACAGCTTAATAATGAATTTTAACCTTACCGAAGAACATATAATGGTTCGTGACGCAGCAAGAGATTTTGCTCAAACAGAATTACTTCCAGGAGTTATTGAACGTGACGAAAAACAACAATTCCCAAATGAATTAGTAAAAAAAATGGGAGAACTTGGCTTTTTAGGTATTATGGTTAATCCAAAATATGGTGGAAGTGGCTTGGATGCTATTTCTTATGTGTTGATTATGGAAGAATTATCAAAAGTTGATGCCTCTGCCTCTGTAATTGTATCAGTAAATAATTCATTAGTTTGCTATGGGATTGAATCTTATGGAACCGAGGCACAAAAGCAAAAATACTTAACAAAATTAGCTACTGGTGAATTTGTTGGTGCTTTTTGCTTAAGTGAACCTGAAGCTGGAAGTGATGCCACTTCCCAAAAAACGACTGCGATTGATAAAGGTGATCATTACTTATTGAATGGTACAAAAAACTGGATTACTAATGGCGGAAGAGCTGATGTTTACTTAGTGATAGCTCAAACAGACAAAGAAAAAGGTCACAGAGGTATCAATGCTTTCATTATTGAAAAAGGTATGGAAGGTTTTGATGTTGGCCCAAAAGAAGATAAATTAGGAATTAGAGGAAGCGACACACATACACTTCAATTTAATGATGTAAGAGTTCCTAAAGAAAATAGGATTGGAGAAGACGGTTTTGGTTTTAAATTTGCTATGAAAACCTTGTCTGGCGGTAGAATAGGTATTGCCTCACAAGCTTTAGGAATCGCTTCCGGAGCCTATGAGTTGGCTTTAAAATATTCAAAAGAACGCAAAGCATTTGGCACAGAAATATGCAACCATCAAGCCATTGCTTTTAAACTTGCAGATATGGCTACAGAAATTGAAGCTGCAAGAATGTTAGTAATGAAAGCTGCTTGGGATAAAGATCAAGGTAATAACTATGATATGAGCAGTGCCATGGCTAAACTTTATGCTTCACAAGTTGCAATGACACATACTGTTGAAGCGGTTCAAATTCATGGAGGAAATGGTTTTGTAAAAGAGTATCATGTAGAACGCCTTATGCGTGACGCTAAAATTACCCAGATTTATGAAGGCACTAGCGAAATCCAGAAAATTGTGATTTCGAGAGGAGTTTTAAGAGGGTAATCTTTTTCAACGAGAATATTTTAGTAATTTAATTTTGATTGTAGAATTAGTTAAACGAACTATTCTCAAAATTGGACTTATCTTAATCTTACGTATTAAATAACTCTATATACTCATTTATTATTTCTGATTTCTGTTCACACACCTTTTTTTTATTTGTAAATTAATATAAGCTTCCTATATTAAAATAGAGCAAGCTTGAAATTATTAAAAGCACAATTGATAGTGCCAAAAAATGTTTTGATCTTCTATAAAAATTATTTTGTTTAAAGTTTTTTAAGTCGTTTTTATAATCAAAAAAAGTTAGAAATATATAGCCTAATGACATAAACCAAAACGCCAAGCTAACAATTCCCAACATCAGTATTACTAAACTATAAGTCTGACTATAATTAACGACTATAGGAAGTGTATTCCAAAAATCTTTTTGTTCAGCTCTAAAATAAAAACCAATTGATAATATTATTGCTAATAACCCTAAACTATTACTTTCCCTATACGGTTTAATTCTATTCTTACTTCCCATTCTTTAAACAATTATGATTTATATTATACAAACATAATTATTACTTTCAATTTTAAAGTAAGCATTTTGCTTACAAAAAGTAAGTAAAACACATCCTTTTTTATTGGAATTAAAACAAAAAAACCCTTCATTTTTGTAAAATGAAGGGTTCAAAAAAGGCGGTGACCTACTCTCCCACAGACAGCAGTACCATCGGCGCAAATGGGCTTAACTTCCCTGTTCGGAATGGTAAGGGGTGAGCCCCATCGCTATAACCACCCTAAGCTTTTGTCCTGACAGTTAACATCAGGCACTAATATTTTAACATATTGAAAAAGAGACGATAATTCGTCTATAACACATAACACAAAATTATAATGCACTCTAAAAAAAACAGGCGTACAATAAGCCTATGGGTTATTAGTACCACTCGGCTTTGACATCACTGCCTTTACACCTGTGGCCTATCAACGTGGTCATCTCCCACGACCCTTTAAAGAAATCTCATCTTGTGGTGGGTTTCGCGCTTATATGCTTTCAGCGCTTATCCCTTCCGAACATAGCTACCCAGCAGTGCCCTTGGCAGGACAACTGGTACACCAGAGGTTCGTCCAACTCGGTCCTCTCGTACTAGAGTCAGATCCACTCAAATTTCTAACGCCCACTGTAGATAGAGACCGAACTGTCTCACGACGTTCTGAACCCAGCTCGCGTGCCACTTTAATGGGCGAACAGCCCAACCCTTGGGACCTTCTCCAGCCCCAGGATGTGACGAGCCGACATCGAGGTGCCAAACC
>JAWKMU010000005.1:0-297972 GCA_041392065.1 Flavobacteriaceae bacterium
CGTTAAATGTAGGCGCCGTAGTATCTTGAACTGTTATAGTTTGCGTATGAGACACAGAGTTACCAGCACAGTCAGTCGCCGTCCAAGTACGCTCTAAGGTGTACTCAGAGTCACAAGAGCCATCCGTTCTCACTTCGTTAAAGTTTACAGTCACAGAGGCATCACAGTTGTCTGAAGCAGTTAATGTATCAGCAGCAGGCACGTTGTCACACTCTACAGTTGCATCAACAGGAAGCGTTTCGTTGAAAGTAGGCGCAGTAGTATCTACTATGGTAATAGTTTGGACATATTCAGCGCTTGTTCTTCCGCAAGCATCAGTAAAAATCCAAGTATTTGTATAAGTTCCTAAATAAGGACAAGGATCTCCAGGAATTGCTAATGTTGAATTAGGAACAAAACTTCCGATCGTTTTAGTATAAGTAAAATCACATTTATCAGTTTCTGGCTCTAACGCTTGAGCAGCAGATAAAGCTTCACTATCATCACATTCTACAAACCTATCTAAACCTCCAATAGGTGTGGACCAAACAGCTTCATCAGGTTGAGTAACAATAATAATGTTAGGGTCTTGAAGACCTATGTTACAATCATCTAAATTTGCTGAACTTAATGTAGTTTGTTGGTTTGGGTTTAAGATACCATTATACGTTGCAACAAACTGTAATTCAAACTCTGTGTCACAATTTTCTTCTAAAAAGTAACATTCATCTTGGACCATTAAATTAAAACTGACGTTTAATAAAGGACTACCAACATTAACTAGTCCATCTAAAACATTAAAAGTAAGCTCTCTTGTACTACTATTATAAGTATAAGTTACTCCATTAGGCAAAGTTCCAGGTACAAACACAAGCTGTGGTGGTAGAGTGGCTGAAATTTCTAAGTTAACTGCGTTATCATTACCTAAGTTTAACAAATTAAATTCAAAACCTAAAACTGAACCTGGAGAGGTAGGATTAGATCCTGAATTAAGGATCATTTCAATAGGATTTAAATCTGGAGCCCAAACATCAACAGATAATCCCAAAAGGTATAAACCATAAGTTTCCTGATCTGATGTTAAACGAATCGTAGCAGAAGTTTGATTATTTCCTATAATAGTATTAAGAGGGTTATTTAATTGAAACACTGCAGCATCAAAACCTAAAGTATTTGTGCTTGCAGGAACTCTGTTTGTAAAGTCTGAATTTCCTACTGTAATTCGGCTATTAAAAAAGTTGGTAGAACTTCTTTGAGGAGCACTAATATCTACAAAGTTATTTACAACATTTCTTATTTGGAGTTTATCACCACTTAAATCTCTATCTCCTTCAAGCGAACCAATTACAACATTGGCATTAACTGGACCAATAGGAATGGTTTGAAATCCATTGAAGTTAATATCAAAATCATTTATATCTCTTGTAACGTGAGCATAACCATCAAAAATACTTACATTTTTAGCTGGTAGCTTTGGGCTTTCATAGATAAAAATAATTTGCCAGCCACCTGAAGTACCAGTATTTCCACTTGGGTGAGAGGTTAGACCACCAGTTTTAGCTTCTACATTAGCAACTTGATAAGTTCCAAATGGGTTTGCCAATGCTGCTACTGAAGAGGTTATGTCTTTTACACAAACATAAGGGTCATTACTAAAATGTCCAGGAAGGTCACGTCCTCTAAATATTACTTCATCGGCTGTTAATGTAGTATAGGTACTTTGCCCAGGGAGCATAAGTTTTACGTTATTATAATTCCAATTAGGTTGGTTTTCAGAATTGGAATCATTAGAATTTGGTTCTTTATCTGCTGCTGCCCAGTACAAGTAAACTTTCTTTATACTAAGACAAGCCAAACTTGGTTCGGGATTTACAAAGTTTGCGTTACTTGAGTTAAATGTTGTATTGTCACTATCAATATCTACATAAACATTGTCTGTATAATCATGGTTACCGTTACTACCAGTATAATTTCCTGTGGCTGTTCTTGATAGCATATTATTTGCTATCATAGTAACATCTCCTTTAATCGTTTGGTTAAAACGAGGAGCAAAAGGTTCTTGAACCTGTGCCGAAACAAAAGAAATGCTTAGCATAAATGCTAACACAATTAGCACTTTATATATTTGAGTATGTTGAGTAATAGTTTTCATAAGCCCTAAATTTAGTTTTAATTTTACCCTATAAAGGCTAATTAGCATCTTTTGGATTTGGAATTAATGATTCTATAGTAATTGTATTACTTATTGCAGAGCCATTACCAGAAACTGCTTTTATTTGGGTACAGTTCCAAGAATTTTTCTTTGCATTATCAGGTCTGGTAAGTCTGACATAAAACTCAAGGGTTTTACCAGAAGCAATACTCATTGAATTTAATTTCTTACTTTTTTGAGCATTGTAAATTTCTTGCATCAATTCAGTCTGCTGCATCAATTTCTGATCGCTACAAGATGTATTGTTGGCTGTAATGACAAAGGTAAAATCTGTTTTACTTGTGTTGGAAATTTCCAATAAGTAATCATGCTCAGATTCTGTGTTTGGTTTGTCTGCTCCTTTAATGATTGTAAGCTTTAGTGGATTTTGAGCAAAAGAAAAAAGTACGCTAAAGCAAATTAAAACTATTGTAGCAATTGTTTTCATAACTAATTATTGATTATCAAAAAATATTTTTTACTTTAAATAAATATTATAGAATATAAAAGGTCATATACAACTCACATCGTAACGACTTATATCCATAATAAAATGAGGGAAGTGCACAAATTTTATGTGCGAGTGGATTATTAATTCGAATCAGATTTGGGGTCATTCTTCATTAATTTAATTGTACAAAACAACTTATATAGTGCATCCTTTGCAAATATAAATGTCAAAGCGCCAAAATAATCGTTAAAACGGAAAAAAACAACATTTTATCGATAAAAATTGCATTTAAACGAAAAATATGAAAAAACTGGTTTTTATAAGGCACGGAAAATCGTCATGGGAATATCCTGTTTTGGATGTTGAAAGACCATTAAAAAGTCGCGGTATTACTGATGCTTCAATAGTTTGTGATGAGTTTTTAAAATACAGCTTCAAACCTGATTTAGTAGTTAGTAGTCCAGCTAAAAGAGCATATAATATTTGTAAGATTTTTACTAAAAAGATGGAAATTTCATCACAAAAAATACAGATAAATCCTACAATTTATGATTTTGAAGGAAGCAAAACGGCAGATTTTATCAAAACCTTAGACAATAATTATCAGAATGTTATGCTGTTTGGACATAATTTTGCCTTTACGAACTTAGTAAATAGGCTTGGGAATAGATATATAGAAAATTTACCCACATCTGGTTTGGTTTTAATTAATTTTGATGTTGATTCATGGCAAGAAGTTAACAGTGGCATAACTGAAATGATAATTTTTCCAAGCGATTTAAAAAAGAAATAACCACTTCTAAATTCTTTTGATTTTTTGTTAAAAACTACACTCATGTTTTACTTCTTATAATTAAAAGACTTTTTATATTTGAGCATTGCATAGAACTTTCTTTATGCAATCTAAATGCAAAAACTTCGACAATTAATGTTTGTTCTTAAAAAATATGCGGCAATAGATATAGGCTCAAATGCTGTGAGGTTACTAATTGCTAATATTATTGAAGAAAATGGGAAACCTGTTCGGTTTAAAAAAAGTTCTTTGGTTCGTGTGCCAATTCGTTTGGGAGAAGATGTGTTTATGAACAATGCTATTTCAAATGATAATATTGTTAGAATGCAAGACACAATGAAAGCTTTTAAGCTGTTAATGAAATCACATAGAGTTGAGCGTTATAAGGCTTGTGCAACATCTGCTATGCGTGAAGCTAACAATGGACAAGATGCGGCTGATTTAATTAAGAAAACATCTGATATTGATATTGATATTATTGAAGGCGAAGAAGAAGCAGCCATAATTGCTGCAACAGATTTAAGTGAGTATATCCAACCTAATAAAACTTATTTATATGTTGATGTTGGAGGTGGTAGTACTGAATTTTCAATTATTCATAACGAGAAAACCATAGCCTCAAAATCTGCAAGAATAGGTACCATTAGGATTTTAAAAGATATTGTAAAACATGAGCATTGGCTTGAATTAGAGCAATGGATAAGATCCAATACCAATGAATATGATAAGATAGAAGTTATTGGCTCTGGTGGAAACATTAATAAAATCTTTAAAATTTCTGGAAAAGCAATAGGTAAACCTTTAACTTATTTTTATTTAAGTGCTTATTACAATACCTTAAAATCGTATACCTACGAAGAACGTATTACTGAATTGGATTTAAATCAAGATAGAGCAGACGTTATCATTCCTGCAATGCAAATTTATTTATCTGCAATGAAATGGAGTAAGGCCAAACATATTTATGTACCAAAAATAGGACTTGCTGATGGTATTGTTAAAAGCTTGTATTTTGAAACCGTTACAAGTAAGGTGTTATAATCTAACCATGAATTGTCTCTTTTTTTCCTAAATCTTTAATGATTTCTGCCTCAAAACCAAGTAGTTGCTGCCATTTTTCATCAACTTCTTTACGAATTCCATATTGTCTGGCAAACCCCAAAAACATGGTGTAGTGATTAGCTTCGCTAACCATAAGTTTTCTATAAAACTCTGAGAGTTCTTTGTCTTGAAGTTCTTCCGATAGCAATCTGAAACGTTCACAACTTCTTGCTTCAATGAGTGCTGCGTATAATAATCTATGAACCAATTGTGTGGTTCTGCTTCCACCTTTTGGAAAAAAAGTAACCAATTGCTTTACATAATCGTCTTTTCGGTCACGACCAAGAATCCAACCACGTTCCAGAATTTTATCATGTACCATTTTAAAATGACTGATTTCCTCCTTAACTAAAGCAACCATTTCTTGCACTAAAGCTGTATATTCTGGAAAACTTACAATAAGAGAGATTGCTGTACTTGCAGCTTTTTGCTCACAAAAGGCATGGTCAGTTAAAATGTCTTCAATGTTTTTTTCTACTATATTAACCCAACGTGGATCTGTTGGAAGTTTTAGTCCTAGCATAGTTTAAATATCTAAGTCAAACGTTTTCTTAAGTAAAGCTAAATTTGGGTTTTTCTCTTTTAGTTTTTGATATTTTTCTTTAGCTGTGTAAGCATATTGCTTTACTTTTTCTTCATTAATTGTAATTTCTAAAGAAATATCATAATTATTAAGTTCTTTTCTTATGAAACTTAGTAAATCATATTGTTGGCGCTCAACTTCAACTTTATTGGTCGCGTTTGGAAACTCCAAGTGAATAGTAGAGTCAATTAGTTTTGGAGTATCAATTCTAAGTATTGATGCAAAATTATATTTTCCGTTTTGTTCTAAATCATCAACAAATTTCTCCCAAGTTTCCTGCATTTGAGCTTCAGTAAACTCATCTTTAGGTAAATCTTCTTCATCAAGAACAACTTCCATTTGCTTAATTAAGTGTTCTTTTTTCTTTTTTATACTACTTAAGGATAAACCTGAAGTTGATTTTTGCTTTGAATTCAAAATAATTTTTGGTCTTTCAACAACCAATTTTTTTGCAATTTCAGTTTCGGGAGTTTCTTCTTTTATTGTTTTAATTTCTGGTTCATTTACAACAAGAGTTTCCTGAGGTTCAGTTCTTTCAACTTTTACAGACGTTTTTATAGGAATAGGAGAGATGCCTTTATTCTTGAAGTAAGATGCAGGAATTATAAAGTGCTTACCCTTTTTTTTTTCTCCATCAAAAGTGATAGAGGCCAATTGCATTAAACATAATTCAACAAGTAAGCGTTGGTTTTTGCTAGACTTGTATTTTAGGTCGCAATCGTTGGCAATGTTTATGGCTTCAAATAAAAATTGTTGTGAAGTAAGTTCTGATTGTTCTAGGTATTTGGCTTGTGTTTGTTCTCCAACTTCAAGTAATACAACTGTTTCAGGTGTTTTACAAACCAATAAATCTCTAAAATGAGACGCTAAGCCAGAGATAAAATGATGTCCATCAAAACCTTTTGAAAGTGTATTATTAAATTGCAGCAACAATTCTGGAATTTTATTAGAAAGAATTAAATCTGTACTTTCAAAATAAGTTTCATAATCAAGCACATTAAGGTTTTCTGTAACAGCTTGACGTGTTAATTCCTTTCCTGAAAAACTAACTACTCTATCAAAAATAGACAAAGCATCACGCATAGCACCATCTGCTTTTTGGGCAATGATATGTAAAGCATCATCTTCGGCAGTTACGCCTTGTTGTTCAGCAATGTATTTTAGATATTCTTTGGCATCTTTAACAGTGATACGCTTAAAATCAAAAATTTGACAACGTGATAAGATTGTTGGGATGATCTTGTGCTTTTCAGTAGTTGCAAGAATGAAGATACAATGTTTTGGAGGTTCTTCTAATGTTTTTAAAAAAGCATTGAAAGCCGATTGAGATAGCATGTGTACCTCATCAATAATATAAACTTTATATTTTCCTACTTGAGGAGGAATGCGAACTTGATCTGTTAAACTTCTAATATCATCTACTGAATTATTTGAAGCTGCATCAAGTTCAAATATATTAAAAGCAAAGTCTTCGTCCTCTTTTTCATTACCATCACTATTTATCATTTTAGCCAAAATACGTGCACATGTTGTTTTACCAACACCACGAGGACCTGTAAATAATAATGCTTGGGCTAAATGGTTATTTTCAATGGCATTCAATAAAGTGTTTGTAATAGCAGATTGACCAACGACATCCTTAAAGGTTTGCGGTCTGTATTTGCGAGCTGATACTACAAAGTGTTCCATGTATGCTGAATTTGTTTCAGCATCTTTTTGATGCTTTTTGAAACTTAATTAAGTTAGAATAGCAAAGTTAAAAATTCGGTTTAAAATTAAGAATTAGTAAGCACTATTTTAAGCCGAGTTATTAACAATTTGTGTACTTTTGCAGCAAGCAGATCGCCTTATCGCTCTTGTGCTGAATTTTTTTCAGCATCTTTTTCTATTAGCTTTTAGTTGATTTTTAAAGGTACTGAAACAAGTTCAGCACTTGGGAGGAAAGTCCGAACACCATAGTGCAGCATAGTGGCTAACAGCCACCAGTCGTGAGGCTAGGAAAAGTGCAACAGAAAGTATGTACAGGTCATGCTGTAGTGAAATCAGGTAAACTCTATGTGGTGCAATGTCATGTAAACCAATGTTTGAGTGTAGCACGCACGATGTTGGAGGGTAGGCAGCTAAAGTTTGTTGGTAACAATAAACGTAGATAAATGATAAGGGTCAGGACGATGATTGTCTTGATACAGAATTCGGCTTATAGATTTGCTTAATTAAACAATCCCATTTAGTGTTTTCTATTTGGGATTTGTTTTTTGAGTATAATATTATTTAATCTGCCATAGGCAGTTCAAAAAAACTAAACATATTTCCACCATAGGTTTTAGAATATGAATAGGTTTCTATTTTAGATAAATCTGTATGTTTTGAGTGCTCAACAATTAATATTCCATCGTCTTCAAGTAATTCATTTTTAAAAACTAATTCTGGAATTTTTGAAAACAAATCGACATCAAAATCATAAGGAGGATCTGCAAAAATGATGGTAAATTTTTCATTTGTCGTTTCTAAAAATTTAAGCACATCAGCCTTAATGACTTGAATTGGTAGTTCAAGAGTTTCTGCAGTTTCGCATATAAATTTTGTGCAACCAAAATCTTTATCAACACTAACAATATGTTCTGTTCCTCTTGATGCAAATTCGTAACTAATGTTGCCAGTTCCAGCAAAGAGGTCTAACACAGAAATTTCATCAAAATAAAAAAGATTGTTTAGAATGTTGAACAAAGATTCCTTTGCCATATCTGTGGTTGGCCTAACAGGTAGCTTTTTTGGTGCTGTTATTTTACGTCCTTTATGTACTCCTGAAATGATTCGCATTAAAAACTATGTTGAAGCACAAAGTTATTTTTAAAAGCTTGGTTGTTGTCTGTACTCATATTGAAACTTGACTCATTTTCATAGATGCTTACATGTCTTATGTAAGTGTAAGCCATGTTATATAATTCATCATTTTCAGAAATATTACCAACTAAAATTAAAGGAAACTCCTCAGGATTTAGCTCCAATTGTTCTGAAGTGAATAAAATATAATAGATGAAATCTTCTTTTGTTTTATATTCAAAAGTATTGTAAAGTATGAGGCTGTTGCCTTTTACAACAACAATTTCAAAATGATTTTTTGAAACGTTAACATACATGGTTGTTTCTTCCTTTTTTTTATGAATGGAAAAAACAGCGTTGAGAAGTAATGTGGAAAAGTGATTAAATTCAAAATCACCAAAAGAATCGTACAAGAAGTTATTGATATTTACGTATGGAACGTAAACATTAACAATATCGCCTTGTGTCAAATCATCAAAAGTAATGTAATCGTTGTTTAAAATTTTTGCGTTAAACTTGAGGTAATCTGCCAAATTATCTTCATTAAATAACGATTTTGGTACTAAGGTCGAAAGCTCGTTTTCGTGTATTAAATAAACATTAGCAAAGTCTTGTTGCAAGACTTTATTTGTAGCAAGATGATCTTTTAATTGTTGTAAAACTTCGGTAGGATTAAGGGTTTTTGCAAACTTGATATTGCTATAATGAGTAATCGAATTATTATCTGAATTTAAAATACAAAAAGAAAGTCCATTCAAGCTAACTTGAATGGACAATATATTATTTACTGATTTGTCTATATTATTGCTCTTTTGAAAAGTTTTTTGGCCAGTTTCCATTTGTATTAACTTCTTCCATAGAACCTACAATCAATGCGTCACCATTAACGCCATCAACTGAAATCACTTGATTTTCTTTTGCTACTAAATTTTTGTCTTGATCAAATAAGATAACAGATTTTAAAGCTTTTGCTTCAAAAACAGGAATGTTAAAACCATTTTGCTCTAAAAGTCCTGCCTTAAGCTCAAATTTGGTATCTGGTTGCCCAACAGGTATGTTCATCATGGTTTTGTATCTATTGTCTGCTCCAAATAGAGAATCTTTAACAGATCTATATCCTAAAGTGTCAATTAAATAGATAGATTTAAAAGTTTCAACACCACCATAACGTTTAGTCAATTCAACATCTAAAACAGAAGTATCACGACGTTGAGTAATGGTAAATTGCGCTGTGTCTATGAACCTAACTAAATTGTCCCAATTGTCGGTAAACTTTCCTGTTACGGTTTTATGTGCCAATTGAGCATCTCTAATATCTTTTAAATTTTCAATAACAACCTTGTAACGTTCGTTTTTTAATTTGTTAAACTTTATTTCACTGTAAACAGACATAAAGGTAATGTAGCCAAGATAACCAATAATGGCCCAAAGAGCCAATAGTACTAAAGATTTGAATTTTTTAGGGATAAATTTATCAATTAACCAGACAATACCTATTGTGAGAGCGATTACAACAACTGCTGCAATAATTAAATTTAACATAGTTAGTTTATTAAAAATTATTAATGGTCTTACGCAAATCTACAATTTTTTTTTATTCGTGAAAGTTATTGTTAGTAAAAATCATTTTTATCTTTGATAAATCCAATTTGCCAACCAAAAAAAATGAGTTCTTCTGAGTTTTATTCACTTGTTAAAAATCAATTTCCTTTTGAAACTACAATAAAACAAGATATTGTTTTAAGACAATTGTCAGATTTTATCTTTGATTTGTCTCCAAATTTAGTTTACGTACTAAAAGGTTATGCAGGAACTGGAAAAACAACAATGGTTGGCACTATTGTTAATAACTTATGGAAAGCAAAAAAAAGCTCTGTTTTATTGGCTCCAACTGGTAGAGCTGCCAAAGTAATGTCTACTTACTCAAATAATGAAGCCTTTACCATTCACAAAAAAATATACATGCCAAAGCAAAACAAAAATGGAAGTATGGATTTTGTGTTGCAGATTAACAAACACAAAAAGACTATTTTTATTGTAGATGAAGCTTCAATGATTTCAGATTTGCCAAGTCAATCAAAATTATTTGGTAGCGGCTCATTGTTAGACGATTTAATGCAGTATGTATATTCTGGTCATCAATGCAAACTCATTTTGATTGGAGATACAGCTCAATTGCCTCCTGTAAAACTAGATTTAAGCCCAGCATTAAATGAAGATCAAATTGCTTTAAATTACAATAAGCAAGTCGTTAAAATGGAGTTGGATGAAGTGGTAAGGCAAGAACAAGACTCTGGCATTTTAAATAATGCCACTTTGCTTAGGGAAACAATGCAAAGCTCATTTTATGAAGGTTTTAAGTTTGACATAAGAGGATATTCAGATATTGTAAGACTCGTAGATGGTCACGAAATAATGGATGCCATAAACGAAGCTTATACAAATTTAGGTAACGAAGAAACTACCATAATAGTGCGCTCTAACAAACGCGCTAACTTATACAATCAGCAAATAAGGTCAAGGATACTTTTTAATGAAAACGAACTTACAACAGGAGATTTCCTAATGGTTGTAAAAAACAACTATTTTTGGCTAAAACCTTCAAGCGAAGCTGGTTTTATAGCCAATGGAGATATTATAGAAGTGCTGGAAATTTTCAGCATTAAAGAACTGTATGGTTTTAGGTTTGCAGAAGTAAAAGTAAGAATGGTAGATTACCCAAAGATGAGACCTTTTGAAACCGTTCTTATTCTTGATAGCATTATGGTTGAAGCTCCAGCATTACCTTACGAAGACTCAAACAGGTTGTATCAGGAAATATTAAAGGATTATGAAGAGGAAACTTCCAATTATAAAAAGTTCTTAAAAGTTAAAAAAAATAAATACCTTAATGCTTTACAAGTAAAGTTTTCCTATGCCATAACTTGTCACAAATCGCAAGGAGGTCAGTGGAGCAGTGTTTTTATTGAGCAACCTTATTTGCCAAGTGGAATAGATAAAGAATATTTACGTTGGTTGTATACAGCAGTTACAAGAGCTAAAGATAAACTATATTTAATAGGCTTTAAAGACGATTTTTTTGAGGCATAATTTTTGAAATATTATTTGATATGACAACAGAAACTATAATAAGTATTTTTTTGGGCATAGGACTTGCAGCATCAGTTGGCTTCAGGATTTTCTTGCCTTTATTTGTATTAAGCCTTGCCTCTTACTTTAATGTTTGGGAACTTAATGAAAGTTGGCAATGGATTGGCAGTACAACAGCATTGGTTATTTTGGGTGTGGCTACTTTGGTCGAAATTTTTGCATATTTTATTCCATTTGTAGACAACCTGCTGGATTCTGTTGCTGTTCCTTTAGCAGCAGTTGCAGGAACAGCAGTTATGGTATCTACAGTTGCCAACTTAAGTCCAGAAATAACTTGGGCATTGGCTATCATAGCAGGAGGAGGAACTGCTGCAGTAATTTCTGGAACATCAGGAGCTACTAGGCTTGCATCAACTACAACAACAGCTGGAGTTGCTAATCCAGTAGTTTCAACTATAGAAACTGGCGCTGCCTTTATAACGTCTATTATTTCTGTTTTTCTTCCTATTGCTGGGTTTATTTTAGTGCTGATTATAATTTTCATTATTTTCAGGACTTATAAAAAGATAAAACGAACAAACACATAAATCTTTAAAAAATCTGTACTTTTGAAGTTGATTAAAATAATCAACAGATCAAAACTTCCATGAAGATAATCTCAATGATTCCTGCACGTTACAGTGCATCACGTTTTCCAGGCAAACTTATGCAAGACCTTGGTGGTAAAACTGTTATTCTTCGTACTTACGAAGCAACAGTTGCAACACAACTTTTTGATGAAGTTTATGTAGTTACAGATAGTGAGATTATTTTTAAAGAGATTACCAATAATGGAGGTAAAGCTATAATGAGTATCGCTCAGCATGAATCTGGCAGTGATCGAATTGCTGAAGCTGTTGAGAATGTTGATTGCGATATTGTGGTAAATGTGCAAGGAGACGAACCTTTCACAGAACGAGTTAGTTTGGAAAAAGTATTGAGTGTATTTTATGATGACCCAAATAAGGAAATTGATTTAGCCTCTTTAATGGTAGAAATTCACGATTGGGATGAAATCAATAACTCAAACACAGTAAAAGTTATTGTAAACCAAAATAACTTTGCACTTTATTTTTCTCGAAGCCCAATTCCATTTCCAAGAGATAAAAATGCTGGAGCTCGCTACTTCAAGCACAAAGGTATTTATGCATTTAGAAAGCAAGCGTTATTAGATTTTCAAAAACTACCAATGCAATTTATTGAAGCTACCGAAAAAATTGAATGCATAAGATATTTAGAATATGGTAAACGCATCAAAATGGTAGAAACTAATGTTGAAGGTGTAGAAATTGACACTCCTGAAGATTTAGAAAAAGCAAAGCGTTTATGGAAATAAATTACAAAAACATTAAAGTTATTGGCTTTGATGCTGATGATACGCTTTGGGTTAATGAAACTTATTTTCGTGATGCAGAGCTTGAATTCGCTAAGCTTCTTGGAGCTTACGAAACTGCGAATAAAATAGATCAAGAGTTATTCAAAAAAGAAATGGATAACCTTGAACTTTATGGTTATGGAGTTAAAGGATTTGTATTGTCTATGGTTGAAATGGCATTGGAAATTTCAAATTATAATGTGTCTAACAAAACCTTGGAAGCTATTTTGAATATTGGTAAAGATATGATTAATAAACCTGTTGAGTTGTTAGATGGAGTGGAAGAAGTGCTTAAAAAACTATCTAAGAATTACCGACTTATATTAGCAACCAAAGGCGATTTATTAGACCAAGAACGAAAACTGGAAAAATCAGGATTAATAGATTATTTTCATCATATTGAAGTGTTAAGCGATAAAAAAGAAGCCAATTATTCAAAATTATTGAATCATTTAGATATTAATCCTTCAGAGTTTTTAATGATTGGAAATTCATTAAAATCTGATATTTTGCCCTTGGTAAATATTAAAGCTAATGCTATTCATGTACCATTTCACACCACTTGGGCTCATGAAATGGTAAGTGAAAAAGAAAGCAATGGCAAAGCTTATAAAACAGTTTCAAGTTTAAAGGAAATATTAAAATTTTTAAATTAGAAGAAATCATTAACAATAATAGTATTATTTTTAATGCTCCAAAAAGAATATACTTTATATGAGTTATAAAAACTTTCCAATGGTACCAAGAGTTATCTTTGGTCGTGGTAGTTTCAATCAGTTAGAAGAAATTATTGCACCTAAGCGTATTTCTGCAAAGGCACCATTTATCTTTATTGTAGACGAAGTTTTTAAGCGAAATTCTTGGCTTAACAGCAGAATTCCTATTTCTTATGATGACACTATAATGTATGTTTCAGCCAAAGAAGAGCCTAAGACATCTCAGATAGATACTTTAGTTGAGAATATCATATTATCTTCAAAAGAAAGACCTTCTGGAATTATTGGCATTGGAGGAGGTACTATACTTGATATAGCCAAAGCTGTTTCAATAATGCTTACTAACGAAGGCGAAGCCAGTGATTACCAAGGTTGGGATTTAGTAAAAAATCCAGCAATTTATCATGTTGGCATTCCAACAATTTCTGGCACTGGAGCAGAAGTTTCAAGAACCACAGTACTTACAGGCCCAGAACGAAAATTAGGCATTAATAGTGATTATACACCTTTTGACCAAGTAATTTTAGATCCTGAACTTACCAAAGATGTTCCTAAAGATCAATGGTTTTATACAGGAATGGATTGTTATATTCATTGTATTGAATCTTTAAGTGGAACTTATTTAAATGCCTTCAGTCAGAGTTATGGTGAGAAAGCTTATGATTTATGTAAAGAGATTTTTATTGAAGATAAACTAACCACTGAAGAAGCTCAGGATAAGCTCATGATGGCTTCTTGGCATGGTGGTATGAGTATAGCTTATTCTCAAGTTGGTGTAGCACATGCTATGAGTTATGGACTCTCTTATTTATTAGGCACCAAGCATGGTATTGGTAACTGCATCGTTTTTGATCATTTAGGAGAGTATTATCCTGAAGGTGTTGCACTTTTTAAGGAAATGAAAATTAATCATAATATTAACTTGCCTCAAGGCTTATGTGCTAATCTAACAGATAATGAGTTTGATATTATGATTAATGTTGCTCTTAGTTTAGAGCCACTTTGGGAGAATGCTATTGGTCAAGATTGGAAAAAATCAATTACTCCAAAAGTACTTAGAGCTTTGTACGAAAAAATGTAATTATGCAATGGCTTTCTAAATTTATTTACCATAAACTTCTGGGTTGGAAAGTCACAGGATTTTCAGATTTTGAAAGCGTAAAAAAAGCTGTCATTATAGCAGTACCTCACACAAGTTGGCATGATTTCTATATTGGTATTTTACTCCGTTCGGTTATAGGAATTGAAACTAATTATGTAGGGAAAAAAGCTCTTTTTAAATTCCCTTATGGTTGGTTTTTTAGATGGTTAGGAGGTTCGCCAGTAGAACGCAAAAACAATGAAAACCAAGTTGAAGCTATTGCAAGATTGTTTAATGAAAAGGAAGTGTTTAGAATGGCAATGGCACCCGAAGGAACGAGAAAAAAAGTAGAAGAGTGGCGAACAGGATTTTACTATATTGCAAAGACAGCAAAGGTTCCAATTATCATGTTTACCTTAGATTTTGAGAATAAAGAAAACCGATTTTCTGAACCTTTTTACCCAACTGATGATAAGGAAGCCGATTTTAAATTGATGCACAAATTTTTTGAAGGCGTAAAAGGAAAAGTTCCTGAATATTCATAAAGTGAAAATATTTTAGTTTTTTCTATCCTTAAGTCTATACACAAATTTTAGACCGCTCCAATCTTCATCAATCGATACAACTTTTACATCTACCAGACCATTAGTCAATAAATATTCTCTAATGGGTTCGCGTTTAAGTTCTGTTTTAATCTTACTGCTTCCTTTTGGCCAACTTATCCACAACATGGCATCTAATTTTAGTAATGGAATTAGTTCTTTCTTTACATACTGCAATTCTTTCTGAGTGGAACAAAAAACATGAATAAAATCTACCGATTTATTGGTCGAAGTTTTATTGATTTTAAGTTTAAGGTCTAAGGTTTCAAACCAGTCTAAATAATGTTTTGGAGCGTTTTCAATAACACAAGAAAACCCTTCCTTTAGGCCCAGTTTTTTAAATAGAGGAGTAGAAGAATATCCTGAAGGCTTCATGAGTTTTTTACTTTTCGATGAGTAACAATTAAATATACATGAAACGGTTTAAATTTTAAGCTAATGGTACGAAATTTGTATAAATGTAATTGGTTGGTTATAATTCTAAATGAAACATAAATTAAATACGAATAAATCGTATCACTAAAAAGAAACATTGCTATTAATAATAACAAACCATTTTAAGAGCCACCACAAGTTTATGTTGGTGGCTTTTTTATAAAAAAAGAGCCATATTGGCTCTTTTAATTTTTAATTTCCTTTGTTATCTACAGGAGGAGGACCATCTGGTACCATGGCTTCATATACTTCATCTCCTTTACGTTGTTTATATTCAGCTTTTACTTTTTCTACAAGTTTGCCATCTTCAAACAAATCTGTCATTGTCATAGCCATAGCTTTTGAAGCGTAAATCATACCTTTATGTCCAATGCTCATTCCACCACAAGCAACAACAGCCCAAGAATGCCAAGGTGTGTCTTTTGGAGCAGTGGTTACTCCTAAGTTTATGTTTGCAACATTCCAGCTTACATCGCCAACATCTGTTGAACCACCACCAGGATGTTCTTGAGTGTCTAATAAAGGGTTTATTTTGCTGTCCATTCCTACTTGTGGTTTTCCTGTAGCAGCTTGTATGCCTTTGCCAAAATCAATTTCTTCTTGCGAATATTCGATTGGACCTAATAACTCAAGGTTTGATTGCATTATTTTTCCACCTTCACGATTTACCAAAACTTCGTAAATTCCAGAAATCAATGAAATTTTATAGTCTACATTTGCCATAATTGCTGCTCCTTCTGCCATTTTTTTTAAGTGCTCGTAAACTGGCATCATTCCTGTGCGTTTTGTATCACGAACTCGCATCCAAAGACGAGAGTAATCTGGTACTACGTTTACAACTTGTCCACCATCTTGAATATGGTAGTGCATTCTAACGGTTGGCTTTACATGTTCTCTATAGTAATTAACTCCAGTGGTGTATAGCTCTAGAGCATCAGAAGCACTACGACCATTCCATGGATCGCCTGAGGCATGAGCTGCTTGCCCAAAAAATTCAATTTTAAAATCAATTAGAGCTAACGAGCTTTGCACATCTGCAGTAGTTTCGGCAGATGGATGCCAACTAATGTTTACGTCTACATCGTCCCAAAGTCCAGCTCTTACCATCCAAATTTTTCCAAAATATTTTTCTTCGCTTGGTGTCCCAAAAAACTTGACTGTGCCTTTTATTTTTCCGCTTTCAATAAGCTCTTTTATAGCAACAGCGGCACCTAAACTTGCAGCGCCAAACATATTGTGACCACAACCATGACCAGCAGCTCCTTCGTTTAATGGATTTTTATTTGGCTCAGCTTTTTGAGACAAGCCAGGTAGCGCATCAAACTCTCCTAATACACTTATTACAGGTTTGCCAGAACCATATGTGGCTACAAAGGCAGTTGGCATTTCAGCAACACCACGTTCTACTTTGAAGCCTTGCTGTTCGGCATAGTCTGCTAATATTTTTGAGGATTGGTTTTCTTCAAAAGCTGTTTCAGCTAAAGCCCAAATATCATCACTAATTTTTATTAAATTTTCTTTGTGTTTTTCAACAGAAGCCATAATAGCTTCTTTGTTTTTTGTAAGCTTACCTTGTGCAAAAGCAGAAAGGTTTATAAAGCAAAAGAGTACAATAAGATAGTTGTTAATCTTCATTTTGGTTAGTTTTATTATTTACCTTTTAAAGATACTGTTTTTATAAGATAAATTATAAAATCATCGGAGGAATCATAAATTACTATAATTGACCAATAGCTTCTTTATAAACCTTTAAACAGCGTTCTCTAGCAAATTTGTGTTCTACAATAGGTTGAGGATAAGTAAGTTCTTGATATTCTGGAACCCATTTTTTTATATAAGCATGATCTTTGTCAAATTTTTCTATTTGAGTTGTTGGGTTAAAAATACGAAAGTAAGGTGCTGCATCTACACCGCAACCAGCAACCCATTGCCAATTACCAACGTTGCTAGCCATTTCGTAATCGTGCAATTTTTCAGCAAAATAAGCTTCACCTAAACGCCAATCTATGAGTAAATGTTTGCATAAAAAACTACCAACCAACATACGTACACGATTATGCATAAAACCAGTTGTATTTAATTCTCGCATTCCTGCATCAACTAAAGGATAACCAGTTTTACCTTCACTCCAAGCTCTAAACTCATCTTTATTGTTTCGCCATTGTATAGCATCATATTGAGGTTTAAAACTATTTGTAACAGTATGAGGGAAATGCCACAGTATTTGCATAAAAAATTCACGCCAAATGAGTTCTTTTAAAAATGTTTTGTTATTGCTATTTAGAGATTTTTGCACTATTTTTCTAATGCTTACTGTCCCAAAGCGTAGATGAGGTCCTATTTTTGAAGTGCCTTCCTTTGCTGGAAAGTTTCTTGTTGCTTCATAGTGGTTTATTAATGATTCTGTTGCATTGTATGTCTCTATCATTTGTTTTGACGCTCTAAACCCAATAGCATCTAATGACAAAAAGGGATGATTTGTAGATTTAAACAAATTTGATAAATACTCTTCTGAATTGAAGTTTTTAATAGGATTTTTTTGTAATGTTTCAATCCATTTCTTTGAGTATGGTGTATAGACTTTATAAGGTGTTCCATCGTCTTTAACAATTTCAATGGTTTCAAAAATTACTTGATCTTTGTAAGTTTTAAACTCAATATTTTTTGTTTCTAAAAAAGATTTTATGTTCTTATCACGCTTAATAGCATAAGGTTCATAATCGTGATTTGTAAATACAGATTTTATATGATAGTTGTCTACTATATTTTCAAAAACAGTGATAGGATTATCATAAAAAAGAGCTAAGCAACTGCGATACGAATTCTTTAATACATCATTAATTTCACTTAAAGTTTTATGAATGAAAATAACACGAGCATCATCTTTAGGCAAAGAATCTAAAATTTCCTTGTCAAAAAGGAAAATTGGCAAAACTGGATGCTCACTTTGTAAAGCATGATATAAACCAACATTATCGTGTAACCTTAAATCACGTCTAAACCAAAATATGTTTAAGGTTTCTTTCATTTATAAGTACCGAAGAGCTCTTCTAGTTTTTTTGTTCTATAGTTAAAAATTTCTTCCAACTTAGGTTTTACTAAAATTGGATGTAATAGTTGACCAAGCCAACCAAAAGGTAGTTTATAATCTATGATGTCTTCCATTTCAATACCACTTTTTATTTCTTTAATAAAATGTTTGTGGTGCCATAATGCATAAGGTCCAAAGCGTTGTTCATCTACAAAATATTTCTTATCTACAACATGAGTAATTTCAGTAACCCATTTGGTTTTAATTCTTAAAACAGGAGTAACTATATATTGAATGATTTGCCCTGGATACATTGGTCTATCTGCTCCTGATAATATATCAAAGTTCATATAGTCTGGTGTAATAGTTTTTAAATTTACAGGACTTGATAAAAATTCCCAAGCTTCTTCAATAGAAATAGGAAGGTTTTGCTTTTTATATAAACGATATATTTTCATTTAATTATGAATGACAATGTATAAATTTAATGATATGGCTATAGCTAACCACAATTTGTATGGTAGTAACAGAAATCTGGCTAGATGCAGTGATTCAGCCCTAAATGTGAAAAAGTAATACAGTATAACTATGAGCAATAAAACAATAACAATTAGTGCAAAAAAAGTCATGTGCTGATTGAAGAAGATATAATTCCAACTCACATTTAAAATAAATTCAAATACTAATAAAGATAATAAGAATCTTGAATTTTGCCAACTAAATAGATATGCTAAATATATTGAAAAACAAATCATTATGCTCGTCCAAGCAACTCCAAATAACCATCCTGGAGGTGTCCAAGGAGCAAGATTTAAACTTGTGTACCAACTAGATGTTGGACCATTATCCATGAGTAAATTTCCAATGTATAAACCACCAAAGTTTATAATTAGAAATAATATTACAAATTGATAATGTTTCAATTTAAATGACATCAGTATTTGGTAGGCCTTTTAAACGCTTTTCAATCTTTCTTTTAATGGCAGTTAAGCGTTTCATTATATCCATTATTTTGACATTTTTTTTCTCTTTATATATTTCGTTTAATCCTAAAATAAGTGATTTCGCTTCTCTTGAAATTTTTACTCTATCACTAGTAGAAAGGTTGCTTCTTTTTTTTTTTTTTTTCGAACTCAAGAGCTTTAGTTATTAAATCCATTTTTAAAATTTAAGCGTTACTAATTCTTCTCAAAAATAGCAATTGTTTAAATAAAATAATAAAAGATTAAACAAACTTTAACAACAACTATCATCTTTTACCAATTTACAACTTACAACTGCAAGAAAAGTTCCAATAAAAGGAGCTGATAGATAAAGCCATAAATGTTGTATATTGCCTGACACTAAAGCTGGTGCGAGAGAACGTATAGGATTCATTGATGCTTTTGTTATAGGACCAGCAAACATGGCTTCTAAAAGGATAATTCCACCGACTGCAATGGCTGCCATTGTGCCGATTTCTTTACTTCCTGTTGAAACGTTTATTATAACAACCATTAAAAAAAATGTAAGGATGATTTCTAAAATGAAGGCTTTATAAGGTTCAAAATCATTTGCTGGTAATGTGCTTCCTAAGGTATCGCTTGTAGGAAATAAAAACCATAAAATAGCACAAGCTAAAAAAGCACCTATTGCTTGTGCTAAAATATATTTTGGAACTTCCATCCAAGGAAATTTTTTTGCATAGGCAAATCCAAAAGTAACAGCTGGATTAAAATGAGCACCAGAAATTTCACCAAAAGCATAAATCATTACCATTACAATAAGTCCCCAAGTTATGGCAACACCAACATGAGTGACACTTCCATTAGTAATTTCATTAATAGTCATTGCACCACAGCCACAAAATATCATGGCAAAAGTTCCAATAATTTCGGCATAGTATTTTTTCATATTTCTAATTTAAGCAAATATACATTTCTTATTTAAGGAATTATTAACATTTAAGAGCAAGTCATATTTGTAAATTAGCGAATGAATTAACTTTAACCATTAATTAATAACTACGATGAAAAAATTACTTTTGATAATGCTAGCGTTTACAATGTCTTATGCTGTAAACGCTCAAATACAAACTCCAGCACCAAGTCCTTTTTCTAAATTAGAACAAAAAGTTGGATTGACAGATATTACTGTAGAATATTCAAGACCAAGTGTAAAAGGGAGAAAAATATTTGGAGGACTAGAACAATTTGGTGCTATCTGGAGAACAGGTGCTAATGCAAGAACTAAAATTACTTTTAGTGATGATTTTAGCTTTGCAGGACAAGATGTTAAAGCTGGAACTTATGCCATTTTTACTAAACCAGGAGAGAAGACTTGGGAGGTGTATTTATACACAGAGCACCAAGGAAATGGAGCACCACAAACTTTGGATGACTCCAAAGTTGCAGCAAAAGCAACTGTTGAAGCTATGCCTATTCCGTTTGTAGTGGAAACATTTACTATTGATATTAATAATATTAGAAACTCCAGTGCTAACTTAGATATTGCTTGGGAGCAAACTTATATCACTATTCCTTTTACTGTACCTACAGATGCTAAAGTGACTTCTGCTATTGATAAGATTATGAATGGACCATCAGCAAACGACTATTATAATGCTGCTGGCTATTACCTAAGTGAAGGAAAAGAACTTGCAAAAGCAAAGCAGTGGATTGATAAGGCAATGAGCATGATTGAAAATCCTGCATTTTGGCAATTACGCCAACAGTCTTTAATTTATGCTGCTGCTGGTGATAAAAAAGGAGCTATAGAATTAGCAAAAAAATCTTTAGCTGCTGCTGAAGCTGCTGGAAATGATGCTTACATCAGAATGAACAAAGAATCTTTGGCTGAGTGGCAGAAGTAATTCTTTAATAATAAAAAAAACGAGCCAAGTGGCTCGCTTTTTTTAATCTATTTTTTCAGGTCCTTTAGATAAATTGTTTATTCTCCAGTGTTCATCTTGTATAGATTTATAATTAATCTCAAAATAAAGACCTTTTGCTATCAATTGTTCCAAAGTAGTTTTATAAAGCTTATAATCTTTTTCAGTAAAAATAGTAAGTATGTTATACTTTGTTCCTGCAGGAATTGCCATGCCTTTATCTAAAGTAGAATATGAAATTGCTGTAATGCTGTCTAAAATAGGTGTTTTCGCTTTTAAATACTTTATAAATTCGTTATCGTAATCGCTTAAGTCTTCGTTTTTACCTTGGTAACTCAATACTACATTTTCAATAATTGCTGGACCTACACCATAATTATCTAAAGTAATAGCAAAAGTGTTAGTAGCAGAATTATCTGAAGTTGAAATTGATAAATAGGGTAGAATAGACAAGTAGTTTTGCTTGCTCATTAAGTTGGTCTGATAAATAAAAATAATGAGCGTAATAAAACTAATGCTCATTGCTGAAATGCCAAGAATCTTGTCATTATTCCATTTTATTTTTTTTACCATTTTGTATCAAAATTTATAATGATACAATTTAGTAATTATTGTAGAAGCTAGAAATTACTAGCTTATATTTTTCATAACTTTAAAAAATGATATTTTATTACAATTTACAATTCGTACAATTAAATCAACATTTCAGAAGCTTAAACTTTCATTAACTTTATTAATTTCTGAGTTTTGAATTAGAAATTAAATTAGATTTTTATCATTAATAATGAAAAAGACTAAACAAATACTCAGAATACTATTTATTGCTGCTAGTTTAGGTTCTTTGTTCTTTGTACCTTGGATTTTGGTTAAGGCTTGGATTCTACCCTTACCTGATACAGTTCAGGAACAAGTAGACGAAGCAATAGGTCATGGCTTTGATGGAATGATTGTTTATATAGACGAAGCAGGAAAACCACCTGCATTTTACTCAGGTGGATGGAATGATAGAGAAAAGAAAATACCAGCTAACCCAAAATCATTATTTAAAATAGCTAGTATTAGCAAATTATATGTTGCTGTTTCGGTTACTAAACTAGTCAAAGAAAAGTGTATGTCTTTTGATGAAAAGCTCTCTGATTATTTTCCAGAACTTGTTGGCAGAATTGAAAATGCAGACAAAATAACTTTACGAATGATGGTTCAACATCGTAGTGGTATTCCAAATTTTACCGATAATCCTGCTTATTGGGAAAACGAACAAGAGAATGGCAAAAATGCTCTTGATTTTGCCCTTGATTTACCTGCAAGTTTTGAACCTGATAAAGGTTATGAATATTCAAATACAAACTATTTATTGCTTCGCAATATTCTAGATAATGTACTGGGCTATAATCATCATGAGTATATAAGAGAGAACATATTGATTCCACTAAAACTGAAAAACACTTATTTTTCTCTTAATGAGGTAGATCTTGATAATGTAATGAGTGGATATTATGTTGGATATGATGAAGATTTTAAAGAGAGGGATTACGGAATGTTAGCTACAGCTGAGGATGTTGGAATTTTTATACGTGCCTTAAATGATGGCTCTGTTTTTAATGAAGGAGAACAAGAAATATATCCTTACGAATACAACCATGGAGGTTTGGTTGTCGGCTACCAAAGTCTTGCTGAGTATCATGAAGATATTGATGCTGTTGTAGTTCAGTTTATAAATACAACAGATTTTGAAGGTTATGAATGGAATTTATCAGAGATAGTTATTAATCGTATTGTGAAAATACTTCGAAATAAAAAAGCGAACCAATAACCTCGTTTTTTTTATTTCTTTTTATTCCTTCTATTAAAGTTTTTATCACCTCTGGTTTTAGGTTTCTTGTACTTTTTAGCAATTTCTCTTCGGTACTTGCCTCCTAAATTTTCTTTTTTGTTTTTGTCTTTCTTTTCATGAAAAGCTGATCCAGCATCTTCATCAGACTTTCGTTTTATTGGGTTATAATGCTCTTTACGTTGTGGTCGCTCTTCTTCAATAAGTTCAGTAGAAATTTCAACGGTTTCTGGTAGTTCAGTTACAGTAATTTTCATCTGCATTAAACCTTCAATGGTTTCAATATGTTCTTGCTCTGCTTCTGTACTAAAAACTATAGCATGACCTTGCTTTTCAGCACGACCTGTTCTACCAATTCTGTGCATATAATTCTCAGGATACTCAGGAGTGTCAAAATTAATAACATGCGAAATGTCATCAATATCTAAACCACGAGCCATCACATCTGTTGCAATAAGAATTCGGTTTTCTCCAGCTTCAAATTGAGAAATGCTACGCAACCTATAATTCTGTGTTTTGTTAGAGTGAATCACACAAGATTCGCCATAAAATGATTCTTCCATTTGCTCAAACAAACGGTCAGCCATGCGTTTATAGGCTACAAAAATCAAGACTTTATTATAAGTCTCGGCATCACCTAACAAATGATTAAGTAAATTAACCTTAGTGTAAAAGTTAGGAACATTATATCGTTCTTGAGAAATGTTTTCTAAAGGCGTACCTGACACAGCTATGGAAATTCGTTCAGGATTAATAAAAAAAGAATTGATTAACTGACCCACATCTTTTGTCATCGTTGCCGAAAACATAATGTTTTGCCTGCGCTCAGGTAACAAATGAAAAATATTGAGGAGTTGGTGTCTAAAACCAAGGTCTAACATAACATCTACTTCATCTATAACTAATTTTTGTATCGATTTTAGTTGTAGTACATGTGTTAAAGCTAAATCGTACAAACGTCCTGGAGTAGCTATTAAAATATCTAAACCTTCTGCAATAGCTTGTTTTTGAGTATTAATATTAGTGCCACCATACACACCAAGTATTCTAACATTTATATATTTTGCAACTTTTTCAAACTCTTCAACAACCTGAACCACCAATTCGCGAGTAGGTACCAATACCAAAACCCTAGGATTGTCTTGTGTACTATATGGCAAGGTTTTTAGAATAGGTAAAACATAAGCAAAAGTTTTTCCTGTTCCTGTTTGTGCAATTCCTACCACATCTTTTCCAGCACTAATAACATTAAACGATTGTTCCTGAATTGGAGTTGGTCGCTCAAAGCCTAAATCGGCAATAGCATTGTGTAAAGGCGTTGTTAAATTTAAATCTGAAAATGTCACGCTAAAAAATTAAGGCACAAAGGTAATGTATTCTGTATTAACGTCCTTATTTATTATAACTTTGCAAACTTACAATTAAATGCTTTTAAGTTGCGTAGTAAGCAAATTCATCACATTTCAAACCCTGAAGTATTTAAACACCAACTATTGTTGTGGAGCCAGCAATTTGATGCAGTGGTTTGGTTAGATTCAAATAACTATAGCCACCATCAATTACAGTATGATGCTATTTTAGCTGTGGATGAATTTACCAGTATTCTAAGTGATTATGAAGATGCTTTTGATAAGTTAAAAGAGTATCAAAGCACAATTAATGATTGGATTTTTGGTTATTTAACTTACGACTTGAAAAATGATGTTGAAGATTTAAGTTCAGCAAATTTTGATGGTTTAGGATTTCCTGATTTATACTTTTTTCAACCAAAAAAGTTATTTCTACTTAAAGGGAATACATTAGAGCTTCATTATTTAAAAATGGTTGATGATGAGTTTGAAGCTGATTTAAAAGCTATTCAAAAATGTCACCTTGAGCGCAGTCGAAAGGTCTCTGACTTGCCCATAAAAATCCATCTTAGAATTCACAAAGATGAATATTTTGAAAAAGTAAACACATTGTTGACTCATATTCATAGAGGAGATATTTATGAAGCCAATTTTTGCCAGGAATTCTATGCTCAAAACACTCAAATTAACCCTTTGGAAACTTACACGAAGCTTAACAAAATTTCTAAACCTCCATTTGCTACGTTTTTAAAATTGAACAATAAATATTTATTGTCAGCGTCTCCTGAGCGCTATATTAAAAAAGAAGGACAAACCATTATTTCACAACCTATTAAAGGCACAGCAAAACGATCAGAAAATGCTGATGAAGATGCAAAACTAAAAGCAGCTTTAGAGCAAGACATTAAAGAGCGAAGTGAAAATGTAATGATTGTTGATTTGGTAAGAAACGACTTATCTAAAACAGCTATAAAAGGTAGTGTTGAAGTAAAAGAATTGTGTAAAGTTTATACTTTTGAACAAGTGCATCAAATGATTTCTACTGTTGAAAGCAAAGTTAGTTCTGACGTGACTCCAATTGATATTATAAAAACTACGTTCCCAATGGGAAGCATGACAGGAGCTCCAAAAATTTCAGCAATGAAAATCATCGAGGAACTCGAGGAGACTAAGCGTGGTTTATACTCAGGAGCAGTTGGCTATGTTACTCCAGAAGCCGATTTTGATTTTAATGTAATAATCAGAAGCATTTTATATAATGAAACTAATAAATATGTGTCTTACTCAGTTGGTGGTGCAATCACTGCAAAAAGCGACCCTTTGAAAGAGTATGAAGAATGCTTGATTAAAGCCAAAGCCATGCGAGAAGTTTTAGAAAATTAGCATAAATTTGAGAATGCTCAAGCAATTTGAACAACATATCAACAAAAACTTCCCTTTCTTAAAAAAAGGAAAACTACTTATTGCTATTTCTGGAGGTGTTGATAGCGTTGTGCTTGCTTATCTATGTAAAGAAATTAATCTCAACGTTGCTTTGGCGCATTGTAATTTTAATCTTAGAGACAAAGAGAGTGACGCAGATGAAGATTTTGTTTTAGAGCTAGCCAAAAACTGGAATCTTGAAGTCTTTATTGAAAATTTCAATACCAAACAGTTTGCTCAAGATAAAAAGATGAGTACACAAGTTGCAGCAAGAACTTTGCGTTACTTTTGGTTTGATGAAATTGCATCACAACTTGGATATCAATATATTTTAACGGCTCATCATGCTGATGATAATTTTGAAACGTTTTTAATCAATCTTTCCAGAGGAACAGGTTTAGATGGTTTATTAGGCATTCCTGATGTTAACGAAAATATTGTAAGACCATTACTTCCATTTAAACGTGAAGATATTGAAAAATTTGCGAAACAGAAAAAGCTCAAATGGAGAGAAGATAGCAGTAATTCTTCAACAAAATACTTGCGAAATAAATTGAGGCACGATGTCATTCCTATCTTAAAAGGAATAAATCCGAAACTACTTCAAAACTTCAAAAAAACACAAGAGTATTTGAATGATATAAAGGATATAGTTGATGATAGAATAGACGAAGTTGCCAAAAAAGTAGTCAGTAAAACAAGTCATAATGGAATAGCTTTACATATTGAAGAACTTCAAAAACTCACTAATACTCAAGCTTATCTATATGAATTGCTTCATGGATTTGGATTTACACAATGGAATGATATTCTTGATTTGTTATCAGCTCAATCAGGAAAGCAAATATTTTCTAACACACATCGATTGTTAAAAGATCGCGATTATTTAATTCTTTCTGAAATAAAAGAGCAACAAGACAAATCAATTAAAATAACCGATTATCAGTCACTTGTTTTAGTACCATTTGGTAAACTGTCAATAAAAGAAGTAGATAAAACCACCAAAACTTCTAAGCATATTATCTACCTAGATAAATCACTTTTAAAGTTTCCATTAACTTTAAGACAATGGAAAGAAGGCGACTTTTTTTTCCCTTTAGGAATGAAAGGAAAAAAGAAATTGAGCAAGTATTTTAAGGACGAAAAATTGTCACTTCTGGAAAAAGAAAATATTTGGTTGTTGTGTTCTGATAACGACATTGTTTGGATTTTAAATCAAAGAGCTGACAGTAGGTTTGAGGTTACAGAAAAAACCAAAAGCATTTTAAAAATTGAAATTAAACAATGATAATTCAGGGTAAAATAGTAGACATAAAAAATAGACGAATTTACAAGGGTGAAATTGCGCATAAGAATGGTAAAATTGTCTCTATTACTGAAAAAGATCATGATGAAAACAATTATATTATTCCTGGATTTGTGGATGCTCACATTCACATAGAAAGTTCTATGTTAGTGCCAAGTGAATTTATGAGATTGGCTATAAAACATGGTACAGTAGCAACAGTTTCAGATCCTCATGAAATTGCTAATGTATTAGGAGTTGATGGTGTTGAATTTATGATTGAAAACGGAAAGCGAACACCTTTTAAATTCAATTTCGGAGCACCTTCTTGCGTACCAGCAACTGGTTTTGAATCTGCAGGAGCAATTATTGATTCAGAGGATATTAAAAAGTTACTAGCCAATGACGACATTAAATATTTAGCTGAAATGATGAATTATCCAGGCGTGATTTATAATGACGAAGAAGTTATGAAGAAGATTGCTTGGGCAAAACATTACAACAAACCAATTGATGGTCATGCTCCAGGATTAAGAGGAGATGACTTAACTAAATATATCAAGACTGGAATTTCAACAGATCATGAATGTTTTACTTATGAAGAAGGTTTAGAAAAACTACAAAAAGGAATGAAAGTTCTCATTCGTGAAGGTAGTGCTGCCAAAAATTTTGAAGCACTTATTGATTTGCTTCCTGAGCATTATAATAATTTGATGTTTTGTAGCGACGATAAACATCCTGATGATTTATTGATTGGTCACATTAACACACTTTGTGCTCGTGCTGTTGCAAAAGGTATAGACGTTTTTAAAGTGCTGCAAGTTGCATGTATTAATCCTGTTGAACATTACAATTTAAGTGTTGGACTATTAAAAGTAGGAGATGCAGCCGATTTTATTGAAGTTGAAGATTTAGTTAATTTTAAAACTATTAGCACATACATCAATGGTCATAGATTGTTTCATCTTGATGCTACTTTTGTAAGACCAATTGAATTTGAAATTCCTAATAATTTTAAGACTTTAGAAAAGATTGTTTCCGATTTTAAAGTAAAATCTTCTACCAAAAAAATTAGAGTGATTGAAGCCTTAGAAGGACAATTAGTCACTAACGAATTGATTGAAAGTGCTACAATAATAAATGAAAATTTAGTTTCAAATACTGAAAATGACATTTTAAAAATTGTTTTGGTTAATCGCTATCAAAATCAAAAACCTGCCATTGCATTTATTAAAAACTTTGGTTTAAAAGAAGGTGCTATAGCATCTTCAGTTGGTCATGATTCACACAATATTATTGCAGTAGGTGTGTCTGATGAAGCTATATGCAAAGCTGTAAATTTAGTAATTAAACATAAAGGAGGTATTTGTGCAGTTTCAAATTCAGAAGAAAAAATATTATCACTTCCAGTAGCAGGAATTATGAGTGACAGAGATGGAAAAACGGTTGGCGAACAATATGCAGAGCTTGATAAAATGGCAAAACAAATGGGAAGTACTTTAAATGCTCCATACATGACGTTGTCGTTCATGGCACTTTTGGTGATTCCCTCTTTGAAATTAAGTGATAAAGGACTATTTGATGGCAATGAATTTAAGTTTACATCTTTAGAAGTTAATTAATTTATGCCAATAGTAAATTCTACCTATAAAGCACCATATTTTTTTAAAAACGGATTTGTTTCTACAGTATATTCAGGATTAGTTAGAAGAGTAAATCTAGAGCAAGAACGAGAACGAATAACATTGAAGGATGGTGATTTTCTGGATTTAGATTGGAGCTTTTCAAAAGAAAACAATAATAAAGTAATTGTCTTGTTGCATGGACTTGAAGGAAATGGCCAACGTCCTTACATGTTAGGTCCAGCAAAATTATTTAACAATAATGGAGTAGATGCTGTTTGTGTAAATTTTAGAGGTTGTAGTGGCGAACCCAATTTGAAATATAGAAGTTATCATTCAGGCGCAACAGAAGATTTAGAAGATGTCTTTAATTACCTGATTAATATTAAAAATTACTCCGAAATTTTCGTTCATGGTATCAGCCTTGGAGGCAACATGATTTTAAAATATTTAGGAGAAAGGAACAATGTGCCTTTTGAAATAAAAGGAGTTGCAGCAGTCTCTGTACCATGTGACTTAAATGGTTCTTGCAAAGAATTGCATACTTTAAAAAATAAACTCTATCACGACAATTTTAAAAGATATTTAGTTGGTAGACTTAAAGAAAAACAAAGGCAACATCCTGATAAATTGAACACTAAAGAAATTAATGCAATTGATACTTTAAGAGATTTCGATAATGTTTACACTTCCAGAGCTCATGGTTTTAAAGATGCATCAGATTATTACAAACAATGCAGTAGTTTGCAGTTTTTGTCAAATATTAATGTTCCAACATTAATTATTAATGCATTAAACGATTCTTTCTTATCTCCAGAATGTTACCCAATAAAAGAAGCAAAAAGCAATGGTCATCTATATTTAGAAATGCCAACTCACGGAGGACATGTTGGATTTGTTAAGTTTAATGATTATTACTATAACGAAGTACGAGCTTTAGATTTTTTATTAGGCGAGAAATAGTTTATTCTAACACTAGTAAATCTCTATGCAGATTAACTTCTTGTAAAGTAAACCATTATCGAGATTAACTGAAAAACTCCAAATATTTTGCAACTTCATACCAAATATTATTAGACAACTAATTTTTTGGTTTTATAAATGTTAAACTCATTTTATTGTAAAATCCATTTCTGAAGTTTGTCTATATTTAAAGAATTAACCAACCAATCTGATGAAATATATTCTTAGTATTGCCTTGTTTTTTAGCTGTTTTCAGTTATTCTCTCAAAATCAAGATACAATTTCAGTAAGTTTTACTGACGTTACTATTCCAGAGGCCATTAATCAAATAGAACAAGTTTCAAATTATAAGTTTTTTTACTTAGATGAGTGGTTTACCGATGAACGTGTTAGTGGAAATTTTTCTAATCAATCTCTTGAATCAGTTTTAACAGATGTGTTCAAAAACACAGTTCTTAATTTTTACATATACAAAGGTAACAGTGTTATTCTAACAAAAAACAATGTTATATATGACTCCTTATCAAACACTTTTTTTGATATTATCCCAAAAGAAGAAAGAGTAGACGATATAGAAACCGGAAAAGAAGCCGAAGTAGTTTCAAACCCTGTTTTTTATAAAGAAGAAAATATTATTGCAAAGACTACAGATACTATTACTCCAGTAAAAATTGGTAAGGAAGAAAAATCACCAACTCAAGATAAATATAAGCTTTCTGGCTATGTTAAAAATGATAAAGGTGAGCCTTTATCTAATGTTTCGGTATCTGTGCAAGGTAAAGATATTGGTACAACAACTAACGACAACGGTTATTATGAGCTACAATTAAATACTGGAACCTATAGTATAGTAACAAGTTCGCTTAGCACTAAAAGAGGTAGAAAGCGTGTGGTTTTGTATAACGATGGTGTTTTAGATTTTACTCTTGAAGAAAGCTTTGAGACACTTGATGAAGTTCTTATACAAGCAGAAGTAGACAGAAACGTAAGAGAAACCATAACAGGATTGACCAAAATTGATGTAGAAGAAATCAAAAATATTCCTTTGGTTTTAGGTGAGCGAGATATTTTAAAGGTGGCAACAACATTGCCAGGAATTGCAGTTGCTGGTGAAGGCTCAAATGGTTACAATGTAAGAGGTGGTAAAACCGACCAAAACCTTATTTTGTTGGATGATGCAGCTATTTATAATCCATCACATTTATTTGGAATTTTTTCTGCTATCAATCCTTTTACAACTGGTGAAGTTAATATCTATAAAGGGAACTTGCCATCAGAGTATGGAGGACGTTTATCCTCTGTTTTCGATATCAGCTCAAAAGATGCCAATACAAAAGATTTTGCAGCTGAAGTATCTGTTGGTCCTGTAACTGGAAATGTAACTTTAGAAATTCCTACAGTTGAAGATAAAGCAGGAATTATGTTAGGAGGAAGAGCAGCTTATGCTGGCTGGATTTTACGTTCTCTAGATGAAGAACAGCTTAAAAACAGCGAAGCATCATTCTATGATGTTATTTTAAAATACAATCATGAGTTAAGTGAAAAAGACGATTTTAGAACATCTGCTTATTATAGTAGAGATAGATTCAGCATAACTTCAGATTCTATTTATGGTTATAGCAATAGGCTGTTTTCGGTTGGTTGGGAACATGAAATAAATTCAAAACACGATTTCCAACTTACACTTTCAAATAGTGAATATAAATTTGATATAGAATATGATGGAGATTTTACCAATGATTTTGACTTAAACTATAAAAACACAGAAACTGAACTGAAGTTAAAATTTAATTACAAGCATGATGACGAAAAACGATTTAACTATGGTCTTTCAGCAAAGCTATATGGTATTGAACCAGGAGAAGTAAAACCTTTGGGTCCTGAGTCTATTGTTGAAGCCAAAAAAGTTGAAAAAGAAAAAGGATTAGAAACCGCATTGTTTGTTTCAGGTGATATAGAGTTAAGCGAAAAGTTTGCTATTGATGCTGGTTTACGTTATTCGTTCTATTCATTTCTTGGTAGTTCTACACAACGAACTTACACTGTTGGATTGCCAAAAAGTGATGCTACGTTAGAAGAAACCTTAACCTATGGAAATAATGAGTTTATTAAAACCTATGGAGGTTTGGAAGCACGTCTTTCTGCAAGGTACTTTTTAGCCGAAGATTTTTCAGTTAAAGGAAGTTACAACAATACGTTTCAATACATACATACCTTATCAACTAACACGACAGTTTCTCCAACTGATACTTGGAAATTGTCAGACATGAATATAAAACCTCAAAAAGCCCAGCAATTTGCTTTAGGTCTTTATAAGAATTTTCAAGACAATATGTATGAGTTTAGTTTAGAAGGGTATTATAAAACTTATAATGACATTTTAGATTACAAAGTTGGTGCCCAATTATTGCTTAACGAACGATTAGAAACTGAAGTATTGCAAGGTGAAGGTAGAGCTTATGGTGTTGAGTTTTTAATAAAGAAAAACAAAGGTGTGTTTAATGGTTGGTTAGGTTACACTTATTCAAAGTCTGAAGTTAAATTAGATAGCCAATTTGCAGAAGAACGAGTTAATGGTGGTGAATACTTTCCAGCAAATTATGACAAACCTCACGATTTTAGTGTTGTAGCCAATTATAAACTTACAAAACGTTTTAGTTTCTCTGGAAATTTTGCTTACCAAACTGGTAGACCTGTAACCTATCCAGTTGGAACTTATATTTTTAATGGAGCAGAGTATGTGTTATATAGCGATAGAAATAAATTCAGAATTCCAGACTATTACAGGTTGGATATTGGGTTTAATTATGAAGGCAATCATAAAATAGAAAAGCTAGCTCATAGTTTCTGGAATATTTCTATTTACAATGTGTTAGGTCGTAACAATCCTTATTCAGTATTTTTTGTTACCGAAGATGGACAAGTAAAGGCTTATCAAAGTTCCATTTTTTCTATTCCAATACCAACATTAACCTATAATTTTAAATTTTAATGCAACTAGTTTTGAAAAAAGAAATAACATATGTCATCGGAATCCTTTCAATAGTATTTTTAACAACAGCGTGTGTTGAAGAAATTCCATTAGAAACAGAAAGCTTTGAAAGTGTTTTGGTAGTTGAAGCTACCATTACCAATGAAAATAAGCAGCAAGAGATTTTACTATCGCGTTCTTACATGTTCGATAGTATTCCTGTTAAAGAAACAAACGCTATAGTTAGAGTTATGGATGATGCAGCAAATACCTACAACTTCACAGAAACAGAACCAGGAGTTTACAAATCTCAAATAGCCTTTGCAGCACAACCAAACCGAAATTATAATTTGTCTGTTGTAACCTCAAGTGGTCAAGAATATGGTTCAAGTCAAATGAAGTTAACTCAGCCTACAACAATAGATAATTTGTATGTTGAAAGAGATTTTAATGAAAATGGTATAGAAGGTGTTTCAGTTTATGTAGATAGTTATGACCCAACTGGCAATTCAAAATATTATAGACATGAATATGAAGAGACTTATAAAATTATTGCGCCTTTTTATTCACCATTTGAGATGATATCTAATGATGTGGAATTCCCAATTTTAGTTGAAGACCAGCCTGACTTTCAAACAATTCAAGAATTAGTTGATTTTGTAGTGACAACTCAACTTAGACCTGAACAAGAGCGAATATGTTATAAAACTATAAACTCTAACGAAATAATTACAACAAGCTCTGTAGGGCTTTCAGAAGACAGATTGGATAAATATAGAGTTAGGTTTGTTGGAAGAGATAATACTGAAATTATGCATAGATACAGTATTTTGGTGAAGCAGTTTGTACAATCTTTAGAAGCGCATACCTTTTATGAGACCTTAAAAACACAATCCATTTCGGATAACGTGTTTTCTGAAACACAACCAGGATTTTTGCAAGGGAATGTATTTTCTTTAAGCAATAGCAATCAAAAAGTTATTGGCTTTTTTGAAGTGTCTTCTTTTGATTCTAAACGTGTGTTTTTTAATTATGTCGATTTGTTTCCAGGAGAAGATTTGCCTCCTTATTTTATTACTTGTGACGATTTTTTTGAGCCATCTCCTGTAAGAACGGATATGCTAACAGGTGATTGGTTAAATTCACCTTTAGCTGATGATGTTAAGTACAGAGGCTATCAATATTTTGATAATCAAGGAGAATCTTTTCCTTACAGACTTGTACTAAATATTTGTGGAGATTGCACCTTTGCAGGTGATAACGAAGAACCAGATTTTTGGGTAGATTAAATTGTAAGTTTTGAAGATTAATTCAATAGATATAGTCAAAATCGCTCTCATAATATTTATTATGATGACTAGCTGTGTTGAAGAAATTTCATTAGAAACCGAAAGCTTTGAAAGTATTTTGGTAATAGAAGCAACCATTACAAACGAGAACAAGCAGCAAGAAGTTTTGTTATCACGTTCTTATATGTTTGATAGTATTCCAGTTAAAGAAACAAATGCTACAGTTAGAGTTATGGATGATGCTGCAAATACTTACAACTTTACAGAAACTGAACCAGGAGTTTACAAATCACAAACAGCCTTTGCAGCACAGCCAAATAGAAATTATAATTTATCTGTTGTAACTTCTAATGGTCAAGAATATGGCTCAAACCAAAAGCAGTTAACCCAGCCTACTACTATAGATAATTTGTATGTTGAAAGAGATTTTAATGAAAATGGTATAGAAGGTGTTTCGGTTTATGTAGACAGTTATGACCCAACAGGAAACTCAAAATATTACAGACATGAATATGAGGAAACCTTTAAAATTGTGGCACCATTATACTCATCAGAGGAACTCATACCTAATGGAATTGAATTTCCTATTCTAAAAGATAATACTCCAGTTTTTTTAAGTAATGAGGAGTTAATTGATTGGCTTTTAACAAGACAATTCAGACCAGAACAAGAACAAATTTGTTTTAAAACCGAAAAGTCAAATACAATTATTCAGGCAAATACTACAGAGTTTTTAGAAGATAAATTAGATAAATATCGTGTTCATTTTATAAATAGAGAAAGTACTAAAATAAGAGAGCGTTACAGTATTTTGGTTAGGCAATATGTACAATCAAGAGAAGCTTTTGTGTTTTACGAAACACTTAATAATTTTTCAGGTTCAGATAGTGTGTTTTCAGAGGATCATCCTGGATTTTTAGAAGGCAATGTATTTTCAGTTCAAAATGATGAAGATAAAGTTTTTGGCTTCTTTGAGGTAACCTCTGTTGATGAAAAACGTATTTTTTTTAATTATGATGATTTATTTGTTAACGAACCCTTGCCCTCATATTTCTTAAGTTGTGATGAGTTTTATTCACCAGTTTTATTAAAAGAGGACTTTGCTCATAATTGGATTGGTTCACCTTTGGTAGATGCTTTGAATAATGGATATCAGTTTTATGATGTAAATTCAGGTAGTAATACCTCACCATTTTCGAGTGCACCATTCAGACTTGTACTAGGCCCTTGTGGTGATTGCACATTTTTAGGTAATAATAATACTCCAGATTTTTGGATAGATTAAACATATTATGATGAAAAAACAACAGCTATTAAATATCCTATTTCTATTTGCTTTTTACAATTTAGCTTTTAGTCAATATATTTTAAAAAATGCAGAAGATGTGGCTTGGTATCAAGGCATCACTCAAGAAAAAATTGTAGTACAACCCAATCAAAATCTGCTTTTTGTTGGAGAAACGGTGTATTACAAATTGTATTGTTTTGATGCTAAGACCAATACATTTAGTAATAACAGTAAAATTGCTTATGTTGAATTAGTTGGAGAAAACAATGTTGTGTTTAAACAAAAAGTAAAATTAACAAAAGGTGTTGGCTTTGGTGATTTTTTTGTTCCACCAACAGTTAAATCTGGAAATTACAAACTAATTGGATATACACAATGGATGAAAAATGGTACAAAAGATAATTTCTTTCAATCAGATATTGTTGTTTTAAATCCTTATGAAACCAATGCAAATGTTGATGAAGCTGGTTCAATAAACGATAATTTTTCTAATAGCATTTATAGTCTAAATAACAAAAAACAAGCGGTAGTCTTAATGACTGATGCTAAAGGGTATAAAACAAGAGCTCAGGTATCACTCGATGTAACGTTGCTTGGTAATGGATTTGGAAATTACACCATAAGTGTTAGAAAAAAGGATGATATTGCTAATAGTTTCCAAAGTAAACTTTATGGTTCAATCTCTGAAAACACAAAAGCTAATAGTGAGCCAAAAAATATTGGAGAATCCATTTTACTTCCTGAATTTATAGGTGAAATGATTACAGGTAAAGTCATCAATAAAACTACTGGAAAGCCAGAAGGAGGAAAAGATGTTGTGCTTTCAATATTAAGTGATGAAGTATTTCAAGATATCGTTAAAACAAACGATAATGGTGTATTTTATTTTCAATTAAAAGACACATATAGCAAGCCAGAAGCTTTAGTACAAGTTTTAGGAGAAGATAGAGATAGCTATTCTATTGAAGTAAAAGAACATGAATCAATTGATTATTCGGTTTTAAAATTTAAAGACTTTAAATTGTCAAGCGAATACCAGGATTTGATTATTGAAAGAAGCATACATAACCAAATCCAAAATGCTTATTTCAATGTAAAACAAGACATCTTAAAAACAGACATTTATCCTGTACCATTTTTCGGAAATCCTCCAACGGTTTATCAATTAGATGATTATAAGCGTTTTCCAACAATTAGGGAGACAATAATTGAGGTTGTAGATCATGTTTGGGATCAAAGAGCAGAAAATGGAAAACGTAGTATAGATGTTAGAGAACGTGAGTTTGATCCTTATTATGGTATAGATTTACCACCAATGGTAATTGTAGATGGTGTTTTTATTCAAGACCACCAAAGCGTGCTAGATTTTGATGCAAACAAAGTTAAAACCATAAAAGTACATCGCGAAGAGTATTATTATGGCAAAATTGTTTATCAAGGTATTGTACGTATCGAAACTTTTGATGGTAATTATGCCGAATCACTTTCGGGAGATTATTTAAAAACATTTAACAGATTACCAATTCAGCCAGCAAAAAGCTATTTCAATCAAAGTTATAGCAGTAATTCAAAAAACTTAAAAAGAATACCAGATTTTAGAGAGCAACTGTTCTGGCAACCAAACTTTGAGTTTACAAAACAAACCATGAACCTTAAGTTCTTTACATCAGATGTTAAAGGTGATTTCGAAATTGTTTTTCAAGGCTTTACAAACTTGGGTGAACCAGTTTATATAACAGAAAATTTTACGGTTAACTAGTTAAAAAACTTACACTTAAGGACTTTTTTCTTATTTTTAAACAAATTAAAATATTATGAAAAAAGTCCTTACTTTATTAGCTATTGCTTTAGTATCATTCTCGTTAAAGGCTCAAAGTCCTATTGGAGCTTGGGAAATGTATTCAACTAATGAAATTGGTGATAAACTTAAAAGTGTAGTCATATTTGCTGATGGTTTTCAAGTGATTAGTGTCTACAACGCTGATACTGGAAAATTTGTGAGTACAAATGGTGGCACATGGAAATTAGAAGGAGATAAAATGACTGAAAAAGTAGAGTTTGATACTGCAAGCCCTGAACGTGTTGGTAGTGAAGTTACCTTTAATGTTGAAATTTCAGAAAACACTATAAAAGTAATAGACAGTACAATGAAACTAACAAGAATTGATTCAGGTACTCCAGGAAATCTGCAAGGAGCATGGTTAATGTCTGGTAGAGTAAGAGATGGCAATGAACAATTAAGAGATACAAGTGGACCACGAAAAACAATGAAACTATTGTCTGGAACTCGCTTTCAATGGATTGCATATAACACAGAAACTAAACAGTTTATGGGAACAGGAGGTGGAACTTACACTACAGAAAATGAAGAATACACCGAAAATATAGAGTTCTTTTCAAGAGACGACTCCAAAGTTGGAATCAGTTTAAAATTCGATTATAACTTGGTTGATGGCAATTGGCACCACAAAGGATTTTCAAGCAAAGGCGATGCGATGCATGAAATTTGGAGTGTAAGAAACCAATAGCTTTTTATAAATTTTCTTACATTTAACCAAATCAACCATTTATGCTTAAAAAAGTTTTTGGAAGTGCTGTATTTGGTGTAGAAGCAACAACAGTTACAGTTGAAGTTAATGTAGATAAAGGCATAGGCTACCATTTAGTTGGACTTCCAGATAATGCCATTAAAGAAAGTAATTATCGCATTGCAGCTGCACTCCAAAATAATGGTTATAAGATTCCTGGAAAAAAAATAATCATCAATATGTCGCCTGCCGATTTACGCAAAGAAGGTAGCGCTTATGATCTTACTTTGGCAATTGGCATTCTCGCTGCATCAAATCAGATAAAAGCTGATAATATAGAAGATTACCTAATCATGGGAGAACTTTCACTTGATGGAAGTTTGCAACCAATAAAAGGTGCTTTGCCAATCGCAATCAAGGCTAGAGAAGAAGGTTACAAAGGATTTATTCTACCTAGTCAAAACGCAAAAGAAGCAGCAATAGTAAACGATTTAAAAGTTTTTGGAGTTGATAACATAAAACAAGTTATCGAGTATTTTGATAAAGGAGAAGAACTTGAGCAAACCATTGTAGATACCAGAAAAGAATTTTATAAAAATCTAGATTTTCCTGAGTTTGATTTTTCAGATGTAAAAGGTCAGGAAAGTATTAAGCGATGTATGGAAATTGCTGCTGCTGGTGGACATAATATTATTCTTATTGGTCCTCCAGGTGCAGGAAAAACCATGTTAGCAAAGCGTTTGCCTTCCATTTTACCACCAATGACATTACAAGAGGCTTTAGAGACTACCAAAATACATTCTGTTGTTGGTCGTGTCAAAGAAAATACAGGACTTATGGCACAACGACCTTTTAGGAGTCCTCATCACACCATTTCTGATGTGGCTTTAGTTGGAGGTGGAGCCTATCCTCAACCAGGAGAAATTTCCTTATCACATAATGGTGTTTTGTTTTTAGACGAATTACCAGAATTTAAGCGTGGTGTATTGGAAGTGATGCGTCAGCCTTTAGAAGATAGAGAAGTTACTATTTCTAGAGCGAAATTTACAGTAACGTATCCATCGTCGTTTATGTTGGTTGCGAGTATGAATCCAAGTCCAAGTGGATATTTTAACGATCCTGATGCACCTGTTACAAGCTCTCCTGCTGAAATGCAACGTTATTTAAGCAAGATTTCGGGTCCTTTGTTAGATCGAATAGATATTCACATAGAAGTGACTCCTGTACCTTTTGAAAAATTATCAGAAGAGCATAAGACTGAATCTTCAGTAGAGATTAGAAAGCGAGTTACAGCTGCACGGGAAATACAAACCAAACGCTTTGAAGATTCGGACAAAGTACATTACAATGCACAAATGAATTCTAAGCAAATCAGAAAGCATTGTAAATTGGATGATGCTTCATTACAATTGCTTAAAGTAGCTATGGAACGATTAAACCTGTCTGCTCGTGCTTATGACCGAATTTTAAAAGTGGCGAGAACCATTGCAGATTTAGAAGCTTCAGAAAACATTAATGGAAACCACATAAGTGAAGCTATTCAATACAGAAGTTTAGATAGAGAAGGTTGGTTAGGTTAAAATCTTCTTAATTAGATAACAACTTATCAACAAACCCAATATACTAAAGGTTTTTTCGTTATTTTTGGTGACTTAAAATTTTAAAATACTTTAAATACTATGATCAATCTAAAACGAATCGCTATAATGGCTTTCGCTGTAGTTGGTTTATTGGCTTTTGTAGCTTGTAAATCTGACAAGGCAGCTTCTGGCGATAAATTAGCAATCGAATTTGAGAAATATACGCTTGATAACGGTTTGCAAGTTGTATTACACCACGACAAATCAGACCCAATTGTATCATTAGCTATACAATATGGAGTAGGTTCTAACAGAGAAAAAACAGGACGTACAGGATTTGCTCACTTATTCGAGCACATGTTATTCCAAGAATCAGAGAATGTACCTCAAGATCAATTCTTCAAAAAAATACAAGATGCAGGAGGAACGCTTAATGGAGGAACTTGGAAAGACGGAACTATTTATTACGAAGTAGTTCCAAACAATGCCTTAGAAATGGTAATGTGGCTTGAAAGTGACAGAATGGGTTACTTAATCAATACAGTTACTGAGGCAGCTTTTTATAACCAACAAGAGGTTGTTCAAAACGAAAAAAGACAGCGAGTAGATAACAACCCTTATGGTCACACCAATTGGGTTCTTGACAAAAACATCTATCCTGAAGGACATCCTTATAATTGGCAAGTTATAGGAGAACTTGTAGATCTTCAAAATGCGACCATTGATGATGTTAAAGAATTCTATGATAAATACTATGGGCCTAACAATGCAACACTTGTATTAGCTGGAGATTTTGAAACTGAAGACGCTAAAGCTTTAATTGAAAAGTATTTTGGTGAGATTAAGCGTCGTCAAGAAGTTGAGCCTTTAAAGCCTCAGCCAGTGACTTTAGCTGAAACTAAACGTCTTTATCACGAAGATAATTTTGCAACAGCTCCACAATTAAATATGGTTTGGCCAACATTGCAGCAATACACAGACGATGCTTATGCGTTGGATTTCTTAGGGCAATTATTATCTCAAGGCAAAAAGGCGCCAATGTATAAAGTGCTTGTAAAAGAAAAAGAATTGACATCAAGAGTTGGAGCCTATAACAACTCACAGGAAATTGCTGGAGAATTTCATATTAATGTTACTGCAAATTCAGGAAAAAATTTACAAGAAATTGAAGATGCCATTTTTGAAGGGTTTAAGAAATTTGAAGAAGAAGGCATTACAGATACAGATGTGGAGCGTATTAAAGCAAGCTTAGAAACCGATTTTTATAATGGGATTAGCAGCGTTTTAGGAAAGTCTTTCCAATTGGCTCAATATAACGTATTTGCTGGTGATCCTGGATTTATCACTCAAGATATTGAAAACATTAAAGCTGTTACAAAAGATGATATCATGCGTGTATACAACACATACATAAAAGACAAACCTTTTGTGTTAACAAGTTTTGTGCCTAAAGGACAACTTGAATTAGCTGCAAAAGATTGCGTTATGGCTGCTGTTGTTGAAGAAGAAATTAAAGACAACGTTGATGTTGAAGTTGTTGAACGTAACAGTGAAGTAGTAAAAACTCCAACGGCTTTTGATCGTTCAGTTGAGCCAATGCAAGGACCTTCACCAAAATTAAATATTCCAGAATCTTGGACTACAACATTGTCTAACGATATGGAAGTATTTGGTATTGAACAAACAGAATTACCTCTTGTTAATTTTAGCTTAGTTATAGATGGTGGACATTTATTAGATTCTTTCGATAAAATTGGTGTAGCAAACCTTATGACTGACATTATGATGGAAGGTACTGCAACAAAAACTCCAGAAGAATTAGAAGAAGCTATTGAGCTACTTGGTGCAAGTATTAACATGTACACAGGAAGAGAATCTATAACCATTTCTGGTAATACATTAGTTAGAAACTTTGACAAAACTATGGATTTGGTAGAAGAAATTTTACTACAACCACGTTGGGATGAAGAAGAATTAAAGCGTATTAAATTAAGTACCATAAATGGTATCAAGCGTTCTGCTGCTAATCCTAATGTTGTGGCAAATAATGTGGCTAATAAACTTTTATATGGCGAAAAACACATGTTTGCTTACCCAACCTCTGGTACTGAAGAGTCTGTTGAGTCTATCACTATGGATGACTTGAAAGCTTTCTATGAGAAGAATTTCTCACCATCTGTGAGTAAATTCCACATTGTTGGTAATATTACAAAAGACCAAGCTTTAAAGGTGTTAAATGATTTAGAAACTAATTGGGCTGCTAAAGAAGTTGTTATTCCAACCTATCCACTTCCAGACGATAGAGATAAAGCGTCATTGTATTTTGTTGATATTCCAAATGCAAAGCAATCTGTTATCAACATTGGTTATTTATCGATGGCTCGTACAGATCCAGACTTTTTTCCAGCGGAAGTTATGAACTATAAACTTGGTGGTTCTTTCTCTGGAAATGTTAATCTTATTTTACGTGAAGAAAAAGGATATACTTATGGTGCTCGTACAGGATTTAGTGGTTCAAAAATTCCTGGAACTTTCTCAGCATCTTCAAGTGTAAGAACAAATACGACCTATGAATCTGTTCAAATCTTTAAAGAAGAAATTGAGAAGTATAGAAATGGTATTTCTCAGGAAGACTTAGACTTTACTAAAAATGCTTTAATTAAATCTAATGCTCGTCGTTTTGAGTCTCAATTCTCTTTATTAGGAATGTTGCAAGAAATGAGTGCTTATGATTTACCAGCAGATTATATTGCTGATGAAGAGCGTATCATTAGTGCAATGACTCTTGAGGAGCATAAAAGACTAGCTAATAAACATTTAGATGCTTCAAAAATGGGTTATTTAGTAGTAGGTGATGCTGCAACTCAATTTGAAAGATTTAAAAACGCTGGCTTTGATGAGGTGATTCTTTTAGATAAGGACGCTAAAGAAGTTAAAGTATCAGACATAAAAATGTAAATCAATTTAAATATTTGTTTTTAGAAAAGGTGTGATGGAAATCACACCTTTTTTGTTTTTAGCACATTAAACTAAACTATCGTATTAATTCTTAAATTAGCAACAAACACTCTCACATGATTAAATCTTGGTTTAAAAATATTGGTCCAGGACCTTTAGTAGCTGCAGCATTTGTTGGTCCAGGAACAGTGACTTTATGCACTTTAGCTGGCGTTAATTTTGGTTATGCTTTGCTTTGGGCAATGGTATTGTCAGTTGTTGCAACTATTGTATTACAGGAAATGTCAGCGCGTTTGGGTATTATAACTCAAAAGGGATTATCTGAAATTATCAGAACCGAAATAAAAAATCCACTACTAAAAGGGCTTTCTATTATTTTAATTCTATCAGCAATTGTTATTGGAAATGCAGCTTATGAGGCTGGTAATATTAGTGGAGGAGTTCTTGGTTTGGAATCTGTTTTAGGTAAGCACTCTGCAAATTTAGGTGCTTTTTCATTGAATTACTTTAGCTTAGCTATTGGATTGGTTGCATTCATTTTGCTTTACTTAGGAAATTACAAAGTATTAGAAAAGGCTTTAGTATCATTGGTTATTTTAATGAGTATTGCGTTTATAGTAACTGCTATTATGACCAAACCTAATGTAATTGACGTTTTTAAAGGCATTTTTATTCCTAGATTTCCACAGGACAGTATTCTTACCATTATTGGATTGATAGGAACCACTGTGGTACCTTATAATTTGTTTTTACATGCATCATTGGTTAAAGAGAAATGGAGTGATGAAACGGATTTAAAATATGCTAAAAAAGATACAATTGTAGCTGTTGTTCTTGGAGGCTTGGTGTCTATGTGTATTATTATTTCTGCAGCAGCAGTGCAAACCACAGAAATTAATAATGCAGCAGATTTAGCAAAAGGATTAGAGCCATTGTTTGGAAGCTTTTCAAAATACTTTTTGGCTATAGGATTGTTTGCTGCAGGAATTACAAGTGCTATTACAGCGCCTTTGGCTGCAGCGTTTGTGGCTACTGGTTGTTTGGGATGGTCTACAAAAATGACATCTAAAAAATTCAAAGCAGTTTGGATGCTTATTCTGGTTGTTGGAGTAATTTCGTCATCATCAGGAATTAAATCTATTGAAATCATAAAATTTGCTCAAGTAGCTAACGGTATCTTGCTTCCTGTTATCGCTGGGTTTCTTATTTGGATTATGAACAAAAAATCGGTTTTAGGAAGTTATAAAAACACATTAAGACAAAATTTAATCAGCTTAATTATTCTTGCAATAACCATATTTTTAGGAGTAAAGAGCATATTAAAAGTCTTTGAACTATTATAAATGACAAACTTTTCAATTGATATTAATGCAGATATTGGTGAAGGCATAGGTAATGAAGCCGACTTAATGCCTTTACTATCATCATGCAATATTGCTTGTGGTGGACATTCTGGCGATTTGGAAACTATGAATATGTGTGTAGAATTAGCAAAGCAGCATCGTGTAAAAATTGGAGCTCATCCTTCGTTTCCAGATAAAGAAAATTTTGGAAGGCAAATTGTAGAGATGTCTTGTTCTGCCTTATATCAAACCGTTAAAAATCAAGTTAAAGATATGATGAATGTAGTGAGAAAAAACCAAGCTGCTTTGCATCACGTAAAGCCTCATGGAGCGTTGTATAATTTGGCAGCAACTAACAAAAAAACAGCTGAGGTTATTGTTGAGGTTATGAAAAGTATTCATTTACCAATAAAGTTGTATGTTCCTTATGGTTCAGTGATTTCAAAGTTAGCTCTACAGGAAAATATTCCAATTACTTATGAAGTATTTGCAGATAGAAATTATAATGAAGATTTATCTCTTGTTTCAAGAACACAACATAATGCAATTATCAAAGATGTAGATGTTATGACAATTCATATTCAAAATATGATTTTGCATAAAAAAGTAAAAACGGTAAGTGGATTAGAAGTGCCAATTAAAGCAGAAACAATATGTGTTCATGGAGATAATCCTGAAGCCTTAAAATTGGTTAAAAAATTAAGACAAAATTTGGTGGATTTTGGAGTTGAAATTCAATGATAATTTGAGTCATTTTATACTACAATATAAACCCTTTGGTGAGCACTCAATTTTAATTGAATGGCCACAAATTATTTCAAAAAAAACACTTCAAGATGTGATTTTTTTTAAAAAAAGACTTGAAAATTATTACGTTAAAGAAAAAGTTTATATAAAGTCTGCATATAGCTCGATATTAATAACTTATAATTACACTATAAATAATTTCTATAATCAAATCTCAACACTCAAAGGCATATATTCTGAAGGTTTTGAGGTTGAAAACATAGTTTCTAAACTATGGAAAATTCCTGTGTGTTATGATGTTGAATTTGGGTTAGATTTAGAAGATATTTCTAAAAAGAGTAACCTTCATATTTCGAAAATAATTGAACTACATACAAAGCCAAATTACTTGGTTTATTTTATAGGTTTTTTGCCTGGATTTTTATACTTAGGAGGACTTGATAAAAGAATCCATTTTCCAAGAAAAAATACACCAAGGCTTCAGGTTAAAAAAGGATCGGTTGCAATTGGTGGTTCACAAACTGGAGTTTATCCAAATGAGAGTCCAGGTGGTTGGAATATTATTGGAAACACACCATTGAATTTTTTCAATGTGAATAATCAAAATCCATGTTTCGCAAAACCAGGTGATAAAATTCAATTTGTTTCTATTTCTAAGTCTCAATATAGTGAAATTCATAACCAAGTTAAAAGCAATAAATATACTATTGAAAGTGAGGTGATTGATGATTAAAGTACTTCATTCAGGTTTTTACAGCATCATTCAAGATTTAGGCAGAAAAGACTTTCAACACCTTGGTGTTCCAATATCAGGAGCTATGGACATAGATGCAGCAAAAATGGCTAATGCCATTTTAGGGAATGATAGTAATTTTGCTGTTTTGGAAATAACCATGATTGGTCCTAAACTTGAATTTAATTGTGATACAGCTATTGCTCTTACTGGAGCTAACTTATCTCCAATACTTAACAATACAAATATTAATAATAACGCTCTTATTAACGTAAGTAAAGGAGATATTCTATCTTTTGGCAAACCTATTCATGGATTTAGAGCTTATTTAGCTGTTTCAGGTGGTTTTCAAACCGATGTAATTCTTTACAGTAGAAGCATGTATCAAGGAATTACTATAGCAGCAAGTATTAAAAATGCAGATGAGCTTAGCATTCAGTCTAACAATCATAAAACTAAGACTTATGCTTATGTTAAAATAAGAACAGATTATCTTCATGAAAAATCAATTTTGGTCTTTAAAGGGCCAGAGTATGAACTTTTAAATGATGAACAAACTAATAATTTGTTTAATAACGAGTTTACAATATCAAAAGACAATAATAGAATGGCTTATCAATTAGATGAATTAATTGCTAATAATTTAAGTGATATCATTACCTCGTTAGTTTTGCCTGGAACGGTTCAATTAACTCCTTTGGGAAAGTTGATAGTTTTAATGCGAGATAGCCAAACAACAGGAGGTTATCCTCGCATTTTACAACTTTCTGAAACCTCAATTAATTTATTGGCTCAAAAAAAAGTTGGTGACAAAATTAGGTTTGTATTGATGGATTACCCTTCATAATTTGAAAGATTTTTCTTTAATTATCTTTAACTTTTGATTAAATTGTAGCATATAAAATTTTCAGCGCTATTTTTTTCTAAAAAAATAATTACTAACCCAAACCATAAAATTATGTCAACACTTAAAGGGATTATTACACCAAAAGAAGCAAAAGAACTAAACGATGCATTTACAGAACGAAGTGAGTTGATTAGTAAGGAGATTACAAAAAGACCTGATAACAGATCGTCTTGGTATTCTTTAGAAGATATTAAAGCATATTTAAAATATGCTGAAAATCAAGCCAGAGAGCTTGGCTATGAAATGAATGGTATTCGTATTTATTGTGGTGCTTACCCAACAGTTGATGGTAAAATTGGTTACTCAACGTCTTTTATTGTGCCAACAGCTAATATTGCTGATGGAAAAGATGGTGGTGGTAGTGATGGCTCAGATATTCCAGATGGAGATGCATTAAATCATGGAAATACAGGGTGGCCTCCTAATGCTAATTATCCACAACAGTAAGTAAGTCGTAGTAGTGCAAGATTTTCTATTAAATAATTTTTCGTTAATCTTACATTTTGTTGAAGTTTTAGCTGCAATTGTTGGACTATTATGTTTAAAAAAGTATAAAGGAACTATTGTAAAGTACTTCATTTACTTTTTAGTTTATGTGGCATTGATGGAATTAATAGGAGCTTATCCTATTCATTTGAAAAACTATGAATCATTAAGTTCAATTAGAGATGCTTTAGAAGGTACATTAATAGAAAAGAATCATTGGTGGTACCTGATTTTTTGGACTATTGGGAGTACGATATTTTACTCGCTATATTTTAGACAATTATTAGATTCTCAAATACTAAAAAAGACAATTAAATATTTGCTATTATTATTTATGGTTTTCAATCTACTTTATTTTACTATTAATTGTGAAGCCATTTTTAAGCCAATACCAATAGTTGTAAGGATAATTAATGTTGTAATTGTTTTATTGTCGGTAATCTTTTATTTAACTGAATTATTACAAAGTGATAAACTCCTTAAGTTTTATAAGTCAGTAAACTTTTATATTGCATCAACTCTGTTTATATGGCTTTTAGTTTTTACACCTCTTTTGTTTTTTGATGATTATTTTTCGACAAAAGATATGGCCTATGTTAAACTTAAGGCTACCGTTATATTATGTTGTAATATTTTTATGTATTTAACCTTTTCATTCGCTTTAATATGGTGCAAACCTCAGAACAATTAGTAAGCACTGATGCCGAAAGGTACTTGTTAATTTATATGATTGCCGTGCTAGTAATTGTAACGGGATTGGTTATTCTGTTTTTTATAGTTTTTCAAAAACGCAAGAATAAACTGCTTCTAGATAAAGTACAACGCGAACGTGAATTTGAAGAAGAACTAGTAAAAACCCAAACTGAAATACAAGAACAAACCCTAAAAAATGTTGGACAAGAACTGCATGATAATATTGGTCAATTACTCTCGGTTGCCAATATGCAGTTGAGTTTAGTGTCTTCTTTGACTCAAGATTCAATTAAAAATAAAGTTGAAGACACTAAGTCAGTTATTAGCGAGGCTATTAAAGAAGTGAGAGGCTTGTCAAAAGTTTTGAATAGTGAAGTCATTTTAAATTTTGGACTGAATCAATCTATTAAAAATGAAATAGATAGAATTAGTAAACTAAATCGCTTAGATGCTAAACTAACATTTGAAGGTGAAGAAAATGACATAGAAAGTAAAGATGCCATTATTTTGTTCAGGATATTTCAAGAATTTTTATCTAATACTTTAAAATATGCTGAAGCAACAACTTTTAAAGTAAATTTAAATTACATAAACGATAAGCTTATTATTACTGCCTTTGACAATGGAAAAGGTTTTAATATGGACGAGGTTGAAAAGGGCTCTGGGCTTATCAATATGAAAGATAGAGCTGCTTTAATTCAAGCTAAATTTGACTTAAGTTCTCAACAAGATAAAGGCACAAAACTTGAATTGATATATCCAATAAAGTGATTTTATCCAAACCATTTAAACATTTTTTTTAGCAATTCTAACTTTCCCTTATAAGGTGCATATCGTACAGGAGGATCAAACCAAGTGCCACGTTTTGAAACCGATTTGTGGTGCGAAAACGAATCGAAACCATGTTTCCCATGGTAAGCTCCCATACCACTATTTCCAACACCTCCAAATGGTAATCTGTGGTTTCCAAAATGAATCAAAGGGTCGTTTATAGCACCTCCACCAAAGCTATGATTTTTTAAAATGCTGTTGATAAATGCCTTGTTTTTGGAAAATATGTAAAGAGATAAGGGCTTGCTGTAATTTCTAATAATGTTGTCAATATCTGTTTCCTTAGCATAAGTTAAAACAGGAAGTATTGGTCCAAAAATTTCCTCTTGCATCAACTTACTTTCTAAATTTGGGCTATCAACTATCGTTGGTGCTATATAGCAAGTTTTGGTATTGTGCTCGCCTCCAAAAACCACATTGACACCTTCAAGCATTGTTATTAAGCGACCAGTATTGCGTTCATTTATTATTCTTGGGTAGTCTTCAGATTCTTTTGGGTTTTCTCCATAAGCATTAATTATTTCGGTTTTTAATGTTTCAATGAGTTTGTCTTTGATTAATGTATTGGCAATTATATAATCTGGTGAAATGCAAGTTTGACCTCCATTAAAGAATTTTCCCCAAACAATACGTTTAGCAGCAAGCTTTAAATCAATGGTTTCGTCAACAATGCAAGGCGACTTTCCTCCAAGCTCTAAGGTAACAGGAGTTAGGTGTCTTGCTGCGGCTTTTGCGACAATTTTACCAACAGGAACACTTCCAGTAAAAAAGATATAATCCCATTTTTGTTCCAATAATTCAGTAGCAACAGGAATTCCACCTTCAATCGATGTTGCGTGTTCTTCTTTAAAAATACTTTTAATAATATCTGTGACTAACTGAGACGTGTTAACAGTTAGCTCGCTTGGCTTTACTACTACTGTATTGCCAGCAGCAATAGCCATTATTAAAGGCTCTATAGATAATAAAAAAGGATAATTCCAAGGTGCTATAATAAGTACAGTTCCGTAAGGTTCTTTATAAATATAGTCAGTAGATGGAAAGGTTAGCATCGAAGGTTTAACTCGTTTTGGCTTTGTCCACGATTTAAGATTTTTTATGGTCAGGTTTAATGCCGAAATCACTAAGCCATACTCACTCATAAAAGACTCAAAAGCCGATTTGTTGAAATCTTTTTTTAAAGCATCATAAACGTCTTTTTCTCTGCTAATGATTTCTTGCTTAAGTTTTTTTAAAATAGTAATTCTGTAAGAAACATCTTTAGTTTCATGAGTATTAAAATAATTTCGTTGTTGCTGAAGTATGTTAGGTATGTTCATTTAATAAAGATAATATTTTAGTCTATGCAAGCATCCCAAATTGTGTCTTGTGGTGTTGGTGCTACAACTGTTATTTGCTCTTTGCTAACAGGATGAATAAACTCTATTTTTCTGGAATGTAAATGAATGCTCGCATCATTGTTGCTTCTATCAAATCCGTACTTTAAATCGCCTTTAATTGGAGAACCAATACTTGCTAACTGACAACGTATTTGATGATGTCTTCCTGTTTCTAAGTTAATTTCAAGCAGATTATAATTATTAAGGTGTTTAATAACCTCATAATGTAGAATCGCTTTTTTGCTATCTTTTATTTCGTTATTGTAAGCTGTGGATTTGTTGTTTTTTGGATTCTTTTTTAGCCATTGAGTTAAGGTGTCCTTTTCTTTTTGAGGTTTTTCTTTTACGATAGCCCAGTAAGTTTTGTTAATTTTCTTATCTGAAAACATTTTGTTTAATCGTGGCAATACTTTTGATGTTTTTGCAAAAACAACGATTCCTGTTGTAGGTCTATCTAAACGATGCGTTACACCTAAGTAAACGTTTCCAGGTTTGTTGTATTTATCTTTTAAATATTCTTTTACAACGTCGCTTAAAGGTGTATCTCCAGTTTTGTCACCTTGTACAATATCACCAGCACGTTTATTTACAATGATAATATGATTGTCTTCGTAGAGAACCTGTAAGTTAGATTTGTTAGACAGTAGTTTCATTACTTTAGACAGTTAGATTTTTAGAATTATTTTAATGTAGTTCTGAATTTAGAAATCATTTTGATAATTTCATTTAATTCTGAAATTAAAACATCTAAAGTGTCTTCTGAAATAAAGGTTAAGTCTTTAGATATTAATAACTGAGTTTCAATTTCATAAGCAGAACCTATTGCGATTTCTAAAAACCTTAAAAAATCTTTATTTGAGCTTCTAGAAGAACCCTCGGCAATATTTGAAGGAATTGAAAGAGATGCACGTCTTAACTGATTAGTTAGTCCAAATCTTTCATCCTCAGGAAACTTTGAGGTTATTTCATAGATTTTAGAACTAAAGACTCTACTACGTTTCCAAATTTCTAAGTCTTTGAATCTATGCATGTTCTTAAGTGTCTAACAATCTATGATAGTCTAAAAATCTAAATTAATATTGCTCAGAATCAGAAGGGAAATCTACTGTTTTTACATCATCAACATACTGAGAGATAGCTTTGGTCATATCTTCGTATAAGTTCATGTATCGTCTTAAAAAACGAGGGTTAAACTCGTGTGTCATTCCAATCATGTCATGTAGTACAAGTACTTGACCATCAACTCCATTTCCAGCTCCTATACCAATAATTGGTATTTTAACACTTTCTGCTACTTCTTTGGCTAACTTAGCTGGTATTTTTTCCAAAACTATGGCAAAACACCCAATGCGTTCTAACATTTTAGCATCTTCAACCAATTGCAAAGCTTCTTCTTCTTCCTTAGCTCTTACAGTGTAAGTTCCAAATTTATAAATGGATTGTGGTGTTAACCCTAAATGTCCCATTACAGGAATTCCAGCATTTAATATACGTTTTATGGATTCTTTTATCTCTTTACCACCTTCAAGTTTTACGGCATGTCCACCAGATTCCTTCATAATTCGAATTGCTGAACGTAAGGCCTCTTTTGGGTCACTTTGGTAGCTTCCAAAAGGTAAATCGACAACAACCAACGCACGTTCAATGGCTCTAACAACTGACGAAGCATGATAAATCATTTGATCCAGAGTAATTGGTAAGGTGGTTTCGTGTCCAGCCATTACATTGCTTGCAGAATCACCAACTAAAATAACATCAACTCCGGCGCCATCAACAATTTTTGCCATGGTATAATCATAAGCAGTGAGCATGGAGATTTTTTCACCATTACTCTTCATGTCAACTAATGACTTTGTTGTAACTCTTTTATATTCCTTTTTTGCAGTAGACATAGTTTATTAATTAGAATGTAAAAATAATAAATATACGGAAAGGCAGTGTGTTAATAGTTCAATTCTATTTTTCAGATGAAAGTATAAATACTATTTTAGAAAAAAATTTAAAACATGAGATATCTTACTTTATTTTTAGTGCTAATAGTGCCAAGTTTGATCTTTGCACAGGATTCTAATGAGACAGAAGTAAAAAATACTATAATTAAATTCTTTGATGCCTATCATAAACAGGATAGTTTAGCAATTAAGCAATTAGTATCAGAAGACCTTAAATTACAAACAATAGGTAAAAATAGGGAAGGTGTAACACAATTACGAAATGAAGAATTTAATGCCTTTTTAATGTCAATTGTATCAATACCAAAAGACCAAAAGTTTGAAGAAAAACTATTGGATTTTAAAATTCAAATTGATGGTGAAATGGCTAACGCTTGGACGCCTTATGAATTTTGGTTCAATGACAAGTTTAGTCATTGTGGTGTCAACTCATTTCAATTAGTTAAACTTGATGGAGCTTGGAAAATCATTTATTTAATTGATACTAGAAGGAGAGAAGGTTGCGACTAACAATCTGATAAACTAACTCTTACAGCTAAACCACCTTCAGAGGTTTCTTTGTACTTAGTATGCATGTCTTTAGCAGTTTCCCACATGGTGTTTACCACTTCATCCAAAGGGACTTTTACATTTTTTGGGTCTGTTTCTAAGGCTAACTCAGCTGCATTAATGGCTTTTATGGCTCCCATTGAGTTGCGTTCAATACAAGGTATTTGTACCAATCCACCAATTGGGTCGCAAGTCAATCCTAAATGATGCTCCATAGCAATTTCAGCAGCAATTAAAACCTGTTCAGGAGTACCACCTAAAACTTCGCACAATGCACCAGCTGCCATTGCTGCACTAACACCAATTTCAGCCTGACAACCACCCATTGCAGCACTAATGGTTGCTCCTTTTTTAAAGATGCTTCCAATTTCTCCTGCAACTAATAAAAACTGCTTGATGTCTTTAAAATCGGCTTCATGGTTTTCAATCACCATATAATACATTAAAACTGCAGGAATTACTCCAGCACTTCCATTGGTTGGTGCTGTAACCACACGACCTAAAGAGGCGTTAACTTCATTAACACTTAAAGCAAAACAGCTCACCCATTTTAAAATTTGCCTGAACTTAACTTCGGTTTTTCTTATGGCTTCTAACCATTCTTGAGGAGTTGTGTATGTGTAATCACCTATTAGATTTTTATGCATGTCAAAAGCTCTACGTCTTACGTTGAGTCCTCCAGGTAAGTTACCTTCTGAATGACAACCAATGTACATGCACTCTAACATGGTTTGCCAAATACGTGTCATTTCATAATCGATAGCTTCATCACTGCGAAGCGATCTTTCATTTTCAATAACGACTTCTGAAATAGATTTATTTAAATCTTGGCAATACTTCAAAAGCTCTGTTCCCTTTTGAATGGGATACGGAAAGGTTTTGAAAATCTCTTTGTTTCGTTTTGAATTCTTGCGTTCTTCCTTTACTACAAAACCTCCACCAATGGAATAAAATGTGGAACTTGTTTTTTTACCACCAATATTAGCAGTAAACTTCATGCCATTAGCATGAAAAGGCAAAAACTTTCTGTTAAATATAATGGCTTCCTTAGGATGAAACTCTAATGGTTTTTCGTTATTTAAAACTAAAATATTTGTGTTTTTAATGGAAGCTATAATTACGTCTATAGATTCGGTTGGAACGGTTTCAGGATCTGCACCACTTAATCCAAGCATTACTGCCAAATCTGTGGCATGTCCTTTTCCTGTTAATGATAAAGAACCATATAAATCCACAATAACACCTTCTACATTATTAAATTTGTTGGCAGTTTTAAGTTCTTTAATCCATCGTTCAGCTGCACGCCAAGGTCCTAAAGTGTGAGAACTTGATGGTCCTACACCAATTTTAAGCATGTCAAAAACCGAAATACATTCCATTAACTAACCCATTTAGTGTTTGGCAAATATAAATGTTGTGCACTTAATAACACGTAAAGTAGAATGAATTATTTTGAATAAAAAAAGCCTGAAAACTTTATACTTTCAGGCTTTAAGTTTTTCGTAAATGTTACTTATCTTATGTCTATGCTTTGTATGTCAATCAAATTCATAACTGCGTTAATATCAGAAACATCAATACCATCAACATTATCTGCAGGAACAACAACAACTCTAAATACTTGATCTTGAGTCCAAACATAATCTAAGGTACTAAAGTCTGTTGTACCATCTAAGAAGAAGCGTACATCATCTTGCGTAAAATCGAAGTTGTAAACTAAATTAGTGTTGTCATCAAAATAAACAGTTTGTGGCATTAATCGCCATATATCTTGACCATTAATAGTGTCCCATAAAATATAAACCAAGGTTACATCAGATGGCAGTACATTAAATCCATAAGCTTCAATATATTCAAAATCATTGGCAGTGTTAAAATCAATAACTATTTCAAAAGCTGAAGAGACAATAATTTCACCATCACGACCATCAAAACCTGGAGGACCTTGTGGACCTTCACAAGATGTAAATATTAAGGTAAATAGGGCAAATAAAGAGAATAAACGTTTCATAATATATAGTTTTTGATTTATCAGTATCAAATCGTGTACCAAAGAGAAGCAGATGTCTATTTAATTTTTACAACAATTCTGACACCTTGTCATATTTTTTGTCATGGCACAATGATTGACAATAATCAGATGTATTTAAAAAGAAATTCAACACAAAAGAATAAATAAAGTTATGAGTAAAATTATTGGAATTGATTTAGGAACAACAAACTCATGTGTTTCTGTTATGGAAGGTAACGAGCCAGTTGTGATAACAAATGCTGAAGGAAGACGTACTACACCTTCTGTAATTGCTTTTGTTGAAGGTGGCGAAATTAAGGTTGGTGATCCTGCAAAGCGTCAGGCTGTAACTAACCCAACAAAAACAGTTTATTCCATTAAACGTTTCATGGGAAATAAATATTCTGAATCTAAAAAAGAAGCAGAGCGTGTTCCTTATAAAGTAATTAAAGGTGATAATGATACACCTAGAGTAGATATTGATGGTCGTCTGTATACACCTCAAGAATTATCAGCAATGGTGCTTCAAAAAATGAAAAAAACAGCTGAAGAATTCTTGGATCAAGAAGTAACAGAAGCAGTTATTACTGTTCCTGCATACTTTAATGACTCTCAACGTCAGGCTACAAAAGAAGCAGGTGAAATTGCAGGATTAAAAGTTCGTAGAATCATTAATGAGCCTACAGCTGCTGCTTTGGCTTACGGATTAGATAAAAAACATAAAGACCAAAAAATTGTTGTATTTGATTTTGGTGGTGGTACACATGACGTTTCTATCCTTGAATTAGGTGATGGCGTTTTTGAAGTATTATCAACTGATGGAGACACACACTTAGGTGGTGACGATGTTGATGAAAAAATCATTAATTGGTTGGCAGATGAGTTTAATGTAGAAGAAGGTTTAGATTTGAAAAAAGACCCAATTGCTCTTCAACGTTTAAAAGAAGCTGCCGAAAAAGCTAAGATTGAATTATCATCTTCTGCACAAACAGAAATTAATTTACCATATATCACAGCAACAGCAAGTGGTCCAAAACACTTGGTTCGCAGTTTAACAAGAGCAAAATTTGAGCAAATGATTGATGATTTGGTGAAACGCACCATCGAACCTTGTCAATCGGCTTTAAAAGCTGCTGGCTTATCAAAAAGTGATATAGACGAAATTATTTTGGTAGGTGGTTCAACACGTATTCCTGCTGTTCAGGAAGCCGTTGAAAAATTCTTCGGAAAAAAACCTAACAAAGGTGTAAATCCAGATGAGGTTGTTGCTGTTGGTGCTGCTATTCAAGGTGGTGTTTTAACAGGTGATGTTAAAGATGTTTTACTTTTAGATGTAACGCCTTTATCACTTGGTATTGAAACAATGGGTAACGTTATGACTAAACTTATTGAAGCTAATACAACTATTCCTACTAAGAAATCTCAAGTGTTCTCGACAGCTGCAGACAATCAACCTTCGGTAGAAATTCACGTACTGCAAGGTGAGCGTCCAATGGCACCAGACAACAAAACTATTGGTCGTTTCCATTTAGATGGTATTCCACCTGCAAGACGAGGAACACCTCAAATTGAAGTAACGTTTGATATTGATGCAAACGGAATTATAAAAGTGTCTGCTGAGGATAAAGCAACAGGTAAAAAACAAGATATCAGAATTGAAGCATCTTCTGGTTTAACTGAAGAAGAAATCCAAAAAATGAAACAAGAAGCTGAAGCTAATGCTGAAGCAGATGCAAAAGCTAAGGAAACTGCTGATAAATTAAACCAAGCAGATGCTATGATTTTCCAAACTGAAAAGCAGCTGGAAGAATTTGGTGATAAATTATCTGATGATAAGAAAAAGCCAATTGAGGATGCTTTAGAAGAATTGAAAAAAGCTTATGAAACTAAAGATATAGCAATTATAGATCCAGCTTTAGAGAAAATTAATGAAGCATGGAAAGTAGCTTCTGAAGAAATGTACAAAGCACAGGCTGAAGCTCAACAAGGAGGAGCAGAATCGGGACCAGATGCTAGCCAAAATGGACAAGCAGAAGGAAGTGATGTTGAAGACGTAGACTTCGAAGAAGTGAAGTAAGCAGAGAATCAATTTTGAGAATCAAAATTGAGTGAATCGCTTATCCTGAGCAACGTCGAAGGATCTCATTAAACATATTAATTATTTTAACAATAGGAAAAGCACAATCAGAAATGGTTGTGCTTTTTTTTATGGTATAAAGATTATGTTATGCATGCATAATAGAAAATTGTATATTTGAAATCAAACTTCAAAAGAATGAATACCAAGCTTACACAACTTTTAAATACAAAACATCCTATCATTCAAGCACCAATGTTTTTGGTATCAAATAAAGCAATGGTTGTTGAAGCCATGAAAGGTGGTATTGCTGGTTGTATTCCAGCGCTTAATTACAGAACTCTTGACGAGTTAAGAGCAGCCATTAAAGAGTTAAAAGCAGCTAAGGTTGAAGGTGGCTCATTCGGATTTAATTTAATTGTAAATAAGTCCAATATAAAGTACAAAGGTCAATTAGAAGTACTTTGCGAAGAAGGTTGCGATTTTATCATCACCTCACTTGGAAGTCCAGAAGAAACCATAAAGCAAGCACATAAGGCTGGAATAAAAGTGTTCTGTGATGTTGTCGATTTAAAATTTGCCAAAAAAGTTGAGCAGTTAGGAGCAGATGCTATTATTGCTGTAAACAATGAAGCTGGAGGACATAGAGGTAATTTATCTCCAGAGGCTTTAATCAAAGAATTAGTTTCTCATTGTAACATTCCCGTAATTTCAGCTGGTGGAGTAGGTTGTAAGGCAGATATTGATAAAATGCTAAGTTATGGAGCAGAAGGTGTCTCAGTTGGAAGTCCGTTTATTGCATCGACAGAAGCTAATGTTACAGACGAATACAAACAAGCATGCGTAGATTATGGCGCTAAAGATATTGTGATGACAGAGCGTATTTCTGGAACTCCTTGCACAGTAATTAATACACCTTATGTGCAGAAAATTGGCACAAAAGCTACATGGCTTGAATCAATTTTAAACAAAAACAAAAAGCTCAAAAAATGGGTCAAGATGATTCGTTTTTCTATAGGAATGAAAGCCACAGAAAAAGCTGCCAAAAAAGCGACTTACAAAACGGTTTGGGTAGCTGGGCCAAGTATTGAGCATACTACAGAAATTTTACCTACAAAAGCAATTATTGAGCGTTTAATTAAGAAGTAAGTGTTAAGTTTGTTAGTGTTTTCTTAATGTATAACATATATATAAAAGACCGAAAAAGACAACTTATAGTGTAAGAATTTTTCGGTCTTTGTTGCTAATCAATAAAAACTTTAATAAGGAAATGAGTTAATTTACGATCCTTACAGTAATGGCATTTGGTAGAGCAGCATTTCCAGATCCTGATCCAATAATATTACCTAAAAAATTAAAGTTGTTATATTCTTTAACTTCACTTGTACCTCCATTTCCTATTAGAAGATTCCCATTTGGCATATAAGCTACTCCTTCAGGTGCCGACAAGCCTGAAACTAAAGTGTTTGCAAAGTTGCCCATACTATCAAACTCTTGCACCAATCCATTATTGTAGCTTAAAACATATAGTTTATCATTATCATTTGGATCAAACCAAATATTAGTTGGACCATTTAAATTGGTGTTGATAAATACACCTAAATCATTACCAGATGAATCAAATTTTCTCACAGAATGTCCATTATAAGATGCAACATATAAATTCCCAGCAGAATCCCAATCCAAACCAATAGAGTTGGAGACACCTACGCTAGTAAACTCATCTACAAATGTGCCATCAAGTTGATATCTTAAAACCTTTCCATTGCCAGACCATTGAAGGACATACAAAAGATTGTCTGCACCTATTTTCATTCTTGTAGGACCACTAATTCCTGAAGCAAAGGCATCAATATAGTTACCTGTAGTAATATTGTATCTATTTATAAGTCCACTATCTAAACTAGAAATTAAAGCTATATTTTGATCCTCTAAAAAAACAATATCTTGACTCCATGCAATATTTTGGTTGGTAAATAAAACTGGATTAGAACCATCTTCATTATATCTAACTACTTTTCCAGCTTGTCTGGTACCATCACTAACATATATGTAAGTGCCTGGAGCAAGTGGTGTTGTATCAATAATTGTTAAAGAAAATGTAGTAGAAACATTTTGTACTGATGCAGTAATTATTGATGTGCCAATTAATAGAGCCGTTACGTTTCCATTTTGGTCTATTGATATATTGTTGTTATTGGCAGACCATTGTAATGTTTGAGTAAATCCTATTGAATTACCAAATTGGTCTATTCCTGATGCTGACAGCGAAGTTGTACCTGAACCATTAAGATCCAATTCGTTACCATTTGAGGAAGTTATATTTAAACTTGTTAGTACTGGAGTAGAATTTACAATATTTATATTAAAAGTAGCTGATATATCCTGAACAGCAGCTGTAATTGTTGAAGAACCTATAGATTGAGCAGTTACGTTTCCATTTTGGTCAATTGTTGCATTGCTATTATTTACAGACCATTGTACTGCTTCTGTGAAATTTATTGGATTGCCAAACTGATCAATTCCTGAAGCTGATAAAGTAGTAGTATTTGTACCATTAATATCCAACATATTACCATTAGAAGAAACTAATTGTATAGTTTTTAATTTAGGATCGTTTGTACTGGTGTTACCATCGTCCTCCTTACTACAGTTAAAGCAAAAAATTAATATAAAAAGTGAACACGCAATTCCTATTACGTTGAATTTTGGAAAAAAAGTTGTTTGTTTCATAGCATTGATTTTTTTATTTGAAACAAACTTCATTAAAAGCAAAGAACAAAAAGTTTATAATTATAAAAATTTACTTTTTTAATTTATTGTATTTAATATATTCTTTAGGTGTACAGTTATACTTTTCTTTAAAGGCTTTGTAAAAAGTAGCTTTGTTATTAAATCCTACATCAAAATATATGCTCTTTATGTTTAAATTATCTGTATTTTCTTTTAAAATTTGCTCAACTTCATATAACCTGAATTCATTTATAAACTGGTTAAAATTTTTACCTGATTTTAGGTTTATTGCTTTTGAAATTAAATGAGTTGAATGACCTAATTCACTTGCAAATTTTGAAAGCCTTAATTCATTATTTTTAAAGGGCTTTTTTTCATTAATATAATTTACTACACATGAATATAAATCTTCTAATAGCTCATCATCATTTTCAACTTTTTTATTTGAATTATTGTTTGGAAGAAAGTATTTGTTAAAAAACTCACCATTAAAAATTTGTGGTTCTTTATATGCAAACCAACCAATAGTATAAATTGTAAATGACATTACAGCAGATATGAAATAGTCTCTGGGACGTGTGTATAGACCTAGGTAGACCATAATGTAATAGGATATAAAAAACAATACAAAAGTCACATAGAGTACTATTAGGGAGTTAACCCATTTACGTCTTATTTTATCAAACTCAGAAGCTAAATTTATTTCCTTGCTTTTTATTGTTAAAAAAATCAAAATAGCATATATAGACATGTGACTAATAATAACATAATGGCTACTGAGGATTTTAATATGGCTCTGTTTAAAAGAATAATCAAATAGATAAAAAGACCAAATCAATATACTGTTAAGAATCAAAAAAAATGCAGGGAATAAGTGAAAGTAGTTTAGTCTTTTAACTTCTGCTTTGTAAAAACTTAAAATATACAAATAGAGCAAAGGACCACATGAATAATATCCTATTAGGTTTATAAGTGGTATATATTGCAATACCTTTGTGTTATCAGTCCAAAACGCAATATAAGTTAAAAGGACAAAACAATAGGATAAAATAAAAAATGCAATTGGTCTATTTTTTTGATTGCTTACCAATAAAATAAACAGAAAAAATCCCATTACTAAAGTGGCAATAAAAAATAGTATCCATATGTCAATCGACATAAAATTCATAGACTTATGATAAAAAGAGTGATTTGGCGTTTTGAATTTTTTTCAAAACAAAATTTGCAATTTTTAACCAAATATATAAAACTTAACTCTACTTTTGAAAGTATATGTCAAGTAAAAAATAAATAGAAAAACTAGTTATTATGTTTTTATATACTTTTCATTATGGCTTCCCACTCTTCCTTTAAAATTCCATAGCAACAAGTGCTGCGTTTAAAACCGTCAAGCATCAAAGTGTCTTTTCGTAAAATACCTTCAAGTGTTGCACCAATTTTTTCAACCGCTTTTCTGGAGGCTACGTTGCGCTCATCAACCCTAAACTCTGCTTTGTCAAACTCCAAAGTTTCAAAAGCATATTCAAGCATTAAAAACTTCATGTGTTTATTTAATCCTGTGCCTTGAAACTGCTTGCCAATCCAAGTCCAACCAATATGAAGTACTTTGTTTTTCCAGTTAATGAGTCCAAATCGAGTGCTACCAGCATAGGCCTTAGCTTGTTTATCATAAATGATAAATGGAATAGTGGTTTTATGGTAGTAGCCATCAACAGCTTCTTGTACATATTCCTTTAGTTTTTCTGGTGTAGAGATATCACTTGGGGAATATTGTATAAGCTTGTCTTGTTGAGCAATGTTAGTTAAATGTTTGTAGTTACTCAAATCCAACAAGGATAATTTTACTCGCTCGTTTTCTAAGGTTGGTGCTTTCATTGAAATTTATTTCATTCCCACGAAAGTAGGAATCTTTTAATTTTTTATAATCATCGATTAAATTAAAATAAAAATCCTTCCCTTTCTAAGAGAAGGTATCCAGATGAAATCATCTGGATTGAAGGGTAAAAAACCACCTCGTCTTCCAATCATTTTTGATTGGAATCTACTCCTCCTTTTTAAGGAGGAGAGTTAGTCATACTAATCCATTTAAAAATTCAACATTAACAATGTGTTTTCCTTCAAACGGTATTATTTCAATACTTTCTCCAAACAACTCTACAGCACGATTTCTTTCATATTGCATTCGTTCGTCGTTTAAGTATTCGTCTTGTGTTCCATATATTAAACTCACTTTACATTGGTCTTTTAAAAATTTAAAATCGTCAGAATTCAACTCCTTTGGAATGCCTCCAGAATGTAATATCATTTGACTACACATTAATTGACGTCTCGCTACATAACGCATGGCAACACTTACACCTTGCGAATAACCAAATACAATAAGGTTTTTATCGTTTGGTAGTTGTTCAGCTTCGAAAACTGAGTCAAAATAGCGCATCACATTTTCAGTTTCTTTTAAAGTATTCTCTTTAGTAAGCCAAGAAGCTCCAACATGTTTAAAAGTAGGAGGAATGTAATATTTACTTTGGGCTTGTGGTGCAATAATATAGTTTTCTTCAGCATTTAAATCTTTAAAATATTTAAGAAAATAACGACTTAAGTAACCCATGCCATGACACACAAACCAAATGTTTTTAGTTTTATCTGTTAATTGGTTTAAAGTAGAATAACTATTGGTAGTTTGGTACGATATTTCTTTTTCAGTCAGATTCATTTTTAACTTCGGTTTTGTACATTTACAAAATAGAGATTAAAAATAAACTTTTTATATGCAATTATCTAAAGAAGATGTGTTAGCACAAGCAAATTCTATTTGCAAGAATACCTTAATGGAAACCTTAAACATAGAATTCATTGATTATGGAGAGGATTTTGTAGTTGCTAAAATGCCAGTAAATTCAAGAGTTTATCAACCAGATGGTGTATTGCATGGTGGTGCTACTGTGGCATTAGCTGAAACTACTGGAAGTTTTGCTGCTCATATTTTTTTAGATTTAGAGCAAATTTTTGTTCGAGGTATTGAGATTTCAGCAAATCATATAAAAAGCGTCAAAGAAGGATATGTTTATGCCAAAGCTTCATTTATTCATAAAGGTAGAACTACACAATTATTAGATATTAAAATCACTGATGAGGACGGTAATTTAGTTTCTTTGTGTAAGCTAACAACCATTGCTTTACCTAAATCAGCCTAACACTTTATGAGTTCTGAATCTTTTTTTGCCAGCCTTCAGGAACACTACAATAAAAATCTTCCTTTTGTAGCTTACAGTAAACCTAAATCGTTTCAGATAAGAGCCTTATTGCAAAAAGACCAAACTTTGCATAAAATTGAAGACTATTCAGAAAGTGGTTTTGTGTTTTCACCATTTGATATTAGAAAGGATTCCTTGTTGATTCCTCTGAGTATGTGTAAAACACTAATGACCGAAGACGATGTTCATATTGATGATTTTGAAATGTTAAACAATATTTCTGTTGGAAACAAAGAAGAACACATCAATTTGGTAAATAAAGGTATAAAAGCTATTGAACACAGTGGTTTAAGTAAAGTTGTGCTTTCAAGAATGGTCGAAAGCAACAAAATTAAAGCTGATCCATTTTTAATTTTTAAGCGATTACTTCACACTTATAATTCAGCTTTTGTGTATTGTTGGTATCATCCAAGAGTTGGGCTTTGGCTTGGTGCAACACCTGAAACCCTTTTAGAAGTTGAAGGCAATAATTTTTCAACAATGGCATTGGCAGGAACACAAGCTTATGAAGGTGTTATGGACGTAAGATGGAAGGAAAAAGAGCAAAATGAACAACAAATAGTTGTTGACTATATTACATCTAATATAAAATCGTTTACAATCAGCTTAGAAGTTTCTGAACCTGAAACCATAAGAGCTGGAAATATACTCCACCTAAAAAGCGACATAAAAGGAAGATTGAGCGAGCATGAAAATGGACTTCAAAAACTTATTTATGCATTGCATCCAACTCCTGCAGTTTGCGGTTTCCCAAAAATTGATGCCATGCAGTTTATTTTGGATAATGAAAACTATAATAGAGAATTTTACTCTGGTTTTTTAGGAGAACTTAATAAAGAAGTAAAAGTGCAGACCAGAACAGGAAAACTTAATATTGAAAATCGAGCTTTTACTTATAATAAAAGAGCGTCGCATTTATTTGTAAATTTACGTTGTATGCAAATAAAAGATAATGTTGTTAAAATTTATGTTGGTGGAGGAATCACAAATGCATCTATTCCTGAAAAAGAATGGGAAGAAACTATTGCCAAAATGCACACTATAAAAAGTGTGTTGTCATAACTTTGTTTTATAAAATAGACACTATTTTATATCTTTGATGTTTGTATGAAGCACCCAAAAATCCCTTTAGCTCAGACTGTAATACAGCTTTGTAAAGCAAAAAATATTGAACATATTGTAATCTCTCCTGGAAGTAGAAACGCACCTCTAACCATCGGATTTTCAAACGATCCATTTTTTAAATGTTACAGTATTGTAGATGAGCGATGTGCTGCTTTTTTTGGGTTGGGAATTGCCCAACAAACACAAAAACCAGTAGCTTTAGTGTGTACTTCGGGCAGTGCTCTGCTTAATTATTATCCAGCTATTGCCGAAGCTTTTTATAGCGATATTCCTCTGGTGGTTTTAAGTGCAGACAGACCAGAACACTTATTAAATGTTGGTGATGGACAAACCATTAATCAAGAAAACGTGTTTCAGAATCATATTTTGTTTTCCGCCAATTTAAAACAGGACATGAGAGACATAAACGGTTTTAGTCAAGAAGATGAGCCAGCTATTTTAAAAAGTTTAGAAAATAAACTTGAACGACTTTTTGGTTTGCAACAAGGAATACAAAAGCAAAACGAATCTGATATTAACGAAGCCATAAATACTGCTATTTATAAAAAAGGACCTGTTCACATTAACATACCTTTTGATGAACCTCTTTATGAAATGGTAGATAAATTATCTGTAAATCCTAAAATTGATGATATTGTTGTAAAGACAAAGAAAGTAGATGATAGATTACTGAACGATTTGGTAGACCAATGGTATAATGCTACAAAAAAAATGGTTCTTGTAGGTGTTAATGCTCCAAACAGCATTGAGCAAAAGTGGTTGGATGAGTTAGCAGAAGATGAAAGCGTTATTGTATTTACAGAAACTACATCCAATTTGCATCATTCAGGTTTTTTTCCGAGTATAGATAAGATTATTGCGCCATTAACAGACAATGAATACAAAGAATTGCAGCCTGATATTTTGGTCACCTTTGGTGGAATGATTGTTTCAAAAAAAATTAAGGCTTTTTTAAGACAATACAAACCTAAACATCACTGGCACATTGACGAGCAAAAGGCATTAGATACTTTTTTCTGTTTGGATCATCATATAAAAGCTAACCCAAACTATTTTTTTTCTGAGTTTTTTGAGCGAGTTGTTCATGTTGCCAAAAGTGACTATCATGAATTCTGGAAAACCGTTAAAAAATATAGAAACAATAAACACAAAGCATATTTAGAAACCATTCCTTTTTCAGATTTAAAGGTGTTTGGTACTTTATTAAAAGCCATTCCTAAAAATACTGCCTTACAATTGGCAAATAGTGCAACTGTTCGTTATGCACAATTGTTTAGTTTAAGTAAAACCCTTGAAATCTATTGCAATAGAGGAACCAGCGGAATTGATGGCAGTACAAGTACAGCCTTAGGCTTTGCTGTAGCAAGTAAAAAACAAACAACACTCATTACTGGAGATTTAAGTTTTTTTTACGACAGTAATGCCTTGTGGAACAACTACATACCAAAAAACTTTAGAATCATTGTAATAAATAATGGAGGAGGAGGTATTTTTAGAATTCTTCCAGGACATAAAGACAGTGAAAATTTTGACACATTTTTTGAAACCAAACACAAATTGTCTGCTAAACAATTGAGCGAAATGTATGGTTTCGAATACTTAAAAGCAGAATCGTCAGAAAGTCTTTTTACAAGTTTAAAAGATTTTTTTGAGTCTGGTAAATCACTAAAATTGTTGGAAATTTTTACGCCATCAACAATTAATGATGAAGTTTTACTAAATTATTTTGAATTTATTAAATAATTGACTGTGACTTTTTTATATTTAAGGTGTCTGAAATATTGAACAAAGCGTTCAAATTAAATTCCTATAACATAAAACAATAAAAATGAGTAAAAGAGACGAATTGATCGCAAAGTACGCAGCAGATTTAAAAGATAAATGTGGAGTTAAAGCAGATATGGATTTACTTACAAAAGTAACCATTGGTTGTGGTCCATCAATTTATAACGCTGATGCTTCAACAGTATCTGGTACTGATGCTTCAGAGTTAGAAACAGTAAAAAACAACTTCCTAATCAAGAAATTAGGTTTAAAAGATAGCCCAGAATTAGATAAAGGTATTGCAAAAGTTATGGATCAATATGGTCAGTCAAATAGAAATAAGTACAGAGCTGTAGTTTACTATTTATTGACTAAGCATTTTGGTAAAGAGTCTGCGTATTAGGAGTGAATTTTAGTTCCTGATTTACGTTGCGCCACTTTATAAAGTGGCGCTTTTTTTATGACTTTTATTGTTCTACATTTGCAAAATGATAAACATTGGAGAATTTAACGAACTCGAAATTTTAAGAGAAAAAGAACCTGGATTGTTTTTAGGTGATGATGAAGGCAATGAAGTGCTTTTGCCTAACAGATACAAACCTGAGAGTTTTAAAATTTATGATAAACTCAATGTTTTTGTCTATTTAGACAACGAAGAGCGCTTGGTTGCTGTAACAGATAAACCTTATGTTACTAAAGGCGAATTTGCTCTATTACGCTGTAATGCAGTGACTCAAATTGGCGCATTTTTAGATTGGGGAATGGTAAAAGAACTCTTTTGTCCTTTTAAAGAGCAAGCCTATAAAATGGTAAAAGGAGGATGGTATCTCGTTTATTGTTATTTAGATGAAGAAACCAATCGTCTTGTAGCTTCAAGTAAAACCAATCAGTTTTTAAGCAATAGAGAATTAACCGTTAAGCAGTTTGACGAAGTAGACCTTATCGTTTCTCATCCTTCAGATATTGGTATGAACGTAATAGTAAACAAAAAGCATTTAGGTTTAATTTACAACGACAATATTTATAAGGATTTAAGTATTGGTGATAGGTTTAAAGGTATAGTAAAGAAAATTCGTCCTGGGAATAAACTTGATATTACCTTAGGACAAATCGGTTATAGAAATATCGAGCCTAATGCTAAACGTATTTTAGACATACTCAATGATAATAGCGGCTTTATTCCATTAACAGATATATCAGATCCAGAAATCATTAAGTCTGATTTGCAAATGAGTAAGAAGAGCTTTAAAAAAGCAATTGGAAGTCTTTACAAACAACACATGGTCGATTTAAAGGAAGATGGAATTTATCTCACTAAAGCAAAATAAATACCTCTAAAACCTTATTTTTGATTTAAACATAAAATGTTATGAGTAAAATTAATTGGGTCGAAGCCAAAAAATACGAAGATATTACTTACAAAAAGAGTAATGGTGTTGCTCGCATTGCTTTCAATAGACCAGATGTGCGTAATGCCTTCAGACCTAAAACCACAAGCGAACTTTATGATGCCTTTTACGATGCCAATGAAGATACAAGCATTGGAGTTGTTTTATTAAGTGCCGAAGGACCTTCAAACAAAGATGGAGTATATTCTTTTTGTTCAGGTGGCGACCAAAAGGCAAGAGGTCATCAAGGTTATGTTGGCGAAGATGGTTACCATCGCTTAAATATATTAGAAGTTCAGCGATTAATAAGGTTTATGCCAAAAGCAGTCATCGCTGTCGTTCCAGGTTGGGCAGTTGGTGGTGGTCACAGCCTTCATGTGGTTTGTGATTTAACATTGGCAAGTAAAGAGCATGCAATTTTTAAGCAAACAGATGCAGATGTTACTAGTTTTGATGGAGGTTATGGTTCAGCCTATTTAGCTAAAATGGTTGGTCAAAAAAGAGCAAGGGAGATTTTCTTTTTAGGACGCAATTACTCAGCTCAAGAAGCATTTGAAATGGGAATGGTTAATGCTGTAATACCTCATGAAGAATTAGAAGACACAGCTTACCAATGGGCTCAGGAAATTTTGGCAAAGTCGCCAACCTCAATAAAAATGTTAAAATTTGCTATGAATTTAACTGACGATGGTATGGTTGGTCAACAAGTGTTTGCTGGCGAAGCTACTCGATTAGCTTACATGACAGATGAAGCTATTGAAGGTCGAAATGCGTTTTTAGAAAAGCGTAAGCCTAATTTTGAAAAAAAATGGATTCCTTAATTTATGGACAATTTAAAACTTTGGCTCTCTGCATTTAGGCTTAGAACCTTACCATTATCGGTTTCTGGAATTATTGTTGGTGGTTGTATAGCATACTATAATGGTTATTTTAACGTGTGGATTTTTATTCTTGCCATTTTAACAACACTTGCACTACAAATCTTATCAAATTTAGCCAACGATTATGGCGATGGTGTAAAAGGTACTGACAATGAGCAAAGAATTGGTCCAGAGCGTGCTATACAGAGTGGAAAAATAACTCCAGATGAAATGTTTGATGCTATAAAGATTAATATTCTTGTAGTTATATTTTTGGTGTTCATTTTAATTTACACCTCTTTTGGTTCTCGCAATTTTTTATATTCCATGTTATTTTTTGGTCTTGGAGCTTTGTCTGTTTATGCAGCTTTAAAATATACCATTGGTGAGTCTGCTTATGGTTATAGAGCTTTAGGAGATTTAATGGTGTTTTTATTTTTTGGTGTTCTCAGTGTAATAGGTTCTTATTTTTTATTTGCAAGAAGTTTAGAGCATGTTTTAATATTTCCAGCAATTATTGTTGGTTTATTGAGCACAGGAGTTTTAAACCTCAATAATATGAGAGATTTAGAAACTGATGAAGAGTCGGAGAAAATTACGGTTGCAGTCAAATTTGGGTTTAAACGTGCTAAAATTTACCATGCTTTTTTAATAATTTCTGCCTTACTGCTTGGTTTGGCATTTGGTATTTTATATTACAGATCATTTGCAAGCATCTTATTTTTTATTGCTTTTATTCCGATTATAAAACATTTGTTGTTTGTTTTTAAGACCAAAGAGCCTAAAGCTTTAGATTCGCAATTAAAAACACTAGCACTTTCTACCTTTTTATTATCTGTTTTATTGGGATTCGGTTTTATTTACAATGGTATGTAATGACTTTTTTGTATTTTCAGAAAGTCAATTTAAATTTCTTAATAACATGAAAATTACATTTCTTGGTCATGCATGTTTATCAATTGAAGTTGAAGATGTTGTAATTCTTGTAGACCCTTTTATTTCTGGTAATCCTAAAGCATCTCAAATAGATGTTAATGCATTAGAAGCCGATTATATTTTGGTCACACATGCTCATCAAGACCATATTTTAGATGTGGAAACTATTGCAAAACGTACTGAAGCCACCATTATATCAAATTATGAAATTGTAAGTCATTTTCAGGCTAAAGGTCTTGAAGGTCATCCAATGAATCATGGTGGTCAATGGGATTTTGAATTTGGTAAACTCAAGTATGTAAATGCAATTCACACGTCATCATTTCCTGATGGAAAGTATGGAGGACAACCAGGAGGTTTTATTATAGAAGGAGAACGTAAAACCATCTATATTGCTGGAGATACAGCTTTAACAATGGATATGAAGCTTATTCCAATGCAAACCACTTTAGATTTGGCTATTTTACCAATTGGAGATAATTTTACTATGGGAATTGATGATGCAATAATTGCAAGTGACTTTGTAAAATGCGATAAAATTTTAGGCTATCATTTTGATACGTTTGGATATATTGAAATTGACCACGAAATAGCAAAACGAAAATTCTTCGAGCAAGGTAAAGACCTGATGTTGTTAGAGATAGGTGAATCTATAGAACTTTAATGAAAGCCATTTACAGAAAGTATATTTTAAATTTTAAACAACCTAGTGGCACCTCAAGAGGTGTGCTTACTCAAAAAGAAACTTGGTTCATTATTCTTGAACACGAAGGTAAGAAGGGCATAGGAGAGTGTGGCATTTTAAGAGGTTTGAGTATTGATGACAGACCAGATTACGAAGAGAAGCTAAAGTGGACTTGCAATAACATACATTTAGGTTTAGAAAAATTACTTAGTGAGCTTATAGAATTCCCAAGCATTCAATTTGGTCTTGAAATGGCTTTAAAATCTTTTGAAAGCAAAAATCGATTTGAATTATTTCCTTCAGCATTTACAGAAAGTAAAGCTTCAATTCCAATAAATGGTTTGATTTGGATGGGAAGTTCAGAGTTTATGAAAGCTCAAATAAAAGAAAAAATCAGTCAAGGGTTTAGCTGCATTAAACTAAAAATTGGAGCTATTGATTTTGAGACTGAGATAGATTTACTAAAATCCGTCAGAAAAGAATTTTCAGTTTCAGATATCGAACTTAGAGTAGATGCTAATGGTGCTTTTAAACCTAAGGAAGCTCTTGAGAAACTTAAACGCCTTTATGAACTTCAACTACATTCTATCGAGCAACCAATAAAACAAGGTCAAATAGAAGAAATGGCAAGACTTTGTGAGCAAACACCATTACCAATTGCTTTAGACGAAGAACTGATAGGAGTTTTTTATGAGACAGAAAAAATAAAATTACTGCAAACCATAAACCCACAATATATCATTTTAAAGCCAAGTTTTATTGGTGGATGGTCTGGAACACAGCAATGGATAAACTTAGCAAATATCCAAAATATTGGATGGTGGATAACGAGTGCTTTAGAAAGTAATATTGGTTTAAATGCTATAGCTCAATGGGCATTTACTTTAAATAACCCATTACCTCAGGGATTGGGAACTGGAGCATTATTTACTAATAATTTTGATTCACCATTGCAAGTAAAAAATGGTACATTGCACTATAAAAACGAACTTAATTGGAATTTTAATCTAAACTAATGAATTATATACAACAAGCTTATAAAGGAGAACTTGGTTTTTGGAAATATTTAATAATTCCAGGAATGTTTTTTGGTTTAATGGTCTTAAACTATTTAGCCATTGTATTTTTGAATTTAGATGCAGATGCCATAATACAGAGCGAAATTGACTCAAAAGGCGAAAACCGATTTTTAGTCGAGATGCTTATTCCGTTTGTTATTGGTTTAGGGCTTTTGTTTGTTTGGGTAAAATATATTCATAAGCAATCCTTAACCTCATTAACAACTTCAAGGAGTAAGGTAGATTGGAAACGAATATGGTTTGCATTTTTCTTTTGGGGAATAATTTCTTCAGGAATGGTATTAATCGATTATTTTGGATCGCCTGAAAACTATGTAAACAATTTTGAACTGGAAAAATTCATTGTTCTTGCCATTATTGCCATCCTATTAATTCCGATACAAACAAGTTTTGAAGAATATCTGTTTAGAGGTTATTTAATGCAAGGGCTTGGAGCATTGCTCAAAAATAGATGGTTTCCTTTGGTGTTTACTTCTGTGGTATTTGGGCTAATGCATATTGCCAATCCTGAAGTGGAAAAAATTGGGTACACGATAATGATTTATTATATAGGCACTGGGTTTTTCTTAGGAATCATTACTTTAATGGACGAAGGCTTGGAATTGGCTCTTGGCTTTCATGCTGCAAATAACCTGTTTACGGCTTTATTGGTAACTGCAAACTGGACAGCTTTTCAGACACCTTCCATTTTAAAAAGTACAGCAGACCCAACTGAGTCTACTTTAGCCGAAATAATAGTGCCTGTATTTGTAATTTTCCCAATACTTATTTTTATTTTTTCGAGAATTTATAAGTGGACCAACTGGAAAGAAAAACTATTTGGACGTATCGAAAAACCTGTTGAAGATTATAAGATTTTGGAGGAATAAAAAAAGAGCGCAATTTGCGCTCTTTTTTTATTATTAAATGTTTCTTGTTACTCAATCGCCTTCAACAAAATAGCAGTTTTATTAAAATCTGAAGCTGCATTAATCACATCTCTAAATTCGTCATAACGGTTTAAATCATACTCTGTAGATTTATAAAACTCTTGTATGGTAATAATCACTTTATTGCCTTCAACTTTGTAAGACGATTCAAACTTACACAGCTTGTTTCCTTTTACAGATTTGTAACTTTTATCAATATTAAGTTCTTCTAAACCTTCTGCTGTATAACCTTTAGGAATATGAATAGTAATGGTATAATCATACTGATTTGGATATTGCATCTCAATAGCATTTACACGTTTTGTTTCTTGGTACAGTTCGCTTTGCGTACCAATGACTTTTCCAATTTGAAAAATATAGCTATCTCCAGCTTCTTCCATTAAAGATTCAGATGTAATAGTAGACCTTGTTTTAAAAGGCTTGTTGTATTCTAGTTGCAATAATTCGGTGTTTAAGGCTTCGTAAGATTTAACTACTTTATCTTCAATTCCAGAACCTGTTAAATAGTCTTCATATTCTTTAATACCTTGATCAGAATAAAAGTTAAGAATCGCTCTGCTTGTTGCAGACCAATGTCCTGTATAGTCTTGAGATTGCTTTAAAGTTGCGCTTTGTAATTCATCATCAAAAGTAATGTCCATAACACGATTAATGCTACTAAAATTTGGATCGGTTTGTACAATTTTGCTAAAATAATACTCAAGTGTATCAGTGATGTACAAGCCATAATTGCCAAGAATATTAAAAGGTGCTTCGCCAACACGATATTCTAAACGGTCTGTTGCAATGTACTTTTCTTCTGTTGGTAAATAGATTAAAAACTCTTGCAATTGATTTGGATTATAAAAATCTGGATCAAACTTCTTTAAATACCTGTTTGCTGTAATAACAATTTCGTATTTAATACCTAAAGCCTTTAAGTATTGCGAATAAGCTTTTAAAATACCAAAGGCACTTGCCGATTTATTTTTTAAAATGTAGTTAACATCAGACAGTTCGGAGTTGTTATTTTTTACAATGGTAAAGTTGGTTTTTATATAATCGTCCAACAAGTTTGCTTTTTCAAAAACACTCAAATTAGTTTTTCCTTTTGTAACATTTGTTAAATCTTCTGTAACAACTGAGAGCGATTCTTCTGGGAAAAACTGCGGACCAACATTATTTACCACATTGCTCCAAAACATGTCATGCGTTATGTTTTGGTCTTTTGGGAAACATTGGTAAACCACAGCAATTTTGTTGGCATCTGGAGTAGAATACTCTTCCTCAATCATTGCTGGAAGGTTTTTTAAAGTTAATGATTTGGCAATGGTATTGTTTATAGTTACAGACTCAAAAGCTGTTTCGGTTCTGTAAGCTTTTATTTTTGCATTGGCATCTCCTGTAATGAAAAGAAACTGAGCTTCACGAATAGGATAATCACCTTGTATGTTTTGCTGTCCATGCATATCATACTCCTTTTCAACAGTGTATAATACTTCAATTTCTGAGTTTTTTTCAACACCTTCAATGGCAAAAATTTTAAAGTCGCCATATTCTTCAACATTATTCATTTCTTTAATATTGTCTTTGTTTAAAATGGTCACTTTTCCTTCGGCATTAATGGTTCGAGCCTTAATATCTACAACACTTATTACTTCGTACATTGGTATGTAAACTCTATTGTGGCTGGCAATACCTTTATCATCAATTACGCGAGTAATGGAGTGCTCGGTTTCGTAAACTTTTAGCATATCGCCAAACATGCTTTTAGCATATTCTACCACATGTTTTTTTAAGATTCCTACTGAAGATTCGTTTTGCTCTTCTGCTGAAAGTTGATGTATTTCAGGAGTCGAGCTCCAATCGTAGGTTTTATAAAATTGTGCAAAGCTATTGGCAGAAACCAGCAGTAATGCAACGACAATACTTTTCTTTATCATTATATTTTTTCTATAGTTATACTTTTTTTGTAGGCTCTTGTGAGGCTTTTTATAAAATCGTTCCAAGTTTCAAATTCGTTATTATTTACACTAAGTGTATTAATATAAATTAATTTGTGCTGTATGATTTCATTATCTTTTTGTTCATAAGAAATTTTAAATCCGAAATTTTCATTATCGTACAAAAGTTCTTCAGGAATATCTGTTGCTTTATAACCTTCAGGAATTTTAAAGGTTGTGGTAAATACTTTTTTGAATTTATGATCTATCTTCTTACTAAATTTTCGGTCTTCTATATCAATTTTACTTTGGGAAAGGGTTCTGTCTATATCTAAGTTAATGTAGGTTTTATTTGCAACTGTTTTGGCATAATTATCAATGCTCAATTCATAGCTTAACATCAAAGGAGTGTTTTTGTTGTTGAAATTATCTTTAGTAATATTGTTGTAATTGGTTTTGTTGTTGCCAAGAGCAAGTGTTGTATTTAAATATTCTTCTTCGGTTTTATCTTCTTTCTTGTAAGTGTAATCTGAAATAAATTCTACTTTTTCATATCCTGTAAGTGAACGTGTTTCATCAACTTTAACCAGATCATTTTCCAAAGTAATCACGCTATTTACTTCAGAAACACTTTTGTTCATATCCTGAATAGGCACTTTTATAATTTTAAAAGAATCTTTATCTATACCAAGCAAGGCTTCCTTGGTTTGTGTAAAAGCACTTGGCATTCCGTAAGGCACGTAACTATCAGTAGCATCAAGAAATATGGTATCGTTTTCAATAACCACTGTATTTATCATGTGATTATCAACCATTGGAGTTGGCACTTCCCAATAGGAGTAAGGTCTGTCGCGAGTGCCAATCCAAGTTCTGTACGATTCAATACCAACATGATTAAGCATTTCGTAAAGTAAGTTTGCCATGTCTTTGCAGTCGCCATAACGTTTGTCACAAACACTTGAAGCACTACGCGGAATAAAACCACCCAAACCATCTTCAAAAGCAACATAAGTGATGTTTTCTTGAACCCAATTAAAAATGGCTTCTGCTTTTTCTTTTTTGGTCGTTAATGACTTTGTGACATCTTCAGCAATACTCTGTACTTTTTGCGGATTGTTTTCGTCTATACTGTCTACTAAAGTAGAGTACCATTGGTACAAATCATTAACGTCATTTAAAATAGTATTGGTTTTACCATTGTCTTCATAGCTTTTTATGTACAAAATGATGTGAGGTAAATAGTATAATACAGATTCGCTCTGTGCTTCACCTTGAAACCCTTTAATGTTATTTAAAGACCATGTATAAATTTTGTTGTTACCTTTTGTTTCTTCTTTGAAATTGATAGGATAATCTTGAGTGTTAAAATCAATATAGCCAATAGAAACATTTTTTGGGAACTCAATAGAAAGCTTTGTATTTTCAGTTGGTACAAAAGTCCCGAATCGAAAAAGCCCTAAAAAGCGAGGATCTTTAACGATTTCTTTATACTCTAAATGTGTTTCGGCTCCAGCCTTTACAGCAGGAAATGTAAAGTTCTTGCTTTCTTGGTCACTATAAAAAATACCATTGTCAAATTCACGTTTGGTTTCAATGTAATCGACCTCAATTTTTTTATTTTCGTCTGGTAAATAGGTAAAAGCCTTAATATCTTCAATAGCTGAAAAACCATCAAAACCTATAGATTCATTGGCAAAATAAAGTTTTTTTGCTGTAAGAAATTTACCTTGTTCAGAGAACGATTTGGTAATGTTAAAGTTGCCTTTGTTTAGTTTAATATCAATATGTTCATGACGTTTTAAATAGATAAAATCTTCATCAGAAAAATTCTGAGATAACGCAATGAAAGGAAATAAGAAAAAAAATATTAGAAGTTTATTCATCCAGTTCATAATTTTCTCAAAGATATTTTATTTAACACATTTAATTAACTTCAATCCGTTAAAAATAGTATAATTTTGAAGCAAATCACTATATACCAAAAATGATTCCAAAATTTACAACAGTTCATAATAATTTCAGATTAAACGGTAGACACTATTCATTTGATGACTTAAAAGAAGTTGCTTACAGCTTTGTAAAAGAAGGTGAAACGTATCAAAAACATATTGGTGAGTATTTATTGCAATGGACAGATAGTAACGAAACAATAACAGTAAAAACTTCAGGTTCTACAGGGAAACCAAAATCTATTGAATTGAGTAAACAAGCGATGGTACATTCTGCTATTGCAACAGGTAATTATTTTAAGTTACATCCTGATAGCTCAGCTTTAATGTGCTTACCAGCAACCTTTATTGCTGGAAAAATGATGATTGTTAGGGCAATTGTTTTGGGTTTGCGTCTTGATTTGGTTGAACCTATTTCAAATCCTTTGGATTCAATAAAAAAGAAATATCAATTTGCTGCTATGGTACCAATGCAGTTGCAAAATAGTTTTGATAATATTAATAAAATAAAAACTTTAATTGTAGGAGGAGCAACTGTATCTGATGATTTAATAGATAGAATTCAAAACTGCACTACTACTGTTTATGCTACCTATGGCATGACTGAAACCATAACACACATTGCAATTAAAAAACTCAATAAATTAGGTAAAAAAAGTGCTTTAACGTGTTTTGAAGTGTTGCCAAATGTAACCATTTCACAAAATCATAAAGGTTGTTTGGTTATTGATGCACCTTATTTAAGTAATAAACCAATTGTCACTAATGATTTGGTTGAGCTACACTCAAACACAACTTTTGAGTTATTGGGACGATTGGATAATGTGATAAACTCTGGAGGTATTAAAATTAATCCAGAACAATTAGAAAAAAAAATAGCCTCTAAAATAAGTACAGATTTCTTTATTGCCTCACAAGAGAGCGACATGCTTGGCGAAGAAGTTATTATGTTGGTTGAAGGTAAAGAGCAAAAGCTTCCTAATGATATTTTTAGCAACTTAGAAAAGTATGAAGTCCCTAAGGAAGTGATTTTTGTAGAATCTTTTAAACGTACATCTTCTGGAAAAATTATTAGGAACAAAACCTTAGACTTGGCAAAAAAGCTGAGTTAACTCATTCATATACATACTTTACTCATTACTGGTTTTTTGATTTAGAGATTGATACTAGTTTTATATCAAACTTTAAAACCGAAACCAGATGCAAACACTTATTACATTTATATTTTCAGCGTTCGTTGCAACGATGAGTATAGCACAGGAAAAGAAAATTACAGGAATCGTTTCAGATGAATCAGGCTTACCATTACCTGGAACAAGTATTATTGTTAAGGGAACATCAACAGGAACACAAACCGATTTTGACGGTAAATATGAAATATTGGCTAACATAGGAGAAACTTTGGTTTTTTCATATGTTGGATATAAAAGAAAAGAAATTGTTGTTGGAGCTTTAAATATTATAAATATTACTATGGAATTTGAAACAGCTGTTCTTGAAGAAGTTGTTGTTACTGCTCAAGGAATTAGAAAACAAAAGAAAGCTTTGGGATATGCAGTAAGTGAAGTGAAAGCTGAACAAATTGAACGACGCAAAGAAGCAGACGTTGCAAGAGTATTATCAGGTAAAGCTTCAGGAGTTCAAATTACATCTGCAAGTGGAACTACAGGTTCTGCAACCAATGTTGTAATTAGAGGATATTCTTCAATTTCAGGTAATAATCAAGCCTTATTTGTGGTTGATGGTGTTCCTTATAATGGAAATCAAACTACCTCTAAATTTTTAAGCTTAGATCCAGAGGATATTAAAGAAGTAAATGTTCTTAAAGGCCTAGCAGCTGCATCATTATATGGAACTGCTGGAAGAAATGGTGTAATAGTTATCACAACTAAAAATGGAAATTATACACCTAAACAAATTGAACAAAACAATGAGGCATATGAGGAGATTATAGAAAATGATTTTGAAAACGTACTTTCTAATCCATTATCCACATTTTCTATTGATGTCGATAAAGCTTCTTATAGTAATATCAGACGAATGATTAACAATGCTCAACCAATTCCACAAGATGCAGTTAAAATTGAGGAGATGATTAATTACTTCAATTATAAATATGAGCAACCAAAGAACGTACATCCTTTTGCAATTCATTCAGAACTAATTAAAACACCTTGGAATTCAAATACTAAATTGGTTAAAATTGGTTTACAAGGAAAAACCTATGAAAATGATGCATTACCTGCTTCCAACCTAACTTTTTTAATTGATGTGTCAGGCTCAATGAGTAACCAAAATAAGTTGCCATTACTTAAATCAGCATTTAAATTGTTGGTTAATCAGTTACGTGAAAAAGATAAGGTTTCAATTGTGGTTTATGCTGGAGCTGCTGGAGTTGTATTAGAACCAACTTCTGGACATCAGAAAGATAAAATTTTGAGAGCTTTAGATAATTTGCAAGCAGGAGGTTCAACAGCAGGAGGAGCAGGAATAAAATTAGCATATAAACTAGCTGAAGAAAACTTTAAAAAAGGTGGTAATAATAGAGTCATATTAGCAACAGATGGCGATTTTAATGTTGGAGCTTCTAGTGATAAAGACATGAAGGAGCTTATTGAGGAGAAAAGAAAATCTGGTGTTTTCTTATCAGTTTTAGGATTTGGTTATGGAAACTACAAGGACTCAAAATTAGAAGCATTAGCTGATAAAGGTAATGGAAATCATGCTTACATAGATAGTATGTCTGAAGCTCAAAAAGTATTTGGTAAAGAATTTGGAGGTACATTATTCACTATTGCAAAAGATGTAAAAATTCAAGTTGAATTTAATCCAAGCATTGTAAAAGCTTATCGATTAATTGGCTATGAAAATAGACTTTTAAATGACGAAGACTTTATTGATGATACTATAGATGCAGGAGAATTGGGAAGTGGTCATACTGTTACTGCTTTGTACGAAATAATTCCAGTTGGTATTGAAAGCAATTATATGAAGGAAGTAAATGACCTGAAATATACTAACAATGTTGTTTCAAATAATTTTGGAGATGAATTACTAACAGTTAAGTTTCGCTATAAAAAACCAGATGGAGATAAAAGTATAGAGATGGAGCACGTACAATCCAATTATGAGGCTGAGCCATCTGAAGATATTAATTTTGCAGCAGCGGTAGCTTTGTTTGGAATGCAACTAAAACATTCTAAGTATCATAATGATTCTAAGATTGAGGACGTGTTAGAGCTAGCAAGAAAAGGCAAAGGTGAGGATGAAGATGGTTATCGTGCAGAGTTTATTAGGTTAGTTTCATTAAGTCAAACAAGTAAATAGTAAAGCCAAGCCAAACAGTTGGTTGGTTGCAATTTTTTCATAAGTAGGCTTGGTTTTTATAAAGAGCATCTTTTAAGGTGCTCTTTTTTGTTTCCTATTAAAATTATATTTTTATAGTATAAATATTTATCCATGAAAAAACTTTTCATTTTATTGCTGTTTATCACTTTTCAATTACAATCACAACACATACTTTCTGAAAGAGAACGAGCAAGAGTTGTTGATGAAATTTTAGCTGACAGATTCAACAATTTATTACCAAAACTTATGGATCGAACAGGAATTGATATGTGGATTCTTATTTCAAGAGAATACAACGAAGATCCAGTTTTAAAAACCATGCTGCCTGCCACTTGGCTTAATGCAAGACGTAGAACCATTATTTTGTTTTACAGAGATAAAGCCAATAATACTATTGAAAAACTTGCAGTAGCTCGTTACAATTTTGGTGATAATATTATTTCGGCTTGGGATAAAGATAGTGAACCAAACCAATGGAAACGATTAATGCAACTTATTGAAGAACGTAACCCAAAAACTATTGGTTTGAATTTTTCTAAGCATTTTAATATTGCTGATGGATTAGATAAAACCGATTACGATGAATTTATGGAATATTTACCATCAAAATACAAATCAAAAGTTGTTTCAGCAGAAAAATTAGCCACAGGATGGATAGAAACTAGAACAGAACGTGAAATGGTTATATATAGTCAGTTAGTTGATATTACTCATGATATAATTGCTGTAGCTTTTTCAGAAAGCGTAATCACACCAGGAATAACAACTACTACAGATGTTGAGTGGTGGATGAGAGATAAGGTGACAGAATTAGGTCTTGAAACATGGTTTCACCCTTCTGTTGATGTACAACGAACTTCTGAAACTATGGGAAATCATTTGTATTCTTTTTCAAATAGACCAGATAATATGGTCATACTTCCAGGGGATTTATTGCATTGCGATTTTGGGATTACTTATTTAAGACTCAATACAGACTGCCAAGAATTGGCTTATGTACTTAAACCCAATGAAACAGAAGCACCAAAATTTTTAGTCGATGCATTTAAAAAAGGAAATCAGGTACAAGATTTTTTAACCAATAACTTTGTGGCTGGAAAAACAGGGAATGAAATATTATTAAAAGCCCTTAATGAAGCAAAAGCAGCTGGATTAAGGCCTTCAATTTATACGCATCCACTAGGAAGTTATGGGCATTCATCTGGGCCAACTATTGGAATGTGGGACGCACAAGGTGGAGTTCCTGGAGCAGGAGATTATCCTCTTTATCCTAATACAGTTTATGCCATAGAATTAAATACAACGGTAACAATTCCAGAATGGCAACGAGATATTAGAATCATGTTTGAAGAAGCTGGTTTTTATGGAGAAGAAGGATTCAGATACGTAAATGGACGTCAAACAGAATTATTATTAATTCCTCGAGTTAAAAAACATCAAGGAAACTAAAATTTCTTTTTAAAATCATTAATTTGCGGCACAAAATTTGACTATTAGGTTTTTAAAATAATGAAAATGAAAAAATTTGGTTTATTAGGTATCTTTTTAGCTTTAGTAAATTTTGGTTTTGCTCAAAACTTAGGACAAGTACAACGAGGACAAAGAGGTTATACTCCACCTATTATATACAATGATGAGACTTATATTGAGCTTGTAGACCCTTATGATGAAGTAGATAAAATGATGCCTAAATGTGTTTCTGTTTTAGGTCTTGATGCTTTTGAACAAGAAATTATAAAAAGCATGCTTATTAAGAAGTTTGAATCTCAAAATGCGATTCTTCAAGATGAAAAAAATACAAGAGACGACAGAAAGAAAAAAATTGATGATATAGAAAAGGAATATCTAAAAGAATTAAGCACAGTTTTAAAACCTGATGAAATTATAAAATATCAATCAATAGATTTCACAGAAACCAATAAGGAGAAAAAGAAAAGAAGAAAGAAAAATAAAAATGAATAAATAAAAAAGGAAGGCTCAAAAAGTCTTCCTTTTTTATTTCAAATATATATTGTTTGTAATCAATTAACTTAAAGAGTTTTTTTGTAACTTTAAAGAAACAAAATTTTCAACGCTATGAAAAATTTTATATTTTTTGTTGCAGCATTATTCTTTATGCAGGCAACCTTCGCTCAGCGCAATATTGATTTATATTGGGACGCATCTTACTCTATGAAGGATAGAAACTTACAGATGGAGTTTTTGTACTTAAACAATTATTTTAAAAAATATCCAGAAGCAAATGTATCACTTATTATGTTTAGTAATGAGTTAATCATGAATGAAAAGTTCGAAGTGAGGGAAGGTAATTGGACAGCATTAAAGAAAGAACTTGAAAACACTATCTATGATGGAGCAACCAATTATGATTTGATTAAAACCAGTAATGTTGACGAAATCTTGCTATTTACAGACGGAAATGAGAACTTAAATGAGTTAACCTCACCTTCTGGAATTCCAATAAATATTGTTTCAACGTCTGCTTCAGCTAACACATCAAAGCTTAAACTTGTTTCTGATGTTGCTTCAGGATCTTTTGTGTATTTAAATAATGATTTTAATAATAATCAAAAGGAAAAAACAGAACAATTGTCTGATGGCGAAGATGATGGATATATTGCAGGAAATATAACAGGCGTTGCTGGTGCTCTAGAAAATGTGAGTATCATAAACAAAAACAGTAATATAGGAACCGCATCATTTGCAAGTGGTAATTATAAAATTAAAGCAGATGAAGGAGATTTATTGGTTTATACTTATTTAGGAAAAAAGACTGTAAATATTAGAGTTACCAAAGCCAATATTATTAATGTATTTATGCCAGATATAGACCAAAATTTGGAAGAAGTCGTTTTAACTGCAAAAGCAAAAGAAGAAGAACCTGAAATTGTTAATCTAGGAAATCAGAGTGTAGACAAAAAAACAATTGGTTATAGTGTTGAGTCTATTGGTAAAGATGATATTTCTGATCTTGACACTAATTTGTCTGGAGCTGTAAAAGGACAATTCACCAGTTTTGAGACTAAAAATCCTGTTAATAATAAAGTAGATATAAGTAAGTTTTTAGGCAGAGGAAAAAACATGACCATACTCTTGAATCAGTATGGTTTGGTTGTGGTTGATGGTATGCCTTTAGGACAATCTGATTCTGGAGTTCATGATTTTGTATTATATAATCATGATAATATGATAAATCCAGATTTGATTGAGAGTATCACCTATTTGAAGGGTTTGGCAGCTACCAATAAATATGGCTCTTTAGGAAGAAATGGTGTGTTACTAATTACCACTAAAAATGCAGTTGCAGCCAAAGCAGCAAAAGAAAAAAATGTGGTTTTAGGAACAACTGAAACCTATACAGGAAATGCTGAAATGATTAGTGAGCTTCCAAATACACCTTATATTACTGCTCTTAAAGCATCTAAATCTATTGATGAAGCATTTAACGCTTATTTGGTACAACGAAATAAATATGGTAACGATGCCTCTTTCTTTTTAGATGTTTACGATTATTTTAAAGGATGGAATAATGATGAGGTTTCAAATAGAGTTTTGTCTAATGTATTTGAAGTTGCTTACGATAATGATGTTGTCTTAAAAGCGCTTTATTACAAGCAACAGGAAAGAGGAGATTATGCAGCTGCAGTAAAGACTTTACAGCGTATTGTGAAGCTTAAACCAAAAGATTCTCAATCTTACAGAAATTTAGCCCTTGCTTATAATTACAACGGACAGTACGAAGAAGCTTTAAAGCTTTATAACAATATTGATAAAAAAATTGGAGTAGGAGGCATTAATACCTTAGGCATTGATAAAACTATTACCAACGAAGCAAAAAATTTAATTGCGCTTCATGGAAATAAACTAAATACTAATGGTGTTAATCCTAAATTTTTAAGACCAATAAATTATAAATCTAGAATAGTTTTTGAATGGAACGATCTCGACGCAGAATTTGATTTAAATATTATAAATCCTCAAAACCGATTTTTTACTTGGTCTCATACAAGAGCAGAAAATTCTCAACGAATTGCACAACAAAAGGAATTGGGTTATGGTTTGGAAGAATTTTACTTAACATCGTCTGATGTTGGAGAGTGGATTTTTAATATGAAATATTATGGCACCAATGCCAAAGAAAAGCTTCCAACGTATATTAAAATAACTGTTTATAAGAATTTTGGTTCACCTGAACAAACCAAAAAAATTAGTGTGGTTAGACTTGAAAAAACCAATATTGAAGAAACGGTTTCTAAGTTAGTGGTGAATTAAATTGAGTATTCATTTTTATAATAAAGAATCTTGAAGTAGTTTTCCAATTAGTTTTTCACAGGCTAATTTTGCAGATGATTTCAATCCAAATGAACCATCAGCTTTAAGGTTTGCTCTCCAAACAGGGTTTTTAGAATTTAGTTGAAAAATCTGAACATCAAATGTTCCGCCAGTATTAGTCCCTGAAGATCCCCAACCCCAACCATATCCATTATTTACAGTTGTACGAGATTCAGTTTGATTTATTATCATTATTAAGTTAGCTCCGAAATCATTAATACCTTGATTTATATCACTTTCAGACTCTAGAGATAATGGATCAATATATTTCACAGTTGATTCTATTCCCTTTGATTTTAAAGAAGCTCTTAATTCATCGGTAAATGAATAAAAAAAAGGTTTAGCACTATCTGTTCCTTTAACCATAACATATAGCTTACTTATTTTTTCATTAAAATTAGGGGATTTATTAGAAGTAATTTTTGATGTTACACAACTTGTAGCAAGAAACAGGAATCCAAATACTAAGGCTTTTTTCATAATTTAAGTTTTAATAGGCTTGGTGAAAAATATTTGTAATAATAGTAATTATACTTGAATAACTCCCAAATTAAATGGTTTTTCAATAGGAGCGTGGTTGGCTGCCTCAATTCCCATACTAATCCAAGTTCTTGTATCTAAAGGGTCTATAATAGCATCTGTCCAAAGTCTGGCTGCGGCATAGTAAGGTGATACTTGGTTGTCGTATCTATCTTTTATTTTATTAAAAAGTTCTTCTTCTTTTTCTGGTGTTATTTTTTCGCCTTGTTTTTCTAATGAGGCTTTTTCTATTTGCAGCAATACTTTAGCAGCACTGTTTCCACTCATTACAGCTAATTCAGCACTAGGCCAAGCCACAATTAGTCTTGGGTCGTAAGCTTTTCCACACATGGCATAATTTCCAGCACCATAACTGTTACCTATAACTATTGTAAATTTTGGCACCACACTATTGCTTACTGCATTTACCATTTTTGCACCATCTTTTATAATGCCTCCATGCTCACTTTTGCTGCCAACCATAAATCCTGTAACATCTTGTAAAAACACCAAAGGAATTTTCTTCTGGTTGCAGTTGGCAATAAAACGAGTGGCTTTATCAGCACTATCATTATAAATCACACCTCCAAACTGCATTTCGCCTTTTTTGGTTTTAACCAGTTTACGCTGGTTAGCAACTATACCAACAGCCCAACCATCAATTCTAGCATAAGCAGTAATAATGGTTTTTCCGTAACCAGCTTTATACTCGTCAAACTCCGAATTATCTACCAATCGTTTTATAATATCGTACATGTCGTATTGGTCTGTACGACTTTTAGGTAGTATGCCATAAATTTCTTCTGGCTTTTCTTTTGGTTTTACAGTTTGAATTCTATTAAAACCAGCTTTATCATAATCTCCAATTTTGTCAATAATATTCTTAATAGTATCTAAAGCGTCTTTATCGTCTTTGGCTTTATAATCGGTAACTCCACTTATCTCACAATGAGTTGTAGCACCACCAAGCGTTTCATTGTCTATGGTTTCACCAATGGCAGCTTTTACGAGATAACTTCCAGCTAAAAAAATACTACCAGTTTTGTCAACTATTAAAGCTTCGTCACTCATAATTGGTAAGTAAGCGCCTCCAGCAACACAACTTCCCATGACAGCTGATATTTGGGTAATTCCTAGGCTGCTCATCACTGCGTTGTTTCTGAAAATGCGACCAAAATGTTCCTTATCTGGAAAGATTTCGTCTTGCATTGGCAAATAAACTCCAGCCGAATCAACTAAGTAGATAATTGGTAATTTATTTTCAATGGCAATTTCCTGAGCTCTTAAATTCTTTTTTCCAGTAATTGGAAACCAAGCTCCTGCTTTTACTGTAGCATCATTTGCTACTACAATACACTGTTTACCTTTTATATATCCAATTTTTACAACAACTCCTCCCGAAGGACATCCACCATGTTCCTTGTACATATCTTCTCCTGCAAAAGCTCCAATTTCAATACTTTTAGATTTCTCATCTAATAAGTAGTTAATGCGTTCACGAGCAGTCATTTTACCTTTAGCGTGATGTTTTTCTATACGGCTTTTATCTCCTCCAAGTTTTACTTGAGCTAATCTTTTGGTTAAATCTGAGACTAAAAGTTTATTATAATCTTCGTTTTTGTTGAAGTTGATGTCCATTAATGCTTTTGTTTGATGCTAAAGTACAAAAGAAGTAGATGCTAAAAAAGACTGATCATTGTATTTATATATTACATGGAAATATATTACATGGAACATATTAATTATATTTTGTATATTTGCATAAAATAATAAACGAATGAAAAAGATAATAGCCTTTGCAGGTAGCAATAGTAAACAATCAATTAATAAGCAATTAGCAGTTTACGCTGCTGGTTTAGTAGAAAATGTTGAAACAAAAATATTAGATTTAAATGACTTTGAATTGCCATTATTTGGAGTTGATTTGGAAGTACAAATAGGGCAACCTGAAAATGCTCATAAATTTTTGAATGAAATGAAGTCAGCTGACGGAATAATAATCTCCTTGGCTGAGCATAATGGTGCTTACTCAGCAGTATTTAAAAATTTGTTTGACTGGATGTCAAGAATTGAGGGTAAAACATTTTTGGGAAAGCCTATGCTTTTAATGGCTGCATCTCCTGGAGGAAGAGGAGGTCAATCTGTATTAGCTATTGCAAAAGATAGATTTCCAAGACATAACGCTAATATAATTGCTGAGTTCTCTTTGCCTAATTTTAAGGATAATTTTAGTAATGATAAAGTTGTAAACACTGAATTAAACACGGAATTAATAAAAAAAGTTGAACAATTTAGAAAAGCATTATAACAATGGAGATAAAACAAGAGGATAATGGAAAAAAAGGTAAATTTTACCTTGAAGTAGACGGAAAACTAGAAGCTGAAATGACTTACACATATGCTGGAAGTAATAAAATAATTATAGATCATACTGAAGTTAGCGAAAAGTTGAAAGGGAAAGGTGTAGGTTATAAATTGGTTGAAGCTGCAGTTGGTTTTATGAGAGCTAATCAAATAAAGGCAATTCCACTATGTCCTTTTGCTAATGCTGTTTTTAAGAAAAAAATTGAATATTCAGATACATTAGTTTAAATCAAACAATCATGGGAGATATTTCTAAAGACATCAATTCTAGTTTTCCAAATAACAAAGTAAAAGCATTACTGAACATTATTTACACTAGCAATTGGATTAATAGTCATCAAAATGCATTTTTTAAACCCTTTGGTATTTCGCCACAGCAATTCAATATTCTCAGAATATTAAGAGGTGCAAATGAACCTTTAAAAGTGCAAACCATTAAGGAACGAATGTTAGAGAGAGCTCCAAATGCAACCCGATTAATGGATAAATTATGTGACAAAAAGTTAATAGAACGTATACCTTGTCCTTCAGATAGACGTGTGGTGCATATTGCAATTACAGATAAGGGTTTAAAATTGCTAGAAGATATATCTGAAAAAATGAATTTCGATTTATTAGAAAATCTCAATGAAAAAGAAGCAGAACAATTAAGCGACTTGCTAGATAAAATTCGCTAAAAATTAATTAAAAGTTCTCACTATAACAAAAAGAAAGAAAATCAAATGAAAACAATAATTCATAAAGCAGAAAGTAGAGGGTTTGCAAATCATGGTTGGTTGCAGGCCAATCATTCATTTAGTTTTGCTAATTGGTATAATCCAGAAAAAGTACATTTTGGAGCTTTAAGAGTATTGAATGATGATGTTATAGCTCCGAAAATGGGTTTTGGAACACATCCACATAATAATATGGAAATTATTACTATTCCATTAGGAGGGGAGTTAAAACATCGTGACTCCATGCACAATGAATGGCAATCTGTTTATCCGGGAGAAGTTCAAATCATGTCTGCAGGTACTGGAGTTCAACACTCAGAAATTAATGGGTCTATAGATAAGCATTTAAGTTTGTTTCAAATCTGGATTATTCCAAACAAACAAAACGTAGAACCACGATATGATCAGAAATCTTTCACAGAATTAGGTAGAAAAAACCAGTTGCAAACTTTGGTAACATCAATTGATGACAAGCATGAAGGGAGTTTAAAAATCCATCAGGATGCTGTGATTTCTAGAATTGACCTAGATATAAACAAAACTTTAAAATATCAACTAAAGAGCAAAAATCATGGTGTTTATGTGATGACCATTCATGGAGAAGTTTCTATAAATGATAATATTCTTCAAACACGTGATGCCGCTGGAGTTTCTGAAACAGAATCTTTTGAAATAAAGACACTAGACACTTCACAGCTTCTTTTTATCGAAGTGCCAATGCTTCAGCTTTAACTTTTAGTATCTAATTAAAAAAGCATCCAAAATTGGATGCTTTTTTTATATAAAAAACACGATATTTGTATTCAAACTAACTATCAAATAGAATTTAGATTATGGCAATGAATAAAAACACAGTACTAGCTTGGGCTACAGTACTAATGGTAATAATGGGAATAATTTTAATTTTAATGGGAGCATATAGGTATGATGATGTCGCTGGTTGGGGTTTTGCTACTGTTGGTATTGGCTTTTTTGCTATTGCTTGGGTGTTTAATGCTTTAAAAGGACGTGTATAATGAGTGACGATAAAAAAGTAATATTTTCAATGTCTGGTGTGACTAAGACATTTCAAAGTGCAAATACACCAGTTTTAAAAAACATATACTTAAGCTTCTTTTATGGAGCTAAAATTGGCATTTTAGGGCTTAATGGTTCTGGTAAATCTACACTTTTAAAAATTATTGCTGGAGTTGATAAAAACTATCAAGGCGATGTTGTTTTTTCTCCAGGATATAATGTAGGTTACTTAGAACAAGAACCTAAGCTAGACGATAATAAAACTGTAATGGAAGTAGTTCGTGAAGGTGCTGCTGAAACTGTAGCTATTCTTGACGAGTACAATAAAATAAACGACATGTTTGGTTTGGAAGAAGTTTATAGTAATCCAGATAAAATGGAAAAACTCATGAACAGACAAGCTGAACTTCAAGACCAAATTGATGCAGCCAATGCTTGGGAATTAGACACAAAATTAGAAATTGCAATGGATGCTTTGCGTACTCCTGATGGTGATAAAAAAATTGCTGTGCTTTCAGGTGGTGAAAGACGTCGTGTTGCTTTATGTCGCTTATTATTGCAAGAACCAGATGTTCTTCTTTTAGATGAACCTACTAACCATTTAGATGCAGAATCTGTACATTGGTTAGAGCATCACTTAGCTCAATATAAAGGTACTGTAATTGCTGTAACTCACGATAGATACTTTCTTGATAATGTTGCTGGTTGGATTTTAGAACTAGATAGAGGTGAAGGCATTCCTTGGAAAGGAAATTACTCATCTTGGTTAGATCAAAAATCTAAACGTATGGCTCAGGAAGGCAAAGCTGCTACTAAACGTCAAAAAACCTTAGAGCGAGAGCTAGAATGGGTTAGACAAGGAGCAAAAGGTCGTCAGACTAAACAAAAGGCACGTCTAAAGAATTACGATAAATTGTTAAGTCAAGATCAAAAGCAATTAGACGAAAAACTTGAAATCTACATCCCGAATGGACCTCGTTTGGGTACCAATGTTATTGAAGCAATTGGTGTAAGTAAAGGTTATGATGATAAATTACTATACGAAGATTTAAACTTTAACCTTCCACAAGCTGGAATTGTTGGTGTCATTGGACCTAATGGAGCAGGAAAAACTACCATTTTTAAAATGATTATGGGAGAAATTGCTCCAGATAAGGGAGAATTTAAAGTTGGTGACACTGCTAAGATTGCTTATGTAGACCAAGCACATTCTAATATAGATTCAAATAAAACCATTTGGCAAAATTTTAGTGACGAACAGGAGTTGATTATGATGGGAGGAAAGCAAGTTAATTCTCGTGCTTATTTAAGCAGATTTAATTTCTCTGGAAGTGAGCAAAATAAAAAAGTGAATTTGCTTTCTGGTGGTGAACGCAATCGTTTACATTTAGCAATGACACTTAAAGAAGAAGGTAATGTATTACTTTTAGATGAGCCAACTAATGACCTTGATGTCAATACATTAAGAGCCTTAGAAGAAGGATTGGAAAATTTTGCTGGATGTGCTGTGGTGATTTCTCACGACAGATGGTTTTTAGATAGAATTTGCACACATATTTTAGCTTTTGAAGGCAATAGTCAAGTATATTTCTTTGAAGGAAGTTTCTCTGATTATGAAGAAAATAAAAAGAAACGTTTGGGTGGCGACTTGATGCCAAAACGAATTAAGTATAAAAAATTAGTAAGATAAAATAGTTAAAGATGCCTGCAGTTAGTAGGCATTTTTTTAATAAAGATGACCTTCGGTAAAATCTTCGTATTCTTTTACCTCATTTGGGTCACTTTGTTCTTTACTTAAACGCTCATTTTCTGCTTTCAGTTTATAAGATTTTCTCACACCTAAAATCAATAAAATTAAGAAAAAGATTACTGTGATTATTAATGCTGTAACAATAGTCGAAAGCTCTGTTGAAGAGAGGTTTAGTGTTAGAGAAAATGAAAACATACAGTTATTGATTTGGGTTTAATCAAGCCAAATATAAAACAAAAAACTTATTAATTTACTAAAAATGAATAATTTATCATTCTTTATACCAGTCAAGTAAGTTTACTATAATACCTTGGTCTTTAGAATTTACAATGGTTTCAAACTTTTTAACATCACTTAAACCATCTGTTCCTTTATAATGGTAAGGAATAACTTCTTTTGGTTTAAACTCTAATACTGCATCAGCAGCACTCTCAACAGTCATAGTCCATGGTAAATTCATACAAACAAATGCAATATCAATGTTTTTTAAAGCTCTCATTTCAGGAATATCTTCGGTATCACCCGAAATATAAACGCGTTTTTCACCTAAGGTAAGCACGTAGCCATTTCCTCGTCCTTTTTCATGAAATTGTAAAGCCTCTTCACGCAAGTTGTACATTGGTATAGCTTCAATGGATATGCTGTTTATGGTTTTTGTTTCACCATTGTTTGCAACAATTCTTTTGCCTATTACTTTGTTATTTAATCTTTCATTTACAGCATTCGGAATCACTAATGGAACAAGTGAATCACTAATACTTTCAAGGGTTTCTAAGTTTAAATGGTCGCCATGTATGTCAGTTATTAAAATAATAGTTGGCTTTTTAAAGTCTTTAAAATCGTCAGTATTACCAACAGGATCAATATATAACATTTCCTCTCCATACTCAATAATTAAACTTCCATGAGAAATAGGATGAATAATAGCTTCTTTAGCTATCTTTTTTTCAGCACAAGAGAAAACAAAAAGTGATAATATGGTAAGCGTAATAATTTTTTTCATCTGTTAGTAATTATTTTTTTAGAGGTCAGATGCAATTCGTTAAACATCATTTCTGTTGTTATCAACTTCTTGCTATCGTTCATTTCATAATGTTTTCGTAAAATATTAAGTTTTAAACTTCAAAATCTAAGGATGTAACAAAATAACAAATTTTGCTACCAATTATTAGTTAATTTAATTAAAAAATAACCTTTTAAAAGTGATATTTTTTAACGAAATTGCTTGTCTAAATAAAAAAAAATGTTCACTTAAAATTATACACATATGTCTGATGATTTTGATTTATTAGAAACAAACTCTAACGAGAAAACCGAAAAAGTTGATGTTAATTGGGGAAAAGCCATAGACACAATGAAGTCTAAATTGGCACAAGAAGATGACCCAGAAATGCGTCAGAAAATATTAAATGCAACGTTAGATGATGTTGTAACAATGGCAGAAAAAGACAGAACTACGCTTCTTGATGCAATAAAGGATTTAACTGATTATCAGGATGAAGTAGGTATAATTTTCGAGGATTTTTCAAGTTTAAATGCCGATGAGCAAAAGATTATTGATAACGCCATTAAACGTCTTGAACGTGCTAAAATAGAACTTGAAGATGCTGAGAACAAACCAGATACTTGGTGGAACAATCTTTGGGGAAGAAAAAGCAAAATCAGAAAAGCACAAGACGAATTAAAAGAAGCTCAGAAGGTAAGAGACGAAGCAGATAATAAAGCAAAAGCCATGTTTCAACAGCGTATTGAATCTGCTGATGTTCAAACGCTTTTAAACGAACTTTCATTTAAGAGTCAAGCAGCTGTAAAGCGTCTGAAAGATAGAGAAGTCGAAATCAAAGAAGTTGAAGATAAACTGCAAGATGCCATAGTTGAAGCTACTAAAAATCATACTAAAGCTCTAGAAAAGAAAAAAGAAGTTGAAGGACTTCTGGAAGAAAACTATGCGTTGTTAAAACAAGCCAGACAAGAACTTGAAGAAATTGTAGATAAGCAATCTGCTGCTTATGCTGAAGCTGTTGGTAAAGTCACTACTCTTGAGCAAAAAGTTGAAGAGTTGGAAGGATTAAAAAACGCTTATACAACACTTGCAGCTTCAAAAGACAGCTTTGTACACAAGCATAACTTAACCATTAAAGTATTAACATCACTTAGAAGTAATTTACAAACACATAGAGCTAAGTTAAAATCTGATACCGAAGAGCGTTTGAAATACTATGATGGTTATGTTGTAGCCTTAAAAGCCAGAACAGACCAAGAATTTGCTGCAATTTTAGAACATTTAGGTGTTAAAACTGATGAGCATATTGGCGAAACATTAGCATCTATGCATACCGCAAGTGCTAAAGCTCGTCAGGAAATGATGGATAATATTCCTGTTCACGAAAAAGTAATGCAAGGTGTTTATAGTAGTTATGCAGAAGCATTACAAGAAATTCGTACTAAGGATGCAGAGATTCAGAAAAACTTTGCCGAACGTTATGGTATCGATATGAAAGAAATTTTTGAAGAATACTATAATTCAGAAAACACTGCTCCCAAAGGTGAAGGAGAAGGAGGCGAAAAACCAAAACCTGAAGCCGAAGACGACTTGTTATCTTAAAATAATTTAATTTTTTTTACTGCAACTGTTTACTGTTACTGCATACTTTAATTATGTCTATAAATCACATAGTAACTCCATTAGATTCTGCTCAGCTTGACTCCAAAGAGCACTATGTGTTTTACCACAAAATGGTAGATTTTTGCTTGAAAGAACTTATTGTAAATGTTCAGCATCAAGAACTTTGCAATGAGAAAGAAATTGTTTTTTTTAAGCAGTATTGTGATTTGTTATTGTATTCCATTGAAGCCATGCGTGTAAAATACATGTATGATGAAGAGGATAATATGAAGATTGATCTTACCGATTCTGGTTTCCCAAATTATTTAGAGTTTAGGTATTTATTTAACGATCTATCTTTGAGAGACAACTATTTGGATAAACTTACAAGTCCTGAAGTTCTTAAAACCGAGTTTTTAGATACATTGATGCGTAAAAAAGAGCCAATAAAGAAGAGTCAACTTTTTCAAGCAGCATCAATTGTTTATTACACTTCAGTTCAACAGCAATATATTTTCAATCGCTTTGTGCAAGGTAAAATTTTAGAAGCTCCAAAAAACTCACAAGGAAAGTATTTAGTAAGCTGGAGTTTTTATGATGTAGCTTATAATAGGCCATTTATATGCTTCATGTATTTTAATTACGATGGTAGTAATGTACTTAATGAAAAAGATGAAATATACGAAGTTTTAAAAGTAGCAGCAGATAGACAAATGAGCTTAGATACTATGGCTTATGCTATAGACAGAAAGCTATCAGACGTACACCCAAAACATATTAAGCGTATCGATTTAGGTCCTTTACATAACGTGTTTGCAAAAGATGAAAATGAAATTACACATGCTATCCTTGATGGTATTAGTAAAAAAGAAATCCCATTAGAATCTTATGCAATGTCACTTAAAATTGATGAAGTCTTTTCTCGGAGTGAATTCAAAGAAGGCAGTTTTTTTAGTAAACAAACCTTACAAAATTGGAGCGATATAATAAAGCAAAACTATGTGTTTGCACCACATCGAATTATTCAAATGCTCTATAATAAAACACCAGAGATTATGAATAAGTTGGCTAAGCCTCCAATTCAAATGTCAGATTTAAAAATAAACATAAAGTAATCAGTCCTAGTATAAAGTACTGCCAATTGAGAACAGAAAACTGAATACAATATCATGGAACACAACTCAACATTTCCTATAAAACAAAACGAACTTGATATGCTTCGTGATGAAGCTACTTCATATTTAAAATCTGTACAATGGGAACAAGGTCAACGAGCTAAGAATAAAGAGAATAATGGTAATAAAGATGAATCTATTTTGCTGTATTTGTCACGAGCCAATAATGGTAGTAGTGCAATAGAGACAACTTCGGTTTCTAAAACCATTTTAAACTTAAAAAAGAGATTGTTACCAGACTCTGTTGCCATTCCGTTACACCTTAATCAAACTCTTTATGCTGTTCAAGAAGGATTAGCTCTTGGTATCTGGATTAAGGATAGCTATTATGATGCTTCAGGATTGTCCAGTTTATCTGAAAGAAAATCTACACTTGATAATTCAGGAAAACGAGAGTATGAAAGTAAGATGCATACTGCTACTGCGTTTATGTTGTTTGCTACAGCCTATAACATTTTGCACAATTTGAGAAGTCATGCTTCAGACGATTTAAGTGTTATGAAAAATAAGTTTGCTGGAATTCCTGAAGTGTCGTTAATGTCTCCACTCAAAGGGATTGCCTGTAGTTTATTTTATTATGATAAATATCTTAATCATCCAGACATAATAAAGTCTGATAAAGATGTTATTGACTTTACAGTAGTTTATTTTGATGCACTAATTGATGAAATTCAACTTCGTAAAAGCACCTTAGAGTACACAGAAACCATAACAGACCGAACCTACAAATTAGAAAATTCAGATTTCGCTATTTCAGGCTGGGAAAATGTATTTGCTGGAGCAGCTAAAAGCGTAGAATTCAACAAAATTCAGTTTGAACAAATTGTTGGTAACAGAGATGCAAAGCACTTTGCGAGACGACTAACAGAGCGTATGCTAAGCTACGATTTTACAGCCAAGAAAAATCCGTTTCAAGAACTTGGAGGATTCATGCCAGTTTTTATGGGTTATGGAATTCCTGGAACTGGTAAAAGCATGCTCATTGCTGCAATTGCAACACGTCTGAAAGAACATTGCGACCATTTAGACATTCCATTTTTATTTCATCCAATGCCTGACACTTTGATTAGTACTTTTCAAGGGGGTTCAGCAGAAAAAATGGTAGAGTGGATGAAACCGTTACAAGATCCATCCAAACTTATTTTTGCACCAATTGATGATGCAGAAAATAACCTTCAAGAGCGTACTGCTCAAGGTGTGTCTGCTGGTGTAAAAGAAGTAATAGGTGTTTTTCTTAGATATACTGAAGGTGCTTATGCTGTAAATTATGGTAACAGTTCCATTGGATTATTTACTAACCTTCCAGAAATGTTGGATAAAGCTGTGATTTCACGTGTTCAAGGTCGATTTAAAATTGATGGAGCTAGAACAGAACATGACTTTTTAGATCAAGACCATTTGTGGTGGCGAAAATTGGATGATACCATGCCTGATTTTGTAAACATGCAAGGACCAGAAAACTATAGTTATTTGCAAGATCAAGGTTTAGCCAAAAATTTAGGTGAAATCCTTAACGTTACAGATAAACCAATAGAAGAACGTGTTTTAGAGGTTTATGAGAAAACAGAAAAAAACTTTAAAACTAATCAGCATCTATTTTATGCTAATCTATATAAAGAAATTCAAAAGATTTTTCCATTTTTTTCATCACGAGATGTTAGGAATATCCAAAGTGCAGTATCACTTCGTTTAACCGATTTTGATTTGGAAGAAGACTGGTTTGAAAATCCAGATATCTACTTCAAGAAAGACTATGATACAAAGTTTAACATGTTGCAAGAATTGATGCGTGCCAATATGAAAGGTTTGGATTTTTCGGAAATTAGAAGACAAGAAGTTGTAAGGTATTTGGATAATGTGGCAACCATTGCGGACACAGACTTTAAACGTAAAGTTGATGCTAGAGTTAACCAAATGAATATAGAATTAGAGGCAAGGCAGAAATTTGAAAAAGACAACTAATATGTTAGATAAAAAGTTTGAAATTCAGGAGATTTTATCGTTGGGTTATGTGTATTTACTTATTCTTGGTATTTTTCACAATTCCATCTACTACAATTTTTTGGGCATTAATTTTTTAGATTACTCATCAATTTTGGATGTGCTTTTAAGCCCATTGGCTCTATTACTTAATAGTAAAATACTTTTCTTTTCGGTTTTTGGATGTGTTATTTTATGTCTGCTTTATGCAAAGTATATGCCTCGATATTTAAAAAAATCTAAATCTTTTAAAAAAAATCAAACCGAAGCCAAACAAGCAAAAATTGATAAAAGTATTGAAGCTTTTAAATCTTCTAGAATAGTCATCTTAATGACTGCATTGATGGTCTTTTCAATGTTTATTGGTCTTGGCGTTGGTAGAGGTCTAAATATTTCTAAGCGATTAGAAAATACAAGTTTTAACTATAATTATGAGCTAATATTTAATGATGGAAATACAGAACGCATTAAAATATTAGGAAAAAATAGTTTATATGTTTTTTATGTTGAAGAAGGTGATAATGAAGTTTTAATTTCTCCAATAGAAGGAAATATTAAAACCATTAGAAAGATTGGTAAAAAATGAACAAACTAAAAGCAGCAAATCTATACCAAAGTGAGCTTATTCCAGTAAGCGGAAAATTGGTTGAGCGTTATAATCAATGCCTTTTAAAATTAGGCTTTGAAGTAACAAAGCTCAAATCATTTTCCATTGATGGCATTGGTTGGAGTCCGGAAATTGCAGAAGAAAAAAAGGAGCTACATTACCTAAATCATGGCGAAGCCAATCCGCATGGTATTATTATTACGCCATTACAGAAAGGAAAACCTGTGTATGTACCAACCCATTCTTTTGATAGAGACATGATGCAGTTGGTGTTTAAAATGTATGGAAGTCAAATTAATGATATTACAAGAGATTGTGCTATTTGTTTGGATTTTGATCAAGATATAGACACTTTTTATGAACCCTTAGATATTTTAAAGTATGATGCTATATTCATCAGATTTCATCTTATCAATGATTTAAATAAAATACAAGAAGAGCAATTAAAGTTGGTTGAAAAATTCAACTCTGGAAACAATTTTATTGACGAAACTATCCATGAGGAATTACTGAAATCGGCTAGAGTACATGGAGATTTACGAAACAGACAATTAGTGTTGGAACCTTTGGTTTATAAAACCAATTCTTTTTTCGCTAAGGCTTTTGGAGGTGTTTATTTGCTAAGAGATTTTATAAAAACCATTGTTGTTTTTGAAGACAAAGAAGCTCATAAAGATGCGATTAAAAACACAGATTATGATGTTTTAATTTACCACATTGAAGAGCCAGAATTGATAGATAAACTTAAAAGTCATTTAATTATTGAATGTAATCTGGAAGTAGTAGTGAATACACCTCGATATGATCGCATTAAAAAAATGATGTTTTATCATGAGCTAAAAGACACGAAGCATCCAATTAAGGATATTTTGGATGATAAAGTGCTATTTAGAAAATACCTCAATACAATTGATGCAAACGCACTAAAACGAGTAAATGGAGTCGAGATATATTTAGAACGTCTTGAGCGAAGTAATGCATTTAAAATTCAAGATTTAATAGACCAATCGTTTTATTTTGCTTTGCACGAACCACATTCTGCTTTAGAAGTTGCTCATTTAGATCTGATTTGGAAATTATTAGTTAACATCGCTCCAAAGGATGTTTTATTCTTGTATTGGTATGATAAAGAACAATTTTATAAAACTTACGAATCTTGGGATGATTCATTTCAAGATTGGGTTGTAGAAACCATTAGTAACAATATTTAAAATTTATAGACTAATAAAGTGAGCATGAAGCTGGAAGCACGAAGTCAGAAGTTTATTATCTTTATGAAAAGAATTTGAATGAAATTTAAGTTTGAAGATTTAATTATTTGGCAAAAAGGAATGGATTTAGGTGAAAATATGAATAATTTAGCCTATAAGTTTCCTAAAGAAGAGCTTTACAATTTATCTTCCCAAATTAGAAGAGCATCAGATTCAATAGCACTAAATATATCTGAAGGTTCAATTTTGCAATCTGGAGCTGAATACAGAAAGTTTCTTGGTTATTCAATACGTTCAATTGCCGAAGTTGTAACTTGTTTGCATAAAGCAAAAAGAAGAAATTATTTAAACGAAAATAATTTTGAAAAATATTATAAAGATTGTTTTGATTTAATGAACATGACAATCGCTTTTAGAAATAAAATTAATGATTAATCAAAGCTATAGCTCGAACTTCAAACTTCGTGCTTCTAGCTTCCAACTTATATTATCATGACAATAGAGTTAATAGTTTTTATCATTGCCATTTTATTTGGAGTGTTATTGTATTGGAGAGAGTCCAATGGTAATGGCTTATATCGTTTTGTAAATAAGATTGTTAATTCTAAAGAATTACAAATGAAAGCTGGTGACAGAACAGGATTTGTGTTTCAGCAAAAATTCTTGTTAAGAGTAGTTTACATAACGTTTCTATTCATTCTCGTTTCTTTAGTACTACAATTTCTTACGCCTTTTCAACTTTTTGGAAGTTATGATGGTGTATCAACATTTGCTTCAAGTATCGTAGGAACCATTTTAGGAACTTATCTTGCTAATTTTGTGTTGAAATCTGGAAAAATTGTCGATGAAAAAAGCGAATCTATAACCGATTTGGTTAGTGATACCATTGAAAAAAGTAAAGAGTTTTTAGATGATATCACTACAAAAGATAAAGTAGATGAAGTTGTTGAAGAACCAGAAACTCAAGAAACTCAAGAACAACCAAAACAAGAAAAGAAAAGTGCTAGAGAACGCTTAAAAGATAAAGGATTTTTAAAGTAAAAATGATGATTAAAAACTACTGGAGTAAAGGCAAAAAACAAAAAGTAATCACTGTAATAGTTGGTTTTGTATTGCTATTGTTGCTGTTCATTCTTCGTGATGAGTATCAACCCTTTTTACTTTTCATTCGAAAATTCATTTTTGTAATTCTACTATGCGGAACCATTTTGTTTTTATTTCTTAGAAAGTTTAGAAAAACACCAAGCACAGGAAAACGCATTGGTATTTTGGGATTGCTGTTAGTCATTTTCGGAATTATATATGCTGTAGGTTGGCATTTTAAAATGTACGACTACATAAAAACCTATAATGTATTTAACCATTTAAATAAAGTTGAAATTCACGAATTACCGTTAACACAAAATGAGCGTATTCAGCCATTACGCAATATTTTCTCTATGGCAAACGAATCGGTTGGTGAGACCAAAGATGTATCCTTACCTCATTTAGTTAGAGTAGATGATGAAAATAGATGGACTATGGCCATTCAGCCTACAGAAAAGTATATATGGCAACGTATTAGTGATAATACTGAAGAAGTATTTTCAGTATCAAGCACAACACCATTTCCAAGATTTTCAAGTGAAAACAGAATTCCTGTTACGTTCTCTATTGGTGAGTCTCTAAAGTTTAGTAGAAATACATACAATGCTGTGGTGCAACATTTTGGTATTACAAAGCTATTTTCAACCGAACCTGGAGATGTGTTTTATATGAAAAATGATTCAGGACAATGGGTTCAAGTTGTGAGTTTAATCAATTGGAAAGGCTTTTTCTTTCCTTATCCAACCTTTGGTGGTGTTGTTATTATTGAAAATGGAGCTCATGATTTCGGTGATTATGTAGAGCGTGTTCTTATTGGTAAAGGAACTTTTGTAAGTCCTGAGGACATGAAAAACCATCCTTTTTTAACGCGTCAAAATACCTTATCTGAAAAAGTATCGCGTTTACAGGCAGAATCTTTAAAATTCTTAGGAGGTTTTAGTGATCCATTACCATGGAATATGGTAACAGCTGTAAAGATTCCAGATTTACCAGATGACCAAAACCAACAACCATTTGTTACAGATTTTGATTTTACTGATACTGATTCTGATGCTTACAGTGGTTTATATCATTGGTTTGGTTTGGAACCAGTAGGAGATGAGAAAACCAGTTTAACATTTAGTGTTTTTGTACCAGCAGATGGAACAGACAAACTTTATTATTATGATCATGCTGCTAAAAAGCAAGGGTATGCTGGCGTTTCAGCGATGCCTTTAAAAGTGATAGAATCACGTAAAGAATTTGATTGGTCTGTGAATAAACCTGTGGAATTTAGACCTTATATAAAAGATATTGCTGGCAGAAAACGTATGTTTTTCTTAGGAACAGTTTCAGCAATAAGAGAAGGTTCTGATAATTTTGATGGTTCTGCAACTCCAGATTTAGCATTAATTGATAGTGAATATCGCGATGTAGTTTGGATAGATGTAAAGCATCCTAGTCAATGGGATAAAACAGTGTATGACCAATTAAGTGAGGCTTGGAGAGCAAGTGAAGGAATTGGTTACTATTATGTTGAAGAAACCAAGGATATTGATATTGCTCAACGTGTTTTAGATTCGCTTAATGTGATTCCTAAGGTGGATAAAAACCAAGAACAGATTGATAAATTGCAGCGACAAATTGATTCGTTGAAGGCGATTAATAATTAGTTTGTCATTCCAAAGTTGTCACCTTGAGCGCAGTCGAAAGGTTGATGCGGAATCCATGATGATAGTTTATAGATAAAATGTTTAGATTCCTGTTTTCACAGGAATTTTAGCTCCATTTTAATATCACTTCTTACATAAGGACTATTTGGTTCTAAAGGCACTTCAACAAATCCATATTTTTTATAAATATAAATAGCATTTTCAAGTTTGGTGTTAGAGTAGAGCATAAGTGCTTTAAAATGGTTGGTTTTTGCAAAGTCAATGCAATGTTGCATGAGTTGCTGACCTATTTTATAACCACGATGTTTTGGTGATACTGCCATTTTTGTGAGCTCAAAAACCTTTTCAGTTTTAGTTGGCATTAAGGCAACTGTACCAACAACTGCTTTATTAAGCTTTGCAAAAAATATAAAACCTCCTTTGTTTATAATATAAAAGTCTGGCTTGCTCAATACTTCTTCATCAAAAGGTTCTACATAAAAAAATGTTTTTAACCATTCAATATTCAAGTTATAAAAATCGTTGTCATAAGTATTTTTAAAGGATACTATTTCAATATTTTTTGTAGCCATTAAGTAAAATCATTATTATTTAACAAAACTTTAATTGTACTCAAAATCTTCAAAAAGCCTTGTTTCTACTGATGTTATTTAATATTATACGATTGTTTCAAAGCGATATTTTTTAAAATCAAATCCAAATTTAACACTTAATCGTATATAAGAACAAATGCCAAAGTTAAAATAACCAAAAGCAATTTTTAAGCTTATTTATAAAATAAATTTTTGGCAATTAAATTAAAAAAAATCAGTAGTTAACAAAACAAGATTTACTATTATGGAAAACAAGTCAGGAAGTAACAACAATGCATTGAAAATTATTTTAGGTATAGCATTGGCACTTTTAGTAGGAACATTATTTTACACTTTTAATTTAAAAAGTGAAGCTGATGAAACCCAAAAGCAATTAACTGAAGAAAAAGCATTAGTGCTTAAAGATTTAAACAATATGGCACAACAATATGATGCTGCTATTGGCGAAAATGAAGTTGCAAACAAAAAATTGGTTGAAGCAAGAGAGCGTATTGAAAGTTTGATGGATTCATTAAAAGTTTCAGAAAACAGTGTACGTAGTTTATGGAAATACAAAAAGCAATTTTTAGCGCTTCAAGACGAAATGAAGTCTTTAATGGAAGAAAATACTGCTTTAAAAGAGTCTAATGCATTATTAGCAATTAGTTTAGACAGTACAAAAATTCAACTACAAGATCGTATTGTATTTAACGATTCGTTATTGGCTCAAAACACAGAATTAGCAACTATTGTTGAAGATGCAGCTGTGTTATCTACAGTAGGTTTAAAAGGCTTTGGAGTTATTGTAAGAAGTTCAGGTAAATTGATACCTACAGAACGTGCTGGTAGAGCAGACAAAATTAGAGTTTGTTATACTGTTGCTAAAAATAAATTGGTTGCTCCTGGTGATAAAGAGTTTTTTGTTCAGGTTTTAGACCCTAAAGACAATGTTTTAGGATTAAATGAACAAATTCAATTTGACGAAAGTGTACTAAACTATAGCTTGATTAGTAAATTTAACTATGAAAGCAACAACTTAGATGTTTGTGAGTTTGTTGAAGCTAAAGGCAAAGATTTTGAAAAAGGACGTTACATTATAAACGTTTTTGATCAAAACAATTTAGTGTCTTCAACTCAATTTGAACTTAAGTAGTAATACTTTTTGATTGGTTGGTTGAAAAAGCCTTAAGCAGTTTTTTGCTCGAGGCTTTTTTTTATATTATTTCACCATTAATAATCACAGAATCTATATGATTGTCGCCAAAAGCATAGGGCAAGTAATTGTAGCTTGGTACTGCTTTAGTAATAATTAGATTGGCTTTTTTCCCTTTGGTAATACTACCATAATTATGGCTTATTCCCATAGCATAAGCACCATTTATGGTTGCTGCATTAATAGCTTCTTCAGGAGTCATCTTCATTTTTATACAAGCTGTGCTTACAACAAAGTTCATATTTCCGCTTGGTGTAGAACCAGGATTGTAATCTGTTGCCAGAGCTATTGGTAATCCAGCATCAATAAGTTTTCTCGCAGGAGTGTAAGGTATACTTAAAAAGTAAGAACACGAAGGTAAAGCAACAGGCATGGTCTCACTGTTTTGTAGTGCAGTAATATCTTCATCATTCAGTTCTTCCAAATGGTCTACAGAAAGTGCATCATACTTAACACCTAAAGCAACACCACCAAATGCGTTAAATTGATTGACGTGTATTTTAGGTATTAATCCATATTTTTTTCCAGCTATGAGAATACGTTCAGTATCTTCTAAAGAGAAATAGCCTTTTTCGCAAAAAACATCTACATAACTTGCAAGTTTTTCATCAGCAACGCGAGGAATCATCTCACTAATAACCAAATTAACATAGTCTTCTTTATTGTTTTTGTAAAAACTTGGCAACGCGTGTGCTCCTAAAAACGTAGCCTTTACCTTTAATGGAAATTTATCTTTTATACGTTTAATAACACGAAGCATTTTCAGCTCGGCTTCCATAGTTAAGCCATAACCAGATTTAATTTCTATAGCTCCAGTACCAAGTTTCATAACTTCTTTAACTCGTTTAATAGATTGCTCGTATAAATCAGTTTCACTTGTACTGTTTAAGGTTTCTGCCGAATTTAAAATGCCACCACCACGATTGGCTATTTCCTCATAGCTTAATCCATTTATCCTATCTACAAATTCTTGTTCTCTATGTCCAGCATAAACAATATGAGTGTGACTGTCACACCAAGCAGGAAGCACTATTTTTTCTTCGGCATCAATAATATGGTCTGCTTCATAGCTTGTCATATCGTCCATACTTCCATAATCAACTATAATGTCGTCTTCAATTAAAACATAAGCATTTTTTAGAGTAGGTAGTGTTTTCATTTCTTTACCAGAAACTTTTAAAACACCAGATTCCCTAATTTGCAAAAGCTCTTTTATGTTAATGATGAGAATAGACATACTAAAGTTTGTAAGTATTAATTAAAGCTATAAATTTAGAACAAAAATACAATCTTTTAATGCAAACTATTGGATTAATTGGAGGAATCACACCTCAATCAACAATCATGTATTATCAAGTTCTTAATGATCTTGCAGCAAAGGCACTTGGCGGAACTCATTCATGTAAAGTCATTATAAATTCTTTAGATTTTGGTGAAATTTCCGCACTACAATCTCAAGGACGTTGGGATAAATTAGATACTATCATGCAAGATGCTGCCTTAAGTTTACAAAAATCTGGAGCTGGTATGGTAGTTATTTGTGCCAACACGATGCACTTGTGTGTTGATGCTATTAAGAGAGTTGTAACAATTCCTGTAATTCATATTGCTGAAGAAACATCAAAGTGTATTTTAGATAAGAATCTCACTAAAGTTGCGCTTTTAGGAACAAAATATACTATGGAGAAACCTTTTTTTAGAGAGGTTTTAAAGACCAACGGAATTGAAACTATCATTCCAGATGAAAATGATAGAAATACCATTCATAAAATTATTTATGATGAGTTGTCTAAAGGGTTGTTATTGGATTCTTCAAAAGAATCTTACCTTAAAATAATAGAAAAATTAATAACTCAAGATGCAGAAGGAATAATCTTGGGTTGCACAGAAATCCCTTTATTAATTAAGCAAACTGATGTTTCAGTTCCTGTGTTTGATACAACAACCATTCATGCCACAGCGGCATTTAATTATGCATTAAAGAATGAATAACAGTTTATTGCTTAATGAATTTCAAAATTTTATTGAGTCTATCAAATCTTAAAAAATAAATCCCTGATTTTAGAGTAGAAATATCCATTGGTAAATTGCTACTTAAATTAGAGTCAAAGATTTTTTTCCCTAAAAGATCATAAATAGATACTTTATATGTCTTTACTGAAATATCATTTAAATACAATTTGCTTGATGCTGGATTTGGAAAGATTTTGGGAGTGAAATTTTCTGCATCATTAATTGAGAGTGTTATTTTTTGGTTATTGAAAATGTTAACATCATCATCGTTATAGGCAATTGATGCAATATCCAAATCTCCATCATTTTCAAAATCTGCAAACGTAAATGTATAAGCTTGACTTTGAGTTGCATCAATAACAAGTTCAGAATTAAAGCCACCAGCTCCATTATTTTTAAACCATACAATATCATTGCCAGCACCAGAAGTTGCACTTGAAAGCACAAAATCTTTTAAATTATCATTGTCTAAATCTTGTAAATCTAAACACGCAGGATTTGCAATGCTTGTGCTTAAAACTGTTTCAGTGTAAGTAGCAGTTCCTGGACTTATTTGAGTACGTTTAAACCAAGAAGGACTTCCATTTATATCAGTTACTAAAATGTCTAAACTATTATCGGCATCTACATCTTCAGCCATAATACTAAAAATGTAATCTTTAGTATTAACAGAAACAGGATTGGTGTCTGCTGTAAAAACTCCATTTCCATCATTATAAAACACTTCAATTCTACAATCATTTGGCACACCATAAGCAACTGAGTTACCTATAACAGCATCTATATCGCCATCAAAATCAATATCCTTTACTGCATAAGCTCCAGGACTAACTATGGTATTATCAATAATGTTTTTAGTGCCAAAATTACCTGAACCATCGTTGGAAAACCAAACAACCTCGTTACCAGAATAGGAGGACACAGAAACGTCCAGAGTTGCATTATTATCAAACTGTCTTACATATACTTGACTTGGTCCAGATACAGATGAAGAAATTAATTGTTCAGTTCCAAAATTTCCTGAGCCGTCATTGGCAAACCAAACTAGTTTATTATCATTATAGGAAGTTGTAACTACATCATTAAAGCCATCTCCATTAAGGTCTGCTATAGCAACACCTCCAGCACTATTTAAAGTTGAGCTTATTGGTGTAGATTGTACTGTAAAAGTTCCTAAGCCATCATTTTTTAACCAATACACTGAATTACCTAAAGTGGTAGAAACAACTATATCTGGAAAAGCATCATTATCAATTAAACCAGAAGCTATATTATAAGGTGCATTTCCACCACCTGAAGGCAGTGCAATAGATTGCGTTTTATTGAATGTGGTCTGTGAATGTGTTGAAAAACAGACAAATATAAATGTTGCTAAGACCAATAAAGTTTTTCTCATTTGCTATTATTTTTTATAGTAAATATAAAAAAAGCAAGTGGAATACACTTGCTTAATTATTTAGTGACTCAATAAAGTTTATTGTTTTACAAATTTCAGATTAGTATTGTAATCATCAAACTTAAGAATATATATTCCATTGTTAAGTTTTGATACATCAAGAGAATTGCTATTATGTATGGTTGTACTTAGCACTTTTTTACCCAAAATATCGAAAACGGAAACCTTAAAGTTCTCTGTAAAAGGTACTTTAAAATTTAAAGTATTTGTTGTTGGGTTGGGGAAGATTATGAGTTTGTCAACAACAGGCTCATTAACTGATAAATTTATCAATAGATTGTCAAAAATCTTAATGTTATCATTATTATAAGCAGCAGAAGAAATGTCTATATCTCCATCACTATCAAAATCAGCTAGAGCCATTGAGTAAGTATTACTTTGTGTTGCATCAATTATCGCTTCACTACTAAAAGAACCAGCACCATTATTTTTATACCAAACAATATCATTTCCTGCTCCAGGCGATCCGCTGCTTAAAACAACATCTTTTAAGGTATCATTATCTAAATCTTCAAAAGCAACAATGGCAGGGTTTGCTATAGTAGTTGTAAATGGAGTTTCTGAATATGTCGCTGGTCCATCAATTCCTCCAATTCTGTTATACCAAGAAAGATTTCCATATAAATCGGTAGTTAAAATATCCATATCTGTATCATTGTCTACATTAGCAATCAGAACGCTCCAAACATAATCTTTGGTATTATTTGCGACTGGATTTGCATCTGCAGTAAATACTTCTGAGCCATTATTATAGTAGATTTCTATTTTACTGTCATTTGGACTTGAACTACTACCAATAGCATTACTAATAACAGCATCAATATCACCATCACCATCAATGTCTCCTAAATCAAAAGCAGCAACATTTGTAAAAGAACTTGCTATAGTATTTTTTGTTCCATTAAAATGAGGATCAGAACCACTGTTTGAAACCCATACCAATTGATGTGTGTAATAATCAGATACAGCAATATCTAAAGTGCCACCACCATCTATATCCTTAACCACAATAAATGAAGCACCAAAGCTCGGAAAACTAGCGACAGGATTTTCTGTTGCAAAATTGCCAGAGCCATCATTAGGAAACCAAATTACTTCATCTCCAGCACATAAAATAACGTCATTTCCATTAAGGCCATCTATATCTGCAATAGCAACTGAGTTAGGATAACCATAGCCTCCAGCTCCAATTGCAATTGGTGCACCAAAATTTCCACTTCCATCATTTTCGAGCCAGCTAAAGGTTCCATTTCCAGAGGAAGCAAATAAAATGTCAATATCACTGTCACCATCTAAGTCACCTGTTGCGATCGCATAAGGATCTGCAGTGCCTGAAAGTGTTACTGTTTGAACTAAATTGAAAGTGGTTTGTGAATTAACACTAAAAAAGAATCCAAATAGCGATAAAAGAGAAAGTAAATTTTTTTTCATAATATTTGAGATTAAGTTTATTATTCGGTTTAAGGTTTAAATATAATCTATTTTAAATTGCCAACCATATCTTCAGGTTTTACCCAAGCGTCATAGTCTTCGGTTGTAACATAACCTAAATTTATAGCTTCTTCTTTAAGCGTTGTTCCATTTTTATGAGCTGTATTGGCTATTTCCGCAGCTTTGTAATAACCTATTTTAGTATTTAAGGCTGTTACTAACATTAGTGAGTTATTTAATAATTGCTTAATCACTGAATGATTTGGCTCTATACCTATTGCACAATGTTCATTAAAACTTTCACAAGCATCACCTAAAAGTTGAGCAGATTGTAAAACATTGGCAGCCATCATTGGTTTAAATACATTCAATTCATAATGACCTTGAGTGCCTCCAATAGTAACTGCTACATCATTTCCCATAACTTGTGCGCAAACCATTGTTAAGGCTTCGCATTGCGTAGGATTCACTTTTCCAGGCATTATACTGCTTCCAGGTTCATTAGCAGGAATAATGATTTCTCCAATTCCTGAACGAGGTCCAGAAGCCATCATCCTAATGTCATTGGCAATTTTGTTTAAAGAAACAGCTAATTGTTTTAAAGCTCCATGAGTTTCAACTAATGCATCATGTGAGGCCAAAGCTTCAAATTTATTAGATGCTGTTACAAATGGCAAACCTGTAAACTCTGCAATATATTTTGCTACTAAAACATCATAACCTTTTGGTGTATTGAGTCCTGTTCCTACAGCAGTTCCTCCAAGAGCGAGTTCACTTAAATGTGATAAGGTGCTTTTCAAAGCTTTTAGTCCATGATTTAATTGTGATACATAACCAGAAAATTCTTGTCCTAAAGTTAGAGGTGTAGCATCCATTAAATGGGTTCTTCCAATTTTTACAACATCTTTAAAGTCGTTTGATTTTTGTTGAAGAGTATCTCTTAAAACTTCAATTCCTGGAATAGTAACCTCTATAATCTTTTTATAGGCCGCAATATGCATTCCAGTTGGAAATGTGTCGTTTGATGATTGTGATTTGTTTACATCGTCATTTGGTTGAATGGTTTTCTCGCCTTCACCAACTATTTTTCCAGCAAGCTGATGAGCTCTGTTAGCAATTACTTCATTGACATTCATATTGCTTTGTGTACCAGAGCCAGTTTGCCATATCACTAATGGGAATTGCTCATCATGTTTTCCATTTAATATTTCATCACAAACTTGAGCAATTAAATCTCTCTTTTCTTCAGAAAGTACACCAAGCTCACAATTTGTATAAGCTGCAGCCTTTTTTAAGTAGGCAAAGCCATATACTATTTCTAAAGGCATTGATGCTGGATTTCCAATCTTAAAATTGTTTCTTGAGCGTTCGGTTTGTGCTCCCCAAAGTTTATCAGCAGGTACTTTAACACTACCCATTGTGTCTTTTTCTATTCTAAAACTCATTTTGATTTTTACGTTTAATACAGCAAAATTACGATTTATTGTGCTTTTGTTTAAGTGATTAACAGTTTATTTGTTAGGAATTTATTGTTAATAAAATATGGTTCATATCCTGTTAATAAATCTCATTATTACTGTTGTGTAACAAAATTTGTTGCATTATCTTTGTACAAGATTTATAAAAGCACATCAATTATGTTTGATTTTGATCAGTATTTAGGATTTTTAGCATTTTTAACAATTTTAACCATTGGGTTTTGGTTAATGATATTTTTATTGACTTTTGTAATCCCTTATTGGATTGGTGGTGCACTTCTTGAAAGAATGAAAGAGATTAGAGAAGAAAAAAGGGCTAAACGTCAAGCATAGAAGAATTTAAGATTATTTATACATAAAAAAAGGAAGCCATTGGCTTCCTTTTTTAGTTTCACTATATTAAGGTGTTCCTTGAAACTCCATCATGTCTTCTCCGCCACCATTGTCCTGTCTATCCCTTTGTTGTCTCTTTTTCTGATTGAACCTGTATGTAAACGAAAGGTTGTAAGTGCGCTGACGCCATTGAAATTCACCATAGGAATTAAAAGTTGGAGTAAATGCCTCACTAATACGTTTTCTTGAGTTAAAAACATCACTTACATTAAAAGCTAAAGAAGCATTATCCTGAAATAAGTCTTTGCTAAATGCTAAATCTGTAGAGAACATACCTTTATTTCTGCTTTGAGCAGTTTCACTTGGTCCTCTGTAAAACATTCTGGTTTGCCAATCAATGTCTCCAGGCAAAGTGTATTTGCTATTAAGACGAATAAACCAACTTAAGTTTTCGGCATCAAAGTTTTGCCCTTCAAAATCGCCTCTTGTTATAGATTGAAAAAGATTAAAGTTTCCATTTAAATTCCATTTGTTGCTTTGTCTATAATTTAAAGTAAATTCAAAACCAAAACGGTTGTTAGTTGCTAAGTTTACTGGACCACTTCTAATAACTGGAATCAAATCATAATCTTCATTAAGCTGATCAAAATCTGGATCATTCTCACTAATTGTTTGATTGGTTTCAAAAATATAGTAAAATTCAGAAGCTCTTCTTATAAAGTTAAAGGAGTTTGTTTCATGCTGAAAATAGGTTGATGCACTTAAGGTAACTTTACCAAACCTATTAATGTATCCTAAGTCAAAGCCATCAGCGATACTTGGATCTAAATCAGGATTTCCTTGAAAAATACTTGTAGCACTACTTCTTGATGGGAATGGATTGATCATTCTAGATCGAGGTCTACGTATACGTCTATTATAACCAAAAGTAACACTTTCTTTTTCCGAAAGCTCATATGATAGATTAAGGGTAGGGAATAGTTGTGTGTAATCTTTTTTCTTAAAATCTGAACTTGTTTGTTGTTCTATGGTAATACGAGTTCCTTCAAGTCGTAATCCTAAAAGATAAGAAAATTTTTCACCTAATTTATTACCATATTGTGTATAGAAGGCATTAACGTACTGTTTAAAATCGAGAGTATTACTAAGATCAGTATTGGTAAAAAAGGTTTGACCATTATCATTAGTGTTTTCGACCAAAAAATCTGAGTTTAAATTTTCAAACTCTCCTCTGTAGCCTAATTCAAACTGTCCATTATTACCAAAAGGCTTAACATAATCAGTCTGCAACAATATTCTATCCTGTTCTTCTTGTGTAAAAACATTTTCTACATCAAAACCATTTTGGTTAATTGTAGATTCTTCATTTTCGTTACTGTTTTCATATTGAAAGTCAAAAGTAAACTTGTGGTCGCTTTCACCATTAAATTGTTTGTCGAAATTTAAGGAGTACTGTATGGTTTTATCATCTTCAAACTCTGGGTCAATTCTTATGTTTCTTGTTAAAACGTTGTTCTCATCTATTTCGTCCAAGATGTTTTCTGAATTGCTTTCATTGTCACTATTTCTATAAACCAAAGCAGCAGTAAGGGAAGAGGTGTCATTTATGTACCACTCAACACCAAAATTGGTGTTCAGTCCTTTGTTTATTCGGTCAAAGCTTCGTGTTTCTTTTAAAAAAGTATTAGGTTCGTCACCATTAAAAAATTCTGAATCTGTAAAAGAGTTTCCAGGATTTTCTCTGTAATTATATCCACTTGTGTTAAAGAAATTTAAGTCGCCAGTTCTATAATTTATATTTCCAGAAACTCCTGCTTGCAAAGGATAGCCTGAATTTACTGTTATGGCACCATTAAGCCCTTGTAGCTTGCTTCTTCGTAAAATAATATTTAAAATTCCCGCTGAACCTTCAGCATCATATCTTGCAGAAGGCGAAGTGATTACTTCAACACGTTCAATGGATTCAGCTGGCAATTGTCGTAAAGCATCAGTTGAATTTAAACCAACCAAACCTGAAGGTTTGCCATTTATTAAAATTCTTACATCATCATTACCTCTTAGCGATACATTTCCTTCAACGTCAACTGAAACGGAAGGAACATTATCAAGTACATCACTAACGGTTCCGCCTCTAACGGTTAAATCTTTTCCAACGTTGTATACTTTTTTATCTAATTTAAACTCAACTGTGGTACGTTCTGCAATAACTTCAACTTCATCTAATGCAGCTACGTCTAAAGCAAGTAAAAATGTTCCTAAGTTAGTGTCTTCAGTGAGTCTTTTGTTTTCTATGGTTTGAGTTTTAAATGAAATATATTCAATCCTAATATCATAAATTCCACTTTGTACTGGAATACTAAATTTGCCTTCAGAATCTGTAATACCACCAGTGACAATTTTGTTTTCCTTTTTGCTAAAAACCACTATGGTAGCATATTCTAAAGGTTCTTTGGTTTCTGAGTCAATTACATTTCCTGTAATGGTAACTTCTACTCGTGATTGACCGTTTTGAGGATCTTGCGCAATTATGGTTTGTACTGCAAGCCCTAAAGTTAGGATGGTTAAAAATAGTTTGCTCATGTATATGTTTTGCAAGTTTGACAGCAAAAGTATACTATGGTTTAATGGGCTTAGGTTAAAGTTATGTTAAAAGAAATATCCTACAAATTGACACTAAACAATATCTAAAATTGCTTGAGGTGGTCTGCCAATAATTGCTTTTTTTCCATTGATTACAATTGGTCGTTCTATTAGTTTTGGGTTTTTTATCATAATGTCTATCAACTCTTTGTCAGAAAGTGTTAAGCTTTTATAGTGATCTTTCCAAAGTGATTCGTTTTTACGAACCAGTTGAATTGGTTTTATTTTAAGAAGTTTGATAATTTCACTCAGCTTTTTGTCACTTAATGGTTCATCAAGATATTTTATAACTTTAAATTCTACATTTTCATTTTCAAGAATGTTTAAAGCCTCTCTTGATTTACTACATCTTGGGTTATGGTAAATTTCTATCATTACATTTAAATTAAGATTCTTGCTTTTGTCCCATCATCATTAAATAGGATTTTAAAAATTCGTCTATATAGCCATCCATTACAGCGTCCACATTTCCTGTTTCTTGCCCAGTCCTTACATCTTTGACCAATTTGTATGGATGCATCACATAATTTCGTATTTGGCTTCCCCATTCAATTTTCATTTTTCCTGCTTCTATATCTTCTCGTTGTGCCATTTGCTTTTGCAGTTCAATTTCATACAATTGGGATTTAAGCATTTGCATAGCACGTTCTCTGTTATCGTGCTGTGAACGAGTTTCTGAACATGAAATTTTTATGCCTGTTGGTTTATGATGAAGCTGAACTTTGGTTTCTACTTTATTCACGTTTTGCCCTCCAGCTCCACTTGATCTTGCTGTTGTAATTTCAATATCTGCAGGATTTATTTCAATTTCTATGGTATCGTCTACTAAAGGGTATACGTAAACCGAAGCAAAGCTTGTATGACGTTTGGCATTACTGTCAAAAGGAGAAATACGAACCAAACGATGAACTCCATTTTCACCTTTTAACCAACCAAATGCAAAATCGCCTTCAATCTCTAAGGTTACAGTTTTTATACCAGCAACATCTCCTTCTTGGTAATTAAGCTCCTTAATTTTGAAGTCATTTTTTTCAGCATACATAATGTACATTCGCATAAGCATACTTGCCCAATCACAACTTTCCGTACCACCAGCTCCTGCTGTAATTTGCAAGACAGCACTTAAACTGTCACCTTCTTCAGAAAGCATATTTTTAAACTCTAAATCTTCAAGAAAAGTTTCGGTTTTTAGAAATTGATTTTCCAACTCTTCATCTGAAGCTTCACCTTCTTTGTTAAATTCGTAAAGTACTTCTAAATCTTCTACTAAAGTTTTGACTTGGTTGTAGTCTGATACCCATTTTTTGTTAACACGAAGCCCTTTCATAATCACTTCAGCAGCTTTGGAATCGTCCCAAAAACTTGGATCAAAAGTTTTTTCTTCTTCGTTTTGTATTTCTATAAGCTTGGCATCTAAGTCAAAGATAGTGCCTTAGTTTGTCAAGGCGTGTATTGAGATCCTTAATCTGATCTGATGTTATCATAATTCAATTTTTAGCAAAAATAGAATTAATAAAGCTTGTTAAAAAACTAATTATAGGATTTTTCATGTTTTTTGTCCTAATTTATTTATGTAGATTTATAGTCCGATTTTCAATTATTTTTTAATAAACCAACAACTTCGTTATAATGAAAAAGTTACTCACACTTTCCGTATTTGCCCTTTTTGTAACATTTGCCTTAGCTCAGAACTCAAATGAAAAGCCCTTAAAAAAGTATAATGGTTATTTTAATTTTTCTTATGATGAGTCTGACGACAAAATTTTATTGGATGTTAAAGATTTAGATGAAGAATTTTTATATGTAAGTTCTTTGTCAAGTGGAATAGGCTCAAATGATATAGGATTAGATAGAGGACAGTTAGGAGCAGAGCGTGTTGTAAAGTTTATTAAAGCAGGAAATAAATTGCTTTTAATTCAACCAAATCAAGACTACAGAGCACTAACTGATAATGAGCTAGAGCGAAAAAGTATAGAGCAAGCCTTTGCAAAATCTGTATTATTTGGTTTTCCAATTAAAGAAGAAAAAAGTGGAGTATATACTATTGATTTAACTCCATTCTTAATGCAAGATACTCATGGAGTTTCAAATACTTTACGAAGATCTGGCGAAGGATCATATGGTTTGGACACTAGTAAAAGTGCTATTTGGCTAGAACGAACTAAAGCATTTCCAAAAAATGTTGAGTTTGATGTAATGTTAACTTTTAAAGGTGAAGCAACTGGACGAAATTTAAGAAGCGTTACACCAACAAGTTCTTTGGTAACTGTAAATCAGCATCATTCTTTTATTGAATTACCAGATGATAATTATACACCACGTGTTTTTGATACAAGAAGTGGAGCCATCTCAATGTCTTATATGGATTATGCAACTCCAGTTCAAGAACAAATTGTAAAACGCTTTGTGGTACGTCATAGATTACAGAAAAAAAACCCAGGAGCAGCTAAAAGTGAAGTGGTAGAACCTATTATTTACTATTTAGATAATGGCACACCAGAACCAATTCGTTCAGCTTTATTGGATGGCGCAAAGTGGTGGAATCAGGCTTACGAAGCAGCAGGATTTATCGATGCTTTTCAAGTTAAGATGTTACCTGACGATGCAGATCCTATGGATTGCAGATATAATGTCATACAATGGGTTCATCGTTCTACAAGAGGTTGGAGCTATGGAGCGAGTGTAACAGACCCAAGAACAGGCGAAATTATTAAAGGACATGTAAGTTTAGGGAGTTTAAGAGTACGTCAAGATTTCTTAATCGCTCAAGCTTTATTAAATAAGCCTTTTGCAGAACGAGATGATAATTACCAACCAATGTTAGAGATGGCTTTGGCAAGAATCAGACAATTAAGTGCTCATGAAGTTGGTCATACTATTGGTTTTGCTCACAACTTTGCCGCAAGCACAAATGGAAGAGCTTCTGTAATGGATTATCCTCATCCTACCATAACACTAAAAAATGGAGAGGTAGATTTAAGCAATGCTTATGCTGTTGGTATTGGAGATTGGGACAAAGTAACTGTTGCTTATAGTTATGCAGAATTTGACAAAGGCGCAGACGAGAAAGCAGAACTCAATAAAATATTAGAAAAAGCCGAAAGTGATGGCCTTCGTTTTATTACAGATAGCGATGCTAGAGCACAAGGTGGAGCTCATGCATTAGCTCACCTTTGGGATAATGGTAAAAGTGCATCAGAGGAATTAAATAATGTGTTAGCTGTTAGAAAAAAAGCCATCGATAATTTTTCAGTAGATAATATTCGTACTGATGAGCCATACTCTGTTTTGGAAGACGTGTTTGTACCTTTATATTTCTTTCATCGTTATCAAGCAGAAGCTGCTTCAAAAGTTGTTGGAGGATTGGACTATAATTATGTGGTGAAAGGTGATAATCAATTTTCAGTAAAAAGTATCGATGTAGCAACTCAAAAAGCTGCCTTAAATGCATTATTAAAAACAATTGATGCTGAAACGCTAGCCATTCCAAAGAATAAATTAGATTTATTTCCACCACGTGCTTTTGGGTATTGGAGAACAAGAGAGTCTTTTAACGGAAAAACAGGCGTTGCTTTCGATCCATTAAGTGCAGCCTCAACAGCAAGTGAAATGACTTTGAGTTTACTTCTACATCCACAGCGTGCTAATAGAATGATACAACAAAAAAGTTTAGATGCAAATCAGTTAGGATTAGAAGAATTGTTAAACACACTTATTACTAGCACTTTTAAGAAAAAGCATAATGATGCTTATTTGAATGAAATTCAACAAATGGTAAATGTAAATTTGTTGCAACAAATCATGAATCTAGCAGTCAACGAAAATGCTACTTTTCAAGTTAATGCGATTGCAAATAAAGCAATTCAAAATATTGCTTTAGGATTAGATACGAGTGCTTATGGTATGCAATATACTAGGATGATAAAAGAGTTCGCCGAAAATCCTAGCGATTTTAAAATTAAAGATGCGCCAGGAATTCCTGATGGTTCGCCAATTGGAAGTGATATTTGTAACTATACTTCAAATTAATTTATGTTAATAGATTTAAGAAGCGATACCATTACCAAACCAACTCAAGGTATGTTGGATGCTATGCTATCTGCAAAAGTTGGAGATGATGTCTACAAAGAAGACCCAACAGTTAATGCTTTAGAAGAACGTATTGCTAAAATGTTTGGCAAAAAGTCAGCCTTGTTTTTCCCAACGGGAAGTATGGCAAATCAGGCAGCAATAAAATTGCACACCAATCCTGGAGAACAAGTGATTTGCGATAAATATGCACATATTTACAACTATGAAGGTGGTGGAGCATCGTTCAATAGTGGAGTGTCTTGCAAATTGATTGATGGACATAGAGGTATGTTTACTGCTGCTCAAGTTATTGAGTCTATAAATCCACCAGATTTTTATCACAGTCCATTAACGAGTTTAGTGGCTGTTGAAAACACAACAAATAAAGGAGGAGGAGCTTGTTGGGATTTTGAAGAAATTAAAAAAATCAGAAAAGTATGTGATAAACATAGTCTTGGTTATCATTTAGATGGTGCTCGATTGTGGAATGCTTTAGTAAACACAACTGAGACTGCTTTACAATATGGAGAAGTTTTTGACACCATTTCAGTGTGTTTAAGTAAAGGTTTAGGTTGCCCAATTGGTTCTGTATTAGTTGGTGACGAAGATATCATGAAAGGTGCTATTAGAATCCGAAAGATTTTTGGTGGTGGTATGCGTCAGGTTGGCTATTTAGCTGCAGCAGGTTTATATGCTTTAGATCATCATATTGATAGACTTAAAGAAGATCACCAAAAAGCTAAAGAGATAGGAGAGGTGTTAAGTTCTTTATCTCAAATTAAAACGGTTGAGCCTATTGAAACTAACATTATTATTTTTGAGTTGAATGCCGATGTTAGCGAAACAGAATTTGTACAAAAATTAGCAGCCAACAACATTCATATTATAGGAATGGGAGGCGGAAAACTGCGTATCGTCACACATTTAGACTATACTGATGCGATGCATGAGAAGTTGTTGTCTATTTTAACTAATCTATAGAAAACACATTGATTTTGATATATTTCGTATCTTAACATAAACTATAATCATAGTTTATGCAAAAATATGTTTCCATACTTTTTGTTTTAGGGCTGGTTTTAAGTTGCGACTTAGAAGAATCAAAAAATTACGTTTGGCACACAAAAGAAGTGACAGCTACAGCTTATAATTCGTTATCCTATCAAACTAATGATCAACCTAATATTACTGCATTTGGTGATACACTCTCTCCTGGAATGAAGTGCATTGCTGTGTCAAGAGATTTATTGCGACTAGGCTTAAAACACAATACTTTGGTTACTATTGAGGGTTTTGATGGTGTTTTTCTGGTTAAAGATAAAATGCACCATCGTTGGAAAAACCGCATTGATATTTACATGGGAAACAATGTAAAAGAAGCCAAAAAATGGGGACGAAAAAAACTTGAAATAAAATACAGACTCGAAGTAAAAGACTCTATTTAAACAAATCCAATCCTGGAATATTTGGCATACCTTCTTTAGCAACAGCAGCCACTTCAGTTTCATGCACATTACTAGCTTTTTCAATCGCTTTATTAAGGGTTAAAATCAGGTAGTCTTCCAGTTGTTCCTTGTCCTGTAATAGTTCTTCGTCAATAGTTATAGATTTTATAACTCTATTTGCATTAACGGTTATTTTTAGTAAGCCATCAGAACTAGCTTCATCAATGTATACTGAGTTTAATCGTACTTTTGTAGCTTCAACTTTGGCTTGGGTTTCTTTAAGTTTTCCCATCATTCCCATTAAATCTCCAAACATAATTTTATCGTTATTAGTTTCTATGCAAAACTATTTAATTTTTATATTTTTGAATGTTTAAAAAAGTATAAAATTTTACTTCTTGAAAAAAAACGTTTTCCCTCCAATAGCCAAGAAAATTCCTAAAGAATTAATAGTGCATAATGATGTTAGAATTGATAATTATTTCTGGATGAACGACAGGGAAAATCCAGAGGTAATTCAATATATAGAGGATGAAAATGCCTTTTGTGATGCAACTTTAAAACATACAGAGCAATTTCAAAACAATTTGTTTGAAGAAATGAAGGCTCGTATTAAAGAAGATGACGAATCTGTGCCTTACAAATTCAATGGTTATTGGTACATTTTAAAGTTTGAAACTGGAAAGGATTATCCAATTTATATAAGAAGAAAAGAGTCTTTAGATGCTCCTGACGAACTTTTGTTTGACTGTAATAAAATGGCAGAAGGATACTCTTACTTTAAGCTTACTGGAATGAGTATAAGTCCAGATAACACTAAGGTTTCCTATGGATTAGACACTTTAGGAAGACGACAATATACATTGCATATTAAGGACTTAATCACAAATAAAATATTTCCAGAATGTATAGAAAACACATCAGGATCATCGTCTTGGGCAAACGACAATAAAACCCTGTTTTATACTTCAAAAAATGAACAGACACTTCGTTCAGAAAATGTATTTAAGCATATATTGAATACAAATCCCAAAGATGATGTTTTAGTATTTCATGAAAAAGACGATACATTTAACGTAACTGTTTATAAGACCAAATCAAGACAGTTTATCGTTATAGCCAGCCATAGTACCTTAACTAATGAATATCAAATTTTAGATGCCAATAAACCAGAAGCTAAGTTTAGATTATTTCAGCCAAGGATTAGAGGTTTGGAGTATGGTATTTCACATTTTAAAGATCATTTTTACATTTTGACTAATCTTGATAATGCTAATAATTTTAAGCTCATGAAAGCTAATATCAACAAAACAGATATTGAGTTTTGGGAAGAAGTAATTCCGCATCGAGATGATGTGATGCTTGAAGATATTGATATTTTCAAAGATTTTTTAGTCCTCAGCGAACGTGAAAATGGATTAAATCAAATTCGCATTAAGCGTTGGGATAATACTGATGATTATTATCTGCCTTTTGATAACGAAACTTATACTGCGTATACTGGAACAAATGTAGATTTTGACACAACTACATTGCGCTACGGTTACAATTCGCTAACTACACCAGCATCTGTTATAGATTTTGATATGGTCACAAAAGCCAAAGATGTCAAAAAAGAACAAGAAGTTTTAGGAGGCACTTTTAAAAAGGATAATTATGTGTCAGAGCGAATTTGGGCAACAGCAAGTGATGGTACAAAAATTCCAATGTCTGTTGTACATCATAAAAATACTAAAAAAAGTAAGGAAACACCTCTATTAATTTACGCTTATGGAGCTTATGGTCATACTATTGATCCTTATTTTTCAACAATAAGATTGTCTTTGCTTGATAGAGGTTTTATTTATGTAATTGCTCACATTAGAGGAAGTGAATATTTAGGAAGACCATGGTATGATAGCGGAAAATTAATGTTAAAAAAAAACACATTTACAGATTTTATTGATTGCACAAAGCATTTGATAAATCAAAACTATTCATCTCCAGAACATTTGTATGCAATGGGAGGGAGCGCTGGAGGATTGCTTATGGGAAGTGTTATTAACATGGCTCCAAATTTATATAAAGGTGTTGTTGCTCAAGTACCTTTTGTAGATGTAATAACGACGATGCTTGACGATTCTATTCCTTTAACCACTGGAGAGTATGACGAATGGGGAAATCCTAACGATATAGCTTATTATAACTATATAAAATCCTATTCACCTTATGACAATGTAACTCATCAAGACTATCCTAATTTGTTGGTAACTTCTGGGTTACATGACAGCCAAGTACAATATTGGGAACCAACAAAATGGGTTGCAAAGCTTAGAGAATATAAGAAAAAAGATAATTTATTGTTACTTAAGACCAATATGGATGCTGGTCATGGTGGAGCTTCTGGACGATTTGAGTCGTTAAAAGAAGATGCTTTAGAATTCGCCTTTATTTTAGATTTAGAAGGCATAAAAAGTTAGTTTTAAAAAAAAAGTCCTATTTTTGCCGAGTTTAAGTTACGTTTTTTTAAATTAGTAACACATTAATAGCGTTTATGAATCAAAAAAAGCAAGTATTTGATAACGTATTGCAACTTATAGGCAAAACACCACTTATCAAATTAAACACTATAACATCTGAATTTGAAGGTGATTATTTTGCAAAAGTAGAATCCTTTAATCCAGGGCACTCCACAAAAGATAGAATCGCGCTTTATATTATAGAAGAAGCAGAAAGAAGAGGCATCCTAAAGCCAGGCGACACCATTATTGAAACTACTTCAGGAAACACTGGTTTTAGTATAGCAATGGTAAGTATCATAAAAGGCTATGATTGTATTTTAGCTGTAAGTTCAAAATCATCTGCAGATAAGATAGACATGCTTAAAACAATGGGAGCAAAGGTTTACGTTTGCCCTGCTCATGTAAGTGCAGATGACCCTCGTTCTTATTATGAAGTTGCAAAACGTTTGCATCAAGAAATTAAAGGCTCAGTCTATATCAATCAATATTTCAATGATTTAAATACTGAAGCACATTATAAATCTACAGGACCTGAAATTTGGGAACAAACAGAAGGTAAAATCACTCATTTTGTAGCTTGTAGTGGTACTGGTGGAACTATTTCAGGTACTGCAAGGTATTTAAAAGAACAAAATCCAAATATTAAAGTTATAGGTGTTGACGCTTATGGTTCAGTATTGAAAAAATATCACGAAACACGTGAATTAGATACTGATGAAATTTATCCATACAGAATAGAAGGCTTAGGTAAAAACCTAATTCCTACAGCTACAGATTTTGATGTTATAGATAAATTTGTAAAAGTAACTGATGAAGAAAGTGCGCATACAGCTCGTGAAATAGCCAGAACCGAAGGTTTATTTGTAGGTTATACAAGTGGAGCAGTAATGCAAGCCCTAAAACAACTTAATGCTGAAGGAGAATTTAAAAAAGGAGATAATATTGTTGTCATTTTTCCAGATCATGGTTCACGTTATATGAGTAAGGTTTACAGTGATAAATGGATGGAAGAACAAGGCTTTTTTGACAATGAAAATGAAGTTTCGGTTAAAACGGTTCAGTACATAAAATAAAAAGTAGCACATAGATAAACCTGCAATTTTTTGATTATAAAATTGCAGGTTTTTTTGTGCAAAATAGTTATAAACAATGTTGGTAAAATTATTATGTTAGAACAATTTAATTGCATAATTTTGTTGCCTAACTAAGACTAAATTATTGAATGAAGGATTTATTCGAAAAAATCTACAAGGATAAAGGACCTTTAGGAAAATGGGCTTCTCAAGCAGAAGGCTATTTCGTGTTTCCTAAACTTGAAGGGCAGATAAGCAACAGAATGAAATTCCAAGGAAAAGAAGTTATAACTTGGAGTATTAACGATTATTTAGGATTGGCAAACCATCCCGAAGTACGTAAAACTGATGCCGAAGCAGGAGCAGAATATGGTTCTGCTTATCCAATGGGAGCTCGTATGATGTCTGGTCATACAGATTTACATGAAAAGTTGCAAAATGAATTGGCTGCGTTTGTTAACAAAGAAGCAGCTTATTTATTGAATTTTGGATATCAAGGCATGGTATCTACTATCGATGCTTTAGTTGGTAAAGACGATATTATTGTTTATGATGTAGATTCTCATGCTTGCATTATTGATGGTGTTCGTCTACACATGGGAAAACGCTTCACGTATAAGCACAATGACATTGAAAGCTTAGAGAAAAACCTTGAGCGTGCTACTAAAATGGCAGAACAAACTGGAGGAGGAATTTTAGTAATTTCTGAAGGTGTGTTTGGAATGCGTGGTGAACAAGGTATTTTAAGAGAAATAGTAGCTCTAAAAGAAAAATATAATTTCCGTTTTTTAGTTGATGATGCTCATGGTTTTGGTACTTTAGGTAAAACTGGAGCAGGAGCAGGAGAAGAGCAAGGTGTACAAAAAGATATCGATGTTTATTTTGCAACTTTTGCAAAATCTATGGCGAGTACAGGTGCTTTTATTGCAGCTGATCAAGAAATTATTGACTACTTAAAGTACAATTTACGTTCTCAAATGTTTGCTAAATCGTTACAAATGCAACTTGTAAAAGGAGCTTTAAAGCGTTTGGAAATGTTAAAGACAATGCCAGAATTAAAAAATAATTTATGGACTATTGTTAACGCATTACAATCTGGTTTAAAAGAACGTGGTTTTGATATTGGAACAACTCAAAGTTGCGTAACTCCTGTATACTTAAAAGGAAGTATTCCTGAGGCAATGGCATTAGTAAAAGATTTAAGAGAAAATTATGGAATATTCTGTTCTATAGTAGTTTATCCTGTGATACCTAAAGGATTAATTTTACTTAGAATGATTCCTACTGCAACACACACTTTAGAAGATGTTAAAGAGACTTTAGATGCTTTTGATGGTATAAGAAGTAGGTTAGAAAACGGAACATACAAGCGTTTATCTGCTGCTGTTGCTGCTGCAATGGGAGAATAAATTGCACTATAAAAATTAAAAAAAGCCACTCGAAAGAGTGGCTTTTTTTATACAATATCTTTTACATAAGTACAGCGCCTTTTAAACACTTCTGGTTTGAAATTTTTCCAGAGTTGATGTATAGCAGTATTATCGTCCAATTCGGGACCTCTAATACACATTTCTATATCTTTCTCCTTAAATGTTTTGTAAAACTCTTCAAAAATAATGGCTGTAACACCTTTATTTTGATATTCTGGTAAAACACCTATTAAGTAAAAAGTTACTGTTTTACTATGTTTTTTAGCTTTTAATAAGTGGAATATTCCGAAAGGAAATAATTTTCCATTCATTTTCTGTAATGCTTTGGCATAGGAAGGCGTTACAATTCCGAAGCCTACTAATTTATCATCTTTATCTAAAACAAATTTTACGTATTCCGGATTTAAAAAACTGATAAATTTCTTTTTAAAGTACTCTCTTTGTTCATCATTTATATCAACAAAAGAGGATAATACCGAATGCGATTTACTAAAAACATCAAACATTTCGTTTGCATGTGGCAGAATATCTTTATTGTTTGTAAAATTTAAGGCTCTGAGCTGATACCTCTTTTTAACTAGCTCTTGAATTCGTGAGAAATATTCAGGTTTGATATTCTCAAACTTCATCTTATTTTCAGAATATCCTTTACCAAAGGTCATTCCATAGTTTTCTAAATGCGTTACATAATAAGGGTAATTTTCCCAAGTAATCATACTGCCAATATGGTCATTGCCTTCATAAACTACACCAACTTTATCCAGATTTGAAAAACCAATAGGACCTTCAATAAAATCTAAATTATTTTCCTTTCCAATCTCGTTTACTTTATCAAGCAATGCGTTTGTGACTTCTTGGTTGTCAATTACATCAAACCATCCAAAGCGCATTTTTTTAATTCCTTGTTCTTTTACTTCAATCCAATTGATTAAGGCAGCAACCCTTCCAACAACTTTTCCATTTTGGTAAGCAAGAAAAAAACGACCTTCTGCATTTTGAAAAACAGGATTTACATTTTTATCAAATGTTTGTAATTCTTCATTGATAATTGGTGGAATCCAAAACGAAGAGTTTTTATAGAGTGAAAAAGGAAATTTCACAAATGCTTTAAGTTCCTTTTTGGTGGTCGCTTCTTTTATACTTATCATAAAGTTAGTTTATGCCATTGCCATCTTCATCAAAATCGTTTTTTCTGTTTCTCGATTTTCTGTTTTTGCGTTTGGCTTCGTCTTCAACAGAGTTGTTATTGTCAACTTCTTTGTCTTGGTGCATATCAAAACGATAAGAGGCTCCTAAGCTTACATTAAAAACAGAAGGAGTATCTTTAGTATTTACAGTAAGTGCAGTATCTAACTGAAAATCTTTGTTCCATAAATAAGCACCTCCAAATCTGAATAGATTATCAGCATAAAAATCACTTTGTATGCCTTGAGTTTCACCAAAAACAACCCATTGCTGATTAATGGATTTTGTTAGCGTTATTAAATATTGAAAATCTGATTGGTCTGTGCCAATTCTATCTTTCAAAAAATTCATAACCAAAACCCAACCTCCAACAAAATTGTGCTGCGTAGCAAGCATTACCTTTGGACTAATACCTTCAACTCCAACAGCTGTGTAAGGATTGTTTTTAGTGTCAAAATTAGCACCTACATATACAGCAACAGCAGGAATCAGCTCTTTCCATTTAAACTTTCGGTTAGCCCAATAACTATATAAGTTTGGTTTTTCTTCTTCAGAATTTTTATAAGGATCATAAATAAGGTACTTTGCACCTAATGCAACACTTTTAAAGTTTGCGCGCGAATTTTCTAAAGTAATGGCTGAGCGATTATCTGTAAATGTGTCGTTTTGGTAAGTGCCTTCAATGTTTAGCTCAAGCTGTTCAAATAGTAAACCATAACGAGCCGAAAAATCTGCACCAAAACCAGAAACTTCGTATTGTAATGGTGTATGTTTTTCTTTAACGATGTATGGTCCTAATTCAAGTTGAAACACATTGGTGCCAACTGAAAAGGCACTTTTTGAAAGTCCAGGTCTGTTGGAGTTAATGACTTCGGTGTACTGAGCAAAACCAACTGTTGTTGCCAACAAAAAGGTAAGCTGTAGAAATAGGGTTCTTAAACGTTCCATTTTGATTAAGTTATGATTCAAATATATGATTTTATTATTTTTTTATGACCTTTAAACGGTTTTTAAATTACAAGAATTGTATTTTTGAACAAATATTTAATTCATGCTTCAAACTGCATCACTTACAGGTTTTGTAAGAACAATTTTAATAATCCTTTTAATTTGGTATGGTTTAAAAATAGTAACAAGGTTGTTGGCTCCTTATCTTGTTCGTTATGTAAGCAAAAAAGCAGAGCAAAGGTTTGGACAACAATTTAGAACACAACAGAGGCCAAGTACTAAACAAAAAGAAGGCGAAATTTCTATTGATAAAATGCCTAACCAAAACACATCTGGGAATAAAGATTTAGGAGAATATGTAGATTACGAAGAAATAGACTGATTGTCTTTTTCCTATTGTTTGAATCTTTATTTTTCAGTTTATAATTAAATATGTATTTTTCCTAATCATTGACATTATTTAATTTTCATGCAATTTTCGTTTAAAAAATTCTTACCACATTTACTGATTATAATCGGATTTATAGTGGCTTCACTTGCTTATTTTAATCCTGTTTTACAAGGCAAACAAATCTTTCAAAGCGATATCATGCAGTATATTGGTATGGCAAAACAACAAAATGATTTTCGCGAAGATACAGGAGAAGAAACATATTGGACAAATAGCGCTTTTGGAGGTATGCCTACCTATCAACTTGGAGCTCATTATCCTCATAATTACATTAAAAAACTAGATCACACGCTGAGGTTTTTACCACGTCCAGCCGATTATCTTTTTCTTTATTTAATAGGATTTTACATCTTACTATTAGTTTTAAAAGTAGATTATAAACTTGCAGCTTTAGGAGCTTTGGCTTTTGGGTTTTCAAGCTATCTCATTATTATTTTAGGTGTTGGTCATAATGCCAAAGCGCATGCTATTGCTTACATGCCATTAGTATTGTCAGGTATTTTACTGACCTTTCAAAAGAAGTATGTTTATGGCTTTTTGCTAACAGCTATTGCGCTTGGTTTAGAACTTTCGGCCAATCATTACCAAATGACATATTACCTTATGCTTTTGGTATTAGTTTTGGGAATTGTTTATTTGATTGATGCTTATAAAAAACAAATGTTGCCTCATTTTTTTAAATCTGTTGGAATATTATTGGTTGCAGTTATTTTTTCTATTGGATTAAATGCCACAAATATTTTGGCAACTCAAGAATATGTAAAGGAAAGTACTCGTGGAAAAAGTGAACTCACCATTAATCCTGATGGTTCTCCAAAAGAAATAACAAGTGGTCTTGATAAGGATTACATTACAGAATACAGTTACGGAATTACTGAAACCTTTAACTTGTTTATTCCACGTTTTATGGGAGGAGGAAGCTATGAAGATGTAGGCAAGAATTCAGAAACTTATGAGTTTTTCAGAAATCTTGGCGCAACTCCAGTGCAAGCTTTAAATGAAGTAAAGCAAACACCAACGTATTGGGGAAAACAACCTATTGTAGAAGCTCCAGCTTATGTTGGTGCTGTTGTGATTTTCTTGTTTGTTTTGGCGTTATTTTTAGTAAAGGGTAGATTGAAGTGGTGGCTGGTTACAGGAACTATCATTTCGTTAATGCTTTCATATGGAAAAAACCTTGGTTTTTTAACTGATTTGTTTATTGATTATTTTCCACTATATAATAAGTTTCGTGCTGTAAGTTCCATACAAGTTATTCTCGAATTGTGTATTCCAATACTAGCTATGTTTGGTTTGTCAAGATTATTTAATGATTTTGAGAATAAAGACGAAAAAATAAAAGCTTTAAAAAATACTACTATAATTACAGGTGGATTGGCTTTGGTTTTTCTTTTGTTTAAAGGAGGTTTGTTTGATTTTGTAGGTAATAATGATGGACGATATATTCAAGCGTATGGGCAAGGGTTTATTGATGCTGTAAAAACTGATAGAATGTCCTTTTTTGTTAATGATACTTTAAGAACTTTGGTTTTGGTGTTACTTTCGGCTGGAGCAGTTTGGTTCTTTTTAAAGAATAAACTCTCTGAAAAATTAGTTGTTATTGTATTTGCAATTCTTATTTTATTTGACTTAGTTTTAGTAGATAGACGTTATGTAAATAACGATGATTTTGTATCAGCCATTCAGGTGCAAAAGCCTTATCAAGCCAGTCCTGTTGATTTAGAGATTCAAAAAGACACCACTCATTTTAGAGTTTTTGATTTAACAACAGGGAATACTAAACCTTCCTATTTTCATAATTCTTTAAATGGTTACCATGCTGCAAAAATGCAGCGTTATGATGATGTGTTTGACTTCTATATCGCACAGAACCATTTAGGAGTGTTAAACATGTTAAACACCAAATACATCATTGCACAAAATGAAGAAGGAGAGGTGTTTCCTTATCAGAATACTGATGCTAATGGTAATGCTTGGTTTATTTCAGAACTGGAAGAAAAATCAAGTGCTAATGAAGAAATTATGGCATTGGATAGTTTAGATAATAAGAACAAAGCTGTTTATTCAGGTTTTAGTGGATTTCCAAACGAGTTCCAATTAGATTCAATAGCATCAATAAAATTAATAGAATACAAACCTAATTACTTGAAATATCAATCAGAGAACAGTGAAGATGGCTTTGCTGTATTTTCAGAAAATTATTATACTCACGGTTGGAAATCTTATATAGACGGAAACGAAACACCTCACAATCGCGTTAACTACATATTAAGAGGAATGGAAGTGCCAGCAGGAAATCATACCATTGAGTTTAAGTTTGAGCCAGAAGTTATAAGAACTGGGAGCACTATTGCTATTGCAAGTTCAATTGTTTTAATGCTTTTGTTGGTAGCATGTCTGTTTTTTCAGTTAAAAAAAAGAGATTAAGAAGTTTGTTTTTGTTAACAACAAAACATGGATAAAAAAAAGGTTTTAATCGTTACATACTATTGGCCACCAGCTGGTGGTCCAGGTGTGCAACGTTGGTTAAAATTCATAAAATACTTACCAGATTTTAATATTGAGCCTATAGTTTACGTGCCTTCAAACCCAAGTTATCCAGTAATAGATGAAAGTTTAGTTGATGAAATTCCTAAAGGATTAGCCATAATTAAACAACCAATAGCTGAACCTTATAAACTAGCAAGTAAATTATCCAAACGCAAGTCAGATGCTATTAGTAAAGGCATTATTCCTGATAAAAAAAGGCAAGGCCTTATGGAGCGACTGTTGCTTTTTGTAAGAGGCAATTTTTTTATACCTGATGCCAGAAAAAAATGGATTAAACCTTCTGTGCGATATCTTTCATCATATATCAGGAATTATAATATAAATATTGTAATTACAACAGGACCACCACATAGTTTGCATCTTATTGGTTTACAACTAAAAAGTAAATTAAACATTAATTGGATTGCCGACTTTAGAGACCCTTGGACCACAATAGGTTATCATAAGAAGTTAAAACTTCTGCCAATGTCTAAGAAAAATCATAAGGCTTTAGAAAGTAAAGTGCTTAATTCTGCAGATAAAATTATTGTGACCAGCAATAATACTAAACTAAATTTTTCTTCTCTTACCCAAAAACCAATTGAAGTGATTACCAATGGTTATGATTACCATTCTATTGAAAATGTTAAACTGGATAATAAGTTTACTTTGGCTCACATTGGGTCTTTATTATCTGATAGAAACCCTGTAGTGCTTTGGAAAGCTTTAAATGAGCTTGTTGTTGAAAATAAAGTTTTTGCCTCTATGTTTCAGCTCAACTTTATAGGTGTTGTAAGCGAAGGAGTTTTAAAAAGTATAGAACAACATAATCTTTCGCAATATGTTAGTCTAAAAGGCTACGTATCTCATGAGGAAGCCATTAAGTACCAAAAACAATCACAAGTTTTGCTGCTTATTGAAATAGATTCAGAAGACACCAAGTGTATTATTCCAGGTAAATTATTTGAGTATATGGTTTCAGGTAGACCAATTTTAGCATTTGGTCCAAAAGGTTCGGATGTTTCAGAAATTTTAAGAAACACAAATACGGGAAACTACTTTTTATATAGTGACCATGAAGCTATTAAAGAAGCCATTTTGGATATGTTTGAAGCTTTTAGAACTGGACACTTAAAAAGCAATGCTATTGGGTTGCAACAATACAATAGGAAGACTTTGACTTCAAAACTCGCTGAACTAATAAACAATTTGCAGTAAAATGGGAATTGTACAAAACCAAACACTTAAAAACACAATTACGACCTATTTAGGTTTTGGTATAGGTGCTATAAACACCTTATTTCTGTACACAAAATTTATGTCTGAGGCCTATTATGGTCTTGTAATGTACATTCTTTCTACTGCTTATGTTATGATGCCATTATTGGCTTTTGGCGCTCATAACACTATAATAAAGTTTTACTCTTCATACAAAACAAGAAACAACATCAATAGCTTTTTAACATGGATGCTTCTTTTACCATTATTTATTGCAGTTCCATTAGGCTTAATTGGTCATTTTTGTTTTGAAAGCATAAGCGAATTTTTATCAAGAAGAAACCCAATAGTAAAAGATTATGTTTGGCTTATATATGTTTCTGCCATAGCATTTTCATATTTTGAAGTGTTTTATGCATGGACTAAGGTGCACATGAATAGCGTAATTGGTAATTTTTTAATGGAAGTGTCTCACAGAATTGGCATAGCCATTATGCTGTTTTGTTTATATTTTAAAGTTATAGATATTGAAACTTTTGTGTATGCAGTTGTTGGAGTTTATGTGCTAAGAACCCTTTTAATGATGTTGTATGCGTTTTATGTTAGACGCCCAATGTTTCGTTTAGGTAAATTTCCCAATATGGTTGCGGTTTTTAAATATTCGGCAATTATTATTCTTGCTGGTTCAGTTGCCAACATCATTTTGGAGGTTGATAAGTTTATGATAGGTCAGTTTATAGAAATAGAAAAAGTGGCTTATTATGGAGTTGCCATTTATATTGCTACTGTTATTGGTGTTCCTTCAAGAAGTATGCACCAAATTACCAATCCTATTACTGCTAAATTTTTAAATGAAAAGAATAGGGAAGGGTTACACGATTTATACAAAAAAAGTTCTCTTAACCTATTTATTATCAGTGGTCTTATTTTCTTATTGATTATTTTGAACATCAAACAGTTATATTTATTAATTCCACCTGATTATGCTGGAGGTTTATTTGTTGTACTTTTAATAAGTATTGCAAAGTTATCTGATAATATTATTGGTAACAACAATGCTATTTTGTTCAATAGTGATTATTACAGAGTCGTTTTGGCATTAGGAGTATTATTGGCAATAATGACTGTGCTTTTTAATATTCTTTTAATTCCTAAATATGGAATTAATGGAGCAGGATTTGCAACATTTATGTCTATTGTAATATATAATGCTGCTAAAGTTGGTTTTGTATATTATAAATTTAAGATGTCTCCGTTTTGCCTTAATACTTTAAAAACATTGATTATAATTGTGGCTTTTTCAGGAATTTTCTATTTTTTGGATTTTCCATTTCACCCAATTATTAATATTTCAATAAAATCATTGCTAATTGGCTTAGGTTATGCTTTGCTTGTTTATAGAATGAATTTATCTGAAGACATAACCTTGTTGTTTGATAAATTTTTAAAGAAGTTTACAGCCTAATAAAACGGAAAATCCCGCAAGGTGCTTTGAGGCATACGACTTGCAGGACTTCCTAACTAACCAACCAAAATTATGTTTATTGTTGTCTACCTCTTGATCTTTTAGTTGTAGAACCTGAAGATCTTGAAGTGGTACTTCTTTGAGGTGTAGATTTTGCTACACGCTGAGATTTATTGTTATCTATAGAGCGTTTGCTTACAGAATTCGTTTTTCTGTTTGGTGTTGTTTTTGCAACACGTTTTGTAGGTGTCGATTTTTTTTCAACAGTTCTTGTACCTCTTACGCCTACTTCTTGCTTTTTGCCTTCATTTCGTCTATCTACTGATCTATTTATTGTTTTTCTTTCATCAAGGCGTTTGGTTTCAACTCGTCTTGATGTTACATTACCAGATTGGTTTCTTCTTGAAGTGTTTCTTGAGTTGTCTGCCAATCTGCTGTCGCGTCTTCCATCTTTACTTTGTATGTATCTATCGCTTCGTCTATTTGTATTTGTAACTCTTGTGTCTCTTCTGCTGCTACTATAAGACACATTTGGTCTGTAATTATCTCTATATGGTCTGTAATATGTATGTCTTATTGGAGTATAATACTGTCTATAAGGTCTGTTGTAAACAATACAAGAGGTAACTACTGGAATTGCATAGTATCTATGCCAAGGTCTGTAAACATAATACCTATTGTACACGTTAATAAATCCTGTATAGTGAGTAAATACATTAAATCTGTTATAGTGAACATATAAGCCACCAACTCTTGCTACTCGACCAAAATTGTTATATCTAATATGAACATTTCCAGCTTGAACAATACGACCATAGTAATCATAAAAAATTGGTACATTCTCAATTTGTATTACTGCTCCAAAGTCGTCATACTGTACATAAGCATCGTAACTATATCCAGAGTTAAAGCTAATACTAACACCACCAAAATCTGCATAAGCACCAAAATTTGGGCCATAACGCTCTACATTGAAGTCAAATTGACCATCAGGGAATATGGCAAATTCTATACCTTGTTCCACAAATATGAAAGAATTGCCATAACCTCTATCATAAAAATGTCTACCAGTTTTACTGGTTGTGGTTGCTAAAGCAGCTACTCCTGTCAGGAGAAATACTGCTATAAAAGTTCCTAATTTTTTCATAATTGTTTGTTTTAAGATTGAACACGTTTTCTTAAATACAAACAGCGTGCCAAAAAAAACATGCTTAGTTTAATTAATTGAAAATCAATTTAATAATAAAAAATTAGAATAATTATCAGAGCTTCTATGTATTTTTTGAAAGGTAATTGGATAATAATAATTAATGATAAGATTAAAATGTATTATTTTTATGCAAAACCAATCATTGTTAAATGGAAAATAATAAGGAATTAAGTAAAACTTCTGATAAAGAAAACATAGAGGATTTTACTTTAGAACCTAATAGTATAATTTGCCAGAATTGCGAGAAAACTCACAATGTTGAGTTTAAATTTTGTCCACATTGCGGTCAACAAGCAAACGACAAGCTAACAGTTGGCGTGTTATTTTATAACACTATTGCCAATTATTTTTCATTTGATGCCAGATTTTTCAGGAGTTTTATTCCATTGGTTTTTAAACCAGGAGTTTTAGCAAAACGATTTGTTAGTGGTAAGCGGTTGATGTATTTGCATCCTGCTCAGATGTATTTGTTCATTTCGGTGGTTTTTTTCTTTTTATTTTCTTTTAAAATACGCGAGTATAACTCAGATGTAGATAAAGCATTAAAAAAAGGCTTTGAAACTGTTGAAAAAGATTCAGTAAATATGAGTCCAATAGACTCAACAACAGTTAAAAAACTGAATGAATCTTTTAAAAACCAAGGCTTAATGTCTGGATTATCTGAACAAGAACAACAAGAATTGGACTCAGTTTTTACTGCAGTTTCAAGGCCTCAAAGTGTAAAAAACAATTTTTCATTTGGATATGATAGGGAAAAGTTGGATTCATTGATTCTTGTAGGCGCATCTGAAAAAGAGCAATTAAAAGCAGTTGGAATGGAAGATGATGTAGGTTTTCTAAAAAAGACATTTTATAGACAGGTTATAAAATTCCACAAAAATAAAGGAGGTGGTATTTTACAAGCTTTATTTGACAGTATACCAATTTCCTTGTTTGTTTTATTACCAATTTTTGCATTGATTTTAAAAGTATTTTTTTGGAGACGAGGCACTTTTGCGCACCATTTAGTATTCAGCTTTTATTATTTTTCCTTTTTGTTTGTTACTATGAGTATAGTTTTGGCATTCAATTATTTAGTGGTAGATATTCCAGATTGGATAGATTGGCTCATTATAATGTCTACCTTTTTCTATTTGGTTTTTGCCATGCGAACATTTTATCAGCAAGGCTTTATTATTAGCTTTTTTAAGGCAAGTATAACAAGTTTTATATATATGATGTTTGTTTTGCCTGTAGCAGTAACTATAATGTTAGGACTTGCTTTTTTATTTTATTAAAGCTTTTCTTTTAAGTATTGTCCTGTAAAAGATTCTTTAATCTTTGTGATTTCTTCAGGAGTTCCAGTAGCCATAAGCGAACCACCATTTTCGCCACCTTCTGGACCTAAATCAATAATATAATCAGCACATTTAATAAGCTCAAGATTATGCTCAACAACAATAATTGAATGACCTTTGTCTATCAATGCATTAAAGGATTTCAATAGTTTTTTAATATCGTGGAAATGAAGTCCAGTGGTTGGTTCATCAAAGATAAATAAAGCCGTTTCCTTAGTGTTTCCTTTGCCTAAAAATGTTGCTAATTTAATTCGTTGTGCTTCGCCACCAGAAAGTGTTGAAGAACTTTGACCAAGCGTAACGTAACCCAATCCAACATCTTGAAGTGGTTGCAGTTTGTTTTTTATTTTAGATTCTCCATGTTTTTCAAAAAAAGCTACAGCATCATCAATGGTTAAGTTTAAGATATCGTCAATAGACTTATCTTTGAAAGTGACTTCTAAAACCTCTTTTTTAAAGCGTTTGCCTTTACAGGTTTCACATTCCAGATGCACATCTGCCATAAACTGCATCTCGATAGTGACTTCGCCTTCACCTTTGCAGGTTTCACAACGTCCACCATCAACATTAAAACTAAAATGTTTAGCTTGATAACCTCTAATTTTACTCAATTTTTGCTTTGAAAACAAGGCTCTAATATCGTCATAAGCCTTAATATAAGTCACAGGATTTGAGCGAGATGATCTACCAATTGGGTTTTGATCTACAAATTCTATATGTTTTACATTACTAAAATTTCCGGAGATAGAGGTAAAGTCTCCAGGTTTATCACCATAACTTCCTATTTCTTTTAAAAGAGCAGGATACAATATTTTTTTAATCAATGTGCTTTTCCCACTTCCTGAAACTCCTGTCACAACAGTGAGCATTCCTAATGGAAATGTTACATCAATATTTTTAAGATTGTGTTCTCTTGCTCCTTTTAAATTAATGTAATATTTTGATGTTCTACGTTGTTTTGGGATTTCTATTTTTAGAGAACCATTTAAGTATTTTGCAGTTAGAGAATTTGATGAGAGAATATCATTGTAACTTCCTGTTGCTACAACATTACCACCAAAAGTTCCAGCTTCAGGACCAATATCGATAATTTCGTCAGCTTGTGCCATAATATCTTCGTCATGCTCGACCACTATAACTGTGTTGCCCAAATCGCGAAGTGATTTTAAAACTGTTATTAAACGTTCTGTATCACGAGGATGAAGCCCAATACTTGGTTCGTCTAAAATATACATTGAGCCAACAAGACTGCTACCGAGAGAAGTTGCTAAATTAATACGCTGGCTTTCACCTCCAGATAACGTGTTTGATTTTCTGTTTAGGGTTAAGTAATCTAAACCAACATTTGTTAAAAATGAAAGTCTGTTGTTTATTTCAGCCAGTAAACGTTTGGCAACTTTTGCATCATAATCGTTAAGTTCAAACTGTTTGAAGAAGGTGCTTAATTTTTTTAAAGGCATTTCAACTAAATCTGTAATTGTTGCATTAGCAACTCTCACATAATTGGCTTCAGGTCTTAAGCGTTTTCCTTTGCAAGCATTACATTTTGTTTTGCCTCTGTAACGAGATAACATGACTCTATTTTGAATTTTATAGGCTTTGGCTTCTAACTCTTCAAAAAAGGAGTTTAAACCTTCAAAATACTCATTGCCATCCCAAATGAGCTGTTTTTGTTCAGTAGTTAACTCAAAATAAGGCTTATGAATTGGAAAATCGAACTTATGCGAATTATTTATCAATTGATCGCGATACCAACTCATGCTTTCGCCTCGCCAAGCAAAAATGGCATTGTCATAAATGGATAAGCTTGTGTTTGGTACCACTAAATTTTCATCAATACCAATAACATCTCCATAACCTTCACATTTTGGACAAGCACCATAAGGATTATTAAAACTGAACAAATGGATGTTTGGCTCTGAGAATTTAATATTATCCAGTTCAAATTTATTACTGAAGTGTCTTAATGAGTTATCTGAAAGTTTTTCGATATAACATTCGCCTTTGCCTTCAAAAAATGCCATTTGTATGGCATCAGCCAAGCGGTTGTAAAAATCTTCCTCATGCTTAATAACAATTCTATCTACAACCAATTGAATATTTTCACCTTCATTTATTACATCGTCAATGCGCTTAACCTCATTATTTACTTTAACACGAGCATAACCTTGCTGATTTAAAGCTTTAAGTTTATGGTCCATATTTCTGCCTTCTTCAAGATGAATAGGAGAAAGGAGGAGGAGTTTTTCACCCTCTTTAAGAGTTTTAACATGATTTATGACGTCTGAAACAGAATCTTTCTTTACTTCTTCACCAGATTTTGGTGAGTAAGTTTTACCAATTCTGGCAAACAATAATTTAAGGTAGTCATAAATTTCGGTAGTTGTACCAACTGTTGAACGTGGATTGGTTGAGTTTACTTTTTGCTCAATAGCAATAGCTGGAGCTATACCTTTAATATAATCTACTTTGGGTTTGTTAAGTCTTCCCAAAAACTGTCTTGCATAACTTGAAAGGCTTTCTACATAGCGTCTTTGTCCTTCTGCATACAAAGTGTCAAACGCTAAACTTGACTTACCAGAACCTGATAAACCTGTAATAACCACTAATTTATTTCTCGGAATTGCAACATTAATATTTTTTAGGTTGTGCAATTTTGCGCCTTTTATAAGGATGTTTGACTTAGGGTTTTTGTCTAAAATGTCAGTATTCATCAGTAGTTTTCCAAAATAATCTTACAAAGATACTATAAGTATTTCAGCAATAAAAGTGAAGTGTAATTATGTTAAATTGTTAAAAAAAGCAAATTCTTTTTGCATTTTAGGAACGATTGTTGTTATATTTGACTTTGTATTAAACAGCAAATTAAACTATTAGCCTATTACATAACATTACTTTTTAAATTTTAATCCCCAAACACAAAACTATTTTGTGTATTAAAAGTAATGATATGAAAAGAGAACTTATTACAGATGCTGTTTTGGTAAGCAACTACATTAAAGGTGATGAAAACGCACTTTCTGTTTTAATTAACAGACATCAGCAAAAGATTTATAGTTTTATTTACTCAAAAGTTTTTGATAGAGATATCACTGAAGATATTTTTCAGGATACATTTATTAAAGTTATCCGAACTTTAAAACTTGGAAAATATAATGAAGAGGGTAAATTCTTGCCTTGGGTTATGCGTATTTCACACAATTTGGTTATTGATCACTTTAGAAAGAATAATCGTATGCCTAAATTTGACAACAGCTCAGATTTTGATATTTTTTCTGTGCTTAGTGATTCATCACTAAATGCAGAAAGAAGTATTATTAAATCACAGGTTGAAGACGATGTAAGACGTTTAATTGAAGAGCTTCCAGAAGACCAAAAAGAAGTTTTAATAATGCGTATGTATAACGATTTGAGTTTTAAGGAAATATCTGACAAAACAGGTGTTAGCATTAATACTGCTTTAGGCAGAATGCGTTATGCGCTTATTAACTTAAGAAAGGTTATTGATAAGCATAATATAGTTTTAACAAATTAATTTTTTAAATCATACAATAAATAAAGTTTTGCTACGTTCAATTATAAATAAAAACCAAAAATTAATTAAATGGCAAAACTTTACATTGAAAAATCTAAACATTCTGAAACATTAAAACCGAAGGAAGAAACGGTTAATTTTCTTCTAAATTTTTCTCAAGCTTTAAGTGTTATAAATTGTAGTAAAAGTAAATTAAAGTTTGAAGCGCTTCTAAACTAAACTTTGGCGAAAAAAAGCCTTGATTTTTATAATTAAGGCTTTTTTGTTTTAGTTACCTTGTTAGAGGTAATTTTTATTTCTTAGGTAAATACAATTTCATTTCACCAATTTCTAATTTGTCTAAATGTCCCATTTTACTTTCGTCTTTTGTAATTAAGTGCATATGTAAAAATGAGTCATGATGCGTAAAAATTCCTTTATGTTCAGTTGAAAAAAATCCAATTATCTCTGCGTCTTCGTTTTGAATATTGTAATTAGTTTGCCCTTGATGTGCTTCATTAGGTGAAGATACTTTTGTTCCTTCAGGTAAATTTTGAATATGAATAATCGCACTTGATACTCGTCCGATTAATTTAAAAGCAAAAGGTCTTTTTAATTTTAATGTTTTCTCGTCAACAAACTTCTCTAAATCCTTAATTGTCTTTGTTTTAGATGGTATATTAACCTCGTTCCATTCTGTTATGTTTGTATAAACAAAAAATGGTGCAGAGGTTTCAAACGTTTGTTCTACAATCATTGTAGAGTTAGATGTCACTTTTGAGACAAAGCTTTTTCCATTATTAATGAGTAATTCACCCTTTAAATAACTTACTGGACCAAGTCCATAAAGTCCATTTTTGTTTGTAATTGTGTCAAGGTTAATACTGCTATCTAATTCGCCTTTCCACATAACGTTTCTCATTGCTCCAATGATTTTTGTGTCTGGATAGTTTTCTACTTTTTCTATCTTATTTTCTTTTGGCGTCGAATTACAACTTGTAAGTCCAAATGCCAGAAATACACACGTTAAAAGTTTAATGTTCATGTTTGTTTTCTTAAATTTTTATTGAGTAGATGAAACTTGGCTTTATGCTTTCATATACTCTTTTATTAAAGACTTTCGTCCAATTGTTTTAGTAATAATATCTTTTTCAAGATTCCAGCCTCTGGCAGGAGAGTATTCTCTTCCATACCAAATAATCTGCAAGTGCAAACCATTCCAAAGTTCTTTTGGAAATATTCGTTTGGCATCTTTTTCTGTCTGAACCACATTTTTTCCATTGCTCAAATTCCATCTATACATAAGTCTATGTATATGAGTATCTACTGGAAACGCAGGCACACCAAAGGCTTGAGACATGACTACACTTGCTGTTTTATGTCCTACAGCTGGTAATGCTTCTAAAGCTTCAAAGCTTTGAGGCACCTTACCATTGTGTTTTTCAATCAAGATTTTAGATAGTCCATAAATACCTTTACTTTTCATTGGAGATAAACCAACAGGTTTAATGATGTCTCTAATTTCATCAACACTTAATTTTATCATATCGTAAGGATTATCTGCTTTGGCGAATAGCAATGGTGTTATTTGGTTTACACGAACATCTGTACTTTGAGCAGACATAAGTACTGCTATTAGTAATGTATAAGGGTCTTTGTGATCTAACGGAATGGGGATTTCTGGATATAATTTATTTAAGGTATTTATAACAAAATCTACTTTTTCTTGCTTGGTCATTGGTGTATCTTTGTAAAAAAAATCAAAGTTAATAAATATGAACACATTAAAAGTAGGAGATAAGGCACCAAATTTTGAAGCTAACGACCAAGATGGAAACATTATTAGGCTAAGTGATTATAAAGGAAAAAAATTGGTTGTGTTTTTTTATCCTAAAGCAAATACTCCTGGTTGCACGCTTGAAGCTTGTAGTTTGAGCGATCATTATAGTGAACTTCAGGATAATGGTTATGAAATACTTGGTGTAAGTGCAGATACTGAAAAGAAACAATCTAATTTTAGAAACAAATTTTCATTTCCTTACCCTTTATTGGCAGATGTTGATAAAAAAGTAATTAATGCCTTTGGAGTTTGGGGTAAAAAGAAATTTATGGGAAGAACTTTTGATGGTATTCATAGAATAACTTTTGTTATCAATGAAAATGGAATTATTTCACATGTTATTGATAAAGTGAAAACAAAACATCATGCAGCTCAAATATTAGAGCTATAAAAAAAAGCGACCATTTGGTCGCTTTTTTATTTAGTCTTCGTCTTCGTTATAAAGAACTTCTTCTGTTTCGCAACCAAACAAGCTTTGTTGTTTAATTAATTCGGCAACACCTTCAGGAAGCATTTCTTCCCATCCTTCTTCATTATTTGCAATCATGCCAAGAACTGTTCTCGAGAAAATGGTAAGGATATTTGGGTCGTAATCAGCTATATCAACCACTTTTCCATTGTATTTAAAGAACTTGTACAACTCTTTCATTCTTGGGTGAACTTTAAGGTTTTCGCTATTTGTAACTGTTCCATCATCGTTTTGCATAGGATACAAGTAAACACGCAAATCTTTAAAGAATAATTTACCGAAAGCCTCAAGAATACCACCACTTAAATGGCGATAGTATTTTTCGTCAAAAATATCTACAAGGTTATTTACTCCCATGGCTAATCCCATTCTACTTTTAGAGTATTGTGAGAAATATTCAACCAGTTTATAATATTCCTGAAAATTAGAAATTAATACAGTTTGCCCTAATGAGCATAGTAAACGAGCTCTATCCATAAAGTCCTGCTCATCAATTTCTCCTTCAGCTCTTAAGTTAGAAAGTGTGATTTCAAAAATTACTTGAGTGTTTTCAGGATCGACTCTATTTTCTTTTAAAAACATACTGTATGATTTCTCATACATGTCCATATTAACTTTAGTAACAGGTCTAAAACTTCCACGTAAAGTGAGAATGTTCTTTTTATATAAAACTCTGGCTGGTAAAACATTATTACCATCTGGAGCAAACATTACAGCATCAGTCATACCATTTTTAACAAGCTGTAAACTCATTAATCGGTTATCAACATTCTCAAAAACTGGTCCCGAAAAGTTAATAGTATCTATTTCCAGTTGGTCTTTGTCTAAATGGTCATATAAATAACGCAACAGTTTTTTTGGCTCATTGTATTTGTAAAAAGCACCATATATTAAATTGGTTCCAAGAATACCCAAAGTTTCTTGTTGAAGTCTCGCATCATTTTCTTTAAACCTCAAATGCAGTATAATGTCATTGTAATCTTGGTCAGGTTCTAATTGGTACTTAATACCAACCCAACCATGGCCTTTGTATTTTTTAGCAAAATCAATAGTGGCAACTGTGTTTGCAAACGAAAAGAAAATTTTATTAGGATGTTTTTCTCGTGTAATACGCTCTTCAATTAAACCAATTTCATGATTAAGCATTTTTCTTAATCGAGCTTCGGTAACATAGCGTTTATCGTCTTCAATCCCATAAATGGCGTCACTAAAATCTTTATCGTAAGCAGACATGGATTTCGCAATTGTTTTGGATGCTCCACCTGCTCTAAAAAACTGCCTTACAGTTTCTTGACCTGCTCCAATTTCAGCAAAAGTCCCATAAATATTATCGTTTAAATTTATTCTAAGTGCTTTCTGTTTAATAGATGGCACATTTTCGATAACCATATCGCCTTTAAGGGTAATTTCCATTTATAATATGTTGAATTTATAGTAAGTAACAAAGGTATTAAATTACACACGCAAAGAAAAAAATAAACCCTATTTTTGTTGTAAAATTAACACATTTGAAAGTTACGTTTTTAGGCACAGGAACTTCTCAAGGCATACCTATTATTGGTAGTAATCATCCAGTTTGTTTAAGTACTAATAAAAAAGATAAGCGCTTACGAGTATCTATTTTGGTTGAATGGGATGACTATGCTTTTGTGGTGGATTGTGGACCTGATTTTAGATACCAAATGTTAAGAGCTAATTGCACTAAAATTGATGGTATTCTTTTTACACACGAACATGCAGACCATGTTGCAGGATTAGACGACATTAGACCTTTCTGTTTTATGCAAGGTCCTTTACCATTGTATGCTCATGAGCGCGTTTTAAAAGCTTTTTATGAACGATTTGCCTATATTTTTGAGACTGTAAATCGTTATCATGGAGCTCCAAGTGTATCAACGCATGAAATTAAAAACGAACCTTTTTTGTTAGGAAACCTCAATGTGCTTCCTATCAATGTTTATCATGATAAATTGCAAGTTTTTGGATACAGATTTAAGAATTTTGCTTATTTAACTGATGTAAAAACTGTTGAAGAAGTCGAGTTGGTAAAACTTAAAAATCTTGATGTATTGGTAGTTAATGCTTTACGTATAGAACCACACCAATCGCATTTTAACCTTGAAGAAGCTCTTGATTTTATTAAGCTTGTTAATCCTAAAAAAGCTTATTTAACACATATAAGTCATAAATTGGGATTTCATGATGAAGTACAACAAATGCTTCCTAAAAACGTTTTTTTAGCCTACGATACTTTAGAATTAAACTTATAACCTAAACTTTATGAAAAGTAAAATCTTTCTTTACCTATTTATTTTTGCTTTGTTATTGGTACTGTTTCAATATGTAAACTCAAAAAATGTATTAGAATCTTATGAAAAGAAATTAAAAGTTGCTGATGAAAGGGAAGAGGCTTATAAAGATTCCATCATGTCTTTACATAGTGAAGTACTTGATTTAATGTATTTTAACTTAGAGAACAATGACGATGCTTTAAGCTATTTTGAACGAGATGGTTATGATACATCTGAATTAATTCCTTTTATAAAAGATGAAATTTACAGGCTAAATGAGGTTAAAGGTGAGCATCCACTTGTTCCTTATGAATCTATGAATGATGGTAGAATGCTTATAAATAAAGTAAGGTTATTGAACCATAAGTGGATTTTAGCCGATTTTTCTGATGGAAAATATTGGGGAGAATTGTTTATTACTTACGAAATAATAGATAAAAAAGAGCTAAAATTTAAGTTGGTAGAATCGTTTATGTATCCACCAGATTCCTATTAAATCTTTTCAGACAACCAATCTTTGAAAGCATAAAAATTTTGAGGAGCAACTCCATGACCTACAGGAAATTCTTCATAAACATGCTTAACTTTTAACTTGTTAAGAATTTCAGGAGTTCGTCTTGCCCATTCAATGGGAATAACCTGATCTACACTTCCATGAGAACAATAAAAGTTTAAGTTGCTTAGGTCTTTATTTTCAAAACCATCAGTAATGATGTCTAAGTTAATATAACCACTTAAAGCAATTACATTCTTTACTTTTTCAGGATAACTTAATGCTACAGAGTAACTCAATATTGTTCCTTGGCTAAAACCTAATAGACTAACTTTGTTTTTATCTATTGGATAATAGTTAATGACTTCATCAATAAAATGCGAGATTTTATCTCTTGATGCTTTGGCTTGCTTATCGTCACTCCACTTATTTTGTTCAGCATCAAAATTAATCGCATACCAAGCATTGCCAAAAGGATGCATAGGGTAAGGTGCCCTTACCGAAATAATAAATAATTCTTTTGGAAGTTCAGAAGCAAACGAGAATAAATCATTTTCGTCACTTCCATAACCATGAAACATGATTAAAACTGGAGCATCTTCTTTTAAAGAAGATGGTCTTGTAATGTGATAGAGTGAAAGGCTTTTCATGAAATTTAGTTACCTAAATTTGCAAATAATTTTTGATAGAATTTACCTAAAATTGGAGTAGGTTCAGCACGACCAGTGACAGCTGTCATAAAGCCATAAATAAAAAGGACTCCAAAAAACATGTACCATCCCAATGTAACAAACCAGCTATCAAAACCACCAATAATGTATCCTAAAGCAAAAAAAGTAAGCCATAAGCCTAAAGCTTGACGAACATGAAAACTGGTAAATTCATTCTTCTTATCATTATTCAAATAGAAGGCGATAATAGTACCAATTATGGTCAAGTAGCCAATAATAGCATTTGTTTTTCCTTCTTCAATTGTGTTTTGATCCATTTTATTCTATAATTGAATTTGGTTATTATTTATAATTCCGTAGACTTTGCCTTTTAGGGTGTGTCCTTCAAAAATACTGTTTTTAGATTTAGATTGTATCTCTTTTTTTGAGAACGTATAATTGCCATCAGGATTAAATAGGGTTGCATTGAGTTTATTGCCTTTATTGATGCTTGATGTTTCAAGTCCAAAACGCTCTTTTCCTTTAGTTAAGAATTTTATTGCTGTTTTAGCCGAAAAAATACTATTTAATGCTCCAAAAGCAGACTCTAAACCAATAGTTCCTGGAGTTGCATAGTCAAACTCAATTTTCTTTAATTCGATGTCTAAAGGATTATGGTCTGAAGTTACCATATCAATAGTTCCGTCTTTTAACCCTAAAATTAAAGCATCAATATCTTGTTGAGTTCTGAGTGGTGGAGTCACTTTGAAATTGGTATCAAAACTGGTTAAGTTTTCATCAGTAAACAATAAGTTGTGTATGGCAACACTGCAAGTTACATCTAATTTTTTCTTTTTAGCTTCTCTAATAAGTTCTACAGATTTTGCAGTTGAAATTGTTGGAATATGTAATTTTCCGTTGGTATATTCTAATAAAAATAAGTCTCTTACTATTTGAAGCTCTTCAGCCAGAGCAGGAATTCCTTTTAAACCAATTGAGGTACTCGTAATATGCTCATTCATGACTCCATTTAAAGCGATAGCATTTTCTTGGGGAAAGGAGCAAACCAAACCATTAAATGTACTGGCATATTGCAAAGCAATTTTCATGAGATTTGGGTTGGATTGTGCTTTTTTGTAGTCTCCAAAAGCTACAGCTCCAGCTGTTTTCATATCAAACAGTTCTGCTAATTCAGTGCCTTTACTTTCTTTAGTTAAAGCTCCAATTGGTAATAATGTAACTGCATTGTTTTTAGCTTTGCTCTTTAAAAAAGTCACATCAGAATTGGTGTCAATTACAGGATTGGTATTGGCATTAATAGCCACAGCTGTAAAACCTGATTTTGCAGCTACTTTAAGTCCGTTAAAAATAGTTTCGCGTTCTTCAAATCCTGGTTCTCCAAAACAAACACTACTATCAAACCAACCTTGTGAAATGTGGAGATTATCTAGTTTTATTTCGCGATAATTTTTAAGATTTTTAATGGAATTGGCAATATTTACTATGACTCCTTTTTCAACCAAAATATCTTGCTTTTTATTATGATAATCACTCTTCGCGTCAATAATAGTGGCTGATTTTATAAGTACGTTCATTTAAAATATTTTAAGATGAGCATTTCAATGATTAGAAACAACAATGCAAAAATAACAAACCATTTCCATAGCGCATTATTATTGTTGTCACTTTTTATATCTGTAAGTAATTGTGGTAAAGAATTACTAACTCTTACATTTTTTATTTGGCTTAAATCCTGATAGTTTAGATCACTTTCAGAACGATTGTAATTATAGCTTATATGCTCTATAGTTTCGTTATTTTTTATAATGGCATAAGTCTGCGCTAATTCTGGAGCTTCGTTGGTTGTGATGGTAACTTTATTAGAAAAAGTTTGCTGCTGTGGAATGATTTCAACATCATCATGCTTTAACTTTAAAATGGCGTCTTGTGGCATGGTTGTGTTTACATCAAAGGTGTTAGTTTCGCCAATATGGTAGTACAGTTTAGGTAATTTTAAGCTTTGCCTTCCAATGTTGTAAATAGTTGGAACGATTAATGGTGAATCCATAAAATTGGAATTATTAGCATTTAATGAAGCAGCAAAGATGTAGGTATTCTCACTCTGAACCAAAAATGGCTTATTGTCTTCAAAATTTAAAATAGCACTTTCAGGAGCATTCAATGTATAAAAATTGTGCACTATTGGATATTGAAAATTAGATATTTGTTTATCGAACACAGCATCAAAAACTGGATGTGAAAAATTAATGGAGGTAATGTTTTTATCAGAAACGGTTTCATTGCTTAGAGAAGCATTACTAATTGCTGATAAACCTTGATTATAAGAGTTTATATCAGCACCAATAGCAGGAATAATAAGCACAAATCCTCCATTTTTAGTAAAACTTTGTAAAGCGTTTGACAATGAAATAGGTATGGATTTTAACTCGTTGAGCACTATTAAATTCTGTTTTGATATATCATTAAAATTTAGCTGATTAGCTGCAACACTTTGCAAAGCAAATTCATCATCAGTAAAAATTCGTTTTAAATAATTATCATCAGCTTCGTTTATGGCAAGAACATTAATATTTGACCGTTCATTGATATTAAAAAACAAGGTATTATCAAATTGAAGACTAGCATCATCAATAGTAATTTTGCCATTTATTTTTGCATTATTTGGAATGCTAAAACTTGTGCTTGTTTTGTTGGTATTGCTCACTGATGATTTAGCTACCAAATTTTCTCCATTGAAAAGCGAAACAGGTAAATTTTCAAGTGCAGCCTTTGTACCATTTAAGTTTATAGTGAGCTCAATGTTTGTAGCATTCACTTTAGAAATATACAAACTGTCTATGCCAACATTATTTGTATTTACAGGTTTTAGTTGAAGTAGATTGATACTAATAGAACTATCAGCTTGAATTTCGAAAGTATTATCCAATTGCTGAAAATCGGAAACCATCAATAGGTTTTTCTGAGTACTGTTATCTTTACTAAATAAGCCTTTTCCTTTTAAGATTACTGCATTGTAATCCAACTGATTTGCACTGTAATCTAATTGTAACAGCTCATTTCTAATGGTTTTAGAATTACTGTTTTTTAACGTTTTGTTATTGGTAAAAATGCTTACAGTTTTGTTATCATAATTGGCTTCCAGAATATCTTGCACAGCACGTTTTAGCAATTCACCTTGTGCACCTTTGGCTTGCATGCTAAAAGAATTATCAAGATAAATAACCGTTTCTGTTTTTAGCTTTAAAGCATCGCCTTTTGTAAAATAAGGTTGAGCAAAAGCCAAAATAATAGCTGCCAAAAGCAATAATCTTGTAATAAGTGTGAGCCACTTTTTGAGTTGCGAACTTTTTCGTGTTTGAATCGTTACACTTTTTAAAAAAGCAACATTGGTAAAATCTATTTTTTGAAAACGTCTAAGCTGAAATAAGTGTACAATAATTGGAATTAGGAGCAGGAGTAAAGCGTAAAGAAGTTCTGGGTGTTTAAACTGCATTCCAATAATTGATTTGTCAAATATAGAAAATGCGAATAGATAAATTAAAACGTGTTCGGAGAATTTTAACTTTTTGAACTAATCTTCTAACAAAAGAAAAAATAATCGACCATCGACTCCATTTTTTGGGCATTCAAGTAAGCTTTTATTTCTTTTTGTGCTTTTGGGTTTGCAACTGTAATAATGCTCTGAGGATTTTTTATACTTTCTAAGTGTTTAAAATCATGAAGTTCTTGGTCATAAATATGCTTGCCAATTTTTTTTGGGTTATCGCAAATCCAAATAAAACTTACTTGATGTTCAATTAAATAATTAGCAGCATATTTTCCTTTGTGTCCAGCTCCCCAAATCACTAATGTTTTTTCTTTATTAAGATGCAATTGTATAAAATAATGAAGCTTTAGTTCAAGCATCATGTCGTGGGAATAATTGTTTTGCGTTCTTGACGTTCTATAACTGTAATCTCTCCAATAATGCAGTAATTTTGTAGATGGAATACATTTTAATTGATGTTTATAAAAACGAAAAACCAAGTCATAATCCTCAGGATATAAGTCATAATTAAAAGCTCCACATCTTTCAAAATCATCTCTATAAACCATCCAACAAGGTGAAGCAATAACACATTCTTTAAAGATTTCTGAATAGTTAATTCCTTGCTTTGTAAGTCTGTTAAGCCATGATTGGTATTTGTTATAGCCATCACTAATACCTTCATCTGAAAAATATTTTACTAAACCCAAAGCAACATGACCTTTACCATGAGCATTTAAATCGTTGCTCATGGTTTCAAGTTTGTCAATAACCATAATATCATCACTATCCATTCTGGTTATAAAAACTCCTTTACTTTTTGAGTAAGCTAATTTTAAGGCGTCTATAATACCATTACCAGAATTTTTATAAAGATGAAATCGAGAATCTTCTTCAGCAAAACTTTTTACAATAGAAAAACTATTGTCTGTTGAATGGTCATCAACTATATTAACTTCCCAGTTGGTATAAGTTTGACTTACTATGGATTGCAAACATTCAGCAATAAAAACAGATGTATTTTTAAAAGGAATAAGAATGCTTATAAGTTGGTTTTGCATACTATTCTTTTATGGCATCTAGCAAAATTTTAGCAGATTTTACTTCAAGATAATCACCAACAGATGTCCAAGCCATATAAACAAAATCATCTTTTACAACCATTCTTGGGAATCCACTAGACCTGCTATTGGCAGTTTCTGAAACTATGAATGGTATAGAAACATTTCCATCTTGCCTAATATGCTGCAAGATAATAACAGATTCTCCTTCTTTACTGTCCATGCTACTTACTATTGCAGAGCCATCATCCAATAATTCTATGTCTAATCGTCCCATAATAGTTTCTTGAGCAATGGTTATTGGAGCATTAAACGTATTTCCATTATCGTTTGAAAAAGCCACTTTTACCTTTGGAGCATTATTTGCAATTGTAAACCAAGTGACTGCAACAATATTGTCTTTGGCTGAAATTGCTGGACCATTTACAGGACAACCTGTAATATTCCAGTTATCATTAAATACTGGCTTAGGTTCTGTCCAGCTTCCATTAACATGTTTTACATAATAAGTGTCTCGCATTTCATCATCAGAGCGATTTCTATATACAACTATTGGACCTTCTTCAGTCATTGCTACATCAGTTTGACAGCAATCGCAAACTCTATTATCTAGTAAATGCTCTTCAATAAGTTCACCTTTTTTATTAAAAACAGCACTTCTCAATGTCATTTGAGCAGCAATTGTGGAATCTGTTTCGGCATAAGCCATTTGTCTTCCATCTAACCAAATAGCTAAATAACTGTTTTTGTCAATGGCTACTTTACTTACAAAGCCATGTTCTGTATTGGTATTATCAGAATGTGGTTTAAAGGCTTCATTCCATGTTTCTCCATTATCTGTAGATTGGATTAATTTCACATCATAAGCATAAGTATCATCTGCACTTTTCTCTAAATAGTGAGCAGAAAGATTAGATTCTCCAAAAGATGTGATAGAAGGGAAGTCTGCCCAATTTACAAACCAACCTTTGCCTTTTGTAATGGTTTTTGGTGGTGACCATTCGTTGTTTTTAAGGGTTGAAAATTTTAAATGACTCACAGTATCTTTGTCATTTTCAATCCAACTTAAATAAATATTGCCATCATTGGTTTTATGAAGACTAGGTTCAGAACTATTTAAACCAGTAGGAACTGCAAGAAAACTCACAGTTTCTACTGTTTTAGACTTACAAGCATTGATGCTTATTAATAATATTCCAACACTAATAAAGGTTAGAAATTGTTTTTGCATATTTAATATTTTGCTGGTTTACCATTTGCAGAAGATTTTTTAATAAACTCTCTTAAATCTTCGTTAGCTTGTATTAAATCTTCATGTCTTAAATACATCATGTGTCCACTTCTGTAGCCTTTAAAACTCATTCTATCTTTCATTTTTCCACTTGGATCAATTTGAGATAAAGTGTACTTAGCTGTAAAATAGGTTGTGGCTCCATCATAATAACCAGATTGGTTAAGCACATGTAAATAAGGATTAGACGCCATCGCTTGTCTTAATCCATCACGTACTTCATTATCACTATTATCCCAAGGTCTAACAGGACCAAACATGTTGTATTTTACATCAGTATCAAATTTTAATTCGGTTTTGATGTAGTGATTTATTGCTGGAGTAAACGAGTGCAGCCAAGATGTTAACTCAGCACTGTAATCTGGACTCATGCCAGCTTCCATTCGGTCAATACCCAAATATCTTGAATCTAAACGACCAATAGTTTGTCCTGTTTTATCGCGTAACAATTCTTTCCAGAAAAAATTATTTGGTACTACTAAGTTATGTTGTAGGATAACTTTTTTACTCATTCCTGTATAGTATGAATACTTTTCTGCAACATTATTACGCTCTGCATCAGAAATAAAACCACCTTTTGCAATGGCAGGTAATAATGAATTTATGGCATAGTCTTCAACCTCAGGTAAAACGTCAGTTAAATCTTTACTTTGTAAAGCGGAAGGCAACATTTTATGATACCAAGCAGCAGCAGTTTTGTAAGGCAAATCTAAAGCTGAGTATTCTGGTTGGCCATCTGTGTTATAAGCGTTGTAGTCTGCTGGAGACACTAAAATTACACCATTTAAGTACATCCATTGAGAACTTTGCAATTCGTTTGAAAGTCCCATTACACGTGTTCCACCATAACTTTCTCCAATAATGTATTTTGGAGATTCCCAACGATTATGGCGTGATACAAACGTATTAACCCATTCTGCTAAGTATTTAATATCTGCATTAATTCCGAAAAATTCTTTCTTATCTGGCATTTTTCCATCTTTATCAGGAACCATACGAGAATAGCCTGTGTTTACAGGATTTACAAATACAATATCTGCAACATCAATAATGGAGTATGGATTGTTTCTAAATCCATAAGGTTGAACAGGATAACCTTCGTCATCAATGTTTAAAATACGTGGACCTGTGTAAGCAACGTGCATCCAAACAGATGCAGAACCTGGACCTCCATTAAATGAAATGATTAAAGGTCTGCTTGCTCTATCTTTTATATTATTTCTGGTGTAATAGGTGTAGTACAGTGTTGCGTGAGGATCACCATTATCATTCCAAACAGGCTGCATTCCAGTTTCGGCAGTATACGAAAAACTCTGACCCTTAACAGTAGTATTATGTGTTGTAATAACCATTGTGTCTACTGGAATTGTTCTGCTTTGCGCAAATACACTTACAACTCCAAAAAGAAGTAGGAGTGAAAAGATTTTTTTCATTTTGGTTGGTTTTTTAGTTAAAGTGTTAAAGGTAGTTAAAGGCTTTTAATTTATGTGTTAAAATTTCTCAAAAGCTCCAAGACCAAATAGAGCAAAATCATACTTTACAGGATCGTTTACATCTAATTTTCTAAGAGATGTGTCTAACTCAGCAAGGGCTTTAGCATCATTTTGTTTTCTGGAAAGCAATCCTAATTTTCTGGCTATATTGCCAGAGTGAACATCAAGAGGACAAGAAATTTGGCTAGGAGAGAGGCTTTTCCAAATGCCAAAATCGACACCTTTTTTGTCGTTTCTAACCATCCATCTTAAGTACATATTAATGCGTTTTGCTGCTGAATTTTTTAAAGGATCGCTAATATGTTTTTGAGTTCTTGATTGATGCGGAATTTCAAAAAATACAGTTTTAAAATGATGAATACCCTCTTGCATGGAATTTGGTTTGGCATATTTGGCAAACACAGCTTCTAAGCCATTATGATTTTTGTAAATATGATGAAGGCTTTTGATAAACTGAATAAAATCTTGTCCATTAAAAGTTCTGTGAACAAATGGTTGCAAGGATTCTAAGTCTTTGTTTTTGTGATTTAACACAAAATCATGAGGTGATTGCTCTAGTAATTGCATCATTTTGTTAGCATTATTAATGATACTTTTTCTATTTCCCCAAGCTATAGTTGCAGTTAAAAAACCAGTAATTTCAATATCTTCTTTTTTTGAAAATTGATGCGGAATCTGAATAGGATCGCTCTCAATAAACTTGCTGTTATTGTATTGCTCAACCTTTGTGTCTAGGAATTCTTTAAGCTCAGAGTGTGTCAAGTAGTTAATAACTTTTTAGTTAAGGCATTGAAATACAAAGATAAAAAAGTTAAATTTCTTTGCCCTTCATTATTGATTGTCTCACATAAATATTAAGTAAATGAAAACACAGTTACAAGAAAAATTTTGGATGGTTTCAATGATAGTTGCTCCGATATTATTGGCAATAAGCCAATTTTATTGGATAGATGGAATTCTAACTTCAACAGCAGGTGCATTACAAGTTTTGTCATTTTTATTTTGGATTTTTGCATTTCAAGGAATGTTTAATCAAATAAAAGATGATTATCCAAAGTATGCAATTTTTGGTTTTTTCCTTGCTGTATATGGCTGCCTTGCTGGAAACAATTTTGGAGTTGATGGTATTTTTATTGATGCCTTTAAGGATACTTTTCCTGACTCTTCTCAGCACTTCAATGGTAAAATAGGAGCAGGATCATTTGTTGCTTTTTTTATTCCTGGAGCACTTGCTCCACTCAATTGGTTAATTCTAGGATTATTGTTTGTAATTAAAAAGAAAATACCTATTTGGTTAGGTTTAATGCTAATGATTTCAGCTGTTGGTTTTCCATTATCAAGAATACCAAGAATTGATTGGTTAGCACACTTGGATAATGCATTGCTTTTATGCAGTATGATAGCAATAGCATTTATTTTTTATGGTAAAAAGAATAAAGAACTTAGCGAGTAAAAATTAAAAATTTAGATGTCTTCCTTTTTTAAAAATTGATGCGGAATTTGAATAGGATCGCTCTCAATAAAGGTGGTGTTATTGTATTGCTCAACTTTGGTATCTAGAAAATCTTTAAACTCAGAGTGTGTCAAGTGGTTAATAACTTTAATTTAAATGCTAAGATAAAAAAAGTAATTTCGCTCATAATTTATTTTAAATAATTAAAGGAAATGAACAATCAGCCTTTTATAATCATCGCTCTTATACTATTTACAATTAATGGTACATTTGCTCAAAATAGCCCTTCTTTAAACGAGCTTTTGCTTGCTAAATATAACTTTAAAGAGTACGTCATTCCTTTAGAAAAAGACAGTGTTTGTTTTTATCTGCATACAAAAAAAGAGAGTAATCCCAAAAGTTTGGTGCTCTATTTACAAGGAACAACTCCAATACCAGAACCTTTCTTTAACATAGAAAAAAAGGAAAGTATTAAGGGTTACACGTACATGCAATACTTTCCAACTGATTATAATTTACTTGATGAAAACTATGCTTATGCAATAATTTCTTATGCCGGAACGCCAGCCTTTAAAAATGATGGCCCTCCAAATATGGAAAAATACCATCAACTTAATTCGTTAAATTATCGCGTTTTTCAAGCAGACACTACCATTAATTATATTAATGATAAATTACTTAAAGACCTTAATAGAGTTATTGTTTATGGACATTCTGAAGGTGCATTTGTTGCGCCAAAATTGGCCACTGTCAATAAAAGAATAACTCACCTTGGTGTTTGGGGAGGTAGTGCGCTGCCTGACTTTTTTGATTTTATTCTTTTTGATAGAAAAGCTAATTTGAGAGGTGAACAATCAGATTCTTTAACTCAAAAAAATATAAATCAAACTATAGAACTGTTTCAACAAATTGCTAAAGATTCATTAAATACTGTTCCTACAAATGAAAATGAGATTACAGAATATACTAATAAACGTTGGTGGAGTTATGCCGAACCAACTATTAACCATTTGGTAAAAATTGATATTCCTATTTATGTTCAGTTAGGAACAGAAGATGAAAGTTCACCTATTGAAAGTAATTATTTGATTCCATTAGAATTTGCCCGACTTGGTAAAAAAAACCTATCATTTAATGTCTGTGTTGGATGCGACCACGGATTCAAAAACATAAATACTGAAAAGGATAATTGGTCAGATTTTTTTAAAAAATTCATTGAATGGACAAATGAATAAATATTATTAGCCTATTTGCATAATCTGCGAGGATTTTCTATTCGGTTTGTATTTGCTAAATTAGTTGTTTAAACACGCACTATTCTTATACAAACAAATGATAAGCGTCACTCCAATCAATCCAAAATTTTCCCATCAACCATAGTGAGTTTTCTATCAGCCATATTGGCTAAGTCTGTGTTGTGCGTTACAATAACAAAGGTTTGCCCAAACTCGTCACGTAGTTTAAAAAAGAGGTTATGCAAATTCTCTGCACTTTCGCTGTCTAAGTTTCCAGATGGTTCATCAGCAAAAATAACTTTTGGATTATTTATTAGGGCTCTAGCTACAGCAACACGCTGTTGCTCACCACCAGACAGTTCGTTAGGTTTATGTTTATAACGATGCGATAAACCTAAAAAATCAAGCAGTTCTTTGGCTCTTTTTTCAGCTTCATGTTTAGCAATACCTTTTATAAAAGCTGGTAAACACACATTTTCTAAAGCAGTAAACTCAGGTAACAACTGGTGAAACTGAAAGATAAAGCCAAGGGTTTCGTTTCTAAATTTGGCCAGTTCTTTTTCAGATAAAGTAATGATGGATTTATCATTTATCTTAAGCTCTGGTTGTTCTTTAGACGATGCATGATCCAAGGTTCCTAAAATTTGCAAAAGTGTTGTTTTTCCTGCACCAGAAGCACCAACAATAGAGACAATCTCTCCTTTTTTAATATGTAGATCTACACCTTTTAATACATGTAAATCATCAAAATATTTATGAATGTTTTTTGCTTGAATCATTAACAAAACATGAATAATGATGTAAACTTACTATTTTGAAATTTTATGCGCAATGATTAGCTACTTTTCTTCTTAAAAACATTTTTAATGTTGTTGTAGTCTATATAATACACCATTCGCAATGAGAAAATATGTTCTATTGGCTGATCTAATAATGTACCTAAACTATTAAAGTAACCTTCTTTAGACATCGTATCAAAATTAAACAAAGAGTTTCTGTACAAGGCTGTTAACTGGCTTCCTGGAGCAAATTGCCATGAATAGCGTAAATCTAAGTTCCAAGTTCCAAAGTTTATATTTGGATCGTATCCTAAATTACCCAAGTTATGTCCAGTTGTATTATCCATAGAGCCATCTTCGAGAACTGTGTACAAATCGTAATCATAATCTACAGAAGACCAATAGTTTCTAAACGTTAAAGATAAACCATGAAAGGAGTTAAAGTTGTAGTTGCTGGAGATACTATTTTCTATGGTTTTTTGGCGTCGTTGTCCATAAAGAATTTCACCATCAATTTCTTCAACAAAACCACGACCACCATGACCTCTTTCATAGTTAAAAGAGTAACTCACACTAAATTTGTCTGTAATTCTCATTCTTGGGTCTAAACCAAACCAGTGAACAAATACATCTCTGGTTGGGTCAAACATAGTTGCCATACCATTGTAGCCACTAATAGCGAATTTTTTTGCTCTATTGCTTCCTAACCACATGTTCATGTTTATGTTATCTCTAAAGGTAGAAAAACGACCTTCAGTTCTTGGCTCCCAATAATCATGTTGCTTACCAATATTCCAGTTTGTGTTAAAGCCAAAATCCATTAATTTTTTGGTTTGACCATTAAGGTTGAACCCAATATTTTTTCCTGTATAAGCACTTGGTTTGAACAAACGTCTATAATTAAACCAAGTATTTATTTGAATTCTGTTAAAAGCACCTTTTGGCTCAAAGGTTCTATAATTAAAATAAGATGAAAAATTACTGTAATTGTTTCTAAAGAGTATGCCTAAATCGTTGATATCGTATTTTTTGTCAGCCATACTATAATCAACTCCAAATCTGTACTTTCCAGAAACTTTATTAAACCCAATTTGCCCACTAAACCCTGTTTGGTTGCCTTCAGCCAAATTAAGGTGACTCATTTTTAATTCGCCTTCGTAATTGTACTTATTTTCTTTATCTGTAATATCAAATAAGGCTCCTGTTACGTTTGCATCTCTAAAGTGCCCATTTCTTGTAACATTAGTGTTTATTAATGTAACTGAGGAATTTCCGTTAAACTGTTGGTCTAATACAAAGACGTTATAGTTTGATAAAGGCTCAATAACTTCTTTGCGAGTTTCGTTGGTATCTATATTTTCAATAGTTGCGTATGTTTTTTCTGTAATGGCATTAAAAAAACCAATTCCAAGACTTTTTTTGGTTCTACCAGAAACTTTTACAGCATTAAGGGTTTTAATTTGCGAAGGAAAATCTATAATTTCTTCGTTTTCGGCAGGTTCAAGATTTCCTGTTGGATTATTACCAATTCTACGTGAATAAAACAAATCTCCTTTGGTAAATAAGTCAATACCTTCAGTAAAAAACTGACGTTGCTCAGAGAATTCTTGCTCAAAAGGTCCAAGGTTTAGTTGCACATTATCAAAAGCCGCTTGACTAAAATCTGGTATTAATGTAGCATCTAAGGTAAAGTTTTCGGTAATACCATATTTTACGTCCATACCGAAATTAAATTCGCTATCATTTTCACCATCAAAAGACCTTGTGATGGCTGAAGCAAAAGGGAAAAATGCTAATCTTGTTGGTGGCGTAATGTTTTCGATACCACGAACTTCGCCATGCATTAACCCTAATTTTTTTCCTGACGAAAGGTCTAACGGATTCCAAGTGTATTGCCTATTATCTCTCATATGCCTACGATGAAAATTAATTCCCCAAGTTTGGACTTTCTGATTTGAAAATCGCAAAGCAGAATAGGGAATTTTAAATTCGGCAATCCAGCCATCTTCAACAATTCTAACTGCACTATCCCAAACAGCGTTCCAACCCCAATCTTCGTTGCCATCAGATGTTACAATGGCATCAGCTTGAGTTCCCGTAGTAAAAACTAAAAATTCTGTATCGTTTTGACCATCATTATTTGGGTTGATAGAAATTAAAAAGAAATCTGCTTGTCCAAAATTATCACGAGTGGTGAACTGTTTCATGATGTTTTCAGGTTTGTCCTGAATGTAAGCAGCAAAATAAACAGCATTGTCATCGTAAGTAATTTGAACAATGGTTCTTTCTCCATCAATTTCTGCGACTCCCATTGCTGGTCTAAATTGAACAAAATCAGTAGCTTTTTCGGCTTCCTGCCAGGCAACATCATCAAGTACAGCGTCGATTTTTGGAGGAGTAGTAGCTCTTTTAATGTTTAAGAATTTTTTGTCTTGGGCATAAACGGAATTAAAAAGTAATGCCATGCAAAGAAAAAGATAGTAGCGGTTCATTTTTTGATTGATTGATTGATTGATTGATTGATTAGTATGATTGATGATTATTTTGCTTAAAGACCAATAAAAAACACGAATGTTACAGTTTTAAACAAAACTAAGGTTCAATTTTACACCGAACTCCTAATCAAACGTTAAAAAAAAACAATAAATTGTTAATGCTTAGATTGCTAATGTTTAAACGCAACTCATTTATTTTGTGTAATTTTATTTTTACAAAACACAATTATTAAATTTTAGTAAATGCCATATAGAAAGTTTGAAGAGTACAACATAAAAGTAACAGACGATGTTAAGGATAGGTACAAAAGCATTATAAAGGATTTGGGTGAAGATACTACTCGCGAAGGGTTGACCAAAACTCCTGAACGTGCTGCTAAGGCTATGCAGTTTTTAACCCAAGGTTACCAACAAGATGCTGAAAATATCTTAAAAAGTGCCATGTTTAAGGAATCTTACAATGAAATGGTTATTGTAAAAGATATTGAACTGTACTCTTTATGTGAACATCATATTCTTCCATTTTTTGGCAAAGCACATGTTGCTTATATTCCTGATGGACATATTGTTGGACTGAGCAAAATACCTCGTATTGTCGATGTATTTGCTCGTAGACTTCAAGTTCAAGAACGGTTGACCGAACAAATTTTGAATTGCATTGATGATACTTTAAAACCTCAAGGTGTTGCTGTGGTTATTGAAGCTTCACACATGTGTATGATGATGCGTGGCGTACAAAAACAAAATTCTGTAACTACAACCTCAGGTTTTAGAGGAGCTTTTAAAAATATTGAGACAAGAACAGAATTCTTAAAATTGATTAGCGAAAAACTCTCATAATAATTCTGGTACATTTATTGTTATATTGATTATAAACAATATGTTATGAATTTTGAAAACACAAGCAAATATAAAATGTTAGCATTAAGCTTATTGTTTGATGCTATTGGTTTTATAACTTTTATTGATATACTTTGGGCTCCAATTTCTGCTTATTTAATGACCAAAATGTATAAAGGTCAAACTGGTAAAATCGCAGGAACAATTTCTTTTATAGAAGAAATTATTCCTGGATTAGATATTATACCAACATTTACCATTACTTGGTTTTATGTGTATATTGTAAGCAAAAAGGATCATTTAGTCGAAATGAGATGATAAAAAAGCACTCTATCTTAGAGTGCTTTTTTTTATGAGTTATTATAATAAATTTATTAATTAACAGTGAAGTTAAATGTAGCTTCTACATCTGTTTCACCACCTGCATTTGTAATATCACCATCGCTAACTCCTGAAGCATCTTTGTCTGGTTCGTGTCTTAATGTAACAGTCAAAACATTTATTGTTGAGTTTGCTCCAGTTGTTAAAATAATACTCAAGCCAACTGGGTTTCCATCACCATCACTATCATTATATGTAATTGCTGGACCAGCTCCTCCAGTTATTGTGTAAAAAAACTGGTGCTCATCATCTTCTTCCATAACTTCCTCAGTAATGTCTTCCGCAGGTGTTTCAAGTTCGTTTAGTACCTCAACTGCTCCATTATAGGTTGTTCCAGTTTGTAAGTCTCCAACTATTGAAACTACAGGAGCATTTGGACCATCTCCATCCAAGTCTTGCGATTGGAAAACTACTTGAGTTCCGCCTCCTTGAGGAGTAAATGTTATACGAAGCGTTGTAATTACTTCTTCTTCATTTACAGGTGCAGGCGAATCGTCATCTGAACAAGATGCTATAAATGCAGTTAAAAGTAAAAAAGGTAAAAATTTAAAAATTGTTTTCATGGTTTAATTTTTTATTAGTAATTTAATTTTAATTGTAAGGTTATATTTCTTCCGATATCATCAGCAAAATATCTCAATCTGTTTAAGTACTCTCTGTACTTAGTATTAAAAATGTTATTAATTCCAGCCATAACATTAAGTTTTATCTTATCTGCAAATGAAAATGTTGTTTCAGTTGAAAAATTAAATAAATTATATGCAGCAGGAGGAGTGCTGATATCTACTGTTACAAAACTGTCTGTTGACGCAATATAGGTATCAAAATTATTATCAGGATATCTATTTTGTTTACCTACAAAAATGTGCTCTAAGCTTAATATTAAATTGTTCCATTCCTTTTTTGAGTAAGACAACTTGCTCGTATTTCGGAATGAAGGCATATCAATAATTGGTCTATCATTATCAGAATCTTGTCCATACACATAAGACGAATTAAGGTTAATATTCCAATTATTGAGAAACTTATAAGAAGCTGTAGCATCAACTCCAAAAAGATTTGCATTAGTTTGAAAATATTCCCATACAGGAAAAGAACCTCTAATTGTTGATTCTGTACCTGTTGGTTGTAAGTAAATGAAATTGTTTATTAAATTATAATGAGTTTCTAAATTAAGACTTAAATTTTCATTATTAAATTTATAAGTAAAGCCAAATCTGTTTGATATTTCTTTATCAATTCTTAAATCACCTAATTCTATCCTAGCAGCTGAGTGATGTAATCCATCACTGAAAATTTCAGAAGGGTTTGGTGGACGAGACGATAAACCATAGTTAAATAAAATTGAATTTTCCCTATCTACATCATACAGCAACCCTGTAGAAACAGATATATTGTGGAATGTAAGTTTTGGATTAGTTAGTAACTGTGTTCCCAAGTCTTCAACAATTATGTCACTAAAATCTTCATCATAACCACGTTCTTCCCATCTACTTGTTCTGTAGAATTTTAGTGCATCGATGTGATTTAAATCATACCTAACTCCAAAATCTGCAGTAAGTTTTTCGTTAAATTCCTTTTTTACTATAGCATAGATACCAAAGTCATACTTTTTATAATCTGGTATTAAACGCCTAACACCTGTATCGGGATTTGCAAAATTATCTTGAAACCTTCCCGATAATCCAAAATCAAGTTTTATTTCATCAAATTTGTCTACATTAACATCAGCTTTAAGGCTGTGAGTCTGTAATTTTAAATCTACTGCAGCTTTATCTCTATCGTCTCCAACTCTTTTATCAAATTCAAATCTATGACTGTTTTGATAGTCATATTGTAGTGATACTTTACCAAAAGATTTGAAACGTTTAAACATATTAGTTTTTGCTAAAAAGTGACTTGCTTCTTGTCTGGGTGCAATAATGGAATAACTGAAATCTTCACTAATATAAGGCTCTTCGTTATTTATTGCATTGACCAAATCTTCGGTATTACCAATATGAGATGAACTTAAAATTCCTAATTGATTATCAATATAACTTAGATAAACTTCGAAACCTTTTTCAAAACTTGTAAAACCACTTTGTAAGCTAGCAGAAAAGATTTTAGCACCAGTATTATTTAAATAATATGAAGGAGATTTTAGGTCTCCATTTTGTTTGTAGCCAAATACACCATTTGCAAACCAGCCTGATTCAAAATTTTTGAATAAGGAACTACTTATGTTATAACCTATGCCATTACTTTGAAATCCAGCTATAGTTTTACCAAAAAGGGTATCTTTTTTAATGATTCTTTTTGGTTGCAATACAACAATGCCTCCTATTGCATCACCACTATAGGCTAGAGTTCCTGAACCCTTAATGACTGAAATATTATCAGCTACGTTAACATCTATATTGGGTGCATGTTCAATTCCCCATTCTTGGTCTTCCATTCTCACATTATTATTAATTATTGTGATTCTGCTGCTATGTAAACCGCCAATAACAGGTTTTACAATTTTACTACCTGTAGTTATTGATGTTACTCCACTAACTTGATTTAAAACATCACCCAAACTTTCAGAACTAAAATTATCAATAGTAGTACTTTTTATTATAGTTTCTTGACCTGATGATGTTTTATTATTAATTGATTTGCCTTCTACTGTAACTATGCCTAATTCTTCTACATGATGTTCCAGATAGATAGTTTGCTCAATATTATTTATTAAATTAATTTCAAGAATCTTAGTCTCACATGATAAATGGGATACTGACACCTTTAATTTGCCTTCACACAGATTGGTAATAATAAATTTACCATTTATGTCTGAAATTGCATATTTGTTAAGGTTTTCAATATAAACTGTTGCAGCTTCAATTGGCATTTTGTTATGAAAATCTTGAATTTCGCCTTTAAAAATAAAATTGCAATCTTGAGCCAAAATGTTACTTGATGTAAGCAACACTATAAATAATAAGTAATACTTCATTTTATAGAATAATTCTTTAATGAAAGATTGAATAGATGCTTTAACATAGTTAAATCATCTTTAGTGTTTAGCTTTTTTTGAATAAATAGATTAACTCAAAAAAGATGGAGGTGCTCTTAAAGAAAAAGATAAGTGCTGATGGTAATATTTAAAGTTATATAACCCATAAATGAGTCCATTGAAACTTGAGTTTTCAATGATATCCAAGTCATAATTTGGAGTGATAAAGGTAATATTTGATTTATTAAATTTATAAAACTCGCAATCAAGGTCTAACTCGTGATAATGACTTTTTTGAGGTGTTTTACAAACTTCGTGCTTATGGGTTTCAAAAGCATGAGCCAGTTTGACAAAAGAAGGCACAAGTAAGGCTATAATTAGTACAACTAGACTAATTTTAAAACCTATATGTGCTTTTAGTTTTTGCATTATTCTTTAATGAATCTTCCTAATCCAAATCGTTTACCAAATCTCTTTAAAAAATCTCTAAAAAAAGCATATTGACCAAAAATCCATGCTATTGAGATTAGAAGAATCTGATAAAAAATGAGTCCAATAATAATATAAAGTAGCCAATATACGAAGACATTTAAGTTTTCTTTAGTAATTCCTAATAAATTTAAAATAGGTTTACTAATAAATGCTGAAGTTGAGCCAGTAATAGCAAACACGAGAAAAATTCTAATCATTTCCCATTTGTAATCTACTATCCATTTGTTTTCTAATCTTTTAAAGCAGAATAGAAAAAATTTTAGTAATACAAAATATAGTATTGCACTTAAAATAATTAGGTAAGGTATGTTTGAAGCTTCATGTCTATTAAAGAATAGACCTGCAATTTTATAAGAACTATAAAGTAATGCTATAATTCCTAAAAAAGGGAAGAGCAGCTGCCAATTATGTTGTATTTCCCAACGCGTTTTAAATTTTTGCATAAAAAATCATTCTATGCAAATATACTATCGGAAATTATATTCTGGGAACTAAACCTGATAATTGTTGTTTATACTGCAATTGAAAATAAATAAAATAATAGTACAGCTTGTAATTTACTTCGTAGCCATAGTCTATAGAAGGGTTATAATCTATCTGCATTTCATAAAGGTTTGCATTATAAACGGTTGGTTGCAGTGCACGTCTATTCCATTCTGCAACATAAATTTGATTTCTACCTTCTAAAAATTCTTGAGAGTAGTAACCTTCTGGCTTAGCCATACGCTCTAACCACGACTCAAAACCAGGTTCAATAATAATGATTTCGTACTCAAGCTCGTCATTGGCAATTCGTACTGTATCCTGTTCAGTTGTAGCAACTTCTTTTTTTTGAGGTGGTATTTTATTTGTGGTTTTGCAACTTGTAAACAAAGCCAACAAGACTATTGATATAATTAACTTTTTCATTAGTTTATTTTTAATTAAAGTTACAAAAATTGTTCCAAAGTCTTATTCGTATTTTACATTCTTTAACAAAAAAAGCCAAGCATAATAGCTTGGCTTTAAGTTATTTGAATTGGTGTTTAGCGTTTTCCGAAAAGACCACCAAGTAAGCCACTAAGACCACTTTTTTTCTTGTTTCCTCCTAATACCATGCCTGCAACATCATCAATAATGCTACCATCTCCATCTGCATCTAAAATAGATTCTAAAAAGCTTTGTTCTTGTTGTGGCGAATTTCCCTTTAATAAACCACCAAGTAATCCTTCAAGACCACTTGAATTGCTCACCTTTTGTTCTCTCTTTTGCTTTCCTAAAACTCCCATTAATATTGGAGCTGCCACTTTTAATATTTGAGCTACTGAGCCAGTATCCATTCCAGATTTTTGACTAAGTGCAGCTTCAACATTTCTTTGTCTATTTCCTAATACATGACCTAATATTTTGCTGCCATCAGTTAAAACATCATTCGAAACTCCACCACCAAACAAACCACCAAGGTCATCAAGAATACTTCCATCGTGCTTATTTTCTAAAGCTCCTAATAGTCCTTGAGCTCCTTCAGGTGTTGATGCATTTCTTTTCATGGCTTGCATTAACACTGGTAAAGCCATAGTTAATAAGTTGTTGGTTTTGTTTTGATCTTGTCCAGTTTGGTTAGATACACCACTGACAATTGTTTTTCCTAAATCACTGTTTAGCAAGTCTAGTATTCCTGACATAATATAAATTTTATAAGGTTAATGTTAAGGTGTTAAGGTACAAAAAAAGTCCTAACGTTATTGGTTAGGACTCCATTATATCAATTTGGTCACATTTTAATTTTTAACTATTTGGATTCTGACTTTAGCAAGCTAATAATTTGTGTCGCCAGCTCTGTACCAATCCTATCTTGAGCTTCATTGGTTGCCGCTCCAATATGAGGCGTTAATGATACTTTAGTGTTCATTAAAACCTGAATAGCTGGAGTAGGCTCTTCTTCAAAAGTGTCTAAGCCTGCAAAGGCAACTTTACCAGATTCTAAGGCGTCAATAAGTGCAACTTCATCAATCACACCACCACGAGCTGCATTAACAATACCAACTCCATCTTTCATCATATCTAACTGTTTTTTGCCAATCACATAATCTTTTTGAGCAGGAACATGTAGCGTAATAAAATCTGAATCTCTTAGAACATCTTTCATAGGTTGAGTAACAATATCTACATTAATAAATTGACCATTGTAAAACTCTACTTTAATAGTTGCTTTACCTACAAATTTATCGCTGGCAATAACCTTCATACCTATGCCTAATGCAATTTTTGCTACTTCACGACCAATACGTCCAAAACCAATAATACCTATAGTTTTGCCTCTAAGTTCAACACCTTTGGCATAGCTTTTCTTAAGGTTTTTAAACTTGGTATCTCCATCTAAAGGCATATTTCTGTTAGAATCATAAAGAAAACGAGCTCCTCCAAATAAATGAGCAAATACTAATTCTGCCACTGAATTTGATGAAGCAGCTGGAGTGTTTATTACATGAATACCTTTACTACGAGCATAGTCTACATCAATATTATCCATACCAACACCACCACGACCAATCACTTTTAATGAAGGACAAGCGTTAATTAAATCTTTTCTTACTGTTGTTGCACTTCGTACCAATAAAACATCAACGCTATTTTCGTTTATGTAATTTGCAAGTTGTTCTTGCGCTACTGTTGTTGTGTTTACTTCAAAACCTGCTTCTGTTAAAGCGTCAATTCCACTTTGTGAAATACCATCGTTTGCTAATACTTTCATTTTTAAGTTAAAAGTTAAAAGTTAAAAGTTAAAAGTTTCAAGAACAATTACCTATAACCTTAAATTAAAATTTATATTTTTTGTTTGAGCAAATTACTGTTTACTGCAACTGAAAACTGCTTACTTAATTAAGCTTTACTTTCTAATTCACTCATTACTTCAACTAATACTTGCACACTTTCTAATGGTAGAGCATTATACATTGATGCTCTGTAACCACCAACACTTCTGTGGCCATTTAAACCTTCTATTCCTGCTTCTTTCCACATAGTGTCAAAGGTTTCTTTTAAATCTTCATTTGCTAAAGTGAAAGTAGCATTCATTAACGATCTATCTTCTTTTACTGAATAACCATTAAATAAAGGGTTTAAATCAATTTCAGAATAGATTAAGCGTGCTTTCTTTTCATTTATTTCTTCAATAGCCTTAATACCACCAATATTTTTAAGCCATTCCATAGTTAACATAGACGTGTACACTGCAAACACAGGAGGTGTATTAAACATACTGCTTTTACTTATATGTACTTTGTAATCCATCATTGATGGAATTTTTCTAGAAACTTTTCCAAGTATATCTTCTTTTACTACAACCAATGTTACTCCTGCTGGTCCCATATTTTTTTGTGCTCCAGCATAAATAAGGTCAAACTTAGAGAAATCTAACTGACGTGAAAAAATATCACTACTCATATCACAAATCATCGGAATTGGACTGTTAGGGAATTCCTTCATCTGTGTTCCAAAAATGGTGTTGTTTGAAGTGCAATGAAAATAATCATAATCTGTTGGAATATCATACCCTTTAGGAATGTAATTATAACCAGCATTTTTTGAAGAAGCAACCTCGTATATGTCGTCAAAAATTTGTGCTTCTTTTATGGCTTTGTCGCTCCAAGTTCCTGTGTTTAGGTAACCAGCTCTTTTTTCAAGTAAGTTTAAGGCAACCATTAAAAACTGAGTGCTTGCACCTCCATGAAGAAATAATGCTTTGTAACCTTTTCCTTCCAAACCCAAAAGTTCTAAGGCTAAAGATCTGGCTTTTTCCATAATGTCTACAAAAGCTTTGCTTCTATGTGAAATTTCGATAAGGGAAAGCCCACTGCCATTTAAATCCATCACAGCTTCAGAAGCTTTTAAAAGTACTTCTTGTGGTAATATAGATGGTCCTGCACTAAAATTATGACGTTTCATTTGTTTCTATTTTTATTTTTTTTGCTGAGTTGCAAAGGTGCTAATTTTTGACTTTAAATGTGTTATGAATATGATAATTTTGTCATCAAATTTTTAACAAAAATGCAATAGTATCTATGTTATCTGCATAGTCACTTAATTCTGGAGTTTGTGTTTGTCCAAATTCAATTTCCGAATCAATAAATCCTGAAGATACCACACATTGTATTTTATCTTTATCAATGCTTAACTTTTCTTTTAAGAAATCTTCGGAATCGTAATGCTCATAAAACACTGTGGCAATTGGAGACGCATAACTTTGGTCTTCTTTAATCATTAAAAACCCATTTTCAAGCATGTCAAACTCGCTCATTAAATACACAGCTTTATTGTAATCGTAATTGTTTGCATATTTTGCTTGATGGATAATAGGATGCCATTTATAAACAGCTTCAAAAAAAAGAGCAAAATCATAATCTTTTGGCACAAACAATTTAGATACGTTTCTACAGCCTAAACCATAATATCTAAAAATATCATCAGATAAATCCTCTAATTGTTCTTTGCTTTCGTTTCCAGTTAAAACTGCAACAGAGTTTCTGTTTTTGCGTATTATGGAAGGTACGTCTTTAAAATAATATTCAAAATAACGAGCAGTATTATCGCTTCCTGTGGCAATCACAGCATCAAAACCATCAAGCTTATCTTCTGTAAATGTTATTTTTTTCTTGAAACGAGGTTCAACATGCTCCAAATATTTCGCTAAAAAGGGTAGAAGATGCTTGTCGTTTGATGATTGTTTTACTAACACTTCATGACCAGAAATTAGTACAGACAAAAAATCGTGAAACCCAACCAAAGGAATATTTCCAGCCATGATGATGGCTATTTTTTTTTGCTTAATAGTATTAAAGCTATACTTGTCTAACCAATTATTAATATTATTGATATTCAATGTATTAGACCAATTTTCTAAAGCAAAATAAATATTCTCGTCAGTAAACCAACCATTGTGTTCTTGAGCCAGTTTTAGTTGATGCTTAAAGCCATCAAAAAACAAATCATTGTGCAACACATTTGTGTCTTTTTGAGATCCATTATGAGTAAACTGACTTAGAAATTTTCCTAATTCAGCAAAGGCATTTATTCTTTCTGCTAAATTCATTATATGGTTTGGTTATGAATTGTTTTGGCGTTATTTTTGCAACCGCAAAAGTAAGCAAACTAAAACGAAAAATTGTTATGGCCATTATAATTACAGACGAATGTATAAACTGTGGAGCTTGCGAGCCAGAATGCCCTAATACTGCTATATATGAAGGAGCTGATGATTGGAGGTACAACGATGGTACAAGTTTAAAGGGAAATGTGGTTTTACCAAATGGTAAAGCTGTTAATGCAGATGATGCTCAAGAACCAATAAGTGACGAGATTTACTATATTGTTCCAGATAAATGTACAGAGTGTAAAGGGTTTCATGAAGAACCACAATGTGCTGCTGTTTGTCCTGTAGATTGTTGTGTGCCTGACGAAGACCACGTAGAAAGTGAAGAGACTTTATTAGGAAAACAACGCTTTATGCATCCAGAGGAGTAAATACGTTATTTGTTAAAAGTTAATAGATAATCCCAAGCTTTGGCTTGGGATTTTTTGTTTATAAGTTTTTGTATATAATAGGTTGATAGTGTTGTTGTTAAAATAAATTAAAACTAACTTCGCTTATCAACTGATATAAGTCATTGAAACGAAATTATATCATACATTGCCAAACATTAAAACCTCAATATGATAAAGCAAAACCCATTTTCTCTTTACGACTTTCTTGGATATTTCATTCCTGGTGGTTTAATGATTTACCTAATTTTATTCATTGAATATGTAGAAAATTTAGAATCAAAATTTGAAATCAAAGCTTTTGTTTCTGACAATTCTGATTTTCAATTAGATAAGTTTCTTTTTTTTGTAATCGCAAGTTATGCAATTGGTCATCTTCTAAACTTCTCTTCATCCATTACAATTGAAAGATATGCAAACTGGAAATATAACTATCCTTCTAAGTATCTATTGGGATTTAGCACTCGTGGATTTTGGAATGTATAAACTGGATTAGGTTATTTATGGCGAATACTACTAATTATATTGATTTTTCCAGTTACAATATTGGACTTATTGTTAGGAGAATTACTTGGATTTAAAAACTTCTTCACAAGAAAGTTGGATCCATTTTTAACTGATTTAATTAAATTTAAAGGCCAAACTCTTATTAATAAACTTGCTGATGGAAAGCTAACTCAATTTAATAATGTAAATGTCAGAGATTATGATTTTAATAGGATTATATCACATTATACATTTGAACACACAAAAAGTCACCAATTCAGAATGGTAAATTATGTGATTCTTTATGGCTTTTTAAGAACATTAACGCTAATTTCTATTATATCCTTTTGGTATATATTACTAAGAAATTTTTCAAATATTATAAGTTTTGATGTTTACTTCCCTGTAATTATAATTAGCGTGATTTCATATATCTTCTTTATGGCATTTATGAAATTTTATAGAAGATATACTCTTGAGGGATTAATGTTAATAGCAATTGATGAAAATCTAAAATAAGGTTTGGTAACAACGTTTATAATCCATAACTCTATTCTGTTAGGATTAAGAAAATTTCCTAACTTTAAATCATACCGATACCTACGACCGAATTCTAATCGAATTCACATACTACGGAATCATATTCAAACACGATAAGCGAAAGTAAATCTTTCAATTCTCCTCACTACTCTTAAAATGCTTCATTTCTTCTATAGGCTCAATGGCATTGTAAAATTTCCAGTTTAAACAACTATTTTATAGAGGCTTATTTGGGTAATTAACTATTTGTAACCTAGCTATGTAAAATTCATACTAAAATAGTTACATTTGCACCTTCAAAAAAGTCACTAAAATAATAAGATTCCCTCTTTCGAGGGAATGAAAATGTAATTTTCATGAAAGCAGGAATTGTAGGATTGCCAAACGTTGGAAAATCAACTTTATTTAATTGTTTGTCTAATGCTAAAGCACAAAGTGCAAACTTTCCGTTTTGTACTATTGAGCCAAATATTGGAGTAGTAAACGTTCCAGATCCAAGATTGGCAAAGTTGGAAACTCTTGTAAATCCTGAACGTGTTGTGCCTGCAACGGTTGAGATTGTTGATATTGCTGGTTTGGTAAAAGGAGCAAGTAAAGGCGAAGGTTTAGGAAATCAGTTTTTAGCCAACATTCGTGAAACTGATGCGATTTTACATGTGTTGCGTTGTTTTGATAACGATAATATTGTACACGTTGATGGTAACATTAATCCAATTCGTGATAAGGAAACTATTGATATAGAGCTTCAGTTAAAAGACCTTGAAACCACTGAAAAAAAGCTTGATAAAGTAAAACGTGCTGCAAAAACTGGAAATAAAGACGCTCAGAAAGAAGAAGCTGTGCTTTTAAAAATTAAAGCAGGTTTAGAGTCTGGAACTTCAATTAGAGCTTTAGAGTTTAGTGATGATGATTATGCTGCTTTTGTAAAGCCATCTCAGTTTATTACAGATAAACCTGTGATGTATGTGTGCAATGTAGATGAAGGTTCAGCAGTTTCAGGAAATGCTTATGTAGATAAAGTAAGAGAAGCTGTAAAAGATGAAAATGCCGAAGTATTAGTGTTGGCTGTTGGTACTGAGGCTGATATTAACGAGTTAGACGATTACGAAGAGCGTCAGATGTTTTTACAAGATATTGGACTAGATGAACCAGGTTCGGCTAAATTAATTCGTTCAGCGTACAAATTGCTCAATCAACAAACCTATTTTACAGCTGGTGTAAAAGAAGTAAGAGCTTGGACTGTCGATATTGGAGCAACTGCTCCTCAAGCAGCTGGTGTTATTCATACAGACTTTGAAAAAGGCTTTATTAGAGCAGAAGTTATTGCTTTTGATGATTATATAAATTATGGAAGTGAGACCAAAGTGAAAGAAGCAGGAAAAATGCGAGTAGAAGGCAAGACATACGTTGTAAAAGATGGCGATGTGATGCATTTCTTGTTTAATGTGTAAAAAAGTACTTTTTTTAAATACAAATAGCCAATGTTCTCAACAATATTGGCTATTTTTTGTTAATTACTTTGCTTGTTCTTGGTTTCATTTTTTGTAACGTTATATTATATTAGCAACCTATCGAAAAAATCGCCTGTTCATGTCTCAAGAAACCAAATATACTGAAGATAATATACGCTCACTCGACTGGAAGGAACACATCAGAATGCGTCCAGGAATGTATATTGGTAAACTTGGTGATGGCTCTTCGCCAGATGATGGTATTTACATTCTTGTCAAGGAAGTTTTAGACAACTCCATTGACGAGTATGTCATGGGAGCTGGAAAAACCATTGAGATTTCCATACAAGGCAATAAGGTTATTGTACGTGATTATGGTCGTGGTATTCCGTTAGGAAAAGTGGTTGATGTGGTTTCTAAAATGAACACAGGAGGAAAATACGACTCTAAGGCATTTAAGAAATCGGTAGGATTAAATGGTGTTGGTACCAAAGCTGTAAATGCTTTGTCTACTTATTTTAGAGTAGAATCTACACGTGATGGGAAATCGGCTTCGGCAGAATTTGAGCAAGGTAATCTTATCAGTGAAGAAACTCTGGATGATACTTCAAGACGAAAAGGTACCAAAGTATCTTTTGTTCCAGATGAAAGTATTTTTAAAAACTATAAATTCAGGAACGAATATGTAGCTAAACTGCTTAAGAACTACGTTTATCTAAATCCTGGATTGACTATCGTTTTCAATGGTGAAAAATTTTACAGCGAAAATGGTCTTAAAGATTTGTTGTCTGAAAACATTAACGATTCAGACCAGTTATATCCAATCATCCACTTAAGAGGCGATGATATAGAAGTTGCTATTACTCATAGCAAAACGCAGTATAGTGAAGAGTACCATTCGTTTGTAAATGGTCAAAATACAACTCAAGGTGGTACGCATTTAGCAGCCTTTAGAGAGGCTTTAGTAAAGACCATAAGAGAGTTTTATGGCAAAAACTACGAAGCTTCAGATGTTAGAAAATCTGTTGTAGCTGCTGTATCCATAAAAGTGATGGAGCCTGTTTTTGAAAGTCAAACCAAAACAAAGTTAGGTTCTACAGACATGGGAGGAAAGCTTCCAACGGTTAGAACTTATGTTAACGACTTTTTAAAAACACATCTTGATAATTATTTGCATAAAAATCCTGATGCAGCTGAGAAAATTCAACGTAAAATTTTACAAGCAGAACGTGAGCGTAAAGAACTTTCAGGCATCAGAAAATTAGCAAAAGATAGAGCTAAAAAAGCAAGTCTTCACAATAAAAAATTACGCGATTGTCGTGTACATTTTGGTGACACTAAAAATGAACGCTACTTAGAAACCACACTTTTCATAACTGAGGGAGATTCGGCTTCTGGAAGTATCACAAAATCTCGTGATGTGAATACACAAGCGGTTTTCAGTTTAAAAGGAAAGCCTTTAAACTGTTATGGTTTAAGTAAGAAAATTGTTTACGAAAATGAAGAATTTAACTTACTTCAAGCAGCTTTAAATATTGAAGAATCTCTTGAAGATTTGCGCTATAACAATGTTGTTATTGCTACTGATGCTGATGTAGATGGTATGCACATTCGTTTGTTGCTCATCACATTTTTCCTTCAATTTTTTCCAGAAGTGATTAAAGAAGGTCATTTATACATTTTGCAAACACCTTTGTTTAGAGTCAGAAATAAAAAGGAAACTATTTATTGTTACACAGAAGAAGAACGCATAGATGCAATAGAAAAACTGAAGCCAAAACCAGAAATAACACGTTTTAAAGGTCTTGGTGAAATTTCTCCTGATGAATTTAAGCACTTTATCGGTAACAATATTAGGCTTGATCCTGTAATGTTAGATAAGGATATGTCTATTGAAGAATTACTATCTTTTTACATGGGAAAAAACACACCAGAAAGGCAAGAGTTTATCATAGACAATCTTAAAGTAGAACTCGATTTAGTAGAAGATGCGAACAAATAACAGTAAGGTAAAAAACGTTATTATTTCAATGTACTTCATACTAATAGTGTTTGCTATACTATTGGCAACGTTGTTTAGTGCTTTTTCAGATTTAACAAGCAGTCCTACATTAACATTTTTTGTTGTCATAGCTGTTTTTGTATTCTTGTTTTTGGCTGCACATAAAGTATCCAAATACTTCGAGTATGATAGTGATGGAGTACAAGTAGTTATTATAAATAGAGGCTTATTGCTATCAGATTACTTTAATTATAGAGAGCATAAGTTGGAATTTAAAAAAGAGCAACTAACAGGTTATAAATTCAATAACTATTTGATTTACAAAAATTTAGTACTGTATCTTAAGAGTAAGCATAGTCATAATAAGAGAGAGGAATTTAATGTCACCTTAGTAAGTAGAAAAAAACGTAAATATATAAGACAATCCTTGAGTAAAATAATAAAGCACAACAAAACTTTAAAACAACAGATGAATGATTGAAGATAATGACGATTTATTAAACCAAGCTAACGACAACGAGGAAACCATTACCAAAGTTACAGGTATGTACAAGGATTGGTTTCTTGATTATGCGTCATACGTAATTCTTGAACGTGCAGTTCCAGCCATAGAAGATGGTTTTAAACCAGTTCAACGTAGGATTATGCACTCTATGAAAGATTTGGACGATGGACGTTACAATAAAGTAGCCAATATTGTTGGTCACACGATGCAATATCATCCTCATGGTGATGCAAGTATAGCAGATGCTATGGTGCAAATTGGTCAGAAGGATTTGCTTATAGATACTCAAGGAAACTGGGGAAATATCCTTACTGGAGATGGTGCAGCTGCTTCTCGTTATATCGAAGCTCGACTATCTAAATTTGCTTTAGATGTCGTTTACAATCCAAAAATAACCGAATGGCAAGCTTCTTATGATGGTCGTCGTAAAGAGCCTATTAACCTTCCTGTCATGTTTCCTTTGTTGTTAGCTCAAGGTGGCGAAGGAATTGCTGTAGGTTTATCTACAAAAATATTACCTCACAACTTTATTGAACTTATTGATGCTTCTGTAAAGCATTTACAAGGCAAACGATTTACATTGCTGCCAGATTTTCCAACAGCAGGAATTGCAGATTTTACCAATTACAATGATGGTTTACGTGGTGGAAGGGTTCGTATTAGGGCAAAAATATCTCAGTTAGATAAAAATACCTTGGTTATTACCGAAATTCCTTTTGGCACCAACACTTCAACATTAATCGACTCGATTTTAAAAGCCAACGATAAAGGTAAAATTAAAATTAAAAAGATTGAAGACAATACTGCTGCTGAGGTTGAGATTCTCATTCATTTGCCATCAGGTTTGTCACCAGATAAAACCATCGATGCGCTTTATGCATTCACAAGTTGTGAAACCTCAATTTCTCCTTTAGGTTGTGTAATTGAAGACAATAAGCCTTTGTTTATTGGTGTGTCTGAAATGTTAAGACGCTCTACAGATAATACAGTGCAACTTCTTAAAAGCGACTTAGAAATAAAACTGGATGAGCTTGAAGAACAATGGCATTTTGCTTCTCTTGAACGTATTTTTATTGAAAATAGAATTTATCGCGATATTGAAGAAGAAGAAACTTGGGAAGGTGTTATTAGAGCTATCGATAAAGGACTTCAGCCACATATTAAACATTTAAAACGACCAATTACAGACGATGATATTGCTCGACTTACAGAAATTAGGATCAAACGTATTTCAAAATTTGATATTGATAAAGCGCAGCAAAAAATTGATGCTCTCGAAGATCAAATCGCTGAGGTAAAGCATCATTTAGCAAATCTTATTGATTATGCAATTGCTTACTTTCAACGTTTGAAAAAAGACTATGGAGTAGGTAGAGAGCGTCAAACTGAAATTAGAGTATTCGATGATGTTGATGCAACTAAAGTAGTTATCAGAAACACCAAACTCTATGTCAATAGAGAAGAAGGCTTTGTAGGTACTTCCTTAAAGCGTGACGAATATGTATGTGATTGTAGTGATATAGACGATATTATTGTATTCACTAAAGAAGGCACTATGATGATCACTAAAGTAGATGCTAAGACCTTTATTGGCAAAGATATTATTCATGTTGCTGTGTTTAAGAAAAAGGACAAGCGTACTATTTACAACATGATTTATCGTGATGGTAAAGGTGGTCCAACTTATGTGAAACGCTTTAATGTGACTTCCATTACAAGAGATAAGGAATATGATATGACTAATGGTAATGCCAATTCCTTAATACATTATTTTTCTGCTAATCCAAATGGCGAAGCAGAAACTGTTACTGTGTTGCTGCGTCAGTCAGGTAGTATTAAAAAACTAAAATGGGATTTAGACTTTGCAGATATTATTATAAAAGGTCGTGCGTCTAAAGGAAATTTAGTAACTAAGTATTCTGTAAAGCGCATTGAACTTAAAGAAAAAGGAGTAAGCACCTTAAAACCACGTAAAATATGGTTTGATGATACTGTGCAGCGATTAAATGTTGATGATCGTGGAGAGTTGGTTGGAGAGTTTAGAGGAGAAGATCGAATTTTAATTATTACTCAAGCTGGAATTGTAAAAACCATTATTCCAGAAATTACAGCTCGTTTTGATGAAGATATGATTATTATGGAAAAGTGGATTCCGAAGAAACCTATTTCTGCGATTTATTATGATGGTGAAAAAGAACGCTATTTTGTAAAACGCTTTTTGGTTGAAAATGAAAATAAAGAAGAGAGTTTTATTTCAGAACATGAGAATTCTCATCTTGAAATTGTATCGACCGACTGGAAGCCAGTTGCTGAGGTAGAATTCACAAAAGAACGAGGCAAAGACCGAAAAGATAATATGGTAGTGAATCTTGAAGAGTTTATTTCAGTAAAGGGTATTAATGCACTTGGAAACCAGTTAACTAAAGAAAAAATAAATCAAATAAATTTATTAGATTCAATTCCTTATGAAGCTCCTGAGGAAGTACCAGCAGAAGAGATAGAAGTGATAGATGAAACTAATGTATCAGACGAAACACAATCTGAAGCTAAAGAAGAAAAAAAGGACTTTAATGGAGAAGCTCCTCCAGATTTTGAAATAGACGAAGAAGGGCAGATTACGTTGTTTTAGTCTTGTTTTGTTTTTTCAGGTATTGGTCTGTAAGTATATGATTTTTGTACTATTTTCCAGTTTCCTTCATATTTTAAGAGTAGGAAGTAATCGGTAAATATCCTCCAATTTGGTATAACAATTTCTGCTTTAGCAATGGCAGCATCTTTTTCAAAATCAATAGAAATTATTCTACCAATTCGACTGTTTTTTTCACCTTCTTTTACATTGTCTATGTAAGCTTTCCCTGAACGAATCCATAGGCTATCATTTGTAATAGTGTATAAATTAAAGTCAGGATGAAAAGCACGTCTCAGTTTTTCAGGTTCTCCATTTGCAGTGCCATCAATATAATCCTTTAACGTTTGGGTAATTTGTTCAATTTCAGATTTACTATCCTCAGCTTGCGCATTAATAGATAACGTGCTTATAAGGAAACAAATAAATACTACTATTTTTATTGACTTCATTTTTTTTATGTCTTTTATTAAATGGAAGTTGTTAGCGGAAAGATAATGAATTGTAATCAATTTTGATTGATGATTTTACACTCCTATTAAAAGCCTTGATAACAGTATTAAATTAGATAAAGTTTTAATTTTTATTCGTGTAGACCTTACCGCTTTTTATTACTTTATTTATAGTCAATGTATTACTAATTGATTCAAGCGGATTTTTGTCAAGTAATATTAAGTCTGCTACGAAATTTTCTTTAATCAGCCCTTTATTCGTTAAATTAAAATATGCTGCTGGATTAATAGTTGCCGTCCTAATAGCTTCAATAGGAGTTAATCCAGCATGTTCAACCATTAATTTTAATTCCTCGTGTAAGGAAAATCCAGGAATACCACCTTCACATGCAATATCTGAACCTGCAAGCAATCCTACGCCTTTATCATTTAGTCTTTTGACTAATTTTTTGTGAGCCATCCACCAAAGTGAATCACCTTTTTTATCTGGATTGTTTTCCATATTAATCATATGTTCTGAAAAACTATTTTTAACAGATTCAGGAAGTTGGTTTCTTAATGAATTGTTTACCCAAAGTGAATCGTTAAATCGCTGCCTAGCAAATTGCACTGCCATTGTAGGCACAAACCAAGTTTTATTTATTATGAAAGCTTCAATTGCTTTTTCAGAATCTTGTACCCATGGTTTTACAAACTCTCTATCTTCTTGAGTATATGAATCTTCAATCATAAATTGCTCTAATTCATTTGGGTCGTTTGTAAAGCAATAGAGTATTTGTTCTCTTAAATGTTCAATGCTTTTTTGACCTAAATCTGAAATTTCAGATAGTAGTAAAGACTCAGATACATGACCAACAAAATCTATGTTATTTTTTTTGCTTAGCCGAGCAATCTCCTTATAAGCATCAGCTGGAATTTGTTCATAGACTTTTATAAAATCTATCTTGTTTTTTAAAATAGTTTCAAAACTTTTTTGAACGTTTTCAATATTATTGGCATTTAATGATGTTGGCCATCCTGTACCACTTAAAATTTGCCCTGATATGAATAATTCAGGACCTTCAATTTCATTATCATAAATTTTCTGTTTCCATGTATTTAGAATTTCAGGACAAAGAGATTCACAACCATCAGTTGGCTTTGTAACACAACCTCCCATGTCTCTTACTCCAACAATTCCATAATCCATGAACATTTCTAAATAAGATGAATCTTGAATGTGTACATGCATATCCCAAAATGCTGGAATTAAATATTTTCCAGATCCATCTATTTTGGTTTTGTAGTAATTAGCATTCTCAGTATGGTCTGATACTGAAATAATCTTAGAGTTATTGATAATGACATCTTGATTTTTAATCAGATCACCTGTTATTACATCAATGATGTTTACATTAGAAATAATGAGGTCAATAGTTTTATTACTCTGCGAATTACATCCAAAGCATAAAATAAAAAGAAGGATGCCAAAATATCTCATTATAGAAATTGAAGGTCAACTAAATGTATGTAAGCAAGCTAAGCTAAAATTATAAAATGATTTAACTATTAAGTTAGGAATTTTTTACTCCTCTGCACTCTCTTCCATGGTATGATATACGTTTTGTACATCATCATCTTCTTCAAGCTTTTCAAGTAGTTTTTCAACATCAGCAACAGCTTCAGCATCTAGTTTTTTAGTGACTTGAGGTATGCGCTCAAATCCTGAGGAGAGGATTTCTATATTATTGTCTTCTAAGTAAGCTTGTATTTTACCAAAACTTTCAAAAGGTGCATAAACCATGACACTCTTTATCTCGTTTCCATCTGCATCTTCATCAGTATCTTCAAAGACTTCTTCAACACCAAAATCAATGAGTTCTAATTCTAATTCTTCTAAATCCAAATCATCACCATTCAACTTAAAATTACAAGTATGGTCAAACATAAACACTACAGAACCAGAAGTCCCTAAACTACCATCGCATTTATTGAAATAGCTTCGTACATTGGCAACAGTACGTGTATTATTGTCAGTTGCAGTTTCTACCAAAACAGCAATGCCATGTGGAGCATAACCTTCAAAAATAACCTCTTTATAATCACCTTGATTTTTATCGCTTGCACGTTTTATGGCACGCTCAATATTGTCCTTTGGCATGTTTACAGATTTTGCATTCTGAATTACTGCACGAAGTCTGGAGTTGCTATCAGGATCAGGACCACCTTCTTTTACTGCCATGACAATGTCTTTTCCAATACGAGTAAAGGCCTTGCTCATTGCAGACCATCGTTTCATTTTACGTGCTTTACGAAATTCAAAAGCTCTTCCCATAAGTTGTTATTTTGTTTGTTGTTAAGTTGTAATTTATTTCAAGATTTCGAAAAGCAAATATAAAAATATTAGTCTTCTTAAATAATGTAATAAACTAAATTACTGAGGCTGCTAACTGAAAATTGTAAACTGACTCCTATTCTTCAACTTCAACAATAGCTTCTATGGCTTTTGCTAATTCAAAGTCTTTTTCTGTTACACCATTAGCACTATGAGTAGATAACGATATAGTAAGCACGTTATATACGTTGCTCCAATTTGGATGATGATTTAAGGCTTCACACTCAAAAGCAATTCTGCTCATAGCACTGAAGCAGTCTTTAAAGTTTTCGAATTCAAATTCGGCATGTATAGCATCATCATAGTAATCCCAATCTGGGAAATGTAGCATTCGTTGTTCTATTTCTTCAGTAGATAGTTTTGACATTTTTGTTAAGGTTTTTGTTGAATTTAAATGTAATGAATTAAAGTTCACCAATCAACTAAACTTCCAGTTCCTGCAAAATTTCTGCGCTATTAATTTGTAGATGTTTTGGAAGTTTATTGTCCTTTGGTAGAACTGCAAGATAACGTTCGTCATTAGTGGTATAAACGTGTTTATAGATGGGTTTGTAATTACCTAAAGATTTAATAATATCACTGATAAACTCATCATGGTGCACCAAATCTGTACTTCCTAAATGAAAGACACCATATTTGTTCTGGTTGATGATGTAATGTATTTGCTGAGTCAATTTGTTATCTGAAGTTACATTCATTACTAAATTAGGAAATACCTCAATAGGTAACTTTTCTTTCAGTAATAATTTAATGTCTTCAACACGCGGAGAAAATGCACCAAAAACCATAGGTAGCCTTAAAATAGCAACTTTCATTTTTGGTAAGCGAAAAAGCATATTTTCAATTTTTATTTTAAAATGTCCATAAACACTATTGCTCAAGGTTTTGTCATACTCATAACTTGGGAATTTACTGTAAGCATCAAACGCATTGGCAGAAGACAAAAAGATAAGTCGTGCTTTGTTTTGTAACACATATTCAGATAAATGCTGGTGAGCAATAATTTGTGCTGAAAAATCGCCACGTAAAGCAGAAATAATAATGGTTGGTTTAACAGCATTTAAAATATCAAATACATCATCTTCTTCAATGTTATAGTGAAAGAAATGCTGATTGTTCTCAAAAGGTTTGCTATTAGTATTGTAGGTGCCAAAAGTTCTGAAATAGGAGCAGAGTTCTTTGTAAATGGCATTGCCTATAAAGCCACTTGCTCCTAAAATTAGAATTCTTGTTTGTTGCTTTATTTGAGGCATTAGTTTTAAAAAATAGAGAGTTTGGTCTTGGTGGTAAATTGCTCAAGAGCTTTCATTCCTAATAATGAATTTCCTCTTTCGTTTAAGCCTGGAGACCAAGTTGTAATGGTAAAATGATTAGGTAATAAGGCGATGATACCACCACCTACACCACTTTTTCCTGGTAAACCAACCTCAAAAGCAAATTCACCAGCTTCATCATAAAAACCACAAGTAAGCATGATAGCATTAATACGTTTTGCTTGGCTTGAGGTTAAACGTTCTTTTTGTTGTAAGCATTTACCATGATTGGCAAACATGAAAAAAGCATTGGATAATTGCTCACAAGTCATTTCTATTGAGCACTGATGAAAATATAAATCCAGAACTTCATCGACATCATTTTCCAAATTATTAAATGCTTTTAGCAAATTTGCTGCAGCATAATTACCAAAACCTGTAAGACGTTCAGATTTTGCTACACTGTAGTTAAAATCTATGGTTTTATCATTAGCCAAGTCACGTATATAATCTAGAAATACTTGTTTAGGGTTTTTAAAGTGAGACACCATCATGTCAGCAATAACAATAGCTCCAGCATTTATAAAAGGATTTCTAGGAATGCCATTTTCCAGTTCTAATAAAGATAAATGATTGAAAGGGTTGCCAGAAGGTTCTACATCCATGCGTTCCCAAATATCATCTTTGTGAATGGGTAACATTAACGCCAATGATAGTGCTTTTGAAATACTTTGAATTGAAAAGGGTACATTCCAATTTCCAGTGGCATAAGAGTTACCATTAATATGTTTTAAATGAATACCAAAATTTTGAGGATCTATGTCTGATAATTCAGGAATGTAAGAAGCGACTAAACCTCTGTTTGCTTCATTCTTTAAATCCTTATGAATAGACTCAATAACACTTTGGAAATCTACCATGTGCTAACCTTTATAAAAAGGCAGTTTTACAACGGTTGCTAGAACTGCATTTTTTCTAATTTGAATATTTATTTTGCTGCCAATATCTGTAAAGACAGTTGGAACGTAACCTAAACCTATGCCAATACCTAAGCTAGGACTCATAGTGCCAGAAGTGACTTCACCAATCTTATTTCCGTTGCCATCAACAATATCGTATCCATGACGAGGTATTCCACGTTCGTCCAACTCAAAAGCAACTAATTTACGCTCTGGTCCACGACGTTTTTGGTCTTCAAGGGCTTCAGAATTGGTAAATTCTTTGGTGAATTTTGTGATCCAACCCAAACCAGCTTCAATTGGAGAAGTTGTATCATCTATATCATTTCCGTAAAGGCAATAACCCATTTCAAGACGCAAAGTATCTCGTGCTGCTAAGCCAATAGGTTTAATACCATAAGCTGCTCCAGCTTCAAACACCTTATCCCAAACTTGCTTTACTTCACTGTTTTTGCAATAAATTTCAAATCCTCCACTTCCTGTATAACCAGTTGCAGAGATAATTACATGCTCTATACCAGCAAAATCGCCGACAATAAAATTATAGAATTTAATAGCTGATAAGTCATGGCTTGAAAGACTCTGCATCGCTTCAACCGCTTTTGGACCTTGTATTGCTAAGAGTGAATAATCCTCAGACAAATCTCGCATTTCTGCTCCAACGTCATTTTTAGATTTAATCCAGTTCCAATCTTTTTCAATATTGCTAGCATTAACAACTAATAAATAAGTTTCATCTTTAACTTGGTATACAATTAAATCATCAACAATTCCTCCATCATCGTTTGGCATGCAGCTATATTGAGCTTTTCCTACAGATAATTTACTAGCATCGTTACTTGTTACTTTTTGGATTAAAGCTAAAGCATTTGGTCCTTCAATTAAAAATTCGCCCATGTGAGAAACGTCAAACACACCAACACCTTTTCTAACGGTTTCGTGTTCTATATTTACACCTTCATATTGAACTGGCATGTTATAGCCAGCGAATGGTACCATTTTTGCTCCAAGGGCTTCGTGAGTAGAAGTTAACGCTGTATTTTTCATCTGTAGTCAAATAAATTTAGTGACACAAAACTACATAAATTTTATGTTATACTATTTATAAAATTCGCTTTAAAATAGTTTAGAAAAGAATCGCTATTTATTTGAATTTATTACTTAGTCTTTAGGTTTTAAAGTATAAGAGTTTACTGCAACCGAGTCTATTTTTTCTCGTGAATAATACACAGGGAAATATTGATCTTTTGCCCAAGGTTCAAACAAATTACTGTAAAATTCACTATCAGGATCTCCAGATTGTCCTGGACCATTGGTTCCAACTGCAGCATCCCAATCTCCAGTATTGACTATCATCTTGAACGAAGCACCAGAACTTTGATTATTATTGCCTCCAGTTGAACCTGGAGTGTAAGCGTTGCCACCTCTTGGCATTGGCCCTAAATCTAATTTGCTTTTGATTGTTTCGTTTACAGAATTGCTAAGTGCATGAGCCATATAAGAATGTTTAAATTTTTCCTGACCATATTGCCATTTGCTCATATCAGAACCAAGATTGGTTTCTAATTGGTTTATAGCATTTTCAAAGGCATCTTTTAAAAATAAGTCTCTGCTTAATGTTGCATTAGTTTCGAAATTTGAATCCGGATTTTCTATAAAATCGATAATGGTTTTCATTTGAAAATAAAGAATGTTTTCATCAACAGCTTTTGGAATAAAATATTTGCGAGCTGAAATTTTGATTTCATTTTCCCAAGCGACATAAATAGCAGCTTCAATGGAGTTAGGCTCTAATTTGTAATCCCAATTAGAAAGTAATTTTTGAGCTTCTGCATGTTTACCAATTAAAGCTAAACTTTTCAAGTAGGGCACAAGTGTTCTAGCTGGAATGGAGAGATAGTCTACTTGTAAAGCTTTCATGTCATCCATAGTCATTTTTTTGCCAGAACCGAGAACTTCACCTACACGTTCACCTCGATAAGGATCAGACCACGAATAACCAATGGCATTCCAATGTGTGTAATCGTCAGGTGTTACATTTTCATTTGCTGTTGCTATAAAGCCTTTTTCAGGATTGTAAGCATGCGGTTTTTCAATGATTGGCAAATAACCATCCCATTCGTAGCTGCCATCACCAGGAACTGGAACTAAACCACTAAAATTATTTCTAATAGGTGCAATGCCAACGGCTTGCCAACCAATATTTCCTTCTTTGTCTGCCCAAATCATATTTTCACCTGGAATATGACTGTAGTTACAAGCTTCACGAAATTCTTCCCAAGTCTTTGCCTGATCCATACGTAAAGAGGCTAGATAAGGAGATCCTCCAGGCTCTAACCATGCACAACGTACAGCATAAGCCTTAAAATTTTCTTTATCAATGTATGCTACTGGACCATGTTGAGTATAAAATAAATCGACACTAACATCATCTTGATCTTTAACTTTTATAGTTTCAGTAATAATATTCATATCAACCCAATTGTCTTTATATTTATATTGATTTGGATTCACTGGATTCAAATCATAAACATAAAGGTCTTCACCATCAGTTTCAAAAACAGTAAGTCCCCAAGTTCCATACTCATTATGACCAATAGAAATCCCAGGAATTTCAGGCTCTCCACCACCAATAACGTTCCAACCTGGAGCTACTAGATGAGCCATATAACGAAGAGATGGTACAGCAATACGACGATGAGGATCGTTTGCCATATATGTATTGCCATCTTTCATAAGCTTACCACTTACTACCCAATTATTGCTTCCAATGGCTAAAGAATCGTTGTTTGTTTCATTCATTTGAAGTAGAGCAGTAGCACTTTCTGATTTTCTGTATTCTGGAATAACGTCTTCCGGCTGAAATTTCACAGTTTGTCTATAGGCATGGTAAAGCTCTAAAATATCATCATCTAAAAGTTCTCCGTTTATTTTAGGATCCAAGTTGATGTTTGGATCTTTTGGATGAAACCACGTTAACTTTTTTACTCTTTCTGAACCTATTTTAGCTACTGCACGACCAATTTGCAGCTCTTCATCAATATTTCCTAAAAGACCTTGGTGTCTTGAAATCACCACTTCTGGTGTCCATTTTTCCGGTTTAATATTAAGAAGTTTAAACTCAATTGGTAAACTATCAGGAGTTTTTAATATTTCGTCAATATAAGCGTTTACACCATTAGTATATGCTGTTATTATCTCTTGGCCATCATTGTGATAATGATTCATTTCTGTTGTCATATCACCGCGAAATTTAAAAAGTCTTGTCCCAATATCACGCTTGAGTTCTCGCTCTCCTAAAATCTCTGCAACTGTTCCTGTGGCTTGTCGTCTCCATATTTCAAATTGAAATAAACGATCTTTTGCTGCAGCATAGCCTTGTGCAAAGAACAAGTCTTTTTGGTTTTTTGCATAAATGTGATTTATTCCCCATTGATCTCTAATAATTTCAACAGGTTCAGTTAAACCTTTAATTTGTAGTTGATTATCTTCGGTTTTTGATTTTTTACAGGAATAAATAAATAAACTAATTGATAAAAGTAGAATGAAAGAATGTTTGGTTGGTTTTAATTGAAATAGCATTATTTAATGTTTATATAAATAAGCTAATCTCGATTAAATAGAATGGGAAATACTAAGGTACTATTTTTTAATGATTACTTCTTAAAAAGGACTTTAATTCATTGTAATCTTTAATTTTTACCGATGCTTTTTTCTTATTCATTACAGATTTTATTTGTGCTGGTAATTCAATTTTAGATTGAATAACCTTTTCAACAACATCCAAAAATTTTGTTGGATGTGCTGTTTCCAAAAACACACAATGACAATCTGATTTTGTTTTCAAATATGCTTTGGCACCAAGATATCCAACTGCTCCATGTGGATCTGCTACATAACTGTAGTTGTTGTAAATTTCGAGAATAGCATTTTCAGTTTCTGAATCAGAAAAACTAAAAGAAGAAAGATTATTTTGTAGAAGTTTGAAATCATTATTATAAATTTCTTGTATTCTCACAAAATTACTTGGATTTCCAACATCCATGGCGTTACTTATAGTTTGTACTGAAGGTTTTGGATTGTATAGTTGAGTTTTTAAGTATTCTGTAACGACGTTATTTTCATTGTTTGAAGCAATAAAATGCTTGATTGGTAACCCTAATTTTTGTGCCATCATTCCAGCGCAAATATTCCCAAAATTGCCACTAGGTACAGAAAATACAATGTTTTTATATTTATTTTTTAATTGCTTATAAGCAAACATAAAATAGAACATTTGAGGCAACCAACGTGCAACATTTATTGAGTTTGCAGACGTTAATTGCAATTTGCTGGTTAATTCTTCATCTAGAAAAACACGTTTTACCATATCTTGGCAATCGTCAAAAACACCATCAACCTCAAGTGCTGTAATATTTTGTCCTAGTGTAGTAAGCTGTTTTTCTTGAATATCGCTCACTTTTCCGCTAGGATAGAGGATAACCACATTAACACCTTTTACGCCTAGAAATCCATTGGCAACTGCTCCTCCTGTATCACCAGAAGTGGCAACCAAAACCGTTACTTCTTTCTTATTGTTTTTATTGAAGTAACCTAAACATCTTGCCATAAAACGAGCTCCAACATCTTTAAACGCCATTGTTGGACCATGAAATAATTCTAAAGTTGATATGTTTTCGTTTAAATTAACAATAGGAAAATCAAAAGATAAAGTATCTTCAACTATCTTTTTTAATTCGGCTTCAGGAATTTCTGGAAGCACAAATTGCTTGATAGTTTCGTAAGCAATTTCAGTATTTGATAATTGATTGATACACTCGAAAAAATCTTTAGGTAAAGGTGTGATACTTTCAGGAAAATACAAACCTCTATCAGGAGCAAGTCCTTTAATAACAGCTTCTTTAAAAGATGTATTTGGTGCTTTTTTATTAAGTGAAAAGTAATTCATAATACTTTAAGATTTGAGGATTTTGATACCTTTTGTATTGATGTCTGAAACAAATGTATTAAACTCGATTCCAGTTGAAGCATAAACCGATTGTATAGCTTTTTCAACATTAAGAGCTGTTTCTTTACCTTGACTCAAAGCAAAAATAGAAGGTCCAGAACCAGAAATGGCACAACCTAAAGCACCAGCTTCTAAGGCTGCAAATTTTACATCATCAAAGTGAGGAATAAGTTGTTTTCTGTAAGGTTCAACAATAATATCTTGAAGTGATCTGTGTATTAATTTATAATCGCTTGTATGTAAAGCATGAATTAGGCTACCAACATTTGCCCATTGAGCAGTAGCATCTTTTAAGCTTACTTTTTTGGGTAATATTTCTCGTGCTTCAGAAGTTTTAATTTCAATTTGTGGATGAATTAAAGTGGCATATAATTCCTGTGGTGTTGGAATTTGTAAGATATCTAAAGGCAAAGTGCTTTTTACTAATGTGATTCCGCCAAAAATCGCTGGCGCTAAATTGTCGGCATGCTCACTTTTACTTGCTAAGGCTTCACCTTTCATTGCAAAATAGGTGAGTTGTGTTTTATTGTAGGGTTTTCCTAATAGTTCATTCATACCAAATACGCTACCAACAGCACTAGCTGCACTACTACCAATTCCACTTCCAGGTTTGATATGCTTGTATATTTCAATTTCAAATCCACAATCTGGATTGAGATGTTCGTACATGGCTAAAGCTGATACTCCAGCGACATTTTTCTCAACTTCATAAGGTAAATCATAACCTTCAATATGTGTTATTTTAATGCCTTTTTCGTCAACTTTTCTAATCACCATTTCGTCGCCTTTGTTATCTAAGCAAAATCCTAGCACATCAAAGCCACAGGCTACATTTGCAACGGTTGCTGGTGAAAATATTTTTATTTCTTTATTCATGGATTAGTTACTCGCAATTTTAATAATGTCGGCAAATAAACCAGATGCTGTAACGTCTGCACCAGCTCCAGCTCCTTTTATAATAAGAGGCTGTTCTGGATAGCGTTCAGTGTAGAACATTACAATATTGTCCTTTCCTTTTAGATTGTAGAAAGGATGACCTTCAGGAATTTCCCTTAAACCAACTTTAGCTTTTCCTTTGCTGAATTCCGCAACATACTTAAGTTGGCAATTTTTTGCTTTTGCCGAAGCATATAATTTTTGAAAATGAGCTTCGTCTTCAATTAAGGAATCATAAAAGTCATCTACAGTATTACTTTCAAGATTATTTTTAGTTAAAAATGGTTCTATTTCTACGTCTTCAATTTCCATTTCATTGCCATTTTCTCTTGCTAAAATTAAAATCTTTCTAGCCACATCTATACCGCTTAAATCTATTCTTGGATCTGGTTCAGTGTAACCTTCAAATTGAGCTTGTTTTACAGTATCGTGAAAGTTTTTTCGATCGCTAAAATTGTTAAACACAAAATTTAAACTTCCTGATAAAACTGCCAAAACGTGAGTTACTTTATCACCTGAAGTTACAAGATTTTTAAGTGTATTTATTATTGGTAATCCTGCACCAACATTGGTTTCATATAAAAATGGAGCGTTATATTTTAATGCTAAACTTTGTAAGTATTTGTAGTTGCTAAAATCTCCTGAGCATGCAATTTTATTACATGCAACCACAGCAATATTTTTCTTTAAATATTGAGCATACATATTTGAAACATCTTCGTTTGCAGTAATATCAACAAAAATGCTATTACGTAGGTTCATTTCAACGGCTTTATCAAAAAATCCTTTTATGCTAGATTTTTGAGCAAAATTAAATTCTGTAATCCATCTATCAAGATCAAAACCTTTGTTGTTAAAAACCATTTTTCTTGAGTTGGAAATACCAACAATACGTAAATCAATCTTTAAATTTTTCCTTAGGAAATTTTGTTGCTGTTGTATTTGGTCTATTAGTTTTTCACCAACATTTCCTATTCCAGTGATAAATAAATTGATCTGTTTGGTTGGAACTTCAAAAAAACGTTCATGTATAGTATTTAGAGCTTTTTTTACGTCGTTTTTTGAAATTACAGCCGAAATATTTCTTTCTGAAGCTCCTTGAGCAATAGCTCTAACATTAACATTGTTTTTTCCTAATGCACTGAACATTTTTCCGCTTATACCTTGATGATTTCTCATATTATCACCAACTATAGCCACTATAGCGAGGTCTTTTTCAACAATTATTGGGTCAATCTTATGTAGTGATATTTCGTTTTCAAAAGTCTTGTCAATTGCTGCTTTTGCATTATTAGCATCTTTTTCAGAAATACCAATACAAATGGAATGTTCTGATGACGCTTGTGTGATTAAAATCACATTAATTTTTTCATTAGATAAAGTTTCAAATAATCGTTTTGAAAACCCAGGAATACCAACCATTCCGTTACCTTGAAGTGTAAGTAAAGCTATATTATCAATGTTACTAATGCCTTTCACAGCAAGACTTGTTCCATTGGTACTTTCTTTTGAGATGTATGTTCCGGCGTCTTTTGGAGCTAAAGTGTTTTTAATAACAATAGGTATGTTTTTATCTAATACTGGTTGAACGGTTGGAGGATAAAGTACTTTTGCACCAAAGTGAGACAATTCAACAGCTTCTTGGTAAGAAAGTCTTTCAATGGGTTTGGCTTGTTTTACTAATTTTGGGTTGGTTGTATACATACCACTAACATCAGTCCAAATTTGTAGCTCTTCTACGTTAAGAGCTGCTGCAACTATAGCTGCTGTATAGTCCGAACCACCTCGACCAAGCGTGGTAAATTCACCATCTTTTGATTTTGATATAAAACCAGGAAGGATTGTTATTTTTGAATGATTATCTTCAAAAAAGTTCTGAATATTAACTTCTGTTTCTTTTGCATAAATAGCTGCATTAGTGTGGTTCTTATCAGTTACTATAAGTTCTTGCGAATTTTTTAGAGTCGCATCCAATCCTTTAGTTTTTAAGGCTTCAGAAATTATAAATGAGGATAACAACTCACCATAGCTTAGAAGTTTGTCTGTGGTTTTTGGAGAAAGTTCGTTTATTAGAAAGAGTCCATCTAATAACTGTTCTAAATCCGAAAGTTTTTCGAGCACAAATTGTTTCACGAAATCTTTTTTATTGGTATTCTCAATTAAACCATCAATAATACTTAGATGTTTTTCTTCTATTTTTTTATATGCATCCTTATATAAAGTGGATTTTTCTACAGCTTTATTAGCGACATCAATAAGTTTATCTGTAATGCCACCAACTGCAGAAACCACAACAATACAGTTTTCTGATTTAGAGCTTGATTCTAAAATCGAGATAACTTTATTTATGTTTTTGGCCGATCCAACAGATGTACCACCAAATTTTAAAACTTTCATGTTTAAAAATTATTAAATTTAAATTGGGCTGCAAGTTTATGCAACAAAATTAGAGTTCTAAAGAATAATTAATTAACAACCCAAAAGGGTCGTATTTGATGTTGTAAAAATACCAAATAAAGATAAGTTCCCTTTAGGGAAGGAAAGAAATTTACAATTATGTCGATTAAAAAAAATCATTTGGTAATTATCCTTTTCAAAAGTATTATTTTTACTGAGATTTTAAAATTTATCCATATTTATTCTATAAAAGCATGAAAATTTTCGCTAAGGAACAAATTTATGAAGGAGACAGGCTCACTGCTGAAAAGCAAAACATAAGTTCTACAGAATTGATGGAACGTGCTGGAATGCAAATTTTTAATTGGCTGCATACAAGGATGCAAGGAGCTCAAGTACCAATTCATGTGTTTTGTGGTATTGGAAATAATGGAGGAGATGGACTTGTTGTTGCCAGACAATTAATAACTCATGGTTATAATGTGTTTACTTATGTTGTAAATTGTAGTGATAAGCGATCTAAAGATTTTTTGGTCAATTATGATAGAATTAAGACAGTTACAAAAAAGTGGCCAACTCTGTTAGGCTGTGAAGATGAATTTCCAACCATTCATAAAGACGATATTATTGTAGATGCCGTTTTTGGAATTGGGCTTAACAGACCAGTAGATGATTGGGTAAAGGCACTGTTTTTACACTTCAAAAAATCAAGAGCGTTCACTTTATCTATAGATATGCCTTCTGGTTTATTTGCCGACAAAGTACCTGACACACAGAATGATGTTGTTAGGGCAAATCATACACTAAGTTTTGCCTCACCAAAATTGGTGTTTTTTTTACCTGATACTGCAAAATATACTCAGCAGTGGGAAATTTTGGATATTGGATTAGACATGGAGTTTTTGTACACTACTCAAACTGAAGCCGAGCTTATAGGTAAATTTGAAGTACTACCATTATATAAACCACGTAAAAAGTTTGATCATAAAGGTACTTATGGTCATGCATTAATAATTGGTGGTAGTTATGGTAAAATAGGTTCGGTTGTGTTAGCAAGTAAGGCAGTAATGTCTTCAGGAGCAGGTTTAGTAACCGCTTACGTGCCTAGATGTGGTGATATTGTGCTACAGTCGTCCTTTCCGGAAGCAATGGTTATTTCTGACAAAAATGAATTGATAATTAGTAATATAGATTTTGATTTACAACCAAAAGCTATAGGTATTGGCGTAGGAATGGGAACAGATAAACAAACCGTTTCTGCATTTGAAGCTTTTTTAATAGCTAATACAGTTCCGCTAATTATAGATGCTGATGGCATTAATATGCTTTCGAACAAAAAGGCACTTTTAAAATTATTAAAACCAAATACAGTTTTAACTCCACATCCAAAAGAACTTGAACGTCTTATTGGCAAATGGAATGATGATTTTGATAAATTAAAAAAAGTAAAAGCTTTCTCAAAAAAATATAATATTGTAGTTGTAATTAAAGGAGCACATACTATTATAGTACAAAACGATAAGCTTTATATCAATTCAACTGGAAATCCTAGTTTAGCAACAGCTGGAAGTGGAGATGTTTTAACAGGAATTATAACTGGATTAATTTCACAAGGTTATGAACCTATTATTGCATCAATTTTTGGAGTGTATTTACATGGTAGAGCTGCAGATATTGCAGTAGTCTCTTTTGGCTATCAAAGTTTAATAGCAAGCCATATTATTGAATATCTTGGTGAAGCTTATATTGATTTGTTTAAACAGCCCGAAGAACCAAGAGACAATAGCGATGAAACCAACCAAGAAAATGAGATTAAATAAAACATTTATTTTGATATAATTTTTTGATTACTGATTTTTGAAAACTTAAAACTTACTATGCAATCCATACATTATATAGATTCAAAATGGTTAGACTTAAAAACTATTCATGATTTAGTACAATCATCAAAAAAAATACAATTGTCTAAAGATGCTGTTGAACGTATTACTAATTGCATAGCGTATTTAGATAACAAAGTAAAAACCAATAAAAGTCCTATTTATGGTATTAACACAGGTTTTGGTTCATTATATAATGTAAAGATTAATACCAAAGACCTTACTAAACTTCAAGAAAACTTAGTATTGTCTCATGCTTGTGGTATAGGAGATTACGTGCCACAGGATGTTGTTAAATTGATGTTGTTCTTTAAAATACAATCGTTAAGTTATGGACATAGTGGTGTGCAGCTGGAAACAGTAAATAGACTAATCGAGTTTTATAACAATGATGTGTTACCAGTTGTTTACACACAAGGATCATTAGGAGCTTCTGGAGATTTAGCACCTTTAGCACATTTAAGTTTGCCTTTGATTGGTAGAGGAGAAGTGTGGTATAAAGATAAAATTGTAAGTACAGAAAAAATTTATAAGGAATTTAATTGGCAACCTATTGAGTTGCAATCTAAAGAAGGACTTGCTCTTTTAAATGGCACACAATTTATGAGTGCTTATGGCATACATTTACTTTTAGAAAGTTATAAGCTTTCCTATCTCGCTGATTTAGTTGGTGCAATATCATTAGAAGCCTTTGATGGAAGAATAGAACCATTTGATGAATTAGTTCATTTGGTAAGACCACATAACGGACAAATAAAAACAGCATCAAGAATAAAAGAGTTTTTACAAGGAAGCGAATTAATATCCCAAAAAAAGAAACATGTACAAGACCCTTATTCGTTTAGATGCATGCCTCAAGTACATGGAGCAACAAAAGATACCTTAGAATTTGTGGCTAAAACTTTTATAACTGAAATAAACTCCGTTACAGATAATCCAAACGTATTTATAAAGGAAGACAAAATAATTTCAGGCGGAAATTTTCATGGACAACCTTTAGCATTAGCGTTAGATTATTTAAAAATAGCCATGGCAGAGTTAGGAAATATTTCTGAGCGAAGAACTTTTCAGTTGGTCTCTGGCTCAAGAGGTCTACCAAATTTTTTGGTAAATAATCCTGGTTTAAATTCAGGTTTCATGATTCCTCAGTACACAGCAGCAAGCATAGTTAGTGCAAACAAACAGCTTGCAACTCCAGCATCTGTAGATTCTATTGTTTCGTCAAACGGACAAGAAGATCATGTAAGCATGGGAGCCAACGCAGCAACACAAGCTTACACTTTAGTTTACAACTTGGAAAGCATTATTGCTATTGAACTTATGTGTGCATCTCAAGCCTTGCAATTTAGGCTACCAGCTAAAACTTCACAGTTTATATACTCGTTTTTAGAGGCTTTTCAAACCGAAATTCCTTTTATGGAAGAAGACAGGTTTCTTCATCAAGACATAAGCTCTTCAATTTCTTTTCTAAAAAACTTAAGTATTGAAAGTGAGGAGCTTTTCTATTAATAAATTGTTAATATTTTCGTTTAAATACATATAAATTAGTTGAACCTGCTTGCAAGACTGTTTATTATGGTCTACTTTTGATTATGCAAGATGAATACATTTTTATCTGCAAATTTGTAGCGGTTATTTTATGTTTTTTTAACAAATTTTAATCGCTTCTTACACCCAAAAATAATTGTTTAATAGCACAACAATTTTTTGATTTTTAGCACATTTTTTTGATTAAGTATTTGCCTTTTGGCAATGCTGATTTTTCAATTTTAATTGGATTTAAAAATAGTTTCATTTTGTCCATATTAACGTTGATAAGCCCTTTTATCTACTATGTTCTTAAAAATATTTAAGATATGGTAAGTAGCTGAAAAGCTGCATTTTTTAGTGTTAAAATAATTTTAATTAAATCTAAATGTTATGTTTATGAACAATTTTACCAGAAGTAGTGGAAATGCCTACTGGCATGCCATTACGAATTTAACTTGTTGTAGCATTGGTTTGAAAAAAGCACAATGGTTCAAGACCTTTATGGTTTTGGCCCTTTTTGTGTTTAGTTCTACTTCAATGTTTGCACAGAATCGTACTACCTTTTACGAGGTATGCGTCGAAGACCGTCCTGAAGGACTAACCGAAGAACAAGCCCTTGCATTGTTTCCAAATATGGAATGCGATGGTGAGTTAACTGTTGTTAAAACAGAAGACTTGCAAGGCAATGACTGCGGTTGGGTTAGCATTTACACTTATACGCTTTATTGCGATGGTGAAGAGTTGGCAAACGAAAAACTAATTTATGAAGGAGGTGATTTAGAAGCTCCTAAATTAGAAGTTCCAGCTGATGTAACTGTAGAATGTGATGCTATTCCTGAGGTAGGAATGCCAACTGCAACAGACAACTGCGATGACGATGTAGAAATCACTTACGATGGTGAAGTTAGAATCGGTGATAACGATTGTAGCTATGTTTTACAACGTACTTGGACAGCTACAGACGATTGTGGTTTAACACACACTTTAACTCAAACAATTACAGTTCTTGATACTCAAGCTCCTGAATTAATCAAAGGAGCAGAGGTTCCTACTGGAGAAACTGGATTGAATTTGTGCTTTAATGAAAGACCTGAAGGTCCAAGCGCAGAAGAAATTAAAGCTTTATTTGAAGATAATTGTGGTGATGTTATAGTTGAAAAAGAGCCAGTTTTTAAAGGTACAGATTGCTTATGGAAAGGGTTCATTAACTATTATATAATGGATAGCTGTGGTAATGAAGCAGATACAATCACTCTTTATTATAATGGTGGTGACAACGAAGCTCCTGTTTTTGTTGATGCTCCAGAAGATATAGAAGTAGATTGTATTGATCAAATTCCAGCTAACTACGCTTTACAATGGACAGATAACTGTTCGGAATCAGATCCTAAATCAAAAGATATAGGTGTTGATGACACTTCAAATTTAGGTGAAGCTTGTGAAGGTGGTGTTATGACAAGAACTTGGACTGTTCAAGATGCTTGTGGTAACGAGGTTTCTCATACACAAACAATCACAGTTAAGCCAGCTCCTCCAGTTTCATTTGATGAGTTAGAGGATATAGAAATTAAATGTGAAGAATTAGATTCATTCGAGCCTGGTCAACTATACTATAGTAATGGTGGTTCAGGTGCTTGTGATATAAGTGGATATGTACAAGGTGTTGCTGAAGACTTTAGTGATAACTGTGGTACATTTACTGTAACTTATACTTATAGCGATACTTGTAATTCTATCGAGCATGTTCAAACTGTTACAGTTATTGATGATGTTGCACCAGAATTAACAATTCCAGCTGATGAAACAGTTGAGTGTGATGCTGTTCCTGGTATGGGAGAAGCTTATGCTACAGATAATTGTGATACTGATGTAGACGTTAAATATGATGGTGAAGTAAGAACAGATGGTGAGTGTACAGATAGCTACACATTAACTAGAACTTGGACTGCTACAGATAATTGTGGTAATTCAACTACTTTAAGCCAAATAATCACTGTTGTAGATACTACTGCACCAGAATTAACAATCCCAGCTGACGAAACAGTTGAGTGTGATGCTGTTCCTGGTATAGGAGAAGCTTCAGCTACAGATAATTGTGATACAGATGTTACAGTTGTATTTGTAGATGAAAAAAGAGAAGATGGAGACTGTGCTGATTCTTATTTATTATTCAGAGTATGGAAAGCTACAGACAACTGTGGCAACTACACAATAAAAACTCAACAAATCACTGTTGTAGATACTACAAATCCAGTTATTGATGGTGTAAACGATGATTACACTGCAGAGTGTCCAGAAGATTTAATGTGGAGTGATCCTACAGCTTCTGATAACTGTGATATGGATGTAAATTTAGAATACAGCGATGTTGAAGACTTAGACGATTGTGGTTTAGGTACTATTACAAGAACTTGGACAGCTACAGATAATTGTGGAAACTATTCTCAAGCTTCACAAACAATCACTATTGTCGATACTACTGCTCCTGAAATTGTAGGAGTTGGTGATGATATGACTATTGAGTGTCCAGAACTTCCAGAATTCAGCAGCCCTTATGCTACTGATGCTTGTGACGGACAACCATCTTTAACTTATGAAGACGACGACAAGCGTGATGATTGTGGTTTAGGTGAAGTAACCAGAACTTGGACAGCTACTGACTGTGCAGGTAACACAACTACTGCTTCTCAAACAATCACTGTTCAAGATACAGTAGCTCCAGTTATCGAAGGTGTTGAAGATAGCTATACTGTAGAGTGTCCAGAAGAATGGTCATTTAGCGATCCATCTGTAAAAGATGATTGTGATGCACAAGCTTCTTTAGAATATATGGATGATGATAAGCGTGATGATTGTGGTTTAGGTGAAGTAACCAGAACTTGGACAGCTACAGATTGTGCTGGTAACACAAGTACTGCTTCTCAAACTATTACAATTCAAGATACTACAGATCCAGTAATTACTGTACCAGCTGATGTTACTGTTGAGTGTGATGCAATTCCAGCATTAGGAGAAGCTTCTGCTACAGATAACTGCGATGATGACGTACATATTAAATTTGCTGAAGAAAGAACAGAACTAGGAGACTGCGATAACAGCTATACAATTTTCAGAATTTGGATAGCTACAGACTGTGCTGGTAACTCTGTATTAGGTACTCAAGAAATCACTGTTGTAGATACTACTGCTCCAATGATTCATGGTGTAGATGATGATGCAAAAATCGAGTGTCCAGCTGAGCCTATGTTCAGTGAGCCAACTGCTACAGATAACTGTGACGAAGACGTTACAATTACTTTCGTTGATGATGACAAACGTGATGAGTGTGGTTTAGGTGAAGTAACAAGAACTTGGACAGCTACAGACAACTGTGGTAACTATTCTCAAGCTTCACAAACTATAACTGTAGAGGATAATGAAGCACCAACAATTGAAGGTGTAGAAGATGATTATACAGTAGAGTGTCCAGAAGACTTAGTTTGGAGTGACCCTTCAGCTAAAGATACTTGTGATGCAGAGCCAGAATTAAGATACGAAGAATCTTCAAATCTTGATGAATGTGGTTTAGGTACAGTAACCAGAACTTGGTATGCTACAGACTGCGCTGGAAACATGAGCTCAGATACTCAAACTATCACTATTGTTGATACTACAGCTCCAGAAATTGAAGGTGTAGAAGACGATTATACCGTTGAGTGTCCAGAAGAATTAGTTTGGAGTGAGCCAACAGCTAAAGATGCTTGTGACGCAGAACCAGGCTTAGATTTCGAAGATACTTACAACTTAGATAATTGTGGTTTAGGGACTATTACAAGAACTTGGACTGCTACTGACTGTGCTGGAAATATGAGTTCTGATTCTCAAACAATTACTATTGTAGATACAACAGCTCCAGAAATTGTAGGTGTAGAAGACGATTATACAGTTGAGTGTCCAGATGAGTGGTCATTCAGCAATCCTTATGCGACAGATACTTGTGATTCTTACCCTTCTTTAGATTATCAAGATGATGATAAGCGTGATGATTGTGGTTTAGGTGAAATTACAAGAACTTGGACAGCTACAGATTGTGCTGGTAATACAAGTACTGCTTCTCAAACTATTACAATAGTAGATACAACAGCTCCTGTAATTAATGAAGTTGGAGAAGATTTTATGGTAGAATGCCCAGAAGATTGGTCATTTAGTAACCCTTATGCTACTGATGCTTGTGATTCTTATCCTTCATTAGATTATGTAGACGACGACAAAACTGATGAGTGTGGTTTAGGTGAAATTACAAGAACTTGGACTGCAACTGATTGTGCTGGTAACACAAGTACTGCATCTCAAACAGTGACTATTAAAGATACTGTTGCACCAGTTATTGAAGGTGTAGGTGAAGATTACAGAGTTGAGTGTCCTGATACTCCTGAATTCAGTGAGCCAACTGTTAAGGATGATTGTGATGCTGAACCTTCATTAACTTTTGAAGATGATGATAAGCGTGATGATTGTGGTTTAGGTGAAATTACAAGAACTTGGACAGCTACAGATTGTGCTGGTAACACAAGTACTGCTTCACAAACTATCACTATTTACGATGAAACAGATCCTTATTTCAACGAAGAGTTACCACAAGACGTAACTGAAGAGTGTGATGCTGTTACTCCAGCTGTTACTCTTACAGCTTCTGACGCATGTGATCCTGAAGTTTTAGTTGATTTCAAAGAAGAAACTACAGAAGGAGATTGCCCAGGTAACTACACTATTGTTCGTACTTGGACTGCTGCTGACTGTGCTGGTAACAGTATAGAGCACGTACAAACTGTTACTGTTCAAGATACTACAGCTCCAGAAGAAGGTGATAACTTTGAGCTTCCTGCAAGCGTTAACGAAATTAACGGTTGTCAAGATGATTACTTAGCACCTCCTATGACTGAAGAAGAATTTGCAGCTATGTTTACTGACAATTGTAGTAATGTAGTAGTTACACTATTCTCAAGTCCAGTTGGTAATGATTGTGGATGGTCTATCATTCATATCTATACTGTTGCTGATGACTGTGGTAACATATTAGGTGATTACAAAGTATACTACTCAGGTGAAGACTTAACTGCACCAGAATTAGTAGGAGTTCCTGCTGATATGATGTTAGAGTGTACTGACGAAATCCCTGCTGCTGCAGATGTAACAGCTATTGATACTTGTGATGACGATGTTAAAGTTCACTTAGATGAAAGCACTGTTAACTACGAGTGTGAAGGTAACTACGATATCATCAGAACTTGGACTGCTACAGATGATTGTGGTAACTCAATTTCTGCTACTCAAACTATTGAGGTTAGAGATAACGAAGCTCCTGAGTTAATAGGTGAATTACCAGAAGGTGATAACCAAATTGATGCTTGTGCTCCTGATACTGAAAATGAATTAGCTGGATTAGGCGTACTAACTGCTGATGAATTTGCACAATTATACCAAGACAACTGTAGTGGTGTTGTTGTAAACAGAGTTGTTAACCTTGATGGTGACGATTGTAAGTGGATCCTTTGGGTACGTTACGATATCACTGATGGTTGTGGTAACGAAGCTCAATCTGTTAAAGTATGGTACCATGGTGGTGATATGAGTGCTCCTGTACAAACAGGATTATGTACTGACGAAGCTATGGATATCTACACTAGCGATACAGGAATTTGCCCAGCAGATGCTACTATCACTTACGATAGTGAAATCTCTAATGCTGGTGGTCAAGTATCTGTTGGTGGAGTTACTTTCGGATTCAATAACTTGAAACCATGTTTTGAAGATAATTGTACTGCACAAGACGACTTAGTATTTACTGTAGTTGGTACTGACGAAGGCGATGATAAAGCTTGCCCACGTACTATGACCATCACTTTTGATGTGTCTGATGCTTGTGGTAATACTTACGAAGGTTTTGTATGTACATTTGTTATCATTGATGATGTTGCACCAACATTCGATAACTACGTTGATGAAGTTATATATGTAGAGTGTGATGAAGAATTACCATCTTACGATGTTAAGGCTTCTGACAACTGTGATGATAATGTTGATGTTGAGTACTCTGAAAGCGAATGTGATCAAGCTAATCATAGTCATGGTCAAGGATGCTTCTTAGATTGCGTAATGAGAACTTGGACAGCTACTGACGAGTGTGGTAACACTACTACACAAGTACAATACGCAGTGATTATTGATAATACTGCACCAACATTTGAAAACGCACCAGGATTAGACCCTCAAAACCCAATTAATTTAGGTGTTAATGAGTTTGACTACTTCAATGATCCTGCATGGTTTGACAGATGGATAGAAATGTTGAATACTGTTAAAGTAGATTTAGTTGATAATTGTACTGCAACTAGACAAGCTGGTTGGTATAATAGTAATGCTAGTGGTTATTGGAATAATGATTATACTGAGTTAACTTGGTATGGTTATTTAGTTTTCAATGCATCATCATTTACTGATCTTAATGGTATTGGTGACAATGTTGATGATTGTGGTAATCCAGTTCAAGAAGAAATTGTGGTTTACTACTACTTTACTAATCCTTATCCAATACTATATGGACCAAGCAATAACATTTGTGAAGTTACTATAGATACAGAAGGAAATGTAACAGAGACTCCTTGTAATAATCAAGCGCAAGCTAATGACACAACTGGAGATTCTATGGTAGAGTTAGACTTTACTGCGTTCCCTGTACCATTTGATAGAGAAGTTAGCGTTAAATTCAACTTTGAGTTTGATACTGATGTAACTATAGAGGTACATGATACTAAAGGTCTATTAATAATGAGTGAAACACTTAAAGGAGTTAGAAAAGGTTCTGACACTATGAGAAAGTTAGATCTTTCTAAAGGTGCTGATCAGTTGTTCTACATTACTGTAACAACTAACCAAGGATCTGTAACTAAGAAAGTTGTTTCTTCAAATATTAGAAGACGATAGTTAGAGGAGATAGATTTTAAATATCTATTTTAACAAGAAGGCAGCCATTGAAAAATGGCTGCTTTTTTTATTGTCATTCATAACAAGCAAAGTGATGTGAAGAATCTCTACTAAGTTTTCAAGATCCTAAACTAAATTCAGGATGACAACTATAAGTGATTAAAATGAAATCTTGTCATTCAGAACGAGAGTAGCGATGCGAAGAATCTATATAAAAACAACCAAAACCTCTGTTTCTCCTCAAAAAATAGGAAGTTTTAGTATCTCACATTATTATTTATTTAATATCGTTTTAGCCCAAGACTTGGCATCATTGAGAGAAGTGAATATTTCAAAAGGTTTGTCTAAAAACAGTTTTTCAATTTCAGCATTACCTTTGGCTAAAGGTGCTTTTGCTACAACAGCAAATCCTGCCAAATTAAATATTTTTGAAGTCTGCAAATAAATGGAAGGGTCAACTGAATAAGAAAATTTTCTATATGTAATATATACAAAAGGTCTGTCGTAAAAATATTCATTGGCAATATCTTCAAGAATTTTGTTTTTGTCAGGTGTTAGATGAAATCCTTCATTAATACAAGAAATTACATAATTGTCGTAAACTTCTATTGTACAAAAAGGATATTTTAAGGTCTTCTTAGGCATGACTAAATTTAAAGATAATTAATTATTATAAAAAAAAACTCCACTATTTAAGTGGAGCTTAAATATAATTTTTCAATCTTATTTACGAATTAGTTGGCTTTTCAGATGTTTTTATACTAATATTAAGTTCTGTAGCATCTTTATCAATATCCATACTGATAACATCACCTTCATGAATTTTTGAAGTAATTATCTCTTCGGCAAGAGCATCTTCTATATATTTCTGTATAGCACGTTTTAAAGGTCTTGCACCATATTGTTGATCAAATCCTTTATCAGCAATAAACTCCTTTGCTTTTTTACTTAATTTTAGTGTATAACCAAGGTCTTTTATTCTTTCTATTAACTTTTCCAGTTCTATGTCAATGATTAAGTTAATGTGCTCTTTCTCAAGTGTATTGAACACAACTACATCATCGATTCTATTTAAAAACTCAGGTGCAAACGCTTTTTTAAGTGCATTTTCAATGATACCTCTTGCATTATCAGAAGCTTGCGATTTTTGCGCTGAAGTACCAAAGCCAACGCCTGTTCCAAAATCTTTTAGTTTTCTGGCTCCAATATTTGAAGTCATGATGATGATAGTATTACTAAAATCTATTTTTCTTCCAAGGCTATCTGTTAAGAAACCATCATCAAGCACCTGAAGTAGCATATTAAAGACATCAGGATGAGCCTTTTCTATCTCGTCAAGAAGAACTACTGCATAGGGTTTGCGTCTTATTTTTTCGGTTAATTGTCCACCTTCTTCATAACCAACATATCCTGGAGGAGCACCAATAAGTCTTGAAATCGCAAATTTTTCCATGTATTCACTCATATCAATTCTTACAAGAGCATCTTCGCTATCAAAGAGTTCACGAGCCAAAACCTTTGCTAATTGGGTTTTACCAACTCCTGTTTGTCCTAAGAATATAAAAGAGCCTATTGGTTTGTTTGGATCTTTAAGACCTGCACGATTACGTTGTATCGCTTTTACAACTTTAGCAACAGCTTCGTCTTGACCTATAACTTTACCTTTAATAAGTTCAGGTAATTTTGCAAGCTTATTACTTTCGGTTTGCGCTATTCTATTTACAGGAATTCCAGTCATCATAGAAACTACATCAGCAACGTTATCTTCAGTAACAGTTTCACGATGTTGCTTAGAATCTTCTTCCCATTTTTGCTGAGCTTCAGCTAAGCTTTTTTCCAATCTTTTTTCATCATCACGAAGCTTTGCAGCCTCTTCATATTTTTGTTTTTTAACAACAGTATTTTTGGTTTCCCTTACAGCTTCAAGTTGCTCCTCAAGTTCTAAAATTTGTTTTGGAACATCAATATTAGTAATATGAACACGTGAGCCAGCTTCATCTAAAGCATCGATAGCTTTATCAGGTAAAAAGCGTTCTGTCATGTAACGGCTTGTTAGTTTTACACAGGCTTCAATGGCTTCAGGTGTGTATTCTACATTGTGATGATCTTCGTATTTGGTCTTAATATTATTAAGTATTTCAATGGTTTCGGCAATAGAAGTAGGCTCTACAATTACCTTTTGAAAACGACGCTCTAAGGCACCATCTTTTTCTATATACTGTCTGTACTCATCTAATGTTGTAGCTCCTATACACTGAATTTCACCTCTTGCTAACGCTGGTTTGAACATATTAGAAGCATCTAAACTTCCTGTTGCACCACCAGCACCAACAATGGTATGTATTTCATCTATGAATAGGATAATATCATCATTTTTTTCGAGTTCATTCATTACAGCCTTCATTCTTTCCTCAAACTGTCCTCTATATTTGGTGCCAGCGACTAAGCTTGCTAAATCCAACGTTACAACACGTTTATTAAACAGTATACGTGACACTTTTCGTTTAACGATTCGCTCTGCTAATCCTTCTGCAATGGCAGATTTACCAACTCCAGCTTCACCAATCAGAAGAGGATTGTTCTTTTTACGTCTACTTAAAATTTGAGAGACTCGTTGTATTTCTTTTTCTCTGCCAACAACAGGGTCTAATTTTCCTTCTTCTGCTAAAGCGGTTAAATCTCTACCGAAATTATCTAAAACAGGTGTTTTTGATTTTTTAGTGCCTTTACTGCTAGATTGCCCAAATGGATTCTCTTTTGTATTTTCCTCTGCAGCCGAATCTTCATCGGAAAAAGATTCTGCTTTAGGAGATTCGATATAATCGTCTTCGTTTGTGATCATATGCTTAAACTGTTCTTTAACATTGTCATAATCAACTTTTAGTTTGTTTAACAACTTGGTTGTTGGGTCATTTTCATTTCTTAAAATACAAAGCAGTAAATGTGCAGTATTTATAGAAGAACTTTGAAAAAGTTTAGCCTCTAAAAATGTTGTTTTTAAAGCACGTTCTGCTTGCCTTGTTAAGTGCAGATTTTTCTTTTCGTTTGAAGAAAAAGAAGTATTAGGATTAGCTGGACTTAAAATTTCAACTTTTCGCCTCAAATGGTTCAAATCAATTTCAAGCGCAGACAAAATATCTATTGCCTTGCCATTGCCATCTCGAAGCAATCCAAGCATTAAATGCTCAGTGCCAATAAAATCATGACCCAAGCGCAATGCTTCCTCTTTGCTATAAGCAATAACATCCTTAACTCTTGGTGAAAAATTATCGTCCATAAAATAAGCCTTTCTGCATTAAAAATAGTAAAAACAAGGTAATTAATTCAAAAACCATACCTTAAATCGACTATATGGTGCTAATAGACAAAAAAATCATTATAAAATCAAAATTTTTTAAAGTATAGTTATTAACGAAAAAAGCACTAATTATTGTTGATAAAATGCTTCAAAAAATAATGCTAAATCTAAGCTAACACTAACAAAATACTTATATTAGCTCGATTTATAAACCTACAAATACAAATACAATTTATTTATGATAGAAGGAGAAAAACTCATTCCAATAAATATTGAAGATGAAATGAAATCAGCTTACATTGATTACTCAATGTCAGTCATTGTGTCACGTGCTCTGCCAGATGTTAGAGATGGTTTAAAGCCAGTGCACAGACGTGTTCTGTATGGAATGCATGAGTTGGGAGTAAAGTCTAACACAGCACATAAAAAATCAGCAAGAATTGTTGGTGAAGTACTTGGTAAATATCATCCACATGGAGACACTTCGGTTTACGATACAATGGTTCGTATGGCACAAGAGTGGAGTTTGCGCTACATGCTTGTTGATGGTCAAGGTAACTTTGGTTCTATTGATGGTGATAGTCCTGCTGCAATGCGTTATACAGAAGCAAGGATGCGTAAAATATCTGAAGACATGTTGGCAGATATTGATAAAGAAACTGTAGACCATAAGCTAAATTTTGACGATACACTACAGGAACCTACAGTATTGCCAACGAGAATTCCAGGACTTTTGGTTAATGGCGCTTCAGGTATTGCTGTTGGTATGGCTACCAATATGCCTCCACATAATTTATCTGAAGTTGTAGATGGTACCATAGCTTATATAGATAATAATGAAATTGAAATTGATGAGCTCATTACTCATGTTAAAGCTCCAGATTTTCCAACAGGAGGTATTATTTATGGTTATGATGGAGTTAGAGAAGCTTTCAGAACTGGACGAGGACGAATTGTTTTGCGTGGAAAAGCCAGTGTAGAAGAAGTACAAGGTAGAGAATGCATTATTGTAACTGAAATTCCTTATCAAGTTAACAAGGCAGAAATGATAAAAAAGACTGCTGATATTATAAATGAAAAGAAACTTGAAGGAATTTCTACTATAAGAGATGAATCAGATAGAAACGGAATGCGTATTGTTTATGTTTTAAAACGAGATGCCATACCAAATATAGTGCTTAATAAACTATATAAATATACTGCGCTACAATCATCTTTTAGCGTTAACAATATAGCACTTGTAAAAGGTAGACCAGAATTATTGAACCTTAAAGACATGATTCATCACTTTGTTGATCATCGTCATGAAGTAGTTGTAAGAAGAACTACTTATGAGTTACGTAAAGCTGAAGAACGCGCTCATATTCTTGAAGGACTTATTATAGCTTCCGATAATATTGATGAAGTCATAGCGCTTATTCGTGCTTCAGCAAATGCTGACGAAGCAAGGCAGAAATTAATGGATAGGTTTGAGTTAACCGAAATACAGGCCAAAGCGATTGTTGAAATGCGTTTGCGCCAGCTTACAGGATTAGAGCAAGATAAATTAAGAGCTGAGTACGAAGAATTAATGAGAACCATTGAAGACTTAAAAGATATTCTTGATAAGAAAGAACGTCGAATGGATATCATTAAGCAAGAGCTCATAGAAGTCAAAGAAAAATATGGTGATGAGCGTCGTTCAACTATTGAATATGCAGGAGGAGATTTAAGTATAGAAGATATGATTCCAGATGAAAAAGTTGTAATTACAATCTCTCATGCTGGTTACATTAAGCGAACATCTTTGTCAGAATATAAAACTCAAAATAGAGGAGGAGTTGGTCAAAAAGCTTCAACGACTCGAAATGAAGACTTTTTAGAGCATCTATTTGTTGGTACAAACCATCAATACATGCTATTTTTTACTCAAAAAGGAAAATGTTTCTGGATGCGTGTTTACGAGATTCCAGAAGGAAGCAAAACCTCTAAAGGTAGAGCAATACAAAATCTTATTAATATTGAGCAAGATGATAAAGTTAAGGCATTTATCTGTACTCAAGATTTAAAAGATGAAGACTATATCAATAGTCATTACGTAATTATGGCTACTAAAAAAGGTCAGGTTAAAAAAACTTCTTTAGAGCAATATTCAAGACCAAGAACAAATGGTATTAATGCCATTACCATTAAAGAAGACGATGAGTTGCTTGAAGCCAAATTAACAACAGGCGAAAGTCAAGTTATGTTAGCCTTACGTTCTGGAAAAGCCATACGCTTTGAAGAAGCCAAAACAAGACCTATGGGAAGAAGTGCTTCAGGTGTAAGAGGGATTACTCTCGCTAACGAAAAAACTGATGAAGTTGTTGGTATGATTGCAGTAGATGATATGGAGAGTGACATCTTAGTTGTTTCAGAAAATGGATATGGAAAACGCTCAAGCCTTGAAGACTATAGAATTACCAATCGTGGAGGAAAAGGAGTAAAAACTATTTCTATTACAGAAAAAACAGGTAACTTAGTAGCTATAAAAAATGTTAGTGATTCAGATGATTTAATGATTATTAATAAATCAGGAATCGCAATACGTATGGCAGTTGAAGACTTAAGAGTAATGGGAAGAGCTACTCAAGGTGTAAAATTAATAAACCTAAAAGGTAACGACTCTATTGCTGCAGTTGCTAAGGTAATGCACGATGAAGATGATGTTGATGAAACAGAAGCTGATGAAAATAATGGCATAACTCTTGATAATTCGATTGACGAAAATAACAATTAACACTTTAAACTATATTAAAATGAAAAGAATAGTTGTACTGAGCTTTGCTTTTATGATAGGAGCGATCTCTTATGCACAAAAGAAAGAATTAAAAGAAGCAGAAAAAGCTATAAAAGACAATAATTTTGCTGATGCTAAATCACTGATTTCGCAAGCTGAATCTATGATGTCTGCTATGGACGATAAAGAAAAAGCAAAATTTTATTTTTTAAAAGGACAAGCATTGTACGCTAATGGAACAGGAAGTGATTCAGATGTTTCAGAAGCTTTAAAGAATTTTCAAATGCTTCGTGATACTGAAAAATCAAGTGGTAAAATGGTTTATACAGATGATGTAAACGCTATGAATGCCACAATGACAAACGATTTTATAAGTAAAGCTCAAAATGCTTTAGAGCAAAAAAACTATGAAGTGTCCTACAAGAATTTTGAAAATGCATATATGACTTCACCCCAAGACACTTTGTATTTATACAATGCTGCTTTACTAGCTACTTCAAATCAAAGTTATGATGAAGCTATTAGTATGTTTAAAAAGCTTCAAGATATGGGCTATACAGGAATTAGTACTGAATACTTAGCTACTGAAACTGAGTCTGGCGAAGAACAAGCATTTCCAACAGCAGCTCTTAGAGATATTTCAATAAAAGCTGGAACACACACTAATGCTCGTAACAAAAAAAGCGAATCTAAAGTTGGAGATATTGCTAAAAACATAGCACTTATTTACATAGAAAATGGTGAAACTGACAAGGCTTTAGCATCAATAGATGCCGCAAAAGCATCAAATCCTAAAGATTTTAATCTTCTTGTAGCTGAAGCTAACGTACGTTATAAGCTAGGTCAAATGGATGAATACAAAAAATTAATTAGCCAAGCATTAAGCTTAGAACCTAATAATATTGATTTATTATTTAATTTAGGAGTTGTAGCTGCTGAGGCTAATGATATTGCTGAGGCTAAGTCTTATTATGATCAAGCAATTAAGCTAGATCCTACTTACACTAGAGCTTATATGAATATGGCTGCTTTGATTCTAGATCAAGAACAGGCTATTATTGATGAGATGAATGGATTAGGAACTTCTGCAGCAGAAAATAAAAAGTACGATGAATTAAAAGAAAAGCGTACACAACTTTATAAGGAATCAATTCCATATTTAAAATCTGCTTTTGAGAATGACCCAAAAAATATCGCTGCTGCTAGAACGCTAATGAATATTTACAGTCAAATAGGTGACCAGCCAAATTTTCAGTTAATGAAAGCCAAGGTTGAAGAATTGGAAGGAAACTAATATTATACACTTTATATTATAAAAAAATGCCACTTTTAAAAGTGGCATTTTTTGTATGTGAAATAGAGCTTAGATAATCTTTTTTATTACCCTTAGTTTATGAGTATGGATGTTTTTTTCTGAATTATAAATACCTGAATGATCCAATCTATCAATACGTACTTTTCCATGAGCATGTATTATATAGTTATCTTCCATAATAATACCAACATGAACTATGTCTCCATCAGCATTATCAAAAAAAGCTAAATCTCCTGGCTCACTTTCTTCAATAAAACTTAGTGCTTCTCCTTGTGTAGCTTGTAAAGAGGCATCTCTAAGTAATTTATGGCCATTTAATTTATAAACCATTTGAGTAAATCCCGAACAATCAATACCAAAAGGGGTTTTTCCTCCCCAAAGATATGGTGCGTTTAAATATAAAAAAGCAGTTTTAACAATTTCTGATTTTGGATTTACAACAGATGTTGTATTACCATCATGAGAATGATTTAATAACGATAATCCATTTAATGACGAGCCTATTGGAATTGGGTAAAGCTGTTTATTATTATCTTCGACAAACTCAACTAAATCAGTAGACAAAATTGGTTTTGAATTGGCAATATCATCATAATCTTCTTTTTCAATAAAAATAAACTGCTTATTGTCAATCCAACCTTCATATTTATCAAAAGCCAACCGTATTTTGCTCCATTTTTTTCTATGTTCGGTTACTTTAAACACTTCTCCATAAAGAACCTGAGATACAAGTTCACTTTTGTCTGAAGGCTCAAAGCGTATAGGAACAATACTTAATTGGCAAATTCCGTATTGCATAAAAATTAATTACGTTCTACTACAATCGCTGAAGCACCACCACCACCATTACAAATAGCTGCAGCACCAATTTTTGCATTATTTTGTTCTAATACACTAAGCAACGTTATAATTATTCTGGCTCCAGAACATCCTAAAGGATGTCCAAGTGAAACTGCACCACCATTTACGTTTACTTTGTTATCATTTAAGCCTAAAATTTTCATATTAGCTAAACCAACTACCGAAAAAGCTTCGTTAAACTCAAAATAATCTACATCATTAATTGATATATTGGCTTTTGCCAGTGCTTTTGGTAAAGCTTTTGCTGGAGCCGTAGTAAACCATTTTGGTTCTTGAGCAGCATCAGCATAACCCTTTATAGTAGCAATAGGATTTAAACCAAGTTCATTTGCTTTTTCTTTACTCATTAACACCATCGCTGCAGCACCATCATTAATTGTAGAGGCATTTGCAGCTGTTACAGTTCCATCTTTTGTAAAAGCTGGACGCAAGGTTGGTATTTTATCCATTCTCACATTTGTGTACTCTTCATCTTTACTAACAATTATAGGTTCTCCACGACGTTGTAGTACTTCAACAGGGACAACTTCATTATCAAACTTACCTGAATTCCAAGCAGCAGTAGAGCGCTCATAAGATTGTATTGCATAAGCATCTTGGTCTTCTCTTGTAAACTTGTATTCCGTTGCGCAAGCATCAGCACAAACTCCCATAGCATTACCATCGTAAACATCAACTAATCCATCTTTTTGCATTCCGTCTTCTAAAGCAGTTGGTCCAAATTTTGTTCCTGTACGAGCATGAAAGTAATGAGGAATTAAACTCATATTTTCCATACCACCAGCAACAATAATATTTGCATCTCCTAAGGCAATTGATTGAGCAGCTTGCATAACGGTTTTCATTCCAGAGGCACAAACTTTATTGATAGTGGTGCAAGGAACAGTATCTGGAATACCAGCATAAATAGCTGCTTGTCTTGCAGGAGCTTGACCTGTACCAGCTTGTACAACATTTCCCATAAGGACTTCATCAACCAAACTTGCATCTAATTTTATTTTATCTAAAGCACCTTTTATTGCTATTGCGCCCAATTTTGGTGCTGGTATTGTTGATAATGACCCTAAAAAACTTCCAATAGGTGTTCTTGCCATAGAGACGATAACCACTTCCTTGCTCATTTATAATGTGTTTATAATTTGATGTTGCAAAATTAATCAAAATTTAGAAGAAAATAGTACCCTAAGCTTATTATCCTTATCAAGACTTTGCTAAGTTATTTTTATTACTTTTGATGTTACCTAACTAACTTTGTATAGCCCTACATTATTTAAATGAAAGATTTTATAAATAGATTATACAGAAACCATTCATTACTTTATAAGGCACTTCTTTTAATATCAACAACTTTTTTAATTGTTTATTTATTTCCTAAGAGTGGAAAATTTAGGTATAGTTTTGAGAAAGGTAAACCTTGGCAATCTGAAAATTACTATGCTCCGTTTGACTTTGCAATTAAAAAAACAGTCCAAGAAATAGAATCTGAAAGGGAAAACGTTACTGATAATGCTCAGATATATTTTGATATTGATCTGGACATTGCTTTAGATGCCAAAGAAGCTTTTGAAACTGAATTTATAAAAGAGTTCCCAGATTCTTTATCAATTCTGAATAAAGAAAATTTAAAAAACAAAAGCAAAGACATTTTAAACAATTTGTTTGAAAGAGGTATTTTGGATAAAGAGTATAAGTATGATGGAAGTAGAGATGTAGTTATTTTAAACAAAAGGAATCAGTTAAAAGTTGTTAAATATGGGGACTTAATCCCTTTAAATGGAATAACGGCCTTTATTGATAGCCAAATTACAGCAAATAATTTTTCACTTTATAGAGACAAACTGCTATCTATATTTTACGACATAGTAAAACCTAATTTAACACTAAATACCATAATTACTGACAACAATTTAAATGAAGAATTAAATAAAATATCTACAGTAAGAGGAAGTATAGAGCAAGGAACAATTATTATATCTAAAGGGGAAGTAGTTGAAGGCGATAAATTTTTGATATTAAAATCATTAGAATCTGAATATCAGTCTAAAGTTTGGAATGAAGCCAATTACAACTGGATTTTAGCAGCATACACAGTATTGGTTTGTTTAGCCTTACTGATGTTGCTGCTTTTTTTAAGAAAGTATAGGATGGACGTTTTTAATAACAATACCAAAGTCACTTTTATTTTCTTCAACATTCTCCTAATGGTTTTGCTTACAACATTGGTTGTAAATTTTAATTCGGGTTATATATATATTGTACCAATTTGTATTTTGCCATTAGTGCTTAAAGCATTTTTTGATGCAAGGTTAGGATTATTTGCACATGTTATTACAGTATTGCTCTTAGGCTTTGTGGTTGCAAATAATTACGAATATATGTTTTTGCAAATTATTGCAGGAATCGTTACCATACTTACTGTATCTGAACTATACAAAAGAGCCAACTTGTTTATATCTGTCGGACAGATTACATTAATATATATTGTATCCTATTTTGCTTTTTTTATTATCCATGAAGGTAGTGTTGATAATATTAAATGGGAAACTTTTGTGATGTTTATACTTTGTGGACTTGCAACATTGTTTGTACAACCGTTAATTTATGCATACGAAAAACTATTTGGTTTGGTTTCTGATGTGTCTTTATTAGAACTATCAGATACCAACACAAAATTGCTCAAAGAACTTTCAAATAAAGCACCTGGAACGTTCCATCATTCATTAAATGTTGCAAATTTAGCCGAAGCTTCCGCAAATGAAATTGGGGCAAATGCTATGTTGGTTAGGGTTGGAGCACTTTATCATGACATTGGTAAAATGAACAACCCTACTTATTTTACCGAAAATCAGTCTACAGGAATTAATCCTCATGATGAACTTTCCTCAAAAGAAAGTGCGTCAATTATTATTAACCATGTGCTTGAAGGTATCGAAATAGCAAAAAAAAATAATCTACCTGATCGTGTTATTGATTTTATTAGAACACATCATGGTACCAGTTTGGTACATTATTTTTATGCCAAAGAAAAGGAAGCCAATGATAGCGAGGTAAATAAAGAAGATTTTGTTTATCCTGGCCCAAAACCATTTAGTAAAGAAACAGCTATTTTAATGATGTGTGATAGTGTGGAAGCTGCTTCAAAAAGCTTAAAGGAGCCAACATCGACTAAAATTGATTCATTTGTAGAGAGCATAATAAATAAGCAAATGGACAGCGAACAATTTTTAAATTCTAACATTACATTTAAAGAAATCCAGTCCATAAAGAAAGTATTGAAGTTTAAGCTTGCTAATATCTACCATTTACGCATAGAATACCCTGAGTAATTATTTCATTAAAAAATTAAAAAAATTGTTTGCGTTCTTTAAGATGATAACCTACATTTGCAACCGCATTATAAGAACAGGACTTAGGTTCTTAATCTAGCTTAATGTAAGGAGAGGTGCCAGAGTGGTAATGGAGCAGATTGCTAATCTGTCAACGCGAAAGTGTTGCCTGGGTTCGAGTCCCAGTCTCTCCGCTTAATTTTTTCGGGGTGTAGCGTAGCCCGGTTATCGCGCCTGCTTTGGGAGCAGGAGGTCGCAGGTTCGAATCCTGCCACCCCGACAAATACCTCTTAATAGAAAAGTTCTTTTTTGAAGTATTTTAGATTTTGAGCAAAGTGATTTTCAATTTGCCATAATTGGTGATTTCACTAAAAATGCTGCAAGCATTTTTGTTCAGTTTGGTCGCGTAGCTCAGCTGGATAGAGCATCTGCCTTCTAAGCAGACGGTCACAGGTTCGAATCCTGTCGCGATCACTAGAAGCACATTCAATGTGTGTCAAAACCTTGCAAACTATATGATTTGCAAGGTTTTCTAGTTTTTAGGGCATCATAAAATTTGATATAATTTAATATCTTATGGTCGCTAACCGGTCAACATATAAAATTTCAAAAAAGTGTTGACCGAATAAGAAATAAAAAACTGTAATTCAAGTAGCTGATTTGACTTTCGTCTTTGAGTAATGTTTAACTAAAAGACGACAATTATGAGAACTCGGTCAACATTTTCCCTTCTATTTTGGGTTAACACTTCACGATTAAAAAACAACCAGGTACCAGTTTATGCTAGAATAACTGTTAATGGTAAAAGAGTTAACATCAGTTTAAAACGAAAAGTCATTTTATCCGAATGGGATTCTGCAAAGAGCAAACTGAAAGGCAACAAACAAGAAGCCAAATTATTTAATAGATTTTTAGAACAAGTTCGTAGCCAAATTTACTTGGCTTACGAACAACTATTGAGCGAAAACAAGCTTATAACTGCTCAAGCTATCAAAGCTCGGTATTTAGGAGAAGACGAACAACACAGAAGTTTATTAGAGCTTTTCGAATACCACAATACTACAATGAGTAAAAATCTTCATAAAGACACAATGAGGCACTACAAGACAACTCAAAGTTACTTAAAGTCCTTTTTGTCCAAAAAAAACAAAACTGACAATATCTACTTATCAAGTTTAGACTATTCATTTATTATAGATTTTGAATATTATTTAAAAGCACACCAACCCACAGACCATCAAAGAAAAATAAGTAATAATACTGCAATGAAACATTTGCAGAGGTTGCGTAAAATGGTTACTATGGCATATCATTTAGAATGGATAGATAGAGACCCTTTCTTTAGGTTTAAAAGTTCATTTGAAAAGAGAGAAAGAGAGTTTTTGTCAGAAAAAGAACTATTATGTTTAGAGAAATTTTCAAATCCAATTGAAAGGCTTAACATCGTTAAAGATTTGTTCGTATTTAGTTGCTATACTGGTATTTCTTATATAGATCTAAATAATCTTACCCGAGATAATATTGTTAAAGGTATTGATGGTAGCGAATGGTTAATTACCAAAAGACAAAAAACAAAGACTAGTGTAAAAATTCCCCTTTTGGATAAGGCAGCAGAATTAATTTTCAAATATCAAAAACACCCTAGAGTTATTGCTAATAATGGTATTCTTCCAAGGCTATCAAATCAGAGGATTAATGCGTATTTAAAAGAAATAGCTGACATATGTAAAATCAAAAAGAACTTAACGTTTCATATCGCAAGACATACATTTGCAACAACAGTAACGCTTTCCAATGGTGTTCCAATAGAAACAGTTTCAAAACTATTAGGACATACCAAAATCGCTACAACTCAAATTTATGCTAGAGTTATCGAAAGAAAGGTTAGCGAGGATATTAATATACTTAAGGATAAACTTAATAACAAGCTGGATGACAAAAATGGAAAGCAAGTTCAAACCTCATAAGAACAAGTATCTATGTAAATTTAAATCCTTGTTTCTTTCTAAAATGACGAGGACTCTGTCCTTTTATATTTTTAAAGGTTCTATTAAAGTGACTTATACTCTCAAATCCACTTACGTATGCAATATCTTGTATAGGTTTATTAGTTGTTGATAGCATAAAACAAACTTGTTCAATTCTACTATGATTTAAAAAGGATATAAAAGAATGTCCTGTATGCTTTTTAAACCATCTACAAAATGATTGCGGTACCATATTAGTTAATTCTGCCATCCTATTAACTGTTAATTGCTCATTAAGATGTTCTAAAACATAGTTGGTTGTTTTTGTAACTTTTAACTGATTACCATAGTTATGTAATCGATTGGTGTAGTTTTTTGAAGATAATAGATTATAATTTTTATCAAAACAAAGTTCTTCTAAGATTTCAATGAGCTTCACTAGTTTCGATGTGTTAGATAATTTTTCAAAAGATATAATACTTTCAACAACTTTTTTTGTTGGTTTATAAAAATGTATCCCTTGTTTGGCTATTCTATACAAGTCTTCAAAAATTTCACATTCATTAAAATCCTTAAAAAGAGACTCTTTGAATTGGAAAACATATGCCTCTTGGTTTTCTTTTTTTGAAGCACTTACCCAATGATGAGGTAAGTTTTTACCAACAAGTACTAGGTCTAAATCCGAAAAGGATGCAATAGAATCACCAATAAATCTTGTGCCTTTACCTTTTGATATTAAGGTAAGCTCTAGTTCTGGATGGTAATGCCAATAGGGTAAAAAAACGGTTTCACTTCTTTTAAAAAAATGAAACGAATGTTTTGTTTTTTCAACATTAATTTGTTCTAACTCTGGCTTCATATCGTATAAAATAACGCAAAATATATTAAATTATATTAAGTAATGTTTAAATATGCATAGTATTGGTTGATTTTTGCAAATAAAGAACTTTTAGCAAATATTACTTTTGGAAACTAACAAAACAATATTAGTTATGCTTACCAAAACAGTTTTACAAGAAGATTATTCGTTAACAGAAGAACAGATTACTTTTTATCAAAAGCATAGGTATATTAAATTAAAACATGTGCTTAATGGTGAAACCTTGGCTTATTTCAATACAATTATCAGTAATAAAGTAAATGAACTAAATGAAGAAGATATTCCTTTAGAAAATCGTTCTACTTACGGAAAAGCCTTTTTACAATTATTCAATCTTTGGACAAAAGATGAAGAAATTAAAGATTTAGTATTTAGCAAACGGTTGGCAAAAATTGCATCAGATTTAATGCAAGTAGATGGTGTACGTTTATATCATGATCAGGCACTATTTAAAGAAGCTGGTGGTGGTATAACACCATGGCACGCAGACCAACACTACTGGCCATTAACAACTGACAAAACCATTACTGCTTGGATTCCTTTGCAAGAAACACCTTTAGAAATGGGACCTCTAGAATTTAGTGCAGGCAGTCATGAAATTCTTGAAGGAAGAGAACTATCTATAAGTGATAATAGTGAAACTCAAATCGAAAAGCGTCTGAAAGTCACAGACTTTAAGCACATTATAGAGCCTTTTGATGCTGGTGAGATAAGCTTTCATTCGGGTTGGGTTTTTCATCGTGCTGGTGCAAATACCACAGACCAAATACGGAAAGTGATGACAATAATATATATGGATAAGGATATGGTACTAAAAAAACCATCTAATGATGGACAGCAAAACGATTGGGAAACATGGTGTCCAGGAGCTAAAATAGGTGAAGTAATAAACACACCTTTAAACCCTGTACTATATGGAAATTAAATATCTGTGTCCATATTGGGGAAGTGAAGAATATCAACCCCAAACCTTTATTGACTATGTGAAGGATAAAGGTTATGATGGCATTGAAATAAATATTCCAAACGATACAATTTTCGAAACAAAGTTCTATGATGCCTTAAATAAGGTTAGAAGAGAAAGTCCAAACTTTATATGTGGATTACAACAGGTTTTTAGCATTAAAAAAGAAACACCAGAGGAGTATCTTGATAAGGTTCTAAAAAGAATGTCTGATATGGTACACTACCAGCCAGATTTTATTAATTCTCATACAGGTAAAGATTATTATTCTTTTAGTGATAATTGTAAAATTATTGATGCAATTGAGGAGTTTTCTATTAAAACAGGCATTCCTGTTTATCACGAAATACATAGAGGACGTTTCACGTTTCATTCTCAAGCTACGATACGTTATTTAGATGTTTTTCCTAGTTTAAAATTTGTGGGTGACTTTTCACATTGGTGTGTGGTTTCAGAATCTTTACTTCAAGACCAAGAAGAAGCTATCCGAAGAGTTATTCCACATATTGCTCATTTACATGCAAGAGTGGCTACAGAACAAGCTTCTCAAATTAATAATCCTTTTGCACCTGAATGGTCTGAACATTTAAAACGATTTACAAAAATTTGGAAAGACACAACAGATTATTTAAAAAGTAGAAAAAGTCAATTTTCTATCACACCTGAGTTTGGACCATTTCCATATATGCCACAAGCACCATTTACACAAGAACCTCTGTCAAATCAGAGAGAAATAAACGAAAGAATGAAAGATTACTTAAAATCACAGCTATCATGAAGAAAACAGTTAGCATTATAGCAGTATTAACAATGTTTGCTTGTAAAGAGGAAAAACAAAATTCACAAGGAGAGAACTTCAATAACAATGTAAATAAAGTTACTGCAACTATTATAGATGATTCTGAGCAGCTAAAGTTTTTTAATAACCCAAAGCAGCCCTTACAGCCAAAATTTCAACAATTTTCGTCAGGCAGTATACAACCTAAAGGATGGATTCTTAGTATGATGCAAAGCGATTTGCAACAAGGTATTGTTGGAGCTTTAGGTGAGTTGTATCCAGGAATTAAATCAGACGACTTATATAACACTGCACGTCGTGGCGGAATGGAAGATATTCCGGAAATGGGTGATTTGGTTTTAACAGGTGCAGCTTGGGAAAAGTCAATTATGTGGTGGAATGCTGAAACCATTGGTAACTGGTGGGACGGATTTGTAAGACATGCTTTTTTAACTAACGATACAAAAGCTATTCAACAATCTCACGATGTGATTAAAAATTTGCTAGCATCACAAGATGAAGATGGTTATATAGGGATTTACAAACCTAATTTACGTTACCAACACGAAGGTTCAAATGGTGAACTTTGGGCACAAACAACGGCTTTTAGAACAATGTTGGCTTATTATGAGTTTACGCAAGACAAATCAGTTTTAGATGCTGTAGAAAAAGCGATGCAATTAACTATTAAAAATTATGGTGAAACAGGTAAAAATCCGTTTTATCTAAAAAATGCTTTTGGTGGTGTTACGCACGGATTGATGCTTACTGACGTTTGCGAAACCTTATTCAGAATTACAAAAGATCTAACGTATCAAGATTATGCTACGTATTTGTATAAAGCCTTTTCGACCTATTCTATAAATCGTTCTTTTAACGATTTACGATATCCATATTTAAAAGAAAAAGATTCACTTTTTGAAGGTCACGGAGTGCATACTTACGAGCACATTCGCACAATGGTAAACGCATATTATAACACAGGCTATCCTGAGCTAAAAACTGCATACAATAATATGCTAAGCAAGTTAGAACCTGTGATTTTACCAAGTGGTGCTGGACATGCAGATGAATGGCTTCTAAAAAAAGAAGCAGATCCAACCAAAACTGCTTCAGAGTACTGCAGTATGTTAGAATTAAGAAATTCTTACGGTAGTTTAATACAGAAAACTGGAAATGTTTCTTTTGCAGATGCTGCTGAAAAGCTTACTTACAATGCAATGCTTGGCACTAGAAATAAACAAGGCACAGCAATTACCTATAGTAAATTTGATAATTGTTATTTGCTAGATGGTAAACATCATCATGGCGATGACGAAAAAGTAGAACCACGCTATAAATACTCACCAACACACTCAGAACCTGCTGTTTGTTGTGTACCAAACTACACTAGGAATTTTCCATATTTCTTAGAACAGATGTGGATGAAATCTGAAAATGGTATTGCATCTGTAATGTTTGGACCTTCAAAACTCACAACGCAAATTGAAGACGCTGAAGTTTCTATCGAACAAATTACAAATTATCCAATGTCTGATGAGGTGACGTATAGATTCACGATGGAAAAACCAAAATCGTTCAGTTTTCAAATCAGACAACCAGAATGGTCTAGCGGATTAGAAAGTAATATTGCGTTAGGTGATCTGAAAGATGGATTTTATACAATTTCAAAAGAATGGAATAATGATGATGAGATTACTATCAAATTCAATAATGAAATCAAGCAGTATACGGCTTTAAATAATGAGGTATACTTACAACGTGGACCCATTGTTTACGCATATGAAATTCCGCACAAAGAAGAAACTATAAAAACATTTGGATTCAAAAACTTTAGAGATTATCACTGTTTTCCAATAAATAATACTTATAAAAGTTTACAGTTTCTAGACATTACTTCGTTTACAGTTTCTGAAGAAAAAAACCTTGAAGGCAAATTATATGATGTTTCACAACAGAAAGAATCTGATGTTACTTTGATACCTATGGGAAAAACAGTATTAAGAAGAGTAACTTTTCCAAAAAAATAAACCATGAAAAACAACATTATAACAATACTATTATTATCGATTATTACTTTCAACTCGTGTAAAGAATATAAAAAGTCTCAGGTAATTTCAGAAGAAAAAACAATAGAGCCAATAAACTGGAATAACGAAGTGATTTATCACGTAATGCAACGTAGTTTTTATGATAGTAATGGCGATTTACACGGAGACTTAAATGGCTTTGTAGAAAAATTAGATTATTTAAAAGATTTAGGCGTAACTACCATTTTGTTTACACCTTTATATGAATCAGATTTTTATCACAATTACTTTCCTACGAATTATCAAAACATCGATCCAGAATACGGAACCAAAGATGATTATATCAATTTTGTAAAAGCCGTTCATAAAAAAGGATTGAAGTTTTTAATGGATATGGAAACACAATATGCTCAAAGTGGTAATATTTGGTTTGACGATTCGTACAAAAATCCGAAGTCTGAATATTCAGATTTTATTTATTACACAGATACGTCAAATCAGTATCCCGAACAGATTTTCATGAAACCTAACTCACCACTGCATGATTTCAATCTTTGGCCAAATAAAAAGCGAAATATAGTGTTACTCGATCTAAATCATCAAAGGGTAAAAGATTATATGATGGATTTTTACACCTATTGGGTTGACCCAAATAAAGATGGAAATTTTGATGATGGTGTAGATGGTTTTAGAATTGACCATATTATGGATGACCTTGATTACAAAGGCATTTTCGTGAATATGTATCAAGATTTTTGGAAGCCAATTTTCACTGAATGCAAAACCATTAATCCAAATATTTTTGTACTTGGAGAGCAATCTAACTGGAATAATTATGGCGAAGAAATGGTTAGTAAAAGTGGTGCAGACGCAGCATTTAGTTTTCCGTTACGTTTTGCTTTAGCTGGTGAAGAAGGTACACACGATATGTATATTGACCCAACTTCAAAAGGTGTAAAAATGGACCCAAAACGTATTCATAACGAAGTAAATGAAACAATGAAACGTTTTAATGATAGTACATTTACAGTTAATTTTTTAGAAAACCACGATACAGCTCGTTGGGCTTCTGTTGTAAATAATAATGAAGGACAAAAACGTGTAGCAGCTGTTTTAAATGTGTTACTGCCTGGAGTTCCATCTATTTATTATGGGCAAGAACTTGGTTTAACAGGTCAAACCAATGAATGGGGAAGCGATGCCAATCATATTCCGGTTCGCGAAGCATTTCCATGGACTTCAAATTTTAATGATAAAGGAAATGCTGTTTGGTATAAAAATACTGGTGAATGGTGGGATAACTCTATTTGGAATTCTGATGCCATCACAACTCTGAGTTTAAAGGCTCAAAAAGCAAATAAAAACTCTATATGGTTTCATTACGAGAAGCTAATTGAAATACGAACTAAAAATGAAGCCTTTCGTTTAGGGAACTATGAGCCTTTATTTACAGATATTGATGGTGTTTTAGCTTTCAATAGAGCAATTGACAATCAATCTTTTACAGTTATAGTAAATGTTTCTGAAAATCAAGTAACTATTGATAATTTTCAATATGGTGAAGTGGTTTACGAAAATCTATCTTTAAAAAATAATAACTCATTAACTTTAAAACCTTACGGTTTTATAATTGTAAAAAAATAACCTTATGCAAATACGTCTTCCCTTATTACTCATAGTAACACTCTTTTTTTCGTCTTGCAAACAGAATTTTAAAAATGATAAAAGTATTGAGGAAAGGTCACCAAACATCATTTTTATAATGACCGACGATCATGCTTATCAAGCGATTAGTGCTTATGGCTCAAAATTAATGCAAACACCAAATATAGATCGTTTGGCTAATGAGGGTATGCTATTTAATAAAGGCTATGTTACAAATTCTATCTGTTCACCAAGTAGAGCGGTTGCCTTAACAGGTAAGTTTAGTCATTTAAATGGTGTGCGTGATAACTTAGATGTATTCGATTCCACTCAAGTAACATTCCCAAAAATTCTACAAAAACAAGGCTATCAAACAGCAATTGTGGGAAAATGGCATTTAAAATCAGAACCTACTGGTTTTGACTATGGGAAAGTATTACCAGACCAAGGGCACTATTACGATCCCGAATTTAGGACACCAAATGGAATTGTAAAAGAAGAAGGTTATGTAACAGACGTAACTACCGATTTAGCTTTAAACTATTTAGATTCTTTAAGAGATAAAGAGAAACCTTTCCTATTAATGTACCATCATAAAGCACCACATCGACAATGGTGGCCAAGTATGGAAGATTTAGAAGCTTATAAAGATTCAGAAATTCCATCGCCAGCAACCTTATATGATACTTATGTAAACCGAGGAACCGCGGCAAAGGAAGCTGAAATGCGCATTAATGACCATATGGCATTATCTATGGATAATAAGATACGACCAGACCTATTAAAAACAATGAATCTAGAAGAGTTTTTAAGCTGGTATGAATCGTCTTACTTGGAGCGATACAATCGTTTAAATAATGAAGAAAAACGAAAATGGGATGCAGTATATGGACCAATTAATGAAGACTTTAAAAAAAATAAACCACAAGGTGAAGCGCTAACATATTGGAAATATCAACGCTATATGCAAGACTATTTAGCTTCTTTAAAAAGTGTAGATAGAAATATTGGTCGTTTGTTAGACTATTTAGAGCAAAACAATTTAGTTGAAAACACAATTATTGTTTACACCTCAGACCAAGGGTTTTATTTGGGTGAACATGGTTGGTTTGACAAGCGTTTTATGTACGAACCCTCATTTAGGACACCTTTAATAATAAAATATCCTAAACTAATTAAAGCCGGCAGTATAAATAACAATCTAGTTCAAAACGTTGATTTTGCACCAACGTTTTTAGACTTGTCTGGTGCTACAATTCCAAATGATATGCAAGGTGAGAGTCTGTTGCCATTATTTAGTAATGATAATTCTAATTGGAGAGATGCATTGTATTATCATTATTATGAATATCCTGGAATACATATGGTTAAACGTCACTTTGGAGTAAGAACAGAACGATATAAATTAATTCACTTTTATTATGACGTTGATGAGTGGGAATTATACGATTTAGAAAAAGACCCTGAAGAACTGAATAATGTTTATAACAATCCAGAGTATAAAGTAGTACAACAAGAAATGCACAAACGATTGGATGAATTAAGAGTCCAATATAAAGACAACTCGGATAGTTTAAATCAACAATGGATTGAAAGTGATATAAAACGTCTTAAAAGCTTAGGTTGGTATTAATCAACTTATATTCAAACAATTCAAATAAATACTCAATTCTTCAAAATGTCTAAAAATTCATATTTATTACTTATAACCATTATTTCAGCGCTAGGTGGCCTTTTATTTGGCTATGATACAGGTGTAATCAATGGTGCACAATTTTATCTCAGTAAGTATTTTGATTTAAGTGATGGTTTAAAAGGATGGGTTGTTGGTAGTGCTTTGTTAGGTTGTTTAATAGGAGCTATTATCGCTGGTTGGTTAAGTATTAAAATAGGACGTAAATTATCTCTTATTATATCCGCAATATTATTTACAATATCAGCTTATGGTTCTGGTTTACCTGCCATATTTCCAGAAACAATTACAGTATTAGTTATTTTTAGAATTATTGGTGGTTTAGGAATTGGAATTGCCTCTATGAATGCACCTATGTACATAGCCGAAATAGCACCTAGTGCTTCAAGAGGTAAGATGGTTACTTACTATCAATTGGCAATTGTAGTTGGCTTTTTTAGTGTGTTTTTAGCAACGTATTTTATTGGTAATAATTTAAGCCAAACTGATAATATAGCATTTGGATGGCGACGAATGTTTTGGTCAGAATTAATACCAAGTATACTTTTCTTGGGTTTGTTATTTTTTGTTCCTAAAAGTCCAAGATGGTTATGTCTAAAAGGAAAACAAGATGAAGCATTAGAAGTTCTTGAAAAAATACAGAATTCAGAAAGTGCTAAACAAGATATCATCGAAATTAAAAAATCTATAAATAACAAAACCAACACATCAAACGTAAACTATTTTTCTAAAACAATTTTAACCATTATTATTATAGGCTCTGTTCTTTCTGCATTACAGCAGTTTACAGGAATAAATGCAGTATTGTATTATGGTGCTGATATTTTTGAAAAAGCTTTAGGTTTTGGAGAAGAAGACGTATTGAAACAACAAATTTTACTGGCATTTATTAATGTAATTTTTACTCTAATAGCTATGTTTACTGTAGATAGATTGGGTAGAAAGCCATTAATCTATACAGGTTGTATTGGTATGATTGTTGGTTTTCTTTTTTTAGGTATAACGTTACAACAACAAGCAGTAGGTCTATTATCTTTAATTGGTATACTAATTTTTATCGCGTCATTTTCACTTTCTATGGGACCGATAGTTTGGGTATTATTATCAGAGATGTTCCCAAATAAGATTAGAAGTGTTGCTATGTCAGTAGCTGTAGCGGTTCAATGGGCAGCAAATTATGTAGTGTCTCAGTCGTTTCCAATGGTTATGGGTAGTGATCTAAATAATAATGCTACTTGGAATGGTTCTTTACCATATTTTATATTCATATTTTTTATTTTATTGATTGTTTTCACCACTTTCAAATTTCTTCCAGAAACAAAAGGAAAGAGTTTAGAAGAATTAGAAGATATATGGTAGTTTATAAAAATTTGGGATAATCTCTAAAAATGAGTTCTCAATAAATATGAAAATTACACTTTAAAGAGTATCTGAGTTTTTAAAAGAAAAAAATTGAATGTTAGAATTAGGAAAATAATAGATGATTTAAATGAGCAATTAAATTTTATCAATATTGAACAAGATAATATAATTAAGAGATGTGAAGAGGCTATAGAAGTCATTTTGAAGGCAACAGAAAGTATTAAAGCCCAAGTATTAAAAAAGCCATTTAATTCACAAACTGAGGAAATTTATTTTTTTAAAGAAACGAAACCAAAATTTACTTCTAAATTAATTTATTATAACAAAATATATAAGATAGAAACCAAAAAGCCTCATGGCGGTAGAAGAGCTGTCAAAAACTATTATAAAGAAGAATTGCAAAAGTTAAAACAATTCTTTGATGCAGAATTAGAGTTTTATAAATACTACAGAACAGGTAGTAGTTATTTAGATTATAAATATTTTGTAAGAGGTAATTTTGATATAAAGCTAAGCTTAGACTCATTATATTTTGAATCAAACCATAAGTTTATTACCCTTCATAGTCACAAAGTGGCCAAAATTCTAGCTCATGACCTATTAGAGGTTTATTTCGAAGATAAGCTAAATGAACTTAATCACTCTAAAAATATAAAATCACAACACAAACACAACATAAAACTCAATTGGACAGCTTCTAAAGTCGCTCTAATTGAACTTATGTATGCATTGCATTCAGATGGGACATTCAATAATGGTTCAGCTGATCTCAAAGATATTGCAGCCTATTTTGAAAGTGTTTTTGATATCAACTTAGGGCAGTATAGACGTGCATTTTTAGAGATAAGAGTTCGCAAATCAGAAAGAACAAAATTCATAAATTCACTAAAAGAATCATTACTAAAACGAATGGATGACAGTGATTATTAAAAAATCGTTCACAACACAATCCCTGTTGTGAATAAAGAATACCAATTCACTTCATATTTGCCAAACGAAAGTCAAATCAACAGATTCACGAGCTCTTATTTATTAAAAAAATAAAGCTCGTGAGCTAAATTAACTTAATAGCTACTGCTACGAATATTATGTTCAAAGCGGTAGCTATTTTAAACTAAAAACTTTATTATGGCAGCAACAATTATCACTACAGAAGATCTTCAAGAGTTTAAGCACGAACTATTGGAAGATATCAAAGCAATTATCAATCATCAATCTGGTTTCGCACCAAAAAAGTGGCTCAAATCACCAGAGGTTCGCGACCTATTAAGTATCTCACCAGGAACATTACAAAATCTTCGCATCAACGGCACACTACCCTACACTAAAGTCGGTGGTGTTATCTATTACGACTACGAAGAAATCCTAAAAGTAATGGAGGAAAACCGCATCCATAATAAGTTCTAAAATTCCCGCGAAGGCGGGAATCTCATCATTTATGGAAGAAGTAAACTACATCAAACACCTTAACACCATATTCCAACATTTTTCAAAAGACAACCGATTAAATCCAACACATATAAGCCTGTATATGGCCTTATTTCAAGTTTGGAATAGTACACGGTTTCCTGAAGAGTTTTTTGTAATACGTGATGAGGTTATGAAACAATCCAAAATAGGTTCAAAATCAACCTATCATCGCTGTTTAAAAGAGTTGCATAAATACGGATATATTCAGTACGAACCATCACACAATCCGTATCGAGGTAGCAAAATTAAGTTGATTAAAAATTGGACAAGTACTGGACAAGCTCTGTACCAGTACAGTCCCAAAATCGGGACAAGCAGTGGACAAGCATTGGTACCTAAATATAAACATAATAAAACAGTAATAAACAATATAAACAGTAAAGAAGAAAATTTTAAAAATTCAGATTTTATTGATTCTGAAAATAATGGCAAACATAACAGCAGTGCCCCAAATATGGACAACCTAAAGACGACTAAAAACAAAAACTATAACGAGCCTCTTTGACACATTATGTCATCCTGAACTTGTTTCAGGATCTCATCGTCATTGCGAACAAAGTGAAGCAATCTCATAAATACATGTATGAACACAAATCAACCTCACATAATCATCGAAAAAGGCGACCGAACGTTAAGAAAATGTCCAGTGGACATTTTTAGTGAAGGGGCGAGCTGGCGCATAGGGTTATAGAAGAATTAAAATACTTGCAATGAATAAAATGACACCTCACATAATTCAAGAAAAGGGTATTGAATACAAACTTGGCGAGTTAAAAGACAATTGTATTCATTATGATTTCAAAAGCATACTCATTTATCTCGATGCAAAAGGAAAGTTGCTATTTGGCAAAAACTTCAAGATTTATGAAGAAGATGAGGTCGTACTATACAAATTATGTATCTATTTTATTCGTGATTTTGAAGCTTGTGAAAAACTAAATATAGATCCAAACAAAGGTATTCTGTTATCTGGTCCTGTTGGTTGTGGTAAAACCAGTTTAATGAAATTGTTAAGGCACATAGTACCACATCATAAGGAGTATGAGGTTATTCCTGCAAGAAACATCGTTTTTGCTTTTAACAACATTGGTTATAAGACCATTCAAGAATACGGAAACAGCAATTTCTATTGTTTTGACGATTTGGGAGTAGAAACAACCGGAAGATATTTTGGGAAGGACTGTAATGTAATGGGTGAAATCCTCTTATCACGTTACGATTTATTTGTAAGAACCTGTCATCCCGAGCGGAGTCGAGGGGTCAGAACCCACGCCACAACAAATCTTAATGCACAAGAATTAGAAGAAAGATATGGCAATAGAGTACGTTCCAGAATGCGTCAACTATTTAATTTAATTGCTTTTGATAAAGAAAGTAAAGACAAAAGGATTTGATTAATTTTATTTGGTTTTATTTAGTTGTTATTAGCATTAGATTTGTTATTTTGTGGGACAAATATTTAATATTGAGTGTAATAACAGATTTTTCAGCCAAGGAGCCTTCCCTAGGATATTTTTACCAATTCTTATATTCACTTTTTAGATTAATTAAATCTAGAAATACTGAGGCTTCAGTACGTATCGAGTGCTTAGATGATATTGAAATAATAGATGATTCATTAAATCTAGTTCAAACAAAATTACATATAAAATCAGTTGCTAATTTAAATGATGCAAGTCCAGATTTTTGGAAATCAGTAAGGGTATGGATTGATAATATTAACAATAATAGAGTTGATATTAATAAAACTACCTTCACTTTAGTTACAACTTCTAATGTTTCTGAGACAAGTTTTTTGAGCTATTTTTTGGAAAAGAAAACTGAAGATGATACGTTATTTACTGAATCAGAAATTTTAGGCAAACTTAAACATGTTGCTACTAACTCTAAAAATACTACTAATAAAAAAGGTTATGATTTATTTTTAGAGTTATCTGAAGAAAGTCAATTAAAGTTTATTAGGAATATAAAAATAATTGATGCTTCATTGAGTGTCGATAATTTATTAGAAGAAATTAATTATGAGTTAAGATTAAATATCGCAACTGATAAGCTTCAACTACTTGCTGATAGAGTAATTGGCAGTTGGATGGTTTTTGGCGTCAAACATCTTACCGACCGCATACCAGAAATAACATACAAACAACTGCATTCTATCATATTAGATATTTCAAATTCATTTAAAGAAGATAATTTGCCTAATGACTTTCTCGATGTGATTAAAATTACTGATGAAGAAGCTACTACTTTTAGTACTAAAACTTTTATCAGACAGCTTGAATTAATCTCATTAAAAACGACATCAAGACAGGTGAAAAATGCAATAAGTGATTTTAGAAGAGCTTATGAACAAAGATCTAGATGGATAAGAGAAGAGCTAATAAATTTAAATGAGGAGACAGATTATGAAAAAGAGTTAGTTGATAAATGGAATTCTTTATTTGCTATTCTCGAAGATCAATGTGATGGTATTGATAATGAAGATAAACTCAAAGAGCTTAGCAAAATATTTTATACTACATTTTTTGTTCAAAATGTACCTGGTGTTTATATTAAAAAAAACTTTACTAGTGAATATCTAATCAGAGGTAGTTATCATATTTTATCGGATAAAAAGATAATAGGATGGCATCCAAAATATGAGGATTTATTATGATTAAAGAATGGGAAAACCGTACAGCCATATTGGCAAATCTTCTTAATCCTGCATTTTGTGGTGAGATTATAAGAAGATTCGTTAAGGCATATAATGATAAATCTGATAAGCAAGCCTCATTTATACTATGCTTTATTGTTTTACCTATTTTATTACATAAAGAAACTAGAGAACAATTACCTAAAACTACTAATACTCATTTATTAACATGGATAGATAGCAAGGATGCTTTATTTATAGATTTTCCAAGTAGAGTTAAAAACATGAAAACATATACTAAAGAGGCTCTAATGTTTTTATTGTACCAAGAAGCAATTATTTTTAATGATGAGGCAAGGATAGAAACTACTGCCTTTAGGAAGAAAAGACATAATGGAGAAGGCACTGAAGAAGTAGACGAAATATTTAAAAAAGCTGAATTCTTAGGCAAATGGCTAACAAAAGCAGAAGATATAAAAACATTATTTTCTTTCTTAAGAATAACACCGTAATCGAATTAAGATGCAAATAAAAAAGATTATATTATACAGTAAAAATCAAGTTGATGAACCAAGGGTTATAAATTTTAAAACAGGTGAATTAAATATAATCACTGGTGAATCAAAGTCAGGTAAATCAGCACTAGTAGGTATTATCGATTATTGTTTGGGCTCAAAAAGTTGTAATATTTATGATGGTGTTATAAGAGTAAAGACAGAATTTTTTGCAATAGTTATTACTTTTGGTGATGAGGATGTGTTTATATCTAGATTAAACCCTGATGTAAAAGGGAAGTCTACAATTGAAGAAATCTTTGTAAAAAGAAGTTTTTCTGATGTAGAACTTCCTGATGTAAGAGAGTTTATTCCAAATTTCAATACTTCTCTTCTAAAGAGTTTCTTGTCAGAAAAGCTAAATATTAACGAAAACATACATATTCCTGACTCATTATCTCGTGATCCTTTAGAAGCGAATTTTAGACACGCTCGTATATTTTGCTTTCAACCACAGTACCTTATTGCTCAACCTAATCAATTGTTTTATCATCAAGATGATACATTTACAAAAATGGCCATCAAGGATACTTTACCTTATTTTTTAGGTGCTATAAATGCTGATAGTCTTCAAATTGAACGTGAGATTTCTAAAAAGAAAAGGTTTTTAAATCAGTTATTACGTGAAAAGCGAGAGGAGGAAAAACTAAAACAAGATGGTATAAGTAAAGCTTATTCGCTTATTGAAGAGGCTAAAGAAATTGGTGTTTTAGATAAAAACACCAACCCTCAATCTGTAAAGGAAGCTTATAATGTTCTTCTAAAAGTTAAAGAGTGGGAGTATAAAGAATTAGAATTAAAAGGTGATGATTCTGGTCTAAAAAAACTAATAGAAGAAAGGCTATATATAAAGAATAAATTAGGTAAAGTAGAGGATGATATTAATGCTGTTAAACACTACATGAAAACAGCTAGTAAATATTCAAACGAAATAAGACAACAAGAAATAAGACTAGAATCAATAGGCTTTTTTAATGATTCTGCCATAGAAGAAAATAATAAATGTCCTCTGTGCAATAGTCTATTAAATGTTTCTATACCTACTGTTGAAGATATAAGGTCAAACCTTATCGAGATTAGAAATGATTTAAAAAACACTAAACAAGAAAGTCCTAGAGTTCAAACATATCTAGATAACTTAGATGATTCTCAAGTTCAACTTCAAAACGAACTAGAAATTATAGAACGAGGTATTACTGCTTTATATAATCAAAAGGAAAAAGCACGTACCTTGAGGGATCTTAATATTAGAAGAGGTCGAGTAATAGGTAGGGTTAGTTTGTTTTTAGAAAACATTGATATAGAAGAAAAGGAATCATCGCTTGAACAACGTATTAAGATTCTGCAAGAAGAAATAAAAGCTTTAGAAGAAAAAGTAGATAAAGAGTCTACTGAGGAAAGATTAAATTCAATTCTAAACAGAATCAATAATCAGATGACCGAATGGTCTAATTTAATTGATGTAGAATATAAAGGTAACCCCATTCGATTTGATGTAAAAAATCTTGATCTAATTGTAGATACAGAAGAAAAACCAATCCCATTAAGTAAAGGTATAGGTAGTGGCGCTAATTGGGTTGCATATCATCTACTTCTTATGATTTCATTACATAAATCATTTATAGATAAAGACCGTCCTGTTCCAAGATTTTTATTTATTGATCAACCTACTCAAGTATATTATCCACCTGAAAACAATCCAAATATAGTTAAAATAAATTCAGAAGGTTCTTCTGATGATAAAGCTGTTAAAGCTATGTTTGACTTCATGTATATGATAACCAAAAAACTAACCCCTAACTTTCAAATAATCGTTATGGATCACGCGTTGTTAGGAAATAAAGAGTTTAAAGAAAGTATTGTTGAAATCTGGCGTGGTGGTAATAAACTGATACCACAAGCTTGGTTGATAGATTCTGAAGCGCAAGAAGAAGAATAGGGTAAATTTCCCACAAACCAAAACCCAGTTTGTTGCGATAGCAAAAATCCTCTGTGTTTTGGTTTGTTCCCCGCGCCACCGCACCTGTAGGGCTTAAATGCCAACACTCATATAGCACATTGCAGCTTGCGCTCTCGTACCTCGTTTACAACTGCAAAGAGCTATCCCACCCAAAAAACTATTCATTTAAGCCCTACCCAAAGCTATGTTTACATAACGGGTAGTTATAGTAGCATTCATTTAGTTTCTGTACTATAACGCCATTATGTAAAATATCCGACATTCCCCACGCTCAATTCAGAACTGACATTGAAATTTAGAATACACAAGATTGCCACTTTTCCCCACCACCCATTTCAACGGTGTAGGTTACTGCAATTATTAATGTTTTGCCTTGTGTCTGCGGTAGGTAAAAGGCTAAACCATCTGCTTAGAAGGCAGACGGTCATAGCTTTCACCCACCTCAACATCGCTCATAAAAAAAGAGCATTTTTAGAAAATGCCCTTTATTTATCTTTCCAACCGCTCAACATCAATAATTACTTCCACCTACGACACTTTGCCCCGAGAAAAGTGATAAACTTTTTAAGCAGTAGTGAAACAAAGAAACTCACGATTGCACCAACAACAGCCAAAATAATAGTGGTAATCAAATCTTCAACACCAATATTCACAATTGATGAAAAGAAAGTACCACCAATGATAGCAGATTTGGTATTATAATCCATCGTCATTCTCATCTGTTTCGGTGTTTTCGTCATCAGTAACAACAGCTTGACTTACTGCGGTGGCTACAGTTCCGGCAACGGTCATATAAGTAGCAATAGTTACCACAATAGCTGGCATCGAAATTGGTGCTGCTATGATGGCACCACCTGCAGTAGCCAATGCAATACCAATATTGCGTAAAGTCTTGAAAAATTTAGGAGTTGGTTTTTTATAACGTTCTACAATGTTCATAATTCTGTGATTTAATAGTTAATAAAATGGTTTCTTTTCTGTCTTTAGCTTGATACACCAAAGACAACAGTTTTTGCATAGCATTCCTTGAATAAACACCTTTACCAATTCCACTCAAATACGTTACTGGAGCAATACACCCTTGAAGCTCTTTTAAAGCATTATTCGCAGGATGAAACAAAATGAAACTTCTACCTTTTACATTCTTCAAAATCAAATGATGCTTAAACCGTTTAGAAAAACGCGGTTCAATTTCATAAACACCTTCAGGTATACAGGAAATATTTCGCTTGTTATCGTTCCAGGGCAATTCAATAGTATGGCAAAGAAATTTACCAGAATTAAAGAGAGCACCATTGGTGCCCTCTTTAAAATAGGCTCTATGCAGCACTAATTCCATACTTAAGGCGTATCTACAATAACAATAGCCAAAGCGTTGTAAGCACCGTTCTTAAGCTCGTACATCTGTCCGTTCACTTCTTGATAAAACTCAATTCCCAAAACCTGTACAACAGGAAGCGTTGAGTTAGCGGTCAAAGAAGCTGTTAAGGCAATGGCAGCAGTATCAGCAGCAGTGTAAGGAAGAATGGCAGTCTCATCATTTTCAAATGTTGAGGTTTCGTTCTCAAAATCCAATTCAGAAGCACCCATTACCACCTTAAAATGGGTTGTTCCTGTTGGAGCTGCAATTCTAACCGTTGGAGAAAATGCGTTTAGGTTAACCGTAGCATCACCAGTAACTCGGTCAAATGCATTCGTAAACGGAGCAAAAAGTGTTGTACCTAACTTTCCACCTAAATTGAATTCAAAGCTTTCTAACAAGCTTAAATTTCCATCCTGTAAGGTTCTTAAGCCTCTTTCATTGGTTGTATCAGTTTTGGTAATCGCAACCAAAGTTTTCGTCAAACGAGACACTACACGTTTGTCCTTTGCGTTTTGCAAAAGAATACGAATAGCATTTCGTAAGAGCTTACCACCTTTACCAGCACGTCCAAATTCAGACCCATTTTCACGCGTTCTCTGAAACGCAGGATCATTCGCAATACGATTGCCATCCACACCACCTTTTTCACGAGCCAGATGTCCGTCAGTCGTTTTGTAAAAGGAAATACCACCGATAGTTCCTTTCAGTTTAATAATACCAGTTTGTTTTGCCATAATAATTCGTTTTTTGATTAATGAAACCAAATCACGTAATTTTATGGCACGTTGTTAAAAAAGCAATTCCGTTTTAGGTCATCCATTCCGATACAACCAAAAACGTCATTAAAATATTGAAAACCCTATCGGGATTTCCAACATTTTAACAACGCATCATCATCACCATAATCATAAAACAATAAAGTATGGATGATGTACGGATAAGGCATAGATAAAGTATTATGATCCCAAAAAGAGCTTGCATATACCCAAAAGATATTCAGCGTATCACAGGACGAAGTGAGCGCTATGGGCGTAAGCTTTTAAATGACATTAGAAACTACTTTGGAAAGGAGTCATATCAATTTATAACAATCAAAGAGTTTGTTGAATACAGCGGAATAGAAGAGGAAATTGTCAACAAATATTTAATAGATTAATCATAAGTTTTAGTAGTGTTTAGTTAGTTTTACTCTTTTGAAATGCTTATCTTTACAATAAGATTGAAAGTCAAATTGTAAATACACAATTCGGTCAACATAGTTTGAAAGGATTAGTGAAAGCCTATAAATAAAGGGGATTTGTAAGTTAGTTCGAATCCTGTCGCGATCACATTAAGCCATGTCAACAATGACGTGGCTTTTTTGTTTTAGTTGAGCTGTTACTATTACTATTTTTTCATTATTTAGATTAGTAGTAAAAAATAAAAACAATTCACCTCCATCTACTATATTGAATTTTTTTCTAATCTGAGCTACTGTTTCTGGGAAGTTTCTAGTTGTAATATTGGCTTTAGATTTAGAAAATTGCATAGCAATGACTTTTTTTGAATAGGATAAAACCTCTATAATTTTAAAACGTCTTCCAGGAAATTTAATGCTAATCTCTGAAGTGTACAAATGCGAGTGTTTATGAAGTTTATCTACATTTAATGTTTTTGAAATGATATTAAAAGCTCCTGCTTTCATTAAGGCACTATTGGGCTCATATAAGTATTTTTTAGGCAAACTGTAAACTGGCTCACTGTTCTTTTCTTCTGAAAATATAAACTCAAACTCTTGAGATTCGTCCTTTAAATAATTAACTGTTTCAATACTAATTTCATCTTCAAAATTAGCCTCTAAAAGAAATAATAGCTCCTTAACCTCACTATCTAAAGCAACTACATGAATTTCCTTAACCCACTTCAACTCACTTATTCCAATGGAAATATCAAGCATCGGAGAAGCCTTTATTAATATTATTTTTGAGTGCTTAAACAATAAATTTAAATGCTCTGTAACATCAGGCAAGCAATCTCTTAAATAAAATACTTTGCCTTTACTGTCATGACGTCTTGAAGGATCTAGGTAAATACAGTCAAAAATAGTATCATTAGTCTTTAAATATTCTATGCCATCTTTAGCAACTGTTATTATATTATCAGCTTCTAAAATTTTAAAATTGTGCTTAGCTATTTCTGAAAGGTTTACATCAATTTCGCAATGTATAACCTCTTTAAATTGTTTTGAAAAATAAAATGCATCTACACCGAAGCCTCCTGTTATATCAATCAAAGACTTTCCTTTAACTAAAGTTGATTTGTATTGGGCTGTAATTTCAGAAGATGTTTGCTCAATATTTAACTTATTTGGATAGTAAATATTTTCAGTATTAAACCAAGTTGGAAGCTTACTTTTACACTTATGTTTTGCTTCAATTTGTGCTACCAATTCTTTAATATCGATATCTCCAAAATCTACTTTGCTAAGCAATAAAGAAACTACATCTTTGTCTAAATTGCTATTTATAAAGTTTTGATTTACAGTATTTAAAATGGTTTTATTCAATGAAAAACTATAAGTCTTTTGTAAGTCGCTTTACAATTTTATTTTCGGCAAGAAATTCTTTCAGAATGACTTTTATGGCTGTATAAGCTGGAATAGCAACGATTAATCCAACAACACCAAATAAAATTCCTGCAATAAGAATTACCAAGAAAATTTCAAGTGGATGTGATTTTACACTTTTAGAAAATATGAAAGGCTGACTAAAAAAATTGTCGACCAACTGACCAACTAAAAATACAATAAACACCCAAAATGTTTTAGGTAATATTACATCACTAAAACTAGCGCCTAAATTACTTGTCATGGTAAGTGCTAGCATTAAAAAACCTCCAACTAATGGACCAACATAAGGAATGAGATTAAGTAAAGCACATAAAAATGCAATAACAATAGCGTTTTCAACACCAATGATAAGCAATCCTATGGTGTAAATGACAAATAAGATGAGTATTTGAAAAATAAGACCTACAAAATAACGAGACAATAAATCTTTAATTTTTATAGTAGAATTTTTCCAGCGAGATTCTTTTTCATCTGGAACAAAAGTTAGCATTCCGTTTTCAAACAACTTACTATCTTTTAGAAAAAAGAACGAAATAAAAAGCACTGAAAATAAGCCAATACTAAAGCTTCCAAGTCCACTAATAAATGAATTAAAAAAGTTTGGGATAATAGAATAATCTATTTTAGAAAGTAGGTTGGATTCTTTTATTGATTTTTCCACATCAATATTATTAAACTCAAAATAGTCAACAGCTTGAGTATATAAGTTTTCAATATTATCTTGAAGTTGGTTAATGTCTAGCAAAGCTAAATTATGTCCTTGTTTGGTGATGAGAGGTATAAACAAACCAACCAAACCAATAAACAAGCCTATAAAAACAGCCATCGTTACAACAACAGCAACAGTATTATTAAACTTTAACTTTCGTCTTAAAAAGAGAACAATAGGTCTGCCTATTAAAGAAATTACCGAAGCTATAGCTATATAAACAATTACGGCTTGAATTTTATATAAAAAGTAGAGTAGGAGCGCAATACCAAGCACGATGGCAAGAGCTTTTAAGATTCCGTTTGTTATGGAGTTTGAATTCATATTCATATCGTAAAGATATAAAACAGATTAAACTAATTGTTTAGTAATTTCATAAAGCGCAATATTTGTGGCTTGCACAACATTCATACTACTGTTTTGTCCATACATTGGTATATGAACTATGTCATTACACAATTTTAAAACCTTCTCTGAAACTCCAAAGTTTTCATCACCAACAATAAGCACTATGTCTCTATTATCGGGAAAACTAAAGTTGTGAATGGATTCACTTGAAGTTGTAATTTCTAAAGCAACTAAATAGTAATTGTTGTTTTTTAATTCTGAAACAACCTCTAAAATATGCTCTTGAGTTTTGTGTTTTACAACATTTTCAGTAGCTCTTGATGTTTTTGTCATTTTTCTACCTAGTGGAATATCTTTACCACATAGGATGAGCTCTTTTACGCCAAAGGCATCACAAATTCTAAACAAGCTCCCAAGATTTGGTGCATTGGTTACGTTATCACAAATTATTGTAACTGGAAATGTTTGTTGCTGGAAGTTGGTATTGTAGTGGTTAAGTTGCAATGATGTTTAGCTGTTTAGTCGTTGGTTTGTTTAGTTGAATTTTAAAATTCAAAAATCGTTAACCCGTAATTCTAAAATCTTATCAATTCTCAAAAGCGTACTTAATAATATTGGCTCCCATTTTCAAAGCTTTTTCTCTCACAGCTTCAGGATCGTTATGCACTTCTGGATCTTCCCAGCCATCTCCTAAATCGCTTTCAAAAGTAAAGAGTAATACCAATCTACTTTCGTGAAAAATACCTAAAGCCTTTGGAGGCAAACCATCGTGTTCGTGAATTTTTGGCAATCCATCTGGAAACTTATAAGCTATATTAAATATTGGATGATTCACAGGAATTTCAACCAACTCCTGATTTGGAAATACTTTTTTAAGCTCCTTTTCTATGTATTGTCGCATTCCGTAATTATCATCAATATGAATAAATCCACCAGAAATTAAATAATTGCGTAAGTTTTCGGCATCGTCATCATCAAAAAACACATTACCATGACCAGTCATATGCAAATAAGGATATTGAAAAATATCAATACTTCCAGCTTCAACTGTTTCTGGTTTTGGATTCATTTTTGTATTTATATTGGCATTACAATATGCAATTAAGTTAGGTAAAGCAGTAGGATTACTGTACCAATCGCCTCCACCTTTGTATTTCAATACGGCAACGTCTTGAGCAAAAGAGGCAAGTGTAAAAAAGGCTAAAAAAAAAGATGATAGTAGTTTCATAATTATTCATTCACAAAAGCAACACTGTGACATGCAGCAATAGCAGCAGTTTCTGTTCGCAATCTTGTGTTACCCAAAGTTACTGGTTTAAATCCAATTTGAAGCGCTTGCGCGATTTCTTTAACACTAAAATCGCCTTCAGGACCAATTAAAATTATGATGTCTTGTTTTTGTTTAAGTAGGTTTTTTAATGATTTTCTATCAGTTTCCTCACAATGCGCAATAAACTTTTGTCCTTTAAAATCTTGACTAATAAAGCTGCTAAAAGGTGTCAATTCGTTTATGGTTGGTAAATAACACTGCAAGGATTGTTTCATAGCAGATTGCAGTATCTTTTCAAAACGGTCTAATTTAATGACTTTACGCTCACTGTGGTCGCATAAAATAGGAGTAATGACATCTATACCAATTTCAGTGGCTTTTTCCAAAAACCATTCAAAGCGATCGTTCATTTTGGTTGGAGCTACAGCAAGATGCAATTTGTAATTTCGTTTCGGTTGCTGTTTTGCATTGTTGATGTTCGCAAGACATTTTTTTATATCTGCATTTGTTATTTCAGCATCAAACAACCAACCTTTTCCATTAGTGATGCGTAATACATCTCCAACAGATTTGCGTAACACTTTTACAATGTGTTTGCTCTCTTCTTTATCAAAAGTAAAAGAAGTAGTTGTTTCGTTTATGTCAGGATTGTAAAATAGTTGCATTATTTAAGTTAGATTTTCAACCTCGCTGAAGCTGTTACATTCTGTTTAGCAAAATCACCATCTAAAAACTTTAAATAGCCTACAATGGCAATCATGGCTGCATTATCTGTTGTATACTCAAACTTTGGAATAAAAGTTTTCCAACCAAACTTTTTTTCTCCAGAGGTTAAGGCAGCTCTAATACCAGAATTTGCCGAAACACCTCCACCAATTGCAATTTGTTTGATTCCTGTTTGTTTTACTGCAAGTTTTATTTTATCCATTAAAATCCCAATAATAGTATATTGTAATGAAGCACAAATATCATTGAGATTATCGTTAATAAACTCAGGATTCTTTTCAGTTTCTCGTTGCACAAAGTAAAGTACTGCAGTTTTTAATCCTGAAAAACTAAAGTTCAATCCATCTACTTTTGGTTTAGTAAACGGAAATGCCTTTGGATTTCCAAGTTGTGCTCTCTTATCAATTTCTGGTCCAGCAGGATAACCCAAACCTAAGGTTTTACCAGCTTTGTCATAAGCTTCACCTACAGCATCATCAATAGTTTCACCAATAACTTTCATGTCAAAATAATTGTCAACTCTAACAATTTGTGTATGTCCTCCTGAAATGGTCATGGCTAAAAAGGGAAACTCTGGTTTATCAAAACCTTCCTCTTCAATAAAATGTGCCAAAATATGAGCTTGCATGTGGTTCACTTCAATTAAAGGAATATCAAGTGCATAAGCCAATGATTTCGCAAATGAAGTACCAACAAGCAAAGAACCCATTAAACCTGGACCTCTGGTAAAAGCCACAGCACTTAATTGCTCTTTTGTAATGTTAGCTTTTTGCAATGCTTGATGTACTACTGGAACAATATTTTGTTGGTGAGCTCTTGACGCCAATTCTGGCACAACTCCACCATAAGCTTCATGAATTTTTTGGTTAGCTACAACATTGCTCAAAACTTTTCCGTTGTGAATTACCGAAGCTGCTGTGTCATCACATGATGATTCTATTCCAAGAACATAAATATTTTGTGAACTCATTAGTATAGTTTAGGCACAATAATTGTTTATTTTGTTGTGCAGTAAGACGTCAAATATTCATTATTAAACGTAAATACAAAGAAATAAAAAAAATAATAGGTAGCCTTGAAAACACTTCTATAAATTGATACGTTTACAGAGCTAAATTATTAGATTTTTTACATTAATTTTATACCTTTAAAAGCGTATCAAAAAAGTAGTAAAAATAGCGTTAAAATTAGTTGCCATTTTGGTGCTGCTTTTCATCATTTTGGTGTTGCTATTATCTATTCCTGGTGTGCAGAACAGGTTAGGAAAATATGCTACAGATAGGATAAACAACGACTTCGGAACGAACATTAACATTGAAAAAATAGGACTTCAGTTTAATGGTGATATTGAGCTAAAGAACATTTATATTGAAGACTACAAAAAAGACACATTAGTTAATATTGTTGAGCTTAACACCTCAATTTTAAGTTTTAAGAAGGCCATATATGATAATAAATTAACCTTTGGTGATATAGACATCATAGGTATGAATCTTAATATTAAAACCTATAAAGGTGAAGATCAAACCAACCTTGATGTTTTTGTAAATAAATTAAGTGATGATAATCCTAGCACTTCTGAAAATGAATTCTTATTATCTTCAAGTGATATTTCCATCATCAACAGTAAATTCAAACTCAGTGATGAAAACAAAGAAACAGTTGATGTATTAAAGTTTAATGACTTAAATATTAATGCAACAGATTTTTTAATCTTAGGTCCAAAAGTGAGTGCTCGCATTAATCAGCTTACATTTAAGGACTCAAGAGGTGTTAGTGTACAAAACATGACTACTAACTTTTCGTACTCAAGAACATCTATGGTTTTTGATAATTTGCATATTGAAACACCCAACTCAGAACTCAATGGTGATTTAAAGTTTAAGTATAATCGTGAAGATTTACAGTTTTTTGAAGATAGAGTTGCACTCATAGCAAACTTTGACAATTCAAGAATTGCACTAAACGAGCTCAATACGTTTTACAATGAGTTTGGTGTTAACGAAGTTGCCAGAATAAAAGCAACGCTTACAGGAACTCTAAATGACTTAACAGCAAACGATTTATATGTTTCTACATCAAGGCAAACTATAATTGATGGTAATGTTAATTTTAAAAATCTATTCAATAAAGAACTAGGAAATTTTTCTATGGATGGAAGATTTAATAAGCTGGCTTCAACTTATAAAGATTTAAGGTCGTTGCTTCCAAATGTACTTGGCAACTCTATACCTTCGGTTTTAGATAAATTAGGAAGGTTTGATATTCAGGGAAATACAAAGATTACCACTTCAAATATTGATGCCAATATTGATGTTCAAACCGATTTAGGGATAATTTTAGCACAGCTTGAAATACATAATGTTAACAATATAGATGACGCATCGTATAAAGGGAACATAATTTTTGATGAATTCTTGCTTGGTAACATCCTTAATGACCCAAAAATTGGAAAAGTTTCTTTAAATGTTGATGCTGATGGAAAAGGCTTCACATTAGATAATTTAAACACACTTATAAAAGGCGATATTTATGGTTTAAGCTATAACGATTATTACTATTCTAACATTGATATAAATGGTACTGTTAAAAACAAGATTTTTAATGGAGACTTGGCAGCTAAGGACGACAATCTTGATTTTACATTTAATGGGTTGGTTAATTTCTCAGAAAATGAAAACAATTACAATTTTACGGCAAACGTAAACTATGCAAATCTTAATGCATTGAATTTTGTAAAAAAGGATAGTATTTCAATGTTTAGAGGATTGGTAAAAATGGATATGAAAGGTACCAACATTGACGATGCTTACGGAAGCATTACATTTCAAAACACGTTATATACCAATCAAAACGATGAATATTACTTTAAGGATTTTGAAATAACATCTTCTTTTAACGATAATGAGCGTACGCTTTATGTAAACTCTCCTGATATTATAGAAGGCACTATGAAAGGCAAGTTCAAAATTAATGATGTGACAAAACTTGTCGAGAATTCCCTTGGTAATATCTATACCAACTACAATCCTCATCTAATTAATAGTAATCAGTACATCGATTTTAATTTTAAGATATATAATAAAATAGCCGAAGTATTTTACCCAGATTTAAAGTTTGGAAGCAATACTTTTTTTAGAGGACGTATTGAAAGTGACGCAAAAGAATTTAACCTAACGTTTAAATCGCCTGAAATTCGTTTTGCCGAAAATTTTGCTAATAATATTCAGCTTAGATTAAGTAATAAAAACCCATTGTACAACACTTATATAGAAATTGATAGCATTGGAACAAAGTACTATGATATTTCACAATTTAGCTTAATCAATCTTACTTTAAACGATTCTCTTTTTATCAGATCAGAATTTAAAGGAGGTAAAACCAATAGAGACCAATTTAATTTAAACTTGTTTTACACTATAAACAAAGACAATCAATCGGTTATTGGTTTTAAGAACTCTGAAATAAATTTTAAAGGAAACCAATGGTTTATTAACGAAGATAGAAACAAAGACAATAAAATAGTCTTTGACAGATTGTTTAAAAATTTCGACATAAGAGATATACTTATGACGCATAATAACGAGTCTATAAAGCTTTCAGGTTTCATACAAGGAAACGAAACAAAAAATATCAATTTAGATTTTCAGGATGTAGACCTTACCAAGGTAACACCAGATATTCAAGACCTACTTCTTGCTGGAAATATTAATGGCATAGTAAATATTAGGCAGCAAAACGGAAATTATATACCAGAATCTGACATTACAATCGATAATTTTAAAGTAAACGACAATAACCTTGGAAGTTTTAGGGCAAATATTGTAGGCAACCAAACTCTTACCAATTATGATGTAAACATTTCTTTAAAGGAAGACAGCAACCAATCCTTATCTATAGTTGGTAATCTCGATGTTGCAGGTAAAAACTCTAACATAGACTTAGAGGTAGATTTTAAAGATTTTATCTTAGAACCATTAAACCCATTTGGAGATGGAGTTATTACCGAAATAAGAGGCTATGTAACAGGAAATGCAAGAGTAAATGGCAAACTTAATAGGCCACAAATTAATGGAGAGTTAACAATGGATGATGGAGGTTTGGCAATTCCATACCTTAATGTAAACTATAGTTTTGAAGATGAAACTGAAATTCAATTAAGCAATCAAAGTTTTATTTTTAATGATGCAGAATTGACAGATACTGAATTTTTCTCTCGTGCAAATTTAAGCGGCAGGATAAATCATGTAAATTTCTCAAATTGGTCAATAGATCTCGATATTAATTCAAACAGATTGCTTGTACTTAATACTCAAGATAGTGAAGACGCACTTTACTATGGTACTGCCTTTGTAGATGGCGATATCAACATAGCTGGACCAACAAACCAATTGGTAATTAAGGCAGATGTAAGCTCAGAAGAAGGCACAGTGTTTAAAATACCATTAAGCGATACAGAGTCGTTAGGCGATAATTCCTATATTCATTTTTTAAGCCCTGAAGAAAAAGAAGCCAAGTTACGTGGTGAAACACTTGCAGTAAATGAAATTTCAGGTTTAGAAATGGATTTTGATTTAACTGTTAACGAAAATGCAGAAATTGAAATTGTAATGGATAGGAATTCTGGAAGCACCATTAAAGGACGTGGTAATGGAGGTATTTTGGCTCAAATAAACACCAATGGACGTTTTAATATGTATGGCGATTTTATCATTACCGAAGGAACATATAACTTTATTTATGGTGGCGTTATACAAAAGGATTTTAGAGTAGTTCAAGGCGGAACTTTGGTGTGGGAAGGAAGTCCTTTACAAGCTGAAATAAATATTGAAGCCATTCATGACAATATTAGTGCAAACCCTTCAATTTTATTAGATAATCCTATAAACCAAAGTATTCCTGTTGAAGTAAAAATACATTTAACCGAAAAGTTGGAACTACCTACTTTAGATTTTGATTTAATTTTCCCAAACGTAAACTCAACCATAAAATCTGAGCTCGAATATAGATTGAGTGATAAAGACGAAAAACAATTCCAAGCATTGTCATTATTGGCAACAGGCTCTTTTAGAAGCGACTTGTCTACATTAGGAGGACAAGATGCTCTGGGATTAATTTCAGACAGGGTTACTACTATGCTAAACGATATTATTTCGTCCGAAAATGGTAAACTAGATATTGGTCTTAACCTCGAAATAGGAGAGAATAACCCAAACTATGTGACAGATAGTAGAGTAGGTTTTACTTTGTCAACTCAGTTAAGTGATCGTGTACTTATTAACGGAAAAGTAGGAGTGCCTGTTGGTGGAGTAAATGAAACCGTTATAGCTGGAAATTTTGAAGTTGAAGTATTACTAAATGATGATAGAACACTATCGTTAAAATTCTTTAATAAAGAAAATAGCATACAAAATTTTGGAGAGCAAATTGGGTATACCCAAGGTTTAGGACTTTCGTATAATGTAGAGTTTGATAATCTAAACGAACTTTTTAAAAAGCTTTTTAAGAAAAAAGAAAGTGTGCTCAATACAACACCTAAAAAACAAAATAAATCATCAGAAACTGGTCTATCAGAATATAATACATTTAAGAAAAAAGATTCTACAAACGTCCAAAAATCAAACAATTTTTAAAGTCTAAATAAAAACTTTTTAACGAAAACGTTTGAGTTTTGAGTTTTAGTTAAATTAAGATAAAACTTAGCATTTTTGTTGATTTTCTTTATTAGATTTACTCTCTCAAAAATCAAAAAATGCCAAAAAGCATAAAAAAAATTGGTGTAATGACCTCTGGTGGAGATGCTCCAGGAATGAATGCTGCGATTAGATCAGTAGTTCGTACTTGTGCCTATCACAATATTGAATGTGTTGGTATTTACAGAGGTTATGATGGTGTTATAGAAGGTGATTATAAAACCATGGATGCTCGTAGCGTAAAAGGAATTATCAATAAAGGAGGAACAGTTTTAAAATCTGCACGCTCTAATGAGTTTAGAACCAAAGAAGGGCGTAAAAAAGCTTTTGATAGTTTAACAAAAGCAGGAGTTGGAGCTTTAGTTACTATTGGTGGTGATGGAACCTTTACAGGAGCCCTTATCTTTAATGAAGAATACAACTTTCCAGTAATTGGTATACCTGGAACCATAGATAATGATATTTATGGTACCTCACATACATTAGGCTACGACACAGCTTTAAACACAGTAGTTGAAGCAATCGATAAAATTAGAGACACTGCAAGTTCACATAACCGATTGTTTTTTGTTGAAGTTATGGGACGAGATGCAGGTCATATAGCACTAAACGCTGGAGTTGGTGCAGGAGCAGAAGAAATATTGATACCAGAAGAAGATTTAGGCTTAGAGAGACTTTTAGACTCATTAAAACGAAGCAAGCAATCTGGTAAATCATCAAGTATAGTTGTAGTTGCTGAAGGCGACAAAATAGGAAAAAATGTCTTCGAGCTTAAAGACTATGTCGATGAAAACATGCCAGATTATGATGTGCGTGTTTCGGTTTTAGGTCATATACAACGTGGTGGAAGCCCTTCGTGTTTTGATAGAGTCTTAGCCAGTAGAATGGGAGTTAAAGCAGTTGAGTCTTTATTGGAAGGAAAAACAAATTATATGGTAGGACTCATTAATAATAAAATGGAGTTAACACCATTAGAAAATGCTATTAAAGGAAAATCAGAAATAAATTTAGAATTATTACGTGTGTCAGATATAATGACAACTTAAAAAAACAGAAATTAAACATATGTCAAAAATTAAGATAGGAATTAACGGTTTTGGAAGAATAGGAAGAATTGTTTTTAGAGCAACAGTAAACAGACCAGATGTAGATGTTGTTGCCATTAATGATTTATTAGAAATTAATCACCTTGCTTACTTATTAGAATACGATTCAGTTCATGGTCGTTTTGATGGTACGATTGAAATTAAAGATGGAAACTTAGTTGTAAATGGTAAAACCATTAGAGTAACTGCCGAAAGAGACCCAAAAAACTTAAAATGGGACGAAGTTGGAGCAGAAATAGTGGCTGAGTGCACAGGTATTTTCACCACTTTAGAAACTGCAAATTATCATATTGAAGCTGGAGCAAAAAAAGTAGTAATTTCGGCTCCATCTAAAGACGCTCCAATGTTTGTAATGGGAGTTAATAATCATACAATAAAAGCATCAGATACTATTGTGTCTAATGCTTCATGTACAACCAACTGTTTAGCTCCATTAGCTAAAGTTATTAATGATAATTTTGGCTTAGAAGAAGGCTTAATGACTACTGTACATGCTACAACTGCAACTCAACTTACTGTTGATGGTCCTTCAAGAAAAGACTTTAGAGGAGGAAGAAGTGCTTTAACAAATATCATTCCTGCATCTACTGGAGCTGCAAAAGCTGTTGGCAAGGTTATCCCAGAGTTAAATGGTAAGCTAACAGGAATGGCATTTAGAGTTCCAACAGCTGATGTTTCGGTTGTTGACCTTACATTCAAGACAAAAAAGGAAACTTCACTTGAAGAAATAAAAAAAGCAGTAAAAGAAGCTTCAGAAGGCTCAATGAAAGGAGTTTTAGGCTATACTGATGAATTGGTGGTTTCTCAAGATTTTGTAGGTGATACTCATGCAAGTATTTTTGATGCAGATGCTGCAATTGAGTTAAATTCTAAATTCTTTAAAGTGGTATCTTGGTACGATAACGAATTTGGTTATTCCAATAAACTGGTTGATTTAATCGAATATATTCACAGTTTGTAAAAATGAACAATAATTACTGCTAATCATTAACTTTGGTTAGCAGTTTTTTTTATATACAAATTCAAGCATATGATTTTTATAGTTGATAGTGGTTCTACAAAATGCGATTGGTTAGCCATTGATAAAAATGGGAAACAATTATTAGAAAAGCAAAGGACCAAAGGCATGAACCCAGCAATATTGAGCGAAAAGAAGCTTATAAAAATCATTAAGACCAATACAACCATATTTGAGGTTAGAAACGAAGTAAAAAAAATATTTTTCTATGGAGCTGGTTGTGGTACAGAAAAACCAAGATTACTATTAAAACGTGTACTCGAAGAGTTTTTTGTTAATGCTAAAGTAGAGGTTAATGAAGATACATATGCAGCTGTATATGCAACAGTTGGCAGTACATTAGAACCTGCTGTTGTATGCATTCTGGGAACAGGATCTAATTGTAGCTATTTTAATGGAAATGTATTAGAACAGCGTGTTAAGTCCTTAGGATATTCTATAATGGATGATGCTTCTGGCAACTATTTTGGCAGACAATTGATAAGAGATTATTATTTTAATCACATGCCTGAAAATCTTAAAGTTTCTTTTGCCGAGAAATATAATATGGATTCAGATTATATTAAGTACAACCTTTATAAACAACCAAATCCAAATGCTTTTTTAGCATCGTTTGCTGAATTTATGTTCCTTAACAAAGACTCAGATTACATTGAAAACTTAATTAAAAATGGTATTAGATTGTTTGCAAAGAATATGATTTTGCAATTTAGCGATGTACTTCCAAACGTTAAAGTACATTTTGCTGGCTCTATTGCTTATCTTTCTCAAAACGAAATTAAAGAAGTTGCTAAAGAAATGGGCTTTACTGTTGGTAATTTTGCAAGACGACCAATTGAAGGTTTAGTTGCTTACCACAGCAAGTAACTTTAAAAAATCAATCTTTAGTATAAACTTGATTTTCTTGTTCAGCAACTCGAATAAATGTGGTACGTTTAGTAAGTTCTTTTAAACGCTGAGCACCAACATAAGTGCAAGTGCTTCTAAGTCCTCCTAAAATATCTTGTAAAGTAGATTCTACTTCACCTCTATAAGGTACTTTAACAGTTTTTCCCTCACTTGCTCTATATTCAGCTACACCACCAACATGTTTTTCCATGGCAGTTTGAGAACTCATACCATAGAATTTTTTAAAAGGCTTTCCTTCATGTTCTATTAATTCGCCTCCACTTTCATTATGTCCAGCTAGCATTCCACCAAGCATCACAAAATCTGCTCCAGCACCAAAGGCTTTTGCAATATCTCCAGGAATGGTACAACCACCATCACTTATAATTTGTCCACCCAAACCATGAGCAGCATCTGCACACTCTATGATTGCTGATAATTGCGGATAACCAACACCAGTTTTAACTCTTGTTGTACAAACGCTTCCAGGTCCAATGCCAACTTTAACAACATCTGCTCCAGAGAGTAGTAGTTCTTCAACCATTTCGCCAGTGACAACATTTCCAGCTATAATTACTTTGTCTGGATATAGCTCTCTTGTTTTCTTGACAAAATTCGCAAAGTATTCACTATAGCCATTGGCAACATCAATGCATATAAATTTATATTGCGGATTGAAATTTAATATAGAAGCTAATTTTTCAGAATCCTGTTTGCCAATTCCTGTGCTTATAGCTACAAAGTTTTCTATGCCATCTGGTGCATTAGATGAAAACACATTCCAATCGGTTATTGAATAATGTTTATGTATTGCAGTAAACAGTTTTTGATTTGATAGTGCAAGAGCCATTTCAAAAGTGCCAACAGTATCCATGTTTGCTGCCATAATTGGTATTCCTTTCCAAACATAATTACTATGCATAAACTTGAATTCTCTATTTAAATCAACTTGTGACCTACTTTTTAAAGTAGATCGTTTCGGTCTAATCATCACGTCCTTAAACCCTAATTTTATTTCATATTCAATACGCATAATGTGAAGTGTTTGGTTACTATCAAATTTAAGAATTATTCCATGACTCAATACGATTAGTTATTAACAACTTTTGAATGTTTTACCTATTTGAAATATATTGTAACACTTAGTATTCGCTTTTAATCTTATTTTTTTATGAAGAAAATTATCCTAAATCACGCTTTCGTTGCTTTATTCTTTTTAATGCCTACCATAGTTGCAGCACAGCAGTTTACTCAAAATAAATTACTCACTATCGACAGAATTTACAATTCAAACGAATTTTCACAGGAATATGAAAGACCAATGCAATGGATTGAAAATGGAGATGCTTACATTATTATTGAAAAATCTAATACAAAAATAGGTGGAGACGACCTCATAAAATATACTACAGCTAAACAAGAAAGAACAGTATTCATTTCTGCGGAATCTTTACTAGTTGATGGAAAACCTTTACAAATAAGTAGCTTCACTTTGTCTGATGATGGCTCTAAGGTTTTGTTTTTTAATAATACAAGCCGTGTTTGGCGTTCTTACACAAAAGGAGATTATTGGGTTTACGATTTTAACACAAAAAAAATAAAGCAACTTGGAGCTTCATTTAAGCCTTCTTCATTAATGTTTGCAAAATTTTCTGCAGATAATAAGTTCGTGGCTTATGTGCAGAATTTTAATATTTACAAAGAAGATTTTTCATCAGGAGAAGTCACACAACTTACCTTTGATGGCACAGAAGATATTATAAATGGGACTTTTGATTGGGCTTACGAAGAAGAATTTGGAAAACGTGATGGTTTTTCATGGAGTCCGAAAGCAAATTACATTGCTTATTGGCAAATAGATGCTAGTGAGATAGAAACGTTTTATATGATAAATAATACAGATTCTATCTATTCTAAACCAGTTCCATTGCAGTACCCAAAAGTTGGTAGAGAGCCTTCAGGAGCAAAACTTGGTTTAGTACATCTGAACTCAAATAAGACCGAATGGCTACCAATTCCTGGAGGAGAGAAAGAAAATTATATTCCTGGTATGCAATGGGTTAATGACGATTTAATGCTCATTCAGCAAATGAATCGCCATCAAAACCAACTAATTGTTTGGTCTTATAAACCTTCAACTAAAAATCTTAAAAAAGTATATACTGAAGTTGAAGAAACTTGGGTAGATTTAGGTTATCCAGACATTTCAGCAGATGGTTGGGGAAATAATGACTTACCAATTGTGGATAATGGCTCAGCATTTTTAAGAATGACAGAAACTGACCAATGGAGACATATTTATAAAATTAATATTACAACTGGAGAAAAAACGTTAATCACACCCTTTGATTTCGATGTTGCCTCCATTCGTCCAGCTACTGATAAAGATTTATATTTTATAGCTTCTCCAAACAATAGCACACAACGCTATTTGTATAAAACCGATCTAAAAGGTAAAGGCAAAGTAAAGCGTATTACACCAATTAACTATGAAGGCGTTAATAATTATAGTTTTGCTCCAAATGGAAAATATGCCAAACATATACACCAAAGTTCTTCAGAACCTAGAACATCTCATTTAGTAGAGTTGCCATCACATAACATTATTAAAGCTTTAGCTGAAAATAAGGCTTATAAAGACAAACTCAATTGGCTGGATCTTCCAGACGTTAAATTTACTAAAGTTACCACTGAAGAGGGTATTGAAATTGATGTGAGAATGGTGCTTCCTGTTGGTTTTGATGAAACCAAAAAGTATCCTGTTCTATTTCATGTATATGGTGAACCTTGGGGACAAGTAGCGACTGATACACAAATTGGTTTGTGGATTATTATGATGGCACAAAAAGGTTATGTTATTATTGATATGGATAACAGAGGTACGCCTTGTTTAAAAGGAAGTGCGTGGCGTAAAAGCATATATAGAAAAATAGGTGTCATTAATGCGTTAGATCAAGGTCAGGCTGCAAAGGAAATTTTAAAATTACCTTATTTAGATAATGAACGAACAGCAGTTTGGGGCTGGAGTGGAGGAGGCTCAATGACACTTAACCTGATGTTTAAGTATCCTGAAATTTATAAAACAGGAATTGCAGTTGCAGCAGTTTCTAATCAGTTGATTTACGATAACATCTATCAAGAGCGTTATATGGGTTTGCCACAGGAAAACAAAGAAGATTTTATAAATGGTTCTCCAATAACTTATGCTAAAAACCTTAAAGGAAATTTATTAATTGTTCATGGAACTGGTGATGATAATGTACATTATCAAAGTGCTGAAATGCTAATTAATGAACTGATTAAACAGAACAAACAATTTAGAGTGATGCCTTATCCAAACCGATCACATGGAATTTGGGAAGGACAAAATACAACAAGGCATTTATACACCATGTTGACTAATTATTTACTGGAAAATACGCCTCCAAATTAGAGGTTTATTTTACCGCAATCATGCTGATTTCAACATTGACATCTTTAGGTAAACGTGCAACTTGAACAGTCTCTCTTGCAGGAGCAGTATCCTCATTAAAGTAGCTACCATAGACTTCATTAATTTGCGAGAAGTTATTCATATCACTAATAAAAATAGAAGTTTTTACAACATTTTCAAATGTCATTCCAGCTTCAGTTAAAACGGCTTTCATGTTTTCCATGACTTGTTTAGTTTCGGTTTTTATATCATCTAAAACCAAAGCCATAGTTTCTGGATTAAATGCTATTTGACCAGATGTATAAAGTGTATTTCCGCTTAAAACAGCTTGAGAATATGGGCCAATTGGAGCAGGAGCTTTTGATGTAGTTATGATTGTTTTCATTGAAAATTAATTTTCATTTCCGTGAAAATGGAAATCTGTTATTTTTTATAAATATATTATTAAAATCTAATATTAAAGTTGTCTATCTCTTTGTCTACGTTTATCGTATTTAATATCACTTAAAATACTAGATTTTATACCAATAAAGAAGTTCCATTGTTTATTAATGCCTATTGGTACCCAAGAAAAATCCATTTTCCAACTTAATAAATCACGAGAAAATCTTAACTGTGTTAAGGTTACACCTTTATTTTTTAAATCGTAACCAGACGAAACTCCAACACTCCAACGAGGTGATAAATCTACGTTCCCTGAAACCATTAATGAGTGAGAAGAAATCTCATCTTCTCGTCTTGTATTTGAATAATTAACAGCATAAGCAAAATTAAAACTCCAAGGAATCTTATAATTATACAATTCGCTAGGTTCTTCTTCTGAATTAGTGTCATTATCAGTATTCAATCGTTGGTCTGCAAAGTCTTGAGGTTTTCCAAATAAATCATCATCTCGACCACCACTTCTTAATGATTCTTCCCTCGCTCTAATATCTTGAGGTGTCTCTTCTCTTTCTTTACCATCAGAAGACCTACTGCTTAAAGTATATCTCAAAGTCAAATTAGCACTTGTTAATCTGAATAAGCTTCCACCATTATCAATATTAAAGGTATTAATTTTAGTATTATTGTTATTTAGAGCATAAGGGTCTAAGGTAGCACCAAAATTAACTTGCATTTTGTTATTGAAAAGCTGAGTGCCTCCAGTAACATTTACAGGAGACCAACGCAAAGAATCAGCAGCAATATTATATGATGTAGAGAAGTTTAGCGTATTAAGTAATATTATTTTTTTAGGCTCTGTAGCTGTACTGTCCTTATCTCTAACTTTGGCTTCTATGTTATTACTCAATGATAGGCCAATAGAACTCGATAAGTTTTTATTTGGACTTCCATAAATTGAATTTTCAAAACGAGAATATTCAACTTCAGCAGTAGTTAAGCCATTGGCATCAACTACTTCATAGGTTTCATAATAGTTGTTAAATGCAGGAGTTAAATTATAGCTAATGCTTGGTCGCATAACATGCCTAATGGCTTGAATTTTTTTATCCTCTCCAAACTCAAACATTCCATAAACAGTTGTTCCTAAACTCATATTGAAGTTATAAGTTCTAAACGAATCAAAATTATTCAATTCAGTTTCAACAACCTGCTGGTTATCTCGATCGTATTCCTTGTTAACAGTATTTAATGTCCAGCTTTCTTGATAATTTGCTCCAGTACTAAAACTTAAGTATTTAAAAAGTTTAAAGTTGGTCGTTATCGGAATACTGTGTTGCATACCAATCTTTGCATCATCAAACATTTCCTTCTTAAAGAAAAGTGAATCTGTGGTTTGTATCCTGTTTTCTCCTCTAACATTATATTGCATATTAATATTTTGAATAAAACCTTTTTTAGAGCCTACTTTTGGTGCAAATGGAAAAACTCTACCAACACTAGCTTGTAATGTTGGTAAGGTCATATTAATTACTTCCGTTTGTGTATTTTGTGAGTGAGTTGCTGTTAAATTAAGGTTAACTTGAGGCTCACCCTGAAATGTTTTTGAATAAGATATTGAAGAAGCTAGAGTATTGTTAAGTGTATTAGATATATTAAGTTGATTAATTGATTGCTGGTAGTAGCGACTACTACCTAAGTTTACTGAAGCAGAAAACCTCGAATTAGGATTTGCTTTTGCATCTTGGTTGTGTGACCATCTTATGTTATAAATAGAGCTTTTGGCATAGTCTGGAAAACCGCGTTCACTTGTGATTAAATTTTCATACCTAAAACTCACATTTCCTCTAAATTTATATCGAGCAGCATACTGACTTTGCATACGTAAGCCATAACTACCGTTGGTAAAGTAATCTCCAGTAACAGCTAAGTCTGCATAATCGCTAATAGCAAAATAATAGCCTCCATTCTGTATGTTGTAACCTCTGTTGCTATCTTCACCAAAGGATGGAAAAATTAATCCAGAGGTTTGTTTCCTTGTCAAAGGAAAATAGGCAAATGGCAATCCAATAGGTGTTGGTACATCTGCAATAAACATGTTAGTTAATCCAGTTACCACTTTTTTACCAGGAACAATTTTTGCCTTTCGCATTAAAAAATAGTATTCTGGGTCGTCAGGATCAGCAGAAGTTGTAAATTTTCCTCTATTAATAAAATAAACCGAATCGTTTTCCTTTTTTGTAAGCTCAGCAATAATATAACCACCACTTTGCTCAGTTCTTGAATTCCAAACCAAAGCTTTTTCAGTATCAAAATTAAATCTTATGGAATCTGGTTCTATTACATCTTGCCCTTGCTTAAATATTGGCGCTTGAGAATAGTTGCCCAAAGTATCTTTTAAACGTCCTGCATAAACCTCATTATTTTGGTGGTTAATAACAATGATTCCAGCAGTAATTTCCATATCTAAATAGGTTACTTTGGCATTGTTATATAAGTATGTTTTTTGTTCCTTTCGGTTATAGGACACATAATCAGTTGCAGAGTATTTTACTATACCTTCTAAAAAACCTTTTTTTATTGGAACAGTATCTTGTTTTACAGTATCCTGATCTCTTAAAGGTTTTTGTATTTGAAACAGGGAATCAATAGTAGTTTTAAGAGTATCTTGTTCTACTTTTGCCTTTATTGGTTTAGTTTTTGGAGGTATATCCTGAGCGAAGCCAAAAGTGTTTATAAACACTGTAAAACTTAGGGCTAAAAGTATATGAAAGATGTTTGTTCGCAACGCTTTTAGATGTATTTTTGCAAAAGTATGGCTCGGTTTTTGAATAGCCAAAACTACATAAATTTTTTTTGTGATGTTTACGATTATGAGAAATTTATGATTTATAAAATAAACCAAGTTTTTAAGCCGTTAAAGTCTCTATGCAAACGAAGTTAAAATACCTTTTAGTATCATTTATATTATTATTAACATTAGCTGTTTACCCTCAATCTTCAAAAGATAAATTTATTGTGGTTTTAGATGCTGGACATGGAGGTCATGATCCAGGAAAGAACACTAAAAATTATAAGGAAAAACATATTGCTCTCAATATAGCCCTAAAAATTGGGTCAATGTTGGAACAAGAAAAAGATATAAAAGTAATCTATACTAGAAAGAAAGATGTCTTTGTTGAATTGCATGAACGTGGAGCAATTGCAAATCGTGCTGATGCAGATTTATTCGTATCCATACACTGTAATGCACACGATTCACAAGCTTACGGTTCTGAGACTTGGGTTTTAGGAACCAAACGAAGCGAAACCAACTTTAATGTTGCAAAAGCTGAAAATGAGGTTATACTTTTAGAGGACGACTACGAAAAGCATTACGAAGGTTACGACCCAAATGCTCCAGAGTCTATCATTGGGCTTATGCTAATGAGCGAAGACTACTTAGACCAAAGCATTTTATTGGCAAGTTATGTGCAAAATAACTTTGAAAACAAGCTTAAACGAAAAAACAGAGGTGTAAAACAAGAAGCATTCATAGTATTGCACCAAACCTATATGCCAAGTGTTTTAATAGAAACAGGGTTTATTACCAATTTAAGCGAAGGAAAATATTTAAGTTCTGATAAAGGGCAGACTGAAATGGCAACATCAATTAAAGAAGCCATTTTAAAGTATAGAAACAGTTTAAATGGCACAGACGATAATTTAATTATTGGTAATTCGGGTAAAGTCTACTCCAATAGTAGCGACTCTGAAGTCTATCCTGACATCACTTTTAAGGTTCAAATAGCAGCAAGTACTAGAAAGTTAGAAACAAAGCCATATAACTTTAAAGGATTAAGCGATATTTCTCGCGAACAAGTTAATGGTGTTTACAAGTATTACTATGGTTCAACTTCAAATTATAATACCATTAAGGCACAAAAATTAGAAGCCTTAGAAAAAGGTTACAGTACATGTTTTATTGTTGCCATTAAAAATGGTGAACAAGTACCTTTAAGCGAAGCGCTTAAAAATTAAAATCATCTTTTAATTAGAATTATTCTTTTAAAATTAATTCCTAATTTTGTCACTAACCAAAAAAACAACCAGTGCGAATTTCCAGAGAAGTAAAAACTGCCGTTTTAGTTATTGTAAGTTTAATCCTTATTGTCTTTTTATTTAATTACCTCAAGGGTCAGAACTTACTGGATTCTTCAAGAAAAGTATATGTTATTTATGATAACGTTGAAGGTTTAGCATCATCAAGTCCTGTTACCATTAATGGTCATGCCATTGGTAAAGTTCAAGAGATTGGGTTTACTGATGATGACTCTGGAAAAATAAAAGTTTTAATGCTTATTGAAGACGATTTTCAGTTTTCAAAAAATAGTAAAGCAGAGCTTTACGATACTGGACTTATTGGAGGAAAAGGCATAAGCATTATTCCTGCTTTTGATGGTGCCGAAAATGTTGTTTCAAATGATGTACTTCAAGGCTCAGTTAAACCTGGATTAATGGATGTTGTTGGAAGTAGTTTAAACCCACTCCAAGATAAAGTAGGAGCTGTTATGGTAACTGCAGATTCTTTGCTTGCAAATTTAAATGATGTTTTTGATGAGCCTACAAAACGCAATCTTAAAAGTGGAATTTCTCAATTGGAAGCCACAATAGCCTCTTTTAAAAATACTTCAACATCGATCAATCAGTTGATTTCAAACAATAAAGAAAAATTAGATAAAACCCTTGCCAATGTTGAAGAAGTTTCATCCAATCTCTCAAGTATATCAGACTCTATTGCTAATGCCAATTTAACCAAAACCATTAACGATTTGCAAGCCACAGTAAGTAATTTTGATAAGCTTTTGTCGAGTATTGATAATGGAGAAGGTTCTATAGGCAAACTTTTAAAAGATGAAGGTCTTTACAATAACCTCGAAGGAGCAACTAAACAATTGGAACAGTTGCTTCAGGATATGAAATTAAACCCAAAGCGTTATGTGCATTTTTCGTTGTTTGGAAAAAAGGCAAAAATTTATGATGCCGAAGGCAATGAAATTAAGGACCAAGAAAATTAATTATGGAGTATATACCAAATATTTTGTTTGCTATTATCCTTATTTTAGGAATAGGTTATTTTACTAAAAACATTGCAAAACTAAGACGCAATATTAAGCTTGGTCAAGATATAGATGTTTCTGACAACAAACCGCAGCGTTGGAAAAATATGGCAATGATTGCTCTTGGTCAGAGCAAAATGGTAGTAAGACCAGTTGCAGGATTTTTACACATTATTGTTTATTTAGGCTTTATCATAATCAATATTGAAGTATTAGAAATTATCATTGATGGTCTGTTTGGTACACATCGTGTTTTATCAGGATTAGGAAGTTTTTATGGTTTTTTAATCGCTTCTTTTGAAATACTTGCTCTACTTGTTTTAGTTTCTGTGATTATTTTTTGGACTAGAAGAAATATTTTAAAGCTAAAACGTTTTTGGAAGAAAGAAATGACAAGCTGGCCAAAAAACGATGCCAATTACATTCTGTATTTTGAAATGGTTTTAATGACATTGTTTTTAGTAATGAATGCCACAGATGTTCAGTTTCAGGCTATGAATTCAGGTAATGCAATTAGCCAGTTTATTGCACCTTGGTTTGAAGGCTTTTCAGATTCAACATTGCATTTAATAGAACGGTCAGCTTGGTGGCTCCATATAATTGGAATTTTAATTTTTCTTAATTACTTATATTTCTCAAAGCATTTACACATTCTGTTGGCTTTTCCAAACACGTATTATGGAAGTTTAAATCCTAAAGGTCAGCTAAACAATTTGGAAGCAGTTACTAAAGAAGTAAAGATGATGATGGATCCAAATGTAGATCCATTTGCTGCTCCTGAACCTGGAACGGAAAATGAAGTACCAGCAAAATTTGGAGCAAGTGATGTACAAGATTTAAATTGGGTTCAATTACTCAATGCTTATACCTGTACCGAATGTGGTCGTTGTACAAGCGAATGTCCAGCAAACCAAACTGGTAAGCAGTTATCACCAAGAAAGATTATGATGGACACTCGTGATCGTTTGGAAGAAGTAGGTAAAAATATTGATACCAACAACGGTGAGTTTAAAGATGATGGAAAGCAATTGTTGGATGATTACATCACTCGAGAAGAACTTTGGGCTTGTACATCATGTAATGCTTGTGTTGAAGCTTGTCCTGTTAGCATAAATCCGTTATCAATTATTATGGATATGAGACGTTATTTGGTTATGGAGCAATCTGCTGCGCCAACCGAATTGAATAATATGATGACGAATATTGAAAATAATGGAGCACCTTGGCCTTATAATCAAATGGATAGATTAAATTGGAAAAACGAATAATGAAAAGGAAAACTAGTGAAATTCAGACAAATTTTAATATTGCTTTTTTTTCTTGCTTTAGTAAATGAAACTATAGCTCAAGGTTATCAAAAAGATTCCTTACAAATAAAAGTATATACTGAAATTGAGTACGAACAATTTAGAGTAAAATCTATAAAAGCAACCAAAGTGTTCTGTGATTATTGTTCAGAAATACAAACAAAAAAAATAAAGGACGAAGCATTAAGGTTAGCATACTTGGCAAGGAATAATAAAGATTATGTAATGGATAAAGGCATTAAAAAACTTGCCATGTACATTAGAGTATCAAAAAAAGATTTTGCGGCCTTAAAAGAAGACGAATCAGATAATTAAATAAAAAGGGATGAGTACAAAAAATGAAGATGAACTACTAAACGAAGCCACACAAAATGGCGCGAAAATAAGCCCTGTTTTACCAGAAGGTGTTAAAAATTATCTTATTGATATTGATGGTACTGTAGGCGAAGATATACCAAACGAAGAGCCTGAACGTATGCTAACTGCCGAAGTCTATCCAGATGCATTAGCAACTTGCAACAAATGGTATGACCAAGGACATCGAATTTGCTTTTTTACCTCACGTACAGAAGCACATAGAGAATATACAGAAATTTGGCTTAGAAAGCATGGCTTTAAATACCATAGCTTGTTAATGGGTAAGCCAAGAGGAGGTAATTATCATTGGATAGATAACCACATTGTAAAAGCTACACGATATAAAGGAAAATTTACAGACCTAATAGAAAAAGACGTTACCATTGAAGTCTTTGATGATGGTCAACACGATTAATTATTAACCATGAGCGATACACTTAAAGTGCCTACTATGGCAGAATACATGGCTCAAGGCAAGCAACCAGAAGTATTATTTTGGGTTGGATGTGCTGGAAGTTTTGATGACAGAGCAAAAAAAATAACCAAAGCTTTTGTAAAACTACTTAACAAAGCTAATGTTGAGTTTGCTGTATTAGGTACTGAAGAAAGCTGTACAGGAGATCCAGCAAAACGCGCAGGAAACGAGTTTTTATTTCAAATGCAAGCGGTTACCAATATCGAAGTACTTAATGCTTATGAAGTTAAAACTATAGTTACAACTTGTCCTCATTGTTTCAACACGATAAAGAATGAATATCCTTCTCTAGGTGGTAATTACAAAGTCATGCACCATACACAATTTTTAAAGACTCTTTTAGAAGAAGGACGTTTGACAATTGAAGGTGGAAAATTTAAAGGAAAACGTATCACCTTCCATGATCCTTGTTATTTAGGTCGTGCTAATAATGTTTATGAAGCTCCTAGAGATTTAATTAGAAAGCTTGATGCAGAATTATTAGAAATGAAAAGCTGCAAAAGTAGAGGTTTATGTTGTGGAGCAGGTGGAGCTCAAATGTTTAAAGAACCAGAAAAAGGTGATAAAGACGTAAATGTAGAGCGTACAGAACAAGCACTTGATACCAAGCCACAAATTATTGCAGCTGGCTGCCCATTTTGCAATACCATGATGACAGATGGTGTAAAAGCCAAAGAAAAGGAAAGTGAAGTTGCAGTTATGGACATTGCAGAGTTAATAGCAAGCGCTCAAGATTTGTAATTCAATTCTTCCTTTATTTAGCTAAAAAATTTTACATTTTATTTTTGTTTAGATTACTAATTAGCCTATGTTTGAGAAAACTAATTAAACCTAATGCCATGAAACTACAACTTACTACACTTTTATTACTATTTACTTTATTTACTTATTCTCAAACAAATTTTGAAAAAGGATACTTTATTAATACAAATGGAGATAATGTAGAATGTTTAATTAAAAATGAAGATTGGAGCAATAATCCAACGGATTTTAAATATAAACTCACAGAAGGTTCTGAAATTCAAACTGGCAACATTACTCAAATAATTGAATTTGGTATTGGAAATTCTTTTAAGTTCATTAAAGAAGAGGTTGATGTTGATATTTCAACAAACCATGTTAGTAATTTAAGTTACCTTAGTGAACCTGAATGGGAAAAAAGAACAGTTTATCTTAAAGTTTTAATTAGTGGAAAGGCTTCGTTATATTTTTATGCCTCACCTGGTATTAATAGATATTTTTACAATTTGGAGAATGGTAAAGTTGTTCAGTTAATACATAAGAGGTATCAGACATTTGATAGAAACATAAAAGTAAATAACGACTTTAGACAACAATTATATAATTCTTTTTTAGACTGTAACAGTTTAGAAATAAAAGATTTTAATGCTGTAAATTATAATCAGCCTTCACTTTCTAAAATTATAAAATCTTATAATGACTGCTCTGGTAGTAATTCTAATTATTTTGAAACTAATAATGCGAATCTTTCATTTAACTTAAAAGTAAAAGGAGGCCTAAATGTTACTACATTGAATAATTTGAATTATCCATACAATTCAAATAGAAACGCTAGTTTTGGAAATATTCTTGGTTATAGAGTTGCTGTTGAAGGTGAAGTAATTCTTCCATTTAGAAATAATAAATGGAGTATTTTTTTAGAAATGGCTAAGGTTCAAAAAGTTCATAAAGAAACTGAAAATCAGGCAGGTAAAGTTGAGTTTACCTATGATTTTTTTGAAATTCCTATTGGTGTACGTTATTATATGTTTCTTAGTCAAGATTCTAAACTATCATTGCATGCTGGCCATGCTCGCGATTTATTTCCTAGTCTTGAGGTGAATTATGAATCTAATGGAGGGTTTAAGAATGATGCTCCTTCTGGAAGCTGGTTTTTTGGTGCAGGTTACCATTTCAATAATATTTCTATAGAAACTAGATTAAATATAAAAGCAGTAATAGAGAGAAATACACCGAATTATTCTTCTGATTATAATAATTTAAGTTTAACTTTAGGCTATACTTTGTTTTAAAATATTATGCTCGTAGATTTTAACACATTACCTGAAACCTCTCGCGTATGGATTTACCAAGCCAATCGTTCATTTACAGAAAATGAAATTGAAGAAATAAAATCAAAGCTTGATATTTTTATTGAAAACTGGACAGCACATGGAAGTGATCTTCAATCTGGTTATGAAATTAAATATAAGCGTTTTATAGTTATTGCCTTAAACCAAAACTTAAATGTAGCAACAGGTTGCTCAATTGATGCTTCAGTACATTTAATTCAGCAATTAGAAAAAGAATACAATGTGGATTTAATGGATAAAATGAACGTGTCTTATAAACAAGGAGAATTCATTGCCTACAAGCCATTGACTGAGTTCAAACAAATGGCAAAACAACGTGCAGTTTCAAAAAATACCATTGTATTTAATAACCTTGTAGCCAATAAAGCAGAATATCTCGAAAACTGGGAAGTACCTGCAAGCGACAGTTGGCATAGTCGTTTTTTAAATTAAATACTTTTTTATAACTGTTAATTACATTGGTTATAAAACTATCTTAAAATCTTATAATCTTTTTTCTAAAAATGTTATTTTGGCATAGATTTACGTTACATACTACAAATAGTATTTAATTAATCCCAAATTATGCGCACTACAATGTTATTAATGGTTCTATTCTCAACATCTCTGTTGGGTTTTGGACAGCAATCTACAAATCCATTATTAACCTCAGATCAAGAAGCTCAACAAAAATGGGTGGATAGTTTGTATCAATCCATGACGTTAAAAGAAAAAGTTGGACAGCTTTTTATGATTATGGTGTTTTCTAGCCAAGACGATAAAACACATCAAAGTGTTATAAAAGAAATTAAAGATAATCACATTGGTGGTATTATTTATTCTAAAGGTGGTCCAATACGCCAGGCTAAACTCAATAATTTATACCAAGCAAGTTCTAAAGTGCCTTTAATGATTGGTATGGATGCTGAATGGGGTTTAGGTATGAGGTTAGATTCTACCTATTCTTTTCCATGGAATATGACTCTTGGTGCCATTAAGGACAACAAACTCATAGAAAGAACAGGGAAACATATTGGAGAGCATAACAAACGCTTAGGTGTACACTTTAATTTCGCGCCTGTGGTTGACATTAATACCAATCCTAAAAATCCAATAATTGGTAATCGTTCATTTGGCGAAGATCGCGATAACGTTACTGAAAAAAGCTTGGCTTTCATGAAAGGTATGCAAGGTGCTGGTGTGTTGGCAACTGGAAAGCATTTCCCTGGTCATGGCGACACAGATCAAGATTCGCATGAAACATTACCAACCATTAGTTTTGATGAAAAACGTATTGATTCCATTGAGCTTTATCCTTACAGAGAGCTTATTAATAAAGGACTTGCAAGTGTAATGGTTGCACATTTAAATATACCAAGTTTAGAATCAAAAGAAGGAATTCCTTCATCAATGTCTGAAAACATTGTTACTAATATTTTAAAGGAACGCCTAAATTTTAAAGGTCTAATATTTACTGATGCACTCAACATGAAAGGTGCTTCAAACTATAGCAGCTCTGCTGATGTAGATTTAGCAGCTTTTAAGGCTGGCAACGACATGCTATTGATTTCTGGAAATGTGACTAAAGGAGTAGCACGATTGGTTGAAGCTGTTGAAAAAGGTGAAATCTCAGAAGAACGTTTAGCACATTCAGTTAAAAAAGTACTTCAATCTAAGTACAAAGTTGGATTAAATAAGTATAAGCCTGTGGGAACCTACAATTTGGTTGAAGATTTGAATAGGTTAGAAGATGATATTTTATATGAAGAACTTATTGAAAATGCTATTACTGTTGTTAAAAACAAACCTGACAATTTACCGTTACGTAGCTTGGAGACTCGCTCCATTGCTTATGTTAAACTTGGTGATGATGATGGGACTCCTTTTTTAAGAGAACTTCAAAAATATGGCAAAGTTCATGAGATTAGTGCAGATAGATTAAGCGATTTAATTGGTAAACTAACTAATTATAACACTGTCATAGTTGGCTTTCACAAATCAAATGACAATCCTTGGAAAGGTTATAAGTTTACAGATCAGGAACTCACGTGGCTTTATGAAATAGCCAGAACAAATAATATCATTCTTAATGTTTTTGCAAAGCCTTATGCCTTAATGGATTTAAAAACCACTGAAAATTTTGAAAGCATAATGGTAAGCTACCAGAACAGTGAGATTGCTCAACAAAAAGCTGCACAACTCATTTTTGGAGCAATAGGTGCTAAAGGTCATTTACCTGTTTCTGTTAGTGATGAATTTAAAGTAGGCACAGGAATAGAGTTCCCTTCATTAAGTAGATTAGGTTACACTATTCCAGAACGTGTTGGAATGAATTCACAACGTTTAGCGAAAATTGATAGCGTTGCACAATACGCAGTTGATTCATTAATGACTCCAGGAATTCAGTTATTGGTAGCTAGAAAAGGCAAAGTGGTTTACAATAAAAACTTTGGATATCACACATATAAGAACAAAGAAAAAGTAAAATTTACCGATATCTATGATGTGGCCTCATTAACAAAAATAGTATCAACTTTACCGCTTCTTATGGAGTTAGAAGAGAATGGAATCGTTTCATTAGATACTAGGCTGTCTGAAATACTTCCAGAATATAAAGATTCTAACAAAGAAAATGTAACACTAAAAAAAATGCTGTCGCATTATGCAAGACTAAATCCTTGGATTCCTTTTTATGTTCATACTTTAGATTCGGTAACAAAGAAACCAAGTAATGAATACTACAGGAATAAACGAAGTGACGCATTTAATATTGAAGTAACTGACAATTTGTTTTTAAGGTCTGATTATCAGGATTCTATCCAAAAAATTATTAAAGAGAGTGAGATGCTTAGTCGATTACGATATCGTTACAGCGATTTGCCTTATTATATTTTAAAGAAATTTATTGAGAAGCATTACGACCAATCTATGGATAAATTAGTACAGCAGCATTTTTATCAGTCATTGGGAGCAAATTATACAACATATAATCCAAGGGGAAAATTCAGTAATACTCAAATTGTACCTACTGAAATTGACGACTATTTTAGGTATCAGGAAGTTCAAGGTTATGTTCATGATATGGGAGCAGCTATGCAAAATGGGGTAGGTGGTCATGCTGGAATTTTTAGTAATGCTAACGACATAGCAAAGATTATGCAGCTTTTTTTACAAAAAGGCTACTATGGTGGGAAACGATACTTTAAAACACAAACTTTAGATAAATTTAATACATGTTATTTTTGTGACAATGATAACAGACGAGGTATTGGATTCGATAAACCACAACTGGGTGAAGAAGGCCCAACTTGCGGTTGTATTTCTATGACTAGTTTTGGACATTCAGGCTTTACAGGAACCTATGCTTGGGCAGATCCAGAAGAAGAAATCGTCTACGTATTTTTAGCAAACAGAACTTGGCCAAAAGCTGGTGCTAACAAATTATTAAGAGAAAATATTAGAACTGAAATTCAACGCTTAATTTACGAAGCAATTGATGAATAAAAAATATGAAATGCACATAACCGAAAAATTGGATAGCGAACGAAATCACAATTTGTGCATTGCATCTGACCTTAAAATGCAAATAGAAATTAACAGATGAAAATAGGAATTGTATGTTATCCAACTTTTGGAGGTAGTGGAGTTGTTGCAACCGAACTTGGTTTAGAGCTATCTAAACGAGGTCATGAAATACATTTTATTACCTATAGTCAACCTGTTAGATTAGAACTGCTAAACAAAAATGTGCATTTTCACGAAGTGAATGTGCCAGAATATCCTTTGTTTCATTATCAACCTTATGAACTTGCACTATCAAGCAAATTGGTAGACATGGTGAAGTTGCACAAAATAGATGTTTTGCATGTACATTATGCTATTCCTCATGCTTATGCAGCTTATATGGCGAAAAAAATGTTGCATGAAGAAGGCATTGAAGTACCAATTGTAACAACGCTTCATGGTACAGATATTACGCTTGTAGGTAGTCATCCATTTTATAAATCTGCTGTTACATTCAGTATAAACAAATCTGATGCTGTCACTTCTGTTTCTCGAAGTTTGAAGGATGATACACTGAGATTATTTAATATTACCAATAATATTCAGGTGGTACCTAACTTTATCGATTTTGAAAAGCATACTAATCATTTTACAGATTGTCAACGCGCAATGATGGCAGATGAAAATGAAAAAATTATTACTCATATCAGTAATTTCAGACCAGTTAAACGCATTCAGGATATTATTCATATTTTTTATAAAATTCAAAAAGAAATTCCTGCAAAATTAATGATGGTAGGTGAAGGACCAGAAAAAGAACCAGCAGAACGATTATGTGAACGTTTAGGTATTGAAGACAAAGTTATTTTCTTTGGCAAAAGTCACGAAATTGACAAAATTTTGTGCTTTAGTGATTTGTTTTTATTGCCTTCAGAAACAGAAAGTTTTGGATTGGCTGCCTTAGAAGCAATGGCTTCTGGAGTTCCTGTAATATCAAGTAATACTGGTGGAATTCCCGAAGTAAATAAGCAAGGTGTTTCTGGGTTTTTAAGCAATGTTGGTGATGTAGAAGACATGGCTAAAAATGCTTTATACATTTTGAAGGATGAAAATATCCTAGCAAAATTTAAAGCCAATGCCAAAAATGAAGCTAAACAATTTGACATCCATAAAATTGTACCTTTCTATGAAGCCATTTACAAAGAAGCGATGGTAAATTGTATTTCAATTTAAAGCCTCATTTAAATTATTTTTTTACCTTTCTGATCTTATAAAACTACAACTAAAATGAACAGAAAAGACTTCTTAAATCTTAGCTCAAGAGCAGCTCTATTTCTTGGCGTTTCACCAGCACTTATTGCATGTAAAAACGATGCTACAAAAATTGATAAAGACAAAGTAGATGAAATGCTTAGTGCATCTAAAGCACTTGGTACTGCAGTTAGTTTGGCTCACGATCCAATTGATAAAGTACGTGTTGGTATGATTGGTATGGGAAATCGTGGTAGTGTACTTATTCAAATGTTCGAATACCTTATAAAAAATAATCATGCAGAAATTGTTGCACTTTCAGATTTAAAAGAAGATAAACTCAACAAAAATAACGACTATCTAAAAACCATTCAGCTAAAAGGTGCAGACTTATATTTTGGAAGTAAAGATGAATGGAAAAAAGTAGCTGAACGTGACGATATAGACATCCTTATCATAGCAACTCCTTGGGAATACCATACTGAAATGTCTGTTTATGGCATGGAAAATGGAAAACATGTGGCTTGTGAACAGCCAATGGCAATGACGCTAGAAGATTGCTGGAAACTGATTGAAGTCGCAGAGCGTACTAAAATGCATTGCATGTATATGGAAAACTGCTGTTTTAATGGTGAAGAACTTTGGGTGCTGAACATGATAAATGAAGGTGTTTTTGGTGAAGTTAATCATGCTGAAGGTGCTTATATACATGACTTACGTAAGCATATGATGCACGAAACCTATTATGAAGATCAATGGCGCATCAAACATCATCAAGTTAAAAATGGAAATTTTTATACAGGGCATGGTTTAGGTCCTGTGAGTTTTTATATGGACATTGGTCGTGGCGATAATTACGACCATTTGGTAAGTATGAGTTCAAAAGAAATAAGTTTGAGCGAAGCAGCCAAGAAAGAAAATTTTTGGGCTACAGAATTTGCTTGTGGAGATATGAACACAACGCTTATAAAAACCAAAAAAGGCAAAACCATTATGTTGCAATTTGATACACATACTGGAAGACCATACTCTCGTTTAAACACAGTTACTGGAACTAAAGCAGTGCATCAAGGATATCCATCACGTTTGTATGTTGGTCATGAAGAGCTTCAATGGGGACACTCTTGGTTAAAAGAGGAAGAATACAAGGAGTATAGAGAAAAATACGACCATCCTTTATGGAAACGCTTACGCGAACAAATTGATGCTAACGCAGTTGGTCATGGTGGAATGGATTTTGTTATGATTTACAGACTCATTCGTTGCCTTAACCAAGGGTTACCTTTAGATATTAATTTGTATGATAGCGTGTTATGGAGTGCCATTACGCCATTATCTCAGTTGTCTGTTGCTAATAATAGTGCAAGTACTATAATTCCAGATTTTACAGGTGGAACTTGGGAAAAGGTGAGAAAAAATGAGGTGTTAAGAGAGATTATTTAGGTAGCTCATTAATGTTGAAAACCAAAAATTTTGAATTCTATTTTTTATCAGATAATTTTTCAATAATTAATGCTGCTAAATAGACTTCCAACAAGCTAAGAGGAATTGCAATAGATAGAATGTCAAAAGGTAATACATTCATGTTCCCTACCACAATCCACATTAAAACAAAAGCCATAAACCAAGAAATAAAAACGGTTTGATTTAATGAAAATTTTCTTGATATCATATAAATGCCAATTGCAAGGCATAATGACCAAATTCCCCAAACAATACCATTTATAGGTTCGGAAGGAAATATTAGCCCAAGACTTTGGTAGTGTTCTGTCCAATAATTTTTTAATAAAAATTCATTTCTTACAAATTCAGAAATACTAATCCAAATAGTTGCCAATAAAACAGGCAAAGTTATGGTCTTAAATTTTGACATATATATTCTTATTTTATCTCTATTGCTTTGTTCCTTTTTCTTTAAATTATAAAACTTAACCAAGTTAGTTTTTTTTACTATGTCAACAAAAAAACCACCTTAAAAAGGTGGTTCATATTATATATTAATTAGAGCTTTTAGAACTGGTAACGTAATCCTAAAGCGATATCAAAATCTAAATCGTCATTAAAATCGCCAAAACCTAACTCTGGTCTAAAATCTAATGAAATCAGTAAAGGAATATCAAAATTGTATTCAATACCAATATCACCTGCAACAAATAAAGAAGTATCACTATCGTCAACTCCAGGAGGCACATTATCTAAGCTATAAGATGCAAAACCACCACCAGCACCAACATACCAGTTAAAGTTTCCATCAAGGTTCATAACCCATTGGTATAAACCAACTGCACGAACTGCGCTGTAATTATTGCCATCTCTCCATCCTAAACCAAACTCTAGCCTGTTTGAATCTCCTAAAGCACGTTGGTAAGAGATTTCAGCTCCAAAGCCATCGCTATCTCCTAAACGTAAACCAATAGCATTATCAGCTATTTCTTGTGCTTGTGTTACAAATGCAAATCCGATTAAGGCGAATGATAATAAAAATAATTTTTTCATAAGTTTTAATTTATTTGTTTAAGGGTTAAAAAAAATCTATAAACTTATTCTTATTTACGAACAAAAGTAACTTATAGACTTTTTGATTTAATTGATGTCACAAAAATAGTTCAATCAAATTAAAAAAATATAATCCTATAACGCTAATATTATGCCAAAATTGATTATCGTATAAAAAAAATCAAATTATTTTGGCTTTATTAAAAATCCATTTTTGTTTCTGTAATAATACAATTACATTAGCAAAACTAACTACAATGCATAATTAATGGCTGGAAATTCCTTTGGCTCTATTTTTAAACTAACAACCTTTGGCGAATCGCATGGAGAAGCCATAGGAGGAATGATAGATGGTTGTCCAGCTGGACTACAATTAGATTTGAATGCTATTCAACATGAAATGAATAGACGTAAACCAGGACAATCCGAAATTGTAACCCAGCGAAAAGAACCTGATACTGTCGAATTTTTATCAGGAATTTTTGAAGGAAAAACTACTGGAACTCCAATAGGTTTTATTATAAAAAACGCAAATCAGAAATCAAAAGATTATTCACACATAAAGGATGTATACAGACCAAGTCATGCAGATTACACTTACGATAAAAAGTATGGTATAAGAGATTACAGAGGAGGAGGACGAAGCTCAGCAAGAGAAACAGCTTGCAGAGTTGTTGCTGGAGCTATTGCAAAACAGCTTTTAAAGGATGTAAAAATTAATGCGTTTACATCATCAGTTGGTAATATTTTTATTGATAAGCCTTATCAGGATTTAGATTTATCAAAAACAGAAAGTAATGCTGTACGCTGTCCTGACGATGCTATTGCCAATAAAATGATTGCTCACATTAAAGAAATAAGAAAAGAAGGTGATACTATTGGTGGTACAGTAACTTGTGTGTTACAAAATGTTCCTGTTGGATTAGGCGAACCAGTTTTTGATAAGCTCCATGCAGAATTAGGCAAAGCCATGTTATCTATAAATGCTGTAAAAGGCTTTGAGTATGGTAGCGGATTTTGCGGTGTGCAAATGAAAGGAAGCGAACACAACGATATTTTTAATGCAGATGGAAGCACAAAAACTAATTTATCAGGAGGAATACAAGGAGGAATAAGTAATGGAGAGGACATCTACTTTAGAGTAGCTTTTAAACCTGTGGCAACCATTATGCAAAAACAAGACACCATAGATTCTGAAGGAAATATTGTGGAAATGCAAGGTAAAGGTCGTCATGATCCTTGTGTGGTTCCAAGAGCTGTGCCAATTGTGGAAGCTATGGCAGCATTGGTACTGGCAGATTATTATTTACTAAACAAGATTACTAAACTATAACTAGATATGAAAAAACTCGCATTACATTGGCAAATATTAATAGGAATGCTATTAGGTTTAATCTTTGGCTTTATCATGACCCAATTTGATGGAGGTAAAGAATTTACCAATGATTGGATTAAACCAATAGGAAGTATTTTTGTAAAACTCCTTAAACTTATTGCTATACCTTTAATACTTGCATCTTTAATTAAAGGAATCTCAGATTTAAAGGATATTTCTAAGTTTAAAAGTATAGGCGTTCGTACCATAATTACCTATATTATTACAACTGTTATCGCTATTTCCATTGGACTTGTTTTGGTCAATATTCTGCAACCAGGAAATGGTGTTTCAGAAGAAACCATTTCAAAACTTACAAGTACTTACTCTGGAAATAGTGGAGTTACAGACAAAATTGCTGAAGCATCTAAGCAAGTTCAAAGTGGACCTCTACAATTTATTGAGGACATGGTTCCAGACAACGCTTTTAAAGCTATGAGTGATAATGGATTGATGTTACAAGTAATTTTCTTTTCCATATTTTTAGGAATATCAATGCTTTTGATTGGCGAAAAACGCGCAGAACCTCTTAAAAATTTATTTGACTCTCTAAATGATGTTGTCCTCAAAATGGTAGACCTAATCATGCTTACGGCTCCTTATGCGGTTTTTGCTCTCTTAGCAAGCGTTGTAGTGTCTTCAGACGATCCAGATATTTTAGTTGCTTTAGCGCAATATGCAGGAGTTGTACTTCTTGGCTTAGTGCTAATGATAGCTTTTTATTCAGTTATAGTTGCGTCATTTACAAAAAAGAATCCATTTTGGTTTTTAAAAGAAATAAGTCCAGCGCAGTTATTGGCATTTTCAACATCCAGCAGTGCAGCAACGCTTCCAGTAACCATGGAACGTGTAGAAGAGCATATTGGTGTAGATAAAGAAGTTTCTAGTTTTGTTTTACCAGTTGGTGCAACCATAAATATGGATGGAACCAGTTTATACCAAGCTGTTGCAGCAGTATTTATTTTTCAAGCACTTGGTTTAGATTTAACTTTTGGTGACCAAATTACTATTGTTTTAACAGCATTATTAGCTTCTATAGGTAGTGCAGCAGTACCAGGAGCAGGAATGGTTATGTTGGTAATTGTCTTAGAATCTGTAGGTCTTCCACCAGAATTATTACCAATTGGGTTGGCTTTAATTTTTGCAGTAGATAGGCCTTTAGATATGTGCAGAACTGTTGTAAATGTTACTGGAGATGCAATGGTATCAATGCTTGTAGCAAAATCTGTTGGAAAATTAGGTGAACCTAAAGTTAGAAATTGGGACGATCACTATGACGAAGTAAAATAATATTATAAAAAGTAGGATGATGAATATTTGTTTTATAATGTACCCTTGGGAAAAAATAGACCCAGAAAATGATACAAGTTTGGCATTAATAAAAGAATGCTCAAAGAGAGGTCATGGCGTTGCTATGTGTACACCAGCAAACCTTACCATTAGAAATAGTGTTACTAATGCGTTTTGTACTGTTGTTGGGAGAATGGATAAAGTACCTTCTTCTTTAAAAGCTTTTTATAATAAAGCCAAATTGCGTGAAGAAATGTTACCGCTTGCTGGTTTTGACGCTATTTTTTTTAGAGCCAATCCACCATTAGATCCAATAATGCTTAATTTTTTGGATTCTGTAAAAGATGATGTGTTTATCATAAACTCATTACAAGGTATGCGTGAGGCAAACAATAAATTGTATACTGCTGCATTTGGCGATGCGCACAGTAATATTATTCCTGCCACGCATGTATCAAAAAACAAAGACTATCTCATTAAACAGATAAAAAGTTCGAAATCGGACAAAATGATACTAAAACCTTTAAATGGTTTTGGAGGCTCAGGAGTTATACTTATTGAAAAATCTGCAATGAGTAACATAAATTCTTTGTTGGATTTTTATATTACAGGTTCAGATGGTAATTCTAATTACGTTATTCTTCAAGATTACATAGAAGGTGCAGATAAAGGAGATGTAAGAATTTTATTGTTGAATGGAGAACCTGTTGGTGCCATGAAACGTGTTCCAGGTTCTGATGACCATCGTTCTAATGTCTCAGCTGGAGGCAGTGTACAAAAACATACGCTTACTAATGCTGAAAAAGCACTTTGTAAACAAATTGGACCAAAACTGGTTAAAGATGGTTTGTATTTTGTTGGAATTGATGTTATAGGTGGAAAACTGGTTGAAGTAAATGTGATGTCTCCAGGAGGAATTACTTATATCAATAAGGTTTATAAGCCTAAAGTTAAAATAGAAGAAAAAGTAATAGACTTTCTTGAGACCAAAGTTATAGACAAACTTCAGGCTTTTGATAGACGATCAAGATTACGAAAAACAGTTGACGAAGCTTAGAATCAGTATTCAGTTTGCAGTAGCAGTATTCAGTAATTTAAATTTAGATGAATAATATTTCTGTCCTAAAACCAATCGTTTCAGTTGAATGGCTATACAGCCATTTGAATAATAGCAATCTGCTTATTTTTGATGCGAGTATGGATAAGGTCACTTCTGATGATAATGCTTCAGAAGAGTTACAAATTCCAAATTCACAGTTTTTTGATATAAAAAATGTTTTTAGCGATACAAATGCATCTTTTCCAAACACTGTGCCTTCAGCAGAACAATTTACAAAAGAGGCTCAGAACTTAGGGGTAAATTCAGACAGTACAATTGTGGTATATGATGATAAAGGCATTTATTCAAGTGCTCGTGTCTGGTATTTATTTAAAGCCTTTGGTTTTAAAAATGTTGCAGTTTTAGATGGAGGTTTGCCAAAATGGAAACAAGCAAATTATCCTTTAAAAACTAAACAAACAAATGAAAAGCCTAAGGGGAATTTTGTAGCAAAATATAATCCTGATGCTTTTAAATTTTTTAATGATATTCAAGAATCTTCAAAAAATAATAACCATTTAATTATAGATGCTCGTTCAGCAAGTAGATTTAAAGGAATAACTCCTGAGCCAAGAAAAGGGCTGAGAAGTGGTACCATTCCAAATTCTGTAAATATTCCATTTACAGATCTTTTAAACAATAATCAAAGCTTTAAAGCTATTAATGAATTAGAAAAAGAATTTAATTCAGTCAATGTAAAAAATCAGCATTTAGTGTTTTCATGTGGTTCTGGTATTACAGCTTGTGTATTGGCACTTGGAGCAGAATTGACAGGGAAAACAAATTATTCGGTTTATGATGGCTCTTGGACTGAATATGGCTCACTAACAACAGAATAATTATGCAAAAACCTCATTGGACCAAAGAAGAATTGGTTGCCTACATATTATTATACACAGCACATTCAAATTTTGATGAAGCTAATACTGAGAAAAATGTAATTATCTCTAAAGTAGATATGCAAACCTTTCAAAAAATTCATGACGAATTTGATAAGGATAATGATTACCAAAGTCTTCAAAAAATTATTAAAGGCGTAGAAGAGCATAATTACAACAACGATGACCTACAATCGTTATTTATTGATATTAAAGCATTATTTCTAAGTGATGGCGAATACGATGTATTGGAACGTAATGTGTTTATGTACCTCAAAAAAATATTAAGCTGATATGGATAAACTTTCGGTTAGTGCTATTATTGATAAAATTGAAAAGCAGGAAACTTTTCATGCAGTTGCAGATGATTACTCATTCACTTTAAAAATTGATGAGTATGTTCCATATATATGCGCTGCCATTCATGATGGTCATCAATTTAGAAAGGAACTTTGGGATAACTGTTTGCATACAGAATATGACAGATGGTACGAAGAAGATCCAGAAACAAAAAGCATGATTGCATCTCATGCTATTGTGCTTGCTGGTTGTGATTCTCGATTTGAATACGATTTAAATAGAACTCCTGAAGAAGCTGTTTTTGTAACAGCTTGGGGAAAACAACTTTGGAAAAATCCTTTACCAGAAAGCCAAAAACAGAAGTCATTGGCAAAACATGAAAACTTTTATAAAGTGGTTCATGCTTTGGTTAAAACCATCGAAACTAAATATAAAGTTGCCATTGTTTATGATATGCACAGCTATAATTGGAAACGTTGGGATAGGGAAGTGCCAACTTGGAATTTAGGAACAAGCAATGTAGATAACAATCGATTTGGAGAAGATATAGAAGCTTGGAGACAAAGCTTATCTGAAATGAAATTGCCAAACAACATAAAGTCGACAGCATTAATAAACGATACGTTTTTTGGTAATGGATATTTTTTAAAATTTATTACCAATAACTTTAAAAATACTTTAGTTTTGGCAACTGAAATTGCTAAAGTATATTGTGATGAATACGAGCAAATTAATTTCCCAGAAGTTGTTGTTAGTGTTGAAAAACAACTAAGAGAACGACTTCCAAAACACGCGAAGGCATTTATTACAAAGCATAGTAAATAAAGACTTAAATGAACTCAATTTTTGTGGAAAATGAATATGAAGCAAGATACAAGTACAGTGAGTAAAACTTTATTGGATATAGACACACGTTTAGATGAGCTGGTTAAAAAAATTGAGCTTTTAACTTATGTGAATCCCATTAATATTGAAAGTGAAAAAGAGAAGTTTTTCGCTTCAAAATATTTGACCAATCCAGTTTTTCACTATCCAAATATAGATTTTGATAAGTTTAATTTGCATCGCAAGTTATTCTCCTTGCCAATTGAATACATTGAAGATGAGCAAATAAAAGATTTGTATGAAGACATTATTTACTTTTACTCTGGATTGATTCAGTGTATAGAAACCATTGGTAAAGGCAAGAAGTTTTATTACAACAGTCTACACTCATTTGGCACACCAACTGAAAAAGATGTAGAAAACGCAAAGTATATTCTACATTTTGATGCAGATTATGATGCAGAACATTTTAAACCAAAATTTTCTCCTGAGGAAACCGAAACAATTTTCAGAGAATTTTCTGGTAGATATGATTTCACTTATAATATAAAATATTCTACCACAATGGGAGCCATAGCAATGGTTCTTAATAACACTAAAACTTTAGTTCTAAACAATAAGCATACTTTTAGTGAAAATGAAATTGGCATCTTAACCAACCATGAAATTGGTGTACATATGGTGACGACTATGAATGGATTACTGCATCCACTTAAAATATTTTCTCATGGTTTTCCTAATAATGTCGAAACTCAGGAAGGCTTAGCAGTATTTAGTGAATATATGTCTGGACATTTAACTATAAAAAGGCTTCGTGAATTGGCTTATCGTGTTATTGCTGTCAATAGTTTAGCTAAAGGTTATTCGTTTTCTAAAACCTTCAGATTGCTACATAATACTCACGATTTAAATAGGGAAGATGCGTTTCATATTACTGTGAGAGCGCATCGTGGTGGAGGATTTACCAAGGATTATCTTTACTTATCAGGACTGAAAAAGGTATTCGATTATTTTCAAGAAGGAAAAGATTTAAGCCTATTACTTACAGGAAAGGTTTCTTTGGAACATGCAAATACCATAGAGTATCTCATTGAAAAAGGTTATGCAGTAAATGCTAAATATTATACAGATTCTTACCATAGCAATGATAATAAAAGTAAAACTGTAGATTTTATTTTAAAGAATTTAAAGTAAGTTGCAGTTCATAGATTAAATGTGCTCGTTTACTTTTTTAAACAAAAATAACAGTCGTTTAACGAAATTTTAAATACAAACCAACAAACGATTCTATCTTTACAAAAGCCAAAATAAATGTGCTAACAAAAGTAAAATTTAGTTTTTTCGTTAGTTGTTAAATGTATTAAAAAGCCTTGAGTCTTTACTTAAGGCTTTTTAGTTTAAAAACTTTGCCTTTAACTCTGGAGTTGGTATCATGCAGACTTCTTTTTTACCATACCATTTATATCGATTCTTTGCAACATAGTCGTAAACCCAATTTCTGATAAATGTTGGAATAATGTAAAAAATAGTGGATAAATTTCTTGGAAAGCCCAATTTTGAAGCAATTGCCAAAGCAGCTGAAGATTTTACCTTTATGCCCTTTTCTTCAGAATATAAAATAATAGAATCTGTTTGAGAGGTATCTAAACCAAATTTTTCTATGATTTTTGTACCAGTTTCTCCTTGTATTGGAGCAAAACTAAACACATCATTTTTATCATGTTTAATCACATAATTAATGCTAGAGTTGCAAAGATTGCAAACGCCATCAAAAAGAATGAGTTGTTTATTTTTAGGTAAGTTTATCACAACACAAAAATAGAGCTTTTTGAACTGTGATAAAAAAATGCTACGAAATTTAATTAAATCCAGTAACCATTTTAATAATATCCTCTTTTTGCAGCAACCCAGATTGTCGCCATATTTGCTTTCCGTTTTTAAAAACCATTAAAGTAGGTACGCCTTTTACTTGATATGTATTGGCCAATGCTTGGTTTTTATCAACATCAATTTTAATAATTGAAATAGAATCTCCTAACTCTTTTTTTACGTCCTTTAATATTGGACTCATCATCTTACATGGTCCACACCATTCGGCAAAAAAATCAATCAATACAATTTTATCTTGGTTTATTATTTGCGAAAATTTAGTCATTATTGCTTATTTTTCATTTCTTTTTCATGCTGTTCAAACCATTCTGGTTGTTCGATGTCGTTATCAAACATATATTCTGCAATTAATTTTATTTCATCTTCAGGAAATGGTTGCTTTACCATAACACCAAAGCGTCTAACAGCTCCAAACATTTTAGCATCTTCTATATTTGGGTTCTTGATCCATGCTTGTATAGAGTTTACAAACTCTTCCTTGGTGGTGTCACTATTAGTGTAATGTTTTTTAATAGCAATCATTGGTGGAGCTAATCTGTTATCATGGCTTGCTGTAGGATTATGACAAACATAACAATAGGTTTCCATTAATTTTTTACCAGGATGTTCACTTAATTGACTTATGCTATTTACTGCTAGATACTCCGTTTTATTCTGAGTTTGCTCTTTGCAACTTAGAAACATTAAACCAGCTAGAACTATTGATAATTGAATCTTATTTTTCATGATTTATTGAATTTACTCTAATCATAAAATTACGACTCTATTAATAATTTAAGCGTAACCTTTGTTACAATGATTGTTTTGTTATTTTTTTGACTCAACGAGTTCTAATTGTTCTATACTTACATTAGTCGTAAACATACCATAGTTCACAACAGCTTTATTTTTCTCAATCTTATCAATGCTTCCAATGGCTCTACCATCCTCCATTCGCACTCTGTCACCAACTTTTAAGGTTGGTTTGGGTTTTGGTGTTTCAACTTCTTTTTTCTTGGCAGCTTTTTTCTTTTTTCTGATGGCTTCAACCTTTTTCTCAACCTCTTTTTTAATTTGCTGTTCTTTTTGTTTGACTATCTTTTGCTCTTTAGCTGAAACTTTTTTACGCTTAGAATTTTCAATCTGAACCAATTTGAAAAGCTCAGCCATAAGCTCACGTTTTTGTTTGTTGTTGAAATACTTTTCAGATAAGTCATTTACTTTTTGACCTAAATAAATTAAACGTTGATTACTATCATACAATTCTTGATAGCTTTCTAGTTTTTTCTGAATTTTCTCATTAATAGCTTCAAGCTTATCTGCTTCGGCCATTTTCTTTTTTTCGTTGAGTTTTAAGGACTCTCCAGTTTTTTCAAGCTTAGAGCGTTCCTTTTGAAGTTTTGCAATAGTAGCATCAAACCTTACTTTAGAGCGCTCAATTTTCTTTTTTGCTTTATTAATTAGACTATAAGGAATTCCATTTTTTTGAGCCACTTCAAAAGTAAATGAACTTCCTGCTTGACCTAATACCAGCTTATATTGAGGTTCTAAAGAGCGTTCGTCAAACAACATGTTAGCATTAATCATGTGTTCTTTTTCGTTAGCCAATAGCTTTAAGTTGGAGTAGTGTGTTGTGATAATACCAAACGCTTCTCTATGATAAAATTCTTCTAAAAAGGTTTCAGCTAAAGCGCCTCCAAGTTCTGGATCTGAACCTGTTCCGAATTCATCTATAAGAAAAAGGGTTTTTTTATTGCATTTCTTTAAGAAATAATTCATTTGTTTCAGTCTGTAGCTGTAAGTACTCAAATGATTTTCAATAGATTGATTATCGCCTATATCACTCATAACTCTATCAAACAAACAAGCCTTACTACGTTCATGCACAGGAATTAGCATACCACTTTGCAGCATGACTTGTAATAAACCAACAGTTTTAAGCGTAATACTTTTTCCGCCAGCATTTGGTCCAGAAATAACTACAATTCTACTATTCTTGTTCAGCTCAATAGTTTGTGGAAATGTTTTTTCTTTCTTTTTAAGATTGGTTAAATAGAGTAGTGGATGATAAGCGTCTCTTAAATACATCTCACGTTCTTCGGTAATTTCAGGAAGAATGGCGTTTAATGATTTTGCATACTTTGCTTTAGCTGAAATAACATCAATTGTAGTGAGAAACGATTGATAATTTTCTAATAATGGTAAAAAAGGTCTTATAAAATTAGTAACCTCTTTTAAAATTCTTATGACTTCTTCACTTTCTTCATACTCTAAATTATTGAGTTCTCTTGTATGTTGCAAAGTGGCTTCAGGCTCTATATAAACAATGCTTCCTGTTTTGCTTCCACCAAGAATAGCACCTTTTACATTGCGTCTGTGCATCGCTTTTACAGCCAAGACACGTTTATTGTCTACAACAGATTCTCTAATGTCATCCAAATAATCTAAGTTATGATAGGTGTTTAAAGCTGAAGTAAAACTCGAATTAATTTTGCCTTTTATCTTGTTGATACTCTGCCTTAGCTCTTGAAGTAGAGCAGATGCATTGTCTTTTACATCACCAAAACGATCTACAACAGCATCAACCTTATCAATAATTTCTGTTGTAATTTCAATTTGAGAAGAAAAGCGTGTTAGAGTTGGATAATACTCTTCAAAATTGTTTAAAAACTTTAATATCTCATTTACAGTTAAGGAAATAGATACCAACTTTTTTAAACTATGAGTTTCTAAATATGTGTTTTCTATGTTAAGTAACTGAAGCTCTTTGGTGATAACATCAAAACCATGATTAGGTATACGATTATCATTATAAAAAGATGATACATACTCATGCGTTAGCTGTAAGCTAAAGAGCAAAGTTTCTTTCTTATTATAAGGAACAATATCAAGTGCTTTAGTTTTTCCTAAATCTGTAATGCAATGCTCACTTATTTGTTGCAAAACGGTATAAAACTCTAAATCTTGAAGTGTTTTTTTGTGAATGTTAATCATATCATTTCCTGCAAAAGCAGGAATCTCATTTATATTAATGCAAACTTAACTTTTTACTGAAAAGCAAAGTTACATATTAGAAATGAGATGAGGAATTTTTGGTAGTTTCGCTTTTGGTTAGTATATGCGTACTGCGACCGTTTAGGGAGCATTATCGCATATACATTGTTGTAGTCAGGTATTCTGCTATTGTTGTTCAAAGTATTCAATACAATCGTCTTGTCCGTTCAAAATTTTATTCGGGTTGTCTGTAATTTTAACGTCCGGCATTACACCCAAACCAATATTGTTCAAATCCTTTCGTAAATTATATTGTGTTTTGGGTATAGTAAAAGAGATTTTTGTATTGGGTAATATTACAACTTCGTTTGGTGCTCCTGAATTTACATAAGCACTCCCACCCGTCATTTCGCCTACTATTTTTCCTCTATTAGTTTCTTTTACAGTATTGGCAAAAACGGCTGAACAAGAAAAACTTCCCCCATTGGTAAATACATAAACTTTGCCTTCAAAAGCATCCTTATTCGGTTTAAAAAACTTTGACCAACCTGCATTAAACTTCTTATTTCGTCCGTTTTTGACTTTGTAATAACTATTAACACACTGAAATGAAGAGTCCATAAAATGTTTTAACAAATAAATTCCGTTACTTAATTCACCACCTTGATTGTCTCTCAAATCAATTGCCAAATTCTTTATCTGTTTTTCTTCGATTATTCTAAAAATGGCTTTAATCTCCTTCTTAAAGTTTTGATTATAATCGTTTTTGAGTATCTTTTTGTCAAAGGATTTAATCGTTAGCACTGCGGAATATCCGTTGGGAAAGACTTTAAAATCTATTCCTTTTTCTACTGTCTTAACTCTTTTAGATTTTATTTCACTTCTAGGTAGTCCTGTAATTTCAACAGTATTCAGTTTGTTATTTTCATCTATAAACTCAATAACATAATGGTCTTTAAACCCAAAAAAGTAACTGTAGTATGCAGAAAAAAATTGATAGGTCAAGTGCTTTGGATATTCTAAATTATTACCATCTCTGCAAGTGTGTTGAACGATTAAATCAAGAATATCAGCAACTTGCATTCCATTGATTTTTGTCAAAGTAGAACCTATTGAAATATTTTGTTCATTGCTAAAATTCCTGACAACAACAAGGCTGTCGTTAATTAAAAAGACATCTAAAGGAAAAAGTGGGGAAGAATTGAAGAAATCTTCTAAATGCTTGGCACTTGGGTAAATATAGGAATGACCATCCTTTAGAATACTTGAAAAAGAAGTAATTATTTCAAATGCTTCTGCTTGATTTATAGTATTGGGAAGATTTTCGTATTTGTTTTCAAACCAATTGTCAACTGTTGTTTTAGAACTGTAAGTATATAAATTTGGGTGATTTTGCTCTAACTGATTTTTTAGGTACTTCAAGTCAGAAATTAATTCACTTTTCGTATATACACTGTCTTGTCCTAATAGTTTTAGATTAACCAAGGCAAGTAGAATTAAAATAAAATATGGTTTAATGCTCATTTGTATCTGTTTTACTTGCCTACAACTGCAGGGTTAAACGTAGTTCTGGTTTGAGAATGAAAAGATAATAAATTCTTGAGCAATAATTAGAGAAAAGGTCTTCCTTATACTCTCTAATTATTGATTGTCAATTAGCTTCGCGCGAGCGAAGTGTAAATTGTAGAATTTATTAGATTGGGAATTCGAGGAGCAGGATCAAATTACTTTTAACCGACGATGTCGCACGTTTTGGCTCGAGGCCCGCTGAAGGCGATATTTTTGGGATGGGCCTTAGTGGTAATTTGGTTTAACCCTGCAGATGATAGCACATTTACTTTAAGATGCATTGTCTGCGAAGCAGCGCAGATTAAAGTTCGCCTTTGGCGAATGTGCTATCATCGTTTAGTATATGAAAAGTAGGCGATTTCGAAGCACCAAACTTTCGGTTAAGCACAAAGTTTGATACGAACCAAGACCCTTGAATTTAGCACTAAATCGCCTATTTTTTATATACATTGTTATGTGCTGGCTTTTATTCATTCCCTGTTTTAAATTCAATCAAATAAGGCTTTAATGGAATCCAATCGTTCGTTCTAAAGTTATTTTCTAATTGAATTTGATAATGCTTATTGGGTTCTAGTTCTACATTTATTGTCCAAGATTTATTATCCTCTGAAAACACTCTGTCTGTTGGACTTATTTTGGGCAAATAATCTTTTCCTAAAGGTCCCAAATCTAATCCTGTACTGATACCATTTAAAGGTTCTGAAAATTCTACTGTGATTTGATTAATTTTTGGACTAACGTTATTACTCTTATTCTCAAATTGTTTTATTCCAATTACAGTTGGTCTTTTATTCTCAAAACTTTGATAAAGTTCATCAAGCGAAGTAGAAAAAAAACCTGTTGAATGTACAAACTCCTCTATTTCGCTTTCGTTATTAAAATCCAATTCAATTAGTTTTCTAATAGCTTCTTTTTTGTTTTCTGTTTGTTCATAATAGTTTTCACACATTTGATATCCGATGTAATAAGCTAAATCTCTCACTCCAAATTCATTTGCTGAACCGCTATCCCATAACCATTTGAATCTATTGTTTGGATAAAACATTTCCTGCTCAAATTTTTCTCTCACTCTATCTTTGTTTTTCTTTCCATATTCAATAGCAGGTGCAGCAGAAGGAACACCCATTGCTTTTACAGAAACAAATTCTGCAACACCCTCATAAATTGCTAATGAAAGTAAATTATGAACCATTGGCTTTTGTTGTGTATGAACATACTCGTGAATGTTCAATAAGACTATGTTTTTAATGGGATTGCTGTCAAAAAATGTACGCCTATCTTCTCGCTCTTCTTCAGGAAATTCTGTTGAAATTGTGCTTTTATCAGTCAATGCCAATTCGCTACCAATAAGCACTAAACTATCTAATGTAGTTCCACCTGTTCTAAATGCTCCTATTGTAAAATAGATTTTGGTAGGTTTAAGCTCAGGGTAGATTTCTCTGAATTTTTCAATTCCATCTTGTAATTCAGAGCTAAATTGATCTATTCTTATGGTGTTTTCTCGAATCGATGTCCAAAACTTCGGATAACTGTTAATAACACGTATATAATCTTCTGACGTGTAATTTCTAACCTGGCGTATTGCATTTAATCCTTCTGTTCCTCTTTGCAGATAAAGACTATCCAAATATTTGTATTGTAGGGTGGAATCTTGAGTTGAAGTGATTTTATCATATGCTTCCCAAAAGTGTGTTATGTCAGTTGTAACAATGTTTTCATAATGCTTTTTTTCGGTTTGACAACTCGCTAGTATCAATACGGCTGTCAGTAATGTCAAAAATTTATTCATATTTATTTTAGTGTTTATTTCAGCTTGCACATAACGGTTTTGTATATGAAAAGTAGCGGATTTTACGCACTAACTTTTCGGATTATAACTGACCTCTAATTTATTCATTTTGTTTAGTTTAAGCGATTGAACCGCAATTAATTATACACGTCTCAAGTTTACAATCTATTAATTTTAATGATTAATCAGAAAGAACAAAAGAGAGAAATAAGATTAGTATACACGGTGAAGCTTAGACTTCGACAACATTGGTAATCCTCTCTCTTTTCTACTAAGATTTCGTTCAGTTCTGTGAGACTATAGATCTCGATTTTAAGTTGTTGAAACGTCAGTAGCTTGTTCTTTCCAAATTTCAATTCATATGAATAAATATAAAGAAATTTATGGAGTTGACATCAGTAAAGATGTTTTTGATGTTTACGGTTCATTAAGTGGGCATGCTCAGTTTAAAAATAGCGAGCAAGGATTTCAGACCTTTTTAAAAAGTCTATCAAAGGATGTTTTGGTAGTTATGGAAGCTACAGGCTATTACCATTATCAATTGTCACAGTTTTTACATAAAAAGGGTGTCTTTGTATCTGTAGTAAATCCATTGTCAGTTAAACGCTTTATCCAGATGAAACTATCAAAAGTAAAGACAGATAAGAGTGATGCCAAAGCCATTTGTGAGTATGGCACCAAGAACGATTTACCTATGTATAGTTCCATGACAGATATCCATGCAGAATGCTTACAACTTTTTAGATTATTGGATACTTATTTAAAGAAACGTACCCAAACCAAAAACAAGCTTCATGGAGAAGAGGTGTTAGGGATTCCATCAAAGTATGCCTATAAGTCATTGCAGCGTGATTTAAAGCACTTAGATAAAGAGATTAAAGGGATAGAGTTAAGGTTGCTGGAATTGGTAAAACAAGATCAGCAAGAGCAATTAACTTTGCTAAAGAGCATTCCAGGAATGGGCATAAAGACAGCCTTGTTTTTAATAGTAGTGACCGAGGGTTTTAAAAAGTTTGAAACAGCATCGCAACTTTGTAGCTATGTTGGTATAACACCAACAATAAGGGAATCAGGAAGCAGTGTTAGAGGGAGGAGTAGGATAAGTAAAGTAGGCAATAAAAAACTCAGGAATTTATTATTTTTGTGTGCTTTTTCAGCTTGTAAACACAATAAATCATGTAGAGAAATATACGAACGAATTGTAGCAAAGGGAAAGAGTAAAAAACTGGCCTTAATAGCTGTTGCAAATAAGTTACTGAAACAGGCTTTTGCCATTGCAAAAAGTGGTTTGCCTTATGATGAAAACTTTGTTTCTAAATTAGCTTAAATTTGTTTGGTTTTTAACTCAGTTCTTTGTTGCCAATAGTTTTTTTAATCATTTCCAAAATTCATTACAATTATTCTGTTCGAATTTTCAAGAGTTGATATTACTGTAAAAAAATATTCATACCAATTAATTTCATATTGTCTTGATTTTTCGACATTTTCAGCGTCCATAAAATGGAATTTCCTTTTTTCTGGATTTTCTGATGAAAGCTTGTCTTTCGAGTAATAATGTAATTTCTTTAACTCGCTTGCTAAATCAGTCCAACCCTTTTTTGTCCATTCCGAGATATAATTCTCAATTTTTTCCACGTATTCTTTGTAATTCAGTTCCGCAAAGTCTAATGGTAATATTTTCTCTTTTAAAATAGGTCCATAAATTTCTATTACTTCTTCATTTTCAGGAATCGGTTTGAAATATTCATTCCATTGTTGATTCCATTTTTCAATTTGTTCTTTTGAAAAGAAGTATGCCTTGTCTAAAAGGTCAGAATTTAACAAGTCAGAAATGCTTGGATTCGGATTTTCAGATTCCAAAATATTGAAAACAAAAAATCCATATTCTTCTACATTTTTGTAGTCGTGTTCTATATTTTTTAATGATGTTTTCAAAATTATTGGCAACGGTCGTGGCTATGAGTATTGCGGGCGCAAATGAGCGATGTCCATTCGGTCGAGCACAGAGCCAAAACCTTGTTTTCTGGTTTTTTATTTTAATATTTCAAAAAGCCAAAACAAGGTTTTGGCGGTCATTGCAAATTAGCGATTTCTTTTTGGTTAAGCACCTAAACCCGCATTACTTATAGCCGTTGTTAGCTGTAGTTCTTGTCCGAAATGCTAATATCAAATCTACAATTGGATAACCTATTCCGATTATTATTCCAAATATACCTAATAATCTTTTTCCGTCTGGAATTAAACCTACAATTGAAAAATAGACGATTAATCCACAGAATGGATAAATTATTAATCTTGTCACAATTTTCCCGAAAGTCCATTCCTTTGTCGGTTCAGTTTTTGGTTTTGTTATCGGTTTAGTAATTAGTTCAGGATTTTTATTCCGCTCAATGTTTTCTATCGTTTCTTTTAGTTCGTCTGTGATTTGTTTTATCTCATACTTTCTGCTCTTTTTTAGCACAATATTCAATAAAAAACCGACGAGCGCCATTCCGCCCGTCATTAATATTGCAAACCTCAATTCAGTCGTGATAAACATAAAAATTATGATTAGAGCAAAAATTCCAATAAAGAGCTTATTTAAGAATTTGTGATATGGATTTTTCTCTTTTTTAATTCCGTTGAGTTTTCCATTTTGGTCAAATGTTATGCGAAATATTGGGTATGCCCCACGCAAAAAATAGGCTGACCTCCATAAAAGAATTTCATTCGGTTTGATTTCGCCACTATATTTGACAGTATTGTAAAAAAACGCATCATCCCAATGATTTTTTAGATTGCTTTTTTTATGTTCAACAATCAATTTTTCGATATCGTTTCTTTCTATCACGATTTTTTTTTGAATTACAGCTAACGGTCTCGTATAACCGTCAGTTACGGATTTAAAGTTAATAATTTTCGGTTAAGAACTGGCGTTAGCAATTCCGAGTGGATTCGGACATAGTCGAATCCGCCGTAATTGCGGTTATACATTGTTGGCAACAGTTTTTTATTAATTCAGCTACAATTTTTCATTCAAATCTTGTCTTCCAACAATTGCCATTATCTCGACAATGTCTTCGTTGATTTTATAGTAAATACTATCGACTCCGCATACGCAGCGTCTATATCCCTTTCTAATGTAATCTATTGATTCAAAAGAAAAAGGTCGCTCAGCAATAATGTCGAAATATTCAAAAAACGATTCGAAATATTTGTCTGCTTGGGTCATTCCAAATTTTTCAACTCCGTAATGGTGAATCCGAATCAAGTCATTTTTTGCTTCGTTGGTTAATTTGTATTTAGCCATTTAGTAAAGACTTTGACTGTGCTAAAATACTTTCTTTACTATCATTGGTAAATCCGCTATTTTCAGCTTTTTCAAGTTTGGCTCGAATCCAATCAATTTGAACTTGTTGTTTTCGTGCTTGTCTAATCAAGTCATTAACCAACTCACTTTTGCTTGAATATTCTTTATTGTCCACTTGGGTTTTTAGCCATTCATCGTTTGGTTTCGTAAAGGATATACTTTGTCTCGACATAATTTTATTATTTGGTGTAAATGTACACCAAAAAAGAATCATTTCCAAATTGTTGCCAACGGTTTGCATATGGCTTGTGGCGATTTCGGAGCACTTTCTTGTCCACCGAAACCAAAGCTGACTAAGGAGCGAAAACCTTGCTGGCAGCGGTTCACCCGCCATAAGCTATATGCGTTGTTGTGGTGCGTTTTTTTATTTTTCTCCAAGCCAAACATCTCCTTTTTTGAATGAATATGATTCAGTGGCTTCTCCAATTGGCTCTTTAAATTTCGTTGTTCTGTGTGGCTTTTTTAGCATTTTTTCAAACCACCTTTTATCTTCTTCATAGTCCGCAAATGTTGCGTATAATTCTGGGTCACCTGGTTCGCTGTTGTCAAAGTGGTCTTCGTCAAGTCTATATTCCCAATTAAAATTTTCAATTTCATTCCTTAACTGTCCATATTTCTCGGTGTTCAACTCCTTCGACTCGTCTGGTTTGTAAAATGTGTTTTCATAAAAGTCCAAATAGTCTCCAATCGCACAGACAACTTGAGAATTCGCAAACCTTGGTTCAAAGAGCCATATTCTCAAATAATAGTTTTCGTCAAGTTTGTCCAATTCCCTTTTCCAAGAATCATAAATTTCAATAAGTCCGCTTAGAATTCTGGTCTTTGTTTGTCCTTTTGGATTAGGTGTTTGGCTGTTGGTTAAAGAAATTCCGCTCCAAGGGTGAACTCGAATTTTCGCATAATCTCGCTGGTACTCTTTCAAATAGTTCAAATCGAGATTCTTATGCGTTTCAACCCATTGGTCAATATCATTCCATCTTCTTTTATGTCCGCGGATTTTCTTTGTTTTCACGGTTTCTTTTTAATGCACCACAACGGTCTCGTATAACCGTCAGTTACGGGTTAATATGCGTTAATTTTCGGTTTAGCACAGGCATTAGCAATTCCGAGTGGATTCGGACGTAGTCGAATCCGCCGTAATTGCGGTTATACATTGTTGGCAATAGTGTTTTATTCCATTTTATTAAATCCATTTAGAGCTATTTGGTGAATCATATATGGCCACATTTCAGTTCCTTTTGCCCCTGGGTGAGTTCCGACATTTGATGTTTTTTCAAATTCTCCGTTTTCTTTAATTTGGATATCTGAATTATAGTTCAGAGAATATTCAGTTCTATTTTTCATTAATAATAGTACTTTCATATTCTTTTCTTTTTCAGCTTCTGTTTCTCCGCTTGTTCCTAAGCAGAAATAAAATTCAATTGTTCCAGCTTCTCCTTTCTCCTCAAATAAATTATCATTTTCCCAAGTGTCCACAATTTCTTGAAATGGCTCAAATTTGATTATAGAATAGTCAAAATTAATAGAGTCAGTTGGGTGCAATTTAATCGTAAATTTACTACCAATTGGAAACGCAAATCCATTTTCCGGTTCAGTCGGCAATTCTTGTCCGTTAGCTCCAATTCCTATGATTAAAAATGCAATTAAGATAATTTTTTTCATTTGTGATGTTGTTTTACATTATTGCCAACGGTTTGGCTATGATTTCGGCGTGGATAAATCCGCGAGGATTTGTCCGCAGAGAAATCAGCTTGGTTAAAAGTAAGAAAAGTTTGTTGGATTAACCATCAAACCACGCTGAATTATAGCCGGTGTTGGCAACTGGCTTTTATTCAACTCGATGCCCATAACATTGAGATTAAATCATTAAATAATTCCTTTGGCGCCATATCCAATCCGCTATTTTTTTGGGTCAGATTTTTTGTCTTTATCTCCTTTCCAGATTTTAATAAATCAAAAGCTGATTCATTATTTATTTCATAAACCTTAAAGTCGGGATTAGTTTTTATTAGGTTTCCAGTAAATTCTATATCCGATTTTTTGGTAATTTTTTCAGTTTCAATTCGTGAATTTATTGTCAATTCAACTATTTGTGTTTTATCCAATTCAATGGTCTGTTTTTTATTTTGTCGTAATATTGACAGAATAAGTGAGAGTAATATAAATCCACCAGAAGCAAATAATGAAATCAGATAAACATTCTTCATTAACGCGTTTTTAGGAAACCAAAATGAAATAAAAAATACGAGCATAAAAAAAGTGAAAATCAACAAGGAGATGTTCAAATTTCGGTTCGCTTTTTTCAATTCAGATGTTATAATATTTATCCTCATTCAGTTTTTTTCAGCTTGTTGCCAACGGTCAAGTATAAGCGTAGTGCGGGATTAGAAGCACTTCACTTTCGGCCTAACCTTATGTTTGTTAATATTCAATTCGCTTCAATTTAGCACTTTCGCCCGCATTACGCTTATACAATGTTGTAAGCCGTTTTTCTTTCATAATTATCAGAAATATAGTTCCTTGTTCATACTTGTTTTGATTCCCAAATGATTTGGAAACATAGGGAATATTTGCTCTAAAGATTCCTTACTATAAACGAAAATTTCATCAATGTAATGAGTTTGAATTTTGTCTTTTGTCAAAACTTCCGCACATATCGTTCGTTTCTGTTCGTTTTTGATTTGAAATTCATAATGATTCCAAGAACCTTTATTGATTAATGTCCAATTTAAGTTATTGAAATCACTCAAATCATTATAAAATTTAGTTGTTCTAACTGCTGCATTGCCGTCAGAAAAGGAAACATTGTTTTCTAATAAAATATGAGGGTTTATTTTCAGTATTATAAGATTGTCCTTATTAGTGTTCTTACACCAATAATAAAATGTTGGATTTTTTACTGTAAAGAATAATGGGGCAAAATCGTGAATGTTCCCACCTAAACTTTGTTCTATTCTATTTCTGCGAGCGTTAACTTGTTGATTGGAAATATCTGTGTTCACAAAACCATTTTTGTGGGCTAAATTATGAGATAATATGCCTAGGTTTAGAATGCTCGGTAAATTGTCCGAATGAGTAATATAAAACAGTCCACCAAAAGGGATTTTGGTTAGTAATTCTGGTTTAAGTTTTGCTCTTTTTGATAAAATTTCTCTTTGGTCAACTGTGTCAATAAATACTGCAATTTCCCTTTTTATTTTATCAAATACTTGTTCATAGGTCTCTATTTGTCTGCTATTTTTTGAAATAAAATAGTTGTCAATTTTTGAAAAAAGGTGCTTGTAAAACTTTATAAATCTAGATAAAACCTTATTGTAAAGATTGTCAAGCCAATTTATTTCTTCACTTTCTAATTTTAGTGTTAAATGGAAGTATGAATTTCCTGTTGAATGTGGCCCTGGATTTGAAAGGTAGAGAGGTTTGTATATTTGACTTATTTTACAAACGATATGTTTTTTGATTACTTCTTGACTGAAAATAATATTGTAGAAATTTTCTAAATCAGTTAGTTTTTTAAAGTTGTTGTCTTGACTAATAGAAGTCAAAAAGTTTTTGATAACAGCCATTTCGTCCTGCAATAGTTTGAGGATTTTTATGTACTCGTTGTCATTATAGCTGTCAATGTACGTCATTTGGTTATTCGAAGTAAATAATTTTAAGTCCTCTATTTGGCATTTCTAATACAAATTGCTCAACTTCATCAAAGTCATCAAATGTAATTGTGAATAGATAATCTGGGTCATAGCCTTTATATTTTACGCTATTACCATTGCTTTCTAATTTATAACTTTTTTTAGGCGAAAGAGAAGGAGCAATGCCGACAACTAATTCTTCTTTATTGTCTACAAAATTCAAATTTATCGTTCTCTCAACTTTGCTTTCTGAGACAAACGAGTCGTTTTCATAACGTTTATGCTTGGTAGAGTAAAAAATTGTTGGTTCAGTTTCTACTTCGTCAATCTGAATTCCGTGATTTTTCTGAAAATAATCTCTCAAAAAATCCCACATTCCATCCCAAGCTACATTTTGTTGAATTCCCATAGTGGCAACCATAGCTTCTTTAGCCGTATAGTGTTCAGGAAATAATTCCATAGCTCCATCTGTAAACGCCTTTGCAATTGGTACAAAATCTTGAGTTGCATTTAAAGCACCCATAAACATTGCCTCAATTGTGTTACCCTCTCGCATTTTGTCTTTTTGATTTTTGAGAATATATAGGCAAGCATTATTGATAACTTCGGCTTCAAGGTCATTTGAGGTCACTGAACCTCTTCTTTGGTGTAGATTTGAAATTGATTGTCCTAAAATCTGTTTTGCGTTGTCTTTTGTCATCAGAATAAGTTTGTTTGAATATTTTTTATATCTGGCCGCATTGCGTAAATGAAACATTTTGAAATTGTAGTTTCTCCAATTCCTTTAAAAGAAGAAAGTTGACCCATATTTTTCAAATCTTCATTTTCTAAAATTTCTTTGATTTTTTTAATCTGATTGCTCTTAAGCTCAGTTAATCGTTTTAGACTATCTAAACTTGAAGATAAAAATGCAGTTTTGAAAATGTCGAACAAGTCATCCGAAGCATCTTCCTTGTAAATATAAATTTCAATTGGGATTTCTATCTCTTTCAGGTGTTTTTGTAAAAGTTCGAGTGATTCATCTTTGGAAAGTCCACCATTTTGAGCACCTAATAAAGGAAAGGCAATTGATTTAATTTTCTTTTGCTGGTAAGATTCTTTGAATTTCAGAAGTCCTTTTTCGAGATAAATTGGTTTGGTTGGGTATTTCCAATGATTTTTTGTCGGAAAGTTTAAAATCCATTTATTATTGGATTGATAAAGGTAAAGTTTGCCAATATCAAGTAACTTTTTGTCGCACATTTCCTTGTAACGCTCAAACATTTCGGGATAACGGTATCTACATTCGAGTGCAATTCCTGCTCCCATAATTCCGAAGCAATTCACAGTATTGACTATAGTCTGACATTCGGTTGTAAATATGTTTCCTTCAATTATTTTCAATGTGTTATATGGTTTTTTCAAATGGCTTACAACGGTCAAGTATAAGAGCAGTAGCGGATTTAACGCACTAACTTTTCGGATAGCAAGATACTTAATTAAATGCAAAAACGGTTCGAGTTTACACCTAAACCGCTATTGCTCTTATACAATGTTGTAAGCTGGCCTTTATTTTTTTTCACGTAATTATTTCGTGTTCAGGGCAGTCCACTCGGATTTCAGATTCGGCAAGTTTTGTTTTCAGCAAATTGCAGTAGTGTATTCCGTTTTTGGCACTGTAAAAAGAACAAGTAAAACACATTCGTTGAATGGTAATGATTCCTGCCTTGTTAAGGTCATAAATCATTTGAAGAAGTCCATTGAGTATCACAGTTTTTTGTTCTTCCGACAATTTCCCAATAGGTTTTTCTATGGAAGATGCGAAAAATGACGCTTTTTCTGCAATTTGTTTTCCTATTGTAGTGAGTGAAAGTGTGTAACTTCTTGTGTCAATAGGGTCGGTTTCTTTGATAACTAAATCTTTGGCAAGTAAAACCCTAACGCTATCGCTAATTGTGGCTTTGGTCATATTGAACTCGTCTGCCAAATAACCTACTTTGCATTTTTCCGAGGCGTGAAAGTGAATGAAAATTAAAATTTGAATTTGTATCGGGCTTAAAGAGTTTTCCTTACTTTCATTCCATAGCAACACTCTGAACGCTTCCGATATTCGTTCTAAAGCCACTACTATTTTACTCTCTGTATTTTTGTTTTGTCGGTTTATGTCAAAAGAAGATTTCATCTAATTACAGTTTTCCATTTCATAAATAAAATATCCTTGCTGATTGATGGATTTTTCCCAATCAGGTTTTACCGTTTCTATGTGGCAAAAGATACATTCATTAGTTGTCAAAGACTGGCCTGTTTGTCCTTTTGTGGCGAGATATGTTTTACCATAACTGTAAACAGTTTCTTTGTTTATTATTTCTTCAGGAACAATGATGTCAAAGTGCATTATAGTTCCGTCCTTTTTGGTTACATAAGTGTCCCAAACTGCTACTTTCATATTTTTGTTTATTTAATTTGAAAAGCCCTGCAAAGATAGGAATCCTAACTTTGCAGAGCAAAAAAATATTACTTTACTTTATAGGGTAGCGACAAATCGCCACTTGCTACTGAATACACTTTGTAAACGCCAAGCATTGGTTTGTCTCCGCCACCGTGTCCACCTTCTCCGCCTGTATTTACTTGCATATAAGCTGCAACTCCGTCATAGGAAAAATCCGTTTTGTTGTTCATTCGATAATCGGGAACAACTACTCTTATTGTATTTCCTTTTGTGATGACCTGAAAACCTGGCGAATCCATATACATTGGCATTCCGGGATTGGTTGGAGGTAAAATCACACTCGTGTCTTTTGGGTCGAATTGTTTTACTGCCAAACCACCTTCCACACGTTTGTCTTCGGTTAAAATTACCCAATGCGGATGCCAAATAATACCGTCATTGGCAAAATTTCTGTCTGTGTTTTCATCCCAAAGTGGCGTGTCGTCAAAATCGGGATGCGAAGTTAAAGCAAGTGCCACTATGCCTTCGGTTTCGCCAAAACCAACGTCAGTCGATTTCAGCGTGGTAGGAAATACATAACCCAATACGGGTGCTCCATTTAGTTGTCCTGCTGGTGTTGGCGTTGTTTTTCCAGCTGTTCCTTTTACGGTAATTTCCCAAATGGTAGCCGCAATGTCAACCGAGTGTTTTACGCTCACACTTTTAATTTGAAAATCGTCATTGTTGTAGTTTCCACATTTTTCGCAAGCATAGCTTTGAACTGCGAAAAGTGAAAGTCCGAGAAGAAGAAATAATTGTTTCATTTTTTTGAATTTTAATGGTTAAAAATTAAGTTAGAAGCCCTAATATAAATTAGGACTCCTAACATTTAGAGAGAAATTTTTTTAGCCTTTTACGTCAGCCATAGACGCACCAAAATTGATATGTAATACATTTCCGTTTGGTGTTAACAAAGCTGGAACAGATTTTACACCTGCTTTTTCCGCTTCTGTAATTCGGTTACGGTCTTCGCCAATGTGAACGAGTTCTACATTGTCAGCACCAATTAGATTAACGATGTCGTGCTCTGCACTCACGCATACTGGACATCCTGCGTGATAGAAAATTGATTTTGCCATTTGATTAATGTTTAAAATTTTGTTTTGGCATTATTGCCGATACAAATATAGTAAGGATTCCTAACTATACAAATTATTTTGAGAATTTATTTCTGAATATGTACCAAGTTGTTGGTAATCAGTCAAAAAAAATTTTGAAAGAAGAAATTAATTTGATTGTCGTTCGGGATTTTAATTGTTGTACGGTCCTTCTTTAGGCTTGCTTACAACGGTCTCGTATAACCGTCAGTTACGGATTTAAAGTTAATGATTTTCGGTTAAGAACTGGCGTTAGCAATTCCGAGTGGATTCGGACGTAGTCGAATCCGCCGTAATTGCGGTTATACATTGTTGTAGCCAGTTATTTTATTTTCAGGAAATCCAAGTCAGACGTTCAATTAAATAACAGAAAGAAAAAATTATTAATAAAGTCATTATTGTAATTCCAATTGTCAAAATTCTTTTTTTTAGTAATACCTCTGATTTCGGTGGAAAACTTATTAGTTCTTGGTATATATTTATTATTTTTTCTTTATTGAATAGCATTATCATTATTAACATCATCAAAATGATGATTGAAATTGCTAATGCAGAATAGACACCAAGAAATATAAGGTCAAACATTATAATATTCACCATTATTGGTGTCAGTATCATTACACCTATCAGTTTTGTTTTATTCCATAAGAGAAACCAAGCACCAATTAATTGTGTAATTCCGATAAATAGCACATACCAAAAGGAATATCCCATAAAAGTCCAAGCTATTGTGAAACTATCGACTTCTCTCAAAGTCATATCTGCAACTTCAGGCGGTAATTCTCCATTCATATAAAATTGTCCACCAAACAATTTTCTAATAGCATAAATGTTGAGAATTATAAAAACACACTGTCGAAAAACCAATTCAAATGATATTTTCAGATTCGTTATGTTCATTAATTTTGGTTTTCTTTAATTGGCTACAACGGTCTCGTATAAGAATAGTAGCGGATTTTTAAGCACTTAATTTTCGGTTTATTACTGTCGTTTGATTTATATATTTCACTTCAGTTTTAGCGATTAAACCGCTATTATTTTTATACAATGTTGTACGCTGGCTTTTTTCTTTCAGATTGTCATTCAGCGTTGGTAAAAGGCATACTCTTTTGCAATTTTTGGCTTGTGTGTTGGCTTAAGCGAATTGCAAATGTGTATGACTTTATGCGTTGGAATCCAATTTGCTTTCAAGACCAGATATATTGTTTACGTGTTTTATAATATTTTTTCTGATTTCTCTACAAAGATTTTCGTCAAAATAAACTTCTTCACCTTTTACTTTAAAGTACTCTTTCCCATCCTCATTTTTCATTAATTCTGCGTGAGCAAATTGGTTGCGGATTAGGATTATTTCTTTCGAATAATCTTCCGAAAAATTTTCTTCTTTAAGAATCTTTAAAATTTCCCCTAAAGCGAATATTTTTTGAGAAGAATTGAATAAAACATTATCTCTAAATATATCCTTCGATTTTCTTGCTTTAGCCTTGTTGTACTTTTCTTCAGCATTGGCAAAAATATTATCAAATATATTTTCAACAACTGGCTTGATTTCGTCTGAAAGTTTAGGGTTTTTTAATTGTGCTTTCACAATATTGTCCATTTTTAAATCTAGTGAACTAGTTTCTTGCATTATCATACCGCGCATTGTAACTATATTTTGAAACTTAGAAATAGTAAGATTAATCAAGTCCATAATAGATGCTCCAAGTTCTCTGTAAGCACTAGCCTCATCCATCTGATGAAATGTAATTCTGCTACTATTGACTAGGTTTGTTGCAGTAAGTTCACTATTTGCAGAATAGAAAAATATTTCAGTCATAATATGTTTAACATCACGTACAAAGTCAATAACCTGTGAACCGTGACTTTCATTTAAATTCAAGTCAGTTATTATTAGGTCAAATGTCTCACTTGCTTCATACTTTTCTTTGAATTCATCAAAGTCTTCGGCTGTTTCAATTTGAACATTGAAAAATTCATTTACTAAATGTTCATTTATAGTTTGTCTGAGAGCAAGGAAAGGTTTAGTATCTATTTTATCCTCTACCCATATAATTTTGTAATCTAACTTCATAATGGAAATATTATATGGAATTCCGTTCCTTTTTTAGTTGGAACGTATTCTATTTCTGAATTATATTTTTCTAAGATGCTTTGAACGTGATAAAGACCAATACCAGAGCCATCAGTGTTGCTATATCTAAACTCAAATATTTTATCGACTATATCCTTAGGAATACCGTTTCCATTGTCTTTAAATGAAAGAACTAAATTTGATTTGTTCTTGGTCCATTCTAATAATATATCAGTTGATTTCGCTTTCCTACTATTAGAAAATAAATTATCCAGCACTACAGTAATTTCAAAGGGGCGAAACTTCATTACTTTTTTCAAGTTTGTTTCTTTAATTGAAATTTTAATTGGTCTTTTACTATGAATAAAAGAATCTGCTGGTTGATAAATATTGATTACATAATCATTAATGAAAGAAACTAAATCTTTGGTTATTTTTTCTGCTTGAGTATTGAATCCAGCCATTGTCACAAAACGTGAAGCACTTACAATTCTCTGAACTTCTAAACTTATATCCTTGATGTCGTCAATTAATTCCTCTTTTGGCTTATCGCTGTTTATTGAATCAACTAATGAATCTAAACTCCAGGTAATATTTCCTGCGGTATGTATAATTTGATGCTGTAATGCCAACAAATCTTTTTTCTCTCTACCCTCAACTGATTTGTCAAAAAGTTTTTCTGCAATTTCTCTGTCCAGTTCAGTTTTTAACTCTTCATTTTCTATATATTTTTGAAGAGCTTCTTCTTCTGCCTCTTCCTTTCTCGATTTAAGGTCAGAAAGTTTCTTTTCGACATTCTTAATGGTTTTCTTTACTTCTTCTTTGTCAAAATCATCAGAATCAATTTTCTCGGATAATTTCTTTAAAGTTCCTTGAGCAGATTTTTCACTTTTCGAATCTAAAATGCGAAGAATGTTAGGTGAAACTTCAAATTTCTTGACCGACTTTGAGTTTGAAATGGACGAGATGAGTTGACTTAGATTTTCATTTACATCAAAAATTCTTTCATTTTTCGTTCCTTCATTTTTTATAAATGATTCATTGATATTAATATAATCGTCTTCTGACAAAAAATTTCCCCAATCGGTAATGTCAATTGTATACTTTTCTAGTTTTTTTAAAGTTTCATAAAATTGTTTCTCTAAGTTGAAATAGGCAGAGGTTTTAATAAAACCATCACCTCTACTAGAAGTTTCTTTCAAATTGTCGTTAGTTCCTTGTATAGAGATATATCCAATTACTTCACGAGTTCCAAGATTTCTAGCGTAACCTTGACTTTTCCTTACATCCATTTTAAATGGGTCTTCTCCACGTTCTCCATAGGGATAAACTCTAAGTCCATTTTTGTAGACGAAAATGTGACCATATTCAACAGGTTGGACACCCATTCTTCTTGTGAAAGTGGATTTTGCTGATTGGTTTAAGAAGTATATTGAATAATGAATATCACTAAAGTCAGAATATGGGTTTTCTTCCTCAATTTTGTAAACTAATTCTCCTCCTTCATAAAGAGTAGTGGTTATAGAATCCTTTTTAATATCTGACTCAATATAACTGGTTTTTAATTGTAAGGTCTCGAAAATCGGATTTCTAATTTCTCCGTTTATGATGTTAAAATAGTCAACTTCAGATTCATCAAGTTTCCCTTTTTCTACAAGGTCTTTGTTTTTTTTAATTTGTTTACCGTCATTTACTTGTTCTTCTTCTACAGACAAGAAAATCTTAAATGAATCATCATCTTTTATGGTAGAAGGATTTATTAAACGTGCTAATGAATCTTTAAGCGATTGGAATTTATCTCTATTCCATTCACTGTGCAAATTTGAGATTTCAAGAACAGTTCCTTGTGTTAGATTATATGAGCTTTTATTTAATGTTTCGTGAAGTACACTTACGTTTACAAATTCATTATTACTGTCTTCTTCGAACTTGTTCCAATCTGTAACTAAAGCTTCTATTTTTGCATTTTCCTCGTCCTTTAAGGTTTCTAGATAAAGCTCACTACCTAGTCTGTCACACGAAAATCTACCAATGCCCTTTGCACCAGCATAAGCTCTTTTTACTTTGATTTTATCTCTATAGTTTTTATAACTCTCTTCCTCATCTCCTTCTTTTTTTGAAGAACGCGCCACAAATAGCCACTTATCGAGCAAATCTTGATAACTCATACCTTTGCCATTATCCTTGATAATTATTTTTCCATTATCAGAATAAATATTTTCGAAAATCACGTCAACTCTTGTTGCGTGGGCATCATATGAGTTTTTAACTAACTCAAAAACTGCAATAAAATCATCTGTAATTAAGTCTCGACCAATTATGTTTTTTAATGCAGAACTGATTTTAAATTGTAGTGGTTTCTGCATAATTAAATCAAGTTATTTAGGGTGATTCCAGCTTGTTCGCCAAATAAAGGTGGAATTGCATTTCCTATTTGTGAATATCTTGGAACTTCTTGAGTTCTTCTTTTTCCACCAGTTGTATATTTTCCTTTGAACTCATACCAATCATTAAAAGATTGAATTCTAGCATACTCACGAACGGTAAAAATTCTTGGTTCACAGTAATGAATGTAGTCATCTGGTAATGTGGTGATTGTTGGTGTAGGTAATTCCCCTGATAACGGAATAATTGTTCTTTTTTTAAGGTTAAATCTTTCCTTTATTTCATTGGAAAGTGTTTTGTTCTTTTTAGCAAAATCTAGAATGAATTGAAATTTCTCGACAGTCTGAGAATTGTGCTTAGCAAAACGATGACTATCTGGAATCACGCTTTTAATATTGCCTTTTAATAACTTTTGATAGCTAGTTTTAGGCGTATTGTAAAGTCCGGTTTTGAATGATTTTGTGTCTGGTGAAATTGTCTCTTCAATCCTAAGTAGGTCAGAGATTGCATCTTCTAAACTATTTGTTAAGCCAATTCCTTTATTCCCAAGAAACTCCTTTTTATTCTTTTTAATCTGTTCGAAAAAAAGCTTTGGATTTATGGTATCAGAAACATCTTTCCTAATGCCAACTAAAATAAATCGAGTTCTTTTTTGTGGCACACCAAATTCAGAGAAATCAATGAGCTTTCCATAAACATTATAACCAGTTGCATTAAGTCTTTTTGAACCTCTTTTTAAAGCATTTTGAACATATTCAGAATAGACTCTGCCTTTAACTTTATTCTTGTCAAATTTTTGAGTAAAGCCTTTTACGTTTTCAAAAAATATAACCCTAGGTTGAACTAAACGAATGAATTTGATGTATGACTCTATCAGTCTGTTTCTTGTATCATTCTCTATTCTTCTTCCTGCAGTAGAAAAACCTTGGCAAGGTGGTCCACCAGCAACCATATCAATAGTTCCACGTAGAGATTTTAGTTCTTCGGGATATTTCTTGATGACTTCATTAATGTCTAGGTTCGATTGAGGTAACCAATTAGGCCATTCAAAATGAGAGTTTTTTTCAATTAGGTTGTATTCCAAAGTTTTAAAAGCATCTGGACTTTTTTCAACAGCGAATTTACCTTTCCAATGACCAGAATTGAATAGTCCAAGTGAGAGTCCGCCACATCCTGCAAATAAATCTATATATGTTTTTTTCGAACTCATTTTAATCGTTAATATTTTTTGTAGAGCATAATAAGTCTCTAATGTCAATATCTAGTGCATTGGCAATCTTTAAAAGGTTTTCTAGTGATGGTTGTCTAGCATTAGTGCACCATTGTGAAATGGTGGATTCATCTTTTCCGATTTGTTCAGCCAACCATTTATTCTTTCTTCTTGTCTCAGCTAGAGCAACTTTTATCCTGTTGATTTCCACTTTCGCCAATTTCTTTGTGTTTTACGCAAATATATTAACTTAAAAGGAAAAATATTTACTTTTTGACTGATTATTTTCGGGTGGCGGTGGGGAAGTGAAAGCTCTTTTTGTTTTGTGAGGAACGAGCAAAATAAAATGTGCTTGAACGTGGGTTGGCTCTTTTTTCAGCTTGCGTACAACGGTCTCGGCTATGCGTAGTGCGGGATTTCAAGGCACTTCACTTTCCGTTTAGCAGTTAGTTTATTTAATGTAATTACTTTCATTTCAGCACTTTCGCCCGCATTACGTATAGCCATTGTTGGGCAATCGTACTTTTTTTTCGTCCGTCTGTTAGCGTTGGCAAAGACATACTCTTTTGCAATTTTTGGTTGCAGCGTTGGCTGGTGCGAATTGCAAATGTGTATGGCTTTAAGCGTTGGCATTCAGTGTTATTGTCTCTTCTGTTATTATCTTATTTAGAACTATCTCTAGTTCTTTTTTTATTGCAATGATTTCGGTATTTAGTTGAAAGATGCCTAATTCTTGATTTCTCACCTTTTCATTCTCAAAATAGTTGTCAAAATCAAAATTCGTTTTGTCAATATTGTGATAGTATAGTTTTCCAATTTTCTGCTTTAATGATTTATCAAACTTTGGAAACTTTAAAGTCGCAAAATCATAAGATTTCATTTCTTTCATTTTAGAACCAATTGAAATATTACCACAAATTTTTCTCATAATTCTTGAGTTCATAAAAGCGGTAGTGAAAATCATTTCATCTTTCGATAAATGCTCAATTCTATAAAGTCCTTGATTATGTTGTCCTTCACCATAATAACTAACATCATAAAAACAAGTAATTCCTACATATTCTCCTTTCTTTCCTTTAGAAGTTCTGTTAATAAATAGAATACAATCTTTTTTAAGGTTATTTGAAGTAGGCATTGATATTTTCTCTATTGGATTGTAAAATCCTTCGTCAGAAATATTTGTAGGTGTAACCCATTTCAAAGATGACTTAGACGCATTAAATATTCTTGTTTTTGGTGTAGAACCACTTTTAAATTTTGATGTGTTAATTGAAGAAAATCCATTTTTATAATTTTCTATCAAGTGATTTTCTTCTTTATATTTTTCAGTATATAGACCTGTATCTATTCTCTTGTGGGATAATAAATCTGATTTTTTTGGTAACGAATAACTGAAATTAGATTTCTGATTGTTCCTTAATTCGTGGTAAACTAATTCATCTATATTTTTTTGGCGAATTTCAATTTGTTCTTCCTTATCAATAATATTCTGGGTGAGTATTGAAACATATTTTTCAATTAACTCTGGGCTTTTATGATTTTTAGACGTTGGAAATGGAATTTTTAAATCTAATAGATTTTGTCTTTTAGCATTTTTTTGTGTTCCACCACCTGATGTTAGTACTGTCAAATAATCAGCACCGTAATCAAGCAAGAAAAAGGCAAAAGCATAATACTTTTTATCTTCTTTAAATTTCAAATATGATATTCCACCATTTAAAATACCATTGAAATCTTTATTAACCAATGTAATTTTTCCGAGTGAAGCATTTCTACTAACAAGAACATCACCTTTGGAAAGTTTCTTAGTTGAATCTTTATAGATAAATGGTGAAATTCGCTCTCCTTGATTTTCATCAATAATGCACTTACCCATATTTGAAATAGTTACAAGCGTATAATTTGAATTAAAATTCAAATATTCATCTACATTAATTTGCTCACCAACACCTTCTGCGACTACAAGTTTTGATATTGATTTTAGATTTCTATTTCTAATGTCGATTTTCTTGTGTTCGGATGGATGCAGTGAAAAAACCTTGTTTAAAATATCAGATTTTTTAATGCTAGTCGGTTTGATTAAAAAATTACTCATATTTAAAACTTGGCTAGGTTGAATGCGTTTTTGATTTCTAATTCTTGACGCTTTAGAAATTCTTGAAATTCATTTTGCATACTAGAAAAGTCTTCATCCAATTGGCTAGTATGTTCAAAAGTATCTTCATTTATGATGAATTGAGGTTTAAAAGTTATTGTTCTTTTTACCGTTTTTACTTCGTAACCAATACTTTCAACTTCCTTGATAAAGATTTCATAATCATTATCAAGCAAATGTTTTTCGTCATTTTTAGGCTTGTATGCAACTATTACGGTTGTCGCAACACCTGTTTCTCCAAATGTGTTGGCAGGTAAGTCAAATAACGCAACTATCCGCATTCTTTCAATAAGCCATTTTCTAACGTTTTCCCATTCAGAAATTGAAGCAATTGAATTTGATAATACAATACCCATTCTTCCGCCTTCTTCCAATAGTTTATAGGCATTTTCCAAAAATATCACTCCCATATCCATAGAATTAGGAAGTGTAATTTGACCTTTAGAGTTTGGCGTTGGCTTTACTTTATATGTTTCGTAAAGTTCAACTGTTTCCTTTGCTACATCCCATTTTCCTTCTTTACCTGTCTTTAAATCACGACCTTTCCCAAATGGTGGATTTGTTGCAATTATTTTGAACTTTTTAAGTTCCTTTTCCGTGTCGTCTTTATGTTGCCAAGTTTCTGTTTCAAAATTGGTTGTTGTAAACTCACCAACTTTAAGAATTGAGCCGTTTTCTAAAAGTTTCTGCGAGATTGAGTTCATATTTTTTAATACGGCTCCACCATCTCCATTTAGAACCAAGTTAAGTTCAGCAAGTTTTAAGTTATTATTTTCAATGTCAAAACCGTAATAATGACTTGCATTTGGTGGATATTCTTCGTCTTTTCTGTGAGCGTGTCTAAATGCCATTGCAGGGAAATCACAAATACCACAACAAGGGTCACATAATTCTTCTCCTTTTATTGGGTTAAGCATTTGGATTATAGACTTCACAACTGGAATTGGTGTAAAGAACTGTCCGTTGTCTGCTTTTTGTTTGTCGTTTCCGAAGTTGTTGAAAATAATTTGGTTGAAACTCTCGTTCTTCGCTTTAAGAATTGCTCTTTTTTGTAGCGACTCAACCAATGCAATTAAAAACCTTTCTTCATTAGAGTTTGAAGGTCTAAATTGTGAATCGTAGGAAAAATAAGGTGTTGAAAGAACATTTACATATTCTCTTTTCGCATCTTTATAAAGTTTATCAATTCTTTCTCTAAATGATTTTTCGGCTAAACCATCAGATTTTTTTTCTGTTGGTTCTATGTAAAATTTAAGATTTGATTTGTCTCTTTTACTTCGTTTTTCATCAAAAACTTTCAATGTCAAAAATTCAACAATCAAATCTCTTTCCGAGTGTTTTGGCTTTTCTTTGTCTGCAATTCTTTTTAATTCGGCTAAAAAATCTTCAAATGCTGATTCATCAATTGCATCTAGTGCGTTTGTTGTAAGTTTAGTTACATCTGAAATGCTTTTGTTGTTGTTTTCAAAGTCTTGATAAGTTGGGAAGTCAAGTAAACTATCTCTTTTGTCATAATTTAGGTTTATAATTCCTGAACCTGATAACTCTATTGATTCGTCAAATCTTCTAATTGGGGAATTTCCAATTTTTTTGAAAACTAGAACATCTGGTTTGTCATCAAAATAAACTCCAAAAACCCTTTCCTTTGATTCGTTTTCGGCAAGTGCTGGTCTTAGTTGGTTTTCAATAGCACTTTCTAAAGATTTGTTATTCTTTTTAGTTTCAAAAATGACAAGATAGTTTTGTCTTAGTTTTTTGAAGTTCTTATTTGCTTTTGCATCTTCATATACTTTTAACCAATCCGTATTTTTGAAGGCAACAACATCTGGTTTTAATGCTTTTCCGTTATTCCCTTTTGGTATGTTAAACTCAATACATAAAATTTCCTTTGGAAAAAAACCACTGTTTACCAATGCATAAACAAATCTTGTTCTAATGTATTCTTCGCTGAAATTTCCGTTTGTGTCTTTGGAATTTGCTTTAGAAGCAAAAGAAACTACTCCAAGTTCTTTTTCGTGAAAGGCTTTATCAATAAAATCTAAGTCTTTAAATTTTACATCAAAGTCAGTTAAGTAGTCTTTAAATATTTTGCTCATTTATCAATTTATAATTTGTCGTCTAAGTTAATTTATTCTGTTCCTTTTTTTGTCCGAGCGTTGGAAAAAAACAGCTCTTTTGGTTTTTTCAGCGTTGGCTATGCGTGTCGGCAAAAACCAAATGTGCTGTTTGTGCGGTGGGCTTTTTGTATGTTGCCCAACGTGTTTGTATAAGATTAGTTGCGTGTTTTAAGCAACTAATTTAGCAAATACAAACCGAATAGAAAATCCGCGAGGATTTTCGTAAGTAGGCTTGAACTAGCAATTAATTTTATACGGTGTTGGCAACTGGCTTTTTATATTTTTATTTGTCAATTGATACATAAACTTTTTCAATTCCAAGTTTTTGCCATTCTCCATTTCTAAATTCCGGTCTTGACCTTAAATTTCCTAAAACACCAGACGTTTCTCTAAATCGATTGGCATTCCAAACTTTTTGTTTAGAAGTTCCATTTTTGTAGAAAGTTGTTATGTAAGCTGTTTTTGTCAATAAAAGTCTGCGCTTAAAATCCGATTCAGAAGCTGGATTTAATTCGATTGGTAAAATTCCGTTTGAGTAGCCAACAATTCTCGGTTCGGAATATTGTTTTTTGGGCAAGTCAGATTGAGGCGTTTCCGTTCTTTTGCTTTTAATCTCGACTTTTAATTCTTTAAGAACGGATTCAATCAATTCTCCGTCATATTCGCTCAAAAAATCCTGCTTTATTAATTCCGCTATTTTTTCTTGATAAGATTCTGACAGAATTTTTTCGGTCAATTTTTTGTGTTCCTCTTTACGGTTTATTTTTTTAAGTGCGTTTAGGGTAAACGATTTTAATAATTCAGTGCTATAACTTTCTTTGCTAAACAGTTCCACGAATTTTTGTCCTTTTTCGCTGTCCTCTGTAAATTGGATGGTTTCCAACAAGATTGGGTCATCTTGACTGATTAAATTGCCATCATAAAAAATTTGAATTGCTTGTCCGATTAAAATTCCATAATCGAGTTTTAGTTGTCGCATATATGAAAACAACTGACGTTGAAAGGTCGAATTAATTGGAATGCTTGGTAGTTTAATTTCGATTACGAATAATCTCGAATTATCCAATTTTATAATAAAGTCAGGTCTTAATTTATTTACTGAACCAAATTGAAGTGAATGTTCTTTTTCGATTTCGCCCTTGTATTCTTTCCAGTCCAAAATTCGAAGTGCTTGGATTACTTTTTGTCCAAAATCGGTTTCGCTTAAATCTGAAGGAAAATTCTTTTCAGATAGCAAATAACATATTTCATTCCATTTCTCTTTGTTCATTCTCGGTTGTTTTCAAGCTTGTTGCCAACGTTTTGGTATATGAAAAGTAACGTATAAAAATGCTGTTACTTTTCGGTTTTTGCGCTGTGTTTGTTGATTTGCCGAAATTCTAGGCTCGGCAATTACCTAGTTATTTTTTATATACGTTGTTGGCAACTGTTTTTACTTGCCTTTAGTTTTTATTTTTCTGTTTTTATACTCTTCTTGTATTTTTAATTCATACTCTTTAATTTTGGAAACTCTTTCCTCTAATGATAGATTTTCCCACTCTTGTTCTACGGTTTTGTTGACTGATTCTTTTAAATCCTCTTCAATTTCTTTAAATTTTAAAAGTTTTTTATAAGTATTGATATTCCCTTTTCCTTTTAAATAAAGACGTTTTTTAGTTAGGCTTTTAAAGTGATTTTGTTTTTTATAATACTCAAATAATTCAGCTTTCTTTTTTCTTGAGTATTTTTTCCACTGTTTGTTATCAATATTTAATTCAATTTTAGTTTTTTCCGAATCTTCTTTTGAGAGTTTTGATTCCCAATCCCAATTAGGAACTATATCTAACTTAACAATTATTAAAAATCCGAAAATCAAAACTAACACAAGTCCAAGAACAATTGGGAAAATAGGTAAACCTGTAAATAGTTGAATAAAAATTAAAACTAAAAAACCTAAAAATGCCCACGTACCTCCTGTTAATTTTTCCATACTTTATAAATTACTTTTGTCAACTAGCTAATTTAACAATTTTATTTATATTAGATGTACGTCTTTAAAACCACCGCACTCGATAAATAAGAGAAGGTCGAGTGGAACACCTTTGCATAAGTTCCTGTTTTATTAACACTAAATTCAACAGCGATGGCGAATAAAGACGACAACAAGTTTGTAAAAGTGAATAAGCCTTGTAAAGACGGGCGAAAATTCTTTTACAGGTCAAAGCCTAAAAGATGTAAAAAATAAAGGCTCTTGGAATAAGCGGTTAGTGTCCGCTTATTTTGTTATATTGTATTTTTAAACTTTTTATTATGACTTACGAAGAAGCCGTATCTTTAAGAAATTCCGTTGGTGCTAGTTATTTACACGACAATGATATTTATATTCCAAAAGTAGTTCCTTACAAAGAAAAGGATGAAATAAATTTCAATGACACTCTTAAAAGGCGATTTATAGACGACGCTGAAATGAAGTCCTATTCAAGTGATAATAAATTCAAAGTCAGAGGATATAACACAAAGTTTTATCCAAATCTTCTATGAACCTTCAAAAGGGAATATGTTGTGAACCGATTTATTAAAAATAAAAATATCCGTAGGTTCTAATCGGTTTTTGTTTTGAATATTTTCCAATATTGGTCGTACACAATATTTGTTTTCGGTTTCTTTTATAGCTCGGTTGATGTTTTCTGCTAATTCTTTTTCCATTTCTGCGTATTGTTCTTTAGTATAGGAATCAACATCATTTTCCATAAGGTTTTTACATTCGTCGTTCATTTTTCAAATTGTTGCCAACGGTCT
>JAWKMU010000006.1:0-277425 GCA_041392065.1 Flavobacteriaceae bacterium
ATTCAAAACATCTATCCGTTTCGAGGGCGCAAACATACAACCATCTACCTCATTACACAAACTTTTTTTAATCCTTTTTTAAAGTTTTTCTATAAACCCTTAATAACATGTAGTTAGAGGAAAAAGTTCCACACTAAACCAAAGCGAACAGTAAAATCTCTATATGGATAATTAGGTGCAGAATAATAATTATATCCTGTAAAGGCTGAATTGAAGTGCTCAGCTTTAAAGAAAATTCTTGTTTGGCGTATTTTGGCATTAATAAAGAAATCTAATCTTGGAAAGCCTCCAAGCTTAGTATTATTTTGAACATAAAATTCTGCTAATAATGCATTATAAGCATTCATATTATATTCTGTGAAATAATTGAATGTAATTCCTGTTTGCAAGAATAATGCTTTCTTAAAAAAATGATTAGAATAATAAATTGTATTTTTTGTTACAATTTCTGGAACATTTAACACCTCTTCACCATCAAGAACTTTTTGATATCTTATAATATTGTTTAAAGCAAAATTTCTCCATTTAATTTCTTTACCTAATTTAACCCTAAAATAGTTTACAGTATTTGAGTATTGAAAAGGCTTGACTAAATTGTCTGATTCTGACAAACCAAAATAAGTGTAGTTATTAATAGTAGAATAATCTAAATCAAGGTTTAAAAGTTTGTTAGATTCTAACTTAAAAGAAAGCTGCTTTGTTTCAATATTATTAAAATTATTTTCCCAATTATAATTAATGTAATCACTTTGATACAATAGATAATTATAATTAGCTACTCTTGAGTTTAAATTTATTTCAGCCTTCACTTTTATATCATCATTTATATAATAACCTGCTCTACCTGACAAATAATTGCCATCCCAATCTCCAGAGATATTTAACCCAAACTTACCTTCTATGTGAAATTCACCAATTTTATTTTGGTATTCTCCTCCAATAGAAAATACATTTCCTTTAAGTCTGTTTGTAATATTATTACCATCTAATGTTACAACCTTATTATAACCATAATTATACTTATTGAAAGCTGCTTTAAATTTTAAAACACCAACTGTATTATTAATGTATTTAGCATTAACATCAAAATACATATCTTGTAATGATACTTTATCTCTTAATCCAGAATTAATAAAAGCATCTCCGAAGAAGTCATTTTGAGTTGTTTGCTCAAACTTATATCCTTTGTCTTCATACGAAAAAGTATTACCAATACTCAATATATTATGTGATAAAGAATCTTTTTGCTGAATCACATTATAAGCATGCTCAACATAATAACGATTACCTCTTAAAAAACTATTGGCATTTTCAAATGCTGGGTCAAATACTGAACGGTCAAGAAACTCAGGGTTACCTGATTCAAAATTTACAATATCGTCATTTTGTATACCTCCATTTTGTTCATTCAAAATATCTTGAGCAGTTAGATGGGCTCTAAAATTATATCTGTTATTGTTAGTTTTGTAATTGGTACTAAAATAAAAGTTACCTGTACTGGTTAATATATGTTGATATTTACCCAATGACCTCAATCCTTTATATCCAACTGAGAAATTAAATTGTTTAGATGTATTTACTGTAAACATGGACTCCAACAACTGACCTTGCTCAAAAGCTGTTTTATACATTAACTCCGTAAAAGGGGTTGGGACATAATAATAATAAATATCACTAATTTCTTTATAATTAAAGTGTAATGCCCTTGAACCAAATTCAGGCATTAGCTTTTCATCTTTAAAATTATAACTCAAAGTATTAAACGTTTGTCCTATGTTTGAAAAAGGTAATATATCAAAGTAGTCTTTTCTTAGATAGTTGAATTTGTAATCCTTATATAATGTTAGTGTAGTATCTGCTATTATAGTATCATTTTCTACTGATATAATTTTGTAATCAGTAATTTTAGCATCCTTATTTTTAATGTTTCTATTTGAAGTATTTCTGTTTGTGCCTCTATTACCTAACGAATCATTAAACCTTTCTCTTAATGGGTCTTCTTTTAGTTCTTTAGTATTTACCCTTATTGGATCTGTCACTTGAGCTTGCACAATGCTAAAAGCAAAAAAGCAAAGTAAAATGATTAATCTATTCATGAATATGTTTAAAAGGGTTGACTTAAATTGAAAAAACTTGGGCAAAAATAGTAAATATCTTATGGATTTAGTTCTTTTACCAAAGAAACGCATTTTGAAAACACAATAACGTTTTAAACTTGTTAATATTTAGATGTTAAAGTTAAAATATTCTGAATTTATTTTTGATTGTGGCACAGACGAAGCTGGTCGTGGTTGCTTAGCTGGTCCTGTAACCGCTGCTGCTGTAATTCTCCCTTTAGATTTTAAAAGCGATATTTTAAATGACTCAAAGCAACTATCTCACAAAAAACGTAGCGTTTTAAAACCTATTATTGAAAACGATGCAGTTTCTTATGGTGTTGCTCATATTTTTCCAGAAAAGATTGACCAAATCAACATTCTAAACGCATCCATTTTAGCTATGCATCAATCTATTAAAAAATTAACAAGCAAGGTTGAATTTATTAGTGTTGATGGAAACAAATTCAAACCTTTTAAATCGATAGCGCATCAAACCATTATTAAAGGTGATGGAAAATACCTAAACATAGCAGCTGCTTCTGTATTAGCAAAAACCTACAGAGATGCTTATATGGAAAAAATTCACGAAGAATTTCCTATGTATAATTGGATTCAAAACAAAGGTTATCCAACCATTGAACATCGTGAAGCTATTAAAAAATATGGCATCACAAAATATCACAGAAAATCGTTTAAGCTATTGCCTGAACAATTAACTTTTCAATTTTAATTATACCTTTGTAAGTGTATTTATGAATTACCCTCAATGAAAAAAATACTTGTTACATTTCTTTTGTTTTTTATCCTTATTGGATGCAATTCCAATACAAAAAATACCATTAAACTATCATCCTTAATTCCCGAAAACACTACCACAGTTTTAAAGATTTCTGATTTTGAATCATTTAAAAACGATTTAAAAAACAACGATTTTTTTAATAAGACTTTCAACAAACATTTTAAATTATTAGATGTAGAGTTGATTAAAAATCTAAAAACAGTTAATCCTGTTTTACTATGCTTAAGTAATGCCGAAAGTGATCACGATATTTCTATAATTACAAAGTATAACGACAGTTTATTTAGTGATGTTAAAATAGATTCAACTGTTTTTTTTTACAAGTTGATTGATAGTTTTTATGTTGCATCTACATCCAAAAATATTATTGAAAAACTCCTTCCAAAACCAAATCTTGAGTTTGATGAGCTAACTAAAACAGCAAATAGTAATGCGTCGTTTTCAATATATCTAAACCAAAAAAAATCAGACAGTTTAGGACAAGCATTGTTAGGTCAAAATCCAATGACTAAAGCCTTTATGTTTGATGCAAGTTTAACTTCTGGCGAAATAAATCTTAACGGAATTGCTAAAACCGATGAAACCAATCAAGGTTTACTGAATATATTCAACAGAACAACTCCTCAAGAAAACACACTTTCTAATATTGCACCAAATGACAGCAAAGGCTTTTTAAGCTTTACTTTTAACAACTATGATATTTTAAAATCTAATATTGAAGATTATACAAAAACAAAAATAGATTCAACTTTAAATGATTTCTGGTTGCACTCTATTAACGAGATTGGAGAGGTTTTTTTAGATAATAGTTCAGTTATTATTGCTAAGTCGTTAGACCCTACAACTACAAAAGATGGTTTATTAGAACACCAAGATATTACATCTACTTTTAGGGAAATCAATATTTTACAGTTTAATACTCCTCATTATTTTAAAACTATTTTTAATCCATTAGTATCTGATGTAGAACTTAACTTCTATACTATTTTAGAAAACTATTTTGTGTTTGGTAATTCAGAATCTGATTTACAAACCATAATTGCAAATTTTCAAAATGGAGCTACATTAATTAAAAATCAAGCACTTAACAATAGTTACTCTAATATTAGTGATGAATCATCTTTACTTTTGATTGCAAATTCTGATAAACTGGAAGATATTTCAAAAAAAATATTCAATCTAAAGACGGCAAACATTAGTCTAAGCGACTATAAATTTTCAACATTTCAGTTTGTTCAAGATGAAGATTTTATGCACGTAAACATCAATCTTAATAAAAACAAATCGCGCGCAAATTCCAATACAATTTCAGAAGAATTCAACATCACTCTTGATACTGATGTACTCACAAACCCTCAGTTTGTAACCAACTATCGCAATAATCAGGAAGATATTGTGGTGCAAGACATTAACAACAATTTGTATCTCATCTCTAACCAAGGAAAAATACTCTGGAAAAAACGTCTTAGTGGTAATATTCTTGGAAAAATTCAGCAAATAGATATTTATAAAAACGGAAGATTACAGCTTGCTTTTGCCACTCCAAAACGCGTGTATGTTATTGACCGAAATGGTAATGATGTTGGACCATTTCCTCTAAATTTTAATGACAATATCACCCAACCCTTATCTGTGTTTGACTATGATAATAATAAAAATTATCGTCTACTTGTAACTCAAGGCAATGACTTACTCATGTACAATGTAAATGGTAAAAGTGTAAACGGTTTTAACTATCAAAAAGCTTCCGAAATAAAAACCCAACCTCAACATTTTAGAATAAATGGCAAAGATTACATTGTATTTGCTGCTGGTAATAGTATGAAAATTTTAAATCGTCAAGGACAAACCAGAATCAATGTAAAAGAATCCATAGATTTTTCAGAGAACGACATCTATCTTTATAAAGATTTATTTACTACCACTAATAGAAATGGAGAATTAGTACAAGTAAATTCTAACGGAAGCGTTAGCAAGCAAAGTCTTAAACTTGATAAAAATCATGGTTTAACTGCTACAAGTAAAACATTGGTTACACTATCTGAAAACAATCTAAATATTAAACAAAACTCTTTTGAACTAGACTTTGGCAACTATTCAAAACCTAATATTTTTTATTTAAACGATAAAATTTATGTTACAGTTACAGACTTGCAGACTAATAAAATATACTTATTTGATAGCTTAGCAAAAATACAGAACAACTTCCCTGTGTTTGGCAATTCTGTAATAGATTTAAAAAATATTGATAAAGACAGTAATTTAGAGTTTGTAACCATTGGTGATAGCAACTCAATAATTATTTATCAAAAAAACTAATTTAATACTTTGATAGTTAGGTATTTAATTTTACATTTGAACTCCTCCCTAATTTTTTAGTAAAAAACCGATTAAGACTCTTTTTTTGAGTTTTTTTGGTTTAGCCCAAATCCTATGTACCAACGCCAAACGTGTTGCAATTAATTTTTTTTATGAAAACAATATTAAGCACAAACGTGTTAACAAAGTTTACTACAGTTTTTATCTTTACTTTTTTGTTCTCAGCCAATATTGAGGCTCAGACAAAACAAATTAAACGCCCAAGCAGTCGTGTAGGAGCTACTAACATTGACAATTTTGTTCGTGAATCTTTTGATATTTATGATAAGGTTTACAGATACGATTCTTATGCAAAATCAGGCAAAAAATTAGATGATAGTGATATAGATGTATTAGAAGATGCTCTTGATGATGCGACTATATTAACTGAAAGTGCACCAAATGTAATATCAGATTTAGATGGTTTAAGTGTACTTAAAAAAGGGAAAGCCACTTTACAAGTTAACAAAGCACAAAAAGCTCTTAGATATAGTATAAAAACTGCCAAAGAACTACTTTTTGGTGAAAAAAGTGATGACGGAGTTGAAGAAGATGAAGACGTTGATGATGATGAAATTGAAGACATTTCAAATGAAGAGAGTAACAACCAAAGTGAAGAAGAAACTATTGCCGTTGATGAAAACATTTCCGATAATCTAGAAGTCATAAGTAAATTTGATTTTGTTCCTGGAGATAAGCTCATTTATTTTGACGACTTTTCACAAGATTTTATTGGTGATTTTCCAAGTAAATGGAACACAAACGGTTCAGGTGAAGTTGTAAAACTTAGCAAAGCTGAAGGCAACTGGTTTCAGATGAAATCTGGTTACAACATTATGTACATTCCTTTAGTAGCCAATAAACTTCCGGAAGAATACACCATTGAATTTGACCTTTTCACAGAAGGGCTAAGCAATAAAACTTCTTCCAATGCTCTTTTAAATGTAACCCTAGATGATAATAATGGTTTTAAAGATGGTAGAGATTATGCTTACGCCTCAATTCCTTTTGGGCAATATGGAGCTTTTGGCATTAGAGTTAGAAATATGAATCCAACCAACACAAAGGTTAACAACGTGGTAACTGCAGATATTAGAAAAGCAGTACTAAACAATCCTCACATTTCCGTTGCAATAAACAAGCAGCGTTTTAGGCTTTGGGTAAACGAAACAAAATATGTTGATATTCCGCAGTTTATTTATAGTCCTGATAAAATCGGTTTCTTAAAATTTAATCTTGAAGGGCTTAGAGATGGAGTAGACAAGGTTTTTATTGGCAACTTAAAAATTGCCGAAGGTGGCTTAGACCTTAGGAGACAACTAATGGCTGAAGGTCGTGTATCAACCAATGGTATTTTATTTGACTCTGGTAAGGCAAACATAAAGGCTCAATCTTATGGTATAATTCGTCAAATATCTCAAGTATTAATGCAAGATGAAAGCATGAAGCTTAACATCATTGGCCATACAGATGCTGATGGCACTGATGATGCTAACTTAAAATTATCTAAAGCTAGAGCAGAAGCTGTAAAACAAGCACTTATAGAAGTTTATAAAATTTCTGATGATAGGCTCACTACTGAAGGCAAAGGCGAAAGCGAACCTGTTGGAGACAATGCAACAGCTGATGGTAAAGCACAAAACAGACGTGTAGAATTTGTTAAGCAATAACGATAACCAAATCGAAAAGTCCCCATTATCTTCTGCGCCAAGGCATTTATGTCTTGGCGTTTGAAGTTTAATACATTTAGGTTGCTATAAAATTGCTAACTTACCTCTGTAAAAACTAACTAAATGAACTTTACAAGCAATCCTATATATGTCTTAGCAGTATTATGCCTTATGGTTATTTTGGCAGTATATGCAGGTAAAACCAAATTCGGAAAACAATTTGGCGCAGCCTTGCTAGTAATTTTATTTACAGCAGTTTTGGCTAACTTAAACTTGATTCCTTCTGCATCAAACAGCATTGAATTATATAGTGGTATTTTTCATTACGTTGCTCCTATTTCAATATTCTACTTATTGCTCAATGTTAAATTAACCTCCATAAAAAGAGCAGGTTTACCAATGATTGGTTTATTCATTATTGGCTCAATAGCGACCACCTTGGGCATTCTTATATCGTGGTTTATATTGTCTCCAGAATCTGTTTTGGGAGACGATGCCAAAGTAATTGCTGGTATGCTTACAGGAACTTATACTGGAGGAAGTGTTAATTTTAATGCTATAGCTTTAGAGTATAATTTTCAGGAAAATGGTGTGCTTTATGCTGGAACCATTGCTGTAGATAATGTAGTAACCACGCTTTGGATCATTGCAACTTTAGCTTTTCCAATGGTTTTAAGACGCTTTTGGAAAGACAAAAAACATAAAAATACCAGCAAAAAAGGAAATGAAGTACATCCAGAAGACGAAGCTATAGATTTAATCTCACTTTCATGGTTGCTTTTTTTAGGTGTTGCTGCGTTTTATATTTCAGAATTAATTACTGAAGTTCTACCACAAATTCCATCTATACTTACTTTATCTACCATTGGTATTTTATTGGCGCAAACCAAGTTTGTGTCCAACCTAAAAGGCAGTCATAATTTGGGCTTGTATTTGGTGTTTATATTTCTGGCTGTTATTGGAGCTTATTGCGAACTTAGTGCAGTTGCTGAACTTAAAGATGTTGGTGTTACCTTATTGCTATTCGCTGGTTTAGCAGTACTCTTGCATGGCGTTATTGTCATCCTAATAGGAGGCTTATTGTATCGTGATTGGGAAATGATTGCCATTGTTAGCCAAGCCAATGTTGGTGGTGGTACAACAGCCATTGCTTTGGCAGAATCATTTAACCGAAAAGATTTAGTGTTACCTGCTATTTTGGTTGGCACTTTAGGTACTGCTTTAGGAACATATTTAGGGTTTTTGGTGGTTTATCTTTTATAATATTTAACTAGAATTATACTATAATTTTTTTGAAAAAAGCTACTAAGCTTTGTTGTGTTCACTTCTAAGTTTTCAGTATCTTAACAACTTAAAAATTATTTAATTAATTCATGTATAAACGGCTTTCCTTTATATTTCTATTTTTGTTTTTATCAAGCTTTATCTATGCTCAAACACCTCAGCAATCCTATTTTGAGTGGACCCAATTACCCTTTAGCAAAGAAGAATTAGCACAACGTCGTGCCAATTTAATTTCAGAATTAAAAGCTCAAAACAAAGAAGGTGTTATACTTTTTCCAGCCAAAGATGGATTTTCGTATGGTGAAACATTTAGACAACTGGATAATTTTTATTATTTCACAGGGTTAGAGTTGCCAAACGCTATTTTAGCTATTGATGTGCCTTCTGGAAAAACAACAGTGTTTACACCAGAAATGGATATGCGTTTTTATAGTGATTCTCGACCAAATGATTTTCCTAGTAGACCATTATTAAATGATCCAGAAATAGGCAACCAAACAGGTCTTACCTTAAAACCAATTGACGAATTTCCAATCTATATTAACTCAATTGGCAATACAAGCATTTTAATAGATAATGGCAGACAAGGTGATATTCGTTTGGCAAGCGACAAATACATTACCACTTATTCTCCTGTGCAAATAATAATGCAAGCCATAAAAAAGAAACATCCTGACGTTACTTTCGTCAATTGTTACGAAGCGGTTGCTAAAGTGAGAATGGTAAAATCTGAAGCTGAAATTACCAACATAAAAAAAGCAGTAACCATTACTGTTGAAAGCATCAAAGAAGCTGCTAAAAGTATTCAACCTGGAATTGATGAGCGCTTTTTAGAAGGTGTTCTGGAAGGTCATTATAAAAAACTTGGAGCTCAACGTTTAGCCTTTGGCTCTATTATAAAATCTGGCCCAAATTCATTATGGCCTTGGCGCATTTTGGCAACGCATTACAACCGCAGAAATCGAGTGATGAAAAAAGGAGATTTAGTCATTTTTGATGTTGGTTGTGAATACAATAACTATGTAAGTGATATTGGCAGAACCTTTCCAGTATCTGGAAAATTTACACCAAGGCAAAAAGAAATCCTTGAAATGGAAGTTGGCATTGCAGACCAAATTATTGCCTTTTTAAAACCTGGAATTACGTTTAAAGACATTAAAAACTTAACAGATAGTATTATTCCGGCTGATGCAAAGTCATATATGCAAGTTGGTTTGTTTTTCGGGCATCATTTAGGACTCTCAACAGGTGATCCAGATTTACCAGAAGCCATTTTAAAACCTGGAATGGTTTTTACTGTAGAGCCTTGGTATTATAATCATGATGAGGAAATTTCGGTGTTTACTGAAGATGTTATACTTATTACAGAAAGCGGTTGTGAAGTTTTAAGTAAAGATTTGGTTAGAGCTCCTAGTGACTTGGAACGATTGATGAAGTTTAATTGAAATTTTTATGAAGAAAATTTATTTATTATTAGGATTAATTTTATTTAACTGTAGTTCAGATCCTACTGAAACAAATGAAACATTACCAGAGCCTTTAGTTAGGAATTTTAACTATTTTTTCATGCATGCTCCCAATAATATAATGCCAAGTTCGAATAGCTTGGTAATTTTACATTTTGATTCTAATAACTATCTTATTTCTAGAATTGGAGGTTTCTCTCCTCTAGCTCCTGCTACTGGATTTAGTTATGCATTTGACACTGAAATTGTATTTAATTTTACTTATTTAGATAAAGAAGTGGTTGTTGAAAGAGTTCCAGATGTACAAAGCCCATTAAATAAAAAAACAACATTTATATTTAACGATGAAAATAAATTGGCGCAAAAAATTGTTGAAAACCCAGACCCTGTTATGACTTTTTATACCTATAATAGTTTTGGAAAAATATCTAATTCAATTATTAATTTAGATCTTTTCTCATATTCTAAATCCGAATATTATTATAATACTTTAAAAAACATTGATAGTATTGTAACAAAAAACTATCAATTTGACACGCAATTATCAAAAACTGTTGAAGTGTTTAGCGACTATGACACAGCAGAAAATCCAATGAAAAAACTAGTATTTTTTGAAGATACTTTCTATAGAACATTATCAGAAAACAACTACGCTAAATATGAAAAATTTCGTTACAGTTTTAGCGGCAATCTTGTAGAATACAATGAAAAAGTTTGGGATTTACAATATGATGAAAATGGTAACATAATATTTGGTGAACAATAATCATGAAAAACAAAATACAATCTCGCAATAATATTATCTTCATAATTAGTCTATTAGTCTTATCCTTCTCTTGTAGTAAAGATGATAATGTAAAAGAAGGCTACAAAAGATTTGTTGGTTTTGCTGTTCTAAATTCCCAAGCAGATGTATATGAATTTGGGCAACAAGGTTATAACGAAGTTACAGGTAATTTATACATTGGTTCTTTTAACGATAATGGACAACGTTATTTTCCATTATCCACTCTTGATACTGATATTACTGATTTGAGTCCTCTAAATAGCATTGAGAGAATTAGAGGAGATCTATATATTCTTGGAAACCCATTAATGACTCAACTTCATGGATTAGAAAATTTAAAATTGGTTGAAGGATTAACTATGGCTATTAATCTGAATGAAAGCCTAACTGTAATTTCAGGGTTAAATAACCTAGAGTCAATTGGTGATTATATTTATATTGGCAACAATCCTGCATTAGTTAATTATTGCGGCTTAGCTAATTTATTCGAAAAAGACCTTGATTTGGAATATGGAATATCATTAAACTTTAATAATCCTACTCCGGAAGAAATTACTAATTCCGTTTGTTATTAATTAGATTTATTTGTCGTTATCCTTCTTTTGTTTCGTTGCTTTATAGCCAAAGTAAATCGCTATAAACGCACCAACAAAAACTGCTACGTATGCTCCTATATTCATAATGATATTGTTTTAGTTAGTAGTTCTGCTTCAAAAAGTTGAGAAAAATGTTTTAATAATTTAGTTTTAACTTCAGCATCGTCAACTTTACTTTGCCCAAGTTCAACATTTAATGATGTGACTGCCTTACCTCTAATGCCACAAGGAATCATCAAATCAAAATAACCCAAATTAGCATTTACATTTAATGCAAAACCATGCATGGTAACCCAACGACTTGCACGAACTCCCATAGCACAGATTTTACGAGCAAAAGGTGTTCCGACATCTAACCAAACTCCTGTTTCTCCTGGACTGCGTTCGGCTTTCAAGCCATACTCGTCAAGCGTTAGAATAATCATTTCCTCTAAAAAACGAAGGTATTTATGTATATCTGTAAAGAAATTATCCAAATCTAAAATAGGATAACCTACAATTTGTCCTGGACCATGATATGTAATATCTCCTCCTCTATTTACTTTATAAAAAGTAGCATCTTTTTCAGCCAGTTGTTTTTCATCAACCAATAAATTACTCATATCACCACTTTTTCCTAATGTGTAAACGTGAGGATGCTCTACAAATAGGAAGTAGTTTTTAGTTTCAAGATTTTTTTCCTCTCTTCGATTTTTAATTTTTGTATTAAGAATACCTTTAAATAGCTTCTCTTGATAATCCCAAGTTTGCTTGTAGTCTTTGTATCCTAAATCTTGTAGTTCTACTTTCTTATTCATAGACTACAAAATTACGACTTATTTATAAATTACTTAAAAATTAAAACTGCTTACTGAATACTGTGACTGTCAACTATCTGTCAGGATTATTCAATATAACTAAAGCAGCAATGACTCCAGGAACCCAACCACAAAGCCATAAAAGAAAGACAATAAAAATAGAGCCACAACCTTTATCGATAACAGATAATGGTGGAAAAAAGATGGCTAATAAAACTCTCCAAAAACTCATTTATTTGATTTTTTAATTGATGATTACTTATCTGACGTTATTTAGGTCTATTTGTTACACTTCGACAAGCTCAGTACAGCACTTAGAAATATTAAAATTCAAGATGCGAATCTCTAAATTTGATTGACAACACAAAAAATTAGAAATCAACAATTGTAAATCGCAAATCGTTAATCAATTGCTTATCTTTGTGCCTTCAAATTTCAATTTTAGTAAAAGACCATGTCGCAATTATCAGAACAAGAATTAGTAAGACGCGAAAAACTTAAAAGTATTAGAGCTTTAGGCATCGATCCTTATCCAGCAAATTTATATCCTGTAAATCATACTTCAAAACAGATAAAAGAAAGTTTTGATGAAGGGAAAAAAGTGATTGTTGCTGGTAGATTAATGTCGAGACGTATACAAGGAAAAGCTTCTTTTGCTGAACTTCAAGATAGTGCTGGACGTATTCAGGTATACTTTAATCGCGATGAAATTTGTCCTGGAGAAGATAAAACTTTATACAATGAAGTTTACAAAAAACTATTGGATATTGGAGACTTTATTGGTATTGAAGGCGAGTTGTTTACCACTCAAGTTGGCGAAAAAACCATCATGGTAAAACACTTTACCTTATTGAGTAAATCTTTAAAACCGTTACCTCAACCAAGAGTTGATGCAGATGGTAACGTACACGATGCCTTTACAGATCCTGAGCAACGTTACAGACAACGTTATGCTGATTTGGTGGTAAATCCAAAAGTTAAAGACACTTTTAAAAAAAGAACTCAAATTGTAAATACCATACGTGAGTTTTACAACGAGATGGATTTCCTAGAAGTTGAAACTCCAATATTACAACCTATTCCAGGAGGTGCAGCTGCAAGACCATTTATTACACACCATAACGCTCTAGACATGCCATTGTATTTACGAATTGCCAATGAGCTATATTTAAAACGATTGATTGTTGGTGGTTTTGATGGTGTCTATGAATTTGCCAAAGATTTTAGAAATGAAGGCATGGACAGAACACATAATCCAGAATTTACAGTGATGGAAATGTATGCTGCTTACAAAGATTACAACTGGATGATGGATACTACCGAAAAACTCCTTGAAAAAATTGCCATGACATTACATGGAACAACAAAAGTTGAGTTTAACGGAAAAACTATTGATTATAAAGCGCCTTACAAACGTATCGGAATTTTAGATGCTATTAAAGAACATACAGGTTTTGATTTATATATGAAATCTGAAGATGAAATTCGTGAAGCTTGTAAAGCTTTACATATTGAAGTTGATGAAACCTTTGGAATTGGTAAAATGATTGATGAAATTTTTGGTGAAACATGTGAGCCTCATTACATTCAGCCAACTTTCATTATTGATTATCCAACCGAAATGAGTCCATTAACCAAAAAACATCGATCTAAAGAAGGCTTAACAGAACGATTTGAGCTTATGGTTAACGGAAAAGAATTAGCCAATGCCTATTCTGAGTTAAACGACCCAATTGAACAACGTCAACGTTTTGAAGAGCAATTAAAACTATCTGAAAAAGGTGATGATGAAGCCATGTTTATAGACCATGACTTTTTACGTGCATTAGAGTATGGTATGCCACCAACTTCAGGAATTGGAATTGGAATTGACAGATTAACCATGTTCATGACCAATAATCCATCCATTCAGGAAGTGCTGTTTTTCCCTCAAATGAGACCAGAAAAGAAAGCTGTTGAAATGAGCGAAAACGAAAAGGCTATTTTTGAAATCCTTAAAACTCAAAAAAGCATGAATCTGAATGACTTAAAAACACAATCTGGATTAAGCAATAAAGCTTGGGACAAAGGCATAAAAGGTTTAGCAAAACATGGATTGACAAAAGTCACCAAAACTGATGATGCTCTAATTGTTGAGCTTCAAGAATAAAAAAAGGTAGTAATAATTTTCTACTTCCCTCAAGAATTCTATTTAAGAACGTGATTTATTGTTTCATGATAGGTTTCAAAATCTATTAGATTATTGTGACCTGCTCCTTCAATAGAAATAAAATTGGTTCTTGCCCTTGGTGAAGTTTGATAAAGTTTTTGTCCTGAAGAAAATGGGACTACTTTGTCTGAAGTTCCATGTAGAATACTAATCTTGCATGGCACTTTATCAATAAAATTATACGTTGGTAAGTGATAATTCATAAACTGTGTAACAGGAATTAATGGAAATCTGCTTTTGGCAACATCTACTATACTGTAATAAGGCGACTCTAATATAAGCTGATTCGGATTGTTCTTTGACGCAACATAAACAGCAAAGGTTGTGCCTAACGAACGACCATAAACTGTAATGTCACTTTCAGAGTAGTACTCTTTTACATAGTTGTACAAAAATTCAGCATCCTTATAGAGTGCATTTTCACTAAGCTTTCCAATGCTTTTACCATAAGTTCTGTAATCCATTACAAAAACATCATATTGTTTTTCAACAAAATATTCAGTGATTTTTCCCCAACGTTGTAAATCGCCTTGATTGCCATGAAAATATAAAATGACACCTTTAGGGTTTATAACCTTAAAATGAATAGCATTGATAACTGCATTTTCTTCAGGTTTTAAGAAAACCTCTTCAAAATTATGTTTAAACTCAAACTGATAGTTTTGCTCTAAAACTGTTGGTCTGAACAATATTTTATCTTGAAATAAATACAATGAAGTGTTTATCATAACATAGATTAAAAGTATAAACGCAATAAAACGTTTAAGCCTTTGTTTTACTTTTTTTTGATGAATGAATGACATTTATGCTTGTGGTTTCTAAGTCTATTGATTTGGGTTCAGAATTTAAAATATCATCCAACATATGGTGATACGATTCAAAATTATTTAAATTTTTGTGTCCTCCTCCAATAACAGTATGTAATTTGGTGCGTTTTGGATTTACTTGAGATAGTTTCACGCTTGACTTATAAGGAATCAGTTTGTCATGTGTACCATGAATAATATGTATTGGGCATTGCACATACTTTAACCATTTGTAAGTTGGTAAAGGATATTTCATTAATAACGATAAAGGCATAAATGGCATATATCGTCCTGTTACTTTGGTCAAACTGTAATAAGGTGCATCTAATATTAAAAGCCTTGGATTATTCATAGACGCCAATTTAGCTGCAAAACCAGATCCAAGTGAACGACCATACAAAATGATGTGTTTTTCTGGAGTTCGTTCTTTTAATTTGTTATAAACCTCCTGTAAGTCTCGTTTTATAGCTTTTTGCGAGCGTCGTCCTGTACTTTTCCCAAAACCTCTATAATCTACCATAAAAACGCTGTAATCATGACGTGTAAAATCAACAGCAAATTTTCCCCAACCTTTTATGCTTTTTGAATTTCCTTTTAAATAGAGTACAACACCTTTAGGTTGGTTTTTACTTTTAAAGAGTAAACCATTTATTTTAGCACCATCACGTGTTTCCATATTGTACTCTTTGGTGTCTTGATTTTCATAGGCAAACTGAAAATCTTTATTCAGCTTTTCAGGTTTAAATAATAAATAGTCCTGCAAATAGTAAAGTGCTACACTAATTATAATGTAGATAACCAAAACAGTGACAAGTGTGCTTAACCAATATGTCATTAAATTGTTTTTACAATTATACAAGATAGCTAAATTCAGTCATTTATAATAATTTAGATTCATAACAGATAAGATATTTTGAAGATATTTTTAACTTCATATCGAATTTATTATACTAAGTAATATGTTTTTTATTACTTTCACACAGCTATTAATCAAAATGTTAAACAATGAAACGCCTTTGCCTCATAGGCTTAATTCTTGCCTTTGCTATCTCGTGTAAAAACGATGACGACCACATAATTGCTCAATGTGAAATTCCAACCAATTTAACTGTTTCAGATATTACAGACGTTAGTGCTACAGTTACTTGGGAAAACACCAACGATTCTCAAAGTGTAAAAATTGAATTTGGAACTTCTGGATTCTTACCTGGAAATGGTTCTATAATTGAAGTAGCAACAAATTCAGCAACCATAACTGGATTAAATGCAGATACTACTTATGATTTTTATGTGCAATCCGTTTGTTCTACAAGCAATGTTAGTATGAACAGTGAAGCTGGTACATTTAGCACAAGTTCAAGCCCTGTAAATCCAGAGTTTTTGCCAAACTTATCACAACTTAACTTATTTGTTGGTACTATGGCAGAGTTAAAATTAAGCACTAATGTTTTTGAGTACGATTTAATTACACCTTTATTTACAGACTATGCACACAAGCTTAGACTCATAGCATTACCTCCTGGTCAGGCTATGGAGTACGATGGAGAAGGATTTCCGATATTTCCAAATGGAACAGTGTTAGCAAAAACATTCTATTACAATAATGACGAAACCAACTTAGCTTTAGGTAGAAAAATTATTGAAACAAGGGTTTTAATTAGAAAAAATGGTGCATGGACAATTGGAAACTACGTTTGGAACGAAACTCAAACTGATGCTGTTTTAGATGAAAACGAGCATATAGTACCAGTTTCTTGGGTAAATGAAGCAGGTCAAGCCATGTCAACCAATTATGTTGTTCCTTCAGCAAACGACTGCACAAAATGCCACAGCAACGCAGGAAATGTCACTGCAATTGGACCAAAAGTTCGTAATATGAATTTTGAAATAAATGGTGTAAATCAACTACAAAAATTTATTGATGCTGGACATTTAATTGATGCTCCAAGTGTTGACGCTATTGTAGCACTTCCAAATTGGCAAGACGAATCTTTATCATTAGAATCCAGAAGCAGAGCTTATTTTGATGTAAACTGTGCGCATTGTCACTCTCCTGGAGGTTTTTGCGAAGTGCAATCAACATTAGACTTAAGGTTTGAATTGGATTTTGGAGATACCAAAATTTATGAAAGACGCAACAGCATCAAAAACAGAATGGCAACGTACAACGCTGGATTTAGTATGCCTTTTATAGGAACAACAATGATTCATGCCGAAGGCTATAATCTTATTGAGGCATTCTTAGACACCTTGTAATTCTTTTCTAAAATAAAAAATTATATAAAGCGCATATCCTCATGCGCTTTTTTCATGCTTCAACTTGTGCAAAAAAATGTTAATTTATTAACAATAAGTATAGATTACTGATAGGTTTCCTTATTTTCACAATCTAACCAAAATTTTAGCACATTGAAAAGTTCTATTTTTAAAGTTGCATTTCTATCACTTACATTTTTAGTGTTTTCATGTAACACGGCAAAAAAAGCAAAAGAAGCTGAGTTAGCAAAAAAAGCAGCTGCAGCTAAAAACGAAAAACCTCAACCAAAAAAAGGCGACATCCAACCTTATGACAAGGTCATAACCAAAGATGCCAAAACAGATGATGGTCTTTTTAAGGTACATAAAATTGACGACAAGTTTTTTTATGAAATTCCAGATTCTCTCCTTGAAAGAGAAATGCTAATGGTAACACGTATAGCTAAAACCGCATCTGGAATTGGATTTGGTGGAGGAAAGCAAAACACTCAAGTGTTGCGTTGGCAGAAAAAAGACAAAAAAATTGTTTTACGCGTTGTATCGCATTCTATCGTTGCGGCAGATTCGCTTCCTATTCATGAAGCAGTTGTAAATTCTAATTTTGAGCCTGTTCTGAGCACTTTCCCAATACAAGCCTTCGGAAAAGATTCAGCAATTGTAATAGACGTGACAGATTTATATGATAAAGATATTAAAGCTTTAGGTTTACCAGATTTTAGAAGAAAACAGTATAAAGTAACACGTCTTGAAAGCGACAAATCCTTTATAGAAAGCATAAAGAGTTATCCTCAAAATATAGAAGCTCGCCATGTAAAAACCTATGCTGCTGGTGAGCCTCCATCAAATCAAAGCACTGGAACTATTTCTATTGAAATTAATAATTCCATGATTCTTCTACCAAAAGTACCAATGAAACGACGTCATTATGATGAGCGTGTTGGTTGGTTTGCTCGAGGTCAAGTAGATTATGGTCTTGAAGATCAAAAAAGTAAAACAGTAACTTATTTAGATCGTTGGAGATTGGAAGTTAAAGATGAAGACATTGAAAAATTTAAACGAGGCGAACTCGTTGAACCAAAAAAACAAATCGTTTATTATATAGATAGAGCAACACCTGTAAAATGGCGTAAATATATAAAACAAGGTATTGAAGATTGGCAAGTAGCTTTTGAAGAAGCAGGTTTTAAAAATGCAATTATTGCCAAAGACCCTCCAACTGTTGAAGAAGATCCAGAGTGGACTCCTGAAGATGTACGTTACTCAGTGGTACGTTACTTGGCATCTCCAATTCCAAATGCAAATGGTCCACATGTTAGTGACCCAAGATCAGGTGAGATTTTAGAGTCAGACATCAATTGGTATCACAATGTGATGAGTTTATTACAAGGTTGGTTTTTTGTTCAAACTGCTGCCATAAATCCTGAAGCACAAATGGTTGGATTTAAAGATGAAGTTATGGGAGAGCTTATCAAATTTGTATCGTCTCATGAAGTTGGTCACACCCTTGGTTTACCTCATAATATGGGAAGCAGTAGTGCTTATAAAGTAGACGATTTACGAAGTGCAGAGTTCACCAAAAAATATGGTACAGCACCTTCAATTATGGATTATGCTCGTTTTAATTATGTAGCACAACCAGAAGACAAAGGTGTGGCATTAATGCCAAATATTGGAGTATATGACAAGCATGCTATAAAATGGGGTTATCGTCCAATTTTAGATGCAAAAACTCCAGAAGATGAAAAACAAACACTTGATAAATGGATTTTAGATCATGCTGACGACCCAATGTACAGATTTGGTCAATTAAACGGAATTGATCCTTCGGCTCAAACAGAAGATTTAGGAGACGATGCCATAAAAGCAAGTGATTATGGCATTAAAAACTTAAAACGAATCGTGCCAAACTTAATCAAATGGACTTCTAAAGATGGTGAGACTTATGGTGATTTAGAAGACATGTATGGTCATGTTGTATCACAATACAATCGTTACATGGGACACGTTACCACAAATATTGGTGGTGTATACAAATACTCCAAAACAACTGATCAGGAAGGTGAAGTTTTTGTAAATGTTGATAAAGAACATCAAAAAAACTGCTTAGAGTTTTTAAATGAACAACTCTTTGAAACACCTGATTGGTTAATTGATAAAGATATTATTGCCAGAACAGAATTTAATGGTGTTACTGAACGCATCAGAGGTATTCAAGAAAGAACCTTAAACAATATTTTAGACTTAACGAGGATGATGCGAATGATTGATAATGAAACACTAAATGGTTCTGAAGCCTATACTGTTTTATCTATGATGACAGATTTAAGAAATGGCATTTGGTCTGAATTAAGCAGAGGAAGAGCTATTGATGCTTACAGAAGAAATTTACAGAGAGTTCATGTGGAGCGTTTAGCTGAGCTCATGGAAGCTAAAGACGTTAATGGGTTTAGAGGTAGAGTAACTGTTAAGCAATCTGACATTATACCAATAGTGAGAGGTGAACTTAATAGAATACAACGAATGGCTCGAAGTGCAATTGGAAGTGCACCAAATACCATTTCAAGATATCATTTACAGGATATTGTGGAGCGTATTGATGCCATTTTAGAACCTAAATAAAATTACCTTCTATGTTTTTATGAAAGCAGTTCATTTTTGAGCTGCTTTTTTTATAAAATTACTTCTGAAGGCTTTGGTATATAAACTTAGCGACTTTATCACTTGCTCCTTTACCACCTAAAGCTTTTTCAAGTTCATAATAATTCATAAAAAATTTTGTGCGCTCAAAAGGATCTAAAATTTTGGTTAACTCTCTATTGAGGTTTTTGGTATTAAAATCATCTTGAATCAGTTCAGTAACGACTTCTTTATCCATAATTAAGTTAACAAGCGAAATATACTTGATGTGTTTTACCAAACGTTTTCCTATTTGATATGATAACCAACTCCCTTTGTAACATACTACTTCAGGTACTTTAAATAAAGCTGTTTCAAGAGTTGCTGTTCCTGAAGTCACCAAAGCTGCAGTTGAAACGCTTAGCAAATCGTAAGTTTTGTTACTTACAAAATGCACATTTGGGTTTGTAATAAATTCCTCATAAAAACTATAGTCCTGACTTGGAGCTCCAGCAATAACAAATTGGTAATCTTTAAAGTCATTAACCACACTAAGCATGGTGCTTAGCATTTTTCTTATTTCCTGTTTTCTACTTCCAGGTAACAAAGCAATAATTGGTTTTTCAGTCAATTCGTGTGAAGCTCTAAACTCATACTCATCCACCTGATTGCGTTTTGAAATAGCATCAATTAATGGATGACCAACAAAATGAACTGGAAAATTATGTTTCTCTTCGTAGAATTTTTTTTCAAAAGGTAATATCACATACATTTCATCAACATCTCGTTTTATGTCATGAATTCTGTTTTCTTTCCAAGCCCAAATTTGTGGTGAAATGTAATAATGCGTTTTAAACCCTTTTTGCTTTGCCCATTTAGCAATACGCAAATTAAATCCTGGATAATCAATAAAAATAATGACATCTGGATGATACGTTTCAATATCTTGTTTACAAAATTTTAAATTTTTAGCAATGGTACGAAGATTCATCACCACTTCTAAAAATCCCATAAAAGCTAAATCTTTATAGTGTTTTACAAGAGAATTATTCACATCTTGCATCAGATCGCCTCCCCAAAATCTAAATTCAGCATTTAAATCTTGTTTGATTAATGCTTTCATTAAATTGGAGCCATGTAAGTCTCCAGAAGCTTCGCCTGCAATGATGTAGTACTTCAAAAAATATATTTATTTAAAATTCAATAAAAAAGTAAAAACAGCCACCAAGACAGTAGCTAACAAGACACCTCTAGCTCTATAGTCTTGCCTTTTCTTTATAAAAATAAAGAAAGCTACCAAATTTAGAACTGCTCCTAAGCTTATTAGTTTTCCAAGAAAACCTTCAGCCGAAGCTGACTTTAAAACGGTTACAAAATCATCGCCATTTCCTAAAAAAGTAGCTGAAAGAAACAAGCCTAATGCATTTGCCAATAATCCTACCAATAATCCTATTAAAACTTCTTTTTTAACCATTTAAAACCATGAATTTAATTCTTGAATACTTTGATAAGCTGTTAAATCAAACTGAACAGGCACAACAGATACGTAGTTATTTTCTAAAGCCCATTCATCTGTATCTTCACCTTTATCAAAATTAACAAATTTACCTGTTAGCCAATAATAATCTCTTCCTGAAGGACTTTGCCTTTTATCGAACTCTTCGACCCAATTTCCTTTCGCTTGCCTGCAAATTTTTATGCCTTTTATTTCCTTTTCATGAGTTACTTTAGGAAAGTTTACGTTTAAAACCACGCCTTTAGGTAATCCATTATTTAATACTGAAAAAGTTATTTTTTTTATGCAATCTTCAAGCACTTTAAAATTGGCATCCCAATTATAGTCTAACAAGGAAAAACCAATTGCTGGAATACCTTCAATACCAGCTTCAATAGCAGCACTCATCGTACCTGAATAAATCACATTAATGGATGAGTTTGAACCATGGTTTACACCAGAGACACATAAATCTGGCTTCTGCTTTAAAATTTCATGTCGTGCTAACTTGACACAATCAGCTGGAGTTCCAGAAGTACTGTACTCAACCTGTGGCCCATTATCAATCTTTTCCTTTTTACAATGCAATGTATTATTTACTGTTATGGCATGTCCCATTCCGCTTTGAGGGCTGTCTGGTGCAACTACTACAACATTACCAATAGAATTCATTACTTTAATTAAAGTACGTATTCCAGGTGCTGTAATACCATCATCATTAGTCACTAATATTAAAGGTTTTTTAGACATTTATTATCTTCTTTTTAATACCTACAAAAGTAACCAAATTCAAATTGAATCAGGCATTTTATCGTGTTTAACAAAAAATTAGTATGATAACTTAATATTGGCATAATTTTTTCTTTAATTTAGTCCAAAATAAGCCCAATAAAATGAAAAGGAATATTAACATACTTTTATTAACACTACTTTTGGCGTTTGCTTCCTGTAGTTTTACCACTAAAACTTTTGATCAGTCTGACGATAAAGACAAGCTTCTGGTACAATTAGTTACTTATGTTTTAGAGCAAGGTCATTTTGAACCTAAAGACATGAACGATGAGTTTTCTGAGCATGTTTTTGATGATTATTTAAATCAATTAGACCCATTTAAAAGATACTTTTACGAAAGTGATATTGAAGAATTTTCTGCATTCAAAAAAGAGTTGGACAATCAGTTAATGGATTATGATATCTCTTTCTTTAACCTTACACACGAGCGTTTAATTCAAAGAATGGAAGAATCTAAAGCAATCTACAAAGAAGTATTAGAGCAACCTTTTGATTTTTCAAAAGAAGAAGAATTTAACACAGACTATGAAAATGCTGGTTATGTGAGCTCAAAAAAGGAAATGAAAGAACGCTGGAGACAACAACTTAAATTTTCCGCTATAGCAAATTATCATGATTTAATAAAAAGTCAAGAAGCCGAAGCTAAAAGGATAGAAAAATTAAAATCGTTAAGTGATGCTGAAAAGGAAAAAGCTTTTAACAAAGAAATGAGCGATTTTAAAATAAAATCTGATGAAGAACTTGAAGCAGAAGCTAGAAAATCTACACTAAACTCACTTGACGAACTTTACACTTTTATTGACGATAGAAAACGTGAAGATTGGTTTGCAGTTTACATGAATGCCATAGTTGTAGAATTCGATCCACACACTTACTATTTTGCGCCTGAAGCCAAAGACCGTTTTGATGTAGATATGTCTGGAAATTATGAAGGTATTGGAGCAAGACTACAAAAAAAGATGGATTACATCACCATTGTGGAGGTTATTTCAGGTGGTTCTGCTTGGAGACAGAACAAACTTGAAGTTGGTGATGTTATTTTAAAAGTAAGACAAGAAGACGAAGACGAAGCCGTGAACGTGGTTGGTATGAGAACTGACGATGCAGTAAAACTTATAAAAGGTCCTAAAGGAACCAATGTAATTTTAACATTGAAAAAAGTTGATGGTACTATTTTAGATTTATCAATTCCAAGAGATGTTATCGAATTAGAAGAAACCTATGCTAAATCCTCTTTTGTTGAAAAAGAAGGTAAAACTTATGGAGTAATTAATTTGCCAAAATTCTACGCAGATTTTGATGATTATAACAAACGTAATGCAGCAAGCGATATCAAAAAAGAAATCGAACGTTTAAAAGCCGAAGGCATGGAAGGTTTGGTTTTAGATCTTAGAAATAATGGAGGTGGTTCTTTAAAAACTGTAGTTGATATGGCTGGATTATTTATTAAAGATGGTCCAATTGTGCAAGTGCGATCAACTGGTGAACCACAAGAAGTATTACAAGATAGAGATCGTTCTATTTCTTGGGATGGACCTCTCGTAATTTTGGTTAATGAATTATCAGCTTCAGCTTCTGAGATTTTAGCAGCTGCAATGCAAGACTATAAACGTGCTATCGTAATTGGAAGTAAGCAAACTTATGGTAAAGGAACCGTTCAAATAGTTTTAGATTTAAACAGAATGGTACGTAATAACACCAATGGTGATATGGGAGCGTTAAAGTTTACCACTCAAAAGTTTTATAGAATAAATGGTGGCTCAACCCAATTAGAAGGTGTAAAAAGTGATGTTGTTGTACCTGATCGTTATAGTTATATAGATGTTGGTGAACGCGATCAAGAAAATCCTTTGGCTTGGGATAAAATTGCAGCAGCAGATTATACCATTTGGGACAGCTATTTTGATTACGAATCTACCATTGAAAAGAGCAAGGAACGTATGCAAAACAGCGAGCAATTAAAACTTATTGATGAAAACGCAAAATGGATTAAAACCATTAGAGATCGAAATGTATTCTCGCTTAACTACAAGGATTACAGAGAGAAACTGGAAGCCAATGAGGAAGAAGCAAAACGCTTTGATAAGATAGCTGAATACACGACCAATTTAACTTTTAAGTCCTTGCCTTATGAAAATGTTTTAATAGAGAAAGACTCTGTTTTAAAAATGAAACGTGACAGATGGCACGAAAGTTTAGCCAAAGATGTTTATATAGAAGAAGCACTTAATGTTTTGAATGACTTAAAAATGACTTATGGCATTAAAAAAGTGGCAACTGTAAAAGATTAATACTGAATGAGTAACACAAGTAGCTCATTATCACACTTAGCGCTTCAAAAGTTTAAAAAAAACTTTTGGGGCGTTTTTAGTTTTTGGTTTATTGTTTTTGTTGGCTTTATCTCAATATTTGCCTATGTAATTGCTCCTGATAATTCTCAGTATGCTAACCAGATGCATATTTCAATTCATTCCAAAAAGCCAGGATTTAAAGTTACTATGTTATCCATACCATCTTCACAAACCAATGAACAAAGTTGGTTTGACAAAGTATTTTTTGGTATTAAAAATGAAACTACTGAAATTCCAATCTCTGGATATAAAATTAATGGTGCTGACTTAATCTATACTGAATACACCGCAGATGGTTTAGAAGGTATTTCTAAGTCACTTCCTCTTGATAGATTTCCAAATAATGATTATTCAAACTTTGTTGAAGAAAAAACATTTTTATTCGGAACAGATAAATATGGTCGTGATATGCTAAGTAGAGTTTTGGTTGGTGCACGGATTTCGTTTTTTATAGGTTTTGTGGCTGTTTTTATTTCATTGATTATCGGAATTACACTTGGCAGTATTGCAGGTTATTTTGGTGGTAAAATTGATGCACTAATTATGTGGCTCATTAATGTGACATGGTCTATACCAACTTTGTTATTAGTTATTGCTATAACTTTAGCTTTAGGTAAAGGGTTTTGGCAAGTTTTTATTGCTGTTGGACTCACAATGTGGGTTGAAGTTGCGAGAGTTGTGAGAGGACAAGTGATAAGTGTAAAAGAAATGCAATATGTTACTGCAGCGAGAGCTTTAGGGTTTAATGATTTTAGAATTATTACAAAGCATATTCTCCCAAATATTATGGCTCCTGTTATTGTGATTTCTGCTGCTAATTTTGCGGCAGCCATTTTAATTGAAAGCGGATTGAGTTTCTTAGGCATTGGAGCCCAACCACCAATGGCGAGTTGGGGAGCAATGATTAAAGATCATTACAACTATATTATTCTTGGTAAACCCTATTTAGCCATTATTCCAGGATTGTGCATTATGAGTTTGGTCATGGCATTTATGCTTATTGGTAATACATTACGTGATGCGTTGGATGTAAAAAGTTAAAAAAAAGCAACTCAATTGAGTTGCTTTTTTTATCAAAGTTTAGTTTTCTGTCCCTGGAGGATATTTCTCCATAATTTTCATAACAAATTCTTTAATACGTTCTTCTTTTTGTTTCATGCTTCGGCTCAAATATCCTCTACCAATACCTTGCCAAACCAATTCTTTTTTGTTGGCATCAATTAAGTCAATATAAAGAGTGCCTTCTGTAGAGGTAGAAACTTGATTAAAATTTCCCCAATACCAAGGGCTCCAACCCCAACCATAACCATAAGGACCAAAACCTCCATTATTGTAAACATTTACTTTTTCTCTAGATTTTGTAAAAATACTCACTAATAAATCTGGGTTTTCAGATTTTGTAAATCCTTTTGCCATCAATTCAGCTTCAATGGCTCTAAGAATCCTGCGTTTGTCTAAATCACTAATTTCGGCTTTATCAATTCCTGTTTTATAAAATGCAAAGGTTTTGTAGGTATTAAAGTCGGCAGCTCTGTCGTAATCTGATGCAACTCTTACTGATGAGCATGAGGTCATCAGAAATGCTACCATCAAAATGGGTAATACTCTAAATAAATGTTTCATAGCTTTATTTATTAATGGTTATAATGAATTTAATAAATTATCATCAACACTGTTTGGAATAGTCACTTTTAAATTTGGCTCAACTTGCATAGCACGCTTTATAGCAAAAGTAGCACCTTCATTTCGTGCCCAATTTCGTCTTGCAATGCCATTGTTTACATCCCAAAAAAGCATCGATTTTAAGCGATGCTCAGCGTCATTACTACCATCAAGAACCATGCCGAATCCTCCATTAATAACTTCGCCCCAACCAACACCTCCACCATTATGAATACTTACCCAAGTAGCTCCTCTAAAACTATCTCCTATCACATTTTGTATTGCCATGTCTGCTGTAAAGCGAGAACCATCATAAATATTTGAGGTTTCTCGGTAAGGTGAATCGGTTCCTGATACGTCATGGTGATCACGACCTAAAACAACCAATCCAATCTCCCCTTTTGAAATAGCATCATTAAATGCTTTGGCAATTTTCATTCGACCTTCAGCATCTGCATATAAAATTCGAGCTTGAGAACCAACGACCAGTTTATTCTCTTGCGCTCCTTTAATCCATTGAATATTATCAGCCATTTGTTGTTGAATTTTAGAAGGCGAATTTTTCATAATTTCTTCTAAAACTTCACATGCAATAGCATCGGTTTTTGCTAAATCTTCTGGCTTACCAGAACAGCAAACCCAACGAAATGGTCCAAAACCATAATCAAAGCACATTGGTCCCATAATATCTTGAACATAAGAAGGATATTTAAACTCTCTTCCTAAAGTTGGATTTTCAGCCATAATATCAGCACCTGCTCTTGAAGCTTCCAATAAAAATGCATTTCCGTAATCAAAAAAGTAGGTGCCTTTTGCTGTGTGTTTGTTTATAGCATCTGCATGACGACGTAAACTTTCCTGAACTTTCTCTTTAAATAACTCAGGATTGCTTGCCATCATTTCATTAGCTTCTTCAAAGGTTAACCCAACAGGATAATAACCTCCAGCCCAAGGATTGTGTAAAGAGGTTTGATCGCTTCCTAAGTCTATTTGAATATCAGCTTCATCAAACTTTTCCCAAACATCTACTACATTTCCTAAGTAAGCTATTGAAATGGTTTCTTTATTAGCTTTAGCTTTTTTAACTCTCGCAACTAATTCATCTAAATCTATGATTTTTTCATCAATCCAACCTTGATCAAGTCTTACTTGAGTGATTTTAGGATTTACCTCAGCACAAACCGTTATACACCCAGCAATGTTTCCTGCTTTTGGTTGTGCTCCAGACATTCCTCCTAAACCTGAAGTGACAAAAAGGTGTCCTTTAGGTTCTTTTTTAATTTTTCTAAAGCCATTTAAAACAGTAATTGTTGTGCCATGAACAATACCTTGAGGTCCTATATACATATAGCTTCCAGCTGTCATTTGTCCATATTGTGTAACACCAAGTGCATTGAATTTTTCCCAATCGTCTGGTTTTGAATAGTTAGGAATCATCATTCCGTTGGTAACCACAACTCTTGGTGCATTTTTATGACTTGGAAACAAACCTAATGGATGACCAGAATACATAACCAATGTTTGCTCATCGTTCATTTCAGCTAAATATTTCATGGTGAGTAAATATTGAGCCCAATTTTGAAACACTGCTCCATTACCTCCATAAGTAATAAGTTCGTGAGGATGTTGTGCCACAGCATAATCTAAATTATTTTGAATCATGAGCATAATGGCTGCTGCTTGCTTTGATTTTGCTGGATATTCATCAATTGGTCTTGCGTACATTTTATAGTCTGGACGAAAACGATACATATAAATTCGTCCATAAGTATCTAACTCGTTCTTAAATTCAGGCAACAATTCAGCATGATGCTTTGGTTCAAAGTAGCGCAATGCATTTCTAAGTGCAAGCTTTTGCTCTTCTGAAGTTAGGATTGCTTTTCTTTTAGGAGCATGATTTATTGAAACATCATAAGGTTTAGCTTCTGGAAGTTGAGAAGGTATACCTTCTAATATCTGTTCTTTAAATGTCATTTTAACCGTTTGCATTAGCTTGTCTTTGTTTTGCTTTTATTAAAGCCATAAGGGCAGTGCCTACAATTACTTTCGCAGCAATAACCGCGTTTTAAATGATATTGCTCTGTAAACACCTTATAGCCTTCTGGTGATAAATAATAATCTCCTTCTTCAATTGGGACAATTTTCTTCATATCTTACAAAGATAATGTAATTTGGAAAGATTTTTGTTGAGCTTTAGTTATGATTTTGATTTATAAACATATTGTTCCAAAGGGATATTCAAGCATAACATTATTCCCATTTGTGTTTTTAAAATCGGAAGATTTAAAGCACAGAGATACTCTTATAAACCATGAAAAAATTCACTTGAGACAGCAATTAGAGTTATTGGTTATCCCTTTTTATGTATTTTATTTGATTGAATTTTTCATAAGATTTATTCAGCATAAAAATTGGAATTTGGCTTACAGAAATATTTCATTTGAGCAAGAAGCCTATTGTAATGAACATGATGTTTCTTATTTAAAACACAGATCATTCTGGCAATTTTTAAAGTATATTCGCAAAAATGCCATTTAACTTAAAAACCAATAATCAACCTATTGAACTACCCAAAACACTTGGCATAGAACTCTATTTAAAAAGAGAAGATAAAACTCATCCTTTTATTTCTGGAAACAAGTACAGAAAATTAAAATACAATATTATTGAAGCTCAAAACCAAAAAAAGGATACTTTATTAACTTTTGGAGGTGCTTACTCTAATCACATTGCAGCTGTAGCATCAGCAGGAAAAGAATTCGGTTTTAATACTATTGGTGTGATTAGAGGTGAAGAATTAGAGTCAAAGATTTCTAAAAATCCGACACTAAAGTTTGCTCAACAATGTGGTATGAAGTTTAAATTTGTTTCAAGAGAAGTTTACAGAGATAAAACTTCATCAGAATTCTTAAATGCTTTAAAAAATGAGTTCGGAGAATTCTATTTCATTCCGGAAGGTGGTACCAATTCGTTGGCAATAAAAGGATGCGAGGAAATTCTAACTGTTGAAGATAAAACATTTGATATTATTTGTTGTGCAGTAGGAACTGGAGGAACAATTTCAGGTTTAATCAATGCTTCTGAACTTCATCAAAAAATATTAGGCTTTCCAGCGTTAAAAGGTGATTTTTTACAAAAGGAAATCGGTAAATTTACAACCAAATCCAATTGGAACCTTGTTTCAGATTATCATTTTGGAGGTTATGCTAAAATAAATAATGAGCTGGTTGAGTTTATTAATAAGTTTAAATACGAACATCAAATTCAACTCGATCCTATTTATACTGGAAAAATGATGTTTGGAATAATAGACTTAATAAATAAGAATACCTTTAAAAAAGGAACAAAAATATTAGCCATTCATACAGGAGGTTTACAAGGAATTGATGGAATGAATTTAAAATTAAAACAAAAAAATCTGCCTTTAATATTACAATAATGAAAAAATTATTTGCTGTTTATTTATTGTTCGCATTGTGTACTGGTTGTGGTTCGAGAAAAAAAATTGTTACAAAAAAATCGGAACAACGTAAAGAGGTTATAACAAATAAAGAACCTCAAAAAGAAGAAACTAATAACAATGACATTGAAACAATTGACAGAGCTACAATTGAAAACCCAGTTATTAACAGTACTTCGCATTATATTGAAGTGTACAAAGATATTGCCATGAAAGAAATGATAAGCTATGGCATTCCTGCAAGTATTACATTGGCACAAGGTATTTTAGAATCTGGTTCTGGAAAAGGTAGATTGGCTATTGAAGCAAACAATCATTTTGGGATTAAATGCCACGATTGGACTGGAGATAAGATTTATCATGATGATGATGAGCGACAAGAATGTTTTAGAAAATATGTTTCGGCTGAAACATCGTTTAAAGATCATTCAGAGTTTTTAGTAAATAGAAAGCGTTACTCTAAATTGTTTGAGCTAAAAAAGTCCGACTACAAAAATTGGGCAAAAGAACTTAGAAAAGCTGGTTACGCTACAGATAGGAAATATCCTGAAAAACTTATTGGCTTAATTGAACGTTATGAACTACATCAATACGATAAATTGGTTTTAGGAAACGACTATGAATTTATAGTTGAACCAGAACCTGAAATTGTCGCTGAACATACTGTTATAAAAGGTGACACCTTATACTCTATCTCCAAAAAATATGGATTGAGTATTACAGAGCTTCAAAAACTTAACAATCTTAAAGACAATACTATAAGTATTGGACAGACCTTAAAAATAAAGTCCAATTAATTGATTGAAAATAAAACCACTATGGATTTAAAATCCATAGTCTTAAATAAAAAAATAAAATTCTTTTTTTGAGTTAGCCTGTCATTCCGAACGAGGAACGAGGAGGAATCTTATAATTTTTGAATCTATGATGAGATTTCTCACTACGTTCGAAATGACATTCATTTTAAGTAAAAAGTTCAATGTAACTAAAGTAGTTGCAATAAAATTGCAGTTTTTTACCCTTTAAATTGATAATAAAAAGGAGGAAACTATTGTAGCCAATAATTTCCTCCAAAAATCAAACTAATCAATCAAGTCTTAATGTCTTTGTTTTCTTTTTTCACCATCAATTTTACGCATTTTCATACGTTGATTGCCTTTAAAAGCATTGCTTTTTTCCCATTTTTCATATTGCTCTTTGCTTAAAATATCTTTCATCTTAGCCTTCATGGCAATTTTATTGTCTAATTGTTTATTGGCTCTGTCAAAACGCTCTTCTTTAGATAGCTGTAATTCCTTTCCTTCTTCCCTCATTTTTTTCATTGCTTCCATTTGGACTTTTCTGGCTTTGGCTTGCTCTAAATGTAAAGCTTGAATTTGCTTTTGTTGCGCTTCTGATAAATCTAAATGCAAAGCCATTTTTTTGGTTTGCAGTGTTGCAATTTCTTCTGGCGAAAAGTCATTTAACTTTTCCATTCTTTTCATCCTTTCTTTGCCTTGTCTTTGAGTGGTTTTGTTTCCTTCATCTTGTGAAGTCACACCAAAAGTAATTAGTATGGCAACGATTGTTAATACCTTTTTCATGTGTTTGTTTATTTTATTTGTTTTGGTATTTGGACTATAACAAACCCAATAAGTTTAATAAAGAACCTTATTTTAACTCACAATTAACATTCTCATTAGTTTTAGCTGCAATTAAACAACAGTTGTATCTAAATTTATTTAATAGATGTTTTTTTAAGTATAAATAATTATTTTAGAGCCATGAGAAGAATACTGCTCCTGTGCCTCATCATTTCTTTCTCGTCTTGTAAATCTGCAAGGCAAGCAAAAATTATCACTAAAAAATCTGAAACGAGTAAAACAGTAGAAGCATCTGACGAAAACCCAGTTGCCTCAAACATTGTTGATTATGCCCAACAATTTGAAGGTGTAAGGTATAAATATGGTGGCACAACCAAAAAAGGAATGGATTGCTCTGGGCTAATTTTTACCTCTTACAAAAGCGAAAACATATTACTCCCAAGAACTACAACAGATTTATCAAAAACAGGTGATTGGATTGATTTAAAAGAAGTAAAAAAAGGTGATTTGCTATTTTTTGCAACAAGAAAAAACAGCCGAAAAGTAAACCATGTTGGCATTGTAACAGATGTGATTAATGATGATGTTGCCTTTATACATGCATCAACCAGCAATGGTGTTATAACCTCAAGACTTAAAGAACGTTATTGGTATTATGCCTTTGTGCAAGCACGCAGAGTATTGTAATTTTTTGTATCTTGAACTACCCTAAGGTTGCAAACACAAAAGTTTAATTCTCCCTAAACTTAATTTTTGCAAACCGTTTTCTATTTGATTTATTCAAACTAAATGAAGTTGCTCGATTTTGCAATTATCAAGCTTGTTTTTTGCCTTATTTTGGGCATCCTTATTGGCCATTTATTTCCAATTGGTCTTAAAACTGCATTGAGTTTTTTAGGATTTTCGCTTATTATTTTTGGGATTGTGTTTTTTGTGTTGCGAAATAGTTATAAGTATTCGTATTGGTTTGGTATATGTGCTTTTTGGTGTATGATTTTGATAGGAATTTTTAAAACCTCAATACAAGATGACAAGCAATATAAAAATCATTTTACCTATAATATTGCTTTAACAGATTCTGCTTCTAATACAATCATTTTTAGAATCAGAGAAATATTAAAATCAAGCAATTACAATGATAAGTATATAATTGATGTTTTAGAGATTAACTCAAAAATTGTTTCTGGAAAATCGTTGATTAATGTCAAAAAAGATTCAACAACAAAACAGCTTAAAGTAGATGACATATACATTGCCAAAACTCATTTCGAAGAGATTCATTCTCCATTAAACCCTTATCAATTTAATTACAAAAACTATTTAAAAAAGCAAAATATCTATCTTCAATTATACACTTCAAACGATGAATTGCTACAAATTTCAAAAAACAAACATACCATTTATGGTTATGCAGCCAAATTAAGAGAACACATACAGTCAAAGCTAAAGCAATACAGTTTTAGCTCAGATGAATATGCCATAATAAGTGCCTTGCTTTTAGGGCAAAGGAAAGACATTTCAATGGAAGTTTATGAAAGTTATTCTGAGGCTGGAGCCATACATATTTTGGCACTTTCTGGGTTACATATTGGTATTATTTTGCTTTTGCTAAACCAACTATTAAAACCATTAGAATATTTTAAACGTGGAAGGCAAACAAAAACAATAATAATTATTGCCTTACTGTGGTGCTTTGCTATTGTAGCAGGTTTATCAGCTTCGGTTACCAGAGCTGTTACAATGTTTAGCATTATTGCTATTGCAATGCATTACAAGCGCCAAACCAATATTTACAATACTCTATCTATATCTGCTTTTGTATTACTACTTATTAATCCGAATTTTTTATTTGATGTTGGCTTTCAAATGAGTTATTTGGCTGTGCTTGCCATTGTATCCATTCAGCCCTTAATTTACAAGCTATATGAACCTAAGAATAAAATCGTTGATTTTTTCTGGAATATTTTTACAGTAACCTTGGCTGCCCAATTTGGAGTAGTTCCAATAAGTCTGTATTATTTTCATCAATTTCCAGGATTGTTCTGGCTATCCAATTTAGTTATAATCCCATTTTTGGGAATTATTTTAGGTTTAGGCATTGTAGTTATTACTTTAGCTTCAATTAATATTCTCCCTAAGTTTTTTGCAGAATTTTATGCCTCAATAATTTCTGGGATGAACAGTTTTGTACAATGGATTTCTAATCAAGAAACTTTTTTACTGCAAAACATTTCTTTCAGCATCAATCAAGTTATATTAAGCTATCTGTTAATAGTGACTATTTTGGCAACACTTATTCAGAAGTCGTTTAAAAGCCTTCGTTTACTTTTGTTTATCATTATTATCGGACAGATTTATTTTATTTATCAATTAAAAACAAATACAAATCAAGAATTTCTAATTTTTCACAAATCGCGATACTCCATATTAGGTTTTAAAGTCAATGACACGCTTCAAATACATCATAATTTAAATGATTCTATTTTAAACATTGACAAAACTATTACCAATTATCAAGTAGGTTCAAATATTAAAACAACACGCTTTGATTCTATTAAAAATATCTATCAAGTAGACAACAAAATACTTTTAGTTATAGATAGTTTAAGTATTTATAAATCATTAACGTTTAGACCAAATTTTATTCTACTTCGAAATTCTCCAAAAATAAATTTGAATAGGCTTATTGATAGTTTACAACCAGAACTCATTATTAGCGATGGAAGTAATTACACGAGTTATCAAAACAGATGGAAAGCTACCTGTGAGGCAAAAAAAATCCCTTTCCACAAAACCAGTGAAAAGGGAGCTTTTATTATTGAATATTGATTTATTTTTCTGAAAATTCTGGCTTAAAAGCTTTGTAGTACTCATTAAATTGTTCTTGAGTCTTCATATCCAAATGATCGTTGTTCTTAAACATTTTTAAGTACAACTCTAACTGTTGTGGAGTTTTATAGCCTCTTAATGGGAATATAAAACCTCCTTGTTCGTCAATAAATACCATTGTTGGGTATGCATTAACTCTAAAATATGCAGTAAGTTGGTGCGAACTGTTTCGTCTATTTGCCAATTCAGGGTTGTACTGAGGGTTTTTAAACTCCTTGCCATTAAATTTTATAATGTCGTTACCTTCGCCATTAAATTTAACAGCGTAATAGTGCTTGTTTATATAATCTGCTACATCTTTGTTTTGAAAGGTGTTTTTATCAAGCATTTTGCAAGGACCACACCAGTTAGTGTAAACGTCCATCATTATTTTTTTAGGATTTTTCTTTTGCATGGCTACGGCTTCTTCAAGTGTCATCCAATTGATTTCTTGTGCACTTATAAAGCCAGTAAATACCAATGCAAATAAAAATAAGTATGTTTTCATTTCTTTTGGGCTTTTGTTAAACTTGAGGCGAAATGTATGCCAAAATACAAAAAAACGCCCTAAAATAGAGCGTTTTACGTTTATTTTAACGAATTTATCGATTATCTGACGCCATGCATGCGTTTCTTTATAACAGGTTGCATCACTATCGAGAATACTCCTAATATTGCTGCAATGGTTGTTAGCATCCAGAAAAAGTAACTGATTCCTTTTTCGTCAGCAATTTTATCAACGTTTTCTCCAAAAACACCAGCTAACTTCATTCCTATTGCAACTGCTAAATAATATACTCCAAACATAAAAGCAATCATTCTTGCTGGAGATAATTTACTCACCAACGATAAAGCAACTGGAGAGATACACAGCTCGCCAAGTGTATGAAATAAATAAACCAGCACCAACCAAATCATGCTCACTGACGCAGTCTTTGCTCCAGCTTCAATACCTCCAGCACCAAAAGCAACACAAGCCATTCCTAATGCTAATAAAAACATACCTATGGCATATTTCATATTAGCTGTTGGATTATACTTACTTTCCCACCATTTTGAGAATAGTGGTGCAAATGTGATAATGTAAAGTGAATTTAAAATTGCAAAAAATGTAGCGTTAACTTCTGTTAAAGGTTCTAAACTTTTTTCAATGGTTAAGAACTCTCTGAATCCATCTGACAGTTCTAAAAATCCAGCCATATACCATTCATTAATAAGCATCCAAAAAGTAATTAACCAGATTACAATAAAACTGGTAGCTAAAATAATATTTGCTAAACCATATTTTTTAAAGGTTTGTTTAAAAAGTTTTATCAAAACCCAATTTATTATGGCTAAAGGGACAACTGCAATTAAAGTATATATAATAAGGAATATTAAACTAGAATTTCCTGTTAAAACCCTGTCTGTATAATCGTTGGCAAAAATGGTTAAAGTGCCTGGAGCTTGTTCAAAAATTCCCCAGAAAAAAATAATCAGAAAGCAAAAGAATGCAATTGCAATCATTTTATCTCTTGTTATTTTAGAATATTGAGTTAATCTGTAAACCAGTAAAACGATAAACATTACAAAAGCTGAAAGAATAACAACATCGTTTCCTCCTAATCCAGCTATTTCAAAATCGAACATATTGAAACTCCCTCTAGATATTTTAGATGCAGGAGAATTAATAAGCCACAACAAACCAAATAAACTTGATAACCCAACTAAAACCAATTGCCAAGTGGTAAACGGATTTCTTTTATCAGTATCCTCTTGTAGCTGAGCAGCTTTAGATTCCTTTGTTGGTTTTAATCCAATATGTCCAAATATGTTCTGAGAAAACCAAAATTGCAATAATCCGAATAACATAAAAAATCCAGCTAATCCAAAACCAATACTCCAACTAACTTTTTCACCTAAATAACCACAAAGTAATATTCCTAAAAAAGCACCAGCATTAACTCCCATATAAAAAATAGTGTAGGCACCATCCTTTTTATGTTGATGGTTTTTATACATTTCTGAAATAATCGAGGTCATATTTGGCTTAAAAAAACCACTACCAAAAACCAACAATGTAAGCCCTGTATAAATAAAGAACTGTGTTTCTAAAGCCATGCAAACATGACCAAGTGTCATTAGCAATGCACCAATAGCAACAGCATAACGATAACCAATGATTTTATCTGCAAAATAACCACCTACCATAGTAGACAGATAGACCAAGCCTGTATAAGTTCCAAAAATTGATAAAGCCCATTCTCTTGGCCAGCCCCAACCTTCATCCATTAAAGATGCTGTAAAAAATAATATAAGTAATGAACGCATTCCATAATATGAAAAGCGTTCCCACATTTCGGTAAAAAACAGGACAAACAATCCAGAAGGATGCCCTAAAACTGTACTCTTAAAAAACTGTTCTGTTGAAGTATCGTTCATGATAAAAAGTTTATATTTTAATTAATGCACTTTACCCATAAGTTTCTTCATGAGTGGGCCGAACACAAGTACTACAAGTCCAGCTCCAATAGCATATTTTGCAATAAGAGCAAATCCATCTATATAAATATTTAGAGTGTCAAAACCACCAACATTTGCATCTGTACTTTCTACAGCTAATTGTTTGGATATGAACCCAACTATTTGAAATGCATAAGCCGAAGACAAAAACCAAATTCCCATCATAAACGCTACTATACGTTTTGGAGACAGGTCTGTAATTTTAGACAAACCAACTGGAGACATAAATAATTCGCCTACAGAAATAATAAAGTACATTGCAAAAAGATACCACATAGGTACCATCCCGTTCTCATTTGCACTTCCACCACTTAAAGCAAGAACATAAAAGCTAACTCCAGCTAACACTAAGCCTAAACCAAACTTATAAGGAGTTCTTGGGTTTAAACCTCTCTTAGAAAGATAAGCCCACAGCAAAGATATTGGAATGGCTAAAATGATTATAAACATAGAATTTAAGGCATTTGTTTGACTAGCATTTATAATAGACAGATCAACATTTCTAGAAGCAAATAATGTTATTACACTCCCTGAAAGTTCATGAAAACCCCAAAACAATGTCATAAAAAAAGTAATCAATACAGCCATAAATAATTTCTTACGTTCTTCTAAAGTAGCATTAAACATTATGAAAGCCATATAAAGTACAACTGCTACGCCTATGATTTTAAAAAGTAATCCAACAATAGTTTCGTCTCCTAAAAACGACTCTCCATTGGCTATTGCTTTGTAAGATGATAATATATATGCAATTATTGGTGCAGACAAAAATGCCACTATTGGAACAAATGTTTTTTGAGGTATTCCTAAAATTTTCTTTTCATAAATCTCAGGATTAGGAGGCAAACCGTTTTGTCCAAAAACATTTTTCTTAATTCCACTCCAAAAGAAAATTAAACCTGTTAACATTCCTATTCCTGCCAAACCAAAACCATAATGCCATCCATAGGTTTGACCTAACCATCCACATAGTAAAGGTGCCACAAATCCTCCTATATTAATTCCCATATAAAAAATAGTAAATCCTGAATCTTTCCTAGTATCACCATCTTTATAAAGTGAACCTACAAAAGTAGATATGTTGGGTTTAAAAAAACCATTCCCAACTATAATAAATGATAGTGCCAAAAAGAAGGCTATATTATTTTCAATAGCCAAAACAAAATGTCCTAATGCCATTAACACTCCTCCTAAAAAGATTGAGCTTCGCATTCCTAAAATTTTATCAGAAATCCTTCCACCAATTACAGTCGAAGCATAAACCAAAGAGCCATAAGAAGCATATACAACAGCAGTTGCTGTATCACGTTCTGCTAAAGCTTTAAATATTTCTTGAACCATGTAAAGCGTTAACAAAGCTCTCATTCCATAGAAACTGAAACGTTCCCATAGTTCAGCAAAGAATAAATAAAATAGCCCTTTTGGGTGACCAAATAATTCTTGTTCTTCAGAATTTTTAACAATATCTGCCATTTGTATAGTTATTAGTTAGTAATTTTAGAGTGAATAAAATCCGAATAAAATAAGACTGAAGTCATGTCATTTTTAATGTTTATTCGGTTCATAAATTAAAATAAGCTTGCCTTATTGTTGCTGCAATGTAAAAAAACGCATTGATTATTACAACCATTTTTGAGCAATCTATTACTAAACCAGATAAATTGCTCAAGATTTTAACAATTTAATGAGTTATCTTGTAAGAATAGTATCTTTGCGCTTTATTTGTTCTATTCATGGCAAAATTTGTTTCTGGTTTTTCTAAACTCTCTAAATCTGATAAAATCGATTGGATTGTAGATGCTTATTTTTCGAATTCTGAAGATGCAAAATCTATTTTAAAACAGTATTGGAATACCAATGCAAAACTACAAAGCTTGCATGACGAGTTTATAGAAAACACAATAACCAATTACTATTTACCACTTGGTGTTGCTCCAAATTTTTTAATAAATGGCAAATACTATACCATACCAATGACTATTGAGGAAAGCTCTGTGGTTGCAGCAGCTAGTAAAGCTGCAAAGTTTTGGTTACATAGAGGTGGTTTTAAAACTAAAGTAATTTCCACTACTAAAATTGGTCAGGTGCATTTTATGTATAAAGGCAACCTTGATTTACTTAAATCTTATTTTAACTACATAAAACCTCAACTAATTTCTGATACCAAATTCATAACGAAAAATATGGAAAAACGTGGAGGAGGTATATTAGATATTGAATTGGTTGACAAAACAGATTTACTAGACAATTACTACCAGCTTCATGCATCGTTTGAAACCCAAGATGCAATGGGAGCAAATTTTATAAACTCCTGCTTAGAACAATTTGCAAAAACATTTAAAGAAAATGCCAATAGTTTTGAACATTTAAGTTCTTCCGATATTGAAATTGTAATGAGTATATTATCTAACTATGTGCCAAATTGTTTAGTTAGAGCCGAAGTAAGCTGCAAGGTTTCTGAACTTAATGAAGATGAAAATATAGCTCCTGAAGACTTTGCAAACAAGTTTTTACAAGCCATAAAAATTGCGGAAATTGAACCTTACAGAGCTGTAACACACAACAAAGGCATCATGAATGGAATTGATGCTGTTGTACTTGCAACTGGAAACGATTTTAGAGCTGTTGAAGCTGGAGTGCATGCCTATGCTTCTCGAAATGGTCGTTATACTAGTTTAACTCATGCTTCGATTGTTGATGGTGTTTTTAAATTTTGGATAGAAATCCCTTTAGCTTTAGGAACAGTTGGAGGACTAACAAATTTACATCCATTAGTAAAATTATCTTTAGAGCTTTTAGGAAAACCAAACGCTAAAGAACTTATGCAAATTGTTGCTGTTGCTGGCTTGGCACAAAACTTTGCTGCCCTAAGTTCGCTAACTACTACTGGAATACAGCAAGGACACATGAAAATGCATTTGATGAATATTTTAAATCAGCACAATGCAAACAACGAAGAAAAAAAGGCTCTCGTTGAGCATTTTAAAACTCATGTAGTAACTCATAATGCAGTGGTAGAAGCCATTGAAAAACTTAGACAATAGTGACAACCTATAAAAGTAACGGAAAGTTATTATTAACCGGAGAGTATGTTGTGCTAGATGGTGCTAAAGCCTTGGCATTACCTACAAAATTTGGTCAGAATTTAACTGTTGAAACTATTGAAAACCCTCAACTCCTTTGGAAAAGTATAGATTATAAAGGAGATGTTTGGTTTAAGGCTAAATTTTCAATGCTAAAGAAAACTATAACCTTAAATTCAAAAAGTGACATTGAGAAAAGAATCATTCAGATTTTAAATACAGCCAAGCAATTAAATCCAGATTTTTTAAGTAATGAAAATGGATTCAATATCACAACAAAACTTGATTTCCCTAATAATTTTGGTTTAGGAAGTTCTTCAACCTTAATTAACAATGTTGCTAATTGGGCTAATGTTGATGCTTTTGAATTATTAGAACTTACTTTTGGTGGTAGTGGTTATGATATTGCTTGCGCTAAACATGACCATCCTATTATTTATCAAAACAAATTAAAGGAATGTAAAAGGGCTATTAAGCCTATTGAATTTAATCCACCTTTTAAAGATGAGCTATTTTTTGTTCACCTTAATAAAAAACAAAATAGCAGAGAAGGTATAGAGCAATATAGATCAAATAAGAGCAATTTAAATAACACTATTAATGAAATAGATGTAATAACAGAAAGCATTGTTAATTGCTCTTCAATTTCTGAGTTCGAAACTTTAATCTCTAAACATGAACAAATAATTTCAAAGCTTATTAACTTACCAACTGTAAAATCTACTTTGTTTTCAGATTATTCAGGTGCTATTAAAAGTCTTGGTGCTTGGGGAGGCGATTTTGTTTTAGCAACTGGAACTCTTGATGATATGAATTATTTTAAAGAAAAAGGATACCAGACTATTATTCCTTACAGCGACATGATATTATAAAAAAAAGAGCCTTTTTAGGCTCTTTTGTAATTATTTTTATTTGAATTATTAATAAAAAGTAGCTCTATTATCTTCAATTTTAGCAGCTTCTTTTAAAGCATTGAACAGAGTTGTACTTACATTGTTTGATTTTGCAGTTCCAACTCTATTGGCAGCAGCTTGGTAGCTTGGTAATTCTTCGGCATTTTTAACCTTAGTTACCTGCACCATATACATACCCAAATTACCAGTCAATAATTTAGAAGTCTGACCTTCTTGCAAACCAAATGCAGCTCCAACAATATAAGGTTCTCTACCAGCACCTGATAACGTTGGATTTTTCATATTTACAGCAGCAGCAGTTTTTATGGTTTGACCCTCACTTGCAGACACTTCTTCTAAAGTGCTTCCAGAAATTCTTTCTTTTATCAAAGCAGCCTTCTTTTCTTTTCTAATAGCTGGTAAAGCTGTAACTGAAGCTTTTTCAGTAGTCATCAAGCCCTCTTTATTTATAGAACTTACTACAGCAACTGCATAACCTCCTCCTTGAATATTAAAACGCTTAACACTTCCTACTTTTACTCCATCTTCAAAAGCCCAACGTACCATGGCACGTTGTGAGCCCAAACCAGGAATTGTTTCATCCAACTCTTTTATATTACTTACTGGTTTAACTGTATAACCATTTTCTTGAGCAACATCTTGAAATACTCCGTTAGCAACAGCAATTTCAAACTTTGATGTTTTGTTATACACATCGTCTATAGTTTGTTCTGATGGTTCGATAAGAATTGACAAATTCCCTATTTTCACTGCTTTTTGTTTATCTCCTTTGCTTAATACTTCAATAATGTGATATCCAAAAGATGTTTTTACCACTTTTAAATCGCCTACTTTATTCTCAAATGAAAAATCTCTAAATTCTGGAGCAAAGCTATCAGTATAAGCAAACTCAATTTCACCATCTTTTTCATTGCTTACTTTGTCAGATGATAAATCTAATAAATCTTTGAATTTTGAACGATTGCTTCTTATTACATTATAGATACTATCTGCTGTTTTTTTAGCTTCCTCATCAGTTTTAACAACTGTTGCATCTGCTCTTGTAGCTCCAACGAATGGTATCAATATGTGACGAACTTTTACAGAATCAGGTACTTGCTTAGTATCGATTAATTTGGTGGCGATATATGAGTTACCTGACTTGTAAGGCCCATAAACTTCACCAACATTCAAATTGTATATGCTATCTGCAACAGCTGTTGGCAATGTGCTTTTAAAGACATAGTCATTATAAAGTTTAACTGAAGAATGTTCAGCTAAAAAGCTATCTTCGTCATCAGTATCTTTAAACCCAATTTCTGTTTCGTCAATTTCGGTGGTAGTAGGATTGTCTGTTTTGCCGTTTACTAATGAAGCTACTTCTCTTTTTACAGCTTCTTCGTCTTCTAAAGAAGGTTCCTCTTTAAACTGAACAAAATAAAGGTCTCTCGACTCATCAACCTCGTACTTATCTTTGTTTTTGTTCATATAAGCCTTTATGTCACTTTCTGAAACAGTAATAGTACTATCAGGAATTGAGGTAAAAGGAATTTGTACAAACCTAATGTCTACATTATCATTTTCTAACTTATAGTCCAACTCGCCATCTGCAAGAGTACCAACTAATCCAGCTTTTACCATATTAGTGTACATCTGCTCTTTGCCTGAAGTTGCAATATTTGCCTCAAAATTTGTCCAAGCTTCATAGTTTATTGGGGAACCATTTAATAAGGCTACTTCTGGTTGAATAGCTTTTAGGTTAGCTATAAATTCGTTCAGTTTATTTTCATCAAAATTTCCAGCTTCGTCTTTAAATTCATCAAAGCCTCCAAGGTTTTGGCTCAATAGGTTTCTGATATAATCTCTTTCAACTGTTAAGCCTAGCTCTTCATATTGAGTTTCAAATACAGCTTTTCTAACTTCTTGGTTCCAAACATTGTTCATTGCTTGTGTGCTGGTCATAGAGTTGCCGAACTGTCTTTGTGTGTTTTCGACCCTGTTCATAAAATCTTCACGATCTATATCTATGCCATTTATGGTAGCTACAACATTTTGAGCTTTACTTGAGAATCCGCTACTGTTTTTAAACAAGTCTGCTAATACAAACGAAAAAAGCGCCAACGCTATAACCAATATTAAAAACAGAGAGCGTTGTCTAATTTTATTTAAAATTGCCATTGATTTTATTAATTTTATTAAATATAGTGGGCGAAAATACCATTTTCTATTAAATTATAAAAGCCCTTTATCGTATTAATTTGGTTCTTGTGGGAAATTTACTCGTCATCGAGAATTTGCAGCAAAACAAGGTCTATTTTAGTAGTGGAAACTTCTAAAATTTTAATAAGGTAATTGTTTATTTTTACTTCGGCAGCTTGCTCTGGTATTCCTTGAGTAAAGTTCACGATCATTCCGCCCAGAGTTTCGTAATTTTCGTTTTCAGGAAGTTCGAGATTATAGGTTTCATTAAGATAATCAACCTCCAAACGTGCAGAGAATTTAAAATTTTTGTCGTTAAGCTTTTCTTCTATAAGTTCTATACTGTCGTGTTCGTCTTCAATTTCTCCAACAAGTTCTTCAACAATATCTTCAACAGTTATAATTCCCGAAGTGCCACCATATTCGTCTAAAACTACAGCCATACTTCTGCGTTTCTTAATTAATAGGTTTAAAATATCTTTTACCAACATTGTTTCTGGCACGAACTCAACTGGCATTACTATAGATTTTATGGTGTTTGGTTTTTTGAATAAATCAAAAGAGTGTACATATCCTAAAATATCGTCTATAGTATTTTTATAAACTAAAATTTTTGAATAACCTGTAGACACGAATTGATCACTTAAAGATTTAATAGAATTGTGTATTTCGGTAGCTTCAAGTTCGGTTCTTGGTATCATGACTTCTCGAGCCTTAACATCAGAAAACTCTAATGCGTTTTGAAAAATTTGGATTTCGCTATCTATTTCATCCTTTTCTTCAACAGATTCCATTTGCTCGCTTATATAGTTGCCAAGCTCTACTTTAGAAAAAGCCAATTGTACTTGATCGCCATCTGTTTTAAAAAAATTCTTTAGCACCACATCTGAAATCCAGATTACAAAATCTGAAATAAACGAGAATAGTACATAAAAAACATAGGCTGGAACTGCAAATATTTTTAACAATAGGTTGGAATAGATTTGGAAGAATACTTTAGGTAAAAACTCAGCAGTTATTAGTATAATAAATGTGGAAATTACTGTTTGTGTTAAAAGGTTAAAATCGGTAAGGGCAACATTTATAATTTGGTAATCGGAAGGCAACATGGTCTGAAACCAATTGACCAGCAAATCTCCCATAAAAAACCCATAAATAACTAAGGCTATGTTATTGCCAATTAGCATTGTGGCAATAAACTTTGAAGGTTTTACCGTTAGTTTTGATAGGACTTTTGCCAGCAAACCACTTTGCTTTTTCTCAATTTCGATATGAATTTTGTTTGATGACACATAGGCTATCTCCATGCCAGAGAAAAATGCTGAAAACAGCAACGATAATATAATTATGATAACTTGATAACTCATGGTTAAAGTTTACCACGATCTTCAAATCGTTTCCTGTACTTTTTCCTAAAGAAGAACATAAACACTGCTATTGCTGCAAAAAACAGTGACATATAAGAACGATTCCTGTCAATGTTCCAATTGCTTATGGCATCGTATAAAAACAATACAACAAAAAACAAATATGCGTATTGCAAAAACTGAAGTAATTTCATTGTTTCTAAATTATACGCAAAGATACGTATTATTCGTCTATATAGATAACTCCGTGAGTTTCTAAAACTTCGGCATTAGTAAAATTCCTGTTGGAGTCAAAACCATTTCCGTTTATGATTTCGTTTTTTGTTCTAAACCTCACTGGTTGGTTGGTAAAAAGCCATTCAGTCTTTTGGTCATAGTATAATTGCTCAGCAAACAAGGTATCATTGCTATGTGTTCTGAGCACCACATTACCTCTAAGGTCTATTAAATCGGTTTGTGTGTAAACCAAGGCATAATCTGCAATAACATTGCTTTTGTTGTTATCATCATCATAAATATCAAGGTCTACACCATCTGGAAATTCAAAAAAGGCAAAATCTCTATTTGAAAAATCAAGCATTTTGGCGCTTTTTAAATTCATTTTTAAAATTCCATCGTCAGTATATTTTGTATCGATGTGTTCGGCAATAGAAAGTGGACCACTATCTACAATGCCAATGCTTTGAACTTCTTTAAAGTTGTCTTTGCATCCAAAAAACATAGTCACAGTAAATACTGTGACTATGCAAAATTTAATATCTAATATTTTGAATATCATTATAGTTTTGGCACTTTTACACTTCTGCTTATCCAACAACCTATATTAATGGTTTCTCCATCACGACCAGAAGAGAAAATTTCACTCTTGCTTGGTGCTTTTGCCATATAGTTTGCAGCAGTATTAGCAGCATCTTTACTTAAGTTAGCATCTACTCTACCTGCTTTTCTTGCTTCATCTGCAGCTAACCAAAAAACGGCTCTCCTTGTGAAGTTATCATCACCACAACTATTGGCACTACTTGCATACATTTGCGCTATTGCTAAATGTGCTTTACCCATTGATGGACTTGCAGCTATAGCTTTTTGGTAATAAGTTCTTGCTTGACCATAACTACCTTTTTTCTTAAAGCCTGTAGCAATTCTGTAAAGGATTTTACCTTTTTCATAATCATCAGATTGTAAGTCTACAGCTTGGTTATAATAAGTTAAGGCCTCAGAATCTTTACCATTCTTTTCTTTTAACAATCCTAAATAATAAGCTGTATCAGCATTAGGTTCAAGGTTGTTTTTTTGCTCAACTATTTTAACAAATAATGGATCGTCTGTACACTCTTTGGTGTACAGTCTGTTCATGGCTCTTTGCAACCATAAGCCATCGTTTTTGTTTTGCTCATAGTTTTTATTGTACAAAGGAATTAAGTTTTCGCAATTGGCGCGATCTCCTAAATCTTTATCCATACCAGAAGAAATTTGGTCATAAGCATTTAAGTAACTTGTGTACGAGTTAACTTTTCTTTGATCACTTTTACTTAGCTTAATTTCTTCATCACTATCGCCAGCAGGTATATACTTATTTAACAACTTAGTATAGTTTTTAACTTCAGACTCAACTTTTTCTGAAATCTCATCGTATTTTGTAAATAAATCTTCAGCTGGTTTTTTTCCTGCATCATAAAGATTTACCATTAACTTGAAGTAAGTGTACAAAGACTTAGGGTTGGTAAAAGTAGCTTGATCAGCTTTAAAAGCATTGTCAAAACAATCATACAATTGACTGTCAGTCATGTTCAGTTCACTTTTATAGTCATACTGCAATTGGCAAGCTTTAGCTAAAAACTCTCCTTCATCGGTTTTGCTTGCATAGTGCATACGTCTTTCTTCCCACATTTTAACCAAGTCCATTATAAATGCTACTTTTTCTGCTCCAGAAGAATTTTCTATTTTATGCTCTAAAATATTTTCGCCATAAGTAAAAATTCCTCTGTGATATTTTGGGTTTCTTTTTCTTATTTCCATAAATGGAGCATAAGCTGCATCGTAATTCTTAGCTTTGGCATACTCAGTCATGAGCGATAAGGTAGCCATATCTTCTTCATTTCCTTGCGCTATTACAAAATTAAGCCCTAAAAATAACAAGGTTACCAGTAGTGTAATTTTCGTCTTCATAATTCGAGTTTTATATAATAATTAGTTAATTAAATTTTCGTTTTTCAAACCATCTATCGTTTAACGATAAACTGAGGTGGAAGTTAACAAAATTTTCTTGTATTAAATTTTGGTTTGTTGTTCCTCTTTTTCCTACTTCTATACCAAAGTTGGCATTAGAGAAGACACTTCCAACTGGTATGCCTACTCCAAAAGACATGCCAAACTCTTTTATAGACTCATTATTAATATTAAGCCCAGTTTTTTCAAAACGCATTCCAGCCCTGTAAACCACTCGTTTCCAGTACTTATTGAATGATGTATACTGCGGAATATAAAATCCTCCTATTGCAATTTCTGAAGCATCTTCAAAAGTAGCGTTATCAATACTGAATATAGGATTGGAGAACTGACTGGTTTTTAACATGGTATATTCTGCTCCAAAAAACCATTTTCTTGGCTCTCCAATACCAGCTCCAAAAGCTGTTTTAGAAGGCAAAGTAAGTGTGGTAGTTTTAAGTCCATTGGCTTCTAAATTTTGTTCTATTTCATTGACAGGAAATTCTTGCCCAGAATTAGGATTGATTACTATTGTTGCAATGGTTCTTTGATTATTTGAAGTAAGTTCGCTCTTTGGCGTAAATGTGAAAGCCGTTGTTAATTGTAGCTTATCTGAAATCATTGGCGAATAATTTAAACCAAAATTAAAGTTTAAGCCACTAATGTCTGAACGATTGGTTTCTCTACTTTGATATTGTATTAACTCGTTTTCGTCATTATACAAGAATTCAATAACTGAATTTTGAATATTACCAAAGTTATAACTTGCATCAACACCAATTTTTAAATCATTTGTCAATTGATAGCCAAGTCCTAAAAATGTTTTGTTTACTCCTCCTTCACCTCTATATCTATGGGTTAAAAGGTCTGGATTATCAATATCTGAATTATCAATTGACTCTAATTTATAACCAACCGAAGTATAAGGCATTAAGCCAAAACCAATACCTAATTTGCCAATTGGCATGGACAATGCCAAATAATCAAAAGTTGTTGCACTTGCTTTTTGAGAGTCAGAACTTGTTTTTAAGTTTGTACTGCTATGCGAGCCACCAACAGTAAATTTTATAGGGCGACTTTCGTTATTATAACCAGCTACTTTTAGGCTTTTTCCACCATAGGATGCCGGATTGCGTAGGTTAACATGTATACTGTCTGAGTAAATGCTAAGTCCACCCATGCTTCTATTTTCGGTAGTTCCTTTGAATTTTAAGCTACCTATCCCATAAAATGAATAAGGCGACGTTGTACCTTCTTGTGCATGTATATTTAAGGCAAGCAAGACAAATAAAACTGTACAAAGTTTTTTAATCATCAGTTCGTATTATATTCTAAAATAAAGTTTAAACCCTCTAAAAGGAAATTTGAGTTCGCAAATATGGTACTTTTTAATTGCTTAGACAAGAATTTAGCATCTCCACCTGTTAAAATAACTGTTAAATCTTGATATTTTTTTTCATAATCCTGAACAATACCATCTATTTCTTTTAAAATTCCATTAATAACTCCTGAATGAATGGATTCAGATGTTGATTTTCCTATTAAACCCTTCGGATTTTTTGTTTGTAATAACGGTAATTTAGCAGTTAAATTATGTAAGGCCTTATAGCGCATATTGATTCCTGGTGAAATAGCTCCACCAAGATATTCATTATCGCTATTAATAAAATCATAGGTAATACAGGTTCCTGCGTCTATAACAAGTACGTTTTTATCTGGATATTTGTTTACTGACGCACTAACCAATGCTATTCTGTCTACTCCTAAAGTTGTTGGAGTCTCATAATTGTTTTTAAAAGGAATATCTGTAGAACTGCTTAAAACCAAAGGATTAAAACTTGAGTATAGTTTATCTTGGTCTATATCTGAAATTTTACCAACTGAAGAAACAATGCAACGATTTAAATCTTGATACTTTTTTTGAAGCTCAAAGGCCTTATTAATAAAGTTCTTGTGAGTTGCATTAACCTTTTTGATAAGTTCCTGTTCTTTAAAAACCGCTAATTTAACTTTGGTATTTCCTACATCGATAATAAGGTTCATGAGCATTATAAAAGAGTAAATTTACAAAACCATGTGTAATATATTATATTGATTTTTAGAAAAAGGGAATTTAAGAATAGCTTAACACTAAAGGCTAAAAATCAAGTTCCTTATTTGATACCAATTTTTATAGATTTTCTTTTGGGAATAATAAAAATGAACATATATTTGCAACCGCTTTGGCGAGGTACCTTAGCTCAGTTGGTAGAGCAACGGACTGAAAATCCGTGTGTCCCTGGTTCGATTCCTGGAGGTACCACTTAAAAACCCTGAAATATCTGTTTCAGGGTTTTTTATTTGGTAAAGTATTTCTTTCTTTTTATATGCACTGATTAATAATATATAAAAAGCATAAAAAAAAGAGGCGAAACACTATAGCTTTAACCTCTTTTTATTGCTATTAAATAATTAAGTTTTATTACACATCAAGTCCTTTCAACATTTTATTCCAATACAGATAAGGCAGCATATACTTTTTTAACATCCAAAGTCTCCAATGCTCTTTAGAAGAATCATTAATTAGCATTTGTTTTAACTTAGGGTCTGGTGTAAAATTACTGCTATAATCAAACTCAGCAAGTACCATTTTGCCATAATCGGTAACTAAAGGGCAAGATGAGTATCCATTATACGATTTACTACCTATTTTATTTTGTTGGAACAACAATAAAATATTATCGACAACTACAGGAACTTGTTTTCTGATTGCTGCTCCTGTTTTTGCAGTTGGTAATGATGCTACATCACCAAGTCCAAAAATATTGACATACTTATTATGTTGCAAAGTGTTATGGTTTACATCTAACCATTTCGAATCGTTAACCAATGACGAATCTTGAACAAATTTTGGAGCTACAGATGGTGGTGCAGTATGCAACATATCGTAATGTATACCATACCTATTACCATCTACTGTAACTTTGACATCTTTATAGTTATATTGAAAGCTACCATCTAAAATTTTATCATCATCTTCACCAGACATTACCACACATCCTCCTGCAGTGACATCTTTTGCCAACTCGTACCAAGCTATTTGTTTTTCGGCATCAATTGCAACTAGCTTATGGTGAAACCTAAGGTTAATGTCTTTTTTATCTACAACTTTCATAAGAGTTTCAGCAATTGGTTTTACTCCAAAAATAACGCTTCCACCAGTGGCAAAAACAACATCAGTTTTCTTTCTAACTCCTGATTTTTTAAAATGACTTTCAGCTAAATACATGATTTTTTGAGGAGCACCACCACATTTTATTGGTGTGGTAGGTTGAGTAAATAATGCTGTTCCTCCTTTAAAATTTTTAATAACTTCCCAAGTATGATTAGGGTCTGTATAGTTACTACAAACAACTCCTTTATCCATTGCATCGCCAAGTCCAGGCACTAAAGAAAAGTCGTATGCCAAGCCTGGAGCAACTACTAAATAATTGTAACTAATATTTCCGTTGGATTTTGTAGAAACATAATTATTCTCTGGATTAAAAGCTGTTGCAAAATCTTTAATCCAAGTCGCATTTTTAGGCATTACAGATGCCATTGACTTAGCGGTTTTATTATAACTATAAGTTCCAGCTCCTACCAGAGTCCAAGCTGGTTGGTAATAGTGCGTTTCGGATGGTTCTATTATGGCAATACTAAGTTTACTATTCTTTTTTTGAAGCTGAGCCGCAACCATTATTCCAGCAGTTCCGCCACCAATAATCAAAACTTGATAATGTTTACTCATAATTTTAGTTAGTTAGTTTTTTTGAAGTAATTCTGATAAAACTAAGCAACTAATAAAAAAATTAAAGTAACAATTGTTACACAAATAACACTAAGTAGTGCAGTATAATAATTATTGGTAAAACAAATGAAATTGTTTTTTATCAAGTTTAAGACACGTCACTTGCCAAAAACTTAAGTGCATTTAGCTGTTTTAGCATTTCAAGAGTTATGGTTTCTAAATCATATGTATGCTCCCAATCCCAATCTTGTCTTGCTTCTGTATCGTCTATAGAGTTTGGCCATGAGTCTGCAATTTTTTGTCTAAAATCTGGCTCATAATTAATTGTAAAATCTGGGATTTGTTTTTTTATCTCGTTTGCCAATTGCTTTGGAGTAAAGCTAATTGCAGCAAGATTATATGAAGATCTTATTTTAATATCATTAGCTTCAGCATTCATAATATCTAATGTAGCTTTTATAGCATCGTCCATAAACATCATTGGCAAAGCTGTATCTTCAGTTAAAAAACAATCGTAATAACCATTATTTATAGCTTTATGAAAAATATCAACAGCATAATCTGTTGTGCCTCCACCTGGTAAAGTTTTCCAACTTATAATTCCTGGGTATCTAATGCTTCTAACATCAACTCCATAATTATTAAAATAATATTCACACCAACGCTCACCAACTTGTTTGGTAATTCCATATACAGTAGTTGGCTCCATTATGGTTCTTTGAGGAGTGTTTATTTTTGGAGTGGTTGGCCCAAAAACTGCAATACTTGATGGCCAAAAAACTTTATCAATTATTTTTTCTTTAGCCAGATTAAGTACATTTAGCAACGAGGTCATGTTTAAATCCCATGCTTTTTCTGGAAATTTTTCTCCAGTAGCACTTAACATTGCAGCCATTAAATAAACAGTATTTACATTGTTTTTTACAATACAGTCCTTTATTTGCTCAAAGTTTTTAGCATCCAATATCTCGAATGGTCCAGATTTTACCAACTTAAGGTTGCTCTCTTTTATGTCACTTGCTATTACATTTTCAGAGCCAAATTCCTCTCTTAATTTAAAAGTCAATTCAGAACCAATTTGACCACATGCACCAATTATAAGCGTTTTAAAAATCATTTAGACCATTGTCATTTAGTAGCTCAAAAATAGTAAGATTTTATAGTTAACAGCATATTTTTATCTTAAAATTATATCGATTAGATTGAGTATACAATATATTTGCATTTATAAAGTTTGAATGCAATGACTTACATACAAAATATTATCAAAAATATTTTAATACTCTCAATTTTAGTCTTTATTCTGAGTTGCAACAATAATAAAGAGAATAACATAAGTACAAATGAAGAAATTGTTAATACAGATAGTAGTAAAATTACCTCAAAAGATATTGCAAAACTAAAGTATACCGATTATGCTTTAAGTAGACTTACTCAAAACAAAACAAGTAATTGGCAAAAATTTAATGAGCTGACTAACATCATTGAGACATTAAAATCTGGCGATTTATCCTTTTTTAAGGATGACAAAGCGATATTAACCAGTTTTTTAAACGATTTAAAAAATGAAGTCCCAGAATCCTTAAATACGCCTTCTGTTTTAGTAAGGCTATCTGTTATTGAAACTGCATTTTTAAAATTAGAAGGCTTGGCAATTTTAAGTTCGGCAAAAAAAGAAGACCTTTTAAAAACCATTAAGGATGTTCTGGTATCTTATACCAATCTCGTTTTTCAAATGAACAAAAAATTTGAAAAAGAGTCACAAAACATAGTAAAGCCTAATTGATTTAGCTCCAAATCGTATTAAACTTCTTAATTTTTTGTTAAGATGTAACAAATTTCAATTTTAGACTTCTAAATAATGAGTAAATTGTACAATAAATACTAAAACAAACATGAAAATCAATCAAATTAAATTATTTTCTGCTGGCTTTTTTGTCTTTTTAGGGCTAATGGCTTGTAAAGAAGATGCAAAAAAAGAAATGGCAGAAGCCGAAAAAATCCCTGGAATTATCTTAGATAATATGGATACTTCGGTAAACCCAAAAGATGACTTTTACAATTATGTAAATGGAAATTGGATGAGAAATACCAAAATCCCTGAAGACCAATCACGTTGGGGCGGATTTGGAGTACTTCGAAAATCTACAAGAGCAGATGTCTTAGAAATTGTAAAAACAGCAAAAGAACTTGGCACTTATGCAGAAGGTACAGACCAAAAGAAGGCACTTTTGCTTTTTGAGTCTGAACTGGACACAGTTTCAAGAAACAATGCTGGACTTGAACCTTTAAAACCATTGCTTGAAGCCATAGATGGTATTAAAAGCATTTCTGATATGCAAACAGTCTATGCCAAGACCTTAGGTGTAAACGCTCCATTTTTTGGATTAAGTGCCTTTGCTGACCTAAACGACAGTAGCATTAATGCAGCTTACATTTCACAAGGCGCGCTTGGTTTGCCAGATAGAGATTATTATGTATTAAAAGATGAAAAATCTAAAGAGCGTCGTCAACAATATGTAGACCATATAACAAGAATGCTTCAGTATATTGATTATGATGAAAACAGCGCAAGAAATGCTGCAAATATGATTTTAGATGTCGAAACCAAACTTGCAGAACCTCAATTAGACAAAACCCAAAGTAGAAACATCAGCAATTTTAATAACCCAAGAACTATAGCTCAATTATCTGAAATGACACCAATTATTGATTGGAACAAATTCATAAAAGATATGGGAGTTACAAAAGAACTTGACACAGTTTACGTATTAGAGTTAAAATACATGCAAGAGCTTCAAAAAGTATTGGCTACTACAAGTATTGACGACATTAAAACCATTATGAAATGGACTACTTTTAATGGTCTAGCAAGTAATTTAACTACCGAACTTGAAAAAGCAAATTGGGATTTTTACAGCAAAACACTAAATGGTACAGAAAAGCAACAAGATGCTCAAGAACGAGCTATTGATAATGTAACAGGACGCGTTGGTGAAGCTGTTGGCAAATTATATGTTGATGCTAAATTTCCGCCTGAAGCAAAAGAAAAAGCAGAAAAAATGATAGCTAATGTTATTACTGCATTTAAAGCGAGAATTAATAAACTCGATTGGATGAGTCCTGAAACAAAGGAAAAAGCCATAGAGAAATTAGATAAGTTTACTGTAAAAATTGCCTATCCAGATGAGTGGAAAGACTATTCTAAATTAATGATAAAAGAAGGCAACAGTTATGCAGAAAACATGATGGCTCTTAGCGATTGGAACTTAAAAGACAATATAAGTGACATTGGTGAACCTGTTGATAAAAAAGAATGGGGAATGGCTCCACAAGTGGTTAATGCTTACTTTAATCCTTTTAATAATGAAATAGTTTTTCCAGCAGCTATTTTACAGCCTCCATTTTACAATTATACAGCAGATGAAGCTGTAAACTATGGTGGTATTGGTGCTGTAATAGGTCATGAAATTTCTCATGCTTTTGATGATCAAGGCGCTCAATTTGATAGCGATGGGAATCTGGTAAACTGGTGGACAGATGAAGACCTTGCAGAATTTAAGAAAAGAGGAGATGCTTTGGCAGAACAATACTCTTCGATAGAAGTTGCAGATAGTCTTTATATTAATGGCAGATTTACTTTAGGTGAAAATATTGGAGACCTTGGTGGTGTTCTTGGTGCTTATGATGGATTGCAATTATTTTTTGAAGAAAACGGACGACCTGAAGATATTGATGGCTTTACCGCAGAACAACGTTTCTTTATGTCTTGGGCAACTGTTTGGAGAACACTAACAAGACCTGATGCTTTAGAAACCCAAATAAAAACAGACCCTCACTCTCCAGGGATTTACAGAGCTACACAACCTTTAAAAAATATCGATGCGTTTTACGAAGCGTTTGATATTAAAGAAGGTGATGCTATGTATTTAGCTCCAGAAAAGCGAGTTAGAATTTGGTAACTTTTTAATATTATTAATAAAAAAAAGCAGCTCAATGAGCTGCTTTTTTATTAACTGTATTTTTATTAATTCTTTTTTGGTTCTGCTTTTCTTCCTTCCAAAGCATTTTTACTAATAATTGCCAAATTAAAATTAGGCTCTATGGCTAAAGCTTCGTCCAAAATTGCTATGGCAGCATCTATATTCTTTTCGTTGTCTTCTTGAAATTTTGCCAAGGCTTTTAATTGTAAAAAAGCTGCTTTCATTTTTACTTGATAAGGTTGTTGAGCTTCATAATAAGTACGCATAATGTCGTCTTTGGAATTTGCTATCCCATAACTAATATTTACATTGGCACCAACCAAATCATTCAACTGAATTTTTAAATCAGCCATTTCGTAGGCTATAAATGGATTTGGACTGCGTCTAAACAGTTCTTCATAATGCTCTAAAGCCCTTTTTGGTTGGTTTAAGGCATGAAGTGAAACGGCTTTAACCTCAACAGCCATATCACTGTCATTAGCATTTTTCTCTATACCAATAGTATTTAACGCTTCAATATGCCTACCTTCATTCATATAAAGCACTGCTAAAGTATCTAACCTACTTTGGTTTGGAGCTAAAATGTTTAAATGCGTTAATGCACCTATAACTCCTTGTACATCGCCTTGATTTTTCATTTGCTTGTAGTAAGCTTCAAAGTGTGACAATAATGCGCTATTACTTTGCGCGTTTGCTTGCATAGTAAAAACTAATGCTAATAAACCGACCAACTTCTTCATTTCTAAAATTTTATTCAATTGAGTGGCAAATCTAAAAAAAATCAATTCTATATATCTAAATAAAAAGCTAATTTATTTTTTTGATAGAAAAATACATTCACTAACAATTTTTAGCAAACAAAAAAGCCAAGAAAATTTCAAAATCAATGGTTTATTAGCTTTCTCTTTTAACTAAAGCAAAATAATCGCCTTCCAATGGTAAATAACCTTGGTCGTAAACAAAATAATAAATAGCTCCTGCTTTTGTGGTATAAATACTTGTAAAATAATTAAAATCAAATCCTTTTTCAATCAGTTTAGCTCGAGAAGTTTTTGTTTTTTGCTCTGGATTTAATTCTTCAAGAATCCTATAATTTTTGCGCAACCTATTGTTGGTATTGCGTATTAAATTTTTGCTGTCCTTATTAACTTTGTTATTATAAGAATTTCGGCAAGCGTCACTACAAAATTTTTTATCAATACGACCTACAATTTTCTCTCCACATTCAGGACATGATTTTTTCATGATTTTTTATTTTTTTTATATCGTGCTTTGGCTCTCTCTATTGTTTTTTTTCTGTACTCTTCATCTTCGTGATACCTTCTCTTTGCATTATTTAAAGTGTTCTTTTTATACTCTTCATCTTCATTGTATTTTTCTCTATAATACTTTTTTACTTTTTTTCTATACTTTTCATCGTTTTGATACTTTTCATTAATATATATTCTACGTTTTTCCTTTTTGTCCTGATCATATTTTTTGCTTTGTTTTATTTTTAAATTTTTTTTGTAATCATCAAGTGCTAATTCGTACCATGAAGCTCTTGTACCTTCACAATCAAAATCTTCAATATAACGCAATCCTATTTTTTGAAGAACTTTATTAGAACCAATATTTTCAACTAAAGCAATTCCAGCTATTGTTTGATATTGCTTTACCTTAAAGCCAAAATCTAATGCTGCTATTGCAGATTCAGTAGCGTAACCTTTTCCCCAATATCGTGGAATAAAACGATAACCTATGTCGTAAAAATTTTGTTTTCCGTTTAGAGAATCTTTTTCTCCAATATTGAGTTTTAAACCCGACCAACCAATAAAATCTCCAGTAGATTTTTCAATAGCTGCCCAACGACCAATGCCTCTATCTTTATATTGATCTATAATGGATTGAATAATTTTCTCCGTCTCATGTTTAGTTTTTACTGGTCTGTTTCCTAAATACTTATGCACTATTGGGTCTGAGTCTAACTCAAACATACTATCAATATCAGTTGGTAACAATTCTCTTAAAATGAGGCGGTCAGTTTCTATCATTATTTTCATTTATCTATCATTTTTGAGGCAAGCTCTTTAAACAGTTTATAAGCAACCATAGCTGTCATATTATTGACATCACGCTTTGGATTCAGTTCTACAATATCAGCTCCTACTATTGGCACTTTTATTTGATGAATAATATTAATTAATTGCCTTGTACTCATTCCTCCAGGTTCATGGTGAGAAATTCCAGGTGCAAAGGCAGGATCAAGTACATCTATATCTAAAGAAATATAAAGTGGTTCTTGAAGTGAGTTAATAAAATCTAAACTAAAATCTTTCATTTCTACTACCTTAACCCTAAACTTCTTTGCTTGCTCTTTTTGATGTGTATTAAACGTTCGTATTCCTACCTGAGTTAATGAGTTTATAGTATTTTTTTCCATCAATCTTGCAAAAGGAGATGCATGAGAATAAGGATTGTTCTCAAAATTATCGTACAAATCAGCATGAGCATCAAGGTGTAATACATTGAGATTTTTGTACTTTTCTGAAAACGATTCAATAACTGGAAAAGAAATAGAATGATCACCTCCAAGACTGATCAATTTACTTCCATCTTCTATCGTTTCAGTTATGGTTTCCCTAATTTTTCTATAGGCAAATGCAGCATCAATTTGAGTGAACTCTAAATCGCCGCAATCTTTATAATTTATCCCTTCGATAATTTCATTTCCTTGCTCACAAAATCTATTTGCAGAACCTTCTTCGTCCATTAAACGAATAAAATTTGGAGCAAGTGCTGAACCTCTTAAGTATGATGAATTAGCATCGTATGGAATTCCTAAAAGTTTTAACATTTTAATTGAATTGCAACAAATATAGTAAATTCAAAGTATTATTCGTTTACAAACGACTACAAACATTTACAAACGATTTTAAATAAGTAATAACCGAATATCTTTTGGAAAGCGTTTCATTTTTGCAGTGTCGAAACATAAGAACTCGATAGTATTAACTGTTTAACATTAAAAATTAAAATTATGAACACGCTTAGAAACAAAGTACAGTTGATTGGAAACCTTGGAAACGATCCAGAAATTATCAATCTTGATTCAGGAAAAACATTAGCAAAATTTGCTATTGCAACTAACGAAAGTTACAAAAATGCAGCAGGTGAAAAAATTACAGACACACAATGGCACAATGTAGTAGCTTGGGGAAAAACTGCTCAGATTATCGAGAAGTATGTAACCAAAGGAAAAGAAGTTGCTATTGAAGGCAAATTAACCTCAAGAAGTTACGATGATAAAGACGGCAACAAACGTTATATCACAGAAGTAGTTTGTAATGAATTGCTACTTTTAGGGAAGTAGTCCTTTCTACATATCAACAAATAAAAGTGCAGCAAAATTGCTGCGCTTTTTTTTATTGCTCTGTAAACTCTAAAATCCTAAACATCCTAATATTAGCTTCGTAGTATCCAAAATATGTTTTATCTCTTATCATAAAAACAGTTGGAGCAGATAATTCTTTTCGATTTTCTCTTGAAAACGTTGCTATTTTATCAAAAATATTCTTTTCTGGTTTTCCTTGAACATGGTCAAAATTCTCATCAAAAAGACATACTATATAAGTTGATTGAGTATTCATAAAATTACCAAAAGCTGCTGTAATAGGATTAATACCTATAGATAATGGTCCAAATTGCATTACTGGAATAGGAACTAAATTAACTAGTATAGTTGCAGCAGAAGCTACTTCGCCTATTCCACCTACACTTACTTGAAAAATATCATCGTTCTTATATAGTGAAATTCCGACCTCAGTTCTTACAATTTTTCTTAAAAATCCGTTACTTCTGTAAATCTCATATTGGTTATTATTTCTTTCATTTCTTTGAATAAATGGAGTATTTTTAAAAGAAACTTCTTCTCCTTTTCTAAACCTATATTCATTAATGACTTCTCCTGAATTTATATTTTGGATTCCTATAGCCAATTCGTCCACGCAAGAAACCATAGTTAAAAGCTTATCTTCATAAATAAAAGAGTTGCTCATTTTAAAATCTCCTGTAAAGTTTATAAATGGCTTACTTAATGTTTTGAATTCATGACTAAAATCTTTAGTATCTATGGTAATTATTTGAGTAAACTCTTGTGATTTGTCTAGCGTTAGAATAATCTTATCATTTATTACATATAATTTTGTTGAAGGTGATGTACTTTCAATTGAGTTTGGGCTTTCATACTGTACTCTTTTAGCTATGTAATTTGTAGTATTTCCATCAGATTGACTAAGCGCCTTAAACAACGTTACAAGCTTATTATCATCACCTAAAATCCGTTTATTACTAAAATCTAGTTCATGCTTTTTATAGTTACCATAATTATCAAACTCATAAACATTTATAATAGATTCTTTTTAAGTGACTGTTAAAAAATAAAACTTGTTTTTTAAAGAAACTGATTGAATAAACCTTTCTTTTCTAAGATTTATATCTAATTCTTTAGTACTATTGGTATTATTCTCAAATGAAAATTTTACAAGTCCAAATTTGCTATTATTCTGATTTGAAAGGTAAATAGTCTTTTCACTGCCATTGGAACTGCTTCCAAGAAATACTTGAAATTTAGGGTCTAGATTAGGTAAATTTAGTTTTCCAACTTCATTAAAATTTTCATCAAACATATAACAATAAAGGTCAATTGCATCTTGCAAGTAAAAGGTTATAGTCTTATCTGCTTCGTCAACTATTGTATGTGTTTGACTAATTTTAAAGCTGGTGTTTTTAAGTCATTTCTAAACTCTAAAACCTGATTTTGAGCTGTAGTAACTTTGTAAATCAGTAGGTTAATGATTAAGGCAAGTATATATTTCATATTTTTAATTAACTTATCTTCAATCCGTTTTTAACCTTAATATGATTATCTGGATTTACAAATACAAGGTTTCCTAATTCATCTTCTGTCATTAAAATCATGCCTTGACTTTCAACTCCTCTTAAAGCTCTTGGTGCAAGATTTACTAACACAGTTACTTTTTTTCCTATCACTTCTTCTGGCGAAAAGCTTTCGGCAATGCCTGATACAATAGTTCTAATATCAATTCCAGTGTCAACTTTTAAAACTAATAACTTTTTGGTTTTTGGCATTTTTTCAGCTTCAAGAATGGTTCCTACGCGAATATCAAGCTTCGAAAAATCTTCCCACATAATTTCAGATTTTTGTGGTTCAACTTTTTTATTGGCTGTCTCATTAGCTTTTTTACTAGCTTCCAATTTATCAAGTTGTGCTTGAATCTCTGTGTCTTCAATTTTAGAGAATAATAATTCTCCTTTACCAATTTTATGATTTGCTGGAAGTAATTCATTACCTTCAGAAATTTTATTCCATGTGTTCTCGATACAATTCTCCTTCGTCGAATCACTCGAACTGACATTGTCATTCTGATTGAAGTGAAGAATCTCTTTTAATTTACTAGATGTAAATGGTAAAAATGGCTCACTCAATATGGCTAATGCTGATGCTATTTGCAATGCAACATACATGATGGACTGCACACGAGCTTCTTCTTCTTTAACCAATTTCCAAGGTTCTTCGTCTGCTAAATATTTGTTGCCAAGTCTTGCTAAATTAATAAGTTCTTGACTTGCTTCTCTAAAACGATAACGCTCAATAGAACTTGCTATTACTGCTGGAAATGCTTTTACAGTTGCTAGAGTTTCTTCATCAATTGATGTAAATTCGTTTGGTGTTGGTACAATACCATTATAATATTTATTGGTAAGTACTACGACTCTATTAATAAAGTTACCAAAAATGGCTACTAACTCATTATTGTTTCTTGCCTGAAAATCTTTCCATGTAAAATCATTATCCTTAGTTTCAGGCGCATTGGCTGTTAAGGCATAACGCAGCACATCTTGTCTATCAGGAAAGTCCTGTAAATATTCATGCAACCAAACGGCCCAGTTTTTTGAGGTTGATAGTTTATTGCCTTCAAGATTTAAAAACTCGTTTGCTGGCACATTATCAGGTAATATATAACTACCTTCAGCTTTTAGCATAGCAGGAAAAATGATGCAATGAAATACAATATTATCTTTCCCTATAAAGTGCAACAGTTTAGTATCTTCATCTTTCCAATAAGGTTCCCAATCTTTGCCTTCTCGTTCTGCCCATTCTTTTGTTGCCGAAATATAGCCTATTGGTGCATCAAACCACACGTAAAGTACTTTACCTTCGCCACCTTCAACAGGAACTGGAATTCCCCAATCTAAATCTCGAGTTACAGCTCGAGGACGCAATCCATCATCAATCCAAGATTTGCATTGCCCATAAACATTAGATTTCCAATCTTTTTTGTGTCCTTCAAGAATCCACTCTTTTAAAAAGGCTTCATGCTTATCTAAAGGTAAAAACCAATGTTTGGTCTCCTTTAAAACTGGAGTTTTTCCAGTGATTGCAGATTTTGGTTTTATTAAATCGGTTGCATTATGGCTTGTTCCACATTTTTCACATTGGTCGCCATAGCTTTCTTCATTACCACATTTAGGACAAGTTCCAATAACAAAACGATCGGCTAAAAACTGATTGGCTTCTTCATCGTAAAGTTGTTCTGTGATTTCTTCAACAAATTCACCTTTATCATACAACGTCTTAAAAAACTCAGATGCTGTATCATGATGAATTTTTGCAGAAGTTCTGGAATAATTATCAAAAGAAATTCCGAAATCAATGAACGACTGCTTAATAATAGCATGATATTTATCAACAATATCCTGAGGTGTGACTCCTTCTTTTTTAGCCTTAATGGTAATTGGCACACCATGTTCGTCACTTCCACAAATAAAAGCTACATCTTGACCTTGAAGTCTTTGATAACGTGCATAAATATCTGCTGGCACATAAACTCCTGCCAAATGACCAATGTGAATTGGACCATTTGTGTAAGGCAAAGCCGCAGTGATTGTATATCTTTTTGACATTAGTTTTTCTTTTGAAGGCACAAAAATAAGCAATTACGCAATGATTAAAAATTCTTAGATATTTTTTCATAGCTTTGAGAAAAAAGTTATGAAAAGAAGCATTATTACCATTCTGCTTTGTGGATTTACTTTTGCTTGTTTTGGGCAAACTGAAACCGATTCTACGCAACAAAAAACAAATCCAATTATTTTTATTGAAGGGCTTTTTGGCTATGCTAATGGAAATCTTTCAGGGCTAACTGTTGGTGGCGAAATCAATTTTCAGTATAAAAAAGATTTGTTTACATTTAGAGTGCAAAACCATTCAGAAGCTAAGTCTTTGTGGTTTTTTCCAGTTAACCTTAAGTTTTCAAAAATAAACATTGATGAATATTCGTTGCTTTATGGCAAACGATTTATCGATGACAATGAATCGTATAGTATTTCAATAGGTATTTCTAACAATATTAAACACGAAAGGGTAAATGAAAACAATGAAAATTTCTGGACTAATGAAAGTTATTTTGGTTTTCCTTTTGAGTTAAATATTAAGTGGTTTAAAAGAGAAAAAGAACGATACCGAATTTTGTATGGTGCAGTTCCTGTTGGAAAAGAAACTGGTTTTGGTAGAAGCATTGGTTTAAAATTATATGGTAATGTTGCGAAAACTACTTATATTGGTATTGGACTAACCTTTGGATATGGTTGGCATAAAAAATATTAAATGATAATTAGAAAACTATTATTACTTCTTTTGTGCATAGTAACAAATGATATTTATTCTCAACAACAAATGATACAACCACCTTACTTAAAAGCTGGCGATACAGTTGCCATTGTTGCACCTTCAGGTGTTTTAAATGGTCGCGACAAAGAAGTTAATCAAGCTAAAGAATTACTTAAAAGTTGGGGACTTAACATAATTGTTGGTAAGAATGTTTTTAATAAAGCAAATCACTTTGCTGGAACAGATAATGAACGTGCTGAAGACTTTCAAAAGGCTTTAGACAATGCGAATATAAAAGCAATTTGGTGTGCAAGAGGTGGTTATGGCACTGTGAGAATGATTGATAAATTGGACTACACCAAATACAAAGACAACCCAAAATGGATTATTGGTTACTCTGATATTACAGCCATACATAATCAGTTGAATATTGAAGGCAGCGAATCTATCCATGCTATGATGTGTACCAGTTTAACTGATGATTTATCAGAGATTGAGGATGCTCTGGAAACCTTTAAATGTGCTTTGTTTGGTAAATCTTTAAATTATACTATTGATGGTTCATCATACAACAAAACAGGTACTGTTACTGCACCTTTAGTTGGTGGAAACTTAACGTTACTGCATACCATGTTAGGCTCTAAAACTAGCATTGACACTTCAGGAAAAATATTATTCATTGAAGAAATTGGCGAATATAAATATCATATTGATAGAATGCTGCAAAGCCTTAAACGTGCTGGATATTTTGAAAATTTAAAAGGTCTTATTGTTGGCGATATGAGTAAAATGCGTAAAAATACCACACCTTGGGGAACATCAATAGAACAATTAATCTTGGATGCAGTTTCAGAATACGACTTTCCAATACTATTTGGTTTTCCAGCTGGTCATGAAGATGATAATAGAGCCTTGATTTTAGGACGAACAATTAAGATGACAGTTGATAAAGATAAATCTACTGTTGTTTTTGAGGATTGATTTTTAAGTTTTACAAAAATCATTTTTAAGCTTCACTTCGTTTAGCGTTTCCCAAACCTCATCTTCATAAGGCTTTGGTGAAAATTTAAAATGGATGATAGTTTTACTTTCTTCTTTACAATGATAAGTCTTAACAATCACATATAAAGTCATTGGTTTTTTGGTGTAACGTGTATCGTGAGTTTTTACCTTGCCTATAAATTCTGATTCATTTTTTTTAATGAATACAGCATTAGTTTTTCGCAAAGGTTTATCATCAATTTTATAAAAATCTAGACCTAATAACCCATCAAAATAATACTGAATGTTTTTTTCTAAATCATTAGTGGTTACATCTTCTATATTGTTAATGTTCCAAGCCCAAACATAAGACCAGAAATTTTGGCTTTCTTGTTTTGACCAACCTTTGGGGAAACGCAAATCTTCATAGCCTTCATACTTTATATCTTGAGCAAAACCAATTGGAAATTGTATAATTTCTTTTATCCAGGTGCTATCTGACTTAAAGACTTCGAGGTGTTGTTCTTCTTGTGCAAAAAGAGTTATATTAAAGAATAGTAAAAGTAATATTGAAAAATATTTCATAGCTATTTATCATTAATTAAGTTAATGGCAAACTCTTTTACTGAGTCTACTTTATTTAAATAATCGTCTATATTTTGTGTGATGTAATAATCTGGCAAAATACCTTTTTCGTCAGGAAGCTCTACAGCGTTTAGTCTTGACTCAGTATTTGCAACATAAAACACCAACTTCGTATTGGTTAGTCTGCAAACTGTTTGCCCTGCTGTACACATTTGGTTAGAGCCAAGTTCTTCACCAATAATTATTCCTAGCTTGTGATGTTTTGCAAGAGCCATAAAATGTCCTGTTGTGGATTTTCCATTTCCATCAATCAAAAAATAAAGTTGTCCTTTAAATGAATTGGCATGAGGCTTTATGTTTTCATCTGTAAAATAAGTAAATGGTTTATTCATCAGGTATTTTAATAGATAGATACTGGATTCTGGAGAACCTCCTCCATTAAACCTGAGGTCAATAATTAAATTTTTGATGCTTTGTTCTTTTAATTTCTTGAAACTTTCGTCAATAAATGTTTCAAACTCATTTAAATTATTCCAAGGGTAAAAGTTAAATGAAGATATGGTTAAAATTGCAGTGTCATTGTTTTCTAAAAACTCTAAACACAAATTATTTTCACACTTTTTAATTGACTCGTCTGTATAAGGAACTTTAAAAGTTTGGGCTTGATTTAATAAAATAGAGCTTGATTTATTATTTACTTTTATTGAATAGGATTCTGGAAAACCAAGAGCATAAGGAATCATTTCTGTAGACCAAGCATTGAAAAAATGCACTTTACTGGTTTGAACATATCCTTGAGATTCTATATGCCTAAATATATCTGCCACTAGTTTTGAAACCTCAACACCATTAATACTTGTAATTTCGTCTTTAATATTCACTCTATCAGGATTACTCATAGCATCAATTACAAATAGCTTACCTTCAACTAATCGAGTTTGTAATGGAAAAACCAGAGGTTTGCTAATCATTGTGCTCTCTTGAGAGAAACTTCCTAATGAAGTATGTGAGCAGTTTATACTAGAAATAATTTCGCTGCAATGCCAAATAAAGTCACCATAAGTTGTTGTTTTGGTAATTAACTTCTTCTTGGTTTCAATAAGGTTTAAAAAATCATCTTTAGAAATAAACTTCAATGCATTTGGGTGAATCTCTAATAATTTACTTCCTAACTGGTCTAAATCGTTCTTATATTCTTGTACAGAATAAACCTTGACGAATTTTTCGGCTGGAGTTAACGGTTTTTTGTTTGGAAACTTAATGCGCTCTATTTGGTCTTCAGCATTAAAATTATCAGGATTTAACTCTAAAGATTTCTGGTAATTTAAAAGCGCAAGTTCCATATCTCCATTTGCCATATAACCTTCACCAAGACTATCATAAGAGTTTGATGATTCTGGAAATTCGGCTACGATGAGTTTAAATATCTCAATGGCTTCTTCAACCTGATTATTCCATAAAAAGGAATAACCATACATAGTGAGTTCATCCTCATTATCAAAATTATAGCCTTCTGGATTTTCCTTTTTCAGCTTATAATAAAGTTCTATTTGTTTTTCTATTGATAGCTGCGAGTTTTCTCTTAATGTATTAGAAATAGAAATTAACCCTTTACTATTTGTTTCTGTTTTTAAACTTTCATTAGTATCGAGATTTGTTTTTTTATTTGCACAACTATAAACTAAAGTGAGAATTAAAATTATATTAAAATGCTTCATTTTTAAGGTTTATTTTAAAAATACAATTCAACTTCAAACTCAATAGCATCAGAAATAACATAGTCTTTCACACTAACTTTTTCTTTAGAACCATATCTAATATTCCAATCTGTACGATCAATTTTAAATTTGGTTATCATTTTGTTGTCGTCCACCATTTTAGCTTCGAAAGCTATTGGTTTAGTTACTCCAATTATTGTTAGGTTTGCTTCAACCCATAAAATTCCATTGCTATTATAAGTTACCTTATTTATAGCTAAGCTTGAAGTTGGGTGTTTCTTTACATCAAAAAAATCTTCGTTTTTTAAATGGTCTACTAAATTCTCATTAAAGTCTCCATCTGTATTCTTTATAGTATTCATGTCAATTACAAAGAACCCTCCAGTAATTTTATTGTTTTCTTGGGTTATTTTTCCTTCTTTAAATTGAGCAGTTCCAAAGTGCTCACCAAAATTAAAAAGCATAGTTCCTTTCCAATTTATATTGCTTTTAGAAATGTTGATTTGAGCTTCAGTTTGAGCTATGATAAAATTTGAACATGTAATAATGAATAATGTGATAAGTGTTCGTTTCATGATGATTTGTTTTTTTGGTAAAACTATTTTGGAAGTTGAAGAAAAATGTCAAAAAAGTGTAAAAGATGTGTCAACAACTGTAAAAAGTCACGAAATTGTCTTTTTTTTACAGTTAATTATGAAAAATTGCACCAAATACATATATAGGAACTCAACTCTGTTAGTACTATTTATTTGCTTGTTTTCGTGTTCTAATGATAACAAACAAGAGGAATTGGTAGATATAACTAAAGTAGCTCTACGAGATGTTGGACATAAATTACTTTTATTTAATCAAGATTCAACATCTTTAGTAAAACCTATCATAACTTTAGATAATTCAAAATTTCAACTTTCGTTTGAAGAAGACGTTTCTATACATCCAGATACTTTAGTAAATACGATTAAAAATAGTTTTAAAAAAGCAGGTTTGTCTGAATACTATTTAACTGAAGTTGAACAATGTGAAAATGAAGAGGTAGCTTATAGTTATGAAATTAAGCAAAATATTGAAAATAACATCATTCCTTGCGGTGGAAGACAATTACCAAAAGCTTGTTATGTAATTAATGTAAGATTCACAAAGTCACTTCACAAAAGTACTAACAAAAATTATTTTTATGTCTTACTCCTATTAACACTATTAGTTCTTGTTTTTTTACTTCATAAAAGAAAGAGCAAACCACTAACTATTTCTAAAAATGAAGGTTATGCAGAAATAGGCAGCTATCAATTTTACCCTAATCAAAGCAAGCTAGTGAAAAAGGCAACAGAAATCAGTCTCTCAAAAAAAGAATGCGAATTGTTGGAAATTTTAGTAGCTAACTCTAATCAAGTGGTTAAACGTGACGAATTAGAGAAAAGAGTTTGGGAAGATAATGGTGTTGTAGTTGGTAGAAGCCTTGATACGTATATATCAAAACTTCGTAAGAAGTTACAGGATGATGATTCTATTAAAATAACCAACGTTCATGGCATTGGGTATAAATTGGAAGTTTTATAAATTTAGTTTTAGTTGTAAATTATTATCTTGATAATCATAAACAAAAATTGCAGGATGAGATTCCTGATTTAGCAAGAACTAGATGGCACAACACAACGAACTCGGTAAAAAAGGAGAACAACTTGCGGTTGATTATTTAATAGAAAATAATTACGACATCATAGAACGCAATTACAGATTTGACAAAGCTGAAGTTGACATTATTGCTAAAAAAAAAGAAATACTAGCTATTATTGAGGTCAAAACACGCTCGACTTCAGATTTTGGCGATCCACAAGACTTTGTAAAACCTAAGCAGATACAACGTCTCGTAAAAGCAGTTGACGAATACGTTGTTGAGAATAACTTAGATGTAGAAATCCGATTTGATATTATCTCCATTGTAAAAACTGGAACATCTTATGACATTGAGCATTTAGAAAATGCATTTTATCATTTTTAATTGCTAAAATAATCCCTTAGCTCAATTATATCATTTGGTTTAGCAATGATTTTTTTGTCTTTGTCTAACACAAAATACGTTGGAGTTGCATTAATATTATAAAGTACAGCTAATTTATTAGTCCATTTACCTAAACCTAATACGTGAATAAATTCTGGATAAGTTGCAATAACATTTTTCCAATTTTTTTGCGAATCTTCCAAACCTACAGCCACAACTTTTAATTTTCCTTTAGGCAATGTTTTGATAAACTTTTGTAATTGAGGAATTTCTTCCAAACAATGACTGCAAGTACTGCTCCAAAACACAATTACATATTTATTAGCACTATTTAAAGCACTTAGTTTAGTTTTTGTAGTCACATCACCAAAAGTTTTTTCGAAAGAAAAATCTGGAGCAACAGTTCCTAATGAGGTGTTCTTAAATTTTTTAAGTTCTTCTACCAAAGCTTTATCTTGAGCCTTTTCAGCAATTGGTATCAAATATTTTTCTGAAATGTAATTGGCTGTGGTTTCTAAACTTAAATCGACCATTTGTTGCCACAAAATAACCAACAATGATTTTTTTACAGATGGCTTTGCTTCTCTCATTTCTTCAAAAACAACATCTATATTTTCGTTATAGCTTGCAAGTTCGTCTTTGTTTTCGCCTCTCATCCCAAAGACATAACTTGTAATTTTATCTGATAAAAAATTTGAACTTTGCAGAGTTTCATTATTAAAATCGATATAACTAAAATAGTAGTCCTTTAAATTATCGATATAAGTTTTAATGTTTTCGTGCTTTTTTGGTATGTAAGGCTTATTGGCCTTTATAAATGACAGGGCAATGGTTCCTTTGGCATTTTTTTCGAACTTATTTTGCACTTCGGCTTGTTTCTTAAAAATTTTAGCTAATGCCAAGGTGTCTTTAGAAGCAGACTTATAATAATCACCAATACTTTGACTAATAGCTTCCATTTCTCTTGTATAAGAGCTTATTAAATTGTTCTCAACAGACTTAACAAAATTGACACCAATTTCTTGGTCAAAACTAAGTTCAATATTTTCTTTAGCGTTGTATATAATGTCAAAATTGTTTTCCTCTTGTGGCAAAGCATATACAATTCTGTACATTCCTTTGGTTACAGTAGAATCTAACGAAAAACTAAACTTTCCGTTTCTTATCTCAGCATTGCTCACATAGATATTTGTTTCTGGTGTTATTTTATAAAGTAGTGCGTAATTAAACTCATCAGCTGGTGAGAATGTTCCTTTAATGGAGTACTGAGCCATTAGAATGGCTGGAAATATAGTAAGGATGAAAACTAATTTTTTCAACATAATGTAATATAAATAAGACCCTTATTTGCTGAAAGGTCACAGCTTTTTTATTTTCAATAATCAAGCCAATATTTTTATAATTTAATCTAATATTAGCTGTAACACTTTTAAAGCCTTGTTTACTGATTTAACGCTGTCAAAAGTAAGCAATAAACGTAAACCTTGACGTGTTTGCTTTTCTTTCATTTTACAAGCTGTTGGATTAGCCTGAATGTATTGTAATACTTTGGTAAATCCTGAGCTTTGATAAAAACTACTTTGCTGATCTTTTATAAAATAACCAACTAACTTACTGTGCTTCATTACAATTTTTTCGAAACCTAATTTTGTTGCCATCCATTTTATGCGAACACTGTTTAGTAAATCAATTACCTGAATTGGCATTTCTCCAAAACGGTCTATCAATCGTGTTTCAAATGCATTGAGCTCTTCTTCAGTTTTAAGTTCGTTAAGTTCTGTGTAAAGGTTTAATCGCTCTGCAATATTATTTACATAATCGTCCGGAAACAAGAGTTCAAAATCTGTATCAATAGTAATGTCCTTTACATAAACCTTTTCTTTGCCTTGGTCGTTATACAAATCTTTAAACTCGTTTTCTTTGAGTTCTTCTATGGCTTCGTTTAAAATTTTCTGATAAGTATCAAAACCAATTTCATTAATAAAACCACTTTGCTCTCCACCAAGCAAGTCGCCTGCTCCTCGAATTTCTAAGTCTTTCATGGCAATATTAAAACCGCTTCCTAATTCTGTATGTTGCTCCAAAGCTGTAATGCGCTTTCTGGCATCATTAGTCATTGCTGAATATTCTGGAGTTATAAAATAGCAAAACGCTTTTTTGTTACTTCGCCCTACACGACCACGCATTTGATGCAAATCGCTTAACCCAAAATTATTAGCATTGTTAATGAAAATAGTGTTAGCATTTGGCACATCAAGTCCGCTTTCAACAATAGTTGTGCTTACCAAAACGTCAAACTCACCATTCATAAAGGCTAACATTAAATGCTCAAGTTTTTTACCTTCCATTTGTCCATGACCAATTCCAATTTTGGCATCAGGAACCAAACGTTGTATCATTCCAGCTACTTCTTTAATATTTTCAATTCGGTTATGAATAAAGAAAATTTGTCCACCTCGCTGAATCTCATAACTTACTGCATCTCTAATGGTTTCTTCGTTAAAGCGAATCACATGACTCTCAATTGGATAACGATTTGGAGGTGGTGTTGTAATAACTGACAAATCTCTTGCTGCCATTAAACTAAACTGAAGCGTACGAGGAATTGGTGTTGCTGTGAGTGTTAACACATCAACATTTTCTTTGATGGTTTTGAGTTTTTCTTTTACAGCTACTCCAAATTTTTGTTCTTCATCAACTATAAGAAGCCCTAAATCTTTAAACTTCACATTTTTATTTACTAGTTGATGTGTACCAATAATAATATCAAGACTTCCTTTTTCAAGGCTTTCTAAAGTTTCACGCTTTTGTTTTGCAGTCCTAAATCGGTTTAAATAACCTATTGTTACTGGAAAATCTTTAAGTCGTTCTGTCAACGTTCTGTAATGCTGATAAGCAAGAATAGTTGTTGGCACTAAAATGGCTACTTGTTTTCCATTATCAACCGCTTTAAAAGCAGCCCTTATGGCTACTTCAGTTTTACCAAAACCTACATCACCACACACTAAACGATCCATTGGCTGTTCGCTTTCCATATCTGCTTTAATATCAGCAGTTGCAGTTATTTGATCAGGAGTGTCTTCATATAAAAAAGAAGCTTCTAGTTCATGCTGCATATAGCTATCAGGTCTGTATTGAAACCCTTTTTCAAGCTTTCTTTTTGCGTATAATTTGATGAGATTAAAGGCAATTTCTTTAACTCTTGATTTGGTTTTTTGCTTTAATGTTTTCCAAGCGTTGCTACCTAATTTATAAATTTTAGGTGGCTTACCATCTTTGCCATTAAACTTGGTTATTTTATGTAACGAATGAATACTTAAATACAACACATCTCGCTCACCATAAACCAATTTAATAGCCTCTTGTTTTTTGCCTTCTACTTCAATTTTTTGCAAGCCTCCAAAACGACCAATACCATGATCTATATGGGTTACATAATCACCAACATCTAGATTAGTAAGCTCTTTTAAGGTGATAGCTTGTTTTTTGGCATAACCATTTTTGAGATGAAACTTATGATAACGCTCAAAAATTTGATGGTCTGTATAACAAACTATTTTGTTGTCATGATCAATAAATCCTTGATATAGTGACAGCGCAAAGGTGTTGTAATGAACATCTTGCTCAATACTTCGGTTTTGTTCTGTACCAACATCTTCAAAAATATCATGAAACCGTTTTGCCTGTTGCTCAGAAATGCAGCTTAAATAATTTGTGTAACCTTTATTGTGGTTGTTTTTTAAATTTTCAATTAATAAATCAAATTGTTTATTAAATGAAGGCTGTGGCGATATGTTAAATTGAATAACTCTATCATTCTGAACTTGATTCAAGATCTCGTTGTGAGATTCTTCGCTTCGCTCTGAATGACAAAAGAAACTTTGATGTCCAAATTCAACCAAACTAAAATCTAAAAGCTGCTTTTTTAACACTTCTGAATTGCAAAAAAGTTCTTCAGGTTTTGCATGTTTAATCTCTGATGACAAACTGTTAAATGCTTCTACTGCTTTGATATAAAAATCATCAATTCTTGGAAATAAAATATCAGCATTTTTTAAAAAAACTATCGTTTTTTGAGCCATATAATCTAGAAAACTTTGTCTGCTTTCTTCCAAAAATTTATTGGCAACATTTGGTATGATGTTTATTTTTTTAACCTGTTCAGTTGATAATTGGGTTTCTACATCAAAGGTTCTGATACTGTCCACCTCATCTCCAAAAAATTCAATACGATAAGGTTCATCATGCGAAAATGAAAACACATCAACAATTCCTCCTCTAACGGAAAATTCACCAGGTTCTGTAACAAAATCAACGCGTTTAAAATGATACTCAAACAGCATTTCGTTTACAAAGTCTATAGAGAGGTTATCGTTAAGTGAGATTTTTAACGTATTACGTTCCAATTCTCTACGAGTTACCACTTTTTCAAAAAGCGCATCAGGATAAGTAACAATAATGGGAGGTTTTTTTCTGGAGTTTATTCTGTTTAATACTTCTGCTCTAAGGAGTACATTTGCATTGTCTGTTTCTTCTATTTGATAAGGTCTTCTGTAGCTTCCAGGATAAAACAATACATCTTTTTCTGATATTAATTCTTCAAGGTCGTTTAAATAAAATGCAGCTTCTTCTTTGTCATTAAAAATGATTAGAAAAGGCTTGTCTACGGTTTTAAATAATTCTGCTAAAACAAAAGATAATGAAGACCCAACAAGACCTTTTAAATGTGCTCTTGCTTGATTTTGGGCAATAGCAGTTTGCAGTTTTTGCAGTTGCAAAGACCGTTCAAAGTTTTGAGAGATAAGGGATTTACTCACTCAGAAAAAATTTATGCAAAAGTACATGAATTTTTTCATTTTAAAATTTATAAAAAACACAATTAAAAAATTCATGGACTAACAAAGTGGTTACTGATGTGAAACTAAATTTTGCAATTTTTGAAAACAAAATTTAGTTTTCGTACAGAAGAAATATAGTTTAATTGTTTATTAGAATTTTAATTTTTATAGCCCTAAAAATGTTATTAGTGTTATATTTGCACAACAAAATTTTAAATATAAAATATGTCAATTTCAGATTTATTTGATAGTGGTTTTAAAAAGCGTAATGAAGACCATTTTGCTGCTATTGTTAGAGTCGCTATGAGTGATGGGAAAATTAGTGATGAAGAAAAAGCGTTTTTAGATCGCTTGGCTAGAAACTTAAACATTTCAGAGTTAGATTATAAAGAAATACTAAAAGATTACAATACACATCCTATAAATGCACCTCATTCTTACGACTTAAGATTAGAACGTTTATACGATTTGGCAAGAATGGTATGGGCAGACCATATAGAAGGTGAAAACCAAGTAAAAATGCTTAGAAAATTATGTATTGGTCTTGGTTTTAACCCAGACAATGTAATATACATTACTGATAAAGCTCTTAAATTAGTGCATCAAGAAGTAGACCTTGATACTTTTACTGAAGAAATGAAAACTATGAACCAATAGTTTAAATAATAATTAATGAACAAAAAAGCGAACTTGTTTAGTTCGCTTTTTTTATGTTAAGAATTTTGCATAAACTCTTCAACCTTTTCCACCATATTTTTACTACCACAAATAACTGGCACACGTTGATGCAATTCTGTTGGTTGTATATCTAAAATTCTTGTAAAACCATTACTCGCTTTTCCGCCTGCTTGTTCTGCTAAAAAAGCCATTGGATTGCCTTCATATAACAAGCGCAACTTACCGTTTGGATATTTAGTGCTTTCAGGATACATATAAACGCCTCCTTTTATCATATTTCTATGAAAATCTGAAACCAGTGAACCAATATATCTACTTGTATAAGGTCTGTCGCCTTCTTCTAATTGACAATATTTGATGTAATTTTTTATTCCTTGTGGAAAATGAATATAGTTTCCTTCATTAACAGAGTATATTTGTCCGTCTTCTGGAAATTTCATGTTAGGATGAGATAGGTAAAATGTTCCAATTGCTGGATTTAAAGTAAAACCATTAACACCATCACCTGTTGTATAAACTAACATCGTTGAAGTTCCATAAATAACATAACCTGCAGCTACTTGCTTATTACCTTGCTGCAAAAAATCGTCTATAGTTACAGGAGAGCCAATTTCTGTAACACGTCTGTATATAGAAAAAATGGTTCCAACCGATACATTTACATCAATGTTTGATGAACCATCTAATGGATCAATTAAAACAACGTATTTATTTTGGTTGTTCTCATCTTGACTGTTAACAGCAACAAAATAATCTTCTTCTTCACTTGCAATGCCACAAACTATGTTTCTGTTGGTCATAGATTTTATAAACAAATCATTGGCATAAACATCTAATTTTTGTTGATTTTCACCTTGTGCATTAATATCTCCAGCAGCCCCTAAAATATCAACCAAACCTGCTTTATTTACTTCATGGTTAACCATTTTTGCAGCCAACCTTATGGAGTTGATTAATCTGGAAAGTTCACCTGAGGTATACTTAAACGACTTCTGGTTTTCTATTATAAATTCGCCAAGCGTTTTGTTTTTTTGAGACATGAATTTGAAGTGTTTTTGGTTATGCAAATATCGTATTTTTTAAGAAACTACAACGTTTTCGTAAAATATTATTGAGGCAGAACAATCCCTTTCATTATATTTGAAACTCAATTTCAGTATATGAATTTTATTATAAGAAATGCCACCAAACAAGATATGGCATCTGTTTACGAACTGATTGTTGAGTTGGCTATTTTTGAAAAAGAACCAGATGCCGTAGAAGTCACTATCCAAAGTTTAATTGCTGATGGTTTTGGCAATAATCCAGCCTTTAAATGCTTTGTTGCAGAAGTTAAGGACAAAGTGGTTGGAGCAGCGGTTGTTTATAACCGTTTTTCAACTTGGAAAGGTAGAATTTTACATTTAGAAGATTTAATTGTGACCCAAAGCATGAGAGGTTATGGTATAGGCTCTGCTTTGTTAGATGAAGTTGTAAAACATGGTCATAGCCTTGGTGCAAAACGTATTAATTGGGAAGTGCTTAGTTGGAACGAAGGTGCTATAAAACTTTACGAAAGCAAAGGAGCAAAAGTACTACGTGATTGGAATGTAGTGCACTTAGACGAAAACGGAATAAAAAATTATATGGCAAACCTAAGAGATGAGAATATATAAATTTGGTGGTGCATCTGTAAAAGATGCTAATGGTGTAAAAAATTTAGTTAAAGTACTTTCTGAAACTGGATATGATAATATGCTTATCGTAGTTTCTGCAATGGGAAAAACAACCAACGCTTTAGAAACAGTTATCCATAATTACTTCAATAATACTAAAGAACTGCAAAGTTCAATTCAAGATATTAAAAAGTATCATAATGCTATTTTATTAGATTTGTTTGATTCTGACAATCATCCTATTTTTAAACAAGTTGAAGACTTTTTTAAAGATTTAACCACTTTTTTTAGCAGGAATAAATCCCCAGATTATAATTTTGTTTATGATCAGGTTGTTGGTTATGGCGAACTTGTCTCTACTGCAATTGTTAGTGCTTATTTAAACGAAATTGGCATTAAAAATAATTGGCTCGATGTTAGGGAGTTTATAAAAACCGATAATTATTACAGAAATGCAAAAATTGACTGGAAAGCAACCCAACAACTTATTTCAAAAGGAGTAAAAACCAATCAATTAAACATAGTTCAAGGGTTTTTGGGTAGTGATGCCAATAATTTTACAACCACTTTGGGACGAGAAGGAAGTGATTATACAGCTGCTATTTTTGCTTATTGTTTAAATGCAAATAGTGTTACCATTTGGAAAGATGTTCCAGGTGTATTGAACGCAGACCCAAGGTATTTTGAAAATGCTCAACTGCTTAACCAAATATCTTATCGCGAAGCTATAGAGCTTGCTTTTTATGGTGCTTCGGTTATTCACCCTAAAACGCTCCAACCTTTGCAACAAAAGGAAATTCCATTATTTGTAAAATCGTTTTTAAACCCAAAAAAAGATGGAACTTGTGTTGGAAAAGGTAAAACCTTAGAACCAATGACACCTTGTTTTATAGTAAGAAAAAATCAGGTACTTATTGAGCTTTCATCGTTAGATTTTAGTTTTATTGTAGAAGAAAATATTAGTGAAATATTCAATTTATTGCATCAATACAAAATGAAAGTTGATGTCATACAAAACTCGGCTATTAGTTTTTCGGTTTGCGTAGACAATAACTATAACAACTTAGAAAAACTGCTTTTACACTTAAAAGCAAAATTTAAAGTAACATTTTACCAAAATGTTGCTCTTTATACCATAAGACATTATACCAAAGAAGCTATTGAACAGTTAGAAGAAAACAAAACCGTTTTATTAAAACAAATTTACAATGAGACCGTTCAAATAGTAACCAAAAGTGCATGAATTTTTTCATTTTGAAATTCGCAAAAACAAAATGAATAAATTTATGTATTAATGACAGTGGTTACCGAAGTGAAACTAAATTTTGTAGCTTTTTTGAATAGAAAATTTAGTTTTTTACAGAGGAAATAAATGTGTAGATTTGTAATCCCTTACCAATAATAGCAAATGAGTTTAGTTACTGCCAAAGAAGTCGCAAAAGCGATTAAATTTGATAAATATGGATTTGTCGGAACATTCTTTGGGTGGATATTAATGAAACTTCTTAATATCTCAACAATTAATAAAATCTACAATAGAAATAAACACCTTAACGATCTTCCATTTTTAAATGCTTTATTGGACGATTTTCAGATTAAGTTTGAAATTCCAGATGAAGACCTTAAACGCCTTCCAAAAGATGGTGCTTACATTACAGTTTCTAACCATCCACTTGGTGGTATAGATGGTATTTTACTTTTAAAATTGATGTTAGAACAACGCAGCGATTTTAAAATTATTGGTAATTTTCTATTGCATCGTATTGAGCCTTTAAAACCATACATTATGCCAGTAAATCCTTTTGAAGATAGAAAGGACATAAAATCGAGTGTTACTGGTTTTAAAAATTCACTTCTACATTTAAAAGACGGAAAGCCTTTAGGCATTTTCCCAGCAGGTGAAGTTTCTACTTACAGAGACGGAAAATTAGTTATTGACAAACCTTGGGAAGAAGCTGCAATGAAACTAGTGCAAAAAGCAAAAGTTCCAGTTGTTCCAATTTACTTCCATGCTAAAAACAGTAAGTTATTTTACCAACTTTCAAAAATTAGTGACACCTTCAGAACTGCGAAACTGCCTTCTGAGTTACTCACACAAAAACGTAGAACCATAAAAGTAAGGATTGGTAAACCAATTTCAGTAGCAGACCAACAAGAACACCAAACTTTGCCTGAGTTTTCTGAATTTATACGACGAAAAACCTATATGCTTGCCAATGCCTTTGACGAAAAAGGAAAGCTTTTAGATAATATACAATCTACCCTAAAAGCACCTAAGCCACCAAAACGTATTGTGACTCCTGTAAAAACAGAGCTCATGATAAAGGAAATTGAAGCTTTAAAAGAAAGTGATTACAGGTTATTGCAAAGTAAAAATTATGAAGTTTACTTAGCTCAAGCAAGTAAAATCCCAAACATATTGAGAGAAATTGGTCGTTTGCGCGAAATTACCTTTCGTGAAGTTGGAGAAGGCACCAACGAGGCTATTGACCTTGATAAGTTTGATGCCTATTATCACCACATGTTTCTTTGGGACAACGAAGAAAACTTAATTGCTGGTGCTTATAGAATGGGACTTGGCTCAAGAATATTTGAAAAACATGGTATTGATGGCTTTTATCTTCAAGACCTTTTTAGGTTTGAGCCAGAACTCTATAAAATGATGAGCGAATCTATAGAAATGGGAAGAGCCTTCATTATAAAAAGCTATCAGCAAAAACCTATGCCATTGTTTTTATTATGGAAAGGCATTGTGCACACTACACTACGTTTTCCAGAGCATAAGTATTTGATTGGTGGTGTGAGCATTAGCAATCAGTTTTCAAACTTCTCAAAAAGTTTGATGATTGAGTTTATGAAATCACATTATTATGATCCTTATTTAGCGCAATATGTACATCCTAAAAAAGAGTTTAAGGTAAAATTAAAAGATGCTGATAAGGATTTTGTTTTTGACGAAACTGAAGCAGACCTTAATAAATTTGATAAAATTATAGATGAAATAGAACCAGGAGCATTACGTCTTCCAGTTCTGCTAAAAAAATACATTAAACAAAATGCGCGCTTAATGGCTTTTAATGTAGACCCATTATTTAATAATTCGGTTGATGGATTAATGTACATTAAAATTGCCGACTTACCTGATAGCACTGTACGTCCAGTAATGGAAGAATTTCAGGCTGAATTGGAAGCTAAGATTTCAAGTAGCAATTTAGAAGAATCAGAGTAGGTTTTCAGTAACAAAATCTCTAAAATAATTCTTTATCTCATTCCTCGCTTTTAAAAAAGCAACATGCTTTTCGGTTTCGGTTCCTTTTACCTTAGATGGATCAAAAAAGTTATGATGCAATCTTACTGCATTTTTACTTGGTATAAAAGGGCAGTTTTCGTTGGCATGATCGCAAACTGTAATGATATAATTAAAATCGATATCTGAGTATTCGTCAACATGGTTTGAGGTGTGGTTAGAAATATCAATACCATCTTCTTTCATAATTGAGACTGCACCAGGATTTAAACCATGTGTTTCAATGCCTGCACTATAAACTTTCACTTTTCTATTATCTAAAAAATGGTTTAAATAACCATGTGCCATTTGGCTTCTACAGGAATTTCCTGTGCATAATACTAAGATGTTTGTCATTATATTTCCTTCCTTTCGACTCCTCTCCAGATAAACTCCGCAGGAATCTTTTTAATTAAACTTATATATTTTAAAGGTTTCGACTGCGCTCAACCTGACAATTATAAAAACTTTGGGCTTCTTCTTTCCATGAGCACGTTATCGTGCCAAGCGTTATTAAGCTTTCCTAATTTTTCTCTTACACCAACAATTCTAAAACCACATTGTTTATGTAGTTGGATGCTTGCCTTATTTTCAGCAAAAATTCCAGCTTGCAAAGTCCAAAAGCCTTCTTTTTCACTTTCAGCAACCAATGCATTTAACAATTGCTTACCTATACCTTTTCCTCTTTGGTTTTCTGCAATATATATTGTAACCTCTGCAACACCTATGTAAACTTTCCGTTTTGAAACTTGTGATAATACAGCAAAGCCAGCTACTTCACTATCAATTTCAGCAACTAAACGACATTGTTTTAAAAACTTTTCATCCCAAACATGAAACGAAGGTACTTCAGTTTCAAAAGTTGCAACTCCAGTAGCAATACCTTCGGCATAAATTTTTGAAACCGAATTCCAATCTTGTTCCTTAAATGTTCTAATTTTTAATTTCAAAACATGTTAAAATTAGATTCTTCGACTGCGCTCAGAATGACATTATAAATTAGCAACAATTTCCATCTGGCGAGCAACAAGGCTCATCAGAAACTAAAGCGGCTTTTATTTCTTCTACTACTCCACAAACTGTTTTCGCTTTACAGTCAGTTTTCTCAACGCCTAACTTAATAATTAAGTTGTTATCTCGTATTTCGAAATCGTTAACAAACATTTGAGCTGTATGAAATGTTTTGTTACTGTATTCAAATTTAAGTTCTGCATCCATATCATAAGGTTTCATTTTTCCTACCTTATTCAAAATGCTTAGTGCCTTGTAAACAGTCATAAACTCAGTTTTCCCAATTTCATTAGGACTTTCATATAACTGAACAATAGTTTCGTTCCAAGCATCTGTTCCAGAGCCACAGTCAACTGAATCAATCTTTACATGTTTTACTTCAGTGATATGATAATTGGCTTTTACAAATTCTTGAGGTTGGTACTCAAATAACAAGGTTTTGTCTTTATGAGTATTAAGGATTTCTAATAGTTCTTTTGTTTTCATCTGTTAATATTTATGTAGCTATTTCAGCAACAGTTTGATTTTGTTGTTATAAAAAATGAATTTAAGATTTCTCTAAAATTTTCGAAAGTTTCGAGATTTATGCAGTAGCATTTTGCTTTTCCTTGAAAAGTTCCTTTTAATAAACCTGCATCTGCAATTACAGAAAGGTGTTGTGAAATTGTGGCTTGAGACAAGCCTATTTCATCTACCAAATCATTGCAAATACATTGTTCTTGTTCACTAATGTGCTTAAGAATTGCAACACGAGCAGGATGCGAAAACACCTTTGCTATTGTTGAAATTTGGTTGATGTAATCTGAATGAATAAAGCGTTTTGTAACTCCCATTGTTTTATATTGTTAGAGCAAATATATAGATTAAATCGTAATATTGCAATATTACGATTATAAAATTCTAAAAAAAGTCGAAGCTTGCTCCTTCGACCTTTAAAATTTATATCGATTTAAACCAATTTTGAAAAAGGTGACCAATCGCTGGAGTTTCTTTCTTTTCTCCACCTAAAGCACCTATTAAACTAATAATCCAGAGGATTAGTGTTCCTATATTAGCGATCCATCCAATAACTGGTATAAAGTTTAATATAAGTGCAATTATCATAAGGCCTAACATTTGTCGAATATAGAATGATGCAAACTCGGTTTTCTTTTCGCCTCCATTCATAACCAAAGCAATAATCCAGCCTATTAAAGTTATGTGAGCAATTATGGCAATATTTTTTCCGTCACTTAAAACTTCTTTGGCATCGTCTGCAATCTCTTTTGATTTTTCCTTTGCGTCTTCGGCAAATTCATTAAATTTTTCTTTAGCATCATCAGCAAATTCTTTGGCTTTTTCTTTGGCTTCTTGTCCAAATTCTTCAGCTTTTTTTGCTGCTTTTCTTGCGCCTTCTTTTGCGTCGCCTAACATATCGTTAAGGTCATCGCCTAAACTTTTTTCGTCTGACATTTTATAAATTTTTGGTTAGAAAAATAAATATACTAAAAATAAAGGTTGGTTAGTTTATTATTTTTTAACTAATTGGAGTTTTCCAACGTTCTAATTTTGGAATGTTCTTTGAAAAAAATCCAGCTAAAAATCTTGGAAATCCCATTTCCTTTAGTTTATTTTTTACAAAATCTTTCATTTCAATTGCTGTAATGTATGGTTGTAAAAACTCTCCTTCTTCGTAGCAATAACTACAATACATATTATTTTTTGAACCATCTTTATTGGTTGCTCCTCCTTTTGGATCCTTTTTAAGAGGCATGCCGCAACTCTGGCAATTTTTATAGGTTTTCATTTGTGGTTAGTTTTATTGAAATGCACTATCTATTGGTTCCCAAAGTTCAATTTTGTTACCATCATTATCCATAATGTATCCAAATTTACCATAACTATATTCTTGTATATCTCCAATAACAGTTACTCCTTCTTCTTTTAAAACTTTAATTAATTCCTGTAAATTTTCTACACGATAATTAAACATAAAGTCTTTTATTGATGGCTCATAATATTTGGTGTTTTCTGGAAATGGACTCCATTGTGTAGAGCAATCTTTTCCTTCTTTATCCTTCCACCAAAACGTGCAGCCATAATCGTCTGTGTTAAATCCTAAGTGTTTTTTATACCACTCTTTGGATGCCTTTGGGTCTTTGGTTTTAAAAAACAAACCTCCAATTCCAGTGACTCTTTTTTTCATGCCCTTTTATTATTAGTCTTTTACTTAATTTATTTGTTACAACTTTTTATCTGCTCTTTACTGCACTTTCGTAAATCTGAATCCATTCATCAACACTCATTTTACCTAAAAGTTCTTTTATTAAATCATAGGGAATATCATCAATTTTTTTAAATCGAATACAGCTTTTTCCCATATCTAGTTTATACTTACTGTGTTTAGGATATTCTGCTACAAACCAATCATACAGTTCTTTTTTTGCATACAACCCTGAATGATACAAGGCTATAAAGTTTTTTTGTGATGCAAAACTCATAAATGGTAAAGGCTCTGATGGAGTGCAATGGTAACCATCTGGATAAATGCTGTGAGGCACGAAATAACCAACCATTCCATATTGAATACCTTCTTCAAAACCTTTTGGTAAATTAGCCTTTATGACTTTTCGTAATTTTTTTAAAGTTTCCTGTCGTTCTTCAGGTACTTGACTTATGTAATCTTCTGGTGATGTTGCTTTATATTGCATAATAATTAATTTTTACGTTGAAGGATTAACCCTGAAATTAATGAAATTATAAACCCAATGACTACAACTGTTACAAACATTAACGCTGCCATAAATCCTGAGCTTCCATAATCTTTCATTTGCTGAGTTATTTCAGTTTTTTTAGCTTCAAGTTCAGCTCCAGAATATTGTGTTTCATAAATCTCAATGGTTTTATCTAAATAATCTTGCGCGAAATCTGGATTAATAACAGTTGTATAAAAATAATCTGCTATGGCTACTCCTACTCCAACTAAAGCAGAAATTAACAAACCTATTGTCAAAGCCTTACCAAAACTTACAACACCATTATTAACTTTATCTCTGTAGTGTTTTATACCAAAAAATATAAAGGAAAGTGTTGCGACCATAGTCACATAACCTAAAATTTCTTGTGAGGAATATTCAAGGTTTTTGGTAACTAAAATTGAAATTAAAAATAATGCAACTCCTGTAAGCAAACCATAAGAGCCATATTTTAAAACTGTTGTTTTCATTCTTGTTATTTTTTAAAATTATGATTCAAAAGTAGAAGATGTCTAACATTTTCAATTCATACTTAAGTACCAAAACACTCATACTTAAGTCTAAAAGTAATTATTTTTAAATAATCTGATAGGCTTTTGCTATTTGAATAGCTTGAGTACGCCTTTTGGCATTTAACTTTACTAGAAGATTAGAAACATGAGTTTTTATGGTGCTTTCTGAAACAAATAATTTCTCAGCAATTTCTTTATTTGATAATCCCTCTGATATACCTTGTAGTACTTCATATTCACGATTACTGATTTCTAATTCCTGAATTTTTTGATGATTAATTTCAGTTGAAATAACCTTTTTTTTATGAAGACTTTTTTTATTGAGATACACACCAACAAAAAAGAAAACTATAGCTATAACAGCGACCACAATTTCAAAATTTAAATCGCCAGAAATCATAGCATATTTACTAAGTTGAAATAGTAAGAGTAAAGCCAAAATAAGCAGTGCAAAAACAAGAATGGTTTTCTTCATACAAAATTTACTGACTACTAAAATATAAAAAGATTGCCACGTCGCCTAACTCCTCGCAATGACAAACTCCCTTATTTTATTTACAATTGTTTGGGCTAATTTTTCTTTACTTTCAACAGTCCATCCTGCAATGTGAGGAGTCAATAAAACATTTTCTGCATTAATTAAATATTGAAAAGGTTCTGGCAGATTTTCAATTACACTTCGACTGCGCTCAGTGTGACATACTTGAATATTATTGTCTTTGAACAAGTTTTCAAACGAAGCTTTTTCATACTCTAAAACATCAAGTCCTGCTCCCAAAATTTTACCTGACTTTAGTGCTATAACCAAATCTGACGTTACAACACTTTTCCCTCTTGCTGTATTAATTAACCAAAATGATTTTTCGAATTGATTTATAAAATTTTCATCAACCATATTTGTGGTTAATGATGTTTGAGGTGTGTGTAAACTAAGTATATCTGCTTTATTTTGAAGTTCATTAAGAGTTACTTGCTTGGCATTTTCATCGCCAACATTAGGTTTAATATCGTAACACAAAACCTCAACATCAAAGCCTTTAAGCTTTTTTGAAAATGCTTTTCCCATATTACCATAACCAATAATACCAACAGTTTTACCATCAAGTTCCAGACCTCTATTAGCTTCTCTCAACCACTTGCCCTGTCTTACCTCTCTATCTGCTTTATTTAATTTATTAAACAAAGAAAGCAACATTCCTAATGCGTGTTCACCAACAGCATTTCTGTTACCTTCAGGTGCAGAAATAAGGAAAACACCTTTAGATTCTGCGTAATTGCAATCAATATTTTCAAGCCCTGCTCCTACACGACCAATAAATTTAAGATTGGTCGCTTTGTCTAGAAACTGTTTATCTATGGTAAATCTGCTTCTAATTATTATGCCATCATACTCATGAATTTTAACTTCTATGACTTCCTTAGAAGACGTGTAATCTTCATGATTTGTAAAACCTAAATCTGTAAGTTGATTGATTAATAAAGAATGATTGGTATCGAGGTGAAGGATTTTCATCTAGATTTTAGGATAATGCGTTTGTGTTTTTTCATCAACTACATTTCCTGTATGAGCTGTTGAAAGTTTTTCAAACAACAAAACATGTACTTCTTCATCATTTTTTGTGCAAGGGTTATGTTCTATGCCTTTAGGAACGACTATGATTTCACCTTCTCTAACTACTTCTGTTCCGTTTCGAAACTGCATATATAAAGTTCCTTTAACAACCTGAAACAACTCATCTTCATCTTCGTGGCTATGCCAAACAAATTCTCCTTTGAGTTTGGCCAAAATCACTTGCATATCATCAACCACAGCAATTTGATGAGGATGCCATTGCTTAGAAAATTTAGTGAATTTTTCACTGATGTTAATGGGTTTCATAATCTATTATTTTTCAGCGAAAAGTTAAATTCCAAGTATCAGTTTCGCTATCCAGAAATACAATAAGATTCCTAAAATATCATTGCTTGTTGTAATAAAAGGGCCTGTTGCAATGGCTGGATCAATACCTCTTTTATCTAAAAATAATGGCACAAACGTACCTATTAAACCTGCAATAATAATCACAGCAACTAATGAGATCGATATTGCAAAAGCTTTGTCCATTTCTCCTTTATAAAGCCAAACAAACAAAAACAAAAACACTGCTAAAATGGCTCCATTTAAAGCAGCAAGAAACATTTCTTTTATTAATCTGCCATTAATACTTCCTTTTACATCATCATTGGCTAAACCCTGAACAATAATTGCACTAGATTGCACACCTACATTCCCTGCCATTGCAGCAATTAAAGGTGTAAAGAAAAATAATACTGCATACTTATTAAATGCTTCTTGAAACCCTTCCATAATGATAAAAGCTCCAATACCTCCTATTAAACCAAGAAACAACCAAGGTAAACGTGCTTTTGTAAGATCTAAAATACTATCATCTGCCTCAACGCCTTGTGTAATACCTGCTGCTAATTGATAATCTTTATCAGCTTCTTCTTTCATGACATCTACAATGTCATCAATAGTAATTCTTCCTAAAAGCACTTGATTATCATCAACAACTGGAATAGCCTCCAAGTCATACTTTTGCATCACTTTAGCAACATCTTCAACATCGTCTTTAACATTAACAGAGTCTACATTTGCATTTGAAATTTCTGCAATTTTCTGTTCACTTTTTGCAGTAATCAAATCCTTTAAAGACAATCTTCCTATTAAACGTTCTTGCTTATCAACCACATAAATAGAATGTACTCTCCTTACATCTTTGGCTTGACCTCGAATTCTACGCATACATCCAGCAACTGTCCAAGTTTCATAAACTTTTACAAGCTCTTTTGCCATGAGACCACCAGCAGAATCTTCATCATAAGCTAATAGCTCCTCAATTTCAGCTTTATGCTCGGCATCTTCAATGTTTGAGATAACTTCTTCCTTTCTATCTTCAGGAAGTTCAGAAATCATATCTGCTGCATCATCTGTGTCTAATTCCTGAATCTCGTCTGCAATTTCCTTTGCTGACAAATTTTGAAGAACTTTCTCTCTAGTAGTCTCATCGAGTTCCATCAAAACATCAGATGTTGTCTCAGAATCAAGTAACTTAATCACATAAACAGCCTCTTCTTGATCTAATTCATCAAGAATTTCGGCTATATCTGCATAGTGAAAATCATTTAAAAGCAGCTGCAACTCTTTACCATTATTGGCTTCAATGAGTTGTTCTACTTGCTCAATGAGTTCATCAGTGAGTTGAAATTGTATGTTTTCTTTTTCTTCAGACATGTTACTTATCGTCGTTTTCAATTAATTGTGTGAGTTCAATAAATGAATTTACACTTAATTGTTCTGGACGTTTGCCAAAGATAGCATTTGCTTTTAAAATATCTGAAAGATTGAAGGTTTTTAAACTGTTGCGCAAAGTTTTTCTACGTTGTTGAAAAGCAGTTTTAACGACTTTAAAAAATAATACTTCGTCACAAAGCAAATTAAAATTGTCTCTTCTGGTTAAACGCAATACTCCAGAATCGACTTTTGGTGGTGGATTAAACACTGAAGGTGGAACAGTAAATAAATAGTCTGCTTTGTAAAAAGTTTGAACTAATACAGAAAGAATACCATAGGTTTTGCTACCTTCTTTTTCGCAAATACGCTGTGCCACTTCTTTTTGAAACATTCCAGAAAACTCAGGGATTTGCTCACGCATTTCTAAAACTTTAAAAACAATTTGAGATGAAATGTTATAGGGAAAATTACCTATGATGGCAAAAGGTTGGTTGTTAAAAACCTCTTTTAAATTGTATTTTAAAAAGTCTTTTTCAATAATTCTTGGCGCAAGGTTTAAGTAGTTGACTTGTAGATATTCAACAGATTCTGAGTCAATTTCTATAACATAAGTTGTGATGTCTTTATCAAGCAAATATTTGGTAAGCACTCCCATTCCAGGACCAATTTCTAAAACAGCATCATATCCTTGTAACGACAACGTATCTGCAATTTTTTTTGCAATGTTTTCGTCTTTTAAAAAATGCTGACCTAGATGTTTTTTTGCTTTTACTGACAAAGAGTTATTGGTTATTAGTTATTGGTTATTAGTTGAAACTTACTGAGTATTCATCTACGATTTCAAGCTCAGTGCGAAATGCCAACATTTTGTCTGCAAATCTCTTAAGTCCATCGCTTCTAAGTCGCTCTGCATCTTCTTTGTAATATGTATCTAATGCTTCACGAGATTTTGCTCTGTATTGTACAGAATACGTTACACCTCCAAGCTCTTCTTCAACCAATACTTTAGTAAGTTTGGCTTCTGTAAATTTTCCTGTTGCAAGCACTTGCGGAATGTGTTCTTTTATCCATGATAACCATTCTGTGTGAATGCTTTCGTCTATGTTTATGGTTACGTTGTAAATGATCATATAAAGTTATAAGTACTTAAAGTTTTAAGTGTCTAAAGTTATTTGCCATTAAAGTGCTTTTGCAAATAACAGAAGTTCTTCGTTCTTGTCAAAAGGTTTTATGCGTTTTTGGTAAGATAAGCCTAATTTTTCTAATAAGTGAATGGAACTTTTATTGTCTGGATTGGTAATAGCTAAAACCTTATCTAACTTAAATTTGTTTTTGGCTAAATCCATGATTGCAACTGAACTTTCATAACCATAGCCTTTGCCTTCATACTCTGGTAAAAAACCAAAACCAATATCTGTGTGCTCTAACTCTTTGCGTTTTACTAAACCAACAATGCCAATGGCTTTTTCTGGTTCTGATTTTTGTGTAACTTTATAAAAACCATAACCACTTTCTTTATAACTTTTTAGAATGCCATTTTTAAGATGATTTTCTGCGTCTTTAATGGTTTTAATGTTTCTGTCGCCAATGTATTTTAACCAACTTGGTGTGTTCATTAACTCAACAAAAAATGGAGCGTCTTTAAGTGTGACTTTGGAAATGATGAGACGGTTGGTTGTGGTTATTGGCATTAGTCTCCTTTATTTGAAATCAGCTCTTCAAGCTTTTTATTGAGCATTTCTCCTCTGATATTACGTTCAATAATTATTCCTTCTTCATCAATTAGAAAATTATCAGGTATTCCATTGATACCATAAATTAATGAAGCTAAATTATCTCTTCCTAACAAGTCACTTACTTGTATCCAAGGTAGCTCATCTTTTTCAATAGCTTTTAACCAACTTGATTCATTGATATCTTGAGAAACTGCGAATATTTCAAATCCTTGAGAATTATATTTTTGATATGTCTTAATCAAATTAGGATTTTCAACTCTACATGGACCACAATTGGAAGCCCAAAACTCCAAAAGTGTTATCTTTTTTAAATTTTCAGACAACTTTTTGACTTCACCATTAGTATCTTTCATTTCAAAATCTACATATAAATCTCCTATTTCCGGATTTTTATTGAGCTCTAAATATTTGGAAATGCTTTTACCATATTCTGAGTTTTTGTTTTCAATAGAGAATTTATTAAATAATTCTTGCGTTTTTTCCTTTCCCCAAGTAGTTGTATATACTGACAATATTTTGGCACTAACAATACTACTTGGATTATCTTTAACAAACTTTATTTCTAGTTTTTTTCTTTCACTTCTTGAGAGTGTATCAGCAATTATGTACAAATTATGGCTTAAAATCTCTGATTCAGAACCAAGAACTATTGCTTTATTTAAATTAGTTTCGCTGGCATCTAAAGTCATTTTGTTATTTTCCAACCACACAAACCTGTATTCAGAAAAACTTTTATTATGTAATATAACTTGAGAGGGAAACTTAGAAATTTTAGTTTTAAATTCGAAGCTGCTGTTATTAATAATCGTAGAATCTATTGTCTTGTCTGAGGAACCATCTCTCATAAATATAACTGTTCCATCTTCAAAGCCTTGTACTTTACCCTTAAGTGAAAATTTAGGAATCATTTCATTTTTACACCCAAATATGAGGGAGAAAATGATTAGGAAAAATATATTTCTCATAAATGAAAGATAACTAATTTATTTCATCACCACGCAACGCTCTAAACTTTTTTCTTGCTTCAACAAAGAAGATACTGTCTGCATGATTGAAAATGATTTTCTCATATAATGCTTGAGCTTCTTCTGGTTTGTTAAGCACGTTTACGTACAATTCAGCTAAAGCATAATAAGCATCGTCAGCCAAAATATCCTCTCTATAATTATCAATAATAGTTTTGTAGTTAGCTTCGGCTTTTAAGTACTCTTTTTTGCCTTCAAACAATTTCCCTTGTTTGTATAAGGCTTGATCAATAATAGATTCTGTTTTATGCTCCTCTAAAATTTTATCAAGCAAAGAAATGGCTTCATCTGTTTTGTTTTGATAGGCATATAAATCTGCCTTGGCATATAGTTTTAAAGCTGTTTGAGTGGAGTCTTCAAACTTATTATCTGATATTAGTAATTTTAAATCGAGAGCATCATTGGCAATTAACTGAGAAGTTGATGCCTTTAATATTTTGAGCTGAGATTCCGCCCATTTAAAATCCCCTTTATAATAACTTGCTTTGGCCACTTTAAATCGTGCTTCCTGAGAAATGGTACTATTTTTTAAACTGGTTTGAATTTGCGAATAGTAAATAAGTGCTTCGTTAAATTTTTCCTGATACACTAAAATATCGCCTAATTCTAACTTGATTTTTGCAAGTTGAAATCGGTTGAACTTTCCTTCTAAAGCAGTCTTTAAATAGCTAATAGCTTCATCAGGCTTATTTAAATAAAAAGCTTTAAAATGTGCATACGATACTTTAATATCAACAATTTCTGGGTTGTTCTCAAAGGTATTGATTACGTTGTTGTATTTTTCGTCAATCGCTTTGTATTCCTCTTTTGTAGCATATTTGGTTTGTAATTCCAAGAGGTTTTTGTGTGAATCTACAATGGTTTCAATATCAATTGCAGTTTCTATGAGGTACATTAAAATATCAGCCGAAATATCTGGTATGTCTTCCTCTAAGGTTAAATTAGCCAAATCGATAATACCACGTAACGATTCTTGCTCGCGTTTGTAAATGGCTTTTTCCTGAGCAAATGCCTTTGCATATTCACGTTGTTGAACATACAACCAACTCAATAACTGATTCCAAATTACATTAGGTTGTTCTTGTATTTTTTTTAGTAACACTTTACGCAAAATGGCATTGTTTTCATCGTCACTACTTTCAGAAATATAATCACTAAAGTAGCGTTTTACTTGATTGGCAAACGAACTGTTACTTTCTACAAAATTAGCATAGCTGGTAAACATTTTTTCTATTTCGCCTTGTTCGCCATAAATTCTTGCTAACTGAATGTGATAATTCGCTTCAGGTCTCAACTCCATAGTTCGTTCGTAGGCTTTGGCAGCTAAATCTATCAAAGCATGAGTTTCAAATCTATAAGCCACATAGTAGCCATAAACAGGGTTTTCATCAATTTTTAATAAGGCTTGATTGTAGTAGTCTTGGGCTTTTTCTTCTTCGTTTTTAAGGTGATGATTGTAGCCTAAATCTACTAAAAATTGAGGGTTTTGGCTATTAGCAGACTTATCAAGCAGCAACTGTTCGGCAATATCTAATTGCTCGAGTTGTTGATGGATTTCAACTATTTTCATAAAGTAATTGATGCTACCTTTATTTTCTTCGTAAAGTTTTTGGTAAGAAATCAGTGCTTTTTGAAATTCGCCTCTATCAAAATAATCTTTTGCCAATTCCTCATTTTGGGAAAAGGAGATAAAACTAAAAAAGAAAGAAAATATGTAGATTAACTTGTTCATAGTAACTGTAAATATAACTAAACTCAACCTTTGATGTTGTGAATATTTTGATAAAAAATAGCCTGAACGCAAGTTCAGGCTATACCATCCAAAATAAATGTGCTATTAACCATATTTTTATATGATTCAGTTATCCTGATTGGAGCTCTTCATAAAGTAACTATATCTTATATATTTTATGGTTGGCTTATTTAAAGTATAAATTATAAAACCACTTTTACTATCAAAACCACTAAGGCAGTCAATAGTATTAATCTTTTAATATTTTTCATAACTAAGTAGGTTGTTTAGTTTGGTGACACTAACTTGTGAAAAATATTGTGTAAAACAAAGAAAAAATACAAAAATTCGTTAAGCAACGTGTTTTTTAAACATTTTGTCGATTTTATTGTAATCTTTTTCTTACTTTGAGAATAGAAACTGGTTTTTAATCAATGATAGAAAACCCTGTATATGCTACTAAAACATCTGGAATTTTGATTCCATTTTCGGTTTGATAATTCTCTAAAATTCCTGCCAAAACTCTTGGCAATGCTAAAGAGCTTCCATTCAAAGTATGAGCCAATTGGCTTTTTCCTTCACTATTTTTAAAACGAAGCTTTAATCTGTTAGCTTGAAACGTTTCAAAATTAGACACTGAAGAAATTTCTAACCATCGTTCTTGAGCTGTAGAATAGACTTCAAAATCGTAAGTCAATGCAGAAGTAAAACCTAAATCTCCTCCACAAAGTCTTAAAATTCTGTAAGGCAATTTTAATTCTTTTAAAATGGATTTAACGTGCTCTACCATTTCATCCAAAGCTTGGTATGATCTGTCTGGATGTTCTATTCGTAAAATTTCAACTTTATCAAATTGATGTAATCTGTTTAAGCCACGTACGTGTGCACCATAACTTCCAGCTTCTCTTCTAAAACATGGTGTATATCCTGTTATGGCTTTTGGCAACTCGTTTTCGGCTAACAAATCACCACGAAATAAGTTTGTTGCAGGAACTTCGGCAGTAGGAATTAAATAAAAATTATCACCATTTCCATTTACGTGATACATTTGTCCTTCCTTGTCTGGAAGCTGTCCTGTACCAAATCCTGAAGCTTCATTTACCAAATGTGGCACTTGCACTTCGCTATAACCAGCTGCTGTGTTTTTATCTAAAAAATAATTAATAAGTGCTCGTTGTAGCTTTGCTCCTTTACCTTTATACACAGGAAATCCTGCTCCTGTAATTTTGTTACCAAGCTCAAAATCTATGATATCGTACTTACTTGCTAACTCCCAATGTGGTAATGCATTTTTTGATAATTTAGGAATATCACCTTCGCGAAATACTTCCTCATTATCATCTTCAGAGTTTCCATCAGGAACAATCTCATTAGGAATGTTAGGAATTTTGTAAAGCAATTCATCTAATTTATCAGAAACAGTATTTAATTTTTCAGATAATGTCTTACTATCATCTTTTAATTGGGTTGTTCTTTTTTTAAGCGCATTGGCTTGATCTGCCTGACCAGATTTATAAAGTACACCTATTTCTTTAGAAAGCGAATTAGACTCTGCTAAAGTGTTATCTAATTCAGATTGGGTTTGTCTGCGCTCTTCATCAAGTTTAATGACTTCATTAATCATTTCAGTAGCATCAAAATTACGCTTAGCCAAACGTTTAATGACTAAATCTTGATGCTCTCTAATAAAAGGTACTTGTAACATTAGGTAAAATTTAAGTTCTTCTTCGATTCAAATAATTACGAAGAATTAAGCGACAAATTTAATGAATTAGTTAGTAAATTAATCGTCGTTTAAAGGTAAAATCCACTCACTATGTTTAAAAGGATTCCACTTTACTGAAGCTAAATCAACTTTAGGGTCTATAAGTTGTTTAAGTGGTCTATCGTTTACACTCACTCTGCAATCTACATATACAGCAACGTCTTGACCTTTGGCTGCAAATTCTTGTTTTAAATGCTGAGCAAATTGCCAAACAGCATCTGGTTTTGTGCTTACAATACCTCTTTGTTTTCTGGTTAGGTAATCGTCCAACTTAATTCGGGTTTTCTTTTTGGTTTGGTTATCAATCACTGTAAAATGCGCAATACCATGTTTTGCCCTAAGCATCATACGCCAAGATAATCGATGTGCTTCTTCTGTCCACAAGACATCATCTTTAATAAACCAATGTCGTAATGGCAATGAGATTTGTATTATGAAATAAATGCCAAAAATTGTTACAATAGTTGATTTGTAATTTGATAATATTACTTTTTCTTTATCATAAAATAATTTATTCTTAAAAAATATTTTCTGAATGGTTTTCACTGGGAAAAAGAACACACAAAGTGCTATTGACATATACGGAAAAATGCCAATTTGAAATACTATGGAATTGAATAAATGAAAGAAAATAGCCGTAATAAAAGCCCATTTTCTGGTTTTTTGCCATAATAATAGTGGTATAATAAGCAAGTCAAACAGGATGCCTCCATAAGCTAATATATAATGCAACCATTTTTGTTGAAGGAAATCGCCTATTACATAATAGTGCTTTTTGTCTCTCATCAATATTTCCATAAAGGTTGTATCTAACCAATCTGGATATAATTTGGCAATAGATGCATAAGTATAAACAATTGCCATTTGAGCTATTATAACTACACTACACCATTGAGGCATACTTTGTTTTAATAAGGAAGAATTTTGTTTAGCATCTATAGAAAAATATCTGTTAGCAGGCATGATGCACATAAACAGATTGAGCAAAACCAATAAATAATAATGATTGTTATACGATGATTTTTGCATAAAATAAACACCAGCCCAAAGTATGGTAAAACCAATAATACTTGCTCTGTATTTATAACCAAGCATTACACCAATGCCAAAAATTCCCATTACGGCAAAATAAGCATACATCCAGTTGTCTGGAAGTGGTTGTAACCATTCAAAACCAATAAAAGAGAATGTAAATTTTGGTTCAATTAAAGTTTGCTTGACCCAACCTGTAAGGATGGCTCCAAACGATTCAAGTGTGATGAGTAAGCCAAAAAAGACTCTGAAAATGATGAGCGCACTATTATCAATATGTTTAAACAGCCAACGATTAATCATCGTTTATATTTAAAAACTGTTTAGAATGAATCATATCTTTCGATAGCTGATTTTTTAGTTCATCTAAGGAATCAAATTTTTGTTCATCACGTAAACGCTCTAAAATTTCAATTTCTAAAGTCTTACCATAAATATCTTGATTGAAATTGAAGAAATTCACTTCGATAGATTGCTCTTTACCATCAACCGTTGGATTGGTGCCAATATTCATCATGCCAAAAACTGATTTCTTGTTGATAACTGCTTTTGCAACATACACTCCATTTTTTGGAATGAGTTTGTAAGTTTCTTCAATACTTATGTTTGCAGTTGGATAGTCAAGTTGTTTTCCTAAACCTTTTCCTTTAACAACTTTTCCAGTGAGCATAAAATTATAGCCTAAAAATGTATTGGCTGTTTTAATATCGCCATCTAAAAGCGCCTTTCTAATTTTTGTAGAACTTACTGCTACTTCATTAATTTCTTGGGCAGAAATTTCGGTGACTTTAAAATCATAAATTTCTCCAAAGGCTTTTAAGTCATTAATATTTGCTGTTCGGTTACGACCAAAATGGTGGTCGTATCCAATAATAATATGTTTAACATGTAAAGTTTCGACCAAAACCTCTCTCACATAATCTTGTGCTGATAGTCGTGAAAATTGCTTAGTGAATTTTTTTACAACTAAATGGTCTATGCCTTCGGCTTCCATTAATTTATTTTTTTCATCTATGGTATTCAGCATTTTTATGTCTGTATCTTTCTGAACCACCATTCTTGGATGCGGAAAAAACGTTAACACAACAGCTTGTAGATTTTCTTCTTTGGCAATTTTTACTAGCCTTTTGATGATTTTTTTGTGCCCGACATGAACACCATCAAAAGTTCCAATTGTAACTACAGAATTGGAAAGTAATTTATAATCTGAAGCGGTTTTAATTTTCAAGAATGTTGTTATTTACCGTTAAATGAATTCATTGTATTGTTAATACCTGAAAGTACAAATGATTTTATAATTTCGGTACTTTTAGATAAGCGTTCAGGCAATTTTTCCTGTTCTTCATCAGTCCATTCACCTAAAACATAATCCACTTGTCTGCCTTTACTAAAACTGTCGCTTATTCCAAATCTAAACCGATTATAATTGGTTGTGCCTAATTTTTCTTGAATATCCTTTAATCCATTATGACCACCATCGCTGCCTTTGGTTTTTATTCTTAAAGTTCCAAAAGATAAGTTCAAATCATCAGTTATAACTAATAAATTTTCTAATGGAATATTTTCTTTTTGTAACCAATACTGTACAGCTTTACCACTTAAATTCATGTAAGTACTTGGCTTTATAAAAACAAACAATCGTCCTTTTAGTTTGTACTCAGCTCTATCAGCAAGTTTTTCAGTAGTAAAAGTTATTTCTTCTTTTGAACAGAAATAATCTAAAATTTTAAAACCAATATTGTGTCTTGTATTTTCATATTTCTCGCCAATATTTCCTAAGCCTACAATTAAATATTTTTTCATTCCCTGATTGTCTTCAGTTGAAGTGGTTTTATTTTTTCCAAATAACCAATTAAAAAATTTGAACATTATACATCAATATAATGTAAAAGTAAAAAAGCATCCTGAATTAACAGAATGCTTTTTAATATTATAAATAAATTTGAATTTATTCTTGAGTAGCTTCTGCTGCTGGAGCTGCTTCTCCTCCTTCTGCTGGAGCAGCTGCTTCTGCGCCTTCTTCAAGCTCTTCTTCCTCTTCATCATCAGCAATAGCAGTTCTAGCTGTCTTAATTTGACAAACCACAGTATTATCTGTATGCAAGAATCTGTATTTTTCTTGGTCAAGATCACGAACATAAATTTTGCTACCAATTTTCATAGGAGTAATATCTATCTCGATAAAATCAGGAAGGTTTGTTGGAAGTGCCTTAACACGAAGTTTTCTGTTATTTCTTCTTAAAACACCACCATTTTTAACACCTCTAGCATTACCAACTAAGTTTACAGGAATATCCATAGCGATTTCTTTATCTTCAAATAACTGATAGAAATCTATGTGTAAGATTTTGTCTGTAACAGGGTGAAATTGAATATCTTGAAGCACTGCATTAAGAGTGTTTCCGTTATCTAAGGCAATTACAACTGTATGCGCATTAGGCGTATAAACCAGTTGAGAAAATGCCAATTCAGGTGCAGAGAAATGCAATGGCTGATCTCCTCCGTATAATACGCAAGGAACCTCTCCAGCATTACGTAAGGCCTTTGTTGCTTTTTTGCCTACGCTTTCTCTTTTAGATCCATTAATTGTAATTGATTTCATTTTAAAAAATTATAGTTAAATATTAATTTACATGATAAATTGAGAACTGATCGATTCGTTATGATGTACTCTTTTCATAACATCAGCAAACAAATCGGCACAACTCAATACTTTTATTTTCGAGCTTGCTTTTGTAAGTGGTATAGAATCTGTTACGATTAGCTCTTGCAGCTTAGACTCCTCTAAACGTTCATAAGCTTTTCCTGATAAAATTGGATGTGTACAAATTGCCCTTACACTCAAAGCTCCTCTTTCTATCATTAAATCTGCAGCTTTAGTTAATGTACCAGCAGTGTCAACCATATCATCAACAAGCACAACATTTTTGCCAGTTACATCACCAATAAGTTCCATGTGCGAAATTACATTGGCTTTAGCTCTTTGCTTATAACAGATTACCACATCGCTTTCTAAAGCCTTAGAATATGCATAAGCACGCTTTGATCCTCCCATATCAGGAGATGCAATGGTTAAATTATCTAAAGCTAAATTTTGCAAGTATGGTAGGAAAATGGTTGATGCAAACAAATGATCAACAGGTTTTTCAAAGAAGCCTTGTATTTGGTCTGCATGCAAATCCATAGTTATAATTCGAGTTGCTCCAGCAGCTTCCAGCATTTTCGCCACTAACTTAGCAGCAATTGGCACTCTTGGCTTGTCTTTTCTATCTTGTCTAGCCCAACCAAAATATGGTAATACAGCTGTGATATGTCTTGCAGAAGCACGTTTAGCGGCATCAATCATCAAAAGCATTTCCATTAAATTTCTTGGTCCAGGATGTGTAGAACCAATAATAAAAATCCTCGTTCCACGTATAGACTCTTCATAGGAAGGCTGAAACTCGCCATCGCTATAAGTTGATGTAATTACGTTACCTAAATCTACACCAAATTTTGCAGCTATATTTTTAGCTAATTCTTCACTTTGTGAACAAGCAAATATTTTGGCTCCTGTTATTGTATTAGGCATTGCTAAAGGCTTAAATTATAGCTGTTTATTTGGTTTTCGCTAAATGAGGTGCAAATTTATGAATTTATTTGAACTGAAAAAGGATAAAAGCCACTATTTTTAGTTGCTTCTCGTAATTATTTTTATAATTTTGCAGTCTCTTTTGCTCAAGTGGCGGAATTGGTAGACGCGCTGGATTCAAAATCCAGTTTCTTCGGAAGTGTGGGTTCGATTCCCACCTTGAGTACAAAAGCGAAGTAAATACTTCGCTTTTTTTTCTTTAATTAGTACCTTAGTTAGTTAAAAAACAATCTTATGTTCGAAAATTTTTGGTTTAATGTGAAATATGGCATTAACCATGTACTTGATATAAACGCCTACGATCATGTATTATTTCTTATTGTTTTAACTGTTCCTTATGTATTTAAAGACTGGAAACGTGTATTGATTTTAGTCTCTTTGTTTACATTAGGGCACACACTTTCATTGGTATTAGCAGCTTATAATGTGGTAAGAATAAATGACCAATTGGTTGAGTTTTTAATTCCAGTAACAATTATGCTTGTGGCACTTTTTAATGTATTTACTACTGGAAAAGGTGTGCAAAACAAAAAAATAGGAGTCTTATTTTTTTCTACTTTATTTTTCGGATTGATTCACGGATTGGGCTTTGCAAGGGAATTCCAAATATTAATAGGAAGAGCCAACAATAAATTGGCTCCTCTATTTGAATTTGCTTTAGGAATTGAAATTGCACAAGTCATTATTGTCTTCTTCGTTTTATCCTTAGGCTATTTAATGCAAACTACTTTAAAATTTTCAAAACGAGATTGGATAATGGTCATTTCAGCCATTGTTGTTGGGTTGGTTATACCAATGATTATAGGCAGTGATTTTCTATCATAAAATTATATATTTAAGTTTTTTAAGTTGAAAATATTCAATATTAACAATCGCTTTTACATAAACTTCATAGTATTTAATGTAGTTTTTATTTTACCTTTTTTTGAATCTTTCGTAATCTTTTGATTATTTTTCGAACTAAAGAAAACGATTTAAAATAAAGTACATGTCTAAAACATATTACGACCCAGCCGACCTTAGAAAATTTGGAAATATAACTGAGTGGAGTGAAGAACTTGGGACCAAATTTTTTGATTATTACAATTCAGTTTTCAAAGAAGGAGCTTTAACGGCTCGTGAAAAATCACTAATTGCTTTAGCTGTTTCTCATACAGAAAAATGTCCTTATTGTATTGATGCTTATTCAAAAGATGGCTTACAACGAGGTATTACAAAAGAAGAGATGATGGAAGCCGTTCACGTTGGTGCTGCCATAAAAAGTGGTGCTGCTTTAGTGCATGGTGTACAAATGATGAACAAGGTGAACAAATTGGATGGATAAAATACCTATGACAAAACTTAAAACACAATCTTTACATAAACGCAAAAGTGAATTAGCCAATAGTAATAGACAATTAGAAATCCTTTCGAACGGTATTTTTAAAACTGGCGAATTACCAACATTTGCAGCGAAAATTGCCGAAATTGGTCAATTTCCATTAAGACCTAAAAGACTTGAAATCCTTCAAATTAATGTAGGCTATATGTGTAATCAAGTTTGTGAACATTGTCATGTAGATGCTGGTCCAGATAGAAAAGAAATCATGACACGCAAAACCATGATTCAGTGTTTGGAGGTCATAAAAAACACAGGAGCACATACTTTAGATTTAACTGGTGGAGCTCCAGAAATGAATCCTGATTTTAGGTGGTTTGTTGAGGAAGCCTCAAAAGCTGGAATTAAAGATTTTATTGTTCGTTCAAACTTAACCATCATTAGAGCTAATAAAAAGTATCATGACTTACCTGAGTTTTTTAAAAAACATAATGTTCATGTAGTGAGTTCAATGCCTCATTGGACTCGTGGGAAAACTGATAAGCAACGTGGCGAAGGTGTTTTTGACCTATCCATTAAAGCCTTACAAGACCTAAACGCAATAGGTTATGGAATGCCAAATAGTGACTTGAAATTGGATTTGGTTTACAATCCCTCAGGTGCATTTTTACCAAGTGACCAAGCTTCAATGGAAAAGGATTTCAAAAAAGCTTTGTTAGAAGATTTCAATATTCAGTTTCATAATTTATTTGCCATAACCAATTTACCAATTTCAAGATTTTTAGATTATTTAATAGCATCAGAAAATTATGAAGATTATATGTATGCCTTAGTTGATGCTTACAATCCAGCAGCTGTTGCAAACGTGATGTGCACCAATACGATTTCTGTTAGTTGGGATGGTTGGTTATACGATTGCGATTTTAATCAAATGTTAGACTTAAAGGTTGCAAGTAAAGTAAAACATATTAGCGAATACAATGAAGAAGTGCTAAACGACAGAAACATTGTAATCTCTCAACATTGTTATGGTTGTACTGCTGGAGCAGGAAGTAGTTGTCAAGGAACAGTGGCTTAATTCCTGTGAAAACAGGAATCTCATCAAATGAAAACGCAAATGCCTAAAAAATTACTCATCATTTTTGTTAAGAATATCAAACTTGGAAGAGTTAAAACACGCTTAGCTAATACCATTGGTAAAGAAAATGCCTTAAAAGTTTACAAAGCTTTAGTTGAAGTTACTGAAAAAGCCACTTCAAATATCAAAACTGATAAGCGCATCTATTTTTCAGATGCAATTATTCATGAAAAATGGACAAATGATTATAAAGCAGTCCAAAAAGGTGAAGATTTAGGACAACGCATGAGCAATGCATTCAAAGATGGATTCGATGATGGTTATACCGAAATTGTACTTATTGGGTCAGATTTGCCAAGTATTTCAGCTAAAATTATACAAGATGGTTTTAAGTCTTTAAAAAACAAAGAAGTTGTTTTTGGTCCAGCTGAAGATGGAGGCTATTATCTTGTTGGAATGTCAAAATTTCACCATTTTATTTTTGAAAATAAAGCATGGAGCTCTTCAAATTTATTAGAAGAAACTTTAAGCGAGTTAAAACAGAAAAAAATTGAGGTATCACTTATTGAAACTCTTAATGATATTGATACCTTTGAGGATCTTCAAGCATATCCAAAATTTTTAAAACTCATTTCTAAATGATAAAACAAATAGAAAAAACAACCGAATACTTAATAGAAAAAGGATTTGATAAACCAGAAATAGGCATCATTCTTGGCACAGGCTTAGGTCAGTTGGTCGATGAAATCGAAGTCTTAAAAGAAGCGAGCTACAACCATATTCCTTACTTTCCAACAGCTACAGTTGAGTTTCACAAAGGAAAACTCATTTACGGAATTTTGGAAGGTAAAAAAGTTGTTGTTATGCAAGGTCGTTTTCATATTTATGAAGGCTACTCACTTCAGGATGTAACCTATCCTGTTCGTATTATGGAAAAATTAGGCATTCACACATTGTTGGTTTCTAATGCTTCAGGAGCCATTAATTTAAACTTCAAAAAAGGTGAATTAATGCTTATTGACGATCATATTAACTTGCAAGGCAGTTCACCATTAGCATTTAAAGGTGTTTCGAAGCTTGGCGAGCGGTTTGCAGATATGAGTGAACCATATGATCCCGGAATTAACAAAAAAATTGAAGTTATTGCAAAAAATCATAACATCAAGCTTCATAAAGGTGTTTACGCTTCTATGGTTGGACCTCAACTAGAAACCAGAGCCGAATATAGAATGCTTAAGATAATTGGTGCTGATGCTGTAGGCATGAGCACAGTTCCAGAAATCATTGTGGCCAATCATTTAAAATTAAAAGCAGCAGCAGTGTCAGTTATAACTGATGAATGCGACCCAGATAATCTAAAACCAGTAAATATTGAAGACATTATTGCTATGGCAAATAAAGCCGAACCAGAGATGATTGTTTTGTTTAAAGAACTTATTAAGACCTTATAATTATGAGCAACTACTTAGAAACCACTCACAATGTATATAAAGAAGCAGCGTTAACTCCAGATGTTGGTTTATGTTGCACTACCAATCCTATTTGGGAATTACCTGGTTTAAAAATTCCTCGCATCATGCAAGAAATGAATTATGGTTGTGGCAGTACAGTTCATGCTCGAGACTTAACCAACAACCCGAAAATGTTATACGTTGGTGTTGGTGGAGGTATGGAATTATTACAATTCTCATATTTTAACAGAACAAAAGGTGGCGTAATTGGTGTTGATGTTGTAGATGAAATGTTAGAAGCCTCTCGTAAAAATTTTAAAGAAGCCGAAGCTTTAAACCCTTGGTTTAAAAGTGAGTTTGTTGAACTAAAAAAAGGTGATGCATTGAATCTTCCTGTTGAGGATAATAGTATTGATGTTGCAGCACAAAATTGTTTATTCAATATATTTAAAGCTGAAGATTTAAAAAAGGCCATTGCCGAAATGTATCGTGTGCTAAAACCTCATGGTCGATTAGTCATGAGCGATCCAACTTGTGAGCAACCAATGAATGATGATTTACGAAACGATGACAGATTGCGAGCATTATGTTTAAGTGGAAGTTTACCAATTGCTGAGTACGTTAAAATGCTTACTGATGCTGGATTTGGAACTATTGAAATTCGTGCCAGAAAACCTTACCGAATTTTAGACCCAAAGCACTATGCGACTGATGAATTAATTTACATAGAATCTATTGAAGTTGCTGCCATAAAGGACCCAATGCCAAATGATGGACCTTGTGTGTTTACTGGTAAAGCAGCTATTTATTTTGGCGATGATGATTATATTGATGATAAAGCTGGACATATTTTACTTAAAAATCAACCCTTAGCCATTTGCGATAAAACTGCTGGAGCTTTAGCTGCCTTGAATAGAGATGATATATTTATTAGCGAATCTACTTACCATTATGATGGTGGAGGTTGTTGTTAAGTAATAAAAGTCACTCAAATAAATTTCAATATTTTATATTTTTATTGAATGAAAGATTACTTAGAACTTATTAAAAACTCTTATTCTGATTATTGGAATTATTTAAAAAACGAGATTATTACCATTAATCATTGGGATAATTACTTCTATGGATTAATTGCTATTTCACTAATTGTTTGGCTACTTGAAATTGCATTCCCTTGGCGAAAAAATCAAGCTTTATTTAGAAAAGACTTTTGGCTAGATACGTTTTATATCTTCTTTAATTTCTTTTTGTTAAACTTAATTGTGCTCATCGCATTGTCAAATACAGCATCAAAATTGCTTGATGATGTGTTAAGTATTGTTGGTTTATCTATTTCTAGTTTCCAATTGTTTGATGTTGATGATTTACCTCTTTGGTTAGGTCTACTAATCTTCTTCTTAGTTAGTGATTTTGTACAATGGAATACTCATAGATTATTACATCGCTCAAATTTTTTATGGAATTTCCATAAAGTACATCACAGTGTTAAAGAAATGGGGTTTGCTGCACATTTGCGCTACCATTGGATGGAACCTATAGTATATAAATCACTTCTTTATATTCCTATTGCCATTATTGGTGGTTTTGACGCGCAACAGGTTGCCATTGTACATTTCTTTGCCATAGTTATTGGTCATTTAAATCATGCTAATTTGGGTTGGGATTACGGATTTTTAAAATACATATTCAACAATCCTAAAATGCATATTTGGCATCATGCCAAAAAATTACCTGAGCATGTAAGGTATGGCGTAAATTTCGGACTGACTTTAAGTCTTTGGGATTACATTTTTAAAACCGATTACATTCCGCATAACGGAAGAGATATTGAATTAGGTTTTGATGGTGATGAAGATTTTCCAAAAGATTTTATAGGACAAGAAATGTATCCTGCATTCTCGCGAAAGCGGGAATCTCATGAATAAAAACTTAAGGTTTTAATGAATAATTCTAACTTTATATTTATAGTGCTATTTATTTTATCTTCTTCTTTTTGTTTAAAAACCTCTGCTCAAACAAAACCGCTGAAAGAAGATACAGTAATTTTTAAGCAAGATTCTACAATTTTTACTGGTCATGGGGTTTTTGTTCCAAACCATTCTAAGTGGAATGAATTACTTAAAAAACATGTATCAAATCAAGGCAATGTTGATTATAAAGGATTCAAAGAAGACGCAAAAAAACTAAGAAGTTACATCAACTCATTAGGTGATACAATTCCAAATAATAATTGGTCAAAAGAAGAAACACTTGCTTATTGGATCAATGCTTACAACGCTTTAACAGTAGATTTAATTATTAGAAATTATCCTATTAAAAGCATTAAAGACATTAAAAGCTCTTGGAAACAAAGGCTATGGAATTTTGGCAAAAACAACTATAACTTAGATGAAATAGAGCATGAAATTTTACGCAACATGAACGAACCTCGAATTCATTTTGCCATTGTTTGTGCATCGTATTCTTGCCCTAAATTGCAAAACGAAGCTTTTACTGCTGAGAACCTAAACATGCAATTAACAAAAGCTACAAAGGAATTTTTAGCAGATAAAAATCGAAATGAAATTTCAGAAAACGATATTAAAATTTCTAAAATTTTCGATTGGTTCTCAAAAGACTTTACAAAAAATGGAAGTTTGATTGATTTTTTAAATCTATATTCAGAAGTTAATATATCACCTAAAGCCAAAAAACGTTTCAAAGATTACAAATGGGATTTGAATGAATAAAATCTCAATCATTATTCCCATTCTTAATGAGGCAGAAACCATTGAAAAACTGCTTAACCACCTTATTGAAAATTCTTCAAAGCAAAACATAGCAGAAATCATTGTAGTTGATGGAGGAAGTACTGATAGGTCAAGAGATGTCGTTTCCCTTTTTGTCACTTCGAGTGATTCTAAACGAAGTGAAGAATTTTATCGAGAAGTAAACCAAAAAGGTCTCGATACATTTTCGCAAAGCGAAAACACTCGACCTGACATTCTTTTAATAAACTCAGAAAAAGGAAGAGCCAAACAAATGAACATAGGCTCTAAAGTTGCTACAGGAAACATTTTATATTTTTTACATGCAGATTCCTTTCCTCCAAAAGATTTTGATAAGCTTATAATAAATGAAATTGAAAATGGAAATTTAGCTGGTTGTTTCAGGTTACAATTTAACCATACTCATTGGTGGTTACGTTTGGCGAGTTGGCTTACACAATTTAACTGGAGAGCTTGCAGAGGTGGTGACCAAAGTCAGTTTATAACAAAAGAACTTTTTAATGAGATTGGTGGCTTTGATGAAAATTACATTATTTATGAAGACAACATACTCATCAATGAACTTTACAAACGCAAACAATTTAAAGTCATTAATAAGAAGCTAAAAACCTCAGCAAGACGCTATGAGAAACATGGCATTTGGAAATTGCAATATCACTTTTGGGCTATTTATGTAAAAAAATGGTTTGGAGCTTCAGCAGATGAATTGTATAGCTATTACAAAAAATATGTTGCTTAATAATCTGAATATCTCTCTTTTACAATAACTTCAACAGGTTTATTTTGAGGTGTAAATTGGTTATCATCCTTTCCTCCTGCTCTATCGTGATTTATAAACCATTTCCAGATAAAACCTCCAGCAAACCAATCTTCACTCCAAAATTCATCAAATAAAGCTTGGGTTGCATTGTTTTGCGCATCAAGATTGGCTTCAACCTCATATCTATCGCTTTTCCAAGGTTCTTTTGCAGTGTAATCTACACTTCTGTAGCCAAATTCAGTAAACAAAATTGGTTTGTTAATTTTTTTAGAAATACTTTTAATTTCATTTTTATGTTTCTGCCAACCTTGTCTGCACTCTTCTATGGTTGGAGTTTGAGCATCACTTACAGGAAAGTAGGCATCTACTCCAACATAATCTAATTCGCTCCAAAACGGAGTGCGTTTGTATTCGTCCCAATTGGCAGCATAAGTGAGTTTATCTTTATAAACAGTTTTTATTTTTTTAATTAAAACCTTCCAATACTCTGGTCTGTTAACTACAAATTGCTCTAATTCTGTACCAATACATAAAATATCGACCTTAGTTTCTTTTGCTAATTCTGCAAAATCAAGAATAAACTTAGAATATGATTCTTCCAACTGTTTCCAGAGTTCTTCTGTATCCATTTTCATATGTCCAGTAAATTCACCTCGTATCCAAATATGAGGTTTCATCATTACTTTTACATGATGTTTGTGTAGTTCTTCAATATATTGTTTTGCTCCATTATTAGTTTCTCCAAACCATTGTCTGTTGGTATTGTAGATAATTTCAGGATTATCTTTACTTCTAATAAACCCAAAAGGCATAATCGCTGCATAGTTAGCATTGATGTTTAAAACAGGTTGAACATGTTTTTCAGAAATTGAATCTCTTGATGCCACAAAACTTACTCCATTAATTTTTGGGACATTTACGCTTGTCATACTACAAGAGCAAAAAAACATTACCAAACAAAGCCGAAAAAGAATCTTCATAAGTGTTAATTAATTTCTAAATTTAAACAATCTGAAATGATTTGGTTAAGGATTTAACAAAACGTTCGACAAACCATTCAACCAAAATAAAAGCATGGAACACATAGTCATTATTGGAAACGGAATTTCTGGCGTAACAGCTGCAAGGCATATAAGAAAACTTTCCGATAAAAAAATCACTATTGTTTCAGCCGAATCTGATTACTTCTTTTCTCGTACAGCACTTATGTACGTGTATATGGGACACTTGAAGTTTGAGCATACCCAACCTTACGAAAACTGGTTTTGGAAAAAAAATCGTATCGATTTAAAAAGAGGTTATGTCGAAAAGATAGATACAGAAAAAAATACATTACATTTTGCTGAAGGTGACACTTTGCAATTTGATAAACTTATTATTGCCACTGGAAGCAAGTCCAATAAATTTGGATGGCCAGGGCAAGACCTAAAAGGCGTTCAAGGTTTATACTCTAAACAAGATTTAGAAAATCTGGAAGTCTATGCGCCAAATAACAAAGTTTGTAAACGTGCTGTTATTGTTGGTGGTGGGCTTATTGGTATTGAACTTGCTGAAATGCTACATTCTCGTCATATTCCTGTCACTTTTTTAGTACGTGAAATTAGTTTTTGGAATAGCGTTTTGCCTGCTCAAGAAAGTGCTATGATTAATAGAGAAATACTAAGTAATGGTATTGATTTGCGTTTATCATCTAATTTAAAGGAAATTAAATCGGACGAAAACGGAAAAGTAAAATCAATTGTTATTGAAGAAACTGGTGAAGAAATTCTTTGTGACTTTGTTGGTTTAACTGCTGGTGTATCTCCCAATATTGATTTTTTAAAAGACTCTGAAATTAAAACTGGTCGAGGTGTAAAAGTCAACCGATTTTTAGAAACTAACATCAAAAATATTTACGCTATTGGTGATTGTGCAGAGCAGCATGAAGCTATAGGAAATCGCAGACCCATTGAAACCGTTTGGTACACAGGACGTATGATGGGAGAAACTGTGGCGCAAACAATTTGTGGAAATCGTGTCCAATACAAACCAGGACATTGGTTTAATTCTGCTAAGTTTTTTGATATTGAATATCAAACTTATGGTTGGGTTTGGGCAAAACCTAAAGACAATGAAGCCAGATTTTACTGGGAACATAAAAGTGGCAAGAAATGTATTCATATAAGTTATGATAAAAATACACGCGAACTTATAGGCATTAATACATTTGGCATACGAATGCGTCATGAGTTTTTTGACAGAATACTTACTCAAAAACAATCTGTTGAATATGTTTTAGAACATTTAGCTGATGCTAATTTTGATCCTGAATTTTACAAACTCCATGAAAAAGAAATCGTGGCAAAATTCAACACAGAAAATGGCACAAATATTCGACTAAAAAAGAAAAGCTGGAAACGCATTTTTAGTGCTTAATTATATGAAACAAATACAAAACATAGGATTAAGTCTTTTTTTAATCGGCCTTGCCATATTCACTTCTCTCATCTTTTTTGGAAGCTATGAAGTCACTCCAAAAGTTCTGGAGAATCTAGTCAACAACAAAGGCATAAAAAGCGAACTCTTCATCAATAATATGAATAGTCATGTGGTTGGAAAAGAATTCAAAAATCAATTTTCATTTTCTTCTGAAATTATCTCAGCCTTAAATACTGCTAACGAAACACACAAACAAAATAGCGAATGGGATAACGTAATTTGGGACAAACCTCATAGCTTTACTTATGAAATAGCCAAACAATCTGGAAACGGAATAGTTAAAGAAAATAAGTGGTTGTTTTGGTGGCTTACCTTCGGCTTAGGAATTATAGGTGCTTTAATGTACATTGTTCCGAATGTGCTTGCAAAAGGACCTCCAGGTATAAAAAACAATGGCATTTGGTTCAATGCTGCCACTAATAGAGGTTGGATTGGTTGGTTTGCATTTATATTCTTAGTTGGTTTTTATGTGTTACTTTACTTTAGACCAGATTATATTGTTAATTGGACGTACATTGTCGATTCAATAAGTGAAACCCTTAATGGTAATTTGGCAAGCCAATGGTTTTTATATGGTTTTTTGTATTGTGTGGTTATGATAGTGATGGCTGTACGTATGTACATCAAGTATCGTCATAATAAATATCAAACCTTACGAACCACTTCAGTGCTGTTCTTTCAAATTGTGTTTGCATTTTTAATTCCTGAAATTTTAGTGCGCTTTGAGAAACCTTGGTATGATTTTAAAAATGTTTTTCCTTTAGATTATGATTTCTTTTTTAGTTGGAATTTAGACCAACTCATAGCAAGTGGTGGATTAGGTATTTTCATTTTAGTTTGGGGAATTGTTTTAACGCTTGTCATTGTTCCAATAATGGTTTATTTCTTCGGAAAACGTTGGTACTGCTCTTGGGTTTGTGGTTGTGGTGGATTAGCCGAAACCCTTGGCGACCCTTACAGGCAATTATCTGATAAATCATTAAAAGCATGGCAATTGGAACGTTGGTTAGTACATGGTGTTTTAGTATTTGCTATAGTGATGACAGGATTTACACTTTACTCCTATTTTTATGGAGCAGATACTGTTTTAGGCATTAAAACTCAAACCATTCAGGATATATATGGCTTTTTAATTGGTGCTATTTTTGCTGGTGTGATTGGCACTGGATTCTATCCTATTTTTGGGAATAGAGTATGGTGCCGTTTCGGTTGCCCTTTAGCAGCTTATTTAGGCATTATACAACGTTTTAAATCTCGATTTAGAATCACAACCAATGGTGGACAATGTATTTCATGTGGTAATTGCTCCACCTATTGCGAACAAGGTATTGATGTAAGAGCTTATGCTCAAAAGGGCGAAAATATTGTTAGAGCCAGTTGTGTTGGCTGCGGTATTTGCTCTGCAGTTTGTCCAAGAGGTGTTTTAAAGTTAGAAAATGGTCCTGAAAAAGGACGTATTAATCCTACTGAAATTCTTTTAGGCAATGATGTTAATTTAATGGATTTACTAAATCAAAAATAACCACAAAAACTATTGTACTTTTGCAATTTCTAAGCGACACCTAAATGCCGATTATTAAAGTCATTATTCCTGCTTATAACGAAGCCAACTCTATAGCAAAGGTTATTAACGTCATTCCTAAAATTGTAGACGAGGTTATCGTAGTAAGCAATAACTCTACTGATGCTACCGAAACAAATGCCAAAAAAGCTGGAGCAACCGTTTTAACCGAATCACAAAAAGGTTATGGTTATGCTTGCTTAAAAGGAATGGATTATGTTTCAAAACAGGAAACAAAACCAGACATTATTGTATTTCTTGATGGTGATTACAGTGATTATCCAGAAGAGCTTACCAAAATAGTAGAACCTATTATAAAAGAGAATATCGATTTTGTAATTGGTGCTCGTGTTAAACGACTTAGAGAACAAGGTTCTATGACAATACCTCAAATTTTTGGCAATTGGCTTGCTACTACTTTAATGCGCTTTATGTTCAATTCAAAATTTACAGATTTAGGTCCTTTTAGAGCCATTAAATATGAAAAATTATTGGCTTTAAACATGCAAGATAAAACCTATGGCTGGACAGTAGAAATGCAATTAAAAGCCTTAAAGCAAAAGCTAAGTTATGTTGAAATTCCTGTAAACTACAGAAACCGAATAGGTATTTCAAAAGTGTCTGGAACTGTAAAAGGTGCTATATTTGCAGGCATAAAAATATTGGGTTGGATTTTTAAATACAGCTTTAAACAATGATTTTAGAAACCATCATTATCATTATTTATTCTACAGCTCTCATACTGATTTTTATGTATGCCTTGGCTCAATTAAACCTGTTATTTAATTATTTATCTGCTCAAAAAAAACAAAACAAAGCTCCAAAGTTTGATTTATCAAATCCTGATGAAATTCCTTTTGTAACCATCCAGCTTCCTGTTTATAATGAGCTGTATGTAATGGAACGTTTGCTTGACAATATTTCTAAAATTGATTACCCTAAAGACAAACTTGAAATTCAGGTTTTGGATGATTCTACAGACGAATCATTTGAAGCTACTGCAAACCATATTAAACAATTACAACAATCTGGATTAGACATAAAACACGTTGTTAGAAATAACAGAAAAAGTTTTAAGGCTGGAGCTCTAAAAGAAGGATTAAAAATTGCAAAAGGCGAATTTATTGCCATTTTTGATGCCGATTTTATGCCAAAAAAAGATTGGTTAAAACGAACCATCCCTTATTTTAAAGATTCTAAAATTGGTGTTGTACAAACGCGTTGGTCACATATTAACAGAGATTACTCGATACTTACCAAAATACAAGCTTTTGCATTAGATGCTCATTTTTCATTAGAGCAAGTTGGCAGAAACAGTAAAGGTCATTTCATAAACTTTAACGGAACCGCTGGTGTTTGGCGTAAACAATGCATTATAGACTCCGGAAATTGGCAAGGTGATACACTTACTGAAGATTTAGATTTGAGTTACAGAGCACAGCTAAACAATTGGAAATTTAAATACTTGGAAGATGTTGAAACTCCAGCCGAATTGCCTGTAGCAATTAGTGCTGCACGAACCCAACAATTTAGATGGAACAAAGGAGGTGCGGAGAATTTTAGAAAAATGATGTGGAAAGTGCTTAAAAACAATAACATTTCAGCAAAAACTAAAGTTCATGGATTACTTCATTTATTGAATAGCACCATGTTTTTGAATGTTCTTATTGTTGCTGTTTTAAGCATTCCAATGCTATACATAAAAAATGAATACTCGCACTTAAAAATATATTTCTATGTGATGAGCTTTTTTGTTATTAGCACACTCATTTTTTTTATTTGCTATTGGTTTATGTTCAAAAAAACTTATGGAAGCAGCTTAAAAGGTTTTGTGCAATACATTGTTATGTTCCTTACTTTTTTTTCAATAGCCATGGGCTTTTCATTGCATAACTCCATTGCAGTATTAGAAGGTCATTTTGGTAAACGAAGTGATTTTATTCGCACTCCAAAATTTAACATAAACTCATTGAAAGATAGTTGGAAAGACAATAAATACCTTAACAAAAACATTTCTTTAAACGTAATTTTTGAAGGCTTACTGATGCTCTATTTTGCATTTGGTATGTACAGTGCATTTGTGGTTGGCGACCAAGGTGGCGATTTCGGATTATTTCCTTTTCACTTGATGTTGTTTCTGGGTTTTGGTTATGTGTTTTTCAAATCGATAACATCAAAAGCTTAATGCAACTTTGGAAGCTTCATAGAATTTCTTTGCTTCTTGCTCTAACTTCCATTTTATTTTATGCATCGTTTGCCTACGATTTAGAACGAACTGATTACGTAAAGTTATTAGGTTTATATTCTGGATTGTCTTTTCTGTTTTATAAACTTATTCAAATTTCAAAGCACAATTTAAAATTTCTTACTTGGTTTGCCTTCTCATTCAGAGCAGTTTTTATACTCGCCATACCTAATCTTTCTCAAGATTTTTATCGATTTATTTGGGATGGTCGCATGATTTTAGAAGGTTTTAACCCTTATTTATTTACTCCAGAATCTTTTATTATCAATAGCGAATTCCCTGTTAATCAAGCAAAGGAATTGTACAATGGAATGGGAAGTTTAAATGCAAGCCATTATACCAATTATCCACCTTTAAATCAATTGTGTTTTGCGATTGCTGGATTGTTGTCAGGGAAAAGTATTTTGGGCTCTGTTGTTGTATTAAGGCTCATTATTATTGCTGCTGATTTTGGTACACTTTACTATGGTAAAAAACTATTAGAAAAACTAAAACTTCCTGCCTACAACATATTTTGGTATCTATTAAATCCGCTTATTATTATTGAACTTACAGGAAACCTACATTTTGAAGGCGTTATGATTTTCTTTTTGGTTTGGAGTTTGTACTTGCTGTATTCTGGTAAATGGAAACTTGCAGCTATTGTATTTGCATGTTCTGTGTCGATTAAATTAATTCCATTGATTTTTTTACCTCTTTTTTATCAATATTTTACCAAAAGAGATGCTTCGACTGCGCTCAGCATGACAAAACTTATAATATTTTATGTAACTGTTGGAGCAATGACCATAATATTATTCCTTCCGTTTTACTCTTCACTGTTTTTAACCAACTATACCGAAACAGTTGCCTTATGGTTTAATAATTTTGAGTTTAATGCAAGCTTGTATTATGTGGTTAGAGAGATTGGCTACTCTATTTCTGGCTATAACCAAATTGCCATTATTGGAACAATTACATCAATAATTGTATTCTTATTTGTTTTAGTAATTGCTTTTTTTCGAAAGAATTTATCAATGATTCAACTTATCACTGTGATGCTTTTAGCATTATCATTTTACTACTTTACAGCGACTACAGTACATCCTTGGTACATTGCAATGCTTTTAATACTTTCCGTATTTACCAAATATAAATTCCCTTTAGTATGGAGTTTTGTTATTATACTCAGCTATTTGGCTTATTTACAAATTGGGAATGCAGATAAGTCAGAAAATTTATGGGTTATTGCTTTTGAATATATTGTTGTTTATAGCTTTTTTATTTGGGAAGTTTGGATTAAGCCTAACAAATCAAAATTTACTTCTTAAGCTCTAACTTTTCGGCAAAGTAATCACAAAAATCTTTCATAGTTGCAGTCATTTTTTCATCTTGAGTAGCACGATTAAAGGTATCACTCATACTAACAAGTGTTTGATGAAAAAATAGTTTCATTTCGTCAATTGGCATGTCTTTGGTCCAAAGATCAATACGCAATGATTCTTGATTATTACTATCCCAAACCGAAAGCATCATAGCTTTTGCTTCTTCGTTAGTAACACCTCCATCTTGAGCAGACCAAGTTAGTTTTTCAGGTATTCTGTTTTCATCTAATTCTACATTCAACTCAATTTTAGATGTATGTGTATGTGCCATTATTTGCGAGGTTTAAATTTAGATTTATTAAAAAGTTCTGTGGCATCCATTTGCAACATATCCTTAAAGTCTGTATCGTTATTTTCCATATAGGCTTTTACAATTTGCCATCCTATATATTGACCTAATCGTCCTGGAGATTCGGCATCAAGTTCTAAATTGAATTTTGTAAAAGGTGCAGGATTTATAAAACGACTTGCCAGTTTTGGATTGGTTTCAAACAACAATTCTTTTTCAACAAAAAACTGCCAAATATTAGGTTCGTTTTCAATTGCCCAATCCAATTCTTCTTGTGTATAACCAATTTTCTCAGCATCAGTTTTAAACGGAATCATCACATCTTTAAAGTAGAGTAACTTACCAAAATACACCATTTCATCAATGAGCGATTTTCTTGCTGGTTGATAAATTTGTTTTTGAGCATACTCTGTTGCTAAATCAGATACTATTTGATTAGCTTCAAAATTTTGTCTAATATACTGTTGAATATTACCATAAAACATGTGGTCTTTTCCTAAATAATTATCAATAGCAATTAATGCTATAGAATCTGTAACTATAGTTTTGCTTCTGTATTGCACATCGTTAATCAAAGTAATAACTCTTGGTGTTTTAAATGTTGGATAATAATATTTAAGATGTTGAAACAGGCTTTTTATCTCTTCATCTATGTCTGCAAAATCGGCATATTGTTTTTGTATCTCAGAAAACATCTCTTGCTGCAAAGTGTCTTGCATTCTATTAATCCAAATAGAGTCATGATATCTACTTGAAAACATAAAAGGATAATCAGTTTTTAGCTGAGGCAAATCACTTGGAGAAGCTTCTGTAAAGAGCTTTTCAAAACGTTCTGTATGGACGTTAATGTCTATTTTAGAAATTTCCTTTTCTATTTTACTATCATTTTTACAAGCTTGAAAAAACAATAGCATTACAATAAGTAAACTTAACAGGTTTCGCATAGTTTATCAATATCAAACTTAAACGGTCATAATTTTTATTAATTATTTCAATCGTTTATTTTTGTTTTGCAAATGTACCATTCTTTGTCATAAAAACTAAACTTCATGCAAACAGAAAAAGTTGTAAATCATATTGTAAATTGGCTTAAGAATTATGCCATAAATGCTAAGGTAAACGGATTTGTAGTTGGTATTTCTGGCGGAATAGATTCGGCTGTGACCTCAACTTTATGTGCCAAAACAGGATTAAAAGTACTTTGTATTGAAATGCCAATACATCAAGCTGCAAGCCATGTAAGTCGTGGGCAAGAACACATTGCGCAACTTAAAAAGCGTTTTGAAAATGTAAATGATATTAAAGTAGATTTAACTCCTGTTTTTGAAGAATTTAAAACTGAAGTTTCTCTTGAAGGCAAGCAAGCTACTGTTGATATGGCTTTGGCAAATACAAGAGCACGTTTACGAATGACGACGTTATATTATCACGCAGGATTATTAGGCTTACTCGTTGCTGGAACTGGAAATAAAGTAGAAGATTTTGGAGTTGGTTTTTACACAAAATATGGTGATGGAGGTGTAGATTTAAGTCCAATTGCTGATCTTTTAAAATCTGAAGTTTATAAAATAGGCGAGTTTTTAAAAGTTCCAGATTCTATAATGAAAGCAGCACCAAGCGATGGTTTGTTTGGAGATGCGAGAAGTGATGAAGACCAAATTGGAGCCAATTATGACGAATTGGAATGGGCAATGGAAATGAACGAGCAAGGAAAAACAACCAACGATTTTTCAGGTCGTGATAAAGTTGTTTTCGAAATTTTTAAGCGCTATAATTCAAGCAATAAGCACAAAATGATACCTATTCCTATTTGCGAAATTCCTAAAAATTTAAAATAAGTCTTGCAAAATTCATAACATATTAAGCCTTTGCTTTGTTTTTTTTCTTAAATTTGAAACTATCTGCTCAATTAAAAAACCCAAAACTCTACTTATTTGTGGACTTTAATTTAACAAAAAAAAACATTAATCATGATTAAGGTATTGGTAGCAGATCACCATCCTATCATAAGAACAGGTTTAAAAATGTTGTTTGAGTCTTCTCCAGACATTCAAGTGATTGGAAGCGTAACAACAGGAAGGGAATTGTTCGATTTTGTTGGCAGAACAAGGGTTGATGTTGTCTTATCTGAAATAGATTTACCTGAACTTAATGGTATTACTGCACTTAGAACGCTTAAAAAAGAATACCATGATGTAAAAGTGATAATGTTTAGCTCTCATCCTGAAGAAATTTATGCTCTTAGCACCATAAAAGCCGGAGCTTCTGGTTACTTAACCAAAACCGTAAGTACGCAAACCATAAAAGATGCTATATTAAAAGTTTACAGTGGTGGCATTTATATTAGCAACAACTTAGCACAACGACTTGCGTTTGATGAGCGTGGCAATAAACCTAGTAAACTATACAAAAAGCTTTCAACTCGAGAAGTCGAAGTTTTAAAGCTCTTATCTTCAGGTAGACGCAATAAGGAAATAGCAGAAGAATTGAATATTAACGAAAAAACCGTTAGTACTTACAAGGCAAGACTTATGAAAAAGCTTAAAGTTACCAACCTTGTAGATTTAATTAACCAAGCACGACATATAGAGCTAGGTTAAATCACTTACTCTTAACGTCTCTTGTTTTCTAGTTATTAATTTTTCTAAAGTCTTATAATTTAAAACATCTTCTAAAATTTCTTTATGAGATTCAGATATATTTTGCTTTGTTTGTTCACTTAAGTCTTTAATTTTTTTATAAATTAATAAACATCTTAAGCTTAAGATACTTTCATTTACATCTTGAGCAATCCTCTGAGTTTTACTTTTTGGGAAAATGTTTTTACTCTCCCAATTAGATAGTTGATACTTTTCATCATTCATTAGTATCGTTGAAATTTCATCTACAAACTCATTATTTTCTGAATTATTAATAAAACTATCAATCATTATATTTTCCTCTCGATTATAATAATCAATCAATAAATAATAAAGTGATCTAAAACTTTCATTTGCAAATTCCATTTCATCTTCCTGTAAATCTAAATACACTTTCTCATAAACTTTTGCCTTCTGAATAACTGGATCCAATAATAATTCTCCTTTTTCAGTTTCTTTGTATATCATATCATCAAATTCTTCAGTAACATTACCATATAGTAGTAATTTCTCAATGATACTCTTTTCTAATACATATTGTCTATCAACTTTTTTTACAGGAATTTTATGTTGAATAACATCGAAAGCTTTTTGTTCTTCTTTGTAAGTTTTATTGGCATCTTGAAGTTCTTTTTTGCCAATTTGAGCTAAAGTGCTAAACAGTACTTCTTCGCTAATATCCATAATTTTGGCACATTCCTGAACATAAACCTCTTTTTGAATGCGATCAGGTATTTTAGAAATACTATTTACTATATCTCTAATCAATCCAGCTTTTTTTACTGGATCATTTTTTGCCTCTTCCATTAACAAAGAAGCTTTATAGGCTATAAAATCTTTAGCATTTTCTTCAAGGTACAAGGTGAGTTCTTCAAATGTATTTTGTTTGGCAAAACTATCAGGATCTTCTCCATCAGGAAAAGTACAAACCTTTACATTCATACCTTGCTCAAGAATTAAATCGATACCTCGAAGTGATGCTCTAATACCAGCAGCATCACCATCAAAAAGCACAGTAATGTTTTTAGTAAGACGATTAATCAATCTAATCTGTTCTGGTGTAAGTGCAGTTCCAGACGAAGACACTACATTTTTTATTCCTTTTTGATGAAACTGAATCACGTCTGTATAACCTTCGACCAAATAACAGTTGTCTTCTTTAGCAATGCTCTGTTTAGCGTGATAAATTCCATAAAGTATTTTACTTTTATGATAAATATCACTTTCTGGAGAGTTTAAGTATTTCGCAGCTTTTTTATCAGTTATTAAAATTCGACCACCAAAACCCAGAACACGTCCACTCATACTATGAATTGGAAACATCACACGACCTTTAAATCGGTCAAAATGCTTTTCGTCCTTTACAATAGTGAGACCTGTTTTTTCAAGAAAATCAATATTATAACCTTGCTTTAAAGCTTCGTCTGTAAAGGCTTGCCACTCATCAAGCGCATAACCTAAATTAAATTTCTTTATCGTTTCGTCTGTAAAACCTCGTTCTTTAAAATAGCTTAAACCAATAGCTTGACCTTTGTCAGTTTTATAAAGTGTTTTCTGAAAATATTTACTTGCAAACTCGCTAACCAAATACATACTTTCGCGCTCGTTAGCTTGCTCTTTGTCTTCATCACTTTGTTCAGATTCTTCAATCTCTATATTGTACTTTTTGGCAAGGTATTTAATGGCTTCAGGATAGGTAAAATGCTCATGTTCCATTAAGAACGAAACCACAGTACCACCTTTTCCGCTTGAAAAATCCTTCCAGATTTGTTTTACTGGCGAAACCATAAAACTTGGTGTACGTTCATCGCTAAAAGGACTTAGCCCTTTAAAATTGCTGCCTGATTTTTTAAGTTGCACAAAATCACCAATAACCTCCTCTACTCGAGCAGTTTCAAACACTTGGTCTATGGTCGATTTTGATATCAAAGGTTTAATTTTTTGAAGACTATAAAAGTAATAAGAATTTATGTAATGATAAATCCGTTATACATTTTGATAAAATTCGTCAATTCGAGTGGAATTTACGATTGAAAATGAGTAAAATCTGTATCGAGAATAGATTTTTTCTCATTAATTAGTTCTCGATACAATTTTTTATCAAAAAAATTACTCGAACTGACATTTAAAAATGAATTGAAACTTAAAATTTGCAATATTAAAAAAGGCTCACAGTTTATAACCATGAGCCTTAATAACATGAAAAAAGTTAGCGGTTTAATCCATATCAAAACGTACTCCTAAAGAGATGTTATTTTGCTTTACAGCTTGGTCTTTAAAAATTGGTGATAAATCGTACTTTACATAAATTGCTGTATCATCAAAAGCTAAATAACCACTTAAACCGTAAACCAAACTTGTGGCATTAAAGCTTCGTTTTATTTTATCTTTAATGCTTTCTCCATCTACAGAGTACTTGAGTTTTTGCCTTGTTCCAATATTAAAGCCAGCATAACCACCTACACCTATTTTAAACTGATTGTATGTTGAATATCTAAAATATGTATCTCTGTCAATACGTTTTGAAGGACCAAATTCAAAATGAACTGGAAATACTAAATTACTTATAGACAACTTAGATTTCTTTAATTCAGATGGGAATTCCTCTAGCATGGTTTGGTTGCCATCTTGCACAAAATACATATTGTCTTTAGGCTTAAGTCCATTTATTTGAAAAGAATAACCATATTTAAGTCTTAAGAAGTTAGAGTTTTTAAACACTCTTGTTTTCCAAGCCCAACCGATTTCGAAAAATCTCGAACCACCAATTTTATATGGTGTATCATCAAAGCTTTCACCATCAACTATAGCATTGTTTAATCCGAAAGCTAAAACAAAGTCGCTTGTAGTACGTTTATCGTACTTTCTTGGTTTGTTTTTCCAGCGTCCAATTCTAAAGAAATTATCTTCAATATCAGAACCACCAATACTAATTCTAAAACCAGGATCGTCGTCATCTGAAATCATTGAAACATCTGTATTTCGCTCTAAAAGTGCAATTTTATTGTCTACTATGGCTAAACGGTTTTCAATGTTTAACGCTCTATTTTTTGCAGCTTCTTTTTTTAAATTCTCAGCTTCGGTTTCTGTGATTTCGCCATTTTCAAAGCGCTTATTAATAGCTTCAACTTCTTCCTTTAAAAATTCGCGCTCTTCGGTTTTTATTTTCTCTTTAAGCTCTTTTAATATTTCTATTTTCTGAGAATTGTTTGTTGACGTTGTATCTTGAGCATTAACTATTGCAACGCTAAAAACTAAAATAATACTCGCTAAATACTTTGTAATTGTTTGCATAACTGTTCGTTTTTTGATTTATTGATTTTTGATTTGATGAATTTACCTTTCCGTCTTCAATTCTTTATTGAATTGAACCCACCTTCCCTTAAAATAAGGGAAGGAATTTTTATTAATTATTTCTTTCTGCTACAGCAGTTTTTACCGATTCATAACCAGATTTTATAGCCTCAAAAACTTTAGCTCTAAAAGATTGCTCTAAATCGTCTTCAACCGATTGAAGCAAAGCATTCGCATCTACTTTATTCGTAGCTTCGTCATATAGTTTTTGCATGGTGATTTCCTTTTGAGCAGCCTCTAAAAGCGCATCAATTTCTTCTGCTGTCACTTCTTTGTTGTCTTTTTGAAGCTGTTGAATTTGTGCTACGACGTCCTTCACCTTTTGGTCTTCAAAACTTAAAACCTCTGCCTTCTTTTCAGAGTCTTGTTTGGCAACATCTTTAGTATTTACTTCTGCTATAGCAGTAATTTCAGGTTCCTTTTCTTTAATTAAAGCGTCCTGCTTTTTATTTACAAGGGTTTTTAAAGGTGTTTTATCAATGGTTGTTTTAGAATCACTTTGTTGAATGTTTTCTGGTTCAACTTTATCTTTCTGCTCAGCAACATGTGGACTATTTTCTTTTAAAACCTCTTTATTTTCTATCACTTCTGTGTCAATTACATTTTCTTTTTCAGTGTCTACAATGGTTGGTTCAATAATGTTTGTATTAGATTTAAAAACAAAGGTTATTGCCAATAAAACACCAACTATTGCAGCTGCTATTCCTAACCACCAAAACCCTTTATGGCTTTGCTTGCCTTCCGCTTTGTCCAATCTGTCACTTAGCCTGTTCCAAGCATCTTTGCTTGGTTGTAAGCTTCGTTTTTCAAGCTTTTCTTTTAGTTGCTCTTCAAATTTAATTGGTGCCATAACTTGTTTTATTAAGTTGTTTTATTTGCTGCTGTAACAGCTTACGTGCTTTAAATAATTGCGATTTTGATGTGCTTTCTGATATGTGTAAGAGCTCTGCAATTTCGCTATGCTTATATCCTTCAATGGCATACATATTAAACACCATTCGGTATCCTTCAGGAAGCTTATCAATGAGTTGCTGTATCTGGTCTACCTCAAGCTCTGTTTCTGTGTAATGTGTTGGTTCATCATAAATCTCCATATCGTCCGTTGAAAATTCCAATTCCTTTTTTTTACGTAAAAAAGAGATAGATTCTCTTATCATGATGCGTCTTATCCAACCTTCAAAACTACCTTCATTTTTAAAGGTTTTTAATTGTGTAAACACTTTAAAAAAACCATTGAGCATCACTTCTTCTGCTTGGTGAACATCCTTTATATAATAGCGACAAACGCTTAACATTTTTGGCGAGTGCATTTCAAACAGTACGTGTTGTGCATCACGATTGTTTTTGGCTGCTCGTTTAATAAGCTGAGCTTCGTTTTTATACAATGGAATAACTTTCAAAAGCGGATTCATTTGTGATCTCTATTTATAAAGACGCAAAAGTTGTGCAAAAGGTTGCCTGAGGTTAAAATATTTTTTGTTTGCGCAATTTAGGACAATTATGGAAGCCATAAAACATTTGACTTTATGAGAAAAAAAGTCGAACTTCGTTTAACTTCGAATATAATTCATTAAAACGAACCATATTCGGTAAACTGTTGTAGCTAATTTGATGAAAGAACATTTAGTTAAAATAATATTTATGCTTTTGTTCAGCATTTATTGTACTGGACAAACTTCAATGCATACGGAAATTAGCAGAATTGATTTACCGAAAGATTATGTTCTAAAAAATGGAGAGGCAAAAGAAATTATTGTGACCAGAAAAGTGAATCCTGGTCAAGATTTTTCCTATTCCGAAAAAACACATTACACTTTCCCAGAATTGTCAATTATCCAACTGAAACGATTTAAAGATTCGGAACTTGAATCAACAAGAGAATTTTCTGTAGACTCACTAAACAGAGTCTTAAAAAATACTGTAAGATTTAAACATAAAGCTTTAGGTTGGACAACTTCGAAATATGAAACTGTTTATGGAGATAAAACAAAGGATTTAAAAATGCTAAATCCAGATGGAACATTGGATTATACAATGAGAGTAATTTTCAATGAAAACAATAACCCGATTGAAATTAGAACTTTGAATAACAAAAATCAGTTAATTGGATTATCCACAGCCGAATACAATTACAAGAACAATAAGTTCACTTATATAGTTTATAAACAAGATGGTACAGTTGTTTTAAATAAAACTGAATCTTTTAAAAAGGACTATGAAATAAAACGAAATGAATTTGGGGATTTAACTGAATTTTACTGGCCAACATCGAGTTCCGATATAAAATATTTGGTTGAATACAAATATGATGACCAAGGAAATTGGACAAGTATCAAGAAAACACAAATAGACGGTAATAAGAAAAAGACAACTGAAATTATAAAACGGAAAATAAAATATTTAAAAAACTAGCTACAACAAAGTGTATTATTCATGCTTCATTTTTTATTAAAAGAAAAAAACTATATTTAATTATCTGATTTGCCTCGATTGAAAATCCTCGCGGATTTTCACGAAACAAAATCAGATACCAAACCGCTAAACAAAACATCAAAATGAAACCTTATTTAACTGTACTTTTCATAGGATTTTTTATTATTGGCTGTAAAACCAATACTAAACAACAGCCTATATTTTTACATGATGTTAAAAGTGGCCCAACACCTTGGACAAGCGACACTTTTGAGTTAGAAGAAGACGATTTTACTTTTGCCATTATTTCTGACCTAACTGGTGGTGAAAGATCAAATATTTACAGCACTGCTGTTTTTCAGTTAAACAGATTGGATCCAACTTTTGTATTAAGTGTTGGCGACCTTATTGATGGTGGAACAGAAGATACGCTTCAACTCAAAAAAGAATGGGATAGTTTTGATTTAAGAACCTCTAAACTCAATATGCCTTTTTTTCATCTTGGTGGAAATCATGATTTAACAAACCCTATAATGCGTAAATTCTGGAAAAACAGATTTGGACCAAGATATTATCATTTTGTTTATGAAAATGTATTGTTTTTAATGATGGATTCTGAAGATTACGAAGAGAAACGTATGCTAGAAATTTATGAGGCACGAGCTACAGCTTTAAAAATTATTGATGGAGAAATTGAAGGTGTTTATGAAGAATCTGAATATTACAAAATGCCAGAAAGAACGGTTGGAGGTATGAGTAACGACCAATTTAATTATTTTAAAAACGTACTGGAGACTTATCCAGATGTAAAATGGACTTTTGTTTTGATGCACAAACCTCTCTGGATGCGAGAGGACGATAAGGGCTTAACTAAGCTTGAAAACCTTTTACAGCAAAGACCTTATTCAGTAATTAATGGTCATTTTCATTCTTTCTCTCACAGAAAAAGAAATGGCAGAGATTATACCATTCTTGGTACAACTGGTGGAGCACAAAATGCAACAGACTCCATGTCTTTTGATCATGTAACTTTAGTAAGAATGGCAAAAGAACCTATAATTACACATTTAAAAATGGATGGTATTTTAGATGAAACTGGTAAAGTACAAGTTGTTTTAGACAGTTTAATTTTAGAAAATAACTAACCAAACAAAAAAAGCCAGCTTAATTAAGCTGGCTTTTTTTCATTATTTGTTATTCCAACTCTTTAAGAGCCACAATGGTAAGGGTTTCGTTTTCTTCTTCAAAACCATCTTCATCTTTAATAACTTCCTTTTTGGTTTTATAAGTCACTTCAAAATTGGTTCCGATTAAATCATCAGAATCTAAATTATAGGTCTCCATAACTTTATCATCAACTTGGTGAAATGTCATGGTGTACTCATCGCCTTCGCTATCTGTACCAATAAAGTTGTAACCATAGTCTTCTTTGCCATCAAAAACCCCTTCAAAAGTTTCTGTGTCTTGAGCCTTATTTACAGAAACCAACAAAAGAAAAGACATCACTAAAACACTGATTACAGTGATTGATTTTGTTTTCATTTTAATAAAATTTAATGTTGAAAATTGTATGTTTTCTTCCGAAGTTTGCCACCTCAAGTCTGAAGAACGCTTTTAGTAAACTTACTTTGTGAAGTTACGCGTGGCTTTATATCTTTTAGGATATATATACGATTTTAAATTAATGCTAGATTACGAAAAATAATAGTACCTAAATTTTAATAGTTATAAACCAAATGGTTTTAGCTTGAAACAGCAACTGACTATTCAGTTGCTGTTTATTTTAATATTGATTTGATAGTTGTATTATATATAACTACAATATTTGTTTAAGATTGAAACATTTGCTTAGGGTCTTTAAAGCTTTTAAACTCCAACATATAATCGTTTGGGTCTTTTATAAAAAAAGACAGGTGCTCGCCATTTTTATCTTTTAAAAATGTGGTTTGTGCTACAACTTCGAGGTTTTGCTCTCCAAGTTTAGCATAAATTTTTCCCCAAGTATCAATATCTACAATAACGCCAAAATGAAATGAAGGTAAAATTTTACCTTCAAACACATAATTTGGACTGTTAAAATTAAATTTAGTAGCTTTAATAAAGGTCAATTGGTGGTCAAACAAATTAACATCAACCCAATTTTGCGAGGAGCGACCTAAAGATGCTCCAATGGTATTTACATAAAAATTTTTGGTGTCCTTAACACTAAGGCATGGTAAAGACATGTGGAATGAAGTTTGCATAGGCCAAATTATAAGGGTTTTAAACTCTCTATCCTGTAAATTAAAAAATCGTCATCAACATCATCATAAACCTCAACAAAAGATACTCTAAATTTTTTATTTATTAGCGATTTATCGTTTTTTAAATCGTATTGTTTTAATACACGAGGGTGAACTTCTTCGAATACCATATCTTCACCATTGTCGAACAAAAATGTAAAATACCCATTTCGGTAAGATACAAACTCAGCTATTTCCATTTTACTACAATCCTTTAATCGAAATCCTCTGGGTCTTCAGATGGTTCAAGCTCAGAGTCTACGTCTGGATCCTGAATTGCATCTGGGTCGTCACTGTCATAATCTTCATAATCATCTTCATCATAATTTTCCATGGTTTTTACCAATTTGGTACTCACTTTTACCAAATACTTGGTATCGTCGGTTTCGACCTGAACAGCTTCTACCAATTCGTTTTTAGCATTCCTAAAGGTAATAATCTGGTCTTCGTCATAGCCATCAGGATATTTTTCAACCAACAATCCTAATATTTCTGGTGTTAGTTTTTTAAAATCAACGATAACGCGTTTTTTATTGTCGTTTCTATTTTTCATTTTTAAAGTTTGAAAACATATTTTAATTTACATGCCCAAAAGATAAGCAAAAATTAATGGCGCAACTATAGTTGCATCACTTTCTATAATAAATTTTGGTGTATTAATATCTAATTTTCCCCAAGTGATCTTTTCGTTAGGTACAGCTCCAGAATAAGAGCCATAACTTGTAGTAGAATCACTTATTTGACAAAAATAGCTCCAAAACGGAGTATCAGTACGTTCCATGTCTTGGTATAACATTGGCACAACACATATTGGGAAATCACCAGCTATTCCGCCTCCAATCTGGAAAAATCCTATGCCTTTTTCGGAATTATCTGTATACCAATCTGCCAAAAAGGTCATATATTCTATACCAGATTTCATGGTACTTGCTTTAAGCTCTCCTTTAAGTACGTAGCTTGCAAAAATATTTCCCATTGTGCTATCTTCCCAACCAGGGCAAACTATAGGTAAATTCTTTTGTGCTGCAGCATACATCCAAGAGTCCTTAACATCAATTTCATAATATTGCTCTAAAACTCCTGATAGCAACATTTTATACATAAATTCATGTGGTAAATAACGCTCTCCTTTTTCTTCGGCATCTTTCCAGATTTTAAAAATATGCGCTTGCAAACGTCTGAAAGCTTCATGCTCAGGAATACAAGTATCAGTAACTCTATTTAGGCCTTTTTCTAATAGATCCCATTCTTCCTGAGGTGTTAAATCGCGATAATTTGGAACACGTTTGTAATGTGAATGAGCAACCAAATTCATGATATCTTCTTCAAGGTTAGCACCAGTGCACGAAACAATATGTACTTTATCTTGTCTAATCATTTCGGCAAAACTCTTTCCAAGTTCTGCAGTACTCATTGCTCCTGCAAGCGATACCAGCATTTTGGCTCCAGAATCAAGTTGTGCCTCATAACCTTTTGCTGCATCTACCAAAGCTGCTGCGTTAAAATGCAGATAATGTTTTTGTATAAATTGTGAGATTGGTCCTTTAGTAGTCATCTTCGTTATCGTTAAATTTAGAATTGTTTTTATTTACGTAAGCGCTATCAAAAGAGTTGTCGTAATCGTCATCAGCGTCTTGATCCTGAAATTTGTAGCTCAACATTTTATAGTACAATTTAGCTGCAAGAAAATCGGACGATTTTTCATTTGGGTTTGGGCAAAGCTCAACAATATCAAAACCAACTACATTTTTTTCTTGAAAAACCTGCTTTAAAAAATCTAAAGTTTCGTACCAAAGAAGTCCTCCTGGTTCTGGAGTTCCTGTGCTTGGCATAATGGAAGGATCAAAAGCATCTAAATCAATTGTAATAAAAACGTTATCTGTCATTTGGTCTATGGCAGAATCTACCCAATTGTCATCAACTGCCATATCATGAGCAAAATAGGTTTTTTCTTCATCCATAACCGTTTTCTCAATGATGTCCATAGAGCGAATACCTACTTGTATTAAATTAGTGGTTTGGCTGGCTTCGTAAACTGCACAAGCATGATTACACTTTGAGCCTTGATAGCTTTTACGCAAATCTGCATGAGCATCTATTTGTAACACTGTAAGACTTGGGAACATTTCGTTAAATGCACGTATAGTACCAATTGAAATGGAATGCTCACCTCCAAAAATGGTTACAAATTTGTTCTTTTTAATGTACTTTTTTGTAACTTCATGAACCGCATCAACCATAGCTTCTGGTGAGCTGTTTTCTGTAACTGCATCTGCTAAAAATACGCCTTGTTTATAAACCTCAGTATCTGTTTCTATGTCGTAAAGTTCCATGTTTTCAGAAGCATTTAAAAAGGCTTCTGGTCCTTTATCTGATCCTTTTTGCCATGTACTTGTACCATCGTAAGGCACAGGAATTAATACAATTTTTGCTTGGTCTAATTTTGCAAGTTCTTCTGGAATTCCAGCATAAGTTTTACTCTTCATTTTTTTGTTATGTTATTTGGCAAAATATAAATTACTTTTTTAAATATAAATATTTTATTTATCAACTTATTGATTTGTTTAATTATAGCCTAAAATTTTAAGCAAGTCCTCACTTTTCTGTTGTTCGCTAAACAGTTCTGTTAAAATTTTTCCGTCTTTATCTTTGCTTATCAATATGTGCTTTGGCGAAGGGATTAGGCAGTGTTGCAAACCTCCAAAACCACCAATAGTTTCTTGATATGCTCCTGTATTGAAAAATCCTATATACAATGGTTTGTCTTTATTGTATTTTGGCAAATAAATAGCATTCATATGCTGTTCGCTATTGTAGTAATCGTCACTATCACAAGTAAGTCCTCCAAGTAAAACGCGTTCGTAAGAATCGTTCCAGCGGTTTATAGGCAACATGATAAATCGCTTATTAATTGCCCAAGTATCTGGAAGTGTTGTGATGAATGATGAGTTGATCATGTTCCACTTTTCACGATCGTTTTGCTGTTTTTGGTAAAGCACTTCATAAATAGCTCCACCACTTTCGCCAACGGTAAAACTTCCAAATTCTGTAAATATGTTTGGGACATCTACCTCTTCATCTTCGCAAGTAACTTTAATTTGGTTCACGATTTCATCTACCAAGTATTCATAATCAAAATCAAAAGCCAATGAATTTTTTATTGGGAATCCTCCTCCAATATTTAAACTGTCTAAGGAAGGGCAAATCTTTTTTAAACTCGTGTAAACTTTTAAACATTTTAAAAGCTCGTTCCAATAATAGGCATTGTCACGGATTCCTGTATTAATAAAAAAGTGAAGCATTTTTAACTTTACTTTTTTATTGTTCTGTATCTGTTTTTTGTAAAACGGAACAATATCTTTATAACCAATACCAAGACGTGAGGTATAAAACTCAAACTTTGGTTCTTCTTCTGATGCAATACGAATGCCTACATTAAATTTTCCTTTTATTTCTTTAGAAAGTAAATCTATTTCTTCGTAATTGTCTATAATAGGAATTGCATTTTTGTGACCATTGTTTATTAGTCTCGCAATATTAGCCACATATTGCTCTCGTTTAAAACCATTACTAATAACGTAAGTGTTGTTATCTATTTTTCCTTCTTTTTTTAGGTTTTCGACAATATCAATATCAAAAGCCGAAGACGTTTCTATATGAATGTCATTTTTAAGGGCTTCGTGCAATACGTGTTTAAAATGTGAACTTTTGGTACAGTAGCAATAGTTGTACTTTCCTTTATATTCATATTTCTCAATAGCTGTATTGAACCAGTTTTTGGCACGCTGTATATTGTTTGATATTTGCGGCAAGTAGGTAAATTTTAATGGCGCACCATATTGTTGAACAAGATTCATAAGGTCAATATTATGAAAGCGCAATTTGTTATCTGAAAGTGTAAACTCTTCTTGAGGGAAGTGAAATGTTTGATAAATTAAATCGAAATATTTTGTGTTCATTCTTTATTTTAAACTGTGATATTTTATAATGTTAAAAATAGAAACTTTTGGGTTTCAATATAGCAAATAAAGAATGTGCATCAAACTCGAATTGGGTTCTGCGTAGTAGGCACAAAACCAAAATTATGTTGGCTTGCTGAGATAGGAAAAACGGAAGTAAGCTTTAAAATTCGGTTTCTTAAACGATAAGCAGCTTTTGAGTATGACTTCCTAATTTTCAAAAGCCCGAAAGTAAAAACAGGTTTCAATTTGTTCAGCTAATAACAGTACAAATGAAAAACAAAATTTTTAATTACAAGGGTTTTTCAAAAAATATTTACGTTTTTTTAATGCGCATGGTTTTTTTGACTTTGTAAAAAAAAGTCGAACTTCGTTTACTAATAATTGAACATTGTAAAAATATTAAGGTGTTTAGCATCTGAATACAAAAATTTCATATATTCTTTCAATTATGTCAAGACAAAAAAAAATAAAAGCTGATTTCGATATTAACATAAATGGATTTGAATATTTAGGTAGAGGAGCTACTGCTCTAGGAATTTTTGCTTCTGGCTGGAGTTCTAATGAAAAGATATTGTATAGATGTGCAAATTGCGGAAGTACAATGATTGCATCTCATAATGATTATTGGAATTGTAGTTGTAGTGCCATCCATTTGGATTATCATACTGGTAGATTTGGTTCAAAATATGGAAATAAAAATATTCTAGTATATAAAAAAGTAAAGAATATTGGTAACCAAAAAAATTATGGATTGATATTTTACCTCAAGAGTTTTTTAAGGAGAATATTCAAACCTTATTAAATAAATTAAACTTAATTAAGTTGGTTAATAATACTGAAATTTAAGTAAAACCCTCTAAAAATGAAACCCAAAGGTACCTGTAACACCAAATTTTCTGGCATCAGGATTGTCTAAATAGTTGCCTCTAAAGTTAAAATCCAATCTAAACACCTTAAATATATTCCCTACACCTAAACTGTACTCGTAATACATTTCTTTGTTTGGTGCATTGTAAATAAGTCCTGAAGCATTTAATGCTTTATTAGCCTCTGAGATATCTCCCCAAACTGTTCTAAAACTTACAATTTCACGAAGATTAAGTTTTCTTAGCCAAGGAATCCTGGAAAAAAAGCGTCCATTAAAATTATGCTCTAAATGCAAGGACGCATAAGTGTCTGTCACAAATTCATAAAAATCAAGCTGTGAAAAGGTGTTGTAAATTGAGAAGTATGATTGATTACCAGGAACAACACTTAATAAACCAAGCGGAACTTCACCATAGGTTTTACCAACCTCAATAGTAGAGTACAAACGACCAAAACCACCAATTTGCCAAGGCTGCAAATAAGACAGCTGAACTTTTGTATAATCAAAATCGCCATCAAAAACACTTTTATCACCAAAACTTACTTGGGCAAATAATCGAGAATAATCATCATTGGCATCATAACGTTCCACTCCAAAACCTGTCATTTTCCGACCTGGAAAATAAGACATGGAAAAGGTGGTTTCAAACTGTTTGACTTCTGAGGCAATACCTGAAGGTGATTCGTCATCATAGTAATCTAAACTAAAGGTCTCTGAAGCAGATTCTAGAGTTCTGTAATTGGCACCAAGTCTAAAAATAAAATTCCGCCAAGGTTCCATTTCAACAGCAAAACTGGTTAAATTAATTGAGGTTAATTTATCATTGGTTCCTGTGCCAACAACTGATGAGGATGCCAAGCTTCTACCCAAAACATCTGTTGATGTGGTTAAACTCGCTCCTATTTGCTCTACATCTCTTCGGTTTCCACCTGAAATGATGAGTCGATTTTTCTTATCTAACAACCATTTTCCTGAAATGCCATATTTAAACTTATCGTCTCTAAATCCATAAGCTAAAAAGCCTTCCAATCGCCAAAGATCATTTCTCCCAAAATAGGTTCTTCCTCCTGTTCTGAGTCGTAAACCCTCAACTGCATTAAACCCAAAAGTTGAAAAAATTGGACCATAATCTAATGGCAACTTGTTAAACTCAATATAACCAGAAGACAAGATGCTTCCTAAATTGTACAAACGTTTAAACTTCGTGACTGTTTTTAAAGTGTCCAGCATTTTGTAAACACCAACTTCATCTTTATTCAGTTTTTCTAATCTGTTTTCATCCCAAAAAGTATCGTCTCGATCATAAACATCTTTATCGTAGTAGTACACTTCCTCATCATAAAACTTTTTCTCCTTCGGAACATCAAACTGATAATTATTGTAAAGTGTGGTACGTTTGCCATAAACACCTCGCGATTTTTCCTTTTTACTGAAAGCGAAGTCAGACATCATATAATCGCGCTTTACAAGAAAAAGCGAGTCGTTTAAAACTTCAAACTCTTGCTCTATATAAATCTCTTTTACCCAATTGATGTTAGCACTTTTTGAAGCCTGTAAATTAATTTCTTTAATAGCATAAGTTGTATCTGCAACCCAAAAATCACCTTTAAAAGTAAGTTCGTTTTTACGTCTTGGATAGTAAATAATGTTATAGCACCACTTATTATCGATAAAAGCACTATCAGACAACACATAATTATAGGTCTGAATTCCTGTTCGTGATAGTGGACTTACAAAGCTTTTATCAAAAAACTTCAAGTAATTATCGTAAACATTATAATCTGAATACAAATCGTCCACAAAGTCGATAATAACTTGATTATCATTAAAGCCTGAGTTTTTATTCCCTTTTAAAACTTCCTTTTCTTTATTAATGGTATTATCGCCATAAACCCTTGATGCTGCTTCATTGATAAACATTGGCAAATAGGTTTTTCCAGTAACTCTTGACGTATCAACCTGATTAAAAACGAATTCCATACCTCTAAACAGCTTGCTTTTTATAAGAGCACTATCAATAGTGTTGATGTCAAATTCTACTTTTTCGTATTTATCATACTCGTATTGTTTAAAACGCTTTACACCATTAACTCTCTTATTGGCCCAAATTTTTCTGAGAATGTCTATTGCAGGATTGTTTTTTTTAGACTGCTTTCCTGTTACTAAAACCACCTCGTCTAATTGAGCTGCAGCTTCATTTAGAGTTAATTTTAAATCGAGATTTACTCTATTTTCTAATTGAAGTTCGATGGTTTCGTAACCAATAAAAGAAACCACAATGGTTTGCCAAGTTTCATCAGATTCTAAATAGAAACGACCATTTTCATTTGTAATAGTTCCTTCAGAAGAACCTTTAAAAATCACATTAGCAAAGGCAACAGGTTCATTATTTACATCAAACACATGACCACCAACTTTGGTTTGTGCTGTTACCAGAAAAATATTAGAAAATAAAAAGAAGAAAAGTAATTTATATCTCATACTAACAAAAAACTCCATCAATAGTTGATGAAGTTTATATAACGTAAATGTAAACTTTTTATTTGGTTATTTATACATGACCTTTTTTACGGCTTTAACCACATCGTTGCTATTTGGTAACCATTCTTCAAGCAAAACTGGAGAATAAGGTGCTGGAGTATCAGCTGTATTAATCTTAATAATTGGTGCATCTAAATAATCGAACGCTTGAGATTGCACTTGGTAAGTGATTTCAGTAGCCACGTTACCAAAAGGCCAAGCTTCCTCTAAAATAACCAATCTGTTGGTTTTTTTTACAGAATTAAGAATGGTGTCATGATCCATTGGGCGAACAGTTCTTAAGTCAATAATTTCACAGGAAATACCTTCTTTTTCTAAATCTTCAGCAGCTTTAAACGCTTCTTTAATGATTTTTCCAAATGATACAATAGTGACATCGGTACCTTCACGTTTTACATCAGCAACACCAATAGGCAAAATATATTCTCCTTCTGGCACTTCGCCTTTATCACCATACATTTGCTCGCTTTCCATAAAAATTACTGGATCGTCATCACGAATAGCAGCTTTAAGTAATCCTTTAGCATCATAAGGGTTTGATGGTACAATCACTTTCAATCCAGGTGTGTTAGCATACCAACTTTCAAAAGCTTGAGAATGTGTTGCAGCAAGCTGTCCAGCAGATGCTGTTGGACCTCTAAATACGATTGGACATTTAAATTGTCCTCCAGACATTTGTCTAATTTTTGCTGCATTATTGATAATTTGATCGATACCAACCAAAGCAAAGTTAAAGGTCATAAACTCTACAATAGGTCTGTTTCCAGTCATGGTTGAACCTACAGCGATGCCTGCAAAACCAAGCTCAGCAATTGGTGTATCTATAACTCGTTTTGGACCAAATTCATCTAACATACCTTTTGAAGCTTTATAAGCACCATTGTATTCAGCAACCTCTTCTCCCATTAAGTAAATGCTTTCGTCTCTGCGCATTTCCTCACTCATAGCCTCACAAACAGCTTCTCTAAACTGGATTGTTTTCATGTATTCCTTTTTATAAGTGGAGCAAAAATAACAATTATTGATAAAAAATAAGTAAAAGAATCTTATTAAAAATTTATTATGCACGCATAGGAAATTATTAGAATTTTGATTACCTTCGTATCCTGAAAATTTTAAGTGCTATCACTTAAAATTTGGTTAACAGTATTCAGTCGCAGTAGTTCGATTTTTTGCACTTTTGAATACTTCAAATCATTTAAAAACAATAAATAAAAACTCATGAAAATATTAGTATGTATCAGTCACGTTCCTGACACTACATCAAAGATTAATTTTACAGATGGAGATACAAAATTTGACACTAATGGTGTGCAATTTGTTATTAATCCGAATGACGAATTTGGTCTTACAAGAGCTATGTGGTTTAAAGAAAAACAAGGTGCTTCTGTAACAGTTGTCAATGTTGGTGGACCAGAAACCGAACCAACTTTAAGAAAAGCATTAGCTATTGGAGCAGACGAAGCCATTAGAATTAATACTGAAGCCAAAGACGGTTTTGCTGTAGCCAAAGAACTTGCCAATGTGATTAAAGACAGAGGATTTGATTTGGTCATTGCTGGTCGTGAATCTATTGACTATAATGGTGGCATGGTTCCTGGTATGATTGCAGCTCTCACAGATGCCAATTTTGTAAATAAATGTATAGGTTTAGAAGTTGAAGGTGCAAATGCAAAAGTAGTTAGAGAAATTGATGGTGGAAAAGAAACTGTTTCTACTACACTTCCATTAGTTATTGGTGGACAAAAAGGATTGGTTGAAGAAAGTGATTTACGTATCCCAAACATGAGAGGGATTATGATGGCGAGACAAAAACCATTAACTGTTTTAGAAAGTGCTGGAGCAAATGCTGAAACATCTTCAGTAAAGTTTGAAAAACCTGCTCCAAAAGGTGCAGTAACTCTGGTTTCTCCAGATAATATAGGCGAATTAGTAAACTTACTTCACAATGAAGCTAAGGTAATATAAATCTCAATTTTCAAATTCCAAATTCCAAATCTAGCCTTTGGAATTTAGTTTTTGGATTTTTAATTTTTTTTAAAATTATGTCAGTTTTAGTATATATAGAATCAGATCAAGGAAAATTTAAAAAATCGGCTTTTGAAGTAGCTTCCTATGGAAAAGCAGTTGCAGACCAATTAGGCACTTCAGTCACAGCTGTAACCTTTAACGCAAATGATGCTTCAGAATTAGGAAAATATGGAGTAGACAAAGTATTAAACGTTTCAAACACAAATGGTTTTAACGCTAAAGTTTATGCAGATGCCATAAAACAAGCTGCAACTGCTGAAGGCTCTAAAGTTGTTGTATTAAGTTCAACTTCAGACAGCTCTTATTTAGCACCTTTGTTGGCAGTAGGACTCAACGCTGGTTATGCTTCAAATGTAGTAGCACTACCAACAAGTACTGCACCATTTGTAGTTAAGCGTACAGCTTTTACAAACAAAGCTTTTACGTTTACTGAAATAACTACAGACGTTATAGTTGTTGGTGTTTCTAATAACTCATTCGGATTGGTTGAAGCCTCAGGAAATGCTGCAATGGAAAGCTTTTCACCTACTCTACCTTCTTCAAATGTAAATGTAGAATCGGTTGATAAAGCAACAGACAAAGTCTCGATTGCAGATGCAGAAATAGTAGTTTCTGGAGGTCGTGGATTAAAAGGTCCTGAAAATTGGGGAATGGTTGAAGAATTAGCAGAAGTTTTAGGTGCAGCAACAGCATGCTCCAAACCTGTTTCAGATTTAGGTTGGAGACCACATAGCGAACACGTTGGCCAAACAGGTAAACCTGTAGCCTCAAACTTATACATTGCCATTGGTATCTCTGGAGCTATTCAGCATTTAGCTGGAATTAATGCTTCTAAAGTAAAAGTGGTAATAAACACTGATCCTGAAGCACCATTTTTTAAAGCAGCAGATTATGGAGTTGTAGGTGACGCCTTTGAAGTTGTACCAGCACTAATCGAAAAATTAAAAGAATTTAAAGCTCAAAACGCTTAATTTTTTTTAACTTGTATTGATAAAAGGACTGTTTAAATTGCATTACGTCTAATTCTGCCATTGGCAGTTTGGTAAAGTCCTAATTTAAACAGTTCTTTGTCTTTTAATAATTATGAGTTTAGTACGTCTTAACATAAAAGGCATTTCGTATAGCCAAACACAAAATGGAGCTTACGCTCTTATTTTAAACGAGGTTGATGGAGATAGAAAATTACCAATTGTTATTGGTGCTTTTGAAGCTCAATCCATTGCCATTGCTTTAGAAAAGGAGATAAAACCACCTCGTCCGCTTACACACGATTTATTTAAAAATTTTTCTGACAGATTTGATATTGTTGTAAAACAAGTCATCATCCACAAATTGGTTGATGGTGTTTTTTATTCCAGTTTGATTTGTGAGCGTGATAAAATTGAAGAAATTATTGATGCAAGAACTAGTGATGCTATTGCACTTGCTTTACGATTTGATGCACCAATATTCACTTATAAAAACATCTTGGATAAAGCTGGAATTTATTTAAAAGTGAATCCTGACAAAGACAAGGAAACCAAAGACGATAATATTTTATTAGACGAAGTTTTAGCCGAAGAAATTGAAACCAAGTCTCCTGCAGGTTTTAAAGACAAAACCTTAGAAGAGCTTCACAACCTACTTGACCAAGCAGTCGCCAACGAAGATTATGAAACAGCAGCAAGGCTTCGTGACGAAATTTCAAAACGCAATTAAATATCCATCTATATGAAAAAAAGTGTTTTATTAATTGGAGCATTCTTGTTTACAATAATATCAATTTTTGCTCAAGACATTGAAAAAACATGGCAGTTTGATGCCATTACCAACCAAAATAATGAATCACTTTTTAACATCAGCCCAGAAGCAGACTCACTTTCTTTAAAAGCTGGAGAATTTAATTACACGCTTAGTGCTAAAGATAATTTAAAGGCATCAGGCGATTATATGCTTCAAAACAATTTGTTAGTGTTTTATTATAACCAACCTAACGATACAATTAGACGTTATAAAATCACTGAAAAAACCGACTCAACTCTTGTATTTGCTGAGAATGGCGTAAACTATAAATTCAAATCCTTAATAAAACAAGAGCCTCAAGTCGTAACAACACAAAACACAATACATCCTAACGAAGGCACTTCGTTTACAAGCATTTGGAAAGGCATATTAGGAATGATTTCTTTGATTGTTTTGGCATTTTTATTCAGCAGTAACAAAAAAGCAATCAACTGGAAAACTGTAGGCATAGGACTTGCTTTTCAGTTATTAATAGCTATTGGTGTATTAAAGGTAGGATTTATTAAAAATGCGTTTGAATTTGTCGGAAGTATTTTTGTTAAAGTATTAGATTTTACAAGAGCTGGAAGCCAATTTTTATTTGAAGGATTGGTTGTAGACATGGATACTTTCGGATTTATTTTTGCCTTTCAAGTATTACCAACCATTATCTTTTTCTCAGCATTAACTTCTGTCCTATTTTACTTAGGAATTATTCAAAAAGTCGTTAAAGCATTCGGAATACTTCTTTCTAAACTACTTAAAATATCAGGTGCAGAAAGTTTAAGCGTAGCAGGAAATATTTTTTTAGGGCAAACCGAAGCTCCTTTACTTATTAAGGCTTATTTAGAAAAAATGAATAAGTCCGAAATGCTATTGGTCATGATTGGTGGTATGGCTACTGTAGCTGGAGCTGTTTTGGCTGCTTATATTGGTTTTCTTGGTGGTGATGATCCTGTACTTAGGTTAGAATACGCAAAACACTTACTTGCAGCTTCAGTAATGGCTGCTCCTGGAGCCATTGTGATATCAAAAATATTGTATCCTCAAACTGAAAATATCAATACAGATGTAGAGGTTTCTTCAGATAAAATTGGAAGCAATATTCTTGATGCAATTGCTAATGGAACTACAGAAGGATTACGTTTAGCTGTAAATGTTGGCGCTATGCTTTTGGTCTTTGTTGCTTTTATAGCAATGGTAAACTACATCTTTTTACAAATTGGGCATATTGGAGGTATAAACGATTGGATTGTTGCAAATACACCTTATGAGAGCCTTTCTCTTGAGTTTATTCTTGGCTACATTTTTGCACCTTTAATGTGGCTTATTGGTGTAGCTAAAGAAGATATGGCTTTAATGGGACAGTTGCTAGGCATAAAGTTAGCAGCAAGTGAGTTTATTGGTTATATTCAATTGGCAGAATTAAAAAATGCTGCAAGTGCTATTCACTTAAACTATGAAAAATCTGTAATCATGGCTACATATATGCTATGTGGTTTTGCAAATTTTGCTTCTATTGGAATTCAAATTGGTGGTATTGGTTCGTTAGCGCCTGGTCAGCGAAAAACCTTATCAGAATTTGGAATGAAAGCCTTAATTGGTGGAACTTTAGCATCTTTAATTTCGGCAACCATTGCTGGGATGATAATTGGATAATAAATTCCTGAGAAAACAGTTAACAAACTATTGATAAGTTGATAGAATTTTGTCTTCAATTTATAATGCCTTTTTATATTTTTATTTTCTGAAAAAATAAGCGTTTAATTTAAAGAGATTTCCGCTTTCGCGGAAAGTTAGCATGAAACAATATCACGACCTTGTAAAGCATGTTTTAGAACATGGAAATGAAAAATCAGACCGAACTGGAACTGGAACAAAAAGTGTGTTTGGTTATCAAATGCGTTTTGATTTAAGTGAAGGGTTCCCAATGGTAACCACTAAAAAATTACACTTAAAATCGATTGTTCACGAATTGTTATGGTTTTTAAAAGGTGATACTAACATCAATTACTTAACCGAAAATGGGGTTAGAATCTGGAACGAATGGGCTGATGAAAATGGCGACCTTGGTCCTGTTTATGGTCATCAATGGAGAAACTGGAACAGTGATGGCATTGACCAAATAAAGGAAGTGATTGAAACCTTAAAAAACAATCCAGATAGCAGACGCATGTTAGTCTCAGCATGGAATCCATCTGTATTGCCAGACACATCAAAATCATTTGGCGACAATGTAGCCAATGGCAAAGCTGCCTTACCTCCTTGTCATGCATTTTTTCAGTTTTATGTAGCCAATGGTAAATTATCTTGTCAACTATATCAGCGTAGTGCAGACATCTTTTTAGGAGTGCCTTTTAATATAGCATCGTACGCTTTGTTTACCATGATGATGGCTCAAGTTTGTGGTTATGAAGCTGGAGAATTCATCCATACCTTTGGAGATGCTCATATTTACAGCAATCATTTAGAGCAATTGGAATTACAACTTTCAAGAGAACCAAGAGCCTTACCAACTATGAGATTGAATCCAGATGTAAAAGATATTTTTGAGTTTACTTTTGATGATTTCACTCTTGAAAATTACGAACCTTACCCACACATTAAAGGTGTGGTTGCTGTTTAAAAAAGAATTATCTTTACTACTAAATTCTTTAAGCCTATGTTCGGAAAGAAAAAGCAAACACCACAAATAGACAAAGAACAATTAGAGCTTATTGAAAACGCTCAGCGACGTATACGTCAAAAAAAGCGTCTGTACATTCATTTTGTTGTGTTTTTAATTGGTGCTGTGTTTTTAATCTTAGCCAATACAGTATTAGGCATTGGTAAAGATGTTCAGCTTTTCGGCATTGATTGGTTTGTGTATGCCATTTTTGCTTGGTTGTTTTTCTTTGTGTATCATATTTTTAATGTGTTTGTAACTCATAAATTCATGGGAAAAGAATGGGAAAAACAACAACTGGATAAACTCATCGCCAAACAACAACAACGTATAGAAAAACTCAAAGAAGACTTGTTAAAGGAAGAAAAACTAATGGCTCAAAACCAAGTTTACAACGAAACAAGCTCTGAAAAGACAACCCAAAAAGCAACAGAAGACATTTCTAAAAAAAAAACCTCTGAACTAACTATTATTGTTGCAGCTGGAGAAAACGATGCCATTGGCAAAGACAACAAACTCATTTGGCATTTAAGTGACGACCTTAAACGCTTTAAGCGTTTAACCAATGGTCACCACATTATAATGGGACGCAAAACTTTTGAAAGCTTCCCAAAACCGTTACCAAACAGAACTCATATTGTGATTTCTAGACAGACAAATTACAAGGTTCCAGATGGTGTTATAGTAGTAAACTCGCTTGAAGATGCTTTAGATGCTGCTAAAAATGACAAACAACCATTTGTAATTGGTGGCGGCGAAATATACAAACAAGCCATGCTTATTGCAGATAAAATTGAACTCACTAGAGTGCATCACTCCTTTGAAGCAGATACTTTTTTCCCTAAAATAGATAGCTCCATCTGGAAAGAAACGAGCAACTCGTTTCATGATAAAGATGAGAACCATGAGTATGCATTTTCGTTTTTGACGTATGAGAGAGAATGAGTTTGAATTTGCTATAAACAATCTAATAAACTTATTAAAGGAATGTATTTAAAAGAATTTGATTCGCTTGAAATATTAACTTTTAAAAACAGTAAGAGCGAATTCCAAAACCATTTTCACGATTCCTATGTTCTATCGTTTATTGAAAAAGGAACTTTTATAGAAAATAATATCTATGGTCTTGCTGGAAATATCCTAATTTCTCATCCTTATGAAATACATGAAAATAAAATTTTTGATAACAACTCTTATACTGTTACATCGTTATATATAAATCCTGATGTTATAAAATATCTTTGCAAACAAGAAAACATTTCTTTCCCAGAAAAATTAATTAGTAATCAAGCATTGTTTCTTCATTTTAAGAACTATTTTTCAGCATTATATTCAGGCACATTAAAAGACAATGATATATTAATTAAAGGACTAAATCAACTTCTTTTTACCTATGGAAAAAATGATAATTTTAACTTTCAAAACATTAAAGATTCATTTATGCCTGAAATACTATATTATATTAATCAACATTGTCATAAAAAAATAAAATTGGATGATTTAGCAAAAATTGCTAAACAGAATAAATATAGCTTTATTCGACTTTTCAAAAAAAACACAGGCGTTACTCCTTTTGAATATATAAATCTTCAAAGAACCATTCAGGCAAAAAAATATTTACGAGAAGGCGAATCCCTGATTGAAACTGCCTTATCAACAGGATATTACGACCAAAGTCATTTTAATCATTACTTTAAACGTTATGTAGGTTTAAGCCCTAACGATTATGCTAATAGCAATATTTTACAAGACATTTAGGATAGTTAAAATTATTTTTACCTCTTATAATATCTTGTAAAACAAAAAATAAACTTAAAATTATGAAAGTCTACATAACTTTTATTGCACTACTAATATTTTCATTTTCCTGCCAAAATAAAAATGCTAAAACAAAACCATCCTTAAATGGAAATTGGGAATCTATTGGTTCTGGTTGGGTTTTACAAATCAAGGACAGTACATCATATCAATTTTACGATATCACCTCCATTTCATGTTTACCCAGAAAGCATGGTGATTTTAAAGAAATTGAAAAGTCTTTATCAGTTAAAAATGACACACTATCACTAGTAAAAGGTATAATTACACATCAATTTACAAGTGTTAATGATGTCTCTGCGTTGTGTGAAAAACAATCTGAAAATAAAGATCCTATTTACAATTTTGAAGTTTTTGCTGAAAACATAAAAGAGCATTATGCATTTCTTAAACTTAACAACATTAACTGGGAAAATCTATACAATAAACAAAAAGATAAAATTATAGAAAACCCAACAGATGTACAACTTTACAAAGTAATTGAAGAAACATTAGAAATATTAAACGACAACCACGCTTTTCTTGAAGCTACAGATGATGTGTATAAAGAATTAGATAAGTTATCCTCAATGGAAGATGATGATTATGAAAATGAGAAAGAAGACTTACCTGAATATGGAGATATTCAAATAGCTAGAATGGTAACAAAACATCATCTTCAAGAAGAGTTAACAAAAGATTATGCATCATGGCTTCCATTAATTCAGTGGGGAAAACTCAATGATGATATAGGTTATATTCAGGCACAAACGATGTGGCTTTTTGCAGATTTAGATATTTCAGAAAAACGAATAGAAGAATTAGGTTATGTAGATGCATACGTAGAGGCATTTCACAAAATATTTGATGATGTCTATGTTAAAAAGGAAGTTGAAGCTGTATCTAAAATTATGGATATGGCAATGAGTGATCTTTCAGAAATGAAAGCTATGGTTATTGATGTTAGGTTTAACGGAGGAGGTCAAGATGCTGTAAGTTTTGAGATATTAAGTCGCTTCATTGCTAATAAAAAATTGCAGGTTGCCACTCAAAAGTTAAGATATGGCAATCAAGAAACAGCAGTGTTGCCTTTATATATTGAAGGAACTGAAAATGCATTTACTAAACCAGTGTATGTATTAACTTCTCAACAAACTGGAAGCGCTGCTGAAGCTTTTTCTATTGCTACAATGGCTATGGATAATGTAAAAAGAATTGGATCGGCAACATCAGGTGCTATGTCTACTTCATTAGAAAAAGCATTGCCTAACGGTTGGATTTTTGCCATATCTAATGAAATTTATATGGACAACAATGGTAAAAACTATGAAAACATTGGAATCCCTGTAGATTATGAGATGTACTATCCGAAAGATAGACAAACATTTTTTAGAAGTGTTGCAAATGATTTAGAAGCAGATAAAAACAATATATTAAAAGCAATTAATAGCTTTAAATAAGTTCAAATTTATAAACCAAAACGTTATATTCATCTTTAAAATATACCTAATTTTGCGTTATGGTTAGAGATATTCAGCTTCGTATTTCTTTAGAGGAAGAAAAAATTCAAGATATTCTACTTAGGAAATCTTCTGAATTTTTAAATATTCCTCAAACTGATATTTCAGGTATTAAAATTATTCGAAAATCCATTGATGCCAGAAAAACTAAAATCATGTTTAATTATAAGGTTTCTGTATTTATCAAAGAACCTTTACCAGAAACATCAGCGTATCAATTTGATTATAAAGATATATCAAAAGCTAAACCCATTCACATTATTGGTTTTGGTCCAGCAGGCATGTATGCCGCTTTGCGTTGTATTGAGTTAGGTTTTAAACCCATTGTATTGGAACGTGGCAAAAATGTGCAAGACAGACGACGTGATTTACGTGCTATTAATCAAGACCATTTTGTTAATGAAGACTCCAATTACTGTTTTGGTGAAGGTGGCGCAGGAACCTATTCTGATGGAAAATTATACACCAGAAGTTTAAAACGTGGTGACGTTAGACGCATTTTTGAAAACTTAGTATTTCATGGTGCTACTGAGCAAATTTTGATAGATGCACATCCTCATATTGGCACGAATAAGTTGCCCAAAGTGGTTCAGAATATTAGAGAAACCATTTTAAAATATGGTGGCGAAATCCATTTTGAAAGTCGAGTGACAGATTTCATCATAAAAAACAACAACATTCAAGCCATTCAATTGCAAAATGGAAAAGAATTCGTTACTGAAAAAGTAATATTGGCCACAGGGCATTCGGCACGAGATATTTTTTATTTATTGGACAAAAAGAATATTGCTTTACAAGCAAAATCGTTTGCAATGGGAGTTCGTGTAGAGCATCCACAGCATATTATCGATTCGATTCAATACCATTGTTCTGGAAAAAGAGATGAACTACTTCCTGCTGCTGCTTACAGTTTGGTACAACAAGTGAACGATAGAGGTGTGTACTCGTTTTGTATGTGTCCTGGAGGTTTTATTGTACCAGCAGCAACAGCAAATGGCGAAGTTGTTGTTAATGGTATGTCGCCTTCAAAACGAAATAATGAATTTGCAAATTCAGGTATTGTTGTCGAAATAAATGTTGATAAAGACATTCCTAAATACGAACAATATGGTGCTCTAAAAGGCTTGGAATATCAAAAGACTTTGGAGCGATTAGCCTTTACTTCTGGTGGACGAACACAAACTGCTCCAGCACAACGATTAACCGATTTTGTTGAAGGCAATCTGTCAAAAGATTTAAATCCGACATCATATCAACCAGGATTATTGTCTGCTCCTTTACACTCCTTATTACCAAAATTAATAGGAAGCAGATTGCGAAAAGGCTTTGAAGCATTTGGTCAAAAAATGAAGGGTTATTATACCTCAGAAGCCAATGTTGTTGGTGTGGAATCCAGAACATCTTCTCCCGTAACTATTCCAAGAAATGAGGACTTACAGCATCCTGAGGTTTATAATTTATTTCCTTGTGGTGAAGGAGGAGGTTATGCTGGTGGCATTGTATCTGCTGCAATGGATGGCGAGCGCTGCGCAGAAGCTGCTTGCAAATAGTGTCATTGTACTTTATAATGTAATGTGTGAATACTGAAAACTGCAACTGATAACTCATAATAAATTCCTATTTTTGCATCTCAAAATAACAACACATGAACGCATATATTTTTCCAGGTCAAGGAGCTCAATTCATAGGAATGGGTTTAGATTTATACGAAAACTCACCTTTGGCACAAGAGCTCTTTGAAAAAGCTAATGAAATTTTAGGCTTTACCATAACAGACATTATGTTTGAAGGTTCAGCCGAAGATTTAAAAGAAACCAAAGTAACACAGCCAGCAATTTTTTTGCATTCTGTTATTTTAGCAAAAACTCTTGGAAACAGTTTTAAGCCAGATATGGTTGCTGGTCATTCGTTAGGTGAATTCTCTGCTTTGGTTGCAGCTGGAGCATTAACTTTTGAAGATGGATTGCGTTTAGTGTCACAGCGTGCTTTGGCTATGCAAAAAGCTTGCGAAATTGTACCAAGTACTATGGCTGCTGTTTTGGGTCTTGGTGATGATGTGGTTGAAAAAGTATGCGATAATACTGATGGTGTTGTTGTAGCAGCAAACTATAATTGTCCTGGACAATTGGTAATTTCTGGTGAAGTTGATGCTGTAAATGCAGCTTGTGGAGCCTTAAAAGCTGAAGGTGCAAGACGTGCTTTAGTATTACCAGTTGGTGGAGCATTTCACTCTCCTATGATGGAACCCGCTAGAGAAGAACTAGCTGCTGCAATTGAAAATACAACCTTTAGCAAGCCAAACTGTCCAATTTATCAAAACGTTACTGCAAGTGCTGTAACCGATGAAAATGAAATAAAAGCCAATTTAATTTTGCAATTAACTGCTCCTGTTCGTTGGACGCAATCTGTGCAACAAATGATTGCCGATGGAGCCACTCATTTTACCGAAGTTGGTCCAGGTAAAGTATTACAAGGCTTAGTTAAAAAAATAAACCCTGAAGCTGAAACATCTTCAGCAACATTGCAAACAGAAGCTTAATGAAATTATCTCGTACTGCATTTATTAGTTTACTTATTATCTTCAATATTGCAATTGATCAACTTTCTAAAGTTTGGGTCAGAACCAATGTTAAACCTTATTCTGAAGCACCTATTATTGGTGATGTATTTACTTTGCACAATGTTGAAAACACTGGAGCCTTTTTAGGAATGGGAAGCGATTTAACCGATCCTTGGAGAACCATTTTATTGTTAGTGCTTCCTGTTGTAGTATTAGGATTTGTCGTTATTCATATTATAAAGGACAAAGCTATAGATAAAATGTCTCTTATTGGGTTTTGTTGTATTGTTGGTGGAGGAATAGCCAATGTGTTTGACAGGTTTGCTCATGGTTCTGTAACCGACTTTCTACATCTTGATTTTGGAGGAAAATTAAGAACTGGAATCTTTAATATTGCAGATGTTTCAGTAACCACTGGAATGATAATGATTTTAGTTGCCAGTTTTTTATATAGAAAAAAGCAACAAGTTGAAGCTTAAAAATTAGTTCTTTCTAATGCTTTGCTCCCATTTCCATGCAGATTTCATAGCATCGTCTAAGGTTAGCTTTGCTTTCCAACCTAATTTGTTATTCGCTTTTTTGGTATCAGCATAAGCAGCAATAACATCTCCAGCCCTTCTATCAGCAATTTTGTAATTGAGTTTTTGTCCTGAAACTCGTTCAAACGATTGGATGACTTCTAAGACAGAACTTCCTTTTCCAGTTCCAAGATTAAAGGTTTCGTAATTAGACTCATTTTTGTTTTGAAGTAAACGCTCTAAAGCCACAACGTGTGCTTTGGCTAAATCAACAACGTGAATATAATCTCTAATACAAGTGCCATCAATAGTTGGATAATCATTACCAAAAACAGATAATTGTTTTCTTAAACCAATGGCTGTTTGAGTGATAAAAGGCACTAAATTTTGAGGAACTCCAATAGGGAGTTCTCCAATATTTGCGCTTTCATGAGCACCAATTGGATTAAAATAACGCAATGCGATGGACTTTAAATTTGGATTCACCTTACAAGCATCATTAATAATTTCCTCACCAATTTGTTTTGTGTTTCCGTAAGGAGATTCAGCTTTTTTAACAGGTGCATTTTCTGTAATTGGCAACTCATCAGCCTGACCATAAACTGTGCAAGACGAACTGAAAATAAAGTTTGCATGATCTAATTTTTTTAGTTCTTGCAATACATAAACTAAGGTATTGATATTGTTTTCGTAATACATTAAAGGGTTCTCTACACTTTCACCTACTGCTTTACTAGCAGCAAAATGTATGATGCCTTTTATATCATTATGATTTTTAAAAAAAGTAGAAACCTTAGTTTTATCTTTTAAATCGAGTTGTTCAAATTGAGGTTTCGTACCTGTTATTGAAGTAATTCTATCTAAAATTTCAATAGATGAATTTGACAAATCATCTATTATAACAACTTCATAACCATTGTTTTGAAGTTCTACAACTGTATGAGAACCTATAAAGCCTAAACCGCCAGTTACAAGTATTTTATCCATTAACAAATTCTTTTACTTTAGTGGTGATAAATTCAATTTGTTCATCAACAAGCTCTGTATGCATCGGCAATGAAATGACTTCTTTAATAAGCTGATTGGTCACTTGAAAATCGTCTTCATTGTAACGAGTATCTTTATAAGCTTCTTGTAAATGCAAGGGGACTGGATAATATACACCACATGGAATATCTAAACTATTCAAATGTTCTACTAATGCATCTCTTTTTCCATTGGTTATTTTTAATGTGTATTGATGAAATACATGGCAATCACAATCTGAACAAATAACATCACAACTCCTTTTTGTTACTGGAGTAATAATATTTGGTTCACCCTTAAACGCTTCATTATATTTTCTCGCCGCGTTTTTCCTAGCCTTGTTATAGTCGTCTAAATGTTGAAGTTTTGTATTAAGAATAGTAGCCTGAATGGAATCTAATCTGGAGTTAACTCCAACAACATCGTGATAATATCGTCTGTACATGCCATGATTTACAATACCTCTAATAATATGTGCCAATTTATCATCATTAGTAAAAATAGCACCTCCATCTCCATAACAACCCAAGTTTTTGGATGGAAAAAATGAAGTTGAAGCTACATGACCAATGGTTCCAGCTTTATGCTTTGCTCCATTTTTAGAAGTATAAGTTGCACCAATAGCTTGAGCATTATCTTCTATAACAAATAAACTATGTTCGTTAGCAATATCCATTATGGCATCCATGTTTGCACACTGACCAAATAAATGCACAGGAACAATAGCTCTCGTGTTTGGAGTAATGGCATTTCTTACAGCATCTATGTCAATATTAAAAGTGTCAGGTTCAACATCGACTAAAACAGGAGTTAGGCCTAACAATGCAATTACTTCAACAGTTGCGGCAAATGTAAAATCTGCTGTTATAACCTCATCACCAGGTTTTAAGCCCAATCCCATCATGGCAATTTGTAAGGCGTCAGTACCATTAGCACAAGGAATTACATGCTTTACATTAAGATAAGTTTCTAAATTCTTTTGAAATTCATGAACCTTAGGCCCATTTATAAATGCAGTAGATTCAATAACTTCAATAACAGATTTATCTATAACCTCCTTAATCGCTTCATATTGACCTTTAAGGTCAACCATTTGTATTTTTTTCATACGAAAATTTTGATTGTCAAACCGAAATAATTTCTCATTTGCAGATAGCGAAAATACGAAAATCCGCATTGTAAATCCAATCAATTAAAAGAAACAATGTATTTTAGCTTTAAACTTTTTTCGTTGAGACAACTCTATAACATTTTAACTCAAATTGCAGGATTTCACTTAAACCTTATTGGTTTGTTTAATGAAAAACTTAAACTTGGTGTAAAAGGAAGGAAAACAACTTTTGGTTTATTGGAATCAAAATTAGCCAAAAATGATAAAACAATTTGGTTTCACTGTGCTTCTTTAGGTGAGTATGAGCAAGGCTTACCTGTTTTTGAGCAAATAAAAACTATTTATCCTCAACATAAAGTGGTGCTCACTTTTTTTTCACCATCAGGTTATGAAGTTAAAAAAAACACACCTATTGCAGATGTAGTTGCTTATTTGCCTTTAGATACAAATTCCAATGCAAAGCGATTTATGGATATTGTATATCCAGAGTTAGTGATTTTTGTGAAGTACGAAATTTGGCCAAACTATTTATTGGAAGTAAAAAAAAGACAAATTCACGCTATTTTAATTTCTGCCCTTTTCAGAAAAAATCAAAATTTCATTAAGCCTTCAGGAAAATGGATGCAAAAAGTTTTATTTGCCTTCAATCATATTTTTGTTCAGAATGAAGAATCAAAAGAATTACTGAATAATATTGGCTATAATGATGTTACTATTTCTGGCGACACAAGATTTGACAGGGTTTCCAACCAATTAAATACAGATAACTCATTAAACTTTGTAAAGACCTTTAAACAAAATAGTCTTTGTGTGGTTATAGGCAGTTCTTGGCCTGAAGATGAAGCATTATTGGTCAAATTTATTAACGAAGACCCTTCAAACACTAAATATATTATTGCACCTCACAATATTAAAACCAATCAAATTGCAACCTTAAAAAACAAACTGAATAAAAGCACTATCCTGTATTCTGAAAAAGATACTTCAGACTTAAAAAATGCCAAAATATTAATTATTGACACGATTGGGCTACTTTCTAAAATTTATAGTTATGCAAATATTGCTTATGTTGGTGGTGGTTTGAGTACAAGTGGTCTGCACAACACACTGGAAGCTGCAGTTTTTGGTGTGCCAATAATAATTGGTAATAATTATGAAAAGTTTCCAGAAGCATCAGCGATGATTAATAAAAAGGGAATGTTCAGTATTTCTAATTATGAAGAATTAAATTCTATATTAACTCTCTTAATAAACAATGAAAAATTAAGAACAACATCTGGCAGCAAAAATGCCCAATACATTAGAGAAAACAGAGGAGCTTTAGAGAAAATTATGGATTATATTAATAAAAACTAAAAATAATTTTTGTAAAAAAATCCAAATTTAAATTTTAAACGTAGATAGGTCTAATTGTTTGCAGGATATGAAAAAATAATCATAAATTGCGCACCTAATTTTAACACTAAAAAAACACTAAAATGAAAAAATTAATTTTAAGTACAGTAATCGTTCTTGCTTTGTCTTTAACTTTTACTTCTTGTAGAGAGAAAAAAGAAGAAACTATGGAAGCTGAAGTAGAAGCTACAGTAGAAGAAACTATGGATGATGCTGAAGAAACTATTGATGAAACTACTGAAGAAGTTGAAGAAGCTGTAGAAGAAGTTGTTGATTCTATTTCTGGTCAGTAATTTAAAAGATTACTCAGTAAATTAAGACATTAAACAAAAAGACCTTACAGATTGTAAGGTCTTTTTGTTTAAAATAAAATCCAAAATCAATTTTTTAACGTATTTAGTATACGTTATTCGCATTTTAAAATATTTAAAAATAATTTTAAATTGCACACTAATTTTAACACTAAAAAACACTAAACATGAAAAAACTAATTTTAAGCACAGTGATTGTTCTTGCTTTGTCTTTAACTTTTACTTCTTGTAGAGAGAAAAAAGAAGAAACAACTGTTGAAGAAGCTGTGACTGAAACTATGGAAGTTACTGAAGAAGTGGTAGAGGATGTAGTAACAAAAGCTGAAGACGCAGCATCTGATATTATTGCTAATGCTGAAAAAACTTTACAAGAAGCTGAAGAAGCTGCTAAGAATGCAGTAGGAGATGCTAAAGCTGCTGCTGACAAAGCTGTTGAAGACGCAAAAATGAACTTAGAGTCTGTTAAAAAAATGGCATCAGAATCTGTTGAAACTGCAAAAGAAGTAGTTGAAGACACAAAAGATGAAGCTAAGAAAGCAGCAGACATGATTAAAAAAGACAACTAATTTTATTAGTAAACAATAATGAAAAGCTTTAGTAACCTAGAGCTTTTTTTTATTTTAGGTGTTTCCAAATTACGTGTAAACAAAATATTTTAAACCAAAAAAGCCTTTATCAAATTAAGATAAAGGCTTTTGTACTGAAGGCGGGACTTGAACCCGCACGAACGCAATGTTCATTGGATTTTAAGTCCAACGTGTCTACCAATTCCACCACTTCAGCATGCTTCGCTGTGCTCAGCACAAGTCTTTGGTATATTTTTAGGAATATGAGCGAAAGACGGGATTTGAACCCGCGACCCTCACCTTGGCAAGGTGATGCTCTACCCCTGAGCTACTTTCGCAGTTTTTAATGAACGTACAATCTCTTGATTGCGGATGCAAATTTAATACAATTATAATAATACCAAAGGCTTTTTTATAATTTTTATGCTCTTTTCTTCTTTTGAAGCATTCGCTTTATTTCATTAAGCTTCATTAAGGCTTCAACAGGTGTCAAGGTGTTAATATCTATATGTAATATTTCATCTTTAATCTCTTCTAAAAGCGGATCATCCAGATTAAAAAAGCTCAACTGCATTTCATCATTAAGTGATTTTACTTTATCAGTAAGCTCTTCGCTGGAATGTGACTTTTCAAGCTGCTTTAATATTTTATTTGCTCTATGAATGACCTGCTGTGGCATCCCAGCCATTTTAGCCACATGAATACCAAAACTATGCTGACTTCCACCTTCAACCAATTTTCTTAAAAACAAAACATTGTCTTTCAACTCTTTAATGGAGACGTTATAATTTTTAATGCGTGCAAAGGTTTCGGTCATTTCATTAAGCTCGTGGTAATGCGTAGCAAATAAGGTTTTTGCTTTACTAGGATGCTCGTGTAAATATTCACTAATAGCCCAAGCAATTGAAATACCATCGTAAGTACTTGTTCCTCGACCTATTTCATCCAACAACACCAAACTGCGTTCTGAAATATTATTTAATATGGAAGCGGTTTCGTTCATTTCAACCATAAAAGTTGATTCTCCCATAGATATATTATCACTAGCTCCTACTCTTGTAAATATTTTATCTACTAAACCTATTCTGGCTGAATCTGCTGGCACAAAACTCCCAATCTGAGCTAGTAATACTATTAAAGCAGTTTGTCTTAATATTGCTGATTTACCTGACATGTTTGGTCCAGTAATCATAATGATTTGTTGTGACGTTCTATCTAAAAAGACATCATTGGCAATATAAGGTTCACCTATAGGTAATTGTTTTTCAATGACTGGATGGCGACCATTTTTGATGTCTAAATCAAACGAATCATCAATATCTGGATAACTATAATTGTTGTCTTTTGCTAGTTGTGCAAAACCACATAAGCAATCTAAACGACCTATTAAAGAAGCATTTTGTTGCACAGGTTTAATGTAACTGTTCATCCATGCAACTAACTCAGAAAACAACTGTTGTTCTATGGCTAAAATTCGTTCTTCGGCACCAAGAATTTTCGATTCATATTCTTTAAGTTCTTCAGTGATGTAACGCTCAGCATTGACTAAGGTTTGCTTTCTAATCCAAGTGTCTGGAACTTTATCTTTATGCGTGTTTCTAACTTCAATATAATATCCAAACACGTTATTAGAGGCGATTTTTAAAGATGAAATTCCAGTAGCTTCGCTCTCTCGTTCCAGCATTTTATCTAAATAATCTTTCCCAGAAAACGCCAAATTTCTAAGTTCCTTTAATTCAGAAGAAAAATCTGAAGAAATTGTATTTCCTTTTAGGATATTTACAGGAGCATCCTCATTCAAGGTTTCCTTAATGCGTTCACGTAAGATATCGCAAGATTGAATGTGTTCTCCAATAATTTTTAAAGCTTCATTATCACTGTTACTTGCTATGGCTTTAATAGGAACGATGGCTTCTAAAGAATTTTTTAGCTGAATCACTTCACGCGGACTCACTTTGGTAGTAGCTATCTTAGAAATTAAGCGTTCAATATCACCAATATGTTTCATTTGATGCTGCAACTTCTGTAAGATCACCTCATGATTCAGCAAATGTTTCACCACTTCATGACGTTGCCTAATTTTCTGTACATCTTTTAAAGGCAAAGCTAGCCAACGCTTGAGCATTCTACTTCCCATTGGTGATATGGTTTTGTCAATCACATCAAGTAAAGTCACTGCATTGGTATTGGTAGAATGATACAGTTCTAAATTTCGTATCGTGAACTTATCCATCCACACATAAGCATCTTCTGCAATGCGCTGAATAGACGTAATATGCTGTAATTTATGATGTTGTGTTTCACCTAGGTAATGCATGATAGCACCTGATGCTACAATCCCTTCGTATAAATCTTCAATTCCAAAACCCTTTAGTGATTTGGTCTGAAAGTGATTATTTAATGATTCATTAGCATAATCGTCTTGAAACACCCAATCTTCCATATAAAAGTTGTGAAAATCGCTGCCAAAAGTTTCTGAAAACTCTTTGCGTTTTCGTTTTTCTATGAGCACTTCACTCGGATTGAAATTTTGAAGCAACTTATCAATATACTCGGCATTGCCTTGTGAGGTTAAAAACTCACCTGTAGACACATCCAAAAACGAGACTCCAATATACTTTCCAAAATATACTGATGCCAAAAAGTTGTTAGATTTTGAACTTAACACCTCATCATTTAAAGCAACTCCTGGAGTGACTAATTCTGTAACACCACGCTTTACAATGGTTTTAGTTTGCTTAGGATCTTCCAATTGGTCGCAAATAGCAACACGACAACCTGCTTTAACCAATTTTGGCAAATAGGTGTTTAAGGAATGATGTGGAAATCCAGCCAATTCAGTTTCACTATCACTTCCTGCACCTCGTTTGGTAAGAATGATATCAAGAATCTTTGATGCTTTAACTGCATCTTCTCCGAAGGTTTCATAAAAATCACCAACTCTAAAAAGCAATAAAGCATCAGGATACTTAACCTTTATAGCATTGTATTGCTGCATTAATGGTGTTACTTTTTTTGCTTTTTTAGCCAATGTTGAGTGATTTTTATGTGTTACTTTTGCAAAGATTGTAAGAACGCTAATGTAACCATAATTTCATGTTTTTTAAAAGCGTTTTCACAGAAGTTATCTACAATTCTTAAACATGCGGAAACTAAAAAACAGCGAACTCGACAGATTATCAGTTGAAGAATTTAAAGACACTGAAAAAACGCCTTTGATTGTGATTTTAGACAATATCAGAAGTCTTAATAATATTGGTAGTGTCTTTAGAACAAGTGATGCATTTTTGATTGAAAAAATTTATCTCTGTGGCATTACTGCAAAACCACCTCATAAAGATATTCATAAAACTGCTTTGGGAAGTACAGATACTGTGGTTTGGGAATATGTTAAAGATACACTTACATTAGTTGAAAAGTTAAAAGCAGAAGGCATCAAAGTGATTTCTATTGAGCAAGCCGAAAACGCTACAATGCTTAACGACTTTACACCTCAACCACAAACAACGTATGCTATTGTTTTTGGTAATGAAGTTAAAGGTGTACAACAAAAAGTGGTTGATGCAAGCGATGTTGTGGTTGAAATCCCTCAATATGGCACTAAACACTCGTTGAATATTTCGGTAAGTTGTGGTGTTGTGATTTGGGATTTGTTTGTTAAACTTAGTTTCTAATTTATTATTACTGATTTTTAATTATTCCAACAATAAGAAATCAGAAACTCTAAACTAAAATAATTATCTACAAATCTCATCCAAAACCCACAGATAATCTTCACGGTTTTTTACAAAATCGCGTTCTGATATATCAATGATTTTGACATTAAACTCTGGATGGTTTTTTAAGAAGTCTAAATAACCAGAATTAATTTTATTTAAGTAATCGTCTTCAATGTCCTGTTCATAATTGCGACCTCGTTTTTTAATATTTTGCTGCAGTCGTTCAGTATTTTGGTATAAATACACATACAAGTCTGGCTTGGTAATATCTTTATACACTTGGTAAAACAGTTTTCTGTACAATCTAAATTCGTCTTCTGGCAAAGTTATTTTTGAAAAAATAAGCGACTTAAACACATCGTAATCGCTCACAATAAAATCTTTAAATAAATCCAGTTGCGATAAGTCGTCACTAATTTGTTGGTATCTATCTGCCAAAAAAGACATTTCTAAAGTAAAGGCATAACGCTGTGGTTCTTTGTAAAACTTTGGTAAAAAAGGATTGTCTGCAAAACGCTCTAAAATAAGTTTCGCATTAAACTCTCTAGACATTTGTGTTGCCAAACTTGTCTTGCCTGCACCAATATTACCTTCAATAGCGATATAATTGTACAATGAGAAATTGTAAGATTTGCTTGGATTTTTCAACCAAATATTAATAGGTTCAACCTCACTTTTATCCTTGCAGTTTTCAAGCAACTCAGATACTAGTTTTTGTTTTTTTGGATGTACAACCTGAGGTGCAATATCTTTTAAAGGCTGCAACACAAACTTACGCTTATGCATTTCAGGATGTGGAACTGTGAGCAGTTTAGTGTCGATAATTTCATCATTATAAAAAATGATGTCTAAATCGATAATTCTAGATTCGTAACCTTTTGCATTGATTCTTGTTCTGCCTAATTCAATTTCTATATTCAGCAATAACTGCATTGCTTTTTTAGGCTTGAGATTTGTTTCAACAGCAATGCAAGCATTAAAAAAATCGTCGCCTTCAAAACCTATGGCTTCAGTTTTATAAACTCTTGAAATACTTGACACAAAGCCAATTTTTTGATGAATTAAATCAATAGCATTCTGCAAGTTTTTAAACTTGTCGCCTTTATTACTGCCTAATGAAATGTAAATGTTATTGGGTTGATTCATACGAGTTCGCAAAATAACTAAAACAAAAATTAATAGGTTATATTTACTGTAATGATTTATTCACAAAATATTTTTAGTCAATTCAATTCAAAATGTCACTTCGAGTGATTCCGATATTTTATCGGAATTGTATCGAGAAGATTTAACCCTAAATTTGAATGAAAATATACTATGTTTATATTTTAGAATGCTCTGACAATACCTATTATACAGGTATTACATCTAATTTGGAGAAAAGACTCATTGAACACCAATCAGGAAAACACATTGATAGTTATACGTTTAAACGAAGACCTATTAATTTAAAGTTTTATGCTGAATTTACAAATGTTGAAATTGCGATTCAAACTGAAAAACAAATAAAGAAATGGTCTAGAGCTAAAAAGAATGCTCTCATTAATAATGAGTTTGAAAAACTTCCTAACTTAGCAAAAAAGAGGTTCAAAAAATATTAGTTCTCGATACAATGCTCCTACGTCGCATCACTCGAACTGACAATGGAATAATAAAGCAAATAATGACACTAAAAGACAAACTCTTAGCGCAACGCATTTACATGCTTCTCGGAGCATTATTTATTACGTCTTTAGTGGTTTCTAATTTGATATTTCAGAAGTTTTTTTATTGGTATCCTTTTGATATAGAAATATTTGGAGCCAACTTATTTGAAATCTCTGTTGGTATTTTACCTTATCCAATCACTTTTTTAATTACTGATTTAATAAGCGAAATTTATGGTAAAAAACGTGCCAATCAGGTTGTAGTTACAGGAATTTTTGCGTCTGTGTTTTCACTGCTCATTATTTTGGTAGCTGACAGTGTTCCAGCTATAGAAAACTCACCTGTTGACGACGCTTTGTTTACCAAAGTTTTTGGTCAATCTGTTATTGCTGTGTTTGCAAGCATGACAGCCTATTTGTTTGCTCAATTTATTGATATTCAGATTTATCACTTCTGGAAACGACTTACAAAGGGAAAGCATTTATGGCTTAGAAATAATTTTTCAACATGGTTTTCGCAGTTCATAGACACCTTTTCTATACTTACCTTATTATGTTCTTTTGGTGTTTTGCCATGGGAAAGTTTTAAAGGCTTATTAATAAGTGGCTTTTTATTTAAAGTGATGGTCGCTGCTTTAGATACTCCATTTTTATATTTAGGCGTTTATATATTCAGAAAACGCTTTAATTTAAAAGTGAACGAAGAAATTTCGCTCATTTAATATTTTGTTAAGACTTATTTTTCCATTTTAAACGTATATATTGATGTAAACCTACATGTATGAAATGAGCCTTAACAAAAGTTGATACCAAACTACATGATTATTGGCGAATTACATCTGACCTCATAAAAGCAAATAAATATTAACAGATGAAAAAGATTTTTAAAATTATAGGTATTATTTTATTAATTTTTGTGGTGATTTTGGTTGCAATTCCTTTTGTATTGGAATCTAAAATTGATGCCATTGTTCAAAATTACGCAGATAAAAATATCAATGCCAAGGTAGAGTTTGATAATGTTAGCTTGAGTTTAATTAGCAGTTTTCCAAACGCGAAAGTAACCATTAGCAATCTTAACATTACCAATAACGATCCTTTTAAAGACGAAACCTTTACAACAGCCAAATCTATTGGTTTAAAAATGGCCATCAAAGAGCTTTTTAAAAACCAAGAAGATGAACCTATTGCCATTACTAGCGTTACTATTGACGAAGCTTTAATGACATTAAAAGAAAGTAAAACTGGAGCTAGCAATTGGGACATTTTTAAAACTGAAACGCCTAGCGACACCAATACAGATAGTGGCTTTAAAATTAATATTGAAGATTACAAAATTACCAATAGTGCACTAACATATATTGCAGAAAGCAACAACACAACTGTGTATGTTACAAATTTAAATCATTCTGGGAATGCCTTATTTACTGATGTAGTTTCAGAGTTAGACACAAAATCTGAAGCTGACGTGAGTTTAAGTATAGACAATGCTTCTTATCTTGAAAACAACCACATTACTTTAGATGCTTTAATTGACCTAAATCTTAAAGAAAACAAATATACTTTTAAAGAAAACAAAGGGTTTATCAATCAATTACCATTGGAATTTAATGGTTTTGTTGCACTTAAGGAAGAAGGACAACTTATTGATATCACTTTTAAAAATCCTGAATCATCGTTTAAAGATTTTCTGGCTGTAATGCCTGAACGCTATGCTAAGAATTTGGATAATGTTGAAACTTCTGGCGATTTTAAAGTTGAAGGAACTATAAAAGGAATAATGTCTGAAACAACTATTCCAGCTATTGATATAAAAATGGCGTCTGAAAATGCATCGTTTAAATATCCTGATCTTCCAAAACGTGTTGAAAACATTAGCATCAATGCTACTGTAAAAAATGATAATGGAAATCCTAATGATACTTACATCAATCTAAGCACTTTAAATTTTAAAATAGATCAAGACGTTTTTAAGTCTTCAGCTATTTTGAAAAACTTAGGCAACAACACGCAAGTTGATGCTAATCTTGATGGTACACTTAACCTTGCAAACATTTCAAAAGCTTATCCAATTCAATTGGAAAAACAACTAAGTGGTATTTTAAAAGGGAAAGTTACAACATCATTCGACATGAATGCGATTGAAACCAATGCTTACAATCGAATTAAAAATACAGGCTCTGTAAGTATTACTGATTTTATTTTCTCTTCAGAAGATATTGTAAACCCAATTCATATTTCAAAAGCAGATTTAACCTTTAATCCTGGAACCATTTCCCTAAATAATTTTGCTGCAAAAACTGGTGAAAGTGACATTAACGCAACTGGAACCATTAAAAATCTAATTGGGTTTTTAATGCAGAAAAACAAACTTCAAGGTGATTTTAAAGTGAATTCGAATGTGTTTGCGGTTAAAGATTTTATGGTTGCTCAAGATGAAGTTGCAGAAGAAAATAAAACAACATCAAGCAAAGAGTCGTTAAAAATTCCAGAGTTTTTAGACTGTAATATCACTGCAAATATAAATACAGTGATCTATGATAATTTGAATTTAAAAGACGTTAGTGGTTCATTAGCAATTAAAGACCAACAAGCTAATTTAAAAGGGTTAACTTCAAAATTATTCGATGGTTTATTAGCCATTACAGGAAATGTATCTACTCAGCAAGTCACACCAACATTTAATGTTAATTTAGGTGTTGATGGTTTTGATATTGCTAAATCTTTTAACGATTTGCACTTATTTCAAACCATTGCTCCTATTGCTAATGCCTTGAAAGGAAAATTAAATTCAACCATAAATTTAAAAGGGAGTTTAAACGAATCTTTCACTCCAAATTTAGCCACAATTTCTGGTGAAACCTTTGCCGAAGTATTAGTGAACTCTATAAATAAAGACAACTTAAAACTGATTGGCAAACTAGAAGAAAACTTAAATTTTCTCGATTTAGAAAAATTGAATTTGAAGGATCTAAAAACCAATTTAACAATAGAAAATGGATTGGTAAATGTAAAACCTTTTACCATTAATTATAAAGACATCGCTATTGAAGTTGCAGGTTCACATGGTTTTGATAAATCTTTAAACTATAAAGCTGTTTTAAATGTACCTGCAAAATATTTAGGTAGCGAGGTTAATCAACTTATTGGAAGAATTAATGATAATGAAGTTAATAAAATAACTATTCCTGTTACAGCCAATATTTCTGGAACTTATGCAAGTCCAAAAGTGTCAACAGATTTAACCAGTGGAGTTTCAAACTTAACCAAACAACTTATTGAGATTGAAAAACAAAAACTTTTAAATACTGGAAAAGACAAATTAAAAAACCTCATTGATGGTGCTTTAAACAACACTAAAAAATCAAATGATACTACAAAAGTTGAAACTCAAACCAAAAGGGATAGTACAGCTGTTAAAACTGACAGCTTAAAGGTTATAGGTAAAGAAACAGCAAAAGGTATTTTAAATGGTTTATTAAATAGCAGGAAAAAGAAAAAGGATACTACTAGTTTATAGCAATAGAAACCACTAAGCCTTCATTAGCTCTAACATTAAAAACCGTTTCGTCTTCAAAAATAAGGTATTGCCCTTTAATGCCTACTAATTTCCCTTCGTATTCATGCGCTTTCACTAAGTTTAAACTTGAAGGTTTTTTAGGATATTTAAGTACTGGAAACTCTAAATTGGTTTCAGTATTACTAGCAATATAATAATCCATAGCTTCATCTGGAATGTAGCTTTTTAATCGTTCGCGCCATTCTACCAAATTTTCATCTTTAATGTCATTTTTTAGCATGCTTCTCCAATTGGTTTTATCTGCAACGTGATCTTTTAAAGCAACTTCAGTAATTCCAGCCAAATAACGATTAGGCACTTCAACAATTTCTATGGCTTCATGAGCACCTTGATCAATCCAACGTGTTGGCACCTGACTTTTTCTGGTCACTCCTACTTTTACATTGCTTGAATTTGCCAAGTACACAATATGTGGTTGCAACTGTACTTTTTTCTCATACTCCAAGTCTCTATCTTCTTTGTCTAAATGAGCAGTGCTCAATTCTGGACGCATAATCCAATCTGCTGCTTGTGGAATATCAAAAAAACAGCTTTTACAAAATCCTTGTCTATAAATAGGCTTATCAAGCTTACAGTTCAAACATTCATACTTCACAAAACTGATTTTTAGTGTTTTATCAAGTAGTTGATTCATATTTATAAAATCGGTTTCAAACACTAAATAATACTGAATTGGATTACTAAATTCAGATTCCATTTTTGTTAAGGTTCCTTGGTACTGCATAAAAAGATTTTTGCTATTTTAGACATCGTAAAGATAACCAATATATGCCAATTCCTTTAGTCAATTCTGTTGCTTCGTGGTTTTTGAAAAAGCGATTTCATCAAATTGAATTGTTTTTAAAATACCCTAATGAAGTTCAGAATGAATTGTTACTACAACTCATTGAAATGGCTAAAGACACTCAAATTGGTAAGCAATATGATTTTGCATCCATTAATAATTATGAAGATTTTGTAGAACGTGTTCCAGTGTCTTGTTATGAAGACTATCAACATCTCATAGAAAAATCGAGACAAGGTGAACATAATATATTTTGGCCAACACCAATCAAGTGGTTTGCAAAATCAAGTGGTACAACCAACTCTAAAAGTAAATTCATTCCTGTAAGTGAAGAATCCTTAGAAGATTGCCATTATGCTGCAGGTAAAGATTTGTTGTGTATGTATTTAAACAATAATGAAGATTCGCAATTGTTTACTGGAAAAAGTTTACGCCTTGGTGGAAGCAAGGAGTTGTACAAAGAAAACGGAACTGTTTTTGGCGATTTATCTGCCATACTTATTGACAATATGCCTTTTTGGGCTGAGTTTAGTAGTACACCAAGTAATAAAGTGTCTCTGATGAGTGATTGGGAATACAAAATGCAAGCTATTGTAGACGAAACCATAAACGAGAACGTAACCAGTTTGGCTGGAGTACCTTCTTGGATGTTAGTGCTACTGAATAATGTTTTAGAGACCACTAAAAAAACTTCTTTATTTGAAGTTTGGCCAAACCTAGAAGTCTATTTTCATGGTGGTGTGAGTTTCTTGCCTTATGTAGATCAATACAAAAATATTCTTCCAAAAAAGGAGTTTAAATATTACGAAATCTACAATGCTTCTGAAGGATTTTTTGCCATTCAAGATCAAAACAATTCCAGTGAATTACTGCTAATGTTAGATTATGGTATTTTTTATGAGTTTATTGATATGTCCACCTATGGCTCTCAAAATCCTAAAGTTATTCCATTATCAAGTGTAGAGTTGGATATAAATTATGCAGTTTTAATTACTACAAATGCTGGCTTATGGCGTTATAAAATTGGTGATACAGTAAGATTTACATCTCTAAATCCCTATCGTATAAAAGTATCTGGACGAACCAAACACCATATCAATGTATTTGGCGAAGAGCTCATCATTGAAAATGCCGAAGATGCCCTTAAAAAAGTATGCAAAAAAACAGGCTCTGAAATTGTAGATTATACTGCTGCACCAATTTTTATGAAAGGCAAAGAAAAAGGAGCACATGAATGGTTGATAGAATTTAAAACACCACCTAAAAACCTAGATTACTTTAATGAGTTGTTTGACAATGCCTTAAAGTCTTTAAACTCAGATTATGAAGCGAAGCGTTATAACAACATGACCTTAAACAAACCCAAAATACATATTGCTAGACCTCAACTATTTTACGATTGGTTGAAGCAAAACAATAAATTGGGTGGACAACACAAAGTCCCTCGACTCTCTAACACCAGAGATTATATGGAAGAGTTGATGAGTTTGAATGGTTAGTTAACGAGTTTTTAATTTTACCATTTACCGAAGAAACTGGAGCCTACTTTTATTTAAACGAATTAAATTTTCGTTTTATCTAATAATCAAATCTTCTATGATAATAATGTTACTTTTACAACACTTAAAACAAGAAACAAAAAAACTGATATAGCAAATATTACCATTTAATCCAAAATAAAAAACCACTCTAAACAGAGTGGTTTCTTAGTTTTATAAGTATCCCATTAAGCAGATTGCGACGCTCCATTTTATTACGCTCGCAATGACAATTAGGATACTGCTTTTAATTTTTTAAGTCGAGTTCTTGTTAGTTTTGCTTCAGCATAAGACTTAGTCACATTCAATTTATCTTCGTCTGTACTTGGCAAATTAAACATGGCATCTGTTAAGATTTCTTCGCATAACGAACGTAAACCTCTTGCTCCTAACTTATACTCTATGGCTTTATCAACAATAAAATCTAAAGCGCCATCAGTAACCGTTAATTCTATATCATCCATAGCAAACAACTTCACATACTGCTTAATGATGGCATTTTTAGGTTCGGTTAATATTGCTCTTAAAGTACCAGCGTCTAATGGGTTCATATAAGTAAGCACAGGCAAACGACCAATAATTTCAGGAATCAGTCCAAAATCTTTTAAGTCTTTTGGTGTGATATACTGCAATATATTATCGACATCAATAGTTTCTTCTTCGTGTGCAGCTTTGTAACCAATGGCAGACATATTTAATCGTTTTGAGATATGTCGCTCAATACCATCAAACGCTCCACCAGCAATAAATAAGATATTTTCTGTATCAACTTCAATAAATTTCTGGTCAGGGTGTTTACGTCCTCCTTTTGGTGGAACATTTACTGTTGTCCCTTCAAGCAATTTTAGTAACGCTTGCTGAACGCCTTCGCCAGAAACATCTCTGGTAATAGATGGATTATCACTTTTACGAGCAATTTTATCTATTTCATCAATAAATACAATACCTCGTTCTGCTTTCTCTAAATTATAATCTGCTGCTTGTAATAAACGTGTTAAAATACTTTCAACATCTTCACCGACGTAACCAGCTTCAGTTAACACAGTAGCATCAACAATGGCTAAAGGTACATTCAGCATTCTCGCAATGGTTTTTGCCATTAAAGTTTTTCCTGTCCCTGTTTGACCAACCATGATAATGTTACTTTTTTGGATTTCTATATCATCATCACTTGGAGATTGCAATAAACGCTTGTAGTGATTATATACTGCAACAGACATCACACGTTTGGTGTGCTCTTGTCCAATAATGTATTCATCCAAGAAATTTTTGATTTGCAATGGTTTTTTCAGCATTAATTCTGCTGAAAGTTCACTGCTATCTATTTGCTTAGATTCTTCAATAACAATACCATGTGCTTGCTCAATGCATCTGTCGCAAATGTGAGCATCTAAACCAGCAATCAATAAATTTGTTTCAGGCTTTTTCCTACCACAAAACGAACATTCTAATTCTTCCTTCGCCATACTTTAAAGTTAATAGTGATTTGTTAAAAGTTAAAAGTTTTTATCTAAACTTTATAGTGCTTTTAAGCAAGTCACAAATTTATGGACTAATATATTAATTACGTGATAGAATTTCGTCTATCATACCATATTCTAAAGCTTTATCAGCTTTCATCCAGTAATCACGATCACTGTCTGCATAAACTTTGTCGTAATCTTGCCCTGAATGTTTACTGATTATTTTATATAACTCTTCTTTAAGGGTCAATATTTCACGAGTTGTAATTTCAATATCACTTGCTTGTCCTTGCGCTCCACCAAGAGGTTGATGAATCATCACACGCGAATGTGAAAGACCACTGCGCTTTCCTTTTTGTCCAGCACACAACAATACAGCTCCCATTGAGGCTGCCATTCCTGTGCAAATGGTTGCAACATCTGGTTTTATAAGTTGCATGGTGTCATAAATTCCCAAGCCAGCATACACACTTCCTCCAGGAGAGTTAATGTAAATTTGAATGTCTTTAGACGAATCTGTACTCTCTAAAAACAACAACTGTGCTTGAATAATATTAGCAACTTGATCATTAATTCCTGTTCCCATAAAAATGATCCTGTCCATCATTAATCTTGAAAATACATCAAAGATAGCGATGTTAAGTTGACGTTCTTCAATGATATTTGGTGTTAGGTTCATTGGGTACATACTACTAATAATTTTATTATAATATGTACTGCTTATACCTTGATCTTTTATTGCAAATTTTTCGAATTCTTTTCCGTAATCCATATATGTTTTTGTTTAATTGATGAGTTCCTGAAATAAATTCAGGATGACATAAATGTCAAAAAAAAGCGTTGAAAACTTTCGATTTCAACGCCTAAATATAATGATTTTTTAAGACTATGAACCGTAAACTTCTTTCACGAAATTATCATAAGATAATTCCTTAACTTTAAGGGTTGCATTTTCTTTATAGAAAGCTAATAACTTCTGGCTTGTTAACTGTTCAGATAAACGTTTTACTTCTTCTTGATTTGATAGCACTCTTGCAGCAATATCATCCAATTCTTTTTCTGAAGGGTTCATTTGACCAAATTGAGCCATTTGTCCTTTTATCATTTGCTTAGAAAAATCTTTAAGTTCGTCAAAATTAACTTGAAGTTTGTTTTCGGTAATTAATTTTGCTTCAATGAGTTGATAACGAATTCCTTTTTCAGATTTTTCGTATTCTTCTTTTGCTTGAGCCTCGTCTAATATTTCTTCGCCTGAAGTTTGAATCCATTTTTGCAAAAAATTTGCTGGTAAATCAAACTTTGTGTTCTCAACCAAATATTCGGTAACGTCGTTTAATAACTTTTGATCTGATTGTTGAACGAATTGTTTCTCAGCATCTTCTTTTATTTTAGCTTTAAGCTCAGTTACAGAAGTAACATTACCTTTACCAAATAATTTATCGAAAAGTTCTTGGTCTAAATCTGCTAACTCACGAGCATTTACTTCATTGATAGTGAAAGTAACTTCAATATCAAGACCATGAGCATCATCATGAGATACTTTTAAGTAATTCATTAAATCATGATCATCATCAAATAATCCTTTAGTTTTTAAAGTGATGACATCACCTACTTTTGCACCAACAAATTTTTTAGCTGTAGCTTTTCCTTTAAATTTATCTAAAGTGATTGTTGTTGAGTTTTCAATATTTTTCTCTTCATTTTTGAAAACTCCAGTAATTTCATCTTCTTGAGCTACTTCTTTTTTTGCTACTATTTTACCATACTGTTTTTGGATATGAGTCACTTGATTATCAATCATCTTATCATCGGCAACAATATTGTAATGTGTGATTGGTTTTTTTGTTTTAAGGCTAACCTCAAATTCTGGAGCTAATCCTAATTCAAATTCAAAAGAAAAATTATCAGCATTCCAATCTAAGTCATCTTGTGCTTTTGGTAAAGGGTTCCCTAAAACATCAAGCTTTTCTTCAACCAAATATTTACCTAATGCATCTTGAAGTAATTTATTTACTTCATCAATCAACACTGCTTTCCCATACTGCTTTTTAACCATTCCCATTGGTACGTGTCCTTTTCTAAAACCAGGAATGTTAGCTGTTTTACGATAGTCTGATAAAATTTTCTCTACTTTATCGCTATAATCATCTTTTGAAATATCTACTTTAACAACAGCATTTAGCGTATCAATATTTTCTCTTGTAATATTCATTTTGTTGTAATAAAAATTGGGCGCAAAAGTACAATATTTTTGACACTGAACAAAGTTTTAATTTTATATAAAACTATTTGCTTTTTCCTTCCTTTATTAATGAATGTAAAACGGATTGAAGTATAGAAAGTAGGATGCTAAAAAGTATTGCTGTCCAGATACTTGACACTCCAAAACCATCGATTAGTTTATCTGCCAATAATATAATCAAGGCATTAATAACCAACAAAAACAATCCTAAGGTTAAGATTGTAATTGGTAGTGTAAAAAGTATTAAGATTGGTCTTACCAAAACATTTAAAACAGCCAAAACCAGAGCCACAATTAAAGGTGTTGTTAAGGTGTTATCAAGAGAAACTCCAGGTAAAAGTTTTGCAAGAATTATAACTGCAATAGCTGTGAGTACTAATTTTATTACTGTTTTCATGTATTTATTTTTATTGTTTTATTAAAGCCTGATAAAGTTAACAATTAATTTAATTAAGAAAATGCAAAACACTATTATAAAAAGCTTCTGGATTTTCTGCGTGCAACCAATGTCCAGCGTTTTCAATAGTTTTAATAGTTGAATTTGGAAACTGCATTTTTATTAAGGTTGTGTCATTAAGCGCAATGTATTCTGACTTATCACCTCTTAAAAAAAGAGTGTCACCAGAAAATGTATTTGAAACTGGCAAGGCTTCGCCAACTTCTTCTACATTGCTTTTAAGTACTTCAAGATTCATCCTCAAACCTAATTTACCTTTCTCAACCCAATACAAGTTTTTTAATAAGAATTGTCGTGTTCCAAAATCTGGAACATAGTGGCTTAGTACTTTGTCTGCCTCTGTTCTGCTTTCAAGAGCATTAAAATTTAAGCTTGATAAACCTTCTAAAATTTTATCGTGATGAATTGGATAAAAACGAGGCGAAATATCAGCAACTATCAACTTTGAAACCATCTCTGGATAAGTACTTGCAAAAAGCATTGCTGTTTTTCCTCCCATGGAATGACCAAGTAATATGAAATTATCTAAATGATGATGGTCGCAATACTGTTTTAAATCTTCAACCAAAACCTCATAATTAAATTCATCATCATGAAAACTTCTTCCATGATTTCGTTGATCAATAAGATGAACTTGATAATTATTTTCTGCAAATTTATTGCCAAGGGTTTTCCAATTATCGCTCATTCCTAAAAAACCATGCAAAATTAAAAATGGTTTACCTTCTCCTATAATATTTGAATGTAGAACCATTTATTTAAGCTTGTGTAAATACATTTGCACTACATTTTCTATACCTAAGTATAAACTTTCTGAAATTAAAGCATGACCTATAGAAACTTCTAGAAGTCCAGGAATATTTTCTTTAAAAAATTTAATGTTTTCTAAGGACAAATCGTGTCCAGCATTTAAGCCAAGACCTAACTTGTTAGATAAAACTGCACATTCTGTATAAGGTTTTATAGCTTTTTCATTACCTAAACTGTACTGATGTGCATAAGCCTCAGTATACAATTCTATTCTATCTGTTCCTGTTGCTTTAGCACCTTCTACTTGTTTTAAATCAGGATCCAGAAAAATAGAAGTTCTAATATCATTTCTCTTAAATTCTGAGATGACTTCGGTTAAAAAGTCTTTGTGTTTTATAGTATCCCAGCCAGCGTTACTTGTAATGGCATCTACTGCATCTGGCACCAATGTAACTTGAGTTGGCTTAATCTTTAATACCATGTCAATAAATTTAGGTATTGGATTACCTTCAATATTATATTCTGTGTAAACAATTGGTTTTAAATCGTAAGCATCCTGATAACGAATATGTCTTTCGTCTGGTCTTGGATGAATGGTTACTCCTTCAGCACCAAATTCTTGAACATCTTTAGCAAACTGAACAACATTTGGTGTATTACCTCCTCTTGAATTTCTTAAAGTTGCTATTTTATTGATATTTACACTAAGTTTTGTCATATAATCCTTATTTCTAAAACGCAAAAATACAAAGTATGATAAGCTAATTGTAGGTTTTTTTAATTAATTTGCAACAGCAAAACAATTCTAATATATGCCACTACGAGAATACATTATTAATGATATAAAACCGTTGCAAGTTACTGATAGTATCAATGATGTACAGCAGTTATTCAATCAATTGACCTATTCTCACATTCCAGTAAAAAAAGGCAAGGTTTATATTGGTTGCATATCTGAAAACGATGCGCATTGTTTTGAGTCTAATAAAAAAATATCTGATTTTGCTTATGTATTAGAGGGCTTTTTTGTTAGAACACAGAGTTTATGGTTGGATGTTTTGGAGGCTTTCGCTCAAAACGACTCCAATATTATGCCAGTTTTAGATGAAAAGAACAACTATGTTGGCTATTTTGAGCTTAATGATATAATATCTCTTTTTAATAACACTCCTTTCTTTTCTGAACCTGGTGGCATTATTATTGTCGAAAAAGGATACAACGACTACTCTTTTAGTGAAGTGTGTCAAATTGTGGAGTCTAACAATGCTAAGTTACTCGGAACATTTATATCGAAAGCAGAAAACGATTTAGTGCAAATTACTTTAAAAGTTGCAAGTGAAGGCTTAAATGAAATTATTCAGTCATTTAGACGCTATAGTTATAATATTGTTTCTGGACATGAGGATGATGCCTTTATAAATAAACTAAAAGAGCGTTCAGACTATCTCAATAAATACTTAAACTTATAGTATGAAAGTTGCAATATTTGGTCAATTTTATCATAAAAATTCTGAAGCATCTATCGAAACCCTTTTGGATGTTCTAAAATCCAAGTTTGCAGACATCCATGTTGAGGATAATTTTTTTACCAATATTGATGGTGATAAAACAATACATTATAACACTGGAGATTTTAACACTTTCAAGTCATTAGACAATTCTTACGATTTACTCATAACTATTGGTGGTGATGGTACAATGCTAAGAGCCATAACCTATGTAGGTAATTTAGGCATCCCAATTGTAGGAATAAATACTGGACGCTTAGGTTTTTTGGCAACCATACCAAGGCATAAGATAGAAAATGCAATTGATGATATTATTAATAAAAATTATCACATTTCGGAAAGAAGTTTACTTTCAATTACTACAACTCCAGAAAATGAAAGTTTAGTAAAAATGAATTTTGCCTTAAATGAAATTGCTGTAAGCCGAAAAAATACAACCTCTATGATTACTGTTGAAACTCAGCTAAACGGAGAGTATCTTACATCTTATTGGGCTGATGGATTAATTGTGGCTACGCCAACAGGATCAACAGGTTATTCGTTGAGTTGTGGTGGACCAGTTATAATGCCAGAAGCAAGGAATTTTGTATTAACTCCAATCGCTCCTCATAATTTAAGTGCAAGACCATTGGTTATTCCAGATTCAACAGAAATTAAATTAAAGGTAAGCGGAAGGGAAAATAACTTTTTAGTTTCATTGGATTCGAGAATAGCTACTTTAGATAACCAGACTCTAATAAACATAAAAAAAGCACCATTTACAATAAAAATGATAGAGCCAGAGAATGAAAGCTTTCTTGATACACTGCGCAAAAAACTACTTTGGGGAGAAGACAAGCGTAATTAGGCAATAAATTTGCCATATTACTGTTTATCTGTAATACTAAACCACAAATTGTAATAGGCTAATCTTATTTATTATATTTGCAAACTTTTAAAAATCTTATGAGGTGCTTAACCATTATTGTTATGAGTGTTTTTTGCTTCCAAGTTAGTCAAGCTCAAATTTATGAGATTGGAGTATTTGCTGGAGGCAGTAATTTTATTGGCGATGTAGGTGCTACCAATTATATTTCCCCAAATCAATTTGCCATAGGAGGCATTGCAAAATGGAATCGTAGCCCAAGACATGCTTGGAGAGTATCAGTTGTTTATACAGATTTATTAGCTGATGATAGAAAATCTGACGACCCAAGACGAAAACAAAGAGCATATGGGTTTGACGCTACAATATTAGAAATTTCCGGAGGTATGGAATTCAATTTTTTTGATTTTAATTTACATCTTGACCAAGATTTAATTACACCTTATATATTTACTGGCATTTCAACAGCATATCATAACAACTTCTACTTCAATAATGGAGAAACAACTCTTGAGGACACTAGAAGCTGGGCTTTTGGTATTCCAATGGTTTTAGGCGTTAAAGCTAAATTTTTTGAACATTTTGTTGTAGGCTTTGAAGTTGGTGCACGATACACTTTTTCGGACGAGCTTGATGGTAGTGTGCCAGATTCTGAACAGCTTTTTGATAATTTTAGTTTTGGAAACACCAACAACAACGATTGGTACACCTTTACAGGATTTACATTAACTTATACTTTTGGCAGAAAACCTTGTTATTGTAGTTACAGCGAATGAGTTTGAAAGAGCAATTAAATATTGATAAACTACCAAAACACATTGCTATCATTATGGATGGTAATGGCAGATGGGCAAAACAACAAGGTAAACTTCGCGTTTTTGGTCATGAAAATGGCACTAAATCTGTACGCGAAATCACAGAAGCATGTGCAGAGTTAGGTATAGAAAACCTAACGCTTTATGCCTTTTCAACCGAAAATTGGAAACGTCCAAAACTTGAAGTACAAACCTTAATGAAACTTTTAATTTCTTCGCTTAAAAACGAAATTAAAACGCTTCAAGAAAATAGCATAAAGCTCAACACTATTGGTAATACACATGATTTACCTAAAAAAGTTCAAAAAGAACTGTTGGATGTTATTGAGCAAACCAAAAACAACACTCGAATGACACTAACCCTTGCGCTTAGCTATGGTTCGCGCGATGAGTTGTTAAATACTATTAAACAAATAAGTATTAAAGTTAAAAATAATATAATTTCGCCAGAAAAAATTGATGAATTGGTAATTAATGAGCATCTTTACACCCGAAATTTACCAGACGTAGATTTATTAATTAGAACAAGTGGCGAACAGCGTATTAGCAATTTCTTGCTTTGGCAAATTGCTTATGCTGAATTATTTTTTACTGATATATTGTGGCCAGATTTTACAAAAAACAATTTGTACGAAGCCATTTTATGTTATCAAAACAGAGAACGACGATTTGGAAAAACAAGTGAACAACTTAAGTAATACTTTACTATTGAAACCATTTATTACTAGACTTATACTTGCAGCTTTTTTACTATTTGGAATTTTTCTTCAAGCTCAAGACGCAAATAAAATATACACCTTAGCAGACGTTATTGTAACAGGAGATACCGATTACAGTCCAGGAACCATTGTTACTTTTTCTGGATTAAGAAAAGGGGAAACCCTAAGAATTCCTGGAGATAAAACCAGAGACGCCTTAAATAAACTTTGGAAAACAAATTTATTTAGCAGTGTTAACCTATACGTTACTAAAATTGAAGGTGATGCTGTTTATCTTGAAATTGAACTATTTGACTTACCAGAATTAAATGAAGCACAAATAGAAGGTATAAAAAAAGGCAAAAAAGATGATGTAATCAAAGAAAACAAACTTCAACCTGGAGTTAAAGTGACCGAAAACTTGATTACAACAACAAAAAATTACATAGAAAACTCTTATAAAAAGAAAGGTTTTTTAAATGCTGATGTTGCTATCTCTACATATAATGTTACTGATACTACAAACAAGAACAAGGTCAATATGAAAGTTAATATTGACAGAGGAGATAAAGTGAAAGTTAAAGACATTGTATTTGTTGGTAACCAAAAGCTAAAAAGCAAAAAGTTGCGCAAAGCAATGAAAAATACAAAGCAAAAAAATCCTATAAGAGTTTTAAAACGTTCAAAATATATTGAAGAAGATTTTAAAGAAGACCTTGAAAGCGTAGTAGATAAATACAAAGAAAATGGATATCGTGATGCACGTATAACTTCAGATTCTTTGGTTTATAACTCAGACAATACCATTTCTCTTTTTATTGGTCTTGAAGAAGGAGAACAATATACTTATGGAAATATCAATTTCTTGGGAAATACTGTATATACAGACCAAGAACTAAACAGCGTTTTGCAAATTAACAAAGGTGATACCTATAATGGAGTAGAGCTTGAAAAACGAATTGAAAATCCTGAAAAACCAGATGGTTTAGATTTAACCAATTTGTATCAAAACAATGGTTACTTATTCTCTACGATTACTCCAGTTGAGGTTAGTGCAGATGGTAATGTTATTGATTTAGAAATTAGAGTTATTGAAGGTAAACCAGCCTATTTTAACAAAATAACTGTAACAGGAAATGACAAAACCAATGACCATGTAGTTTACAGAGAACTTAGAACACGACCAGGACAGCTCTATAGCAAAGCAAATGTGATTAGAACCATTCGTGAACTTGGTCAATTAGGCTTTTTTGATGCACAGCAAATTTCACCAAACTTCTTAAATCCAAATCCTACAGAAGGAACTCTTGATATGGAATACTCTGTTGTAGAGCGAGGTTCTAGCCAAATAGAATTACAAGGTGGCTATGGTGGTGGTGGCTTTATTGGTACTTTAGGACTTTCATTTAATAATTTCTCCATTAAAGATATTTTTAAGAAAGAAGCTTACCAACCAATCCCAATGGGAGATGGTCAAACGTTGTCTTTAAGATTACAAGCAAGTAGATTTTTTCAAACCTATAGTTTCTCATTTATGGAGCCATGGTTAGGTGGTGAAAAACCTGTACAATTTTCTACATCATTATCACATACAAAGCAGTTTCTATTTGATCCAATAACCAGAAATGCTGATAAAAACAGACGCTTCAACATTACAGGTTTATCAGTTGGCCTAGCTAAACGTCTTTCTGTTCCTGATGATTTTTTCACTTTATCACAAGCCATTAGTTTTCAGCATTACGATTTAAAAAATTATAACACAGGGTTATTTACTTTTGGCAATGGATCATCAAATAACTTATCTTATACCTTAGGTATAAGCAGAAACAATACAAACGTTGACCCAATATATCCAACTGGTGGTTCAAAATTTGCACTTACTGCTAAATTTTCATTTCCATATTCGGCAGTTGATAATGTAGATTATGCAGCATTAAAAGATGAGCGTGCTCAGCTATTAGAAGACTTAGCTGACACCCCAACAGATACAGACATTTCAGATAGAATATCAGAAATAGATCAAGAACGTTTTAAATGGTTAGAGTTTTATAAGGTAAAATTTGAGGTAGATTGGTACTCACGTATAGTAGGTAATCTTGTTTTAAAACCAAGCCTTGAATTTGGTTTTCTAGGTGCTTATAATAATGATCGTGGTATTATTCCTTTTGAGCGATTTTTTATTGGTGGCGATGGATTAGGTAATTTTGCATTAGATGGTCGTGAAGCAGTTGCTTTAAGAGGTTATCCAAATCAATCCTTATCTTCGCAAGATGGTGGAACCATTTATAATAAATTCTCTTTAGAGCTACGCCATCCTATTTCACTTGGAGCTCAGGCAAAAATATATGCTTTAGCATTTATGGAAGGTGGTGCCTCGTTTGATAGCTTTAGAGATTACAATCCATTTAACTTAAAAAGATCTGCTGGTGTTGGTATTAGATTATTTATGCCAGCGTTTGGTTTATTAGGTATAGATTTTGGTCATGGATTTGACCCAATTCCAGGAACAACAGTTAAAAATGGTTGGGAAACTCACTTTATAATTGGACAACAATTTTAAGTAAGAAATCAATTATTAAGAGAGAAAAAATATTTTGGCACGATATTTTCTATTAAGTCGATAACGATTTAATACAAGCGTTAAAATTTTTCAAAATATATTTCGTTAATTTGATAAATATTAATGTTTTGGCGGAATCGTAGCAATTTTATCCGTCATTTTCAAGAATTAAAAGATGAAATCGATAACTCTAAATAATAACAGGATGAAAACCAAAGTTCTTTTTTTACTGGCATTTGCATCGTTAATGAGTTGGTCTGCGTTAGCGCAAAGAGGTGTAAGAATTGGTTATATTGATACTGAGTATATCCTACAAAATGTACCAGAATATCAAGAAGCCAATGCACAACTTGAGTCTAAAGTACAGCAATGGAAAAATGATATAGAAAAACGTTTAAGCACTGTTGAGCAAAAGAAAAAACAACTAAGTAGTGAAAGCGTATTATTAACACCTGAGTTAATTAAAGAACGACAAGAAGAAATAACCATTGAAGAAAACGAGATTTTAGATTATCAACAAAAACGTTTTGGTCCAAATGGCGATTTAATGATACAAAGAAAACAGTTGATGCAACCTGTACAAGATCAAATTTTTGCAGCAGTACAAGAAATTGCTACTAGCAGACAATATGATTTTGTGTTTGATAAGTCTACTGATGTTGTGATGTTGTACTCAGCAGATCGTTACGATATTAGCGATCAAGTACTACGCTCAATTAACAGAACATCAAAACGTACTCAAGCTAATAGCAAACAAGAGCGAAAAGAAGCTGAAGCTGAAGACATTGTTCCTGATGAAGTAAACGAAGAACGTGAAGCCGCTGCACAAGAAGTAGCTGATAAAAAAGCAGAACGTGAAAAAGAAATTGCTGATAAACGCGCTCAGCAATTGGCAGACAGAGAAGCAAAAAAGAAAGAACTTGAAGACAAAAAGCAAGCCATTTTAGATGCTAGAGCCAAAGCAAGAGAAGAAAAAATAGCAGAGAGAAATGAAGCAGAAGATACTGAAGAAATGAAAAAGCTTGGCGAAGCTAATAATGAAACCGTTGAAGGTGAAATGGTAAAAGCTACAGACAGTGCTAAAACAACTGAAGCTAAAGTTGAAAAGCCATTAAGCGAAAAAGAAGCCAGAAAAAAAGCACTTGAAGATAAAAAGAAAAAAATATTAGAAGAGCGAAAAGCTAAACTTGAAGCCAAAAGAGTACAAGATAGCATAGAAAAAGCCAAAAAGAATAATAACAATTAATAGACAACAATTTATAACACAATTTTTAAAACAATGAAACAATTAAAAACCCTATTATTTGCAACTGCCCTTTTTATAGGAAGTATTAGTTTTACAAATGCACAAAGCAAAGTTGCACATATTAACACGCAGGAGCTGGTTGAAGCAATGCCGAAGATGAAAACTGCGCAAGCGGAACTTGAAAAATTGGCTAAAACCTACGAAACAGAGATTCAAGGAATGATCAAGGAATATCAAAACAAAACAAAACAATACGATGCCGAAGCTTCAACAAAAACAGATGAAGAAAACCAGAAACGTTTAGTCGAGGTTCAAGGTATGCAACAAAGTATTGGTGCTTTTCAAAAACAAGCTCAAGAAGACTTATCTAAAAAAGAAGCTGAATTGATGAAACCTATTTATGATGAAGCTCGTACTGCTATTCAAAAAGTAGCAAAAGCTCAAGGTTTTAATTATGTTTTAGATTCTATGAATGGTCAAGGTGTACTTTTTGCAGATGGAACAGATTTATTGCCAGCTGTAAAAAAAGAATTAGGTTTCTAATAAAAACTACTACATATTAAATAATCAAAGCTGTCTTTATAAGGCAGCTTTTTTATTTTTGTAATATATGAGCACAAAACCTATTGGCATATTTGATTCTGGTGTTGGTGGTACTTCCATTTGGAAAGAAATACATGCGTTGCTACCTAACGAAAATACCATTTATTTAGCTGATAGTGATAATGCTCCTTATGGTCCAAAAGGGAAGGAACGTATTACAGAACTCAGCGTTAAAAATGTAGACTTACTCATTAATAAAGATTGTAAACTTATAGTTGTTGCCTGTAATACTGCTACAACAAATGCTATAAAGCATTTGAGAGCTAACTACAACATTCCTTTTATTGGCATTGAGCCAGCCATAAAACCTGCTGCTTTAAAAACACAAACCAAAGCTGTTGGTATTTTAGCAACTAAAGGTACTTTAGCAAGTGAATTGTTTCATGAAACTGCAGATTTATACAGCAACGGAATTGAAATCATTGAACAAGAAGGCGAAGGCATTGTGCAACTTATTGAAGGTGGTCAGTTAAATTCTAATGAAATGAAAGAACTGTTGAATATGTATTTAGAACCTATGCTTAAAGCCAATATGGATTATTTGGTTTTAGGTTGTACACATTACACTTATTTAATGCCAATGCTGATTGAAATGTTACCAAAGCACATTAAAATTATAGATTCTGGTGAAGCAGTTGCCAGACAAACCAAAGCTGTTTTAGATAAACATCAATTGCTCAATACACAATCAACGAAGTCCAAACATCAGTTTTTTACCAATGGAAATCCTGAAGTCATGCAGTCGCTTTTAGGTAATGATTTTAAAGTTGAGTATTTAAAATTTTAAAACTTACTCCTTAAACCAACTCGAATATTTCACATAATTATCAGCAATTCTATTAATTTCACCTGAAATTAGTTCTTTGCTAATGTCTTTTATCTTTTTGGCAGGCATTCCAGCATAAATAGTACCTGCTTCTACTCTAGTGTTCTTGGTTACCACAGCTCCAGCTGCAATAATGCTGTTGCTCTCAATAACACAATCGTCCATGACTATACTTCCCATTCCTATTAAAACATTCTCGTGAATGGTACATCCATGAACAATAGCATTGTGTCCAATGGATACATTATTTCCAATATTGGTTGGTGAGGTTTTATAAGTAGCATGGATTACTGCTCCATCTTGCACATTCACTTTGTTTCCCATTTTAATATAGTGTACGTCACCACGAATTACAGCATTAAACCAAATACTACATTGGTTTCCCATAGAGACTTCTCCAACAATGGTTGCATTTTCAGCTATGTAACAATCGTCTGGAATGATTGGTGATTTTCCATTTACTGGTTTTATGATTGGCATGATATTTTATTTAAAATAAGACAATAAATCTGATTTCTTAGAAGCTGAAACCATAATTTCCTTTCCGTTACTTAGCACTACACTACCTCCTTTGCCTTTTACATATTTCACAACTTCATTAACGTTGACCAAATAACTTTTATGCACTCTTACAAAGCCAGAATCTACTAAAGCATCTTCAAAATACTTTAAGGTTTTGCTTACTAGTTTCTTTTTGTTGTTGTTTAGGTAGATTTCTGTGTAGTTATCATCGGCTTTGCAGTATAAAATGTTTGCGGTTTCTAACACATCAAAACCATCTTGCTGTGGTATGGTTATTTTTCCATTTGCATTGTTGTTTTTTGTCACTAATACCTCATCCTGCAAAGCATCTTCTTTTGTTTTTATCTCTACAACATAGTCTACTGCTTTTATAAGCTCATCTATAGAAATAGGCTTCATTAAATAATAGCTTGCATGAGCGTTTAAGGCATCCATTGCGTAATGGTTGTAGGCAGTAACGAAAATGGTTTCAAAAGTCCTATCGCCAACCTTATCTAACAAATCAAAAGCGTTACCATAAGGCATTTCAACATCCAGAAACACCAAATCTAAGCTGTTGTTTCTAATGAGTACCAATGCTTCGTCAACATTTGCTGCTTCTCCAAGGATTGCGACATTTGGACAATATTTTTTTAAGTAGTTTCTTAAAATATCTCTACTTGTCTCTTCGTCTTCTACTATGATTGCGTTTAGTTTCATATGTTATATGTTGGAAGCTAGAAGTACGAAGCTGGAAGTATAACTTCTTGCTTCAAGCTTCATGCTTCAGTCTTTTTTAAGTGTTACCACAACTTTTGTTCCCTTGTCCTTCTGAACGTCAGGATGATTTTCAGCATCAACAAAATCGTCTATAAAAACATCTACTTTATCTTTATACATCTCATTTAAAATAGCAACTCGTTTTTTAATATTGCCTAAACCTTTTGAGTTGTGTTTTTTCTGATGTTCAGTTTTCATGGCTTTAGATTTTTCTCTTCCTATTCCATCATCTGTAATGCTTATTTTAAGTTCGTTTTTATCAACTTGTGCGATATTAATATTGAGTTGTCCTTTTTCGGTTTTATAGCGTAATCCATGCCAAACAGCATTTTCAATATATGGTTGCAATAACATTGGTGGAATTTGAAAATCATCAATATTTACGTTATCATCAATAGTAATAGAATAATCAAACTTATCCTTAAATCTAAAATGTTCAAGTTTTGTGTATAGCTCAAGCAATTCAATTTCTTTTTCAAGTGGAATAAAATCTTCTTCACTATTTTCCAAAACAGATCGCATCAACAATGAAAAATCTGATAAATATTTATTTGCTGTTCGCTCGTCATTACTTGCTATAAAACTATTAACCGAATTAAGTGCATTAAATATAAAATGAGGATTCATTTGGCTTCGTAAAGACTTTAATGCCAAAAGATTATTATTTAATTTCTGCTGTTTTATGTTTTTGAACATAAAATAACCAGCAAAAAGTAATAATATAACGCCTCCAATTAATGAATAAATAATAAGTTCTTGACTCTTATTACGTTCTTGTGTGAGTTGAAACCTGCTTTCTGACAAGGCTCTATCTTTTTCCAAGCTTGCAATCCTGTTCTGCTTTTCGTTTAAATCTTGCCTTACTCTAGCAGCTTGAGATATTTCCTGATCTTTCTTAATGTAAAGCTCATCAACCAAACGTTCATATTCTTTAGCTGTTGTGAGTGCTTTTTCAATATCACCTGCATCTCTATATACTTCAGAGAGTTTTCTGGTTGCATCTTTTTTAACCACCAAATCCTCTTTACTTTCAGCTTCCACAATACTTTTTTCCAAAAAGTTAATGGCATTGCCAAAATCTTTCTGCAAGGCATAGGCATTACCAATTTTATAGTTTTGTTTTTGTGGTGTTAAGGCACTTTCATTATTAATTATCGAGTCGTGTTCTATATCTTCAATATCATCTAAAGCATCTTTTCGTAATTCAATTTCGGCTTCGTAAGCTTGATTAATATTTTGAAAATCGGCTACTTTTACTTTTTCTTCAGCAGCTCTTTTTTTGTTTTCTTTATTAGCCAAGTTCAAGGAATTTTCGAAATAACCTGAAGCCTTGTCATTAGCTCCACTTGCCTGATAAGATTGAGCAATTTTAGAATTTAAATCAGTAACTTTTGGTGTAATTAAATGTTCCTGAGCAACCAATAAACCTTGATTGTATGCATCAATCGCTTTAGTATAATCTTTCGTATTATAATACACATCACCAAGACCTTCCAGTAACTCTACCTTTTGCCAATTAGATAGTGTCTTACTATCTAAGGCATTGTATATATCTAGACTTTCTTGATAGTTTTTGTTGAGTTCGTAGGCTTTTGCAATTTTTAACCTTACCTCAACCGAGTTTATATTCTGGAGACTTATTTTATAGTTTGTAACAGCAAGGTCATACTGCTTTAGCTCAAAAAATACATCTGCCAAGATTTCATAAACCGTTGCATTATTTTTGCTAGAGTTAGCAATGGCTTTAGCATCAGTAATAAACTCAATACTTCTATCAGTGTCTCGCTTCTTATAATATTCAGCTGAATCGATAAGAGCATTAAACAAATTAGCATCAATACGTTTGTATTTTGTTGACAGATTTCTTGAGTTTGGTTGAACTTTTACTGTAATGCGTTCGTTACTTTTTATAATGATGTAAACCGTTTCAAAATCGCTATGTCTGATTACAAGTTCATCATTCAACTTCACTTGAATTCTAAATTCTCCTTCGCTATTTGTAGTGGTATAAGCGCCTCCATTAACCTCAACATTTACTTTAGGAATGGGTTTGTTGGTATTATTTTCAATAACTGAACCTCTTACAATAAAAGTCTCTTGATTTTGAGCAGCATTGTTGTTTTGAGACCATGAATACAAGCCTAAACACAAAGCGATACAAATGATGATATGTTTAAAAAACTCCTTCATTCTTTTATTTGAAACGTAAACTTACACACTTTACTTGGCATTATAAAATGCTAAAATCAATAAAAAGTGACTTTTACTTTCAATTTTTACTTGTTTACGCATTTAAAATATACTTTCACTCATTCAAAAGAACCATTTACTCATTTCGGGTTTTTTCTAAAAAAAGTTGGGCTTAGTTTTACTTAATATTAAATAACATTCATCAATTTAAAACAAGTAAATCATGACAATTCAAATTAAAACGTTCTTTTTAGGACTACTTATGGTAGGAGTTTTTACTGTAAATGCGAACAATAAGCCTACTTCAAACAAGCAATTTATCAAAGTTGCACTCTTATTAGACACCAGCAACAGCATGGATGGATTAATCGACCAAGCCAAAGCACAATTGTGGGAAATTGTTAACGAGCTTTCTTATGCTAAATGCGAAGGAGAAAGACCAAACTTAGAAATTGCTATTTATGAATATGGCAACGACAGGTTAAACAGTGACGAAGGTTACATTAGGCAAGTTATTGGTTTTAGCGAAGACCTAGATGATATCTCTAAAGAATTGTTTTCACTCACTACCAATGGTGGCAATGAATATTGTGGTCAAGTCATTCAAACCTCTTTAAACCAGTTAAAATGGGGAAACAATCCAGATGATTTAAAACTTATTTTCATCGCTGGAAATGAACCGTTTAATCAAGGCTATTTAAGCTATAAACTTGCAGCTATGAATGCAAACGAAAAAGATGTCACTGTAAACACCATTTTTTGTGGCGATTATTACGATGGTATTGCTACCAATTGGAAAGATGGAGCCGATTTAACCAAAGGCGATTATATGGCTATAAACCATAACAGAGCTACAGTTCATATTGCATCTCCTTATGATGATGCCATATTAAAACTCAACAAAAAATTAAATGGTACTTATGTAATGTACGGAAATAAAGGCAAGAAAAAAATGATGCTTCAAGCTGAACAAGATGTTAAAGCCGAAGATTACAGCAAAGCCAATGCTGTTGGTAGAACTGTAAGTAAAAGTTCGCATTTATATAAAAATTCATCTTGGGATTTGGTTGATGCTGTTTCAGAGGAAGAAGTCGAAGTTGAAAAATTAAAGTCTAGCGAATTGCCTGAAGAACTCAAAGACAAAAGCACAGCCGAAGTAAAAGCTTACCTTGAAAAGAAAAAAAAGGAACGTGATGCTATAAATAAGGAAATTCAAGAATTGAATAGCAAGCGTAAACTTTACATTGCTGAAAAGCAAAAAGGAACCAAAAACGGATTAGAAAATGCGATGATTAAAGCCATTAAAACACAAGCGAAGAAGAAAAATTATCAGTGGAATTAATCAAAAAAAGGCTCCTTTTCAGGAGCCTTTTTTTTCTAATATATTTTTAATCTTAGTTTACACTTGGACAATTACAATCAAACTTCTCTCTAACACAATTAAAATTGTATCCTAAAGTTAATTGGTGAAATCCTCCATTGTTAAACACTACTGAATTAGCTTGATAAGAATAAGTATAAGCAAAAACAAAATCTTTATAATTTACACCTACTAAAGGCGTAAAATACTGTAATTTCTGGCTACTAACACCATTTCCGTTTAAAAACTCTGCTCCATCAAAACTTCTTCTATAAGATAGTCCAGCCCAAAGTTTCCCAAAGTCCATTTCTCTGTAAGCCTTTATGTTGACGTCCATTAACGATTCATTTGTAGCGTCACGATGCATAAACATCACAGAAGGTTCGTAGCTCATTTCACTACCAATCTTACTAAACACATTTCCAACAGAAACCAAATACGTTCTCAGGTTATTGTAGCTTAAACCTTGTTCGTTGAAATTAATCCCTTCGTTATTTAAGACGTTCTTTGCAGTAACGTGAGCATAAAAATCTAAGAAGTGATAAGAGAATCCAAAATCTATATTAAAGTTGGTTGCACTCTGCTCTATACCAGCAATAATAGGATCGAAACCATCAGCTAAAAAGGATGTTTCATCCAGTTTATATTGTATAAATCCAGCGCTTAATCCAAAAGATAACATGTTCAAATCGATTGGATTTCTGGAAAACATTAAATGATGTGCATAGGTTAAATAAGCTCCTGTTTGAGAGTGATACCCATTTTTATCGGCAAATAAAATAGCTCCAGCTGCTGAAGGACCATCTCCTAACCTACCATTAATACTTAAGGTGTTTAAGCTTGGTGCTTCGTCCTGACCAAACCATTGTTGTCTTCCTGTTAACCTGATTTTTGCACAATTGGCTACTCCAGCCATGGATGGATGAATCAAGTAATAATTATCGGTTAAATAATCGGAGTATATTGGTAAACCTTCTTGAGCAATAGTCACTTTTGAAAACAGAAGCAAGATTGCTAGCAAGCAAATACGTTTTAATTCCTTCATATCAATTTTTATCTTTTCAGGGTAAAATGGGCTCTAAATGTTTTTCTCTCTCCACTAATTGGCTCATCATACTCAACTGTAAACCAATAATCATTTGTTGGTAAAAGCTCTCCATTAAACGTACCATTCCAACCTTCTCCTGTTGGACTAAGCTGTTTAACAAGCTTACCATATCTGTCAAATATATAAATTTTTGAGTTAGCCTGCGTTTCAATACCATAGATATTCCAAGTATCATTATATCCATCACCATTAGGTGTAAAGTAATGCGGATAGTCAATAACTAAAACTGTTGTTTCGCCAATACCACAACCGTTTAAATCTCTTGCTTTTACCACATGTAATCCACCAGAAACATTTTCAAAAATATGACTTTCCTGCCATGCACCATCATCAAGACTAAACTCATAAACTCCAGTTCCTGTAACACTTGCCTCAATCACATGATTATCAGCAAAAGCAACTGTAGTTAAAGTTGCGGTAACAATAGGTGGACCACTTTCCAATACAAAAGTACTGTCTGTATTTTGGCAACCTGTTGCTACATTGGTAACCAAAACTTCATAATTGCCTCCTTGTAACGCTAAATGACTGGAAGATGTTGCTCCAGAGATTAAAACACCTTCTAAATACCATTCAAAGTCATAATCTGTATCAGACAATTGAGTATCCAATAAAGGTGGTCCTACAACTTCGGTTCCGTTAGAGTCTACACACAAAATATACTCATCTTCTAAATCGAAAATTGGTAGTAAATCCACTTGTAGCGTAATTTCTGTAATGGCATAACAATACGTGTTTGGTGTATTGATATTATCAACACGTACATAAATCACTTGAGTATTGGTCACATTTTCATAAATTGTTGGAATTGGATTTACATATAAATCTGCATCAGCAAACGAATCGTAATAGGTGACTTCATAAATTAGTGGATCTTGTCCATTGAGCACTTCGGCATCTTTTGTTGTTAAATCAAATTGCCCAAAACCATCATTATCACCAATATTATCGCAAATGACATAAGGTGTAACAGCTGGATTTGCATCTGAAGATTCTTGTACTTCAATAAAAAAGCTTACTACTGCGACATCACAACCTGTTATGGTATTTGTGATGTTAACAAATATTTCCTGAGGGTTTGTTAAGTTGGTATAAGGAATTGCTAAAGCATTAGCAGAAGCATCAGCATCTGCTTGTGATTCATGATAGGTTACTGCAAAAATACCTGGATCTTGACCATTTAAAACTTCTAGTGTCTTACTGTCTAAATCAAAATCAAAAAAGCCATCAGTGTTATTTTCACATTCAATAAAATTGGTCACAGCAATTACATCTGGTAATGGATTTACAATCAAGTCAAAATCTACAATGACATAACAACCTGTTGTATCGTTAGTAATTCTAACAAAAATAGTCTGTGGAGTACTAGTATTAATATATGATGTTGGCGTTGCAATAGCTCCTGTTGCATTTTCAGCATCAGTAAAAGATTCGTGATAGGTTGCAGTAACACCAATTTCGCCATTCAAAATATAAGTTTCATTTAAAGATAAATCGAAAATCTCTACTGCATCTCCAGCATTATCATCGTCACATAAAATTAAATCTGCTGGATCTGTATTAGAGATTGGCAAGGCATTGACAATTAAATCTAAAGTTGTGGTACTGTAACATCCTGTAACGTCATCTTCCACTCTTGCGTAAACCGTTTGAGGATTACTTGCATTGCTATATGGACTTGTTATTGCGTTAGCTCCAGAGTCAGCATCTGCTTGAGTTTCATGAAACGTTAATGTAACTCCTGTAATACCTCCAAGGATTTCAACTGATGAATCCTCTAGATTAAAACTTTCTATTTGGTCTCCTGAATTATTATAATCGCATAACTCTAATGCAGTTGGATTAGAAATGACTGGATTCGTGTTTACTGTAATCTCAAAGTTTACTGAAGACACAAAACAGCCTGTCACATTATCTTCAACGCGAACATATATAACTTGAGGATTGCTAATGTTAGTATAAGGACTTACCAAAGCATTCGTTCCTGTATCAGCATCAGCTTGTGTTTCGTGATACGAAATGGTAAAGTCTACAGGATTTTGTGTACCAATAACCTCAGCATCAAATTGTGATAAGTCTATTGAAGTTACGTTTGGTGTGTCTGTACAAAATTCAATATCTGCAACTGCGTTTTCTTCAGGTAAAGGGTTAACTGTTAAAGTAATGTGCTCACCAAGACCTAAACACGAATTATCGACATCACTATCTACACGTACAAAAATGGTTTGTGTATTTGGTGAAGCATCATTTCTGTGATTACTTATATCTGCTATGGCGTTTTCTTCGGCTAAAGCATCTTCCAAAGTTTCGTAATAGGTGATTGTGATGGTTTGTCCAATAGGAAAAATAGCTGTAATCGTGGCATCAGCATCACTAAAATCAAAAGTGGCAATACCATTTCTATAATCACCATCAACTAAGTCATCGTCGCAAACTTCATAATTCAATTGGAAACCAGGTGGAATTGCAGTGGTAGACACCAACAAATTCAATTGTGCTGTTCTATAACATCCATCAGTGGTTTCAATCCTTACATACAAAACGTCTGGAGTTGCTGAAGGATCTAAATTGGTATAGGTTGTTGGATTGGTAATAGCATTAATACCAGCTTCAGCATCAGCTAACAACAAATGATAGGTAAATAATTCTGTAGTATAATTTGCTGAAAGAATTTCATTGGCTTCTGTAAGGTTAAATTCTGTAAAACCATCAGTATCATCATCACATTGAAACAGTTCTACAAAAGGTAAAACCGTTGGCAATGCATAGACTTCCAAATCAATGGTTGCAGTTTCAAAACAATCTGTATTGTCTATATTTTCAACTCTTACAATAAGCTGCTGAGTATTGGCTGTGGTATTGGTAAACAATAAAGGTAAAGCTCCTGCTGCTACATCTGCATCTGCTTGGTTTAAGTGATACGTCACATTAAACTGTGCTGCATTTTGTCCATTAAGCACTAAAGGTGTCAGAGTTGCTAAATCAAATTCTATAAACCCATTAGTGTCGTCACTATCATCATCGTTATCGCATAAACCATAGCTTTGAGCAGTAGCAGTTGGTTGGTCAACCACATCTAAAATAAAGCTATCAGTATCGTAACAAGTTGTATTGATATTACTCTCAATTCTTATAAAAATTTCTTCCTGAACATAAGCTGTTGCATTAGTATAAGGCGTACCTAAAGGATTGGCATTATCATCTGCATCTGCTTGAGACGCATGAAAGGTTACAGTAAACTCAGAAGGATCTTGAGTGTCTAAAACTTGTGAAGCCAGAGCGTCTAAATCTAGAGTCCAAAAACCATCGTTATTATCATCGCAAATATAAAAATCGTCAATTGGATTAAGTACAGGACTTGTAGCAAATTCCACAATAATGGTATCTGTAGCAGTACAACTTCCAGAAAAATCAACAATTACAGTATATTCGCCATCTTCAGTAACATCAAGAGTAGAGTTGGTTTCGCCAGTAATTTCAACACCATCTTTGTACCAAGTATGTGTGCCAATGGAAGTATCTATTAAGGTATCAAGAGTTAAGGTTTCGGCTGAACAAGCTGAGTTTCCTCCAGCAATTGTTAAATCCTGACCAAGGTCCAGACCAATATTAAAACTTCCTGCTTCTAAAAAAACTGCAGTATCATATTGTTGGTCATCTTCATCAGCTACAACTAATTTTATTTCATAAGGTACATTTGGAGTTACATTAGCAAAAGCTATTAAGAATTTCGTTCTTCCGTTATAATTTGTGTCTCTAACTCCATCGTCATTATAACCTTCAAAATATTCAGGATTAGAATTACAAGTAGTATCATTATCATTAATATTGGTTACAGTCACTTCTGTGCCATCAGGTAAAACAGCTAAATTAGTATATGTTGTCGTACCGACCTCTCGTAATAAAAAAGCAAAGCTATCCGTAAACTGACACTCAAAAGCACCATATTCTTCAGAAGCCATTAGGTACCTAAAACTTATAGTGTCAGCAATAGGTGTAAACGCAAACTTTATGAAAGTTGCATCGCTTGAATTAGTTGTTGGCGTTGATGTAATATATGTATCTAAATCAGCATCTCCAGGTAAATTATTTTGATTATTCAAAGTACCACCAATCAACATATTACCACCTTGAAAAGCTTTACCTGAAGTTATCACTATTCCAGACTCAAAAGGAAAAGTTGAGCCTCCAGCTCGTCTAAAATAGCCATAACTCTTATCTTCATTATCATCAGGATTTCCACTAACCTGAAATGAAAAATCACTCACAGTAGAGCAAGGACTATCTATGAGTACATCTTCTATAAGTTGTTCTGGATCATAAAAAGACTCAGGATCGGTAGCATCATTAATTGCAATAATAGGAGGAGTTTGAGCAAATCCAACCAAAGACCATAACAACAATAAACAGATAATGTAGTATTTCTCTTTCAAATCAATTTGGTTAATGAATTCCAAATATATGTATAACTCCACTTTTCTTTTATTATTTTTGCAAAAATTAGATATAATGAAGAAAATTTCCGTTTCAATACAAGAAACCAGCAATCCATCCATCATAAAATTTGAAGCTGATAGCTTTTTAACTCAATATCAAAGTTTTGAGTATCAAAACATTGATGAAGCCAAAAACTCACCTATTGCGCAACAGCTATTTTACTTACCTTTTGTAAAAAAAGTGTATATCTCTGGGAATTTTATTGCTATTGAGCGTTATGATATTGTGACTTGGCCTGATGTACAAGAAGAAGTTAGAGAACAAATAGAAAACTACCTTAATGAAGGCGGAACGGTTGTTACTGTAAGTAGTGATACCAAAAAAACGCCTGTTACTATTTACGCTGAAAGCACACCAAATCCTGCTGTAATTAAGTTTGTAGCCAATAAAAATTTGGTTCCAGCTATGTTTGAGTTTACCTCTATTGATGAAACTAAGTCCTCACCTTTTGCTGCTGAGTTGTTTCATTTTCCGTTTGTAAAAAGTGTTTTTATTGATAAAAATTACGTGTCCATAACCAAATACGACATTGCAGATTGGAACGATATTACTATGGAGCTTCGCGAATTTATTAGAAGTTACATTGAAAACGGAAAACCAATGGTCCTTGCTGATGCTCCAGAAATAAAGCAAAACACAGAACAAGCTAAAGAAGCTCATTTTGAGACTTTGGATGACACTTCAAAAGAAATTATTAATATACTTGAAGAGTATGTCAAACCTGCTGTTGCCAGTGATGGTGGTAACATTCAATTTGAATCGTATGATGAGAACACAAAAAATGTAAAAGTAATCTTGCAAGGTGCATGTAGTGGTTGTCCATCTTCAACCTTTACTCTTAAAAATGGTATTGAGAACATGTTGAAAGAAATGCTAAAAGACAAAGTAGCGACAGTTGAAGCCATTAATGGATAATACCATAATAAATTTGTGACTTTTACAATTTTTTTGTTTCTTATAGGTAATACAAACCTTTAAAAAACAAATAATTATGTCAGTCATGAAAGTTATTGAAATCTTAGCCAATTCTGATAAAAGTTGGGAAGATGCTACAGTAAAAGCAGTTAAAGAAGCTTCAAAAACAGTAAAAAATATTAAATCTGCATTTGTGCAATCGCAGAGTGTTGTTGTTAAAGACAATAACGTATCTGAATACAGAGTAAACTTAAAAATTACGTTTGAAGTTAAGTAATAACTCTCTTCAATTTATCATAAAAGCGTTCATAGTTTGAACGCTTTTTTTATACTACTTTTTGTACTTTTGACTTTATGCAAAAAATCGTCATTCCGTTACTCATTTTATTCATATCTCTTGCAAGTTGCAAGAGTGAAACTTCCGAACCAATGGAACATCAATATACCAACGAGCTTATTAATGAAACAAGTCCATATTTACTGCAACATGCACATAATCCTGTAAACTGGAAAGCTTGGAATGATAAAACTCTTGATGAAGCTAAAACTAGTAATAAACTCATACTCATTAGTGTTGGTTATGCCTCTTGCCATTGGTGTCATGTAATGGAGCATGAAAGTTTTGAAGACTCCTTGGTGGCTCAAATAATGAACAAGAACTTCATTAACATCAAAGTAGACAGAGAAGAACGTCCTGATGTGGATCAAGTATATATGAATGCTGTGCAACTTATGACTGGAAGTGGTGGTTGGCCTCTTAATGTTGTTGCACTTCCAGATGGACGACCAGTTTGGGGAGGCACTTACTTTAAAAAAGAGCAATGGATGAGTGTGCTTGAGCAGATTTCTGAAGTATATCAGGAAAACCCTCAGAAACTTATTGAATATGCCGATAAGTTAGAAGCAGGAATAAAATCATTAGATGTTGTAAGTCTCAATACCAATGAGGTTGAGTTTAAACAAGAATTTGTGTCTGAAGCTGTGGAAAAATGGTCTCAAAGTTTTGATAGGATTAAAGGCGGAACCAACAGAGCTCCAAAATTCATGATGCCAAACAACTTACACTTTTTAATGCGCGAAGCCTATCAAAATAAAAATACCGATTTGCAAGGTTATGTTAACCTCACACTAACTAAAATTGCTTTTGGAGGTGTTTTTGATCATGTTGGTGGTGGATTTTCAAGATATTCTGTTGATGATAAGTGGCATGTACCTCATTTTGAAAAAATGCTTTACGATAATGCTCAATTAGTTAGCTTGTATAGTGATGCTTATTTAATTACAAAAAATCCGTTGTATAAAGAAGTGGTTTTTGAAACCTTAGAATTTGTAAAACGTGAATTAACAGATACAAATGGCACTTTTTATTCATCGTTGGATGCTGATAGCACAACACCTTCAGGAGAGCTTGAAGAAGGCGCTTTTTATGTTTGGCAAGAAGATGTGTTAAAAAAGTTATTAGGTGAAGATTTTCAGCTTTTTGCTAATTATTATAACATAAACGAGTATGGTTTATGGGAACATAATAATTATGTTTTGATAAGGTCAGATTCAGATGAAGTGTTCAATAAAAAATATGATATTTCAATTGATGACATCACTAAAAAGAAAACAGCTTGGAAACAGTTGTTATTAAAAGAAAGAGCCAAACGAAGCAGACCAAGGTTAGACGACAAAGTACTTACTTCATGGAATGCCTTAATGCTGAAAGGTTATATTGATGCTTATAGAGTATTTAATAATGATGAATATTTGGAAGTAGCCATAAAAAATGCCGAGTTTATTTTAAACACTCAGATAAAAGCTGATGGTGGTTTATACCACAACTTTAAAGATGGTAAAAGCACTATTAATGGCTACCTTGAAGACTATGCAACAGTTATTGATGCTTATTTAAGCTTGTATGAAAACACACTTGATGAAAAATGGTTAACTACGTCAAGAAATTTGGCAAATTATGCCTTTGATCACTTCTTTAATGATGAGAGTAAAATGTTTTATTTTACCTCAGATGAAGACACGCAGCTCGTAGCAAGAAACACAGAGTACAGAGATAATGTTATTGCATCGAGTAATTCTATTATGGCAAAAAACCTGTTACGACTATCGCACTATTTTGATAATGAAGCTTATGGGGAAACAGCAAGAACCATGTTGCATAATGTGATGCCTGAAATTGCTCAGTTTCCTTCAACATTTTCAAATTGGTTGGACTTAATGCTAAATTATACTAACAATTATTACGAAGTTGCCATTGTTGGTGCTGAAGTATATGAAAAAATCAAAGACTTAAACAGCTATTATTTACCAAACAAACTCATTATTGGTAGCGAGTCAGAAAACAATTTACCGCTTTTACAAAACAGATATGTTCAAGATAAAACACTAATTTATGTATGTGTTAATAAGGCTTGTAAGCTTCCTGTTGAAGAGATTGAAAAAGCTGTAACCTTTATAAAAGAATAACCAATGGAAATTATTTCAACTATTTTAATCTTATTTGTTGCTTTTGAACATTTGTACTTTTTAGTACTCGAAATGTTTTTATGGACTAAGCCAAAAGGCTTAAAAACCTTTGGATTAAAATCAAAAGAATTTGCAGAGGACACGAAAGTACTTGCGGCCAATCAAGGGCTTTATAATGGATTTTTATCTGCTGGCTTAGTTTTTTCAATTATGGAAAAAAACATTCATTTTGCTATATTCTTTCTTGTATGTGTGACCATAGCAGGAATTTATGGGTCTTACTCTACAAAGAACATTCGATTGTTTTACGTGCAAGCTGTTCCAGCTATTTTAGCACTTTTAGCATTACTTTTTAACTATTAAAATAAAAATACAAATGAATTTAGATGAGATTTTAGATAAGGTGATTGATTTTGCCTCAGTATATGGTATTAAGGTTATAGGTGCCATTTTAATTTGGATTGTTGGTTCTTGGGCTATTAAAAAAATCATGAAAGCCATAAAAACCATAATGACAAAGCGAGAATACGATGAAAGCCTTCAAAAATTTCTGCTTAATCTCATAAACTGGATTTTAAAAATACTATTAATCATTACGCTTTTAGGCACTTTAGGAGTACCAACAACATCGTTTGCAGCTATTATAGCAGCAGCTGGTTTAGCTATTGGTTTAGCCTTACAAGGTAGTTTGGGTAATTTTGCAGGAGGAGTATTAATTATGATATTTAAGCCTTTTAAAATTGGTGATCTTATTGAAGCTCAAGGAGAGCTTGGCGTGGTAAAAGAAATTGAAATATTTACAACCAAACTTACTGGACTTTCCAATAGGGAAATCATAATTCCTAATGGAGCTTTGTCTAACGGAAATATTATTAACTATACCACCGAAGGAACTCGACGTGTTGATTTAAATTTTGGTGTTGGCTATGAATCTGACATTAAGAAAACCAAGGAAGTGTTAATGAATGTGCTTACATCTAATCCTTTGGTGCTAAAAGAGCCAGCTCCAACAGTAAACGTTTCAGAATTGGCTGATAGTTCTATAAATTTTGCTGTAAGACCTTGGTGCAAATCAGAGCATTATTGGGATGTGTATTTTGGTATTACAGAACAAACCAAAGAAGCTCTTGATGCTGCAGGAATTGAAATTCCTTATCCACATCAAGTTGAAATACAGAAACAAGGTTAAGACTTTGGCTTAATAGCCACAAAATCTTTTAAATAATAAGGCTCAAAATAGGCGACATCTTCGATGTCGCTTTTTTTATACTTGTTAAAAGACAATAAACTCATCTGGTTTGCAGATGGCAATTTACCTTCAATAAAAACAGCATTTTCATGTGAGATGAGCTCTTTTGTTTTTGCAACACCATTGCCAATAAACGTCACTTTTGATTCCTCTAAAAAAAAATTAAATGATTCGTTATTGAGTACTTGTGCTTGAGTTTCTCTGATTCTGTTATAGTTATTATCAAACACTGCGGAATAGACCTCTAAACGTCTAGCATCAAGCATTGGGACAATTATTCCATCATTAGTTTTGACTTGATATGCTAATGCTTCTAAAGTAGAGATAGCAATTAATGGCTTCCCTAATGCGAAACACAAACCCTTTGCTGCCGAAACACCTATACGCAATCCTGTATACGAGCCTGGACCTTTGCTTACTGCGATGGCTTCTAACTGAGAAGGTTTTATTTTACCTTGTTTTAAAACTTTTTCAATGAATACGTGGAGCTTTTCGGCATGTGAGTAATTATTATCGTAATCCTCCATTAAAACTAAAGTCCCTCCTTCAAAAGAAAGAGAGACTGAGCAGTTTGTTGTAGAAGTTTCTATGTTTAATATATAAGCCACTATTAATCTAGTGTAATCGGTTTACCTGAAAAAAAGTCTAATACTTTTGTTCTAAATACGAAGTCGTATTTTGCATTTGTCATTGCATTTTGTGCATTGATTAACCTTATTCTTGCTTGTTCAAGATTAAAAGCATTCATATTACCAATATTATAACGCTCTAATGAGTTATCGAAAGCTAATTGTTGAGATTCTAAAGATTCTTTTGCAGCTAAATAACTATTAAAAGCTGCCTTTGCATCAGCAAATGCCCTTTGAATATTAGTCTCAAGATTTAATTTTTGTTGTTCTAAATTTAACTTAGCATTGTCTTCTCTAATTTTAGCTTGAGCTACTGCTGTCCTGTTTTGAAATCTAGAAAAAATAGGGATATTCACATTTAATCTAAAATTATGTCCCTTGTTTACATCTAGTTCTTTAAAAAAAGATTGTTTAAGAAAATCACTGTCTGATTCACTCCAAGTAGAACCAAATCCATATCCTAAAGATACTGATGGATAAAAACCTGATTTAGAAATTTCAGTACTTACTTTAGAATTTTCGATATTTTTTTCAGCAACTTTAATTTCATTTCTATTCTCATAAGCATAATTTAGAATAGGTTTAACATCATTATACAGTAAATTATTACTTGGTGTATCTACATCAATAATTTCAACATCAAAACCGTCATAAGGAACTTGTAACAATTGAGAAAGGGACAAAAGTGCCAAATCATAATTGTTTTGAGCAGTAGTAAGGTTTTGTTTATCTGTTGCAAATGTCGCTTCAGCATCAAAAACATCTGCACGTGCTTGAACTCCAGCTTCAACAAGTTGTTTTACTTGATCAACTTGCTTTTCTGAAAATTCATACTGTGCCTTAGCAGTTTCTAAATTTTCTCTATTAAACAAAACATTTAAATAGGTGTTAGCCACATTTAAAGCAATGTCATCCTTAATTCTAGCTAAATCTAATTCATTAGTTTCAAGTGTTAATCCTGCTTGCTTTTTTATGTTGTAATTTCTGAAGCCATTAAATATTGTTTGATTTACGCTGAAATTATAGTTAAAGGAATTGTTCACAACATTATTCAATCGTTGATTACTTACAGGGTCGAATCCTGATCCAATATTAACTCCTTGTCCTGCACTTGCGCTAACATTAGGGAGAAAATTCCCTTTTGCAGCAATAATATCTTGCTCATTTAATAATAATGTATTTTGAGCTTGTTTTACAGAGATGTTATTTTCTAATGCTTGTTCCACGCATTCTTGGAGTGTCCATTTTTTATTTTGCGAAAATCCTGAGACGCAGATTAATAAGGCAATCACTGTTAGTTTAAGCTTCATTTGGCTTTTATTAATTGTTTTCTTCATCTTTTTCTTCTTCTCTTACTTTGTTCCAAACTTTAATTTTATCACCTTCTTTAATGCCATCTTTAATTTCAACATTTATGCCATCTGATAGACCTAAATCTACATCAACTTTTTTAAATGTTCCGTCTTCTTTTTGTACTTCAACAAAAGGTTTTTCGGTTATTCTGTTGAATTGCAGCAATGCTTCTTTAATACAAAGTACACTATCTTTACTCTCAATTTCTATTTCGGCATTAGCACTATATCCAGCTCTAATTCTGGTGGATTGCTCAACGGTTACATCTGCTTTTATGGTAAACTGTACAGCTCCATTTTCTTCAATGCCTTTTGGTGCAACAAAAATCAATTTTGCAGGAAATTGCTGTTCGTTAAGCGCGCCTAAAACCACTGCAATATCTTTGCCTTCTTCAAGTTTACCAACTTCAGATTCGTCAACTTTACCTTCAAAAATCATTTTGCTCATATCAGCCACAGTAGCGATGGTTGTTCCTGCATTGAAGTTGTTACTTTCAATTACTTGGTCTCCTTCCCTAACTGGAATTGATAGAATAGTTCCTGAAATTTGAGCTACAATATTTGTGTTAGCTCCAGTGCCACTTGACAAAGAACCTTTTTTAATAATTTGATAGTCATTTTGAGCTTGTGCCAAAGATTCTTTTGCTTGATTCATTGACAGTTCGCTGTTTTCAAAATCTTGTTTTGAAATTACTCCTTTTTCAAAAAGCACTTTGTTTCGGTTGTAAAGCGTGTTAGCATTATCAAAGCTTAATCTTGCCGAATTGATTCTACTGTTGGCACTAACCAAACTTTGCTCGTTAGGTACAACTCTAATCTTGGCAATAAGGTCTCCTTTTTTTACTATGTTGCCTTCTTCTACCAAAATTTGATCGACAATACCAGACACTTGAGGTTTTAACTCAATTTCTTCTTCTGGGTTCAATTTCCCTGTTGCCACAACTTTAGAGTCTATAGATGTATAGTATGGCTCATCTAAATCAAAATCGACAACCTCTGCTGTGTTTGCCTTTTTAAAATATGCCAATACCCAAATAAGTAGAAATAATAATACTATTCCTATAATGATCTTTACTGTTTTTTTCATTTTTTAATTAATATAATGTTGGTTTTTTATTCTTCTCTTAATGCTTCAATTGGTTTAATGCTTGTTGCTTTAAATGCTGGAATTAATCCTATTAGAGTTCCCAAAATGACTAATATTAGTAAGGCAACAAAAACAATACCTATTGAAACCGAAGCATTTACAAAGGTAGCTTCATCACCTTGCCCAAGGGTTTTGTCTATTAATATTAATATCCAACCTCCACTTAAAATTCCAAAAAGACCAGCAATAAGTGTTAAAAAAACCGCTTCAACTACAATTTGTCTTTTAATTTCAAATGGTGTTGCTCCTAAGGCTCGTCTTACTCCTATTTCTTTGGTTCGTTCTTTTACTGTTATGAGTAAGATATTGCCAATAGCAAATACTCCTGCTATTAAGGTTGCAATGCCAACAAACCAAGTTAAAAACTGCATTCCTTTTAAAAAACCTTCAACACTCTTGAACATATCTCCTAAATTAAAGCTACCAAAGGCTCTTTTGTCTTCAGGATGTATTTTATGAAAGTTTCTCAACGATAATTTAATATCTTCTTCAACTTGTTTAATATCGTATTCAGGCTTTCCTGTAATCATCATCCAACCAATATTATCGCCTTGATTAAATATTTGTTGAAAGGTTGAAAAAGGAATGTGTATTTCGGTTTGAGGACCTCCAAATGGAGATGTTTCGAAAACACCAACGACTTTGAAATTGATGTTGTTTATTTTAATAAGCTTGTCAAATGGGTCTTCATCTTTTTCAAAAAGCTGTTTATAAATATCTTCAGAAATTACAGCTACTTTTCTGTTGTTGTCAATATCTGTTTGATTTATAAAACGTCCTTGACCTTTTATGAGTTTCTTTTTTTGAACCACATCTAGCAATGGATAATCACCAGCTATGCCATAAGTTCCAGATAAAGTATTTCTAACCACAAAACTACTTCTTTGGTTACGTGGCACCACAAACTCTATTCCTTCAATGTTTTCTTGTATACGCTGTGCATCGCTTAGTTTAAGCCTTACTGCTCTACCTTCCTGAAAACCCTTAAAAGGCTTGCTTGTGCTTTGTCCCCAAATAAACACACTATTGGTAGCAAAATCGCTAAACTGACGATTAAAGCTATTTTCGATACCACGAGCAGCACCAAGTAAAGCAATGAGTAATAAAATTCCCCACCAAACACCAACCATCGTTATGATAGTTCTGAGTTTGTTTTTACTCATGCTGTCAAGCACTTCTTGCCAAGTATCTCTATCAAATAAAAATTTAATCATATTAATCGTCCCTTAGTGCTACAATTGGTTTTATTTGTGAAGCTCTTTTTGCTGGTAAGTATCCTGCAAGAGTTCCTGCCAAAACAAGTACAATAGTTGCTGAAACCACTATATTTGTGCTTACTCCAGCATCTTTAATAAAGTAATCTGCAAGCATTGGGTTTGCCCATTTTAAAACTCCAACGCCAAGTATTAATCCCAAATAACCAGTAATTGCTGTAATTAAGATTGACTCTAATAAAATTAAAGCAACGATATTTTTTGGAGGTGCACCAAGGGCCTTTCTGATACCTATTTCTTTGGTTCTTTCTTTAACAATAAAAATCATGATATTGCTAATACCAACAATGCCAGCAATTAAAGTTCCAAGTCCAATTACTACGATAATCATACCTAAAGCGCCTTCAAATTGAGAAACAGCTTTATTTTGGCTTGCCATATTAAAAACCCTTATAGCACTTTGGTCTGTTGGAGCTACTGAAAAACGGTCTTTTAATCGTTTAGTTAATTTATTACTAAATGCAATAGCTTCATCAACACTTAAGTCTGGGTTATATCCTAAATTGATTTGATCTACATAATCATTATTACCATAGAGCAATTGAGCTGTTGATGCTGGCATATAAATAAGACGTTCTTCGTTGTCATTGCCATCATCTGAAAAAACTCCAACCACTTTGTATTGTATTCCGCTTAGGTTAATATAAGCTCCAAGAGCAGATTCTGTAGAAAGGAATAAATCTTCTTCAACTAGTCTTCCAATAACAATGACTTTGCTTTTGTTTGTTAGATCCAGCTGAGAGATATAACGACCTTTATTCATTATTGATTTTTCCAGAAACTGATGGTCTGGGTTCACAGCTCTTACTGTGTAATTGTTTTTTTCGCCTTTGTATGAAGCGTTTACGTTTTTATAAATTCTAACACTACTGTATTGAATTTCATCTTTATATTCATTGTTAATATAATCGAAGTCTTCATTTTTAAATTGAATTCTCCTTCCAGCTTGAAGCCCATTATAGGCTTTAGTTGTTCTTCCAGAATTTATAAAAATGGCGTTAATGGCATCGTCTGCAAAGCCTTCTTGAAATGTATTGCCTAGACCATTTGCAATACCAATTAAAATGGTAAATAATAAAATGGCAAAAGCAACCGTAAAACCAGACAATATAGATCTTGTTCTGTTTTTATTGATGCTCTGAAATATTTCGCGCCAAAGGTCTAAATCAAACATGTTGTGAAGCTCTTACTTGATTAACTCTTTTATCTTCCATAATAAGTCCGTCTTTAAGCCTTACAATTCTCTTACACATTTCGGCAATATCTTCTTCGTGAGTCACAATTAATATGGTCTTTCCTTCGTCGTTCAATTGTTGAAGAAACTCCATAATCTCATAAGATGTAGTGGTATCTAAGGCTCCTGTTGGTTCGTCAGCCAACAATAATTTAGGGTTTGCTGCAAGTGCTCTGGCTATAGCCACACGTTGTTTTTGACCACCAGATAATTCGCTTGGTAAGTGGTGAGCCCAATCTAATAAGCCTACTTTTTCTAAGTGAAATTTTCCTTTTTCTAGGCGTTCTTTACGTTTTAAGCCTTGGTAATATAAAGGTAATGCTACGTTTTCGAGTGCATTTTTATAATTAATAAGGTTAAAGGACTGGAAAATAAACCCTAAAAATTTATTTCTATATACAGCAGCTTTCTTTTCTGTAAGGTTTTTAATAGGTACTCCATCTAAAATATAATCACCAGAATCTGCCTCATCAAGCATTCCAATAATATTAAGAAGTGTTGATTTTCCTGAACCTGAAGAACCCATTATGGCTACCATCTCTCCACTTTCTACTTCAAGATCGATGCCTTTAAGTACGTGCAAACTGGAATCACCTATGGGATAAGATTTGTGTAGTTGGTTGATTTTTAACATAGTTAGTGTCTTTTAGCTTGACGCTATAGCAATTAGACTACAAAGGTCTTTATTTGTTACATTTTTAAGCTTAATTAAATGTTAAAATGCTATTTATTGCTCAATTTTCGATAAATAAAGTACGCCAAACCTCCAATTAAAACATAAGGAATGACCATTAAATATACGATTCCGTTATTTACACCTTTAGCTGTGCTTTGTCCGTCTTCACTTTCTAATACAGCACGACACATGGCGCATTGTGCTTCTACAACATTGAAAAAAAGCAATATTACTACTAATAAGACGATATGTTTTTTTGAAAGGTTCAATAGTAAGGAGAAATCATTATGTACACTAAAACACCAGAGACTGCTACATATAACCAAAGAGGAAATGTTATTCGTGCAATTTTTTTATGTTTTTCAAAGTTTTGAGTTATGGCTTTAACATAAGTAATCAACACGAAAGGAATGACAACCACAGATAAAATAATGTGAGTAATTAAAATAAAATAATACACATATTTTAGCGCTCCTTCTCCACCATATTTTGTAGAATCACTCGTCATGTGATAAGCCACATACATAACTAAAAACATAACTGAACATATAATTGCAGCTTGCATTAATCGTTGATGTAGCTTTATTTTTTTATTGTTTATGGCCCAAAAAGCAATAATTAAAAGCAATGCAGTTAATGCATTTATTGAAGCATAAATTGGCGGCAAAAAATTAAGCGGTTCAACATTTGGTATTTTAATACCAAATAATGCGGCAACTATAATTGGTATTACAACTGATAAAACAATAATTAGTTTATTATATTTTTTTTCGTCTTGAACGCTCATATTATTCTTTTAAAAGTTTTGAGATATCTTCTTTTAGGAAGGTTATTTCTTCTTTCATACCATCTTCATCATATTGTTGTTCTTCTGAAATGATCCCATTATAAAATATCATAGGATTACCATAATCGTCAAATCTTGATCTTATAAATCCGTTTTTGTCAATGAGTGCAAAATTACCTGAATGCTCAAAACCTCCTTCAACAGTTTCGTCTTCTGCTGTATATAGATTGAAACCTTCGTTTGCTAATTTATAAATAGCATCCTGCTCTCCAGTCATTAAGTGCCAATTTGGGTTTGTAACTCCATATTTTTCAGCATATGCCTTTAAAACTTCTGGTGTATCGTAATTTGGATTAATAGTGAATGACGCAACACCAAAGTTATCAATGCCTTCAAAATTCTTTTGAATTTTAACCAAATTACTATTCATTCTTGGGCAAATAGTTGGGCAAGTTGTGAAGAAAAATTCAACTAAATAAACTTTACCCAAATAATCTTTATTTGAAATTGTATCTCCATTCTGATTAATAAAACTAAAATCTGGAACTTTTTTAGGTTCTCCATTAATGTCTAAAAATGCTAATTTAGTGTCATCACTAACTTTTGTGCTTACATTTTTTGATCTGCTTTCTTCTCTCGTTACGTCATCGCTTTTAATTCTATCGACTATTCGTGGAATAAAAATAATTCCGAAAACGAGAATAATTAATGCAATGCCTACGTATGAATAATTAGATTTTTTCATCTGCAAATATTTATTGTTTTTTATAGGTCAGATGTAATGCCTATATCATATATTTTTATAAGTGCTAACATATAGTTATGGCATTTCATTGTTTTTTAAGTCTTGAGCTCTTCTTGTGGTCGAATCGAAATTTCCTTTACGCTTCTGTCTGTACTCAGTAAATAATATTCGCAAATCTTCGCTCATTTTGTTTTTTATTTCTGCCACTTCAATACAATTATAGGAACTTAAACCATAAACTTCAGATTGTTTTACTAATTCATTATCTGTTCGGTCATCTAAACGTCCTCTTTGGTTCAATTCAGTATCGATAATAAAAACATGATCTGTTGCAAGGTTGTAATCTAATTCTTTTGTTGCGTTAAGGCTATTGTAAATAGTATTGATTTGGTCTGGAGTTGCTGTAATAAACTTCCAGTATTTTAAGGCATCATAATCTAAAAGCTGCTTTCGGAGTTCTTGAAGTTCATCTGAACTATCAGTTGTTGCAATTGTTACTACTTGAAATTTTTTAAACCCAAGAAATTTATCGTATATCAATTCTTTAAGGTTTAAGGCTGCTGTAGATTTGTTTAAAGGTTTATCTCCAACAAAATTTAGTATGGTAATATTTCCTTGAAACTTTACATTGCTGTCTGAAAAATTTTTCAACTCTAAAATACTATCATCAATTATGTCGAGTGTGTTATAGTTATGTTTGGAAGGGTACAGAAACAATAAAAATATAACAGGAAGAAAAAATAAAATTCCTAAAATAATATTCTTTTTAAGCGATGTTTTGTTCATGCTGCAAAAATAAAAAAGACGGTTATTAAAACCGCCTTTTTACTATCATTTTAACTTATTAAAAGTCACGTTTTATAAATTCTCTATCGTATACATCAAACACATAACCTCCTTCTAATAATAATATAAAAATAAGATAGCAGATTAAGAATACAGCTGTCCAAACCACAAATCGTCTTAAGGCTTTAGTTTCGTCTCTCATGTGCATAAAGTCCCAAGTAATGTAGTAAGCCTTTACAATGGTTAGAATGATGAATATCCAGTTAAGCAGTTTCATCCCAAGGAAGTGTTGCATTAAACTGTGAGGCTTATAAATACCTAATAAAACCTCAATTGTGGTTACTATAGAAAGTAATATTAAAACTCCCCAAATTTTTTGAGTGTTAGACTTAAACTTAATTAACCCTCTTAATATTTCTAATTTATGTGCGTGTCCTGCCATCTTAATTTATGTTATCTCTTATTAAACAAGGTAGAAGAATGTAAATACAAATACCCAAACTAAATCTACAAAGTGCCAATACAAACCTACTTTTTCGACCATTTCATAACTTTTTCTTCTTTCGTAAGTTCCAATAATTACATTGAAGAAAATAATGATATTAATCACTACTCCAGAAAATACGTGAAAACCGTGAAATCCTGTGATAAAGAAAAAGAAATCGGCAAATAAAGGTGAGCCATATTCGTTTACATGAAGGTTAGCACCTTCTACAACCATTTTGCCATTATTTTTGATTTGTTTTACAGACTCTTCTCTTGAAAGTACTGTTTTATGACCTTCTTCATCAATTAATTGTGTTCTAACCAAAATATTTGAATTGACTTCTAAACCATGTAAAACTTCTTCAACAGTATATGTTGGCAAAGAGCCTTCACTCATAAACCAAATACCATTTTTACGCTCTTGTTGAACTCTATCTTTATGAGTGTCTGCAATTGCAAAATCACTTAACGCAACTCTTTTAAAAATCTGTTCTCCATCTTTTTCTACATATTCGCCAAACTGAAGAATATTGCCTCCTTTAGTTTGTACAGCTCCATAATCGCCTTTTATAAAAGTTGCCCATTCCCAAGCTTGTGATCCAACAAATATTAGACCTCCAATAATGGTAAGGAACATATAAAGAATAACCTTGTTTTTCTTTAATTGATGTCCAGCATCAACAGCCAATACCATAGTCACAGACGACATAATAAGAACAAATGTCATGAACGCAACGTAAATCATTGGGAAGTTACCATGAAAGAATGGTATGTGAGTAAATACTTGGTCTGCTATTGGCCAAGAGTCTATAAACTTAAATCTCGAAAAACCGTAAGCTGCTAAAAATCCAGAAAATGTTAATGCATCAGAAACGATGAAAAACCACATCATCATTTTGCCGTAGCTAGCCTTTAGAGGTTGGTTGCCTCCTCCCCAAGTTTTACCTTCGGTTCCAGTACTTACAACTGTATTATCCATAAGATGAATTTCTTTTTTAAAAGTTGCACAAAAATAGTTATTTTATTTATCTAAAGAAACATCATTACTCAAAATTTAAAATGTTTCAATAATGTTAGCTTTAAAGCCAGTTCAAGAGGTTTTAATTCTTAAAAAATTAGCCCATAAAATAAAAAAACAAAAATAGGTACAACCACAGTAAATCTACGAAATGCCAAAAGTTTGATGCCAAATCAAACCCAAGCATATTCTCAGCACTATACTTTTGTTTAAAATGATTATAAATTACTACCAATAAACAAATGAGACCAACAACTACGTGTAAAATATGCACTGCAGCAATGATATAAATGTAAGACATGGTTATATTGCTGGTTGGTCCTGTAAAGTTATATCCTAATTCTATAATTTGTTGAAAACCCATTAGCTGGCTCACAATAAATCCAACTCCTAATCCGAATGTAATTAATAAGAACAAAGTTGTCTGTGATCTGTTTTCAGATTTTAAAGCTTTTTTTGCAAGAAATAGTGTAATACTACTTACAATTATTAAAACAACACTTATGGTAAATGAACTTGGTAGCTTAAAGCCATCTAACCAATCTTCTCTTGAGCTACTTACTACAAAAGCACTAGTCCATCCTGCAAATGACATGATTAATGATACAATACCAAACCAAAGCATCATTTTTTTTGCTCTTGCTTGTTTTTCTTTTTCTGTTCCTTCTGTTAAATCCATATTATCTGATAAACTTATCTGCTACATAAACAATTTGAACCAATGTGATGTATATAACACTTGCCAACATTAATTGCCTTGCCGAAACGACAGTTCTTTTTTTGAAAAGTTGTATGGCATAATACAGCATAACCAATCCAATTATAAAAACTATTATAGCTCCAACAATTGTAAGCTGTAATGCTCCTGTAAACCCAAACACTGGAATTATAGACACTAAGACTGTCCAAGATGTATACATAATTGTTTGTACTGCTGTTGCCTTGTCTGGTTTTCCTGTTGGAAGCATGTTAAATCCAGCTTTCTTGTAATCATCGTGTAAAAACCAACCTATTGCCCAAAAGTGTGGAAACTGCCAAAAAAATTGTAACATAAACAATGTTCCTGGTTCAATACCAAAATCATCAGTAGCTGCAACCCAACCCAACATAAACGGAATAGCTCCGGGAATAGCACCTACGAAAACTGACAAAGGTGTTTTGGTTTTTAATGGTGTGTAAGCACTTGTATATAAAAAAATTGAAATTGCACCAAACATTGCTGTTTGAGGGTTGATGATATATAGTATGACTATACCAAAAACTGTAAACAAAGATGCTAAAATAAAAGCCGACTTCACAGACATTCTTCCAGCTGGAATAGGTCTGTTTTTTGTGCGTTCCATTAATGCATCTAAATCTTTTTCAATAATTTGATTGAAAGCATTAGAAGCTCCAACCATAAAATAACCACCAAAGGCTAACAATAAAATAGTGTAAAAGTTTACCTCATCAGCACCTAAAAGATAACCAGCAATAGATGAAAACACAACGCTAAGCGATAGTCTCATTTTGGTAATTTCCTTAAAATCGGAGATTAATGTTGGTGGTTTTGTAGTTGAGTTTGAAACCCTTGCCATTGGTTATTTGAATGCTACTGTTTTGCGTTTGCAAAGATACTTTTAAAAATAATTGTGGACAATATTTAATAGTTTAAAAGTATTCGCATGTTTATTGTATTAAAAATCAAAATACCAATTAAACAAATCAGTTCTTAAACCTAGGCTAAACCATACTGTACTATTTTTAAACGTTGTTTCTGTTTGTGCTTCAGGATTAAAGTTTCTGTAGCTTAAATAGGCAAACAATTTTAAATTTGTGGCTGGATTTACTACATAACCACCTTGCAACTCTGCATGAAAAATATTGGTTCTATTACCTTGTCCAACTTCAACACCTGTAAAAAAAGGCGCATCATTATAATCACGATAAATATCACCTCCATAACTAAAATCATCTGTGCCATCATTAAAATCAAAACCTCTAACACCAAATAATACTTTCGCATCGGCAAACCAACGTTTGTAATCATAACGACCAATAATTATTGCTTCACTAAAGTTTGAACCCCAAAGATGTGCCATAGATTGGTTGTTATGACCATAATTAAGCACAATAGTATTATGCGAATACGTATAAGGTCTTACTCTGTTATATTCAAATTGAAGCATTAAATTATCAACTTTAAATGCATTATAATACTTCACTCCTATTTGATAACCATACTTATTTTTCCAGCTTTTTTCACCAGCTTTTATATCGCTTAATGAGAATTCATCTAAAATAAATTGACTGTATATATTAATATCATCATTCACTTTATATTTCGCTGATGCTCCTAAAACTGCATTTCCTGCACCCTGTCCTGTTTCAAACTCAATAGCTCTGAAAAAAATAATTGGGTTAAGATAGTTAATATCAAAACCTCTATCGTTAGAGTTGGTCCACATTACAGATTCAAATAGCCCTAAGTTAAAACGCTTAGACACATTCCAACTCAAGTAATGATTTGCCATATATTTGGTTAAGAAAGCCTTGTCTTCAGTAACTTCTGGCCTTACATCTCTTAACCACATCCAAGTATTGGTGTATTTTATTTTCCAAAATTTAGTACTCAATTTCAAGAAAGGCGAAGGGCTTGCCACATCACTTTGCAATAATGACCTGTAACCATCACCAATAAAATTCTTACCATGACCAAATTGAATGTTTATAAATTTTGAAGGAGTAAAACTTAAATAGGCTTCTGCAACTGGATAATCGTAAGCATCGTCCTTAAACCCTTTTCCAATACCTCGACCAGGAATTATAGCAGGATCAGGGCCAAAAGCTTTTAAACTTTCGGCATACTCATTAAAATATTGTGCAAAACGTCCTTGACTTTCATACACTGAAGCCGAAAAACTTAGTTTACTACCTAAGCCTCCTTGCACATAAAAACCTCGTGTATTATTAAACGTTGAATTAAAATCTGCATCTGTGTCTTTACCAACTTGAAAATCGAAAATTGGGTCTAAAGTGAACCAATAGTCGTCACTCTGAATCTGCAATAAGTGTTCGTTAAATAATTTTCTATTCCACCAACTATCTCCTTCTTTTTTAAGCGATTCCTTTTCTGCACTAAAGTCATAATATTGAGCAATGTCTTCATACATAAACGGTTTTGATGCTGTATGACTGTTGGCTCCAATAAGATTGATATTTCTATCAAATTTGGCGTAAGTATGATGAGTAAACGGGATATTTAATTGACTTTTAAATGCTTTATCAGTATAAGGTTTTAAAGATGCGTTTACGTTATCGTATTCGTTTTTTGTTAGTTGTTCTAACTCCGAAATTTCCACTTTATTTGTTGCGGCTTTAATCTGATCTGCCTGTTCCTGAGGACTAACCAATGGAATCTTAATATGATAAGAATATTGCTTAAACGTTTTAATTCCGTTATAAGAAGCGGGTTTTATTTTAGGTAATTCGCCAAAAACGCGTTTGGTTTCTTCTTTTAATTCATCATAAATAGCATCAGTGTAAATTACCACAAAATCACCTTCAGCATTTACTTCAAATAAAACAACGACTTCTCCATTATAGTTTTCATCATTAACTATTTGTGGTACTTTAAAATTGGTATAAACAAATTGTGATAACTGATTGTAAAAACAACTTCTTAAATTGGCTACATCTTCATTTTCACATTCAAGGAAGACTGGTGATTTTTCAAAATCTTGAATATCTTGGGCAAAAACAAAGAATTGCAAAAATCCAAATACAAGTAGGAAATAGTGCTTCATTTTAAGTGGACCTATTAATTGCTGAAAGATACTATTTTTTGATTATAGGAAACAAAAAAACCGTTATCATATTAGGTTGATAACGGTTTTAAAGACCATTAATTATAACTTTAGTGATTTACTTGTAAGCGAATTGGAAGATTGTAAATAACCTCAACGTTTTGGTCTCGTTGTTTACCAGGAATCATTTGAGGTATTTTATTAATTACTTTTATAGCTTCGCTTTCTAATTTGTTATGAGGAGCTCTTGCTTTTATTTTTGTTACATTACCTGCTTTGTCGATTGTAAATTGAACATAAATATTTTGCTTTCCTACTAATCCTAAATCTGAAGCGACATCTGGATTAAATTTTTTATTTACCAATGCTCCAATTTTTTCTGACATACAATTTTTTAGCTCTTCTCTTGTTGAAAGACCTTCGCAGCCAGGGTAAATTGGCACTTGTTCTACTGCTATAAAATCAATTGGATCAATAGTTTCAACAGGCTTATCAAAGATTACATCTTCAATTTTAACATTGTTGGAAGGAACACTAAGTGGCTCGGTAATGATATCCTTTTCAATAAATTTCAAAGTTTTGTTGTCATCGATAGGCTTAAAATTTGCTGCCAAAAGTTTTTTTCTAACAGGTTCTTTTTGTTCCATTATTGGTTCTTTTTTTGGTTCTGGAACATAGTTTACATAGTGTTCTATTTCAATAGGAACATTACTTTTTTCAAACACAATTTCAGTTTTCATAAATTGCATTTCAAACAAGCCATAAGTAGCTAACAATGTTAAAATCAACCCAACCTGAAAGTAAAGGGTTGAGTTTTTTTGTAAGTTTGCATCATGCTTCTGTGGTTTTTTCACACTTTGCTCGTTCTGACCAACGAGTGAGTGATTTTTCTTAGAAAAATTCATAATTATTGTTTTAAAATGTTAATATTATGAACTAATCACAAGAAGCATACCAAAAAAAATCCCGTTACATTACTGTAACGGGATTTTACATTTATGTTTTAAATCTTAGTCTTGTACTTGGAATACTATTGGTAAAGAATAAGGAACAACCACAGCTTTACCTCTTTGTTTACCTGGTTTCATTTTAGGTAATAAATTGATAACTCGTGCGGCTTCTTTTTCTAAACTTGGATGTGGTGCTCTTGAGCGCACATCTGTTACATTCCCATTTTTGTCTATTTTAAATACAACACTAATACGTTGTCTACCTGAAAGACCTAAATCTCCAGCTAAATCTGTGTTAAATTTCTTTTGAACGAAATCTGTAATTTTCTGAGACATGCAATCTCTTTTTTGAGCATTGCTACCACTCTCACAACCTGGAAAAACTGGCACGTTTTCAATAACCGCAAAAGGTACTTCAATGTCTTCTTCTACTTCTTCTACTTCTACTTCTTCAATTTCAACTATTTCTTCATTTTCATCTGTTTCTGTAGACTCTATAACAGTTTCTTCAATTTCCTCTTCATCTTCAACAATCTCTATCACTTCAGGAGCTGCTGGTGGAGGTGGTGGAGGTGGTGGAGTCTGAATTTGCTCTGTGATTGGAATTTCTTCATCATCTAACTCTTCCATATTCAACATACCAATATCAATAGCTTCTTTATCGTAAGTTTTGTAATTAATTGTGTTGTACGTTACAAATAACATTAAGGCAAGACCTACTGCGAAATAGATTGAGCCATTTCTACTAACGTCTGCTTTAGGATTCTTTTTTGGTTCCATAATAAAATCGTGTTTTACAAGATTGGTAAAATAACCAATAATTTGCTAAAAAAGCAAGGGTTTATAAATTTTTAACGTGAGTTTTATTTTTATACTTATAAACTATTAAAATAATAACTACTCCAATACAGTTAGCGAGCACATCGTACATATCTAATGTTCTACCAACTGTTAGTGTTCCTTGTAATACCTCAAGAATTATACCATAAGTAATGGCAAAACCAGAAGCTATTAAAATTGCCTTGGGAATTTTATATGCATCGAGTGTTATCTGCCAAACAAAGTATAGCACTCCATAAGCAATTAGGTGAGCTACCTTATCTGCATAGTCTACTTCTAAATCAGGTAAGTTTCCAGAACTTAAAAGGCTTAAAACAGCTAAAGCAATAGTGTAAAGTAACGCTATTACCAATAGAATTTTTTTAGGCACCAATTAAGTTTTTATAATCTTCGGCTGATAATAGATTGTCTAATTGAGAAGTGTCTGAACACTTTACTTTAATCATCCAACCTTCTCCATAAGGGTCTGTGTTTACCTTTTCTGGTTCATCTTCGAGAATTTCATTAAACTCGATGATTTCTCCTGAAACTGGCAAGAACAAATCAGATACAGTTTTTACGGCTTCAACGGTTCCGAACACTTCTTCTGCATCTAAAGTTTCGTCAACAGTTTCAACTTCAACATAAACAATATCGCCTAATTCGCTTTGTGCAAAATCAGTAATTCCAACTGTAATGGTATCGCCATCTATTTTAACCCATTCGTGGTCTTTTGTGTATTTTAAGTTTGATGGAATGTTCATAATGTAATTTTTTTGAATATATAAATAGTTAATTAGTTACCAAAATTATAGCGTAAAGTTAGTCCAGAACGTATGGTTGTTTGAGGAAATGCAGTTGAAATTGCATACTCAGAGAATGAATAATCAAAATAGAAAATTCCTGTTAGATTTTTACTAAAAGCATAATCTGCCGAATATTTTAAACTCCATATAGTTTGCCCTGAAGTGACTTGATTATTGTTTAGGTCTAAATACCTAATAATGGTTTTATTGTCTCTTAAGGAAAGGTCTGCCTTCATATTTAAATCACTTCTAATGACTTGACGATTCCCAGCAAGCCTTGAGTTAATTTTAACATCCTTAATTCTATAGCCTAAACCTAAAATGTATTCGCTTCCTTTTATTTCTGTTAATAGATTATTGTCGAAACTCATAGACAACAATCTATCTTTTCTAACTTCTGCTAAAATTTTAAGAGAGTTTTTCATTTCCATATCAACCTTAAATAATGGACTAAATTGCTCCATCAGGTTAACATTACTAAACAAAGTTTCGTTTCTGAAATTTCCTCCTTGGTCTAATTCGTTAGGATTATCGGCATCATAATTTAAATTGGTTCTGAACTGATTTATAGTATACATTGCATTATAACCATGAGTTAAAGAGAAACGGTTAAAATGTTTTTTAAACCATTTCATTTTCATAAATCCTGTATACTTTAATGTCCAATTTGGTATTGGCACATCTCTAAAAGCTCCTAATTTTACGTTACCAGCATCTTTTCCTGTATAGGCTGATAAAAACGCAGGCAATAATACAGCTTGATTACTTTTTCCGTATCCAATAGGGAAGCCATCTTCGTCTAAGTTTCCAGGATCATTAATATCTATTCCTGCTTGGGTTGCCAATCTGTTTGCAATTACCAATCTGTTTGCTCTAAAATCGTCAAAGGCATCTGAACCTGTTTCGTCACTTTTACCAAAAGCGGTTTTAATCAGTGACGTAGAAATATTAAAGTTACCGAAGGTATTTTTAATTTGAGAATTATAAACATTACTCAAACCATCACCATTTGTATCAGTGGCATTAAAGTTTTCAGTAAAAGTGTCGGCATAAGTTCTTCCTCCTGTAAGATCAATTATTAAATCGCTAACAGGCTCTATGTTTACTGTAAAATCTAAATTTTTAGTTTGTCTTTCTGTATACTGTTGGTTAAACTCTGGAAAAACGGTAAGCCATCCATTTCTTGCTGCCAATTGCCTAATATCTCTTTGGCTTCCAAAAGTATATCCAAAAGAAGGCTTTAATGTCCCAATAAATCCTGGCGTTTGTAAGTAACCTGGTAAAAAGCTTCCATTGTTTTCTGAATAATTTATTTGAATACGTTTTACCATAGTCACTAAATCAATCATGGTGTTGTAAGCCTTGTTTGATTTTGAAGTGGTTTGTGGTGTATTTTGATTAGCTTTTGGGTTAGGCACTCCTCTTTTTGCCGCTCCAGCATTTGTTTTCTTAACCAACCCTACATAACGATATAACCTTGTCATATCTAAAGACGTGTTAAGCTGATGTTTATTTGAGTTCTGAACAGTATTCCCTAAATCGTACGTTTGGCCATCTATTGTAAGGTTACCAAATAAATCTGAGCCTTTTTGCCACTGAAAATCTCCAGTATAAGCATAACTGGCTCTTAGGAATTGTAAAAAAGGCACTTTACTAAATGGTACTTCGTAATTTAATTGAAGTTGTTGATATTGTCGGTTAGGATCTCCTACATCAAAGAAACCATCCCAAACATCTAAATCTGGGTCTTGAGCGCCATTAATCATATCGTCAATAAAATAGTTTCTGACTATATTGTTATTGGATGCCGTAAAGTTTAAGCTTAAAGCATCAGTAAGATCATAATTAATTCCATATTGAAAATCGAACATATAGTTTCTTCTAAACAACTCTTCTAAACCTATATTTCCTCCTGTTAAATCGATTTCCCTGAATTTTTGTTTGTTGAATTGTCTAAATATATCAGCATTAACTGAGAAGCTTGTAGGCAGCAAATTAAAATTAAAATCTTTTAGAAGTTTCAAATATTGCGACTTAAACAATGAATCATTCTTCTTAAAAGGTTCAATCTTTATTGGATTGAAACTAAAGTTATAATTAGCACCAACCCTTACATTCTGATCCAATGCATCTTCTATTTCATAATCGCGATGCTCTGTTTGGTTAAACGAATAATTGAGCGTTAGGTTTTCAACATCATAAAATCTTGGTTTTTTCTCATTATTGGTTCTGTTCTTTTTTACTCCAATAAAATTAACGCTTGTACGCTTGGTATAAGATTCTGACTGTTCTTTTATCGTATTGCGTTCTTCTTGCGTCTCGGCAGCATCTAACCTACTTTGTAATGTGACATCTTTGTATTGTTGGTCGTACTCTGGAGTGATTAACTCTTCACTTTGACCATAATTGAATGGTAATTGAATTCCCCAAGATTTTGGTAATAACTGACCAAGATTCATATTGGTAACAACATCATATTGTTTGATATCTTCTCTACTTCGTTCATTAGGTCCTTGCTCAATAGTTCCAAAACCTGATGTACTACGTCTTCCTGTAGCAGAAATATCCATGAAATCTGCAATATTAGTATCCATATTTACAATGGCTGCCCAACCTCCTTCGTTGTCCATTTCTGATAGACGTAATTCGTTAAACCAAACCTGAGAACATTGATTAATACGACCAATATTTTTTACTCCAACCATTAAGGTTCTGATATCTCCAAAATTAGGATTTCCTTTAATGGCAACTCTTTGTTCGTGAGGGCCTTCTTCTTGAGGTGTACTAAATCCTAAAAGAAAAGGATCAAATTCACCAACAGGAGCTTCTTGCAGTACACCATCAATTACATTATAAAATGTTGGATCTTCATTACCTAATGTGCCTTCTCTAATTCCAATAGACTTAATGGTTTGTAAAACTTCTATTGGAAGATTGATTTCATTGTAGAGTGGCCAAACTTCTCTTTTTGTAGCCTCAGTATCTACACCAACTGTCGAACCTGAAGATTTTCTTAAAGGCACTTCTATTTCGTAATAGTTTTGGGTGAAGTCATTACCCATTCTGATGAAACCAACTAAATTACCTTGTTCAAATTCTTGATTTGCACCATCTTCAGCATGAATAAACATACGCAGTTTTTTAAACTGTCGCATGTCTACACTTATATTTTTAAACACAGCTCGTGAATCTTGAGATTCAAGGTCGCAAGTGTTAACGACCAAAGATTGCTCATTTTGTCTAACAATGGTGTTGTTATTGTTAAGTTGCTCGCGCTCTACTCCTGGAGGTGACACATAGTTTCCATCATTTTCTAAAAGTCCAATAATCCCTACCGAAAAATCGGTATTATCACCATCATTATTTGCTTCTTCATCAAGTGCCAATTTGTAACGTCTCCAATCACTTCTAACCAAATCAAGCGATGCAAATCTCATAATTGTATTTTGAGTAAACTCTTTTAGGTACATTCTGGCAAACCTAATAGAGCGAAAATCTGTTATACCTCCAACTCTTCTATATTCAGGAATTGCAGGATTATCAAAATCTGCTAATGGAACACTTATTGGAATTCTGAACTGATACCATCTTGTTGTAGCGCTGTTACCATTAGGTAAGGATACTTGGTCTTCTTTTCTATCAACAATAAACTCATTGTTTAAATCTGCTAAGCTGGCAGGCGTTATGTTCATTTCATATTCAAAATAACTATCAATGGTATTCATTGTGTTATCTCTATTGATGTCTTCTGCATCTGGTTGAGTTGTAGAACCTCTATTTGTATCTGTAAATGTGTCTGGTGAATTGCCTTGCAAACCATTATATTGCTTATAACGTTCAAAGATGCTTCCTTCGGTATTTAAAAAATAGGTGTAGTTATCTTTAGCTGGGTCTTCAAGACCTGAAAATGCTGGAAATACAGCAGCTTCTTCGGCATCGTCATAACCATCAAAACCAACATCTTGATTGGCACGCTCACCACCCAGTGTTGAAAAGGCATAAATTAACGATTGGTTTTGTGGCACAACACTTCCCCAAACTGTTTGCGGCAGCAAACTTATATTTCCATCTTCTGGAAGACCGTTTTCGTATTGTTTTCTACCATCTTTTATAACATCTTCCGAAATATTCCCCAAGTTAAACGTTAGCTTACCTCCTGGATTTGTAGGATTGTTTAAGAAAGGATCCAACAACCAAAACTCGATATACTCCACATTTGCTTGTTCAAAATCTGTTGAAGTTAACTGCCTCATAATTCCTGCCCAACTATCTTGTGGATTATCGAGTACTCCATCGGCTTCATCAGAATCCATATTATATGGTCCTCTTTCGGATGGAAAATAAGATAAATCTAAGGTTGGTATGATTGTGGCTTGACCTTGTACGATGTCTGTTTGAGGAAAAATTTCATCGATAAAAACACGTCTTGTATACAAATCTGATAAATCATCCTCTGATATTCCACTTGGTCTTTGGCTTGGGCTGTAGAAAATAGGGTCAATGGTGTACCAATTTAAAAATGCTCTGTCGAAACCGTTTTGCAAACCGTTATCATCTTCATCTCCTTCGGCATAGACTCTTCCTAAATCTCTTGGTCTACTTGACAAAAACCAAGATTGAGGTGAAAGTAGCTCTATAGCGTTTTGTGTACCTTCAAAATCATCTACATAAGAGGTGGCTTCGCCTTGAAAATCAGTTCCTTTAGGTGAACCTGGCAGCAAATAAGCAAACTCACCACGAATAGAGAAGTTAGATTGCACATCTGTATCAATATTTGGAAGCTTGTTTGCCAATCGTGTTAAAAATGGTACTTCGGTTGAATAGTTTGCATTAAACCCAAAAATGGTATTGTTTATTGGCTCACTATTATAGTTTGCCTTTTGAGTGATTGGTCGTTCGTTAAGATTTAAGAATGTTCCGCCAACCACAAAATTCTCATTAAATTTATGCTCTACATTAATTCCTGTAAAACGTCTGGTTTGTTGTCCAAAAACTGCATTATTTTCTACGGAAACTTGAATTGGTGTATTTGAAGCTTGCAATGCTGGGTCTAATATTTGTACAGTACCTATTTGATAGTTTACTGTATAATCCACACCTTCCACTAGTACTCTACCTCCTGCAGTTACTTTTACAGAACCTCTTGGCACATTGAATGCACCAATTGGTATTCCTGAACTTCCTGATGATTTATAACGTCCTTTAATTTGGAATTTGTTTTTTTCGCCATCTTCTAATGCAGCTGTTTTGGTTTGTTTATAAAGCTTATCGTAAACATATTTGGTTTGGTTAGCGTTATATTGAGTTATGTCATCGTAGTCTGTTTGGTTGTCTGTTGGGTTTCCATCTATATCAAGTACATCAAATAAATAACGACCGAAAGGCTCAACATTAGTAAATATTATTTTTCCGTTTTGTTGAATTACAGTAATACCCGGAACAAAATCGAAAAATCCATCACCATTTACTTGTGGATCGTTGTTAAAATTTAATCTATCTAAATTAAAAACACGTAATAAAGGTGTATCTACTAAAGCTGTTTCACCTAGTCCTGGAGTTGGGAAAGGAGTACCGCTAACAGGAGTAATGTAATTAAGTGGTGATGTTTCTGTATAAAAAATGTTAAGTTTAAAGTCTTCTTGGTCTAATTGAAAAGCACCTGTGTTATAGATGTTTTTCATCATCAAATCCCAAATAGGTTGGTCAACATTAGTCACTGCACTTTTAAGCATTTTAGTAACTAGGTTGTTATTGTTAATGATAGTGTTTCCAGTGTTTCCATCAATAGAGCTATCAGTTGCGTCTACGCCGTCATTGGCAAACTCACCTACTTGATACACTTGGTCTCCAACTGTATATTGAAACGCAACAGATAAAATTTCGTCGTTTTGTAATCGTTGATTTAATGAAATGTATCCCAGTTGAGTGTTTAATGTAAATTCACTTCCTTCAACCAGCTTACGTGCATTTTCAAGTTTACCATAATCGAACCCTTCGTTAACTCCAGGCACTAAAATACCTGATTGTACTGTTGCAATATCTCTAACTGCTTCGGTTAACTGAGAGCCAGGACCACCAATATTAGTTGGATCGTAATTATTGTTTCCGTTATCTGGTAATGAGTTTGGACCTACGTTAACAGTTACAGTTGAACCTAAAATATCTGATTCTCCTAAATCTTGAAAAGCGACAACATTTCTAACATTTTCTGTTTGGCTTGTTCTATTGGTTACCCAAACTTCTATACGTGTGATTTGAATTTGCGAATTTATCCAAGGGTAATTTTCTAAGGCCTCATCGTACTTATTTCTGAAATATTGCGCTAAGAAGAAGTGACGGTTTTCATCATAATCAAGACCAAAAAACTCAAACTCTTCCAAAGTTCCTCCTCCTTGAGCTACAACCGTTCTAGTTTGGGACTTTTGTTCTGAAAAAATTCCTGTAATGGTTGTTTTACCAAATTGTAATTGGGTTTTTACACCAAATAAACTTTGAGCACCAGAAATAAGCGAGCTGTTTAATGGCATACTAACATTACCAACTTCAATTTTTTGAATGATATCATCTTCGGTTGGTGTGTACTCAAGTTTTATTAGGTTTTGAAAATCGAAAGTGGATTGCGTATCGTAATTTGCTGTTACTTGTAATCGGGTTCCTACTTTTCCTAATAAACTTAAACTTATTCTTTGGTCGAAATCGAAGGTAAAATTACTTCTATTCCTTGGTGAAAATGATGGATTATCTTGTTTGGTGTATAATGCTCCTAAATCCATCTCTACAGAACCTTGAGGAATGACTTCAATAGTGTTTCCTCCAAAAAGTGTTTCAAAAAAACTTGAGTTGACATATAGCTCAGGAATTAGGTTTTTTTGTAAATCTTCGACTCCTTCTTTTTTACCATCTGCAGCATCGATTTTCTGCTTATAATAATTACGTAAATTTTCTTGAAGCACCAGCTTTCGATACTCTTCTGGTGTTAAAATTATTGGATAGTTAATATTGAAATTTCCTACCGATTCATTATAAATATATCTATCTGTTAAAGGATCGTAAGTATATTTAGAGACAATACTATTAGGATTAGGCAATGTTAAATTGCCAAATGAAAATGTTGTTGGTATAGTATCTTGAGCTGTAGTTGGATTTTGCGCAAACATTATTGCATACACAAAAAGCATAAATACAGATAATACAAGTGTTTTGGTTGTTTTAGAAAATGTAAAGTTGGTTGTCTTCAAATTCTTTATAAATTTTTTAGGGCTTCTTTTATTAATGTTTCAACATTGGCATCAGGTTGATTTTTTATTAATTTATCAAGTACTTTTTCTGCTTGTTTTTTTACAAAACCAAGAACCTCTAAAGCAGATAACGCTTCATCTTTGTTTGTATTGTTTGCAACATAGGCAGCTTCATCAATATCGTAAACTTTTAGCACTTTATCTTTAAGTTCAATAACAGTTCGTTGAGCGGTTTTTAATCCAATTCCTTTTACAGATTGTATTAGGGAAACGTTCTCTGATGCTATAGCTTCGCGTACTTGTTTTGGTGTTAATGATGATAACATTGTTCTTGCTGTGCTTGCTCCAATGCCACTTACCGAAATTAATAACCTGAAAATTTCTCGTTCAGCTAATGAAGAAAAGCCATACAAAGTATGAGAATCTTCTTTAACTTGTAGGTGTGTATAAAGTCGTAAATTTTCGGTATCAGGAATTTGAGTATAGGTATGCAATGAAATATTTAATAAATATCCAACACCATTACAGTCTATCACAACGTCAGTAGGATTTTTCTCAGTAAGCTTCCCTTGAATATGAGTAATCATCAATTGCGTTTTGTTAGCGTCTCAAATGTAATAAAATTATTTACATTACAGCTTTAGATTTGTTTAATTCAGGCTCTTACTTAATAGTTCTCTTTTTTGTTTTTTCTGTGCATCAATAACTGCAATAGCTGTCATGTTTACAATTTCATCTACACTTGCGTCTAACTGTAAAATATGTGCTGGTTTTTTAAGTCCCATCATAATAGGTCCAATATTATCGGCTTTATTGAGTTCCTTAAGGAGTTTATAAGTAATATTGGCAGAATCGAGGTTAGGAAAAATTAAGGTATTTACCTTTTTCCCAGCTAATTTAGAGAAAGGAAACATATCTTGGAGCATTCCATTATTCAGAGCAAAATCGGTTTGCAATTCTCCATCTACCATTAAATTAGGATAAAATTTATGTAAATATGTAACTGCCTCTCTTACTTTTTTTGCGTTTGGATGTTGTGATGAACCAAAATTTGAAAACGAAATCATTGCAATAACAGGTTCTATCCCAAACATTTTAACGGTTGTTGCAGTCATGTTAGCAATAGTTGCTAAATCTTTAGAATCTGGATCTATATTTATTGATGTGTCACTTAAAAATATTGGTCCTCTTTGAGTCATCAATAAATTAGTAGCTGCAATTCTTGTGACTCCTTTATCTAAACCAATGAGTTCAAGAATTGGCTTTACTACAGAAGGATAACTACGAGAATAGCCTGAAATTAAAGCATCAGCATCACCTTCGTTAACCATCATTGCAGCAAAATAGTTGCGCTCACGCATCAATTTTTTTGCAGATAGTAAAGTGATTCCTCTACGTTGTCTTTGTTTCCAATACACTTCTGCGTACTTGTCTTTTCGTGGTTCTTCTTCATCGCTTTTAGGATCAATAATTAAAACATCAGCATCAAATTCAATTTCTTCCATTAAAGCTTTAATGGTTTCTTTTCGACCTAACAAAATAGGTACAGCAATGCCTTCGTCATAAACTATTTGTGCAGCTTTTAAAACTGTAAGCTGATCAGCTTCGGCAAATACTACGCGTTTTGGGTCTAACTTTGCCCTACTGTGCATTAACCGAACAATTTTATTGTCACTGCCTAATCTCGCTCTTAATTCATCTTCATAAGCTTCCCAATCTGTAATGGTTTTTTTGGCAACTCCTGTTTCTATTGCTGCTTTAGCAACAGCTGGAGGAACTACAGCAATTAATCTTGGGTCAAACGGTTTTGGAATGATATAATCTTTTCCAAATGAAAGTTTGGTCTCTGAGTATGCTACATTAACTTGTTCTGGAACTGGTTCTTTAGCTAATTCTGCCAATGCCAAAACAGCAGCCTTTTTCATTTCCTCATTAATCTTGGTTGCTCTTACATCAAGAGCTCCTCTAAAAATAAATGGAAACCCAAGTACATTATTTACTTGATTAGGATGATCGCTTCGACCAGTTGCCATTATGATATCATCTCGTGTATCAATTGCTAATTGATATGAGATTTCAGGATTAGGATTAGCCATAGCAAAAACAATAGGTTCTTTGGCCATTGTGTTAAGCATTTCTGGCGTTACTATGTCTGCGGTGGATAAACCAATAAAGACATCAGCATTAACCATAGCTTCTTCTAAGGTGTCAATTTTTCTAGCTGTAGCAAACTCTGCTTTCTCCTGAGTGAGGTTTTCTCTGTCTTTTCTAATCACACCTTTACTGTCAAGCATCACAATATTTTCAGGATTGGCTCCAAAAGATTGATATAGTCTTGTACATGAAATGGCTGCTGCTCCAGCACCACTAACGACTATTCTTACATCTTCAATTTTTTTATTCGTAATTTCTAGAGCATTTAGCAATGCTGCTGCTGAAATAATGGCTGTACCATGTTGGTCATCGTGCATGACTGGAATATCCAACTCTGCTTTTAGCCTTTGTTCTATTTCAAAAGCTTCAGGTGCTTTTATGTCTTCAAGGTTAATACCACCAAATGTTGGTGCTATATTTTTTACTGTTGCGATAAACTCTTCAATATTTTCAGTATTTACCTCAATATCAAAAACATCAATATCAGCAAAAATCTTAAAAAGTAAACCTTTACCTTCCATTACTGGTTTTGAAGCTAATGGTCCAATATTACCTAATCCTAAAACTGCTGTTCCATTGGAAATCACTGCCACTAAATTTCCCTTAGTTGTGTATTTATATGCTTTAGATGGATTTTTTTCAATCTCCAAACAAGGCTCAGCAACTCCAGGTGAATACGCCAAAGACAAGTCTCTTTGAGTCGCATATTTTTTTGTTGGTACAACTGCAATTTTTCCAGGTGTTGGTCTTGAGTGATATAATAAAGCCTCTCTACGTTTACTTTCTTTACTCATAAGTTAGTTATTATTGGAAATACAAAGTTAATGTGATAGTGTAAAATAGGAAATATTATTGCTATTCTTTTAAAAATTCAATGTTTCTGATTAATCCAGAATATTTTGTACGTTTTACTGCAGATTTCTTAAATATTTTTTTGAAAGTATCTTCTGTGATTTCTTCCCAATCTTTTTTACTCATTTCTAAAAGTTGAGGATGTGGATTAAAAAGTGGTTCATTATGTGATTTTGAGAATCTGTTCCAAGGGCACACATCTTGGCAAACATCACAACCAAACATCCAATTATCAAATTGACCTTTAAATTCTGAAGGAATATTGTCTTTTAATTCGATTGTGAAATAAGAAATGCATTTACTACCATCTACCACATAAGGTTCTGTTATTGCTTGTGTTGGGCAAGCATCAATACAAGCTGTACAAGTACCACAATGATTTGTTGTTGGAGTATCGTAATCTAACTCTAAATCTACTATAAGTTCAGCTATAAAATAAAAGGAACCTACTTGCTGAGTTAATAAATTGCTGTGTTTTCCTATCCAACCTAAACCAGATTTTGCTGCCCAAGCTTTGTCCAAAACAGGTGCAGAATCTACAAATGCACGACCTTGTACTTCGCCTATTTCTTCATCAATAAAATTTAAAAGTGATATGAGTTTGTCTTTTATAACAAAATGATAATCGGTACCGAAAGCGTATTTACTGATTTTTGGAGCGTTTTCATCTTTCTGAAATTCATTTGGATAATAATTAAGCAATAAAGAAATCACACTTTTTGAACCTTCAACCAGTTTAGTTGGATCAAGACGTTTATCAAAGTGATTTTCCATGTAACGCATTTCTCCATGCATGTTTTTATGTAACCACTTTTCGAGTCGAGGTGCTTCAGTTTCTAAAAATTCAGCCTTACTAATTCCACAAGACAAAAAACCGAGGCGTTTGGCTTCGGTTTTAATTATGTTAGTATATTTAATTTTATTGCTCATTTAATAAGATTCTGAATCAAGTTCAGAATGACACTTTGTATCAAAATAAACCTCCTTGAGTTGGACCTTTTATTTTTCCAAGATGTTTATAAGCCAATTCTGTAACTTCGCGACCTCTCGGAGTCCGCATAATAAAACCTTGTTGTATTAAAAAAGGTTCATAAACTTCCTCGATGGTTTCTGCACTTTCACTAACTGCTGTTGCTAAAGTCGTTATACCAACTGGTCCTCCTTTAAACTTATCGATAATTGTAGACAAAATTTTGTTGTCCATTTCATCTAAGCCATGCGCATCAACATTAAGTGCTTCAAGAGCGAATTTTGCTATTTTAATGTCAATATTGCCATTACCTTTTATTTGAGCAAAATCACGAACACGACGCAATAAGGCGTTGGCAATTCTAGGTGTACCTCTGCTTCGTCCTGCAATTTCAACAGCAGCTTCCATAGAAATTGGAATATCAATAATACCAGCACTTCGCTGAACAATAGTTGTTAAAAGCTCTGTATTATAATATTGAAGTCTGCTTTGAATACCAAAACGTGCTCTCATTGGAGATGTGAGTAATCCGGAACGAGTTGTTGCACCAATTAAGGTAAACGGATTTAAATTGATTTGAACCGTTCGAGCATTTGGTCCAGTTTCAATCATGATATCAATTTTGTAATCTTCCATTGCAGAGTATAAATACTCTTCAACAATTGGACTTAATCTATGGATTTCATCAATAAAAAGCACATCTCGTTCTTCAAGGTTGGTAAGTAGTCCTGCTAAATCACCTGGTTTATCTAGAACAGGTCCAGAAGTCACTTTAATTGAAACATCTAGTTCATTGGCAAGTATATGTGCTAAAGTCGTTTTACCCAATCCAGGTGGACCATGAAACAACGTATGATCCAAAGCTTCACTTCTTCCATTTGCAGCCTGAACAAATACCTTAAGATTTTCCAATACTTGATCCTGACCTGTAAAATCTTCAAAGGAAAGTGGTCTTAATTTTTTTTCAACATCCAGATCTTCTGGAGAGAATTTTTCGTTGGTTGGATCTAAGTTTTGGTTCATATTCATTTCCCACGAAAGTGGCAATCTTTTTAGTTTTTTGATTTAATCTTTTAAGTGGACTCCGCATCACACTTCGACTGCGCTAATTGGGACAGTGTGGAATGACAAAAAAACCTACTTAAGCAAATATAAAGAAAAAGCCCTTCTTTAAAATAGAAAGGCTTTGATATTATATATCTCATCATGAGATTCCTTTTTACAAAGGAATTTTAATGATGCAGTTCTTCTTCACCTTCTTTTAGTGGAACGTTTTGAGGAACGAAATCTTCATCATGTCCTGGTTTACTATAGTCGTATGACCAACGATAAACGTGAGGTATTTCACCTTCCCAATTTCCATGGAAATGTTTTATTGGTGCAGTCCACTCTAAAGTTGTAGATCTCCAAGGGTTTTGAACTGTTTTCTTTCCAAAGAAAATACTTCCGAAGAAATTGTATAAATATAAAATTTGAACAACTCCTCCTATTAATGCAAAAATAGTAATGATTACGTTTACATCGTTTAAATCGTCAAACAATGGGAAGTTACTGTTTGTATAATAACGTCTTGGTAAACCTGCCATACCAATAAAATGCATTGGGAAAAATACACCATAAGCACAAATTGCCGTAATCCAGAAATGGATATAACCTAAGTTTTTATTGAGCATTCTACCAAACATTTTAGGATACCAATGGTAAATACCTGCGAACATTCCATATAATGCTGAAATACCCATTACTAAGTGGAAATGAGCTACAACAAAATAGGTGTCATGAACATTAATATCTAAAGCACTATCTCCAAGAATAATTCCTGTTAAACCACCTGTAATAAATGTAGATACAAAACCAATTGAAAACAGCATAGCAGGATTCATCTGTAAGTTACCTTTCCAGAGTGTTGTAATCCAGTTGAATGCTTTTACAGCTGATGGAATTGCAATTAATAATGTTGTAAATGTAAATACTGAACCTAAGAATGGATTCATTCCTGAAATAAACATATGATGTCCCCAAACAATGGTTGATAAAAATGCAATGGCTAAAATTGACACGATCATTGCACGATAACCAAATATAGGTTTACGAGAGTTTGTTGCCATAATTTCAGACACAAGTCCCATTGCTGGTAATATTACTATGTATACTTCTGGATGTCCTAAGAACCAGAACAAGTGTTCAAACAAAACAGGCGAACCTCCTTGATAATGTAATACTTCACCTTGAATAAATATATCTGATAAGAAGAATGAAGTTCCAAAACTTCTATCCATAATAAGCAATAATGCTGCAGACAATAGTACAGGGAACGATACCACACCAATTACTGCTGTAATAAAAAATGCCCAAATGGTTAATGGAAGTCTTGTCATAGACATTCCTTTAGTACGTAAGTTCAATACTGTTACGATATAGTTTAATGAACCTAATAAGGAAGATGCAATAAAGATAGCCATTGACACCAACCACAAAGTCATACCCATTCCAGAACCAGCTTGAGCCATTGGTAAAGCACTAAGTGGAGGATAAATAGTCCATCCAGCTGATGCAGGTCCTGCTTCAACAAATAATGAAATAACCATAACAACACTTGACAAGAAGAATAACCAATATGAAATCATATTTAGGAATCCTGAAGCCATATCACGTGCACCAATTTGTAATGGAATTAAAAGGTTACTAAACGTTCCACTTAATCCAGCTGTTAATACAAAGAATACCATGATGGTACCATGAATGGTTACTAAAGCTAAATAGATGTCAGCATCCATGACACCATCAGGAGCCCATTTACCTAATAATGCTTCAAATAACACATTTGGTTCTTCAGGCCATGCAATTTGCATACGGAACATCATAGACATTATTACACCAATAACTCCCATTATTGTACCTGTAATAAGGTACTGTTTGGCAATCATTTTATGATCTTGACTAAAGATGTATTTAGTTACAAAGGTTTCTTTATGATGATGATGTCCGTGATCGTCGTGGTCGTGAGTATCTGCGTGTGCTGACATAATCTATATCTAATTTTTAAATCTTAATGTTATTAATTTTGAACTAAAGAATTTTTGAATGTTTTCTGCTCACTTAACCAAGCTTTATACTCATCTTCAGTTTCTACAATAATTTTCATTTGCATATTGTAATGAGACTTTCCACAAATTTTATTACAAAGTAATAAGTAATCAAACTCATATCTTAAATCTTGTCCTTTAGCCTCAATTTCTTCTTTATTATTTGCTCTAATCTTATTGATTTTTGCAACTTTATCAATAATATCTGGATTCTGGCGCATTTCGGCGGTTGTCACTGTTGGTGTAAATGCAAATTGAGTAATCATGCCTGGAACACAATTCATTTGTGCTCTAAAGTGAGGCATATATGCCGAATGTAACACATCTTGTGAACGCATTTTAAATAATACTTTTTTCCCAACTGGCAGATGTAATTCAGTAGTAATAATATCGTCTTGAGCATTTGGGTCTGCTTCATCCAATCCTAAAATATTTGCGTTATCAAGATTTATTAATCTCACATTAGCATCACCCAACACATTGTCTTCTCCTGCGTATCTTGCCTTCCAGTTAAACTGTTGTGCATAAAGTTCAACAACTATAGTGTCATCATCTTGTTCTATATTCATGATATCTGACCAAGTAAATAAACCGTATATGATTAATCCTGCCAAAACAATTACTGGGATGATTGTCCAGATAAATTCAAGTTTATCATTATCAGCATAAAATAATGCCTTTCTTCCTTTTTCACCTTTATATTTATAGGCAAAATAATGAAGTAAAAACTGTGTAATTGTTTGTACAATAAAAATAATGACCATAGAAACAATCATTAGATTGTCAATTTTCGGTCCATGTTCTGAAGCTGAATTGGACATTAATGGCAAATCTCCCCAAAACACAAAACATACAATAGTTATGACATAGATAAAAACAAGAAATCCTAGCATTAAATATGCATTTAATTTGTTATCCTTATCATTAGCTACTTGTGCACTTTCATTATTAGCATTGGCTAAATCAAAGATTTTCACCATTTGCCAGATTGCAACTGTAATAAATACTAAAACTAAAATTGTTAATAAAGCAGTCATTGTTATATCTCTTCTTTATTTATTTAAATTAATAATGAAAATGTTCACTTTCTTTAATAAACGGATTTCCTTTTGGTAGTAATGATGCTTTAGACAACGCATAAAACACTAACAATAAAAATAATCCTAAAAACAACGCAACAGCACTTAATTCTGGTAATCCAATTGACCATCTGTCACCAACTGTTGCAGGCATTATCATGTTGAATACATCAACATAATGTCCTATTAATATTACTATTCCAGCCATAACAATAAACCATGGCACACGTTTGTAATCACTGTTCATTAAGACTAAGAATGGAAAAATAAAGTTCATTACCAACATGCCGAAGAAAGGTAATTTATAATCTTCTATTCTAGTTACAAAATAAGTAACCTCTTCAGGAATGTTAGCATACCAAATTAACATGAACTGTGAGAACCATAAATAAGTCCAAAAAATGCTAATTGCAAACATGAATTTTGCTAAATCATGCATGTGGCTATCATTTACAAACTCCATTAAACCTTTAGATTTTAGATAAAGTGTGATTAAGGCAATTACAGTAATACCACTTACAAACATACTCGCAAATACATACCACCCAAATAGAGTTGAGAACCAGTGAGGATCTACACTCATGATCCAATCCCAAGACATCATAGATTCTGTGTAAATATAGAATACTAAGAATGCCGCAGACCATCTGAATGTTTTAACATAGTTTCTTTTATCTTCAGCTGTATCTTGAGCAATTGAATACTTTCTAGAAATCCATCTATAGAAACTCCAACCTCCAAGAAAAATCAACCCTCTAATTAACCAACCTGTTTTATTTAGCCAACCAGATTTTCCTTGAATCAGTTCATCGTGAGCAACAACATCAGGATCCATCCAAATAAAAATGTGACTGTCTGCCCAATATCCAATAACCAAAACTAATAATCCACCTGGAAGTACATAATACGTTATAGCTTCCATTACTCTAAATAATACAGGAGACCATCCAGCTTGTGCAGCCCATTGAATACCATAAAACGCCAAAGCTCCTAATGCTATCATAAAGAAGAAAAACGCAGCTATATAAAGTGCTGAATATGGTCTATTATGAATTTGGTGCATGACATGCTCTGCATGTTCATCATCATGTGCTTCTGCACTATCATGTGACTCAGATTCATGAGAATCGGTTGTTGTATGGCTTTCTTGTGCTACAGTGTGAGTATCTGCTGCTTCACCATGGTCTCCTCCGTGAGAAGCTTCCTCAGCTAACATTGTTTTTACGTCTTCTAAAGATACATGAGAGGTAGAATATGAATAAAACCACCCAAGTGCTCCTAAAAGCATTAATGCTACTGAAAATATTTTTAATCTATTTGATAACGTGTACATATTAATCTGTAATAATCTTTATCTAATATTCTTATTTCTCTAAATCTGATTTAAGCTTAAGCACATAAGCCACTACTTGCCATCTTTCTTCTTCATTTAGCTGATTTGCATAAGAACCCATCGCATTTTTTCCGTAATAAATTGTGTGGTATGTGCTTCCTTCGTTAATAGCTCTTCCTACATCATCATAGCTTGGTATGCCTAAAATTTTCTCTCTTTTAACGAGATTTCCTTGTCCATCACCTTTATTGCCATGACAAATGCCACAGTATATGTCATACAATTCTTTCCCTCTTACTAAATCAACCTGAGTAGAATCTAAAGGACTCATTAATTCTGCTTTAGCTCTTAGGTATTCTTCATTTGAACTTCCATAATCAAATAATGAATAGCCTCTTGCAATAGTCCCTTCAACTGGCAACATTGCAGATTGCTCGCCAGGAAAAATATCATATTCACCATAAGTTTCATACCCTACAGGTGCTTGCATATTTGGCATAAATTGATAGTTTGGTCTTGTATCTTTTTTACATGATACAATGACCATCATTATGATTACAACTAGTGTTATTTTAAATAAGCTTTTCATATCTCTAGTGTGCTTCTTCTTTATCTACAATATTAATTTCTACAGCTCCAGTCTCAGCAAGTAAATCTTCTAAATCTTTTAAATTACCATGAACAGGGATTTCCATTAAAAAATGATCGTCAGTAGTTCTTGGATCAGGATTTTCAGCTTTTTTAAATGGCCACATTCTACTTCTTAAGTAAAACGTTATAACCATTAAATGTGCAGCAAAAAATACGGTTAGCTCAAACATAATTGGAACAAATGCTGGCATGTTTTCTATATAACTAAAGCTTGGTTTACCACCAATATTTTGAGGCCAATCTTCAATCATTATAAAATTCATCATCAAAATGGCTACTGTTAAACCAACACATCCATACATGAATGACGCAATTGCGATTCGTGTTGGTGCCAATCCCATTGCTTTGTCTAAACCATGCACAGGAAATGGAGTATAAATTTCTTCAATATGATGCTTAGCAGCCTTTACTTTTTTAACGGCAGACATTAATACATCGTCATCTGTATATATAGCGTGAATTACTTTAGAAGCTTCCATTGTCTACGTTTAATTTATTAAATTTTTAGCTTGTCCTGCCCAATCATCGCGTTCTGCTCTACCTGGGAATAATCCTGTGATTTCGTCTAACAAGTCGTATTCTTTTTTAGTCATTTTACTCACCTGAAGGAATGTATAAATTCCTAAACTATTAAGTGCTTCTTCCATCTTAGGACCAACACCACTAATCTTCTTCAAATCATCAACTGTTTGCGTACTAGAATCAAACTTTCCGATAGTTTCAAATAAAGAGTTTACTTTGTCTGAATTATTTTCTTTAGTTTTAGCTTTAGGTTTTGTTGTAGCTGAAATTGAGGAGGTTCTAGCATCTGCTCCTGTTCCTACTAAACTTTTACCAGCTTCTCTAAGGTTCTTATATCTTTCGCCTGATGATTTTAATATTGTTTTAACTTCAGCTTGTGCAATTACTGGGAATGTTCTAGCATACAATAAGAAGAGAACAAAGAAAAACCCAATTGTACCAATAAAAATTCCTATATCAACAAATGTTGGTGAGAACATGGTCCATGATGATGGTAAGTAATCTCTATGTAACGATGTTACAATAATTACAAAACGCTCAAACCACATTCCTATATTTACAACAATAGAGATAAAGAATGAGAACATGATACTAGTACGCAATTTCTTGAACCACATAAATTGTGGAGAGAATACGTTACAAGACATCATCATCCAATAAGCCCAAGCGTAAGGTCCTGTTGCTCTGTTTAAGAATGCATATTGTTCAAACTCAACTCCTGAATACCATGCAATAAATAACTCGGTAATATATGCCACACCAACTATAGAACCTGTAATCATGATTACAATGTTCATTAATTCAATGTGCTGTACAGTAATATAATCTTCAAGGCTACACACTTTTCTCATGATGATAAGCAGTGTGTTAACCATAGCAAATCCTGAGAAAATTGCTCCTGCAACGAAGTAAGGTGGGAAAATTGTAGTATGCCATCCAGGAATTACAGACGTTGCGAAGTCAAAGGATACAATAGTATGTACAGAAAGTACTAAAGGTGTTGCTAAACCAGCAAGTACTAAAGACACTTCTTCAAAACGTTGCCAATCTTTTGCACGACCAGACCAACCAAAACTCAATAATGAGTATATTTTCTTTTGGAAAGGTCTTACTGCTCTATCACGAATCATTGCAAAATCTGGAAGTAAACCTGTCCACCAGAACACTAACGATACAGATAAATACGTAGAAATTGCAAATACGTCCCAAAGTAGTGGAGAGTTAAAGTTTACCCAAAGCGAACCAAATTGGTTTGGTATAGGTAATACCCAATATCCTAACCATGGTCGTCCCATGTGAATAATTGGGAATAATCCTGCTTGTACAACTGAGAAAATTGTCATTGCTTCAGCTGAACGGTTAATTGCCATTCTCCATTTTTGACGGAACAATAATAGTACTGCAGAAATCAGTGTTCCTGCGTGACCAATACCAACCCACCAAACGAAGTTAGTAATATCCCAAGCCCAACCTACGGTTTTGTTCAATCCCCAAGTTCCAATTCCTGTTGAAATTGTATAAATGATACAACCTATTCCCCAAAGGAAAGCTGCTAATGCAATTGAAAATACAATCCACCAAGATTTATTTGCTTTCCCTTCAACTGGAGCTGCTACATCAACAGATACATCGTGGTACGATTTTTCTCCTGTAACTAAAGGTCTTCTAATAGGTGCTTCGTAATGAGACGCCATAATCCTTTTATAATTGTTTCTTAATTAATTTATGCTTCGTTTGTATTTCTTACCTTCACTTGATACACCACATTTGGTTTTGTACCAACGCTTTCTAGTAAGTGATACGCTCTTTTATCATCTTTTAATGCAGTAATATCATTGTGTTTTTCATTGATATCACCAAAAACCATAGCTCCACTGCTACAAGCTGCAGAACATGCTGTTTTAAATTCATTAGGTTTTACTTCTCTACCATCACGTTTTGCATCAAGAACTGTTTTTTGTGTCATTTGAATACACATTGAACATTTTTCCATAACACCTCGTGATCTTACAGTAACATCTGGATTAATCACCATACGTCCTAAATCGTCATTCATGTGGTAATCAAATTCATCATTACCATTGTATAAGAACCAGTTGAAACGACGTACTTTATAAGGACAGTTGTTTGCACAATAACGCGTACCAACACAACGGTTGTAAGCCATATGGTTTTGACCTTGACGACCATGAGAAGTAGCTGCTACTGGACAAACAGTTTCACAAGGTGCATGATTACAATGCTGACACATAATAGGTTGGAAAGCCACTTGAGGGTTAGCTGATGGAGATTCCATTTCGCCAAACGAACTAAGTGAGCTACTTAAACCTTTAATGTTATCTTTCTTTTCATCATCACCTTCAAATGATTCTTCAGATGAGTAATATCTATCTATACGTAGCCAGTGCATATCACGACTACGACGAATTTCTTCTTTTCCAACTACAGGAACATTATTTTCTGCATGACAAGCTATCACACATGCTCCACATCCAGTACATGCATTTAAGTCTATTGACAAATTAAAATGATGACCGACAGAACGATCAAACTCATCCCAAAGATCAACGTCTGGAGATGTTACTGGAGTTTCAATATGATTTAAAGAAACTACAGGAACTGGATTCCAAGTACTTGATTTTTCTGTATTGAAAATCTCTAATGTTGTTTCTCTAATAATATCTCCACGACCCATTAATGTGTTATGCAACTGCACACAAGCAAACTCGTGTTTACCTGAAGTAGCTTCAATTGTTACATCTTGTGTTGGGTTAAAGTTTGCATATAATGGATAAGCATTAACACCTGTTTGCATTTCAGATTTCAACCCTTCGGTTCTACCATATCCAAATGATAAACCTACAGTTCCTTTTGCTTGACCTGGTTGAATGATTACTGGAGCGGTAATTGTTACTCCATTTACAGTTACATTAGCATACTTTCCGTTTAATCCACCTGTAGCATCATGACTACTCTGAGTAAAGAATGTACTTGGCTCTAAGTATAATCCTAATTCTTTAGCATCTGCTTCAGAAATTGTTAAGTAATTGTCCCAAGTTGTTCTTGTTAAAGGATCAGGAAACTCTTGTAACCAAGGGTTGTTGGCTTGTTGTCCATCTCCCATTCCAGTTTTAGGATACAACGTTAACTCCATTCCAGAAGATGCTGTAGATGCCAAAATGTTTGCAATAGCACTTAGGTTAGTACCAGCAGATTCAACTTCAGTATTAGTTTCTGTGGTTTCTTCAGTTGCACTTGCAGCTCCAACAAACACACCATCATGTAATGCTTGATTAAATGATGAACCATTTAAAATATTTGTATTCCAGTTATCTTTAATATAATCGTGGTATGTCATGCTGTTGCCATTCCAAATTAATAAAGCTTCTTGAAATTGTCTTGTATCAAATAAAGGACGAATAGCTGGTTGTGTTAAACCATAATGTCCTTTTTTTATTTCTACATCTCCCCAAGATTCAAGATAATGAGGTGCAGCAGCTAAGTAATTGATATTTTCATTTGAAGCAGTTTCATCTTCTTTCATAGAAAATGCCACTGTCATATCAACATTGGCTAAACCATTAGTAAACTCATCTGAATTTGGCAAACTGTACACTGGATTTACACCACTCATAATTAAAACACCAACAGTTCCAGCATTCATATCAGCAACAAGCTTAGAAACCTCAGCATTGTTACCTTGTCTTGTTTTTAATGTTGTTTTAGGATCAAATGCCTTACTTGATAATGCTTCGTTAATAGCAAACACTAAGGTTTGAGCATTAACATCTTGTATCCCAGTAACAACTACACCATTGCTTCCTGCTTTTAAGAGTTCAGATGCTGCTTTATTTACAGCGTCATCAATATGTCCAGGAAGGCTTCCAGAAACTGCATTACCTGTAACTTTTCCGTATAATTTAGCTAATGCTACTTTTTGCTCGCTTGGTTTTAAAGGAATACGCTTATCTGCATTAGCTCCTGTTAAGCTCATGTTTGATTCAAATTGAATGTGGCGAGACATTTTACCATCTTTAGGCACACGCCCTTTAGCGTATCCTGAATCAAAACCTCCACCTTGCCAATCACCTAAGAAATCAGCTCCAACAGAAACAATAGTCATTGCTTTAGAGAAATCGTAATTAGCTAAACCACGTTCTCCATATTTATTTTGGTAAGCATCAGCAGCAGCAGATTCTGAAATAGCATCATAAACTACATGACGAACATTACCATATTTTTCTTTAAATTCTGAAATCAACTTTGAAGTTGATGGACTAGCAAAAGTTTGTGTTAGTAACACAATATCTTTTCCAGATGCAACAGCATCGTTTAATCCTTTAGTTGTATCAGCATCAAACTCAACCCAAGAGCTGTCCTCTCCATTTTTCTTCGGATTAGCGACTCTTAAGCTATCATACAAATCCAATACTGAAGCATTTACTCTTGCGTTTGCTCCACCACCAGTTGCTAAATCGTTGTTTTCGATTTTTATTGGACGACCTTCACGTGTTTTTACCAATACGCTTGCAAAATCATATCCATTAGCAATAGTTGATGCATAATAGTTTGCAACACCAGGAATAATTTGATCTGGCTGCACAACGTAAGGAATTGACTTAATTACTGGACCTTCACAAGCTGCTAAAGATGCAGCAGCAGTACTAAACCCAACGTATTTTAAAAAATCACGTCGTGTAGTAGAAGAAGATTCCAATGTTTTCTTGTCGCCTAAAAATTCATCTACAGGAATTTCTTGAACAAATTCTTTGTGCTTTAGCGCCTCAACAAATGAGCTACTATTTTCATTTAGCTCTTCAACACTTTTCCAGTATTTCTTGTTTGATGACATATTATAATTGAATTAACTTCTTTAATATATTAGTAATGACATTTCCCACATTCCAATCCGCCCATTTGAGCAGCTGTTAATTGGTCAACACCATATTTTTTAGATAATTGTTCGTGTATTTTTGCGTAATACTCGTTGTCTTGAACTTTCACATTGGTTTCTCTGTGACAGTTAATACACCATCCCATTGTTAATGGTGAATATTGATACATAATTTCCATTTCTTCAACTGGACCATGACAAGTTTGGCACTCTAAACCAGCTACAGACACGTGTTGTGAGTGGTTGAAGTAAGCAAAGTCAGGAAGGTTGTGAATTCTCACCCATTTCACAGGTTGTGTTTCTCCTGTATATTGCTGATCTACATCGTCCCAACCAGCAGCTGCATATAATTTTTTGATTTCACCATCATAAAATGCCTTATCGTATTCTGCAGTTGTTTCTCCGTTGTATTCATAAACTGACTTGTGACAGTTCATACACACATTTAATGAAGGGATTCCAGAAGTTTTACTTACTCTAGCAGAAGAGTGACAATATTTACAATCTATACCATTATCTCCAGCATGAATTTTATGTGAAAAATGAATTGGTTGCACTGGCTGATAACCTTGGTCTACACCAATCTGCATCATATAGCCATAAGCAAAATAACCACTAGCCAATAATAAGAATATAGCAGTAACCAACATTAAAAATTGGTTTTGCACAAAAACTTTCCAGATAGATTTACGTTTTGTAGCTTCTGCAATTTCAACATTATTAGCTTCTGCAAAACGACGTAAGGTTTTGTTTACCAAATAAAGTCCGCTAGCTAACAACATAAACAATAATGCTAAAGCTCCAAGAATTAAGTTGTTTGAAATTCCAGGCTCAACTGGAGTAACAGGAGTTGGAATTACTCCACCTCCTCCAGAATTATCAGTTGGTTCAGCAGCTGTATAAGCAAGAATATCGCAAATATCTTGATCTGTAAGCTGCGGCATTGCTGTCATTGCTGCACCATTGTACTCAGCATAAATTTTATTGGCATAAGCATCGCCAGATTTTATAACAGCAGCACTGTTACGAATCCATGCTCTAATCCAATCAATGTCTAACCCTTGGTCGTCAAGTCTTGCCTGCACACCTCTAAGTGCTGGACCTGTAAGCTTTTTATCTAAGGTATGACATGCAGCACAATTGGTATTGAATAACGTTTTTCCTTTTACAGGATCACAGTCATCTTGAGCAAATAATGAAGTAGAAAAAGTTAGTAAAAAAACGAAACCAAGCAGTACACTTTTTATGGTTAAGTTGCGGTATTTCACCTGTTTCATATTGTTAGTAGAATTGTCTTCCAAACTTTGGTACGATTTTTTCATAAAAGAAAAATGTTCGGTTATAAAAATCTCGCACAAAAGTAACATTTAAAGTCGATTTTAGAAATGTTAGAGAAGCGTTAATTTATAATTTATAAACATTCTAAATAATAATTTTGCAGATGTTTTCGTTGATATGCTTTACATTTGCAGTAAAATGAAATAAGATGAAACAGATTCGCTTAAAATACCACATTGTTGCACTGATAATTGCGCTATTTTCTTTTTCAAATTTATCTGCTCAACAAGGTACCGTTGAAGTCAATCAAGACAAACAAATTGATGTTTTGCTAAAGGTTAAAAAAGATGTGAGTTCATCTGAGGCAAATTATAAAATTCAGGTGTATAGTGGCAATCGTCCTGGAGCTGAAAAAGCTCATTTAGACTTTAAAAATTCTTTTGGAGAATGGTCATCTTCTATGGAGTTTGAAACACCTAATTATAAAATTTGGGTAGGCAATTTTGAAACACGTTTAGAGGCAGATAGAGCTTTAGTAAAAATTAAACAAAAGTTTGCTAATGCTTTTTATTTCAAACCTAAAAAGAATTAAAATATATTTTTTAAAACAAAAAAGGCAACTCAAATGAGTCGCCTTTTTTGTTAGTTATTTATTAAGTTTATTTCAATTTCTTTTTTACTGCAACTTCTTGGAATGCTTCAATAACATCGCCTTCCTGAATGTCGTTGTAATTTTTAATTTGCATACCACAGTCGTAACCTTTTGATACTTCTTTAACATCGTCTTTAAAACGTTTTAAAGATGCTAATTCACCAGTGTAAATAACAACACCTTCTCTAATGAGTCTGATTCCAGAATTTCTGAAAATTTTACCATCTGTAACCATACAACCTGCAATAGTACCAATCTTAGAAATTTTAAAGGTTTCCCTTATTTCGGCAGAACCTGTAATTTCTTCTTTAAACACTGGCGACAACATGCCTTCCATTGCATCTTTCAAGTCGTTAATAGCATCATAAATGATAGAGTACATTCTGATGTCGATTTCCTCTTTTTCAGCTACTTGTCGAGCATTGCCCATTGGACGTACGTTAAATCCTATAATAATTGCATCTGAAGCCGAGGCTAACAGCACATCACTTTCTGTAATAGCGCCAACGCCTTTATGGATTATGTTTACTTGAATCTCTTCTGTTGAAAGTTTTTGGAACGAATCTGTTAAGGCTTCAACCGAACCATCTACATCACCTTTAAGGATAACGTTTAATTCTTTAAAGTCTCCAAGTGCAATACGACGACCAATTTCATCTAATGTGATGTGACGTTGTGTTCTAACTGATTGCTCGCGTTGCAATTGTGTACGTTTTGCTGCAATTTGTTTTGCTTCACGTTCATCTTCAAAAACGTTGAACTTGTCACCTGCTTGCGGAGCACCATCTAATCCTAAAATTGAAACTGGTGTTGAAGGTCCAGCTTCAGTTACATCATGACCTCTTTCATCGTGCATTGCTTTAACTTTTCCGCTGTTTTTTCCAGCCAAGACATAGTCTCCAACACGAAGTGTTCCTGATTGTACCAATATAGTTGATACATAACCACGACCTTTATCTAAAAATGCTTCGACTACAGTTCCTGATGCTGGTTTACTTGGATTAGCTTTTAGCTCTAACAATTCGGCTTCAAGCAATACTTTTTCTAATAACTCGGCAACTCCTGTTCCAAATTTTGCTGAAATATCGTGAGATTGAATTTTTCCGCCCCAATCTTCAACCAATAAATTCATCTGAGCCAACCCTTCTTTAATCTTATCAGGGTTTGCGGTTGGTTTATCAATCTTATTAATTGCAAATACTATCGGAACTCCAGCAGCTTGAGCATGGGAAATAGCCTCTTTGGTTTGGGGCATAATATCGTCATCTGCTGCAGCCACAATAATTGCTATATCAGTAACTTGAGCTCCACGAGCACGCATAGCTGTAAAAGCCTCGTGACCTGGAGTATCTAAAAATGTTATTCTTTGACCTCCATCTAATTTTACACCATAGGCACCAATGTGCTGTGTAATTCCACCTGATTCGCCTGCAATTACGTTTTCTTCACGAATGTAATCTAAAAGCGAGGTTTTACCATGGTCTACGTGACCCATTACAGTAACTATTGGGGCGCGTGGTAGTAAATCTTCAGGTTTATCTTCAACTTCTTGAATGGATTCCTCAATATCTGCAGTAACAAATTCTACATCGTATCCAAATTCGTCTGCAACAATTGATAATGTTTCAGCATCGAGACGTTGGTTCATGGTAACCATCATACCCAAGGACATACAGGCTGAAATAATTTTTGTAACAGGAACGTCCATCATTGTAGCAACTTCACTTGCAGTAACAAATTCTGTAACTTTTAAAATTTTGCTTTCTGCTTCTTGTTGTTGTAAATCTCTTTCGGTTTGCTCTCTATGTTGATCTCTTTTATCTCTTCTGTACTTAGCTCCTTTACCTTTGTTTGCTTTTCCTTGAAGTTTTTCTAAGGTTTCGCGAACTTGTTTTTGCACTTCTTCTGCACTTGGCTCCTCTTTTAATATGTGAGATCTGCGTTGTCCTCCTTTACCTTTTCTGTTGTTACCAAAATCAGGTCTTTTGTCGTTACGGTCTCCATCGATGTTTGAACCGACTTTATTAATTCTTTTACGTTTTTTCTTTTGATCTGATTTATTATCGGCAAATTTTTTGTCCTCTTTCTTTTTCTTTGGTTTGTTGAATTGAGAAAGGTCTATTTTATCGCCCGAAATTTTAGGTCCAGAAAGTTTTTGATACTTTGTCTCGACTATTTCGTCTGTTGCATCTTCTTGTTCTTCTTTTGGTTGAACCTTTTTCTTTTCAACCACAACAGGTTTTTGAGGTTCTTCTTTCTTTTCTACAACAGGTTCTGGGGCTTTTTCGGTTTCTTTTGGTTTATCTTCTTGTTTTGGTTGTGGAGCTTCTTCTGACTTTTTAGGTTTGTCTAAATCAATTTTACCGATTTTCTTTGGACCTTCTAAAACAGTTTTTGCCTTTACGACTTCTTTTTTAGAGGCTTCCTCTTGTTGAGTTTTGGCTTCAATTTCTTTTTCACGTTCTACCCTAAGTGCTTCTTTTTCTTTTTGCTTTGCTTCGCTAACTTCTTTAGAGGCCACTTTTTTGTTGGCATCAGTTTCAAATTCGTCAGATAGAATTTGATAAACTTTGTCTGAAATTTTTGTAGTAGGACGTTTCTCTATCTCAATGCCTTTTGAATCTAAAAACTCGACAGCACGATCTAAAGATATGTTTAACTCTCTTAAAACTTTATTTAATCTAATTGTTTCAGCCATAAACTGCTTTAATATATACTAATAATGTTATTCTTCAAATTCTTCTTTAAGAATTCTTACAACTTCTAAAATGGTTTCTTCTTCTAAATCTGTACGTTTTACTAAATCGTCTATATCTTGTTCTAAGATACTTTTTGCGGTATCCAGACCAACTTTAGAGAATTCTTCAATAATCCAAGAATCGATTTCATCAGAGAACTCAGAAAGTTCTACATCTTCTTCAACGCCTTCTCTAAACACATCAATCTCATAACCTGTTAATTGTCCTGCCAAACGTATATTGTGACCACCACGACCAATTGCTTTGCTTACTTCTTCTGGTTTAAGCATAACTTCTGCACGACCGCTTGCTTCGTCTAACTTTATTGATGTTACTCTTGCTGGGCTTAAAGCTCTAGTAATATAAAGCTGGATATTATTGGTGTAATTGATAACGTCTATGTTTTCATTACCTAATTCGCGAACAATGCCATGAATTCTTGAACCTTTCATACCTACACAAGCTCCAACAGGGTCTATTCTATCATCATAAGAATCTACAGCAACTTTTGCTTTTTCGCCTGGAATTCTTACTACATTTTTAACGGTTATTAAACCATCAAACACCTCAGGAATTTCTTGCTCAAACAATTTTTCTAAGAACAATGGCGAAGTACGTGACATGATAATAGATGGTTTATTGCCTTTAAGCTCAACATTTTCGATGATTCCTCTTACATTGTCTCCTTTTCTAAAAAAGTCTGAAGGTATTTGTTTTTCTTTTGGTAAGATAATTTCGTTGCCTTCATCGTCTAACAATATGATTGCTCTATGACGAATATGGTGCACTTCAGCTGTATAAATTTCTCCAATTAAATCTTTAAACTGCTTGTAGATGTTTGTGTTGTCGTGCTCGTGAATTTTTGAAATTAGGTTTTGTCTTAATGCTAAAATAGCACGTCTACCTAAATCTATTAATTTTACTTCTTCAGATACATCTTCGCCTACTTCAAAATCTGGCTCGATTTTACGAGCTTCAGATAAAGATATTTCCTGATTTGGTTCTTCAACTTCACCATCTGCTACCACTACTCTGTTACGCCAAATCTCTAAATCTCCTTTATCTGGATTTATAATAATATCAAAATTATCATCATCGCCAAACTTCTTTTTTAGTGCATTTCTAAATACATCTTCTAAAATGGCCATTAAGGTTACACGATCTATTAACTTATCGTCCTTAAATTCTGAAAATGACTCAATTAACGCAATATTTTCCATAATTCATATTGGATTAAAATTTTATCTTAACTTTTGCTTCAATTATATCGTTATAAGGTAACTCTACTTTTTTCTGCACAGTAACCTTTCCTTTCCCAATTTCTTTAGGTTCTCTTGTTTTCCATTCAAGTGTAATGCTGTCTTCGTTAGCATTAGTTAAAATGGCTTCAAATTTTTGGTTGTTTGTTGCTTTAACACCAACAGTCCTACCAATATTCTTTTTATACTGCCTAATATGGCTCATTGGTGTTGTTGCACCAGCTGATGAAACTTCCAAGGAAAAATCTTCTTGTTCCCTATCTAAGTTATGCTCAATGGCACGACTTACAAACATGCAATCTTCGACAGAAACACCTTTATCTCCATCAATTACTATTTTAATGGTGTTGTCTGAAAGCACATCAAAATCTATAAGAAATATATCTTCGCGTTCTTTAAGGCAATCTTCCAATAAAGCTTTTACTTTACTTTTAAACATAGTATAAAAAGAGGGGACTTTTCGTCCCCTCGCTTATTCTTTTTCTTACAACGCTGCAAATATACAACATTTAAATGGATTAATACAAACGTTGAGTTGTCAAATTTTTTCGCTAAATTTAAGAGGTCAAACTCTACTTCCAAATATGAAAAAAATATTGGTTCCTACAGATTTTTCTGGACAAGCAGATTATGCGCTTCATGTAGCTTCACAATTGGCAAAAAGACATCGTTGTGAAATATACTTATTGCACATGCTAGAACTTCCTATTAATGAGGTTGATGCTTTAAGTTCGCATAGTGCATTGCCTGAGGCTATGTTTTATATGAAATTAGCCAGAAAACGATTTGACGAAGTATTGGCGAAACCTTTTTTAAAGAACATTAAAGTTCATGAAATTGTGAAATTCCACCAAGCTTTTGATGGTATTATGGACACTTGCAAAGAACACAAAATAGACTTAATTGTTATGGGTTCGCATGGCGTAAGCGGTTTTAAGGAAATGTTTATAGGCTCTAACACAGAAAAAGTGGTCAGAACAAGTGATATTCCTGTATTGGTGATTAAAAATTACCATAAAAATTTTAAGGTTAATAATTTTATTTATGCTTCAGACTTTACTGATGAAAACAAAGAACCTTTTAAAAAAGCTATAAAATTTGCAAAATTAGTTGATGCCACCATGCATCTATTAATAATTAACACACCTAACAAGTTTTTAACAACTGATGAAGCTGATTCAAGAATGCAAAACTTTATGAAAGGTACTCGATTTAAAAATTACACAATCAACATTTATAATGATTATACCATTGAAAAAGGTATTTTAAATTTTGCTCATCACATTGATGCTGGTTTAATAGGAATGAGTACACATGGTAGAAAAGGGATTGCACACTTTTTTAATGGTAGCATAAGTGAAGATCTCGTAAACCATGCAAAGCGACCAGTAATCACTTTTAAGATTTAATTATATATATATAAAGCTTCCCTTGATTGGAAAGCTTTTGTTGGCCCACTAGGGCTTACTTCGACTTCGCTCAGTATAAACTTCTCGCCCTACAATAAGTTTATATAAAAGAAAAATCCTCATTCAAAAAAGAATAAGGATTCAAATTCAGTTGGCCCACTAGGGCTCGAACCTAGACTCTTCTGGACCAAAACCAGACGTGTTGCCAGTTACACCATGGGCCATCATGGTTTGAGCGTGCAAATTTAGTACAAACTTTTATTTGCGCAAACATTTTTTACATAAAATAACATGAATCACTTAACGTTTACTTAAAAACCTTTATACCTTATATAATTATTCTTAAATTCGCCAGCAGTAATAACACATCAAACATGACACAATCAAACTTTAAAAAGTGGAATACCATTTTAGGATGGTTTGCTTTTTTAGTAGCACTAATTACTTATTCTTTAACAGTAGAACCAACAGTTAGTTTTTGGGATGCAGGAGAATATATACTGACCTCCTCAAAATTACAAGTTGGTCATCCTCCTGGAGCGCCATTGTTTCAAATGCTTGGTGCTTTTTTCTCAGTATTTGCTACAGACCCTTCCCAAATAGGTTGGCTTATGAATATGATGAGTGCGGTTTCGAGTGCTTTTACCATTTTGTTCATGTTTTGGTCTATTACTATATTGCTCAGACATATTATTGGCAATACAGAATCGCTTTCAAAAGCACAAGGTCAAGCCATACTTGGAAGTGCTTTAGTAGGAAGTTTAGCGTTTACGTTTACAGATTCGTTTTGGTTTAATGCTGTTGAAACTGAGGTTTATGCCATGGCAACTTTAATCATGGCTATCATGTTCTATTTAGGTCTTAGATGGGAACAAGATATGGATAAACCTAGAGGCAATAAATGGTTGATTCTGATTTCATTTATTGTTGGTCTGTCTTTTGGTGTTCATTTTATGGGATTGCTTACCATTCCTGCTATTGGACTCATTTATTTCTTTAAAAATTACAAAACTGTAACGGTTAAAAACTTCATCATTGCTAATGTTGTTGTTGTAGCTATTTTATTGTTCATATTTAAGTTATTAGCTCCAAACATCTTAAGATATTTTAGTGCTTTAGAGATATTCTTTGTGAATTCTATTGGCTTACCTTTTAATTCAGGATCTGTTATTGCAGGAGTTTTATTAGTTGCTGCTTTTTACTTCGGAATAAAATATACTAGAGAAAAAGTCTTAAAACATTTTAACACAGCTATTTTGTGTATAGCTTTTGTTATCATTGGTTTTTCAACTTGGTTAATGCTTCCTATTAGGGCTAATGCAAATGTTGTTATTAATGAGAACGACCCTTCAAGTGCCAGAGAGTTGCTTGCTTACTACAACTTAGAGCAATACCCAAAAACGTATTTGTTTTATGGCCCTCAATTTACAGAAATGTACTCTGGCTATGACGAAAACAACCCTTATGTTGATGATAAACCAAAGTATGAGAAAGATTACGAAAAAGGTGAATATGTTATAGTAAACGACTATAAAAATGCGTTGCCAAATTATAATTCCAAACATGCTTCAATCCTTCCAAGAATGTGGAGTGAGGAGCATGCCGAAAATTATATGATGTACACAGGTTATTTGGATTTTAAATTAAAACCTGAATACCAAATGCAAAATGAGTTGCGTAACATTATTGCGGAAACTAAAAGCAAAGCAGCTCAAGGCCTTATGGATTATGAGGATTATCATAATTTCTTACGCCAGTTTGCTCAATATATTGAAGTTGAAAAACCATCCATGGGTTCAAATATCGCTTATCTGTTAGAATACCAATTAGGCTATATGTATTGGCGTTATTTTATGTGGAATTTCACTGGACGACAAGATGACATTCAAGGTAAATATGACGCTCATGGGAATTGGATTAGCGGCATAAAACCAATTGATGAATGGCATTTAGGATTATCTCAAGATAATTTACCAAGTGACGTTCTTAACAACAAAGCAAGAAACACCTATTACTTTTTACCACTTATTTTAGGGTTAATTGGTTTGTTTTTTCTTTATAACAAAGACAAAAAATTGTTCTGGACCATGCTTGTATTTTTCCTTTTTACAGGATTAGCGATTCAGGTATACACAAACGTAAGGCCTTTTGAGCCAAGAGAACGAGACTATTCTGTGGTAGGCTCATTTTATGTGTTTGCTATTTGGATTGGTTTTGGTGCTTATTCTATTTTTAATGCATTACAAAAATACAGCAAACATCAACTTTTAGCACCAGCAATTTCAGTTTTATGTTTAGCATTGGTTCCTGGAATATTAGCAGCCAATAACTGGGATGATCATGATCGTTCTGGCAGAGAAACAGCACATGCGATGGCAATTAAATACTTACAGTCTTGTGATCCAAACGCTATATTGTTTACTATAGGTGACAATGACTCCTTCCCTCTTTGGTATGCTCAAGAAATTGAAGGCATCAGAACTGATGTTCGTGTGGTTAACACAAGCTTATTTCAAACTGATTGGTATATAGACCAAATGAAACGCAAAGCTTACGAAAGTGATCCAATTCCATCCTCTTTAACTCACGATAAGTACAAGTTTGGAACTAGAGATTACATTTTAAAAGACACTATTACAAGCGATACAATTCCTATTAATGAATTTATGAATTTTATTACTAGTGATGACCCAAGAACAAAATACAAACATATTTTGCAACAGGGAGGATATGACATTAGTAGAGTGCGTAATCAAGAATTGAACGCGAACTATCTTCCAACTGAAAATGTAAGAATTCCTGTTGATAAAGAAGCTGTTTTAAAACATGGTATTGTTGCTGAAAAAGATGCGGATAAAATTGTGCCTTATATAGATATTAAGATTAAAGGAAATGCGCTAACCAAAAATAGATTATTAATGTTGGATATTGTTGCCAATAACAACTGGGAAAGACCAATTTATTTTTCTGGTGGAGCCTTTGGTGACGATGATTATATCTGGATGAAAGATTACTTACAACTTGATGGTTTGTGTTACAAATTAGTTCCTATTAGAACATCTGTAGATAGAGCAAATCCTTTTGATATGGGAAGAGTAGACCCAGAAAAAATGTACAGTTTGGTTAGTAAATGGGATTGGGGAAATAGTGGAGGAGATATTTACCACGATGTTGAAACCAGAAAAAACGGCATCACTTACAGAGGAAACTTAGCTCGTTTAATTGAAGCTTTAATAAATAATGAAGAGTTAGATAAAGCTGAAGAAATTGCAGATTTGGCAATGGAAAAAATGCCTGTTGATATCTTTGGATATTACACTTTGTTAGAACCATACATTAGTGCATATTACGAAGTAAACTCAAAAGATAAAGCACGTAACCTCTTTAAGGATGTATCTAAAAAATATCAAGAGAATTTAACTTATTACAGTTCTCTTTCAATCAAGAATCAGCAACAAAATTTCGAAGAAATTTATACTGATATTGAGCGTTATAGAGGACTGGTTGATGTTGTTATAATTAATGATGATGATGAAGCATTCATAAAAACTGAGATGGAAGCTTTCAATAATACGTTACGTTTGTTTAGCCAATTAATTGGTGACGACTCATACGAAGAACCTGAACGAACTGATATTGATATACCAACTGATTCTAACTCAATTGAAATAGATAGTAATTAATTGTGATGAATTTTACACCTATAACAGTTTCGAAGGTTGTAAAAAAAATGTTTCCGAATTTTATATGGAACATTAATTCACAGGAAAAAATACTTTATCTCACTTTTGACGATGGTCCCACACCTGAAGTCACAAACTGGGTTTTGGCTTGCTTAAAAAGATACAATGCTAAAGCTACTTTTTTTTGCATTGGAAAAAATGTTGAACAGCATCCTGATATTTTTGAAAGCATTATAAATGATAATCACACTATCGGAAACCACACTTATAATCACTTAAAAGGCTGGAAGACCAATACTAATGATTATATAGAAAATACTTCGATGTGCAATAGTATCTTAAGTGAGAATATTCAAAAATCAAAAATCAAAAATCAGAAATCAGAAACCAGAAATCAGAATCTATTTAGACCTCCTTATGGACGCATGAAACCAAAACAAGCTAAGCTGTTAATTGATAAAGGATTTCAAATCGTTATGTGGAGTGTATTATCTGTAGATTGGGACAAAAATGTATCGGAGCAAAAATGTTATGACAATGTTGTAAAAAATGCAGTTTCAGGAGATATTGTTGTGTTTCATGATAGCATTAAAGCTTTTAGAAATTTGCAATATGCACTTCCAAAAGTATTAGAACATTACAGTAATTTAGGTTATAAATTTAAGAGTATTCCTGAATAAGACCAATAAGTGTATTGGCATCTTGTTCACCACTTTGACGCCATTTCATTTCACCATTTTTATAAATAATTAAGGTTGGCAATCCTTTAATTCGAAGTGCTTCTGCCAAATCTTTGTTTTTATCAACATCAATTTTAATGACTTTGGCTTTATCACCAAGTGCAGCGGCAACATCTCTTAACACAGCATGCATTGCAGTAGATTCTTCATTCCATTCGGTAAAAAAGTCCAATAACACAGGAATATCTACATCAATTAGTTCCCCAAATTTTGACATACTTTTTAATTTTAAGTCAAGTGAGCTATTACAAACCTACAATATTTTTATTCGTTTTGAAAACCAATATGTTAAATAGGTTGACTTAGCGTATTAATAAAAATAATCAATTTTATCTTAAAAACAACATTTTGCTCCTTTTAAGCTGGTTTTGAGCCTTTTTTAAGCTCAATAACTGTTATCTCTGGCCATATCCCAACACGACCAGGAAAAGCTAAAACACCAAATCCTCTGTTTACATTAATGAGTTGGTTTTTCTCTTCATAAATTCCTGCCCAATATTTATAACGCCATTTTACTGGACTCCATTTAATCCAACCAGGAATTTCAATACCAAACTGCATACCATGAGTATGACCACTTAAGGTTAAGTGGTAATGATAATCATCATCAATAACTTGATATTCCCAATGTGATGGATCATGACTCATTAGTATTTTAAAATCGTTTGAGTTGACTGCTTCACTAGCCTTTTTTAAATCTCCTTTCTGCTTAAACCCTTTTCCCCAATTTTCAACACCAACTAAAGCAATTCGTTGTCCGTTTTTTTCAATAAATCTGCTTTCGTTTCGCAGCAAATCAAACCCAATTTCTTTTTGTATATGTTGTAAATCATTTAAATTTTTGGCTTTTAATTCGTCAGAATCCCAACGAACATAATCACCATAGTCATGATTTCCAAGTATGGAAAACATACCATCTTTTGCATTCAATTTTGTAAAACTATCTTTAAAAGGCAACATTTCTTCTGCTTTATTATTCACCATATCACCAGTAAATAATATGGTGTCTGAAGCTTGTTGATTAATTAAATCTATAGCGTATTCGACCTTTTCTTTATTGTCAAAACTCCCAATATGAAGATCACTTATTTGTGTGATACGATAGCCATCAAATGCTTCTGGTAAATCTTCAAAATGTAGTGTGTATTTGAGAACTTTAAAATTGTATCGTCCTTTATACATACCATATAAAAACGATGCAAACGGAAGGGCTGCCAAGCCAATTGCTATCTTACTAACAAAAACTCTCCTTGAAGGCATATAAGAACCTTCAGCATTTTTGCCATCTGTAAAATATTGAAAAACAGCTTGTGGAACCCTTAATATATCTTCACCAAACATCAGCAGCATCATGACTATTTTTGGGATGTATAAGGTCAAGAAAAAACCAATAGCTAAATTCATTCTAGTATTTATTCCTCCTCTTCCTGATGAAGATATCTGGTAAATTAAATTTCCAATCACAAGAAGTGAAATGAGTAGATAAACTAAGTTGATAGATTTACTTCTAAAGGTAGTTTTTACAGCCTGAAAGGCATAAAAATCAATTATTCCAAAAATAAGAATGAAAATAATCCAACGAATCATAGCGTAATTTTAACAAATATACTTCAATTTTAAGAGTCGTAATCATTGTTAAAACTTATTTAACTTTAAGTTAAGATTTACTATCTTTCAGCTTCTATTATTTCAAAAAACACTAATGAAGCAATTATTTACTTCCCTCAGTATTTTACTTTTTCTATTTAGTTGCCAAAAAAATACAGATTCTTCACCAGCAAAAAAGGACAAAAACCTCATCTCATATGTCAATCCTTTTATAGGAACTGGTGGACATGGCCACACTTATCCTGGAGCAACAATGCCTTTTGGTATGATGCAGTTATCTCCAGACACAAGATTAGATGGTTGGGATGGCTGCTCTGGTTATCATTATTCAGATAGTTATATTTATGGTTTTTCTCACACGCATTTAAGTGGAACTGGAGTTTCGGATTATGGTGATATTTTACTTATGCCAACTAATGACATTGTTTTTAATAATGGTGCTGATGGTAAAAAAGGCTACAAAGCTCATTTTAGCCATGACAATGAAATTGCAGAACCTGGTTACTATAAGGTGCATTTAGATTCTACTGAAATTGATGTTGAACTCACGGTTTCAAAGCGAAGTGGTATTCATAAATATGAGTTTTCTAAAGACTCAAAGCAAATTCTAATTCTCGATTTAGAACATCGTGACGAAGTTTTAGATTCTAAAGTAAACGTGTATTCAAATACTGAGATTAGTGGACACAGACACTCCAAAGCTTGGGCAACAAACCAATATTTATTCTTCAATATGGAATTTTCAAGACCTTTTAAAAAGATGACTTTTTTAGACGATGTCAATGAAGGAAAAAAAGTAAAAGTTGCTTTTGAATTTGATAACTCTCAAAGCTCTTCTTTGGAAATAAAAATTGGAATTTCTGCAGTTGATGAAGAAGGTGCTCGAAAAAACAGACGAGAAGAGCTCGATGAAAAATCATTTGAAGATATTAAAACAGAAGCTCAAAATACTTGGGAAAATCAATTGGAAAAAATTGTTGTTGAAAGTGATAATAACGATTACAAAACTAACTTTTACACCTCAATGTATCATGTAAGCATTGCACCAAATCTCTATCAAGATGTGGATGGAAGATATAGAGGAATGGATTTAGAGATTCACGAAACTAAAGATTTCTACTATTACACAGTATTTTCACTTTGGGATACGTACAGAGCTGCACATCCTTTATATACCATCATTGAGCAAGAGCGAACCAACGACTTTATCAATACCTTTTTAGCTAAATATAACGAAGGTGGCATCATGCCAATTTGGGATTTATCAGCTTGTTATACAGGCTGTATGATTGGTTATCATGCTGTTCCAGTTATTGCAGATGCTTATTTAAAAGGGTTACGAGGTTATGATGTTGATAAAGCATTTGAAGCTATGAAACATTCTGCCAATCAGGATAAATTAGGCCTGGAATCTTACAAATCGCTTGGCTATATTCCTGTGGAGTTTGAAAGTGAATCGGTTTCAAAAACACTTGAATACGCTTACGACGATTGGACCATAGCGCAAATGGCAAAAGATTTAGGAAAAGTCGATGATTATAAAGTGTTTACTGAAAGAGCTCAGTACTACAAGAACATTTTTGATCCAGAATCACAATTTATGAGAGGTCGTTTTCGTAATACTTGGTTTGCTCCATTCGACCCTTATGAAGTGAATTTTAATTACACTGAAGCCAACTCATGGCAATATAGTTTTTATGTACCTCAAGATATTTCTGGATTTATGAATTTATTTGGTGGTAAAGATAAATTAGAAGAAAATCTTGATGAATTATTTACCGCTGAAACCGAAACTTCTGGTCGTGATCAGGCAGATATCACAGGTTTAATTGGACAATATGCTCATGGTAACGAGCCAAGTCATCACATGGCCTATTTATACAATTTTGTAAACAAGCCACACAAAACACAAGAACGTGTTCATCAAATTTTAACCGAATTATATCAAAATGCTCCTGACGGAATTTCAGGAAATGAAGATTGCGGACAAATGAGCGCTTGGTATATTTTAAGTTCCATGGGATTTTATTCGGTAACTCCAGCATCAAACCAATATATTATCGGAACTCCACTTTTCCCTAAAGCAACTATTAATTTAGAAAATAATAAGCAGTTTACTATTGTTGCAAATGACATTAGTAGCACTAATAAATACATAGAAAGTGCTACACTAAACGGAAAATCTCTTGACAGAACCTTCATATATCACAACGAAGTGGTTGATGGTGGAGTTCTAGAATTTCAAATGACAGATAATCCTGCTGTTTGGGGAAGTCGTGAAGGACAAGAGCCGAAAACTGAAATAACAGACCATCTCATTATTCCTGCTCCTTTTATTGCTAAAGGAGATGTGGCATTTAAAGGTGAAACAGAAGTTGTTCTTGAAAATGTAGATAAAAGCGCTGAAATTTTTTACAAATTAGGTGAAGATGACTATAAAGCCTATAAAACACCATTTACAATTTCAGAACCAACAACATTAAGTGTCTATTCTGAAAAAGCAGGTGTTAAAAGCTCTATTATAGTAACGGAATTCTATAAAATTGATCCAAATATTTCTATCAAACTAGACACCGAATACGCCAACCAATACAACGCAGGAGGTAATGACGCGTTGATTGATGGTATTATTGGCGCAAGCGATTTTAGAACAGGCACTTGGCAAGGCTATTTTGATGAAGACTTAGTTGCTACTGTTGATTTGGGAAGTGAAAAGGCAATCAATACTATTTCAGTAAACTTTTTAAAAGACCAAAAATCATGGATTTTTTATCCAACTGAGGTAGAATGTTTTGTTTCAAATGATGGTAAAAACTTTGAGTCCATAGGAAATTATAAATTTCAAAAGATTACATCAACTGATGAGGTCGATATTAAACAAGTCGAATTTAAACAGTCAAAAACCAACTATCGCTATATAAAAATCATTGCAAAGAAACTAGGTAAACTTCCAGAATGGCATTTAGGATATGAACATGATGGTAGAAGCTGGCTGTTTGTAGATGAAATAACAATAAATTAGAAATATGAACCAAACAAAATCCTATCGCTCCTCATTCATTCTACTTACAATGTTATTCTTCCTTTGGGGATTTATAACAGTTTTGGTAGATTCTTTGATCCCTCGATTACGTGAGCTATTTACACTAACCTACTTTCAAGCAGGTTTAGTTCAATTTGCTTTTTTTGGAGCTTACTTCTTGCTATCTATTCCAGCAAGTTACATTTTATCTAAAATTGGGTACAAAAAAGGGATTATTCTTGGTTTATTAACGATGGCAACTGGCTGTTTATTGTTTTATCCAGCAGCATCCTATCGAGTATTTGGTATTTTTATGCTAGCCTATTTTATTTTAGCTGGAGGTATGACCATATTACAAGTGGCTGCAAATCCGTTTGTTGCGGTTTTAGGAAATGAAGATGGTGCTTCAAGTAGATTAAATTTATCACAAGCATTTAATAGTTTAGGGACTGCCATTGCTCCAATAGTTGGTGCTGCTTTAATACTCAGTGATACTATAAAAACAAAGGAAGAAATAGCGAGCATGAATGAAACTGCACGTGAACTCTACCTTTTCTCTGAAGCATCAGCAGTGCAAATCCCTTTTATTGGATTAGCACTCTTTATTGGTTTAATTGCTTTGATTTTTTTATTTGCAAAACTTCCGAAAATAATTAATGAATCACATACAGGAACTTACACTGAAGCATTTCAGAATAAAAACTTGATGTTAGGCGTACTTGGTATTTTCTTTTACGTTGGAGCCGAAGTTGCCATTGGAAGTTATTTAGTAAACTACTTCTTAGATATGAACTTGGTGGATATTATAAAAGAAAATGGTTTAATGAAATTAATTGCTGAAGGCATCTTGAATTCAGGAATCACAGAAAGTGATAATAAAGCCATTGTTGGTGTGTTTGTCACATTTTATTGGTCTGGAGCTATGATTGGTCGTTTTGTAGGTTCGTATCTCACACGAATCATGAAACCTGGAAAAGTGCTTGGTATATTTGCAACCATTGCTATTTTATTGATATTCATTTCCATTAGCACTACTGGTTTAGTGAGTATGTGGAGTATTTTGGCTGTAGGTTTGTTCAACTCTATCATGTTCCCAACCATATTTACTTTATCTATTGATGGCATTGGCGATTTAAAACCAAAAGGCTCTGGTTTATTATGTACAGCCATTGTTGGTGGTGCATTAATTCCACCTTTATATGGCTATTTAACAGATTTAATAGGTTTTAAAACAGCATTATTCTTTATCATTGCTTGCTATACATATATCCTTTGGTTTGGTTATAAAAATTCAAAAAAGACTATCTCTCATGCGTAAATCAATTGTGTTTTTATTATTTATAGGAATTGTATTTGGTTGTAAAAACGAAAACAATTCAGAAGAAAACATATCGCAAAATTCTTCAAAAAAAGACTACACCCAATATGTCAATCCTTTTATTGGAACCAGTAAAATGGGACATGTATTTCCTGGAGCCACAGCACCTTTTGGTATGGTACAATTAAGTCCTCAAACCAACTTTGTAGTAATGCATAACGAAGATGGTAGCTATAACACCGAAACCTATGAATATTGTGCTGGCTACCAATATCGCGATTCAACCATCATTGGGTTTGCGCATACCAATTTTAGTGGCACAGGACATTCGGATTTGGGCGATTTCTTATTGATGCCAACTACTGGAGATTTGGTTCTTGACCCTTTAGAGACTTCAGATGGTGATAAAGGCTTTTATTCAACATTCTCGCATGATAATGAAGATGCTTCTCCTGGTTATTACAAAGTCGATTTAGATTCTTACAATATTACAGCAGAATTGACTGCAAGTGAACGCGTAGGATTTCATCAATACACTTTTCCAAAGTCAGAAAATGCACATATTATCTTAGACCTAGTCTATAATGTGTATCATCACGACAATAAAAATGTGTGGACGTTTATTCGTGTTGAAAACGACTCGACCATTACAGGTTACAGACAAACTAAAGGTTGGGCAAGAGATAAAAAAGTGTTTTTTGCAGCTAAATTCTCAAAACCATTTAAAAATTATGGTCATAAAAAGTATGACAAGATTAAATATGATGGGTTTTACAGACGCTTTAAACAAGACGAAAATTTCCCTGAAATGGCAGGAAAAGATCTTCGTGCATACTTTAATTTTGATACTTATGAAGGTGAGCAGATACAACTTAAATTTGCTTTGTCTCCAGTAAGTTCTGCAGGAGCTATGAAAAATTTAGAAGCCGAAATTCCGCATTGGAATTTTAATAAAGTTAAAGAAGAAACCAAACAAAAGTGGAATAACGAACTTACTAAAATTGAGGTTGAAACTCTTACTGAAGCAGATAAGACAACCTTTTATACAGCCATGTACCATACCAACCTCTCTCCTATTTTATATGAAGATGTTGATGGACAATATCGTGGTTTAGATCAAAATATTCATCAATCGGAAGGTTTTACAAATTACACTATTTTCTCACTTTGGGACACCTATCGTGCGTTACATCCTTTGTTTAATATCACACAACCTCAACGAAATAACGACATGATAAAAAGTATGTTAGCTCATCATGATGAAAGTGTACACAACATGCTTCCTATTTGGAGTCACTATGCCAATGAAAATTGGTGCATGATTGGTTATCACGCAACTTCTGTCATTGCAGATGCTATGGCAAAAAATGTTGGTGATTTTAACCATGAACGTGCTTTACAAGCATCGGTAAATACAGCAAATGTGCGCTATTTTGATGGATTAGGTGAATACATAGATTACAACTATGTGCCTGACGATTTAAGTCATTCATCAGTTTCAAAAACTTTGGAATATGCTTATAACGATTGGTGTATTGCTCAAATGGCAAAACAAGTTGGTGATACCTTAACGGAAGATGAGTTTATGAAACGTTCAGAATATTATCATAACGTCTACGACCCAAAAATTGGTTATATGCGACCAAAACTGTCTGATGGAACGTTTCGAAAAAACTTCGATCCAATGGATACTCATGGACAAGGTTTTATTGAAGGTAATGCGTGGAATTATGGATTATATGTGCCACAAAATATTGATAAAATGGTTAGTATGATGGGAGGCAAGGAACGCTTCTCACAACACTTAGATTCTTTATTCACAATGGATATTGAAGAAAAATACATTGAAAAACATGAGGATATTACACGTGATGGTATTATAGGTAACTATGTGCATGGCAACGAGCCTGGACATCATATTCCTTATTTATACAATTGGACAGGACATCCAGAGAAAACTCAAGCAAGAGTACGCATGATTATGGATACCATGTATGGTCCAACCGTTGAAGGTTTATGTGGTAATGACGATGCTGGACAAATGAGTGCTTGGTATATTTTTAGCAGCTTAGGATTTTACCCTGTTACACCTGGTTCTTCTGATTATGCCTTAGGAAGTCCTTTGGTAAAAGAAGCAAAAATCCATTTAGATAATGGAAAAACCTTAACCATTAAAGCAAATAATCAAAGTAAAGATAATGTATATGTGCAAAGCGTTTCAATAAATGGAAAAACTATAGAAAACAACCTTTTATCACATCACGATATTGAAAATGGAGGTGAACTTATTTTTGAAATGTCCAATCAGCCGAAAATAACATTATGAAATGAGCCATAACAAGAAGTTGATACAACCTAAATGATTATTGGCGAATTACATCTAATCAATAAAACACAAATAATTTAAAAAGATGAAACGTAGAAACTTTATAAAAAATGCTTCATTAACTGGAGTTGGGCTAGCAGTTGGATCCACTTTAGCTAGTTGCGCAGAAAATACATCAGAAGAAAAAAAGGATACAATAGCAACTACCAAAGCTTCATTGCCTTTGGTTATTGCAACATGGCATGTTATTGATGCCACTGCAAAAGCTATGGAAGTGCTTCAAGCTGGAGGAACAGCTTTGGATGCGGTAGAACAAGGATGTAAAGTAGAAGAAGCTAACGAAAAAGGGCAATCTGTTGGTAAAGGTGGTTTGCCTGATAGAGATGGAAATGTCACTTTAGACGCTTGTGTGATGGATATGAATGGGAATTGTGGTGCTGTGGTTTATCTTAAAAACATTAAACACGCCGTTTCTGTTGCTAGAAAAGTGATGGAAGACACTCCACATGTAATGTTAGCTGGTGATGGTGCCGAAAAATTTGCCATTGAACAAGGCTTTGAACCTGAGGATTTATTAACTGAAGCTTCAAAAGAAGCTTGGGAAAAATGGAAAATTGAAGCCAAATACAAGCCTATTATTAACATTGAAAATCATGATACTATAGGTATGTTGGCCATTGACAAAAATGGTGATATTTCTGGAGCATGCACAACAAGTGGATTAGCCTATAAAATGGCTGGACGAGTTGGAGATAGTCCAATCATTGGATCAGGTTTGTTTGTAGATAACGAAATTGGTGCTTGTGTTGCAACTGGATTAGGTGAAGAGGTTGTAAAAACTGTTGGTAGTTTTTTAGTTGTAGAATTAATGCGACAAGGAAAATCACCTCAAGAAGCTTGCGAAGAAGCTATAAGTAGAATTGTAAATAAACCAAATAGTAACTACAAAGATTTTCAAGTAGGTTATATCGCTGTAAACAAACAAGGTGAAACAGGACATTACTCTATACATCAATGGTTTAGCATGACCAAATTTCAAGATGGCGTAAACGAGCAAATACAATCAGATTACTTTAATAAGAAATAAACTCAATATTAAGATTTTTCTTACATTTATTAAAAACTGTCTTTCCGATGAATGGTTAAAATACATCTATCATCTGTGAAATACACATTTTAAGGGTTTAACGGAAAGGTCAAAAAATGCAGTTTGTCGATAATTTTTGTTAACTGCTCCTAAAAAACCACATTTTATTGCACTTCATCAAAAATATTCAGCTTCAAGATAGGTTCGGTTGTTTATTTGCTCCAGAAACCTACAAGAATAGAAATGATGAAAAAAGTAATATTAACAGTAGCAATTTTAGTTGTCCCTTTCATAATGACTGCTCAAAACAGTGATGAAAAAGCTAAAACTGAGTTTAATACTACTATTAAGACTGAAGTTGAAGTAGCTGCTAAGAAAAAAACTGAGATTATCAGTACTAATCCATTAGAGCAGACTCTTATTAATTTCAAAAAGAGCCACGACATTATAAGCGTTGATGCTTATATTAAGAGCTTACAAATAAAAGGTGAAGTAGCTTTAAACAGCTAATACCAAAAATATATATAAACAAAAAGCATCTCAAATGAGATGCTTTTTTTACTCAAAACATTTACTTTTTAATCTGCATAGTTTAACTCTCCTTTGGCTTCTTGCTCTTTAAAACGTTTTACCAAATCTAAAGCATCAGGAATCACATCACTACATAAAACTATCAACGAGCCCTTTACAGCATTTTTTACTGCAAACTTTATGGCTTCTTTTTCAGAAGGAATAATGGTAGTCTTTTTATTTGGGTCTTTCATTTGAATACCATCATTAAGCATTTTAATTAGTTCCTCTTCAGTTCTACCACGTAAGCGTTTGTCTTGACGTATAATAATTTCATCAAACATTTCAGCAGCAATGCTTCCAATCTCGTTAGTATCCTCTTCACGTCTATCTCCAACTCCTGCAATAATTCCAACTTTAACTGTTGCTTCTAATTCATCTGTAAATTTCTTTAAGGCTCTCATTCCAGCAGGATTATGAGCATAATCTAATAAAATTGTAAAATCATTAAACTCAAATAAATTCAATCTTCCAGGAGTTTGAGATGCCGAAGGAATAAAGGTTTCAAGTGCAGCTTTAATATCTTCAATACTAATGCCTTGTACATGAGCAGCCAAAACAGCTCCAAGCACATTTTGAATCATAAATTTCGCTTTCCCTCCATAAGTTAATGGAATATGTTCAGCTTTCATGATGCGCATTTTCCAAATACCTCTACAAATAGTAACAAAACCATTTTCGTATACAGCAGTAATTCCGTTTAATCGCTGTAATGCTTTGATTCTTGGGTTATTTTCATCCATAGAGAATAAAGCTACGTTACATTCAACAGAACGTCTCATATCATAAACTAAGTCGTCATCAGCATTTAAAATGGCATATCCATTAGGAAGAACTGTTTCAGGTATTACGCCTTTTACTTTTGCTAATTGCTCAATAGTATGAATTCCTTTTAGGCCTAAATGGTCTGCTGCGACATTGGTTACAATAGCTACATCGCACTTTTTAAATCCTAAACCAGCTCTTAATAATCCTCCTCTAGCACACTCTAAAACTGCAAAATTTACGGTTGGGTCTTTCAATACAAATTCTGCACTTGCAGGTCCTGTGCAATCACCAGACATAAGCAACCTGTTTTGTATATAAACACCATCGCTTGTGGTATAACCTACTCGATAACCATTCATTTTGGCAATGTGAGCCATTAAACGAGAGGTTGTCGTTTTACCATTGGTTCCAGTAATTGCTATTATTGGAATACGTCCAGTATCTCCTTTTTTAGGAAATAATTTATCAATAACAGGAGCAGCAACATTACGAGGCAAACCACTTGTTGGTGCTAAATGCATTCTAAATCCTGGTCCAGCGTTAACTTCTAATACTGCTCCACCTGTTTCAGATAATGGTTTTGTGATATCTGTAGTCATTACATCAATGCCGCAAATATCAAGGTCTATGATTTTTGAAATTCGTTCAGCCATACTCACATTCGCTGGATGTACTATATCTGTAACATCTTCAGCAGTTCCTCCTGTGCTTAAATTTGCTGTGTCTTTAAGTATAAGTCTTTCTCCATTTGGAACGACTGATTCCAATGTGTAGCCAGCATCTTTAATAATGGTTTTGGTTAGCTCATTCACTGTGATTTGTGTTAAAACATTTTCATGTCCATAACCTCTGCGAGGGTCTTTGTTTACTTCATCAATTAATTCTTGCACAGTAGATTTCCCATTACCTATAACATGCGCTGGAGTACGTTTTGCTGCAGCAACCAATTTGTGGTTAATGACCAATAATCTGTAATCTTCTCCTGTAATGTATTTTTCTATAATAATAGCTCCACTTCTTGAGCTTTCTTTGGCTTGCCTAAAAGCTTCCAAAGCTTCATCATAGTTTTGAATATTTACAGTGATACCTCTACCATGATTTCCGTCTACAGGCTTAACTACTAAAGGAAAACCAACATAACGACAAGCATCTTCTAAACTACGTTCTCTACGAATAATATCACCTCGTGGCACTTCAACTTCAGCTTGTTCTAGAAGGAATTTAGTATCTTCTTTATCACATGCCAATTCAACTCCAATACTACTCGTTTCACTTGTTACAGTGGCTTGAATACGTTTTTGATTAGCTCCATAACCTAATTGGCATAAAGAATATTTGTTTAATCGAATCCATGGAATGCCTCTTGCTTCTGCTTCTTCAACAATTGAACCTGTACTTGGCCCTAAACGATCGTCTTCACGAAGCTCTCGCATTTTTTGTATGTCGTCTGCCATGTCATAATCATCACCACTTATCAATGCTTCACAAATTCTAACTGAAGCTTCAGCAGCATAACGTCCTACAGATTCTTCCATGTATGCAAATACCACACTATACACACCATGTTCTCCATAGCCTCTGGTTCTTCCAAAACCAACATCCATTCCGGCAAGGGTTTGTATTTCAAGTGCAATATGTTCTATAATATGACCCATCCAAGTACCTTCCTGAACACGTTGAAAAAAACCTCCTGGTTCGCCTACAGAGCAACGATGCTCGTACATGCTTGGAAACATATTTTTAAGCCTATCATAAAAGCCATCAATTTTATTGGATGGTAATTCTTCCATCTCTTCAAGGTCTAAAACCATTACTATTAGTTTATGACGTCTTACAGACCAGTAGTTTGGTCCTCTCATGGCATTGATTTCTCTAATCTTCATACTTGATTGGTTTTATTATTCATTTTAATGAAAGATTATAAATATATACATTTTTCTAATAAAAAATTACCTTATTTTTACCCAATCTTAAAATTTAAGAGCTTATTTATGACGAAAATTAAAGGCACATTAATTCCTATTGGAGGAAATGAAGATAAAGGGTTAGAGGCCAATGAAATGTACACGCTTGAATTTATTGATGAAGGCATCCTTTATCACGTTGTTAAAGAAGCAGGTGGAACTGATGCAAATATTGTAGTAATACCTACAGCATCAAGTATACCAGTTGAAGTAGGAGAAAATTATATTGAAGCTTTTACCACTTTAGGATGTAAAAATGTGACAGTCCTTGACATAAAAAGCAAAAAAGATTCTGAGAAACCAAAATCTATTAAAGCCATAAAAAATGCTAATTGCATTATGTTTTCAGGTGGTGATCAATCAAAAATTACAAAGCGAATTGGAGGCACAACTATACACAAAATACTCCAGGAACGCTATAAAAATGAAGAAGGCTTTGTGATTGCTGGCACAAGTGCAGGAGCCATGGCAATGACTAATGAAATGATTGCTGGTGGAAGTCCCAGAGAAGCCTTTGTTAAAGGTGCTGTGACTATGTTTAAAGGCTTAAGTTTAATTCCTGAATTAATGATCGACACTCATTTTATTCAAAGAGGTCGATTTGGTAGAGTATCAGAAGCTGTTGCAAAATTCCCAAATTTATTAGGAATTGGTTTGGCTGAAGATACAGGAATGATTATTAAAAATGGAAATAACTGTACTGTTATAGGTTCTGGAATGGCAATTGTTTTTGATGGCTCAAAACTTACACATAACAACGAAAAACTTCTAAAGGAAGGAACTCCTATGACCATGACAAACATGATTGTTCATGTGCTTTCAAATGGTGATCAATACGATATTAAAAATAGAAAGGTAAGCGTACTACCTATTGAGGCTTCTTTTATTTAGCTTCGACAAGCTCTGCTAACTTTAATCTTTATAAATAGAAATATTTTCTTCTCCTTCTGAAGTTTTAAAAGCTCGATACATACCTTCGGTATTGAAAGGCATTGCAATATTACCTTTTGCATCAACCGCAATTAAACCTCCATCGCCATTAATGTCGAGGATTCGCTTATGAATAACTTCATTTGCAGCATCATTAAGTGATAACCCTTTATGTTCCATTAAACAAGACACGTCATAAGCAACAACACCTCTAATAAAAAATTCGCCACTTCCAGTACAACTTACAGCACAAGTTTTATTATTAGCATAAACTCCTGCGCCAACCATTGGCGAATCTCCTACTCTTCCCCATTTTTTATTGGTCATTCCTCCTGTTGACGTTGCTGCAGCTATATTTCCATATTGGTCGCAAGCTACAGCACCAACAGTTCCAAACTTGCCATCTTTTTTCACGCTATGATCTAATTGAAAGCTGTCACTGTCTTTAATACCTTGCCATTGTTTGTATCTTACTTCATCGTAAAAATAATCTGGAGACTCTAAGTCATAACCTAAACCTTTTGCAAATTTCATAGCACCTTCTCCAGCTAAGAATACGTGATAGCTTTTTTCCATTACATCGCGAGCTAAGGATACTGGATTTTTAATTCCTGTTATCAAACTAACAGCTCCAGCATCAAGAGTTTTACCTTCCATGATGGACGCATCCATTTCATGAGTTCCAGTATTAGTAAACACACTTCCTTTTCCAGCATTAAACAATGGTGAATCCTCCAATAGTTTTACTGCCTCTTCAACAGCATCCAAAGCTGAACCACCTTCTTCTATTACTTTATACCCTTTATCTCTTGCTATTTTTAAAGCCAATTTATATTCCGCTTCTAACTCTGGTGTCATTAATCCTTTCACTAATGTTCCTGCACCTCCATGAATGGCTATTGAGAAGTTATTCATTACAAATAATTTTAGTTTGACAAAAGTACTCTTAGATTTTAAATGAATTATCTTAATTGAATATTTTTTTCAATTTCCAATTTCGTAAATCGCAAATCGTAATTCAAAAATAGTTTCGTAGTTTTATAATCTTCAAAAAACAAATTCAATGTCAGAACAAAAACGTCTTTTCTTAGTCGATGCTTATGCTTTAATTTTTCGTGGTTATTATGCCTTTATAAAAAACCCAAGAATCAATTCAAAAGGCATTGATACTTCAGCAATTATGGGATTTATGAACTCGCTTTTGGACGTAATTAAAAGGGAACGACCTGATCATTTAGCTGTTTGTTTTGATAAAGGCGGAAGTGTGGATAGGGTGGAAATGTTTGAGGCCTACAAAGCCAACAGAGATGAAACACCTGAAGCCATAAAAGTTGCTGTACCTTATATTCAAGACATCCTGAAAGCCATGCATATTCCTATTATGGTTAAAGAAGGTTATGAAGCTGATGATGTTATTGGAACCCTTTCTAAGCAAGCTGAAAAAGAAGGGTACAAAACATTCATGGTAACTCCAGACAAGGATTTTGCCCAATTGGTCTCAGAAAATATTTTTATGTATCGCCCAAAATCGTTTGGTGGAGGTTATGAAACTTGGGGAATTTCTGAAGTGAAAAAGAAATTTGAAGTCGAACGTCCTGAACAAGTTATAGACTTTTTAGGTATGATGGGAGATTCTAGTGATAATATTCCTGGTCTTCCCGGAGTTGGAGAAAAAACAGCTAAAAAGTTTATTCAAGCTTACGGAAGTATGGAAAATCTTTTAGCCAATACACATGAGCTCAAAGGTAAAATGAAGGAGAAGATTGAAGATGCCAAAGAATTAGGATTGCTTTCAAAAGAATTAGCTCGCATTATGCTTGATGTTCCTGTTACTTTTGATGCTAAAGATTTTGAACTTGAACATCCTGATATTCAAAAAGTGACTGAGATATTTCAAGAGTTAGAATTTAGACAATTGATGCAAAATTTCTTAAAAACTTTTTCTCTTGAAACACCTGATTCACAAACTGAAACAACTAATTCTTCAACTAAAGAAGAAATAAAAGTTACTCCAAAAGAAAAAGTTGCAGCAGGAGCAGGACAGTTTTCGTTGTTTGGTTCTAATACTTCTGAAGATTCTGGGACAGTTTCTGAATACACCAGAAAAACTGCTGAAACCACATCACATTTTTATCAAAGTGTTGCTCCTGGAATGGCAACAAAACTGTTTGTTAAAAATTTAATGCAGCAAACGTCTGTGTGTTTTGATACCGAAACTACAGGAATAAATCCGATAACTGCTGAACTGGTTGGTATTGCATTTTCTTGGGAAGTTGGCAAAGGATTTTACTTGCCTTTTCCTGAAAATAGAAATGAAGCGCAAGAACTTATTGAGCAGCTTCGACCGTTTTTTGAAAACGAATCGATTGAAAAAATTGGTCAGAATTTAAAATATGACATTAAAGTTCTGGCTAAATATAACATAGATGTAAAAGGAAAACTGTTTGATACCATGTTGGCACATTACCTCATTAATCCAGATATGAGACACAACATGGATGTACTTTCAGAAACGTATTTGAATTACACACCAATTTCAATAGAAACCTTAATTGGTAAGAAAGGAAAAAATCAATTGTCTATGCGTGAAGTCCCTTTGGACAAGCAAACCGAATATGCCGTTGAAGATGCTGATATTACACTTCAACTTAAAGAACATTTTGAAAAAGAGTTAGGAGAAGCCAATACCCAAAAATTGTTTGACGAGATTGAAATTCCATTGCTTCTAGTGCTTGCATCTATGGAATTAGAAGGCATCAATCTTGATGAAAAATTCTTGAATTCTTTGTCTGAAGAATTAGATAACGACATCAAATCTTTAGAGAAAAATATATATGATATTGCTGGTGAAGAATTTAATATTGCCTCTCCAAAGCAACTTGGTGATATATTATTTGATAAACTGAAATTGGTTGACAAACCTAAAAAGACCAAAACAGGACAGTACGCAACCAGCGAAGATATTTTATCGTATTTAGCAAAAGACCATGAAATTATTAGACATATTTTAGACTATCGTGGTTTTACTAAATTAAAAAGCACTTATGTGGATGCTTTACCATCACAAGTAGAACCATCCACTGGAAGAGTTCATACAGATTATATGCAAACGGTTGCTGCTACTGGACGTTTAAGCAGCAACAACCCGAATTTGCAAAATATTCCAATAAGAACAGAACGTGGACGCCAAGTTAGAAAAGCCTTTATTCCTCGAGACGAAGACTACACACTTTTAGCAGCAGATTATAGCCAAATAGAATTGCGAATCATTGCTGCTTTAAGCAAAGAAGAAACCATGATTGAAGCCTTTAAAAAAGGTGAAGATATTCATGCTTCAACAGCATCGAAAGTGTTTAATGTACCTTTAAATGAAGTCACTCGTGAGCAACGCAGTAACGCCAAAACGGTAAATTTTGGTATTATTTATGGCGTTTCGGCTTTTGGTTTAAGCAACCAAACCGATTTAAACAGAACCGAAGCCAAAGAGCTGATAGACACATATTATACAACGTATCCAAAACTTAGGAATTTTTTTAGTGAGCAAGTAGATTTTGCAAGAGATAATGGCTACGTACAGACTGTTTTAGGTCGTCGTCGTTATTTAAAGGATATCAATTCGCGTAATGCGGTTGTAAGAAGTGCTGCAGAGCGAAACGCTGTTAATGCTCCTATACAAGGTAGTGCAGCTGATATCATAAAAATCGCCATGATAAACATTCATCAAAAGCTAAATGAAGGCAAATACAAAACCAAAATGCTATTGCAAGTACATGACGAATTGGTTTTTGATGTGTATAAACCAGAATTGGAAAGCATTAAAAATTTGGTGAAAACCGAAATGGAAAATGCCTACAAACTAGATGTGCCTCTAGATGTCGATTTAGATATTGGCGACAACTGGTTAGAGGCACATTAAATTTTAATAAAATACTTTAACCTTAAAGTACAAATCGATAGGTTGCTTTAATTAAAAATGTATTTTGAGGCTTTTGGCTAAACAGTTGATTGTTGATGATATCTCCAAAACTATTGTTAACATCTCCAAGTCCATCAATGCCTTGAGACCACACCAAAAATACTTCCGAGCCTGGTATGTATTCCCATCGAACAACTAAATTTGATCGAAACTGCACAAAGGCAAAATCTGGATTGCCAAACGAATAATCTGCTGTACCATCAGTATCTTCATCTACAGAATATACACCATTATTAAATTCAATCTGATTGTTATCATACCAAGTTACTCTATCATTTAAATTTTGTGCTATAGAATTATTTACATAGTTAAATTTAGAATATTTAGCCTTAAACAAAAATGGCTGCCCATAGTACTGAATGGTTAAGTTTGGATTAATGTTATAGTTTACCCTTAAAGTAGCGCTTAAATTATCGTTTTCTATTTCCCCTAAAATATATCTTGGTACACCATTAAATACTATCGGATTTCCTTCTAAATCTCTATCAGTTACATATTGCGTTCTATTAGGGTTTTGACCATATTCCATGTTCAATGATAAGCTTAAGGAATTTAAAGGTTGGTATCTTATATTAGCTTCATAATTAAAAAAAGAAAAGTGGTTTTGAGTAGCTTGAGAATTAACATGACCAATGTTCATACTAAGCTTTTTACGTTGGTCTGTACCAACGAAAAAATACCAGAAGTTTTCTTCATTATATCTCCAACGTGGTCCACCTCTTAAAAATGTATTTATAAAAATTCTTGGCTTGTGTGCACCACCAAAATCTACAAACCAATTATTTTTAAAATTCACAAATCCATTAAGCTCATATTGAATTCTGTTATAATTCCCTTCAAAATCAAATGCTGTAGAAAACTGGAAGCCCAAGTTTGCTTGTCTGTACCAACTTGTTGGCTTATTAAATAACCGTCTTACATTTATATATTGCCTAATATCGTCTGCTTGACGTAAAAACCCAAGGTCGTTTAGTTCTAGTTCTGGAGATTTCCAATTGGCACCAATATTATATCGCCAATTGCCTCCTCCTCCTTTACCAACTTCAAGACGACCACCAGTTCCAGTTAATGAAGTTTTATTTGGATCAACCTCTACATGGTCTGCATCTACCCTCTGAAAAAGATGTCCTATTGAAGTTTGTGTGAGTTGTATAGCCTCTTTACTTCCATTTACATTGCTCATGGTTATATTGCCATCAATATAATAACTTCGGTTGTTCCAATTATGTCTAAAATCTAAACCTCCTGTATATGCGTTTTTATGTAAGTAACTTACATTTTCTTCAAGCTTTCTGTTTGTTGCAGTAAATATTGCACCGATATAAGAGTTTCTATCGTTAAAGTCTTTCTGCGCTCTGGCAACAAAATAATTGGTAAAGGGCTCTACTAACTCTTCTCGTTCTTCGCCTACCTCAGATAAATCGTTTAATACATCTTCTCGTTCGTCTAACTTTACTTCTCCAAATTCTTTTGCAGTCATGCTTTCAAGAACACCAATTGCCCAACCACTTTTGGTTTTGCCACTAAATTTAGCTGCTCCCAATATAGTTGTCGCATTTGGTATATCTTCATATTCTCCTAAACTTCCATTAGCGCTAGTACCTCCTTGCGGAGCGCGTCCAATTCGTCTTGAATTAAATACATTATCTGCTCCACCACCAACTCTAAAATCGAACACATTTTTGTTTTCGACAAAGAATGGTCTTCGTTCTTGAAAGAAAATTTCAAATCCATCCAACGCAATAGCTCCTGGGTCTGCATCGACTTGGCCAAAATCTGGATTTATGGTTAAGTCTAATGTTAAATCGTTAGTAATACCAATTTTGGCATCCAATCCACCAGTTATTTTTGTGTCACTACCATCTCTAAAAGGATTTCCAGCTTGAGCTTCATAAGTATCCAATTGAGCAACAGTATAGGGCTGAATCTCTAATTGTTTTTGTGGTTTTAACCCAATTAAACCTCTTAATTCGCCAAATTCGCTTACCCAACCTGGAGGATTTGCAGGTAAAGGCTGCCAAACGGAACGTTCTTCATTGTTAAAATAACGCCTTGTTGATTGCAAACCCCAAACTTGTTCTTGTTCGTTACCAAATCGTAACTGGCTTAAAGGAATTCTAATTTCGGCAGTCCAGCCATCATCATCAATTTTAGTAGCTAAATACCAAATAGGATTCCAACTTGGATCAAAGTTTCCGTTATCAGAAACAAACTCGTCGCCTTTTACTCCAGAAACTGAAGCTGTAAAGGAAAATGCTGTTCTATCATCATTATAACTATCAATATTTATTTCTACCCAGTCTCCCGAAAAACTGTCACGTCTTCCCATTCGTTTTTCGATAGTCAAAGGGTCTTCTTGATAGCACTTAAAAGCCACATACAAATTTTTGTCATCATAAATGATTTTCATTTTTGTCTGTTCAGTAGGTGCAGTACCAACATCAGGCTGAAATTCAAGATAATCTGTAGTCCACTCTACAAGATTCCAAGCTTCTTCATCTAAAACGCCATCAATTGTTGGCGAATCATTATTTGCTACAGACTTAGTTGTATAGGATCGTTTTTCATATTGAGTTGAGTTGTCTTGCGCAAAAGTGAAAGCTGTAGTCAATATTGCAATGACTATTAATTTGATTGGTAATTTCATGAATTGATTAGTTTTGATTGATAATGCAAATCTATTGTTGATAGATTTAAAAAAAAATAAAATGTAGTGAGTCTTAAAAAACTTGTATCGAATTGTATTTCAATTAAACATGAAACTCTTTAAAACTACAACATTTTATCTTAAAGACTTAAAACTATAATTAATGTTGCAACCTATTGTTCTTTTTTACAAAACATTAACTCTTATTAACAGTTTTTGTCTTTAAAACCGATTGCGCAAAATATCTATTTATGTGCCTTAAAAATAAAGTAGTTATAGATTTTGCTAATCAAATATATAATTGTAAATTTGCAAACTCTTTTTGAGAGAGGAATGTTTAATTAAGAAAATTATTTAGTGTGGATACATTAAGCTACAAAACGATTTCGGCAAACAAAGCAACTGCTAACAAGGAGTGGATTTTGGTTGATGCCGAAGGTCAAGCATTAGGGCGTTTAGCTTCAAAAGTGGCAATACTTTTAAGAGGTAAACACAAGCCTAACTTTACACCACACGTTGATTGTGGAGATAACGTTATTGTTATCAATGCTGAAAAAATCAACTTAACAGGAAACAAGTGGAACGACAAAACTTATATGCGTCACACAGGTTATCCAGGTGGTCAGAGAACGCTTTCTGCTACAGAAATGTTTGGAAAAGATCCAGCAAGATTAGTAGAAAAGTCAGTAAAAGGAATGCTTCCTAAAAACAAATTAGGAGCAGATTTATTCCGTAATTTAAATGTTGTTGTTGGTTCAGAACATGCTCATGCAGCTCAAAAACCAAAAGCAATTAACTTAAACGAAGTTAACTAGATGGAAGTAATTCACAAAATTGGCCGTAGAAAAACGGCAGTTGCTCGTGTTTATGTTTCAGAAGGAAAAGGAAACATCACAGTAAACAAAAAAGATGTAAACACTTATTTCCCAACAGCTACTTTACAGTACAAAGTAAACCAACCGTTGGCAATGACCAACAATGAAAAAAGCTTTGACATTAAAGTAAATGTTTATGGAGGTGGTGCTACAGGTCAGGCAGAAGCTGTTCGTTTAGCTTTATCTCGTGCTATGTGCGAAGTAAGTGACGAAAACAGAGGTATTTTAAAACCTGAAGGATTATTAACAAGAGACCCAAGAATGGTAGAGCGCAAAAAATTCGGACAGAAAAAAGCGCGTAAGAAATTCCAGTTCTCTAAACGTTAATATTAAAAGAATTTTAAACCAGTTATTGTTGTTCATGACGAAAAACGTCAGAACTTAGTTTAGCATCTAAATGATTAAGGCGATTTAAAAAATGACCACTTAATCATTGCTAATTAAACAGAACGTAAACTATTACAAAATGGCAAAAGCAGAAGTAAAAAATTTATTAGATGGTGGTGTTCACTTTGGGCATTTAACCAGGAAATGGGATCCAAATATGGCTCCTTACATTTATATGGAGCGTAATGGAATTCACATTATCAATCTATATAAAACAGCTGCAAAACTAGACGAAGCATCTCAAGCTTTAGCAAAAATAGCAGCATCAGGTAGAAAAATATTATTTGTTGCTACCAAAAAACAAGCAAAAGACATTGTCTCTGAAAAAGCTGGAAACGTAAACATGCCTTACATTACTGAAAGATGGCCAGGCGGAATGTTAACCAACTTTGTTACTATTAGAAAAGCTGTAAAGAAAATGGCTTCTATTGATAGAATGAAAAAAGACGGAACATTTGATACCCTTTCAAAGAAAGAACGTTTACAAGTAGACCGTTTAAGAGCAAAATTAGAAAAAAACTTAGGTTCTATTTCTGATATGACTCGTCTTCCAGGTGCATTGTTTGTTGTAGATATTAAACGTGAACATATTGCAATTAAAGAAGCGCAAAAATTAAACATTCCAATCTTTGCAATGGTAGATACTAACTCTGATCCACGTCAAGTTGATTATGTTATTCCAGCAAATGATGATGCTTCAAAATCTATCGATACAATATTATCACACGTAACTACAGCAATTGCTGAAGGTTTAGCCGATAGAAAAGCTGAAAAATCTTCAAAATCTGAAGGTTCTGATGCTACTAAAACAAAAGGCAAAAAAGCTAAAGCAACCATTCAGGACGAAGAAGAATAAACATATAAATTATAAACCTTTATAAGTCGTTTGGTTCTTTTTTTCAAAAAAATTAAACGGCTTTTATATTAAATAAATCATGGAAAATACAGTAAAAATTACGGCAGCAGAAGTAAACAAACTAAGACAAGCTACTGGTGCAGGAATGATGGATTGTAAAAATGCTTTAGTAGAAGCAGAAGGAAACTTTGATAAAGCTATTGAGGTATTACGTAAAAAAGGTCAAAAAGTTGCTGCAAAAAGAGCAGATAGAGAATCTACCGAAGGTGTGGCAATTACAAAAATCAATGAAAACAATACTGTTGGTGTGGCTATCGTATTAGCTTGCGAAACAGATTTCGTGGCGAAAAACGAATCTTTTAAGGCTTTGGCTGAAGAATTTGTAAACATTGCTATTAACCATACCAATAAGGAAAATTTCTTAAATGCAGATTTTAACGGTATAACAGTTGCCGAAAAATTAATCGAGCAGACTGGAGTAATTGGCGAAAAAATTGATATTACTGCATTTGAAAGAATTGAAGCTCCTTACGTTGGCGCTTACACACATATAGATAAAATCGCTGCAATTGTTGGTTTAGATAATGCTATTGATAAAGCTGATGAATTAACAAAAGACTTAGCTATGCAAGTTGCGTCAATGGGAGCAACAACTTTGTCTTACAAAGATTTTGATCCAGCTTTTGTTGCTTCAGAAACTGAAGCAAGAATCGCAGTTATTGAAAAAGAAAACGAAGAACTTGCTCGTTTAGGTAAGACCCTTAAAAATGTACCTCAATACATTTCAATGGCTCAATTAACAGCTGAGGTTTTAGCAAAAGCTGAAGAAAATGCCAAAGCTGAATTAAAAGCTGAAGGAAAACCTGAACAAATTTGGGACAAAATCCTTCCAGGTAAAATGGATCGTTTTATTTCTGATAACACAACTTTAGATCAAGAGCAGTGTTTGTTAGACCAAAATTTCATTAAAAATGAAAAGCAAAGTGTTTCTGATTATGTTAAAACATATGGCGATGTTGCTGTAAAAGGTTTTGTGCGTGTTACTTTAGGATAATAAACCTCTTAATAATTAAAAAAAGCATCTCTTTTAGAGATGCTTTTTTATATGAATAGTTTTAAATTTAATTGTCTATTCTTTCAATACTTAAAGTTCCTACTTGAGTGGATTGAATCGAACCACTACTGAAGGGTAATCCTTGAATTTGAGTAATTGGGCCAGGTTCTGGATTGTCCGGAGATTCGTATGTCATTCCTGAATCTGAACCAGCATCTAAAGGATATAGTCTAACAGATGCACTTTCTATTAATACATCTCCATTTACCAAATTAAAGGAAGGCACACCAACAAACCAATCAGGACTTGGTGATATTTTAGACACAAAACTTATTCTAGTATTTGTAGGTGTGACATTAATATCAAAAGTAACAGTAGTACTTGTACCAACGCTAGAACTACCTGTAATAATAGTCATTGCAGTATCGTCTTCTCCACCACTATGCTCACTTATAAGTCCACTTAAATCTCCATCTTCAGCATACAACTTTAACCCATCTGAAGCAAGAGTATTCATAATAAAAATATTTTTTGCAGGACTATGAGCTGCGATAAATACTCTGCCAAAACTGGCATTATCAGGATAGTCTGTTGGATGAGTAGTATCGGTCCAATTGGTAGTAAAAGTTATTCTGTAAGTAGCTTGAGCGTCTAACCCTCCTCCTCCATTTCCTCCATTATTGCCAGAGTCGTCACTTTTTGAACAACTAAAAATTCCAACACAAATCAATAATGTAAAAAGCTTAAAATAATTCTTCATAATCAAAAATTTTTATAAATATAACGATATAATTATAATAATATTTGCTTGAGCTTTTAAAAAAATGAATGTTATATTTGCACATATATCCATAAATAATGAAATATAAAAGAATCCTACTCAAACTCTCTGGCGAAGCATTAATGGGCTCTCGTCAATATGGAATTGACCCTGAACGATTATCGGAATATGCCCAAGATATTAAAACTATAACAGATTTAGGTGTTGAAGTAGCCATCGTAATTGGTGGAGGCAATATTTTTAGGGGAGTTGCTGGCGCAAGTAAAGGAATGGATCGAGTGCAAGGTGATTATATGGGAATGCTTGCAACTGTTATTAATGGCTTAGCTTTACAAAGTGCTCTTGAAAATGCAAAAGTTCCTACCAGATTGCAAACAGCAATAAAAATTAATGAAGTAGCAGAACCTTTTATAAGACGTAGAGCTATGCGTCATTTAGAAAAAGGACGAGTTGTTATTTTTGGTGGTGGCACAGGAAATCCTTATTTCACTACAGATTCTGCGGCTGTTTTAAGAGCCATAGAAATTGAAGCTGATGTTATTTTAAAAGGCACAAGGGTTGATGGTATTTACACCGCAGATCCTGAAAAAGATTCTGCAGCTATAAAATTTGATTATATTAGTTTTGATGATGTCCTTAAAAAAGGACTAAAAGTAATGGACACAACAGCTTTTACCTTAAGTCAGGAAAACAATTTACCAATCATTGTTTTTGATATGAACAAAAAAGGAAATCTGCTAAAAGTAGTTTCTGGAGAAAACATTGGTACAACCGTTAATTTATGATTCAGTTTGGCTCAATTTTTGTCAAAATGAATTAAAAAACACATTTAAAATGAACGAAGAATTACAATTTATTTTAGATACAGCAAAAGAAGCTATGGATGCTGCAATTAAGCATTTAGAGAAGCAGTTTGTGAACATTAGAGCTGGTAAAGCCAGCCCTGCAATGCTTGGCAGTGTTATGGTAGATTATTATGGCTCTCAAACACCTCTTAACCAAGTAGCTAATGTAAATACTCCTGATGGAAGAACCATTACTGTTGCACCTTGGGAAAAAAGTATGTTACAAGAAATTGAACGTGCTATTATGATTGCAAACCTTGGTTTTAACCCAATGAATAATGGAGAAAGCATTATTATAAATGTGCCACCATTAACTGAAGAGCGCAGACGTGATTTAGCAAAACAAGCAAAAGCTGAAGCTGAAGACGCAAAAATTGGCATTAGAAATGCAAGAAAAGATGCAAATAACGATATTAAAAAATTAGACGAAATTTCTGAAGACCTGCAAAAAAATACAGAAGTTGATGTTCAGGAAATGACCGATAATTACGTGAAAAAAGTAGATGCCATTTTTCAAATCAAGGAAAAAGAAATTATGACAGTATAAACAAAGAGCGACACTAAAGTCGCTTTTTTTGTGTTGGATATAGACACGTTTTTAAATTTACAAATTGATACTGCGCTTTTGCATTAAGAAAAAATCATTTTCTATTGATGAAATATTGCTTCCCTATTTTCTTCTTATTTTTTCTACTTGCTTCAAACAGCCAAGCCCAATCAGAATCATTAACAGACTCGATACCTAAATCCTTCTTTTTAAAAGCACTTGAAAATGGTTATGTAGAAACCAAATATTTCGATTTTGACTTAAGGTATTTAATAAAGTATAATCCGTATGAAGGTTTCAGGACTGGAATTGGTGGAATAACAAATTCTAACTTATCTGAAATGTTTCGGGTTGAAGGTTATACAGTTTATGGCTTTTTAGATGAAGAATTCAAATACAGCATTGGAGTAGGTTTTCGCTTGGTAAAAGAAACCAATACTTGGCTAAATGCTAATTACACTGATGATTTACAGGAAACAGGAAGCTCAATTTTTTTAACAGACCAGCGTTTTTTTCAGCTCTTTGAACCACGACTAATAAATATCGAATCGTTTTTTAAACACAACACAAAAGCTGTTTCTATTGAGCATCAATTTTCTCCAAAAATATTAATCGAAACTCAATTTGCTCACAGTAAAATTGATCCAAAATTTAATTACAACTATAATCATGAAGATTTAGGAATTATTGAAAACTATAAATTAAGCTTACTAACCATTTCAGCTCAATTAAGTCCATTTAGTAAATTCGAGCAAACTCCATCAGGAATTGCAGAAACAAAAAATGGGTTTCCTAAATTTACATTACAATACATTAAAAGTTTTTTCAACTTATTTAAAAGTGATTTTGGATTCTCCAAATTAGACCTTAGAACTATTCAACAATTTAAGCATCAAAAAGGAGCCTTTACGGAATTTGTGTTTTCTGGTGGTTTATCAAATGGTGATGTCCCAATTACTCATGCTTATCATGCTTATCCAAACAATGTTAGCAAGGAAACTATCTTGCAACGTTTTTCTGTTGCTGGCACAAATAGTTTTGAAACCATGTACTTTAATGAATTTTACTCAGATAGGTTGATTACGATTCAAATGAAGCATAAATTGAGCCCTATAAAAATTTCTCCTTGGCTAAAGCCAGAGCTTGTTTTTATTTATAAATATGCCTTAGGGAACATGAATAATATATCTCGGCACGAAAACATAAATTTTAGCACTTTGGAACATGGTTTTTCAGAAGCAGGATTAGAAATCAATAAATTGTTTTTCGGTTTTGGATTAAGTTTTGCATACAGACATGGAGCATATCATCTACCAAGATTTGACGATAATTTAGCCTTAAAATTCACTTTTAACTTAAGTCTCAACAGATAAGAGATTTAGTGCTGCCATCCATCATTTTTACTAACTATTTACATACCTTTGCACATCAAAATTTGATATGACTAAATTGTTCTCAGTAGGCTTTTGGGAAACTATTGCACGATTGATTTTGCGCAATAGAATAGGCATCATTATTGTTGTATTAATGGTTACATTCTTTATGGGAATGCAATGGGATAAAATGCGCTTTACATATACAGAAGCGAACCTATTGCCTGATGACCATGAAGTAAACATAAATTACAATGAATTTCTTAAAACCTTTGGTAATGAAGGCAACTTAATTGTTTTAGGTGTTAAAGATAGCTCTGTTTTTACGGTTAAAAACCTAAACGCTTGGAACAAATTATCGAGCGCATTTAAAACTTCTATAGACGTCGAAACTGTAGTATCTATAAAAGATTTACAGAAATTGGTTAAAAACAATGAACTTCAACAATTTGATTTAGTTCCTTTTATTAAAGATTCCATTCGTTCAAAAGATGAAATTTCAACTTTACAAAACGAATTGTTTGAGCAATACCCTTTTTACGATAATTTTCTGTTTAATAAAAGCAGCAAAGCGATAAGATCTGCCATTTACTTAGATAAAAATATCGTTAACACACCAGCAAGAAAAGATTTTATTACAGATGTTTTAATCCCAAAAGTTGAAGCATTTGAAACAGAAACCCATTTAGATGTTCGTATCTCAGGAATGCCTTATATACGAACACTAAACTCACAAAATATCATTGATGAAATTGGTATGTTCATTGTTGCTGCACTTGGTGTAACTTCATTAATATTTTTCTTCTTTTTCAGGTCATGGCGAGCCACCTTTATTTCTATGGTTGTTGTGCTTATTGGTGTTATGTGGACCTTTGGTATTATTGGTTTACTTGAATACGAAATTACTGTACTAACAGCATTGATTCCACCTTTGATTATTGTTATCGGAATACCAAATTGTATTTTCCTTATTAACAAATATCAACACGAAGTGAATAAACATGGCAACAAGGCTAAGTCGCTACAACGTGTCATTACTAAAATTGGAAATGCAACTTTAATGACAAACGTAACAACCGCTTCTGGTTTTGCAACATTTATAGTTACCGAGAGCACTTTGCTAAAAGAGTTCGGAACTGTAGCATCATTAAGTATTCTTGCCATTTTTATACTATGCTTACTTATCATTCCGATTATTTACAGTTACATGCCAATGCCTAAAGACAGACATCTTGAGCATTTAAACAAACGTTGGATAAACACTTTTGTAGATTGGATGGAACGTATGGTTCGCTATAAAAAAATTACCATATATGTAACAGCCTTAATTTTACTTATTGCAAGTATTATAGGCATTTACCAAATAAAAATTTCTGGTAGTTTGATTGATGACATGCCAAGAAAAGCTGAATTTTACAAAGACATAAAGTTTTTTGAAAACGAGTTTAATGGTGTTATGCCATTAGAGATAATGGTAGACACTAAGCGCAAAAAAGGTGTGATGAAACTATCTAACCTTAAACGAATGGATGAACTTGAAGAGCTTATAACCGAAACGTCTCAGCTATCAAAACCAATTTCGGTAGTAAGTTTAGTAAAATATTCTAAGCAAGCATATTACAATGGTAATCCAAAATATTACCAACTACCATCCTCACAAGAAAATAGTTTTATTTTATCATATGCCAAAAACTCATCACAAGACATCGACTTGTTGAAGAATTTTGTTGATTCCACAGGTCAATATGCCAGAATCACAACCTTTATGAAAGATATTGGTACTGATAAAATGGAACGTATTGAAGAAAATTTAAGAGACAAAATAGACAAAGTATTTCCATCAGAAAACTATAACGTCACCTTAACAGGAAAAGCGTATCTATTTCAAAAAGGAACTTACTTTTTAGTCAATAATTTAATCTTATCTCTATCATTAGCCATTGTACTGATTTCTTTATTTATGGCATATATGTTTCGTTCTTTCAGAATGATTATTGTATCATTAATTCCTAACCTTTTACCACTTTTAATCACAGCAGGTTTAATGGGTTATCTTGGTGTACCAATAAAACCATCAACCATATTAGTGTTTAGCATTGCCTTTGGTATTTCTGTTGATGATACGATTCACTTTTTAGCAAAATACAGACAAGAATTACAAGCCAACCATTGGAAAATACGAAAATCGGTTTTTGCAGCACTTAGAGAAACAGGAGTTAGTATGTTTTATACTTCTATTGTTTTGTTCTTTGGTTTTTCTGTTTTCATCATATCAAGTTTTGGTGGTACGGTTGCACTCGGTGCTTTAGTATCAGTAACATTATTGTTTGCAATGTTGTCCAACTTATTGCTTTTACCATCTCTGCTCTTATCACTTGAAAGAAGTATTGCCAATAAAGAAGTTTTAAAAGAACCTAATTTTAAAATCATACCTGAAGAAGATGAAAATGGCGACAAATAATTTAGTTGAAACATTTATCTTTGCACCTTAAAAAGTAAAAACAAATGACGTTGAGAACAGTTGCCGAATTGCTTTCGGAAAAACAGACACAAATAGACATTCAGGTTAATGGTTGGGTAAGAACCTTTAGAGCGAATCGTTTTATTGCATTAAATGATGGATCGACTATTAATAATATTCAATGTGTTGTTGACTTTGAAAATTTAAATGAAGCAACCTTAAAACGTATCACTACAGGAGCTGCTATTCATATAAAAGGAATATTAGTTGAAAGTCAAGGAAAAGGACAAAGTGTTGAAGTTCAGGTAAATTCTATTGATATTTTAGGAGATTCAGATCCTGAGACTTACCCAATACAACCTAAAAAGCATTCGTTTGAGTTTCTTCGTGAAAATGCACATTTACGTACTAGAACAAATACGTTTAGTGCTGTAATGCGTTTGCGTTCGTCATTATCATTTGCTATTCATAAGTATTTTAACGAGAACAACTTTTATTATATGCACACTCCTATCATTACTGGAAGTGATGCAGAAGGTGCTGGTGAGATGTTTAGAGTAAGTGCCTTAGATGCTAAAAATCCTCCTCTTAAGGATGATGGAACTGTAGATTACTCAAAAGATTTCTTTGGAAAAGAAACCAACCTAACGGTTTCTGGTCAATTAGAAGCTGAAACTTATGCCATGTCACTTGGCAAAGTCTACACTTTTGGGCCTACGTTTAGAGCAGAAAACTCTAACACATCACGTCATTTAGCTGAATTCTGGATGATAGAACCTGAAGTTGCTTTTATGGACATACATGGTAATATGGACTTGGCTGAAGATTTTATGAAATCAGTTATTGGTTACGTGCTTGAAAACAACAAAGAAGATTTAGAATTTTTAGAGCAACGTTTAATACAAGAAGACAAGTCAAAACCACAAGCCGAACGTAATGAAATGACTCTAACTGAGAAACTTCGTTTTGTGGTAGACAATAACTTTAAACGTGTCACATATACTGAAGCTATTGATATTTTAAGAAATAGTAAGCCAAACAAGAAAAAGAAATTTAACTATATTATTGAAGAATGGGGAGCCGATTTACAAAGTGAGCATGAGCGTTTTCTTGTTGAAAAACACTTTAACTGTCCTGTAATATTATATGATTATCCAGCAAATATAAAAGCGTTTTATATGCGTTTAAATGAAGATGGCAAAACCGTTAGAGCAATGGATATCTTATTCCCAGGAATTGGTGAAATTGTAGGTGGAAGCCAACGTGAAGAACGATTAGATGTTTTAAAACAAAAAATGGCTGCTCTTGATATTCCTGAAGAAGAATTATGGTGGTACTTAGACCTTAGAAAATATGGTACAGCTGTTCATTCAGGTTTTGGATTAGGGTTTGAGCGTTTAGTGATGTTTGCAACAGGAATGACAAATATTAGAGACGTAATTCCTTATCCAAGAACTCCTCAAAATGCAGAATTTTAATTACTTCCAAAGTAAGAAAAATAATAAATAAAACAATCTTCGTTTTTTACCAATGTAGATTGTTTTTTTTATTTTTATAAAAACCCAAATTAAAATGCTTAAACAACATTTACAATTTAAGTTATCTCAAAAATTATCACCTCAGCAAATACAATTGATGAAGCTGATACAATTACCTACGCAAGCTTTTGAGCAACGACTAAAACAAGAATTAGAAGAAAATCCAGCTCTGGAAAGCGGCAAAGAAACTTCAGATGATTTTGATGATGATTTTGATAATAGTGAAGACTTTAACGATAACGACTCTATTGGTGCAGAAGACATTAACGTAGACGAATACTTGAGTGATGACGAGATTCCAGACTATAGAATGCAAACTAACAACTATAGTTCTGACGATGAAGATAGAAGCATACCTTATGCCTCTGGAATATCCTTTACACAACATCTAACTAACCAACTTAGTACTTTTAGATTAGATGAGGAAGAAGAACAAATTGCCGAATTTTTGGTTGGTAGTGTAGACGAAAGCGGCTACATACGACGCTCATTAAGTGACATTATGGACGACCTTGCTTTTACTCAAAACGTATATACTGATGAGAAAAAAATAGAGAGTATCCTAAAAAAGGTACATCAATTAGATCCTGCTGGTGTTGGAGCAAGAAATTTGCAAGAGTGTCTTTTAATACAATTGCATAGAAAGCCTCAAAACCCAAATATAGAATTAGCCATCGATATTATAGATAAAGCCTTTGAGCAATTTACAAAAAAGCATTACCAAAAATTGCTTCAAAAGTTTGATGTTACCGAAATTCAGCTTAAAGATGCCATCCTTGAAATTGAACGGTTAAACCCTAAACCAGGAAGTTCCTATGCTGGTAACACAAAAGCGATAGAGCATGTTGTCCCAGATTTTACAATACATATTGTTGATGGAGAGCTTAACCTTACCCTTAATGGCAGAAATGCTCCAGAGCTACATGTATCAAGAGAATATAACGATATGCTTAAAGGTTATAAAGAATCGAAAGACAAATCAAAGTCTCAAAAAGATGCTGTAATTTTTATAAAGCAAAAATTAGATGCTGCTAAATGGTTTATCGAGGCGATAAAGCAACGTCAACAGACTCTATTTGTTACAATGAGTGCCATTATGCGCTATCAAGAAGAATATTTTTTAACTGGTGACGAACGTAAATTAAAGCCAATGATATTAAAAGACATTGCTGATGAAATTGAAATGGATGTCTCAACAATTTCAAGAGTTGCTAATAGTAAGTATGTAGACACACCTTATGGCACAAAATTAATTAAAGAATTCTTTAGTGAATCTATGACTAATGACCAAGGTGAAGAGGTTTCAACTCGAGAAATAAAGAAAATTCTTGAAACTGTAATTAAAGAAGAAAACAAGAAAAAACCTTTAACTGATGAAAAATTGGCAAAAATACTTAAAGATAAAGGATACCCAATTGCCAGAAGAACAGTTGCAAAATATAGAGAACAGCTGGATTTGCCAGTAGCACGTTTAAGAAAACAAATCTAATTTGGATCGCATTTTAAAAAGCATATCATATATTTTTCATCCTTTATTTATGCCTTTTATTGGTGCTGTATTTTATTTTTCAAAAGCACCAAGATACATCCCAATGCCATTTATTAAAGCAAAATTATTTGCTCTTGCTTTATTCACGATTATTTTACCCATTTTATTGTACTACTTGCTCAAAACAACCAATAAGGTATTCTCTATACATTTAGATAGCACAAAAGAGCGTATAATACCACTGTTTTTAAACGTAATAATTGTTGTATTGATTACACAACGTATCATCACAGCAAACGAAATGGTTGAACTTTATTATTTCTTTGTTGGGGTTTTATTCTCAACATTGGCTTGCCTCTTTTTGGCTATTTTAAAATTTAAAGCGAGCATACACATGATTGCTGCTGGAGGCATATTTATGTTTTTTATAGCCTTAAGCATTCATTTTAGTATAAACATAATTGGTACAATTGCGTTGTTTTCAATTATTATTGGAGCCATTGCCACTTCAAGGTTACACATGAATGCGCACTCAAATATTGAATTGATTGTTGGTTTTTTTATTGGATTAATTCCTCAACTTATCCTTTTAAACTATTGGCTATAGAATATAAAACATAAGCCCAACTTTAATAATACTTAAATCAAAAGACTCATCATCATTAATTTTGTCTTGTTTAAAGATCGTATTAAGTGCATAATGAACGTGCAAATTCCAGCTATCGTAACCAGAGCTTAAAGTAAGTCCATATTGTAGTCTATTTATTGCATTATCAATGCTTGTTTTGTAAGACTCATTTGTAGCAACGAATTTTGTTCTGGATGAAAATACATAACCTATCTTAAATCCTGTATAAATACGCCAAAAATCATATGTTTCAGGAGTAGAAGTTCTCCAGCGAAACTCAAAAGGAAGTTCAAGCTGATAGAGATCAAACTTATTTTTTCTAAAGTCTCCACTATATAAAACTTCAAAATCGAATGTTCCATTGGATTCAGATATTTTTAAATTTTGATTAAAAGAGCTTGAAGACAGCCCTAAACCAATGCCTAAGGCAATATTTCTTTGATGGTTTATTGGAAAATCTCTTATAAACCCAAAATGAAACCCTCCTGAAAACCCATTTTGTGACATATCCCGAAGCTTGTTATTAAGAATATTGTATGTAACTCCAAAATAAATCTGGTCTTCTCTATACAAGGAATCTAATTCATTAGGATTTTTAATTCCTTCTTGGGCATTCAATGAATTACCAAACAACATAAATAAAGTAAAAACAAAGAAAATAGGTTTCATAATCTGTTAAAAAAGATTAAAGTAAAAAAAGGCACTCAACTATTGAATGCCTTTTTTACAATCTAATAAAATAAGATAACTGCTATTTATTTTTAGAAACTTCTCCTTGAATAGCAGCGTAATTAATTTTTAAAGCATTGACTTTTCTAAGCTCTTGCTTTATATCTCCAACCAATCCCATATTTGCATCTTTATCAACTTTTAACGAAGTAATTAAAAAAGGGATTAGTTCTTCTCTTTTAGATGCTCTCTCAGCAGCTATAAAAGCAGCGATATCACTAACATCTGCAAAGTTATCATTTAACTGAATTCTTGCTTCTGTACCATATTGATCTTTATAATTAGAACTTGGCTTGCCTGCATAAATATACATTACCAAGTCCTTTTTTTCTAACTTCTCAATTTGATCTGCATTTGGTAAATTGTTCTCAATCTTTAAGGTATTCTCCCTCATTACGGTAGCCACCATAAAAAAGAACAATAACATAAATACAATATCTGGTAAAGACGCTGTACTCACTGGTGGCAAATCACCACTTTTTTTCTTTTTAAACTTAGACATGGTTTATATGTTTTTAATACTATTGTTCTTGAACTTCAGATAATTTTTGTGGGTACTCAGCTTTAATTTGGTCAATCACCTCACCTAACTTCTCTTTATTACCGAACCATTTTACATCACTATAGTTTTTCTCCATCGCTATAAAGTCCATATCAGGAAACCCTTTTTGAGGGCCTAACTCTAAGGCTCTTCTATTTCTTAACTGGTTGTAAGCACCTACAAGTTCATTTTGAACCGAAATGTACTGCTTATAAGATGTTTCTCTTGCATTTTTAAGAGATATAATCGCTTTATCAGGATTGTCTGATGAGTTTTGATCTCTAGACCCTTTGCAATAGCCACAAGAACCATCGCCTCCATTGTCTAAGAACTTAACTGCTGCAGCTTTTAAATCTTTAAGTTGCATCAACTCGTCTTCAACCAGTAACTGATCTTTATTATTTATAAGTACTGTAAAAATATTTTTTTGTTTGATAATTACATCTTCTTCAGATTCTTCCATTGGTGGAAGTTTTCTGGCTATTCCAGAATCTTTTTCCAAAGTTGTTGTTACCAAGAAAAATATTAACAATAAGAAGGCAATGTCGGCCATTGAGCCTGCATTAACTTCTGGTGCTGCTCTTTTTGCCATAATACTTATTTAATCATTTTTTTAAGACCGAAAAACAACATTGAACCACTGGCAATTATTGCCAATGCGTAAAACATATATAATCCAGCTCCAACTAATTTATCTCCAGTAGCAGATAAAGTTTCTCCATCTCTAAGTTGTGTCTCTACTCCTTTTGCAAATACAAAGTAGCAAATTAACGCTAATAGTAAAAACGAGCCAACTCCTTTAATGGTGCTCATTAATGTGTCTTTGTTAGAAAACATGTTTTTCAAAACAAACATTACTACAAAGGCCAAAACCAATCCTAATATTACATAGGCTATGTAAGACATATAGTCTACACCACTTGATTGCCCTTGTTCTGCCATAGCTTTTATTGCATCGTCTCCTTTAGAAATTATCATAATTAAAAAGACAATTCCTAAAATACTTAACGCTGCTGCAGCTATTTTTATTATTTTATGTAAACCCATAATTGTTTTTGCGTTTTTAGATTACTTCTTGTGTCTTACTAATAAATCCATCAAAGAGATTGATGCATCTTCCATATCATTAACTATACTGTCAATTTTTGCAATGATATAGTTGTAGAATATTTGAAGTATAATCGCAACAATAAGACCAAATACAGTTGTTAATAATGCTATTTTAATACCACCTGCAACAAGTGAAGGCTGCATATCTCCAGCTGCTTCAATTTTATCGAAGGCATCAATCATACCAATTACTGTACCCATAAACCCAAGCATTGGTGCCAATGCAATAAATAAAGAAACCCAAGACACATTTTTCTCAAGTTGTCCCATTTGAACGCCTCCATAAGCTACTACAGCTTTTTCAGCAGCATCAATATCTTCATCTGCTCTATCTAAACCTTGATAGAATATTGAAGCAACAGGTCCTTTTGTGTTTCTGCAAACTTCTTTTGCAGCTTCAACACCACCAGATGCTAATGCATCTTCTACATCTTGTACTAATTTTTTAGAGTTTGTGGTAGAAAGGTTCAAAAAGATAATTCTCTCTATAGCTATTGCTAATCCAAGAATTAAACATAATAATACAATTCCCATGAACCCTGGTCCACCTTCAATAAAACGCTTTTTTAATTCTTGATGAAAACTCTTTTCTGTCGCAACATCTGCGGCTGCTTCATCTTGAGTTGAATTTACAACTGTATTAACAATTGTGTTTGTGTTTGCATTTGTGTTTGCATTAACGGTTCCGAATGCCATAACGCATGCAATGGCTAGAATAGAAAATAATCTTTTCATTGTTCTTGATCTTAATTTTATTAGTTAAAGTGTTAAAGATATAAAAATTTTGTAATTAAAAAATAAAAATTACAGCAGAGAGGAAGGGATTCGAACCCTCGATACGCTTTTGGCGTATACACACTTTCCAGGCGTGCGCCTTCGACCACTCGGCCACCTCTCTGTAATTTTAGTATTACAGTAGGGCAAATAACAAAAAAAACTTTAAACCCTAAAACTTTGTTTGTTAATTTTAAGAGATTTCACCTCTTAAAGAGCGCTCAAAACTAGCTTTAAAACTCTCGGCAGATAAATTTTTGCTAAGCAAATACATCAATTTAGTTATTGCTGCCTCTGTTGTTATATCTCCTCCAGAAATCACCCCAATATGTTTAAGTTGGGCGCTTGTTTCGTATTGTCCCATTATGACACTACCACCTGAACATTGGGTTACATTAATAATGTATATACGTTTTTGAATAGCTTCTATTAATAATTTAATAAACCATGTTGCAGTTGTTGTATTGCCTGCTCCATAAGTTTCCAATACTACACCTTGTAAGTTTGGAACTTTTAAAATTGCACTTAATATTTCTTCAGAAATACCAGGGAACAACTTAATAATAGCGACATTAGTATTCAGATTTTTATGCACTTGCAGCTTTTTATTTGCTTTTGGCAACAATAAAAAATCTTTGTTAATTTTTAAATGCACACCAGATTCAACCAAATCAGGATAGTTTAAAGATGCAAAGGCTTCAAAATGTTCTGCATTTATTTTTGTAGTTCTGTTTCCTCTATACAATTTATATTCAAAGTAAAGAGTTACTTCTTTAATGAGTGGCTTGTTGTTGTCTCTTAAAGATGCTATTTGGATAGATGTAATTAAATTTTCTTTGGCATCTGTTCGTAAATCACCAATTGGTAATTGCGAGCCAGTAAAAATTACTGGTTTATTTAAATTTTCTAACATAAAACTTAATGCCGAAGCTGAATAACTCATTGTATCGCTTCCATGCAAAACTACAAAGCCATCACAATGATTGTAATGTAATTCTATAATTTCAGCAATTTTTACCCAATAAGATGGATTCATATCTGAAGAGTCAATAGCCTTATCAAATGAAACAGTTTCAATGGTACAGTCTAATAATTTTAGTTCTGGTATTTTTTCCAGAAGGTTATCAAAATCAAAAGCTTTAAGTACTCCAGTTTCAGAATCTTTAATCATTCCGATAGTTCCTCCAGTATATATTAAAAGGATGTTAGGTTTGTACATGGTTAAATTTTAAATACTTCTACTGAGTTAGCAGTTGTAATCTTAGCAATTTCTTCTGAAGAAACATTATATAGTTCCGACAGTTTGTTGAGTACATTAATTATATAGCTGCTTTCGTTTCGTTTTCCTCTATATGGTGTAGGTGATAGATAAGGTGAATCTGTTTCTAAAACAATATGTTTTAAGGCTATTTGATTAATAAACTTATCAACTCCTCCATTTTTAAAGGTAACTACACCACCAATTCCAAGTTTCATGTTGTATGATATGGCTTGTTTTGCTTGTTCAAGGCTTCCAGTAAAACAATGAAAAATTCCAAATAAATCATCGTCATTTACTTCATCTAAAATATCAAAAATCTCATCAAATGCTTCTCTACAATGAATCACAATTGGTAATTTATATTTTTTTGCTAATTGTATTTGCTGTTTAAAAGCATCTTGCTGGATTGCTAATGTGGTTTTATCCCAATATAAGTCAATACCAATTTCTCCAACAGCTACAAAAGTTCTTTGTTTAAAAAGATTTTTAACATGCTCAAGCTCTTCTTTATAATTTTCTTTTACAGAGGTTGGATGCAAACCCATCATTAAATGTACATTATTAGGATATGCTTTTTCTAAATCAAACATTGCTTTTGTATAAGAAGAATCAATAGCTGGGATAAAAAAACGCTCAATATTTAAGTCCAAAGCACGCTTCATCATAACATCACGATCGTTATCAAAAGCTTCGCTGTAAAGATGTGTGTGAGTATCAGTAATAATCATGTAGCTAAAGTAAGCTTTGATTGTTATATTTGAAAAATAAACGAATAATATGTTACAGGATTTTTTATTGAAACAAGGCTATACCAAAATCAAACTACATCTTACAAAAACCAATCACTTTGAAATAATAGCAAAAATTAATGGTGTTAAAGGCTTGTTTATATTAGATACTGGAGCATCAAACTCGTGTGTAGATTTTGATACTGCAACTTTATTTAAATTAAAGGTTGAGGAATCTAACATAAAAGCTGCTGGAGCAGGTGCTATAGACATGAAAACTCAAACCTCAGAAAAAAATAAATTTACCATTGGAAAATGGAAAGACTCTAAATCTGTGATTGTTTTATTTAGCTTAACACATGTAAACTCTGCTCTTACGGCTCACAACTCTAAACCTGTTCATGGTATTATAGGAGCAGATATTTTAAAAAAAGGAAAAGCCATAATAGACTACGAAAAAAAATATTTATATCTTAAGCTCTAAATAGCAACCTAACAAACTCCCTAAATGCAACCATCTATATTAATAGCTGACGATCATCCACTTGTTTTAAAAGGACTTCAAGACTTTTTAGTAGAAAAAGGCTATAACGTTATTGCCTCAGAAACAAATGGTAAACAAGCTTATAATTCGATTTTAAAAACTCAGCCTGATATTGCTATTTTAGATATTAGAATGCCAATAATGACAGGCATTGAAATTGCTGGAGCTTGCAAGGAAAACAATCTCAATACAAAAATTGTTCTTATAACCTTCGAAAAAGATAAAACCTTATACGACCAAGCAAAATCTTTAAATGTTTCAGGTTATATTTTAAAAGAATTTGCACTTGCAGAAATAGAAAACTGCATCAAAGCCGTTAATAATGGCAAGTCTTATTTTAGTGAGGACTTAACCCAGTATTTACTTTCAGATACCATTTGCGAAGAATTTAATCTTCTTACCTCAACAGAACAAGAAATAGTAAGACATATAGCTCTTAATAAAACTGGAGTTGAAATAGGTGATTTATTAAATATTTCAACTAGGACAGTAGAAAAACACAAGAGCAACATTATAAAGAAATTAAACTTGCTTCCAAAACAAAATAGCCTTTTGGTTTGGGCAAAAGAAAATGAAAACTACTTAATAAAAAATACGTAAAGTTACGTATTGACACAAGTTTAAAAATACACGATATTTGTAACGCTATTAATCAATACCTAGAAATTTTTTAGGTGTAAAAAGCTTTGAATGACGTTGTTCAAAGCTTTTTTTATTCTTTTTTGCGTTTTATTGAAAAATTAATTTTCTGATAATTAATTGGTTACAAAATTGCTTCTAAAAAATACGTAAAGTTACGTATTGTTTGGCATTAACTTAATCAGGATATTTACAGTGCT
>JAWKMU010000007.1:0-2167 GCA_041392065.1 Flavobacteriaceae bacterium
AATGTTTTCATTTTCTCAAATGCATTACAACGGTCTAGGCTATGAGTAGTTGCGTGGTTTAGCACTTAACTTTGCAAGTACACACTAAACTGAAAACCCGCGAGGATTTTCAAAAGTAGGCGAGAACAAGCAATTACTTATAGCCATTGTTGTGCATAGTGCTTTAATTTATAATTTCAAATGTATCTATGAAATCTGAAAATTTCTTTTCTACATTGGTATTGTCAGTAACTTGTAGCATATAACTTTTCTTTTTGTGGTGAAAAAAAACTGCTTTGGTTAATCTATTATCTTGGGTATTTTCATAATACACAGCATCATAATTTTTAAATTTCCCACGATTATTTTTTATTGACATTTCATCAAATTTTGTTTGATAGTAGTCCAAGTCATTTTTATTGTACTCCTCTATTTCTTTGTCGTTTTTACCAAAAAGAACTTCTTCAAAAGAACTTATATTTATATTATAATCTGTTCCGTTATTGTAAACGTGATAAGGCTTTGAGTTATCTCCCATTCCAGCTTCTTTCATTTGTTGTATTCTTAACCTATCTAGTTTTAATTCTCCTTTACATTTAACCATAAAACCATCTTCTTGAAAAACCTGATAACCTTCTTCCATTGCTTTATTTTTGTCAAATGAATTTGCTACTGGAATTTTTATAGAATTTGTTTGACTGGAAATTGATTTAATACTCTTTGAAATTTCGTCAAAATTGTCATCACTCAAAGTCATAGACTCTATGTTGAATTGGGTGTTATTTGACTGGACTACTGCGAAGGTTATGTAAGATGTAAGAGTAACTAATCCAGCACCTTTACCTTTAACATCACTTTTATAGAATGAAATTATTCCTTTTAAATTCTCATTCTCAAAATTTTCTGTATTTACTAACCTTTTATTTTTATAAAGGTCTTTTGAGTCTTGAGCTGAAGCATATTCTTGAATTTCTTTATTTAAATCTGATGAATTGGAATATTTTGTTTCCACTAATAAAAAAGAAGTCTCTCCAGATTTCCATACTTTTCTATTCTCATTGTTTCCATAACTAAAATAGTCTGATGGAATTTCTATAGTAAAATCATTGTTCAAATCTTTTTTAGAGTAAGTAGTTTCCTTTTTCTGGTTACAAGAAAAAATTACAGTTGTTACTGTAATAATTGATAAGATGTGTTTGGATTTAATCATATTGTTTTAATTACAAGCTCTAAATAAGAGCATTACTATTATTGCTGAAATTCCATAATAAATTGACATTTGAAGCATTTTTGAACCTGCTTGTTTAGTTGCTTCTACACTTAATTCAGCTATTTCTTTTAATGTTTGTTTAGCTAAATCTACTGCCTGTCTACGTGCATTTCTTATCCACTTTTCTAAAGTTTTATCTTCAACGTCATAATTGTAAGTTTTTGATTCTGAATAAGTTTTTTCATTTTCAGGTTCTTCATTATCTACTTTTTCCGAATTTGTTTGTTTCTGGAATTCTTTAAATTTTTCATACTCAATATCATATCTTAATCTAGCCTCTTCATCCTTTAGTATTAAATATGCTTCATTAATTTCTTGCATTTTCAGAGTCGTGTCAATTCCGATATTTTTATCAGGATGCCATTTCAATGCTTGCTTTTTAAAAGCAATTTTGATTTCTGCTTGTGTCGCAGATTTTGAAATTTCTAATATTGAGTAATAATCCTTAAACAATTCTATTCTCTTTTATCAAGTTGGTGTTTATCTGTTTTGGTGATTTCACTTTTAGATTCGGGTTTTTTCCAAACAGCTCGAAGTCCTGCAATCAAACCCGCAAATAAAATTAAACCTAATAGACCAGGAGTTCCACCATCTTTGTTTACAAAAACTATAATTCCAAAAAGGAAGAAAAATGCTATTAAGATTCCAATTGTTACAATAATTTTCGACATATTTTTTAAAGTTTGGTTAGATTTAAAATTCCGATTTAGTTTTGTTTTTACCTTATGGTTTTCCTCAATCAAAGATTTTTATTTTGATGTTGGATTTTTTTCAGCATTATGCACAACGTTTCCGGCTATGGTCCCGTTGCGGCGAAAATCCGTGTAGGATTTTCGGAGTAGGAACCAGCCATTTGTAAAGTTACGGAATTTCGGGTTAGGAAATTCCGCAGCAATGGACTATAGCCGTTGTTGTGCA